>NZ_BAAAZY010000021.1:0-146383 GCF_039537145.1 Streptomyces shaanxiensis
GTCGGCGGGCGGTGGGGGGAGCGTCGAGAGGGCGGTGGGCGGGGATATCGGAGGGGTGGTGGGGGTGTCGTGCGGGCATCGGGCGGGGCGCTGAACGGGCGGCGGGCAGGGCATCGGACGGGCATCGGGCAGGGCGCCGCACCGGCATCGGGCAGGGCGTCGGCCCGGTGGCGGGTGGGCATCGGTGAGGGCGCCGAACCGGCGCGGCGGCTGGCCGGGGTGGGTCCATCCCGTGGACGTACCGGCGACGGAGCCGCTGCGCGGGCGATCATGTCGGCATGCCCGTTGTCGACATCCCCGGTTCCAAGTCCATCACCGCCCGCGCCCTCTTCCTGGCGGCGGCGGCCGACGGTGTCACCACCCTCGTACGGCCGCTGCGCTCCGACGACACGGAGGGCTTCGCCGAGGGGCTGGCCCGGCTCGGGTACCGGGTCGGCCGGACCCCGGACACCTGGCAGGTCGACGGCCGCCCGCAGGGCCCCGCGGTCGCCGAGGCGGACGTCTACTGCCGCGACGGCGCGACCACGGCCCGCTTCCTGCCGACGCTGGCCGCGGCCGGCCACGGCACGTACCGCTTCGACGCCTCGCCCCAGATGCGCCGCCGCCCCCTGCTCCCGCTGACCCGCGCCCTGCGCGACCTCGGCGTGGACCTGCGGCACGAGGAGCAGGAGGGCCACCATCCGCTGACGGTCGCGGCGGCCGGCGTCGAGGGCGGGGAGGTGACGCTGGACGCGGGTCAGTCGTCGCAGTACCTGACGGCGCTGCTGCTGCTCGGGCCGCTGACCCGAACGGGCCTGCGGATCACGGTGACCGACCTGGTCTCGGTGCCGTACGTCGAGATCACGATCGCGATGATGCGGGCCTTCGGGGTGGAGGTGCGGTGCGAGGGCGACGTCTTCGTCGTCCCGCCCGGCGGCTACGGCGCCACGACGTACGCGGTCGAGCCCGACGCGTCGACCGCGAGCTACTTCTTCGCGGCGGCCGCCGTCACCGGCGGCGAGGTGACGGTCCCGGGGCTGGGCGAGGGGGCGCTCCAGGGCGACCTGGGCTTCGTCGACGTACTGCGCCGGATGGGCGCCGAGGTGTCGGTGGGCGCGGAGTCGACCACGGTCCGGGGGAGCGGCGAACTGCGGGGCGTCACCGTCAACATGCGGGACATCTCCGACACCATGCCGACCCTCGCGGCCGTCGCGCCGTTCGCCTCCGGGCCGGTGCGGATCGAGGACGTGGCGAACACGCGGGTGAAGGAGTGCGACCGGCTGGAGGCGTGCGCGGAGAATCTGCGGCGGCTGGGGGTGGAGGTGGCCACCGGCCCGGACTGGATCGAGATCCAGCCGGGTCCCGCTGGTGGTCCCGTCGGCGCGGAGATCAAGTCGTACGGCGACCACCGCATCGTCATGTCCTTCGCGGTGACCGGGCTGCGGGTACCGGGTATCTCGTTCGACGACCCTGGGTGCGTACGGAAGACCTTTCCGGGTTTTCACGAGGAGTTCGGGGCGCTGCGGGCGCGGTTGTGACGGGGGCCGGCGGGTGAGCTGCAGGCTGCGGGAGCCGGGCCTGGAGGGCGTGTTGGTGCGGCTGGAGCGGCTGGGGCGCCTGCACGCCGCCGATCCGTCGGTGGCGGCGGAGGAGGAGGGCCGCGGGAGCCACGCGGTCACCTGCGTGCCAGGGGCTCGTGAGGTCGGCGACTGCATCGACGCGCAGCCCGCCCGCGCGGCGACGGGCCGGCCGGTGCCGTACGCGCAGGTCTCCGTCGCCTCGGGCCGCGCGGTCGGTGCCACCTCCCAGTGGGCGCCGCGCTGCCGGTGCTCCGGCGACCGACTCGACGCCGTCGAGGTCGGTTTCACCTGGCCGACCCGGTCCGTCCAGGGCACGGCGTCACCGCCGAGGCCGAACTGCTGCTCTTCCGCACGCCCAACCGCTGCTCCGCTCCCGGCGCCCCTGTCGCGGGCGCCGTAGCCCGCCCCCCGGCCCAGTGGACGTCGGCGCATTGGCTCGCCACGGCAGGGATCGGCGACCATCGACGCCATGACCGCCTACCTCATCCTCCACGGCTGGCAGAACCACCGCCCCGAGGACCACTGGCAGCACTGGCTCGCCGACCGTCTCGCCGGCATCGGCCACCAGGTCGTCTATCCGCAGCTCCCCGATCCCGACGACCCCGAACCGGAGGTCTGGCTGGAGGAGTTGGCACGGCACCTCGGCGAGCTCGACGCGGGGGCGGAACGGGTCGTGGTCGCGCACAGCCTGTCCGCCGTGCTGTGGCTGCACGCCGTCGCACGCGGGATGCCCGGGCTCGACGCCGTGGACCGGGTACTGCTCGTGGCCCCACCGTCCGGCGCCGTACTCGCCCGGCACCCGGAGGTCGCCCGATTCGCCCCGCCGCCCCTGGAGTTCACCCTTCCCGGCCCCACCCGCCTGGTCGCGGGCGACGACGACCCGTACTGCGAGGAGGGCGCCGACACCGTCTATGGCGCCCCGCTCGCCCTCCCGACCGACATCCTCCCGGGCGCCGCCCATCTCGACCTGGATGCCGGGTACGGGCCGTGGCCCGCCGTGCTGGGCTGGTGCCTCGACCCCACCACGCCGATCATGGCTCGTCCGGAGTGACCTTCCCGTCCCGCAGCTCCGGCGTAGCGGCGCCCACGTAGGCCACCGCCAGTACGCACAGCAGCCCGCCCGTGACCAGGGCGGTCGCGCCGGAGGACCAGCCGGCGACCAGGCCGCCGCGCAGATTGCCGAGGTGCGGGCCGCCCTGGCCGACGATCTGCTCGGCGGCCGTCACCCGGCCCAGCAGGGCGTCGGGAGTACGGGTCTGGACGATCGTGGTGCGCGAGACGACCGCCAGGGCATCGGCGGCACCCGCCACCGCCAGCAGCCCGAGCCCGGCCCACGGGTCGGTCGTCAGGCCGAACAGCGCCAGTGCCACGCCCCACGTGCCCGACGCGCCCAGCATCACCAGGCCGGGGCGGCCCAGCCGGGTGACCGAACCCGACAGGGCCGTCGCCGTGACGCCGCCCACCGCGAGGGCGGAGACGAACAGGCCGAGGGTGCGCGGGTTGCCGCCGAAGCGTTCCGCGTTGACCAGTGGGAAGAGGCTGGCCGGCATGGCGAGGACCGTGGCGGCGAGGTCGGTGATGAGCGCGCCGCGCACCACGCGGTGGCCGGCCAGGAAGCGCAGGCCGTCCAGGACGCCGTGCAGCCCGGCCCGCGACGGCTCGCCCTCGGGCGGCAGCGCGGGCAGGCCGAAGGCGCCGTAGAAGGCGAGGCCGAAGCTCAGGGCGTCCAGCAGATAGCAGACGCCGATACCGAACCAGCCGAGGAACAGCCCGCCCAGCGCCGGACCGAGCAGCATCATCGCCTGGCCGGTGACCTGGTTGAGGGCCAGCCCCGCCGCCACCTGCTCCTTCGGCAGCAGCCGCGGCACGAACACGCCCGCCGCCGGCGCGCCGACCGCACCGAAACAGGCCCCGGCAGCCACCAGCGCGAGGATCCCGGCCACCGGCATGCCGCCGGTGAAGCCCTGCACCGCGAGCAGCAGCGCGCACACCGCCTGCCCCACGGTGGCGATCAGAAAGATCCGCCGCCGGTCCCCCCGGTCCACCCAAGCCCCGGCGAAGAGCCCCACCCCCACCATGGGCACCACCTGCGCCACCCCGACCGCACCACTCCAGACCGCGCTGTGCGTCATCTCCCAGACCTGGTACATGACGGTCACCATGGTCATGAAGCCACCCAGCACGGACACCGTCCGCCCGATCAGCAGCCGCCGGAAAACGGGGGAGGCGCGCAGCGGCCGTACGTCGATGAACGTACGGGCGAGGCTCATGAGGGCATGACGGGGCGGGGGGTGGGTTCGGGCACGAGGGGGGACGTTATACGGCGGGCCCTACGCGGGACCAGCGAATTACGGTCGCCGGCGGTCACCGCCGCCCGCCACGACCGGTGCGCGCCCGGCCTGAACCACCTCGCCTTCCACGGGTTCGAGGTGGAACTCGTGGCCGTCCCCTGACGGCGCAGCGGGCTCGGCGCCTCTGCCGTCGGCGTGGGCGTGGGCGCCTAGGCCGACTCGTTCAGCAGCCGTGCCAGGTGGTCGCGGCCCGCGTCGAGCAGTTCGGGCAGCGGGGCGGCGTCCTCGTACCACCGCTTCTCGTACTCCCAGCACAGCCAGCCGTCCCAGCCGTGGCGGGAGAGGACCTCCACGCACTCGGCGATGGGCAGTACTCCGGCGCCGAGCGGGAGCGGGGTCGTGTCGTCGGCGGAGGCGATGTCCTTGAGCTGGACGTAGCCGAGGTACGGGGCGAGGGCCGCGTAGCTCTCCGAGGGCTGCTCGCCGCCCAGCCAGGTGTGCATGACGTCCCACAGCGAGCCGACGTGGCGGTGGCCGACCAGGCCCAGGACGCGGATCGAGTCGGCTGCGGTGCGGTGCGAGTCGTGGGTCTCCAGCAGGATCCGTACGCCCATGTCGGCGGCGTACTCCGCGGCCGTACCCAGCCGCCGCGCGGCGATCGCGTCCGCCGACTGCCGGCTCTGCTCGGGGTCGGCGCCGGGGAAGACGCGGACGAAGGGGGCGCCGAGGTCGTGGGCGAGGTCGACGAGCCTGCGGACCTCCTCGATCACGGGCCCGTCGTCACCGGGCGCGGCGACCCGGGCGTACCCGGCCAGGCCCAGCAGCTCGACGCCGGCGGTCTTGAACTCGGCCGCCACGTCGGCCCGTTCGGCGGGGCCGAGCCCCAGATGCACCGGTTCCTCCGGGTGCGTGCGCAGCTCGACGCCGTGATACCCGTGCGCCGACGCCAGGCGCAGCACCTCGGGGAGGGGGAGACCGGGGACACCAAGGGTGGAGAACGCCAGTTTCATGCAACCCACCTTGCCAGGGAAACCGGGGGACGCCCATCCGGCGGGGGCGGTCGGCCGAGCAGGCCCGAGCGGGCCCGAGCGGGCCCTGGGCTTGCCCGGAGCGCCCCCCCCGGGCCGCCCCGGCGCCTCACTCCGACGTGCCGTGCAGGTCCAGGCGCCAGTCCTGCCCGTTCAGGTCCTTGCCGAAGGAGCGGTGGGGTTTCTCGGTGACGAGGACGAAGCCGTGGCGCTGGTAGACGCGGCGGGCGGCGGCCAGGACGTCGTTGGTCCACAGGACGAGTTCGCGGTAGCCGACCCCGCGGGCGAAGTCGACGACGGCGGCGACGAGCCGGTCGCCGATGCCGAGGCCGCGCGCGTCGGGCTCGACCAGCAACAGCCGCAGCCGTGCGGTCGCCGGGGCCTCGTCCCGTACGCACATCACGCAGCCCACCGGCCGCCCGTCCAGCTCGGCGATCCACACCCGCTCCAGATGCGGATCGTGATCCTCCGCGAAGTCCGCGACGATCCTCGCCACCAGCCCCTCGTAGTCGGCGTTGAAGCCGTACTCGGCGGCGTACAGCGCGGCGTTGCGCTGCACGATCCAGCCGAGGTCGCCGGGGCCGGGCTCGCGCAGCAGGACGTCCTCGCGCAGGGGCGGCCGACCGTGGGACAGGATGGTGCGTACGGTCGTCAGCGCCTCGGCGAGGCGCGGCCGTTCGTCCGCCGGCACGGTCGACAGCAGCGAGCCGACCGATTCGTTGGCCCGCTCCTCCAGCAGCTTGCCGGTCTCCCGGCCGCGCGCGGTGAGCGTGACGCGACGGCGGCGCGGGTCGTGCCGGGAGGGCGTGCGCTCGATGAGCCCGTCCTGCTCGAACTTGTTCAGGATCCGGCTCAGATACCCCGCGTCCAGCGAGAGCTCGGCCCGCAGATCGGCCGCGTCCGTACGCGGGGAGTGCGCGAGCTCGTACAGGACGCGGGACTCGGTGAGGGTGTACGGGGCGTAGAGGTGGCGGCTGTAGTCGAGGGCGCCGATGACGTTCGTGTAGAAGCGGTTGAAGGCGCGGATGTCATGGACGGTCATGGTCGTCGATCCCCGGATGCTTGACTCAGATGTTTGACTCAGTCAGAGATATCGCCATGTCGAGCCTAGGACGCCCGCGCCTTTACGGCTACCCCTCGGCTACCCCTCCGCGGCGGCCGGCCGGTAGACGCACACCTGGGCGCCCGTCTTCGCGGCGGTCGTGGACACCAGCTCGAACGGCCGCTTCCCACCGTCGGCCGGGAAGACCGACTTGCCGCCGCCGAGCAGCACTGGCATCACGATGAGCTGGAGCTCGTCGACCAGGCCCTCCTGGATGAGGGTCCGTACGAGGGTGGGGCTGCCCATCATCGCCAGGTCGCCACCCTCGGCCGCACGCAGCTCGCGGATCCGGGCGACGGCTTCGGAACCGGGGATGAGGCTGGTGTTCTCCCAGGTCAGGTCGGCGTCGGTGAGGGTGCTGGAGACGACGTACTTCTTGATCGAGTTCATCCGGTCGGCAAAGGGGTCCCCGGCCCGCTCCGGCCACGCCCCGGCCATGGTCTGCCAGGTACGGCGCCCGAACAGCAGCGCCTCGGCATTGCGCATCCCCGCGTCGAACGCGCCGCCGAGGACCTCCTCGTCGAAGTACGGATGCGACCAGCCACCGTGCGCGAAGCCGCCGTCGGTGTCCTCCTGGGGGCCGCCGGGCGCCTGCACGACGCCGTCGAGGCTGATGAACTCGGTGATGACGATGCGCATGGGAGGTGCTCCTGTTTCTCGCTCGGGTGAGGACGCAGGGGAGACCGGGGCGGGGCCCGGAACTCATCGGTGGGAGAGTCCTACGTTCGGAACGAGGGATTCGGCAGGGGCTGGGGGCTGAGGGCTGGGGGCGGGGGCCTTCGTGAGGTTCGCGACCTTTGCGATCGAGGTCCTCTGCCGTCAGCTCCTCGCGCCGCGGCCTCGGTGGCGTAGCCGTGACCCCAGGCCGAGCGGGCGAGCCGCCAGCCGATCTCCACTCGTGGACGGCATGTTGAAGTCGTACGAAGGGTCCCGGAAGTGTTGCCTGACCGGCTCCAGCATGTCGCCTGAAGCCGGAGAAATCCCGGTCATCCCCCTCACGCGGCAATGGCCCCCGACCGCCAACTCGCGGAAACGACCTGCCGGATGGTGTCCATCCTCTGCTGAAACAGGACCGGCCGCCCTCCCGAGCGGTTGGCGACCTGCGACCTCCGACGGACACCAGCCGCGAAGGCCGGCCGCACCCAGCCCCGAAGGCCGACCACACCGAGCCCCGAAGACCGACCGCACCCAGCCCGGCCCGAACCCCGACCTACCCCCGAGGCCCCCCAGAAGACCCCCGAACCATCAACTCCCCCCGAATCGTCGCGATCCCCCCGGGCGGCGCATCCTCCCGCCCCATCGCGATCCGCCCGGCCCGCGCCCCGGCCTCCGCCAACGGCAGCCTCACCGTCGTGAGCGAAGGCACCGCGTCGATGCTGAACGGCAGGTCGTCGAAGCCCGCCACCGACACGTCGTCCGGGATGCGCAGCCCGGAGTCGCGCAGTGCCGCGCACGCGCCGAGGGCGACGGAGTCGTTCGCCGCGACCACGGCAGTCAGGGACGGGTCCCGGCGCAGCAGCTCCAGGGTCGCCTCGTAGCCGGACTGGCGGTCATAGCGGCCGTACACCGTCCATCGCGGGTCTTCCGAGATCCCGTGCGCCTCCAGCGCGGCCCGGTGGCCCTCCAGGCGGTGCCGGGTGGTGGTCCGCTCCTCCGGGCCCGCGATGTAGCCCAGCCGCCGGTGCCCGAGCCCGATGAGGTGTTCGGTCAGCTCACGGCCGCCCCCGCGGTTGTCGAAGGTCAGCGCGATCGCACCCGTGTCCGGCGCCGGCGGCCGACCGCACAGCACCACCTTCGTCCCGGCGTCCGCCAGCTTGCGCAGCTTGGAGGCCACGGCCGCCGCGTGGGGTGCGTCCTCCACGGCGCCGCCGGTCAGGACGACCGCCGCGGCCCGCTGCCGCTGCAGCAGGGTCAGGTAGGTCAGCTCCCGCTCCGGCGAGCCGCCCGTGTTGCAGACCACCGCCAGCCGCTCACCGCCCGCGCGTCCGCCCGGCCCGCCGATCTCCGACTGGATCGCGCTCGCCATGATCCCGAAGAAGGGGTCGGCGATGTCGTTGACCAGGATGCCGACCAGGTCGGACGTGGCCGCGGCCAGTGCGCTCGCCGGCCCGTTCAGCACGTAGTCCAGCTCGTCCACCGCCCGTAGCACCCGCTCACGGGTGGTGGCGGCCACGGGGTAGTTCCCGTTCAGCACGCGCGACACCGTCGCGGGGGAGACCTGGGCGCGGGCCGCCACGTCCGCCAGGGTCACCGTCATCTCGTCGTCCTCCGGTCGTGCATCTCGTCGTACACCTCGTACGCGCTCACAGGCGGGCTTGCGCCCCCGTACTCACTGGCAGGCCTAAGCCCACGTACTCGCAGGCAGGCTTACGCCCACGTAGACAGGCCGCCCACGTCCACGGTTCCGTGTGTGCCGAGCAGACCATACGGCCAACTGGACCCGTTGTTCGTCCCCTCGAACAACTCAGGCTGGTCACGGTCTTGTCCAGACCGCTGCTCAGAGGCTAGCTTCTAATGACATAGAAAGCGCTTGCTGTGACGCTCGCCAGTTGAAAGACAGGGCGTACGCGGCGCCTACCCCGCGTACGAAGGGAACGACGTGACACGCAAGACGGTGCGTATCGCCATGAACGGTGTGACGGGGCGCATGGGCTACCGCCAGCACCTGGTCCGCTCCATCCTGGCCATCCGCGAGCAGGGCGGACTCGACCTCGGCGACGGCACCGTGCTGTGGCCGGAGCCGATCCTGGTCGGTCGCCGTGAGCACGCGCTGAAGGCGCTCGCCGAGCAGCACGGCCTGGACCCGGAGAACATCTCGACCGACGTCGACGCGGTCCTCGCCGACCCCACCGTCGAGATCTACTTCGACGCCCAGGTCACCTCCGCCCGCGAGGAGGCGATCAAGAAGGCGATCGCCGCCGGCAAGCACATCTACACCGAGAAGCCGACCGCGACGGGGCTGGAGGGCGCCCTGGAGCTCGCGCGCCTGGCCGCCGACGCAGGCATCAAGCACGGCGTCGTCCAGGACAAGCTCTTCCTCCCCGGCCTGCTCAAGCTCAAGCGGCTCATCGACGGCGGCTTCTTCGGCCGGATCCTCTCCATCCGCGGCGAGTTCGGCTACTGGGTCTTCGAGGGCGACTGGCAGACCGCGCAGCGCCCGTCCTGGAACTACCGCGCCGAGGACGGCGGCGGCATCGTCGTCGACATGTTCCCGCACTGGGAGTACGTCCTGCACGAGCTGTTCGGCCGGGTGAAGTCCGTCCAGGCCATCGCCACCACCCACATCCCGCAGCGCTGGGACGAGAACGACAAGCCCTACGACGCCACCGCCGACGACGCCGCCTACGGCATCTTCGAGCTCGACGGCGGTGCCATCGCCCAGATCAACTCCAGCTGGGCCGTGCGCGTCAACCGCGACGAGCTGGTGGAGTTCCAGGTCGACGGCACGGAAGGGTCCGCGGTCGCCGGTCTGCGCAACTGCCGCGTCCAGCACCGCTCCCTCACCCCCAAGCCGGTCTGGAACCCGGACATCCCGGCCACCTACTCCTTCCGCGACCAGTGGCAGGAGGTCCCGGACAACGCCGACTTCGACAACGGCTTCAAGGCCCAGTGGGAGCTGTTCCTCAAGCACGTCTACGCCGACGCCCCCTACCACTGGGACCTCCTCGCCGGCGCCCGCGGCGTCCAGCTCGCCGAGCTGGGCCTGAAGTCCTCGGCCGAGGGTCGCCGTCTCGACGTGCCGGAGATCTCGCTGTGACCATCCAACTGCCTGACTTCAAGGGTGGGTTGAGGGCGTACGAGCCCCGCCCGGAACCCCTCGCCCTCACGCCGGGCGCGCCCTTCAGCTCGCGTACGGTCTTCTCCGCGGCGCACGTCGTCGCCGACCCCTACGCCGACGCCACCCCCGACTCGCCCGCCGCCGTCGACTGGGACGCCACCCTCGCCTTCCGCCGCCACCTGTGGTCCCACGGGCTCGGCGTCGCCGAGGCGATGGACACCGCCCAGCGCGGGATGGGCCTGGACTGGGCCGGTGCGGCCGAGCTGATCCGGCGCAGTGCCGCCGAGGCCAAGTCGGTCGGCGGGCTGATCGCCTGCGGTGTCGGCACCGACCAGCTCACCGGCCCGGCGTCCCTGGACGAGGTCCGGGCGGCGTACGAGGAGCAGCTCGCGCTCGTCGAGGAGTCCGGCGCGCGGGCGATCCTGATGGCCTCCCGCGCCCTCGCGGCCGCCGCCTCCGGTCCCGAGGACTATCTGGAGGTCTACGGCCACCTCCTGCGCCAGGCCTCAGAGCCGGTGGTCCTGCACTGGCTGGGCCCGATGTTCGACCCGGCGCTGGAGGGCTACTGGGGTTCGTCCGACCTGGACGCGGCCACGGACACCTTCCTGGAGGTCATCGCCGCGCACCCGGACAAGGTGGACGGCATCAAGGTGTCGCTGCTGGAGGCCCAGCGGGAGATCGACATCCGCCGCCGCCTCCCGCAGGGCGTGCGCTGCTACACGGGCGACGACTTCAACTACCCCGAGCTGATCGCCGGCGACGAGAAGGGTTTCAGCCACGCCCTGCTCGGCATCTTCGACCCGCTGGGGCCGCTGGCGGCTCAGGCGGTGCGGGTGCTGGACACGGGGAACGTGCCCGGCTTCCGCGAACTCCTCGACCCCACGGTCGAACTGTCCCGCCACCTCTTCCAGACCCCCACCCGCTTCTACAAGACGGGCGTGGTCTTCCTGGCCTGGCTGGCCGGCCACCAGTCGCACTTCACCATGGTCGGCGGCCTGCAGTCGGCCCGCTCCCTCCCGCACTTCGCCCGTGCCTACGAGCTCGCCGACGGACTGGGTCTGTTCCCGGACCCGAAGCTGGCCGAGGAGCGGATGAAGAACCTGCTGTCGCTGTACGGAGTCGCCCAGTGAGCGCCACGGATCCCGCCGATCTCGCCCGTTTCTCCATCAACCAGATGACCGTCAAGCAGCTGTCGATGCCGGAGCTGGCCGAGGAGTGCGGCCGGCTGGGCATCGGCAACGTCGGCCTGTGGCGCGAACCCGTCCAGTCGTACGGCCTGGAGGCGACGGCCAAGCTGGTCCGCGACGCCGGCCTGACGGTCACCACCCTCTGCCGCGGCGGCTTCTTCACCGCGATCGACCCGGACGAGCGGGCGAAGGCGCTGGAGGACAACCGCCGGGCCGTCGACGAGGCGGCGACGCTGGGCACGGACGTACTGGTGCTGGTCTCCGGCGGCCTGCCCGCCGGCTCCAGGGATCTGCACGGCGCGCGGGAGCGGATCGCCGACGCGCTGGGCGAGCTGGGCCCGTACGCCGAGGAACGCGGCGTCAAGCTCGCCATCGAGCCGCTGCACCCGATGTACGCCTCCGACCGGTGCGTGGTGTCGACCCTGGCCCAGGCTCTCGACCTCGCGGAACGCTTCCCGGCCCAGCAGGTCGGCGTCACGGTGGACACGTACCACATCTGGTGGGACGACACGGCGCCGGAGCAGATCGCCCGGGCGGGGGCGGGCGGCCGTATCCACACCTTCCAGCTCGCCGACTGGACCACCCCGCTGCCCGAGGGCGTGCTCACCGGGCGCGGTCAGATCGGGGACGGGGCGATCGACATGCGGGAGTGGAAGGGGTACGTGGAGGCGGCGGGCTACACCGGCGCCATCGAGGTCGAGCTGTTCAACGACGGGCTGTGGGCCCGGGACGGGCGCGAGGTGCTCGCGGAGACGGCGTCTCGGTTCGTGGAGCACGTCATCCGGTGACCTCGTGCGATCTGCCCCGCATCGGCGTTCTCGTCCGTGCGGGGCAGTTTCATGCCAGGAACGAGTTGGTGAGAGTTCCCTCTACACAGGCCACAGGCCCCTCAAGGACGGCAGCACGGTCACGCTCCAGGTGAAGAAGGGCACCGCCTATCTCCTCGCCGCCCGTTTCGTGAGCACCGCCAGCTCCACCGGAATCACCATCTGCACCACCCGTGACACCGCCTCCGGCGCCAGACCCGTCCGCCGGGCCACCGCGTGGGCCACCGACTCGGCCTCCTCGGCCAGCACCCCGGCCATCAGGCCACCGGTCGCGAAGCCCCCCAGCGTGGCCACGCCCGTGAGCGGGGCCTCGTGCGGTGTCGCGACCGTGTCGGCCTCGCCGGACAGTGCCGTCACCGTCGTACCGACCATCTGCCGGGCGCCCGCCTCGTCCGTGCCCAGCAGCCCCGCGATGTCCCAGATCCGATCGTCGCCGAGCTCTGCGAGCACGTCGTCCTGGAGTGACGTGAGGGGGTTTTCGTCTACCTCGGACATGCCTAAACGCTACGTCCGCCCCGAATCGTCGGCACGCCGAGAGGGTGCCGGGGGACGCGGAAAAAATTTCGCGGACACCGTGCAACCCTCCGCCCACTTCGCGGGTCGTACTTGGCATCAGGACTTCTGGAGGGGGATCTGGGGGGATCGCGGGGGTCCTGACGGGAGGGGAAAACCCGAGGGGCTCGGTCGACGGACCGGGCCCCTCGAAGCTTTCCCGCGGCCGGCGAGGCGTCCCGGAGGCCCGGGTCCTCAGCTGCGGTCGGCCCTCATCGGACGCAGTCGGCCCTCAGAAGAAGACGCCGCAGCGCAACAGCACATTCGCGTACGGCCGTGCCTCACCGGTCCGCACGACCAGCCGCGCCCCGGCCGACAGCTCCTTCAGCCGCTCGTGCGTGACCAGCTCCAGCTCGGGAAACTCCCCGTCCAGCAGCGCGGCCGCCGCCGGGTTGGCATCGCGCATCTCCTTCGCCGCCGTCGCGCCCTCCACGACCAGTTCGGCCAGCAGGCCGTCCAGCACCACGGCGAACGACGGCACCCCGGCCCGGAAGGCCAGATCCACGACTCGGGGGCCGTCGGGTATCGGCATGCCCACGTCGCATACGAGCACCCCGTCGCCGTGGCCCAGCTCGGCCAGCGCGCCGGAGAGGTGACGGTTCAGGATTCCGGCCTTCTTCACCGGGCCTCGACCTCCGCCGCGGTCGGGAAGGACTCCTGCGCGCCCTCCTTCGTGACCGCCGCCGCCCCGACCCGGGCCGCGTACGCCGCCGCCTCGGCCAGGGACGAGCCCGCCCCCAGCTTCCAGGCCAGCGCGGCCGCGAACGCGTCGCCCGCGCCCGTCGTGTCCACCGCGTCCACCTTCACGGACGGCACCCGCGTCACGCCCTCCGCGGAGGCCACCAGCGCGCCCTTCGCGCCCAGGGTCACCACCACCGAGCGGGGCCCCTTGGCCAGCAGGATCCGCGCCCAGTCCTCCGGCGTCTCGCCCACCGCGGAGTCGCCGAGGATGACCTTCGCCTCGTGCTCGTTCACGATCAGCGGGTCGCAGGCCGCCAGCACCTCGCTCGGCAGCGGCCGGGGCGGGGACGGGTTGAGGACGAAGCGGCTGCCGTCCGCCAGGCTGCGTACGGCCTCCACGACCGTCTCCAGCGGGATCTCCAGCTGGGCCGACACCACCCGGGACGCCTGGAAGAGGCTCGCGGCGGCCCGTACGTCCTGCGGAGTGAGCCTGCCGTTGGCCCCGGGCGAGACCACGATGCTGTTGTCCCCGGACGGATCCACCGTGATCAGCGCGACGCCGGTCGGCGCACCGCCGACCAGGACGCCCACGGTGTCCACGCCGGCCGCCCGCTGAGAGTCGAGCAGCAACCGGCCGTGGCCGTCGTCGCCGACCCGGGCCAGCAGCGCCGTACGGGCGCCGAGCCGGGCGGCCGCGACCGCCTGGTTCGCGCCTTTGCCGCCCGGGTGGACGGCCAGGTCGGAGCCGAGCACGGTCTCCCCGGCCCCCGGCCGGCGCTCGACACCGATCACCAGGTCGGCGTTGGCCGACCCTACGACCAGGAGGTCGTAGTCATACATGAGGTTGCTCCCCTGATTGGTCCCCGTAGTGACGCCTGGTCTCCGCAACGAGTACGGCGGGCGGATCCCCATTGGACCCGCCCGCCCGACGGTCTGTCCGTCTCAGCCCGTGAATCCGGCCACGTTCTCCTTCGTGACCACCTTCACCGGCACCATCACCGACTTCTCGACCTTGTCGCCCTGCGCGGCCTTCACCGCGTTCTGCACGGCGATCCTGCCGAGCTCCGTCGGCTGCTGCGCCACCGACGCGAACAGAGTGCCCGCCTTGACGGCTTTCAGGCCGTCCGCGGTTCCGTCGAAGCCGATGACCTGGACGGACGTGCCGGCCTTGGAGCCGAGCGCCTTGATCGCGCCGAGTGCCATCTCGTCGTTCTCGGCGAAGACGCCGTCGATGTCCGGGTTGGCCTGCAGCAGGTTGGTCATGACGTCCAGGCCCTTGGTGCGGTCCCAGTCGGCGGGCTGCTTGGCGACGACCTTGATGCCCGGGTAGGCCTTCAGGCCCTCGGCGAAGCCGGCGCCGCGTTCACGGCTGGCGGAGGTGCCGGCCTGGCCCTGGAGGATCACGATCGTGCCCTTGCCGCCCAGCTTCTCGGCGAGCGCCTCGGCGGCGAGCTTGCCGCCGGTGACGTTGTCGGAGGCGACGAGCGCGGCGGTGGTGGCGTTGTTGACCGCCCGGTCGACGGCGACGAGCGGGATGTCCGACTTGTTCACGCCCTTCGCCGCCGGCGTCACCGCGTCGGAGTCCACCGGGTTGACGATGATCGTGCCGAGGCCCTCACTTGTGAAGTTCTGCAGCTGGTTGGCCTGCTGCGAGGCGTCGTTCTGCGCGTCCGTGACCGTCAGGTCGACGCCCAGCTTCTTCGCCTCCTCCTGCGCCCCGGCCCGGATCGACACGAAGAACGGGTTGTTCAGGGTCGACAGGGAGAGGCCGATCTTCTGGCTCTTCGCCTCCGAGGAGCCGCTGTGCAGGAGGGACGTGGCCCCGACGACCGCCGCCGCGACCACGGCCGCGAGCAGATACGTCGCCGCCTGCTTGCCCTTGCCGCCCTGGGACGTGCCCGCGGCCACCGGGGTCGCCCCGGCCTTGCGGCGCACGGTGTCGAGGAGCACGGCGAGCGCGATCACGACACCGATGACCACCTGCTGCCAGAAGGCGGACACGGAAAGGAGGTTCAGCCCGTTGCGCAGCACCGCCAGGATCAGCGCGCCGATCAGCGTGCCGGACGCCTTGCCCGTGCCGCCGGCCAGCGAGGCGCCGCCGATGACGACCGCCGCGATGGCGTCGAGCTCGTAGCCCTGCGCGGCCTGCGGCTGCGCGGAGGAGAGCCGGGCGGCGAGCACGATGCCCGCGGCGGCGGCGAACAGACCGGAGAAGGCGTAGATGGCGAGCTTCTGCTTCTTCACCCGCAGCCCGGAGAGGCGGGCCGCCTCCTCGTTGCCGCCGATCGCGTACATCGAGCGGCCGATGTACGTCCGTCCCAGCACGAACGCCGTGATCAGCCCCATGCCGACCATCACGAGCACCGGCACCGGCAGCCAGCCGCCGAGCGTGTCGCCGAGGTGCGAGACCGAGTCGGGGAACGCGATGGGGGAGCCCTGCGAGATCACCAGGGACAGGCCGCGGGCCACCGACAGCATGGCCAGCGTCGCGATGAACGGCGGGAGTTTGCCGTACGACACCAGGAAGCCGTTGACCAGGCCGCACGCTATGCCGGTCGCGATGGCCAGGAGCACGGCGAGGAAGACCGGGACGCCCTCCGACGTCGCGCTCCAGGCGAGGACGGTGGCCGACAGGGCGGCGACCGAGCCGACCGACAGGTCGATGCCCGCCGAGACGATCACGAAGGTCACACCGAAGGCGAGGATGGCGGTCACGGCCGCCTGGACGCCGACGTTGAGCAGGTTGTCCGTCGTCATGAAGTCGCCGGACAGCGCCGACATCGCGATGACGAGGACGATCAGCGCGGTGAGCGCGC
Source organism: Streptomyces shaanxiensis (assembly GCF_039537145.1). NCBI lineage: Bacteria > Bacillati > Actinomycetota > Actinomycetes > Kitasatosporales > Streptomycetaceae > Streptomyces > Streptomyces shaanxiensis. Next base: position 15,822 of record NZ_BAAAZY010000021.1, read on the forward strand.
CGTTGTCGAGCAGGAGGCGGCGAAGCCCCGAGGCGCCACTCGCGCCCGTCGTGCTCTTGAGCGTGTCAGCGGCCACGGGGGGCCTCCTTCTCAGTGGTGGGGTTGCTGACGGCGAGCGCCATCACGGCGTCCTGGGTGGCCTCGTCGGCGGGGAGTTCGCCCGCGATCCGGCCCTGGGCCATGACCAGGACCCGGTCGCTCATGCCGAGGACCTCGGGCAGGTCGCTGGAGATCATGAGGACGGCGGCACCGGCTGCCGTCAGTTCGTTGATGAGCTGGTAGATCTCGACCTTGGCGCCGACGTCGATCCCGCGCGTCGGCTCGTCGAGGATCAGCACCTTGGTGTCGGCCAGCAGCCACTTGCCGATGACGACTTTCTGCTGGTTGCCGCCGGACAACGTCCGTACGTGCTGGCCGAGTCCGGCCATCCGCACGCCGAGCTGCTCGGCGATCCGGGCGGCGGCCTCCCGCTGCCCCTTGAGATCGACGAGCCCGCCGCGGGTCGCGGACCGCATGGTCACCAGGCCGAGGTTCTCCTCGACGGACGCGTCGAGGACCAGCCCCTGGCCCTTGCGGTCCTCGGGGATCAGCCCGATGCCGGCCGCCATGGCGGCGCCCACGTCATGGCCCTTCAGGGCCGTCCCGGAGACCTTCACGGCGCCCTTGTCGTACGGATCGGCCCCGAAGACCGCCCGCACGACCTCGGTACGGCCGGCGCCCACGAGCCCGGCGATACCGACGACCTCGCCGGCGTGCACCTGGAAGGCGACGTCATGGAAGACGCCGTCGCGGGTGAGCCCCTCCACGGAGAGCAACGCGGCTCCCGCCTCGGCCCGTTCACGCGGGTACTGCTGCTCGATGGAGCGCCCCACCATGAGCCGTACGAGCTCGTCCTCGGGCGTGGCGGCCGGGACCTGCCCGACGCTCCTGCCGTCCCGGATGACCGTCACCCGGTCGCCCAGGGCGGCGATCTCCTCCAGGTGATGCGTGATGAAGACGATCCCGACGCCGTCCTCGCGCAGCTTGCGCACGATCGAGAAGAGCTTCTCGACCTCCTCGGAGGTGAGCACGGCGGTCGGCTCGTCCATGATCAGCACGCGCGCGTTCAGGCTCAGCGCCTTGGCGATCTCGACCATCTGCAGGCGCGCGATGCCGAGTTCACGCACACGCGCGCGTGGCGACACGTTCACGCCCACGCGCGCGAGGAGGACCTCGGCGTCGGCCTCCATCCTCTTCCGGTCGATCATCCCGAAGCGGCGCGGTTGGCGGCCCAGGAAGATGTTCTCGGCGACCGTGAGGTCGGGTACGAGGTTGAACTCCTGGTAGATGGTGGCGATCCCGAGGCGCTCGGAGTCCTGCGCACCGTGGATGCGCGTCTCCTCGCCGCCGACCAGGATCCGCCCGGCGTCGGGCGTGTAGGCGCCGGAGAGCATCTTGATGAGGGTGCTCTTGCCCGCGCCGTTCTCACCGAGCAGCACATGCACCTCGCCCCGGCGCAGATCGAAGTCGACGCCGTCCAGCGCGACCACGCCCGGGAAGGCCTTCCTGATGCCCTCGATGCGCAGCAACTCGTCCGCGTTGCTCACGACTGGCTCCTGTTCGTTACGGGGGTCTCGGCGGGGTCCTCGCCGCAGGAGCGGCGTACGACGAGACGGGCGGGGAGGGTGACGGACTCGCCGGGCCGTCCCTCGATGCGGTCGACCAGGGCGCGTACGGCGGCCCGGCCCAGGTCGCCGGTCGGCTGGGCGATGGCGGTGATCGGCGGATCGGTGTGCACGAACCACCGGATGTCGTCGAACGCGGCGAGCGCGATGTCGTCCGGTACGCGCAGCCCACGCGCGCGTACGGCGTCCAGCGCGCCGAGCGCCATCAGGTTGTCGGCCGCGAACACGACCTCGGGCGGCTCGGGCAGGTCGAGGAAGCCCTCGGTGACGCGCCGCCCGCTCTCGGCCTGGAAGTCGCCCTGGCCTATGTAGGCGTCGGGGAGTTCGAGACCGTACGCGGCGAGCGCCTCCCGGAAGGCCTCGACGCGCTCGCGTCCGGTGGTGGTCGCCGCGGGGCCCGCGATGATGGCGAGCCTGCGATGCCCCAGCCCGTGCAGATGCGCCACGAGATCCCGTACGGCGGCCTGCCCGTCCGCCCGCACCACCGGCACGTCCACGCCCGGGATCCACCGGTCCACGAAGACCATCGGCGTCCCCGCCCGCACGGCGTCCAGCATCAGCGGCGAGCCGCCGTCGGTGGGGGAGACGAGCAGGCCGTCGATACGGCGGTCCAGCAGGTTCCGTACGTGGTGGTCCTGGAGGTCGGGCCGCTCGTCGGCGTTGCCGATGATGACGCTGTAGCCGAGCGCGCGGGCCTCCTCCTCGACGGAGCGGGCCAGCTCGGTGAAGTAGGGGTTGAGCACGTCGCTGATGACCAGGCCGAGGGTGTGGGTCTGGTCGGTGCGCAGGGAGCGGGCGACGGCGTTCGGGCGGTAGCCCAGGGTCTCGACGGCCGCCAGCACGCGCGTGCGTGCCTCGGCGCTGACCGACGGATGGTCGTTCAGGACGCGCGAGACCGTGGCGACGGAGACCCCCGCCTCGGCAGCGACGTCCTTGATGCTCGCCATCGCCGCTCCACCTCCTTGTGGATCGTTCGTGGAGTCGATGCGGATCGGTCGCGGATCGCGCTTGGAATCGATTACATCGACGTGTACGGAGGATTGGAATCGATTACACGGGGGTTAATCAAGCCCTCAACCACATCCCGAAACCGGATCGTGATGTCGCGGCGCACTCCGGGGCGGTCCAACCTGGAGGAACAGGGGGCGTTCTCGCAGGCCCTCGTGGGCCGGAGCGGAGGAGTCATGACGGCAGCGACCCGCGACGAGGTACCCGTCGCCCTGGCAGGCGACGGCGTGGAGGTGCGCACCAAGCCCATGGGCGGCGGCATGTCCGTCGGCTACATCCGCCTGCCGGAGGGCACGGACATGGGCCCCGCCCTCAAGGGCCTCGACGGCGACGCCTGCCAGTGCCCGCACTGGGGCTACCTGCTGAAGGGGCGGCTGCGGATGCTCACGGCCGAGGGCGAGGAGCACTACGAGGCGGGGCAGGCGTACTACTGGGCGCCCGGTCATGTCCCCGTGGCCCTGGAGGACTGCGAGTTGGTGGAGTTCTCGCCGACCGAGGACTTCCAGAAGGTCATCGACCACGTGACGTCACAGGCGGGGTGAGGCCGACGGCCGCCGGGTGTGCACAGGCAGCCCGCGTTGTCGGACCCGGCCGGTACCGTCGGATCATGTCCAATCAGGCGGGGACTTCCACGGGCGAACGGCGGCTCGCCGTGCTCGAAGGCGTGCTGGAGCGGATCACGTACGCCAACGAGGAGAACGGCTACACGGTCGCCCGTGTCGACACCGGGCGCGGCGGGGGCGACCTGCTCACGGTCGTCGGCGCGCTGCTCGGCGCCCAGGCCGGCGAGTCGCTGCGTATGGAGGGCCGTTGGGGCTCCCACCCCCAGTACGGAAAGCAATTTCTCGTCGAGAACTACACGACCGTCCTCCCGGCCACCGTCCAGGGCATCCGCCGCTACCTCGGCTCCGGCCTGGTCAAGGGCATCGGCCCGGTCTTCGCCGACCGCATCACCCAGCACTTCGGGATGGACACCCTGAAGATCATCGAGGAGGAGCCCAAACGGCTCATCGAGGTCCCCGGCCTCGGCCCCAAGCGCACCAAGAAGATCGCCGACGCCTGGGAGGAGCAGAAGGCGATCAAGGAGGTCATGCTCTTCCTCCAGACGGTGGAGGTGTCCACGTCCATCGCCGTGCGCATCTACAAGAAGTACGGCGACGCCTCGATCTCCGTCGTGAAGAACCAGCCCTACCGGCTGGCCGCCGACGTCTGGGGCATCGGCTTCCTCACCGCCGACAAGATCGCCCAGTCCGTCGGCATCCCGCACGACAGCCCGGAGCGGGTCAAGGCGGGCTTGCAGTACGCGCTGTCGCAGGCCACCGACCAGGGCAACTGCTATCTCCCCGAGGAACGGCTGATCGCGGACGCGGTCAAGCTCCTCCAGGTCGACACCGGCCTCGTCATCGAGTGCCTCGCGGAGCTGGCCCAGGTCCCCGAGGACGGCGGCGACCCCGGTGTCGTACGGGAGAAGGTCCCCGGTCCCGACGGCGGTTCGGGCGATCCCGTCACCGCCGTCTACCTCGTCCCCTTCCACCGGGCCGAACTCTCCCTCTCCGCCCAGCTGTTGCGCCTGCTGCGCACCGACGAGGACCGCATGCCGGGCTTCCGTGACGTGGCCTGGGACAAGGCGCTGGGCTGGCTGAAGGGCCGCACCGGCGCCGACCTCGCCTCCGAGCAGGAGGCCGCCGTGAAGCTGGCACTGACGGAGAAGGTCGCCGTCCTCACCGGCGGCCCCGGCTGCGGCAAGTCCTTCACCGTGCGCTCGATCGTGGAGTTGGCCCGCGCCAAGAAGGCCAGGGTCGTGCTCGCCGCCCCCACCGGCCGCGCCGCCAAGCGCCTCGCCGAGCTCACCGGAGCGGAGGCCTCCACGGTCCACCGCCTGCTGGAGCTCAAGCCCGGCGGCGACGCGGCCTACGACAAGGACCGCCCGCTCCAGGCCGACCTGGTCGTGGTCGACGAGGCGTCCATGCTGGATCTGCTGCTGGCCAACAAGCTGGTCAAGGCCGTACCGCCGGGCGCCCATCTGCTCTTCGTGGGCGACGTCGACCAGTTGCCCAGCGTGGGGGCGGGGGAGGTCCTCAGGGACCTGCTCGCCGACGGCAGCCCCATCCCGGCCGTGCGCCTCACGCGCGTCTTCCGTCAGGCCCAGCAGTCGGGCGTGGTGACCAACGCGCACCGGATCAACGCCGGGCAGCACCCCGTCACCGACGGCATGAAGGACTTCTTCCTCTTCGTCGAGGACGACACGGAGGAGGCCGGACGGCTCACGGTGGACGTGGCGGCCCGTCGTATTCCGGCCAAGTTCGGCCTCGATCCGCGCCGGGACGTCCAGGTGCTGGCCCCCATGCACCGCGGCCCCGCCGGCGCGGGCACGCTGAACGGTCTGCTGCAGCAGGCCATCACGCCGGGACGCCCCGATCTCGCGGAGAAGCGCTTCGGCGGCCGGGTCTTCCGTGTCGGCGACAAGGTCACCCAGATTCGCAACAATTACGAGAAGGGGGAGAACGGTGTCTTCAACGGCACCGTGGGCGTGGTGACCTCGCTCGACCCGGTCGACCAGCGCCTCACGGTGCTGACGGACGAGGACGAGGAGGTTCCGTACGAATTCGACGAACTGGATGAACTCGCGCATGCGTACGCGGTGACCATTCACCGTTCACAGGGAAGTGAATATCCCGCAGTGGTGATCCCCGTCACCACAGGAGCATGGATGATGCTCCAGCGGAACCTCCTGTACACCGCCGTGACCCGGGCCAAGCAACTGGTCGTTCTCGTGGGGTCACGCAAGGCGATCGGTCAGGCGGTGCGCACGGTGTCGGCAGGGCGGCGCTGCACGGCGCTCGACTTCCGGCTCGCGGGCTCCTGACTCCGTTTCAGGTCCGCCGGCCGACCCCGTCCTGACCTGGCGATTCGTGAGGCATCGAAAAAAATGATCGATCAAACGAGTCGTGAAGGTCACAGACCACTTCCAGATGGGGAAAACAGGGGGCAGGATGGCAGGTTGGCGGCACTGAGTGCCGCCAATAGGCCCAATGGTCGACCCCGAGTGCACTCTCCTGAGCCAAATGGGGGAGGGTAGAGACAGTCAGGGCAACCTCGAAGATGAGGCACAACGTCGGTGAGGGAAGACGTGAGCGACAACTCTGTAGTACTGCGGTACGGCGACGGCGAGTACACCTACCCGGTGATTGACAGCACCGTCGGCGACAAGGGCTTCGACATCGGCAAGCTCCGCGCCCAGACCGGTCTGGTGACGCTGGACAGCGGCTACGGCAACACCGCCGCCTATAAATCCGCCGTCACCTACCTCGACGGCGAGGCGGGCATCCTCCGCTACCGCGGCTACCCGATCGAGCAGCTGGCCGAGCGCTCCACCTTCCTGGAGGTGGCCTACCTGCTGATCAACGGTGAGCTGCCGACCGTCGACGAGCTCTCGACCTTCAAGAACGACATCACGCAGCACACCCTGCTGCACGAGGACGTCAAGAACTTCTACAAGGGCTTCCCGCGCGACGCCCACCCGATGGCCATGCTGTCGTCGGTCGTCTCCGCGCTGTCCACGTTCTACCAGGACAGCCACAACCCGTTCGACGAGACGCAGCGCAACCTCTCGACGATCCGTCTGCTCGCCAAGCTTCCGACGATCGCGGCGTACGCGTACAAGAAGTCGATCGGCCACCCGTTCGTCTACCCGCGCAACGACCTCGGTTACGTCGAGAACTTCCTGCGGATGACCTTCTCGGTGCCGGCGCAGGAGTTCGAGCTCGACCCGGTCGTCGTCGCCGCGCTCGACAAGCTGCTGATCCTGCACGCGGACCACGAGCAGAACTGTTCGACGTCGACGGTCCGTCTGGTCGGCTCGTCGCAGGCGAACATGTTCGCGTCGATCTCCGCCGGTATCTCCGCGCTCTGGGGCCCGCTGCACGGCGGCGCCAACCAGTCCGTCCTGGAGATGCTGGAGGGCATCCAGGCCTCCGGCGGCGACGTCGACTCCTTCATCCGCAAGGTGAAGAACAAGGAGGACGGCGTCCGCCTGATGGGCTTCGGCCACCGGGTCTACAAGAACTTCGACCCACGCGCCAAGATCATCAAGGCCGCCGCGCACGACGTCCTCTCGGCCCTCGGCAAGTCCGACGAGCTGCTGGACATCGCCCTGAAGCTCGAGGAGCACGCGCTCTCCGACGACTACTTCGTCTCGCGCAGCCTCTACCCGAACGTCGACTTCTACACCGGCCTGATCTACCGGGCCATGGGCTTCCCGACCGAGATGTTCACGGTCCTGTTCGCCCTCGGCCGTCTGCCGGGCTGGATCGCCCAGTGGCACGAGATGATCAAGGAGCCGGGCTCCCGCATCGGCCGCCCGCGCCAGATCTACACGGGCGTGGTGGAGCGCGACTTCGTTCCCGTCGAGGAGCGCTGAGCCTCGTTCCTCGGAGCCTCGTGCCCGACCTCGGTCGGGTGCGGGGCTCTTGTGTGTGCGCCCGCGTCTCTTGAGCGGACGGCGGGCAGCGGACGGGGCGGACAGCGGATAACAGAAGGCGCCCTGGCGGCGGTCCCCCCACGGGCCGACGTCCAGGGCGCCTTCCCATGTCCCGGTGCGGATTCCCCCCACGGGATCCGGCCGGGCGTCTGAGAGACCAGCGCCTGAATTCGCTGTCTTTCGGTGTTGCCGTTTGAGCAGAACGAGCAGAACTCGTCGTACTCATGGTTGTGTGCGGTCTGCCGGGACAGCGCACGCTCGGGAGGGCCGCTCAAAGCTTCCCGATGTACGTGCCCCGGCAACGCAACTCTGAGGAAGTCCCCCAAGACATCCTCAGATGCCAGCAAGCGCCCCCCAAGACGCTCTCTGACATCGTCAACTTAGACCTTCGAACCCCTTCGATGGTTACGTTCACATCACTGTGATCTGCGTCTCTTGCATATGTCCGTTAGATACGCAAGAGCCCCGATATGTCGATCGGGACCCAAGCGTAAGGATGATGCGTGAGCCTTGTGAAGAGCTTATGTGAGCTGGGCGTCGGACTCCAGAGGGGCCCAGTGGGGTTCTTACTACGAATTCACCGGAACGTCCGCAGCCGCAGGCTGTTCGTCACCACGAACAGCGACGAGAAGGCCATCGCGGCCCCCGCGATCATCGGGTTCAGCAACCCCGCCGCGGCCAGCGGCAACGCGGCGACGTTGTACCCGAAGGCCCACACGAGGTTGCCCTTGATCGTGGCCAGCGTCCGGCGGGACAGCCGGATCGCGTCCGCGGCCACCCGTAGGTCCCCGCGCACCAGCGTCAGATCGCCCGCTTCGATCGCCGCGTCCGTGCCCGTCCCCATGGCGAGACCCAGATCGGCGGTGGCGAGCGCGGCCGCGTCGTTGACGCCGTCGCCGACCATGGCGACACACCGCCCCTCGCGCTGCAGCCGCCGCACCGCCTCGACCTTGTCCTCGGGCAGGACCTCCGCGCTCACCTGATCGGCATCGATGCCGACCGCGTCCGCCACCGCCTCGGCGACCGTCCGGTTGTCCCCGGTCAGCAGTACCGGGGTGAGTCCCAGCGCGCGCAGTGCGCGCACCGCCTCGGCGCTGGTCTCCTTCACCGCGTCCGCGACGGCGACGACACCGTGCGCCGCCCCGTCCCACCCGACCACGACGGCCGTACGACCGCCCCTCTCGGCCTCTTCCCGGGCGCGGGCGAGCTCGGGTGGCAGCTCCCCGAAAAGGCGCCCCACGGCCACGTCACGGCCCTCCACGCGTGCGCGTACGCCGCGCCCGGGGATGTTCTCGAACCCCTCGACCTCTGGCAGTCGTCCGACCCGCTCCTCGGCGCCGGCGGCCACGGCCCGGGCGACGGGATGCTCGGAGGCGTGCTCCACGGCGCCCGCGAGCCGCAGCACCTGCTCCTCGTCGGCGCCTTCGGCGACGTACACCTTCTGGAGGGTCATACGACCGGTGGTGACCGTGCCGGTCTTGTCCAGGACGACGGTGTCGACCCGGCGCGTGGACTCCAGCACCTCGGGACCCTTGATCAGGATGCCGAGCTGCGCGCCGCGTCCCGTGCCGACCATCAGGGCCGTGGGCGTGGCGAGCCCCAGTGCACAGGGGCAGGCGATGATCAGTACCGCGACGGCCGCGGTGAAGGCGGCGACCGTGTCGTCGGTGATGCCGAGCCAGGCCCCGAAGGTGGCGACCGCGAGCAGGATGACCGCAGGGACGAACACCGCGGAGATCCGGTCGGCGAGCCGCTGCACCTCGGCCTTGCCGTTCTGCGCGTCCTCCACCAGCTTCGCCATGCGCGCCAGCTGTGTGTCGGCGCCGACCCGGGTCGCCTCGACGACGAGCCGGCCGCCCGCGTTGACCGTCGCGCCGGTGACCGCGTCCCCGACCGTCACGTCGACCGGCACCGACTCGCCGGTCAGCATGGCGGTGTTCACCGCGGAGACGCCCTCGACGACGGTGCCGTCGGTGGCGATCTTCTCGCCGGGCCGTACGACGAACCGGTCGCCGACGGCCAGCCGGTCGACCGGGACACGGACCTCGCGGCCGTCCCGCAGGACCGACACGTCCTTCGCGCCGAGCTCCATCAGGGCACGCAGTGCCGCTCCCGCGCGCCGCTTGGCGCGGGCCTCCAGATAGCGGCCCAGGAGGATGAAGGTGACGACCCCGGAGGCCACCTCGAGATAGATCTGCGAGGCGCCGTCCACGCGCGCGACCGTGAACTCGAAGTCGTCGCGCATGCCGCTCATGCCCGCGTCCCCCAGGAACAGCGCCCACAGCGACCAGCCGAACGCCGCCAGCGTGCCCATCGAGATCAGCGTGTCCATGGTCGCCGCACCGTGCCGGGCGTTCGTGAACGCGGCGCGGTGGAAGGGCAGCCCGCCCCAGACGACGACCGGCGAGGCGAGGGTGAGCGCGAGCCACTGCCAGTTGTCGAACTGCAGGGCCGGGATCATCGACAGCAGGATGACGGGGACCGCGAGCAGGGCGGAGACGGTGAAACGCCGGCGGTAGGCGGCCAGTTCGGGGTCTTCCGGGGCCTGCTCCGGCGCGGGCTGCGGGGGAGCAGGCTCCTCGGCGGTGTACCCCGTCTTCTCCACCACGGCGATGAGGTCGGCGACCTCCGTGCCCGCGGGGTAGCTGACCTTCGCCTTCTCCGTCGCGTAGTTCACCGTGGCGGTGACGCCGGCCATGCGGTTGAGCTTCTTCTCGACGCGGGCCGCGCAGGAGGCGCAGGTCATCCCGCCGATGAGCAGCTCGACATCGGAGGTGGTGACGGCAGCGCCGGTCGGGCCGGTTGTGCCGACTGCACCGGTCGTGTCGGCTGCACCGGTCGTGTCGGCTGCGCCGGTCGGGCCGGTGGCCCCCGGTATCGGCGGTTGGTCGGTGGTGCGGGGCATGTCCGGCTCAGATCTTGGCGACCAGCTCGAAGCCCGCCTCGTCGACGGCCGCGCGAACGGCTTCCTCGTCCAGCGCGGCCGCGGAGACGACGGTGACCTCGCCGGTCGAGGCGACGGCCTTCACCGAGGTGACGCCGGGGAGTTCGGAGATCTCGCCGGACACGGCACCCTCGCAGTGCCCGCAGCTCATGCCGCTCACCTTGTAGACGGCGGTGACGGAACCCGGGGTGTCGGTCTGCGCGGTCATGTCGTTCTCCTCGTCGAGGCATGTGGGGCTGACGGGGCCCAAGGGGGCCTCCCGTATCCCACGCTATACCCCTACGGGGTAATTACTCCAAGGGGGAGTGGTCAGTGGGTCGGCCCGAGTCTGTCGCCGACCAGTGGGGCGAGGTAGCGGATCAGCGCGTTCTTCAGCTCCAGGACGTACGCGTCGCGCTCGGTGCCCTCGTGGGCGAGGACCAGTTCCAGGCCCGCCTTGTACAGGCCCAGGCACATGTGCGCGGTCCGGGAGAGGTCGGCCGGCCGGATGTCCGGCAGGACTGAGGAGAGCAGGTCCTCGATCCGGGAGAGCAGGGTCGCGTGCAGGGCGTCGTGCTCCTCGGTGATGCGGCCGGGGATGTCGGGGCCGTGCATCAGCGCGAAGAACACCGGGTGCTCGCAGTTGAAGGCGATGAACCGGTCGACGGCCGCGCCGACCGCCTGTTCCAGGGGGGTCGTGGGGTCCACCGGCGCGAGCGCCTCGCCGTACGTCTCGCGCATCTCGTGCATGAGCCGGTCGCCCAGCTCGATCGCGATCGCTTCCTTGTTCGGGAAGAACTGGTACAGCGTGCCCGGCGAGACGCCCGCCTCGCGGGCGATGGCGTTGGTGCTGGCGGCCGTGTAGCCGGTGGTGGTGAAGACGGTGGCCGCGGCTTCCAGGAGTTGGGCGATACGGCGCTCGCCGCGGGCCTGGCGGCGGCGCGGCTGGTCCTTCTCGCCGGCCCCCTGGTGGTCCTGCTGACCTTCCTGGACCTGATGGACCTGCTGGTTCTGGTTGGCCTTCTCCCGGTTGGCGGGCACGCGTTATCCCCAGTTCTCCGGACGCGATTGACAAACGCGAGCGGTCGCTCGCATTCTTGAGAAACGCGAGCGATCTCTCGTGTTTGCCAGTCTATGGCAGCGACGGCTCCATGCTGCCCGGCTGTGCCCACGTGGATCAGGCGCGCGCATCGGGCGATGAGCAGCATGGATCAGGGTGAAGGGGACACCGCACAATGACCGAAGTCAACAGGCCACCCCGCGTCGGAGGCTGGACCCGCTTCGTGACGGCACGCCCCCGCTTGTCGCTGCTCGTGGCCCTGGTGCTCACCGCGCTCGCGGTGGTGGCCGGCAGCGGCGTCGCCGACCGGCTGGGCAGCGGCGGCTGGGAGGACCCGAACGCCGAGTCGACGTACGCGACCAAGGCACTGGAGCGCGAGTTCCCCGCGTCCCAGCCCAACCTCCTGCTCCTCGTGGACGCGGGCAGCGCCTCGGTGGACGACCCTGCGGTCGCCGCCGAGGCCCGGCGGCTCACGGAGCGCCTGGCCGCCGAGAAGGGCGTCACAGGGGTCGGCTCCTACTGGCAGGCGGACTCTTCGTCGGCTCCCGCTCTGCGCGCCGAGGACGGCCATGAGGCGCTGATCGCCGCCCGCATCACGGGCGAGGAGAAGGAGATGGGGGAGACCCTGGACCGCCTCGCACCCGAGTTCCGGGGCGCGCACGGTCCGGTGGAGGTCAGCGTCGGCGGCCCGGTCGCCGTGCGGCACGAGATGCAGACGACCATCCAGGAGGACCTGACCCGCGCCGAGGTGATCGCCCTGCCGGTCACCCTGGTGCTGCTGGTGATGGTCTTCGGCAGCGCGGTCGCGGCCCTGCTGCCGCTCGGCATCGGCATCGTCGCGATCCTCGGCACGAACGCGGTGCTGCGCGGCCTGACCGAGCTCACGGACGTGTCGGTCTTCGCGATGAACCTCACCACGGCCCTGGGCCTGGGCCTCGCCATCGACTACGCCCTGTTCATCGTCCGCCGCTTCCGCGAGGAACTCGCCACGGGCGCCGAGCCCTTGGCGGCGGTCGGCACGACCCTGCGCACGGCCGGCCGCACGGTCCTCTTCTCGGCCCTGACGGTCGCGGTCTCCCTCGCGGCGATGCTGCTCTTCCCGCAGTACTTCCTGCGCTCCTTCGCCTACGCGGGGATAGCGGTGGTGCTGCTGGCCGCGGCGGCCGCGCTGATCCTGCTCCCGGCGGCACTGGTCCTGCTCGGCCACCGGGTCAACTCCCTGGACCTGCGGCGCCTGTTCCGGCGGGGGCGGCCGAAGGGGGCCCGTCAGGAGTCCGGTCAGGAGTCCGGTCAGGCATCCGATCAGGCGTCCGGTGCGACGGAGGGCGGGGCCTGGACCCGCACCGCGAACCTCGTCATGCGCCGTGCCCCCTTCTTCGCCCTGGGCACCACCGCCGTCCTGGTCCTGCTCGGACTGCCCTTCCTGGGCGTGAAGTTCGGCACCGCGGACGACCGCCAGCTGCCGTCGAGCGCCGAGTCCCATGTGGTGCAGCAGCACATCCGCGACGGCTTCCCGGGCAGCCCCGGCGGCGGTCTGGAGGTCTTCGCCGAGGGACGGGCGACGCAGGCGCAGTACGCCGACTACAAGAAGCGGATCGCCACCCTCCCGGATGTGCTCCGGGTCGACGGGCCGCTGGTGAAGGGCGACTCGGCGTACTTCACGGTGCTGCCGAAGGGCGAGGCGGTCGACGAACCGGCCCAGCGCCTGGTGGGTGAACTGCGCGCCGCGAAGGCGCCGTTCGACACCGAGGTGACCGGCACCGCGGCCGTGCTGGTCGACTCCAAGGACGCGATAGCGCAGCAACTGCCCCTGGCGGCCGCCTTCATCGCGATCGTCACCCTGCTGCTGGTGTTCCTGCTGACCGGCAGTGTGCTGATACCGATCCAGGCGGTCGTGCTCAACGCGCTGAGCCTGACGGCGATGTTCGGCGCGGTGGTCTGGGTCTTCCAGGACGGCCATCTGTCCGGACTGCTCGGCTTCACCAGCCCCGGCTCGATCGAGACGACCCTCCCGGTGCTGATGTTCTGCGTCGCCTTCGGCCTGTCGATGGACTACGGCGTGTTCCTGCTCTCCCGCATCAAGGAGGAGTACGACGCGACGGGCGACCACGACCAGGCGGTCCGCCACGGTCTGCAACGCACCGGCGGTCTGATAACCGCCGCCGCCGTGATCCTCGCGGTGGTGATGGTCGCGATCGGCACCTCCCGGGTGACCAACACCAAGATGCTCGGCCTCGGTATCGCCCTCGCGGTGCTGATGGACGCGATGATCGTCCGCAGCCTCCTGGTGCCGGCGGTCATGCGCCTCACGGGGCGGGCGACCTGGTGGGCGCCGGGGCCGCTGCGGCGGTTCCATGACCGGTTCGGGGTGAGCGAGGGAGAGTCGAACGGGCCGACGGCGGCCCCGGCACCGGAACCCGCACAGGAGCGGGACAAGGTGAGCGCGCGCGGCTGACCCTGCCGGAGGGGCCTCAGGGGCGCGGGGCTGTCGTACGCGACCGAGTGGCCCGGGGAAAGTCCTTGGGCCACTCGGACAAGCCTGCTTCCTATCGGCTTGCGGCTCCGCCGCGCGCGGGGTGCACCTCGCCGCCGCGCACCCCAGCTGATCAGGGCGCGTGGGTGCCGTACCGCGAACCCAGCGGAGCGTCTAGCGTTCGCGATGATCTCCGTGCAAGGGGCGCGGCCGAAGGGAGACGGGCATGCGGGCTGTGGTGTTCGAGCGGTACGGGGAAGCGGCCGAGGTGCGTGAGGTGCCCGACCCGCACCCAGCCCCCCATGGAGTGACCGTGCGCGTCGAGGCGACAGGGCTGTGCCGCAGTGACTGGCACGGCTGGCAGGGGCACGACCCGGACATCACGCTGCCGCATGTGCCGGGCCATGAACTCGCCGGTGTCGTCGAGGCGGTGGGCGACCGGGTGACCGGCTGGCGCCCCGGCGACCGGGTCACCGTGCCGTTCGTGTGCGCCTGCGGCAGCTGTGCGGCGTGTGCGGCGGGCGACCAGCAGGTGTGCGAGCGGCAGACCCAGCCCGGCTTCACCCACTGGGGTTCCTTCGCGCAGTACGTGGCGCTGGACCACGCCGACGTCAACCTTGTCGCCGTGCCCGAGGAGATGTCCTTCGCGACGGCGGCCTCGCTCGGCTGCCGGTTCGCCACGGCGTTCCGGGCGGTCGTGCAGCAGGGCCGGGTGGCGGCGGGGGAGTGGGTCGCGGTGCACGGCTGCGGCGGGGTGGGCCTGTCGGCGGTGATGATCGCGGCGGCGTCGGGCGCACGGGTGATCGCGGTGGACGTCTCGCCGCAGGCCCTGGACCTGGCGCGGACGTTCGGGGCGGTGGAGTGCGTGGACGCGTCGGGCGTGCCCGACACGTCGGCGGCGATCCACGCCCTGACCGGCGGCGGCGCCCACCTCTCCCTGGACGCCCTCGGCTCCCCCGTCACCTGCGCCGCGTCCGTCAACAGCCTGCGCCGCCGGGGCCGGCACATCCAGGTGGGCCTGCTGCCCTCGGAGTCAGGCACGACCCCGGTCCCCATGGCCCGCGCCATCGCCCTGGAGCTCGAACTCCTGGGCAGCCACGGCATGGCGGCGCACACCTACCCGCCGATGCTGGAGCTGGTACGGGCGGGGGTGCTGCGGCCGGATCTGCTGGTGACGTCGACGATCGCGCTGGACGCGGTGCCGAGCGCGCTGGAGGCGATGGGGACGGCGCCGGGGGCGGGGGTGACCGTCATCGAGCCGTGGAGCTGACGTTCATCGAGCCGTGGAGCTGAGGGTCATGAAGGCGTGGAGCTGAGGGCGGCGACGGGGCGGCCGTGCCGGGCGGGCCACTCGCGGTCGAGGATGGCCATGACCACCCAGTCGACCCACTCGCCGTCCCTCAGATCGGCCTCCCGCCGGACTCCCTCCACCACGAACCCGACCTTCTCGTAGGCCCGCAGGGCACGGTGGTTGTGGCCGTAGACCTCCAACTCGATTCGGTGCAGCCCGAGTTGCTCGAAGCCGTGGCCGACGATGAGGCGGATGGCCTCGGTGCCCAGCCCCCTGTCGCGTCCCCGGGGCCCGATGAGCGTGCGGAACGTACAGCTGCGGGCCTTGGCGTCCCACTCGTACAGGACGACCTCGCCGACGAGTTCGCCGGTGGCGCGGTCGGTGACGGCGAGGTCGAGGCGGTCGGGCTGGTCGGAGCGGGAGCCGTACCAGGAACGCACCTGCTCCGGGGTGAGCTCCCGGGAGGGCTCGTCGGTGAAGCGGAGGACCTCGGGGTCCTCGAGGATCTCCCACATGACGTCGGCGTCGGCCTCCGTGAACGGCCGGAGCACGGTCTTGTCGCCGGTGAGCGTGGGTTTGACGGAGAAGTCCATGGGACGACTGTGCCCCACGTGGCTGGTGGGGCACAGCTTGTTTTCCGGGAGGTCGGCAGGTCAGGGGGTCAGTCCGTCCGGCGTCCTCTGTTGCCCGGCCGGGACTCCACCCAGGCCCGGACGGTGTCGGGGTACCAGAAGGGCTTGCCGCCCTCCACATGGTCGGGCGGGGGCAGCAGCCCGTGCTTGCGATAGGACCGCACGGTGTCCGGCTGCACCTTGATGTGTGCGGCGATCTCCTTGTACGACCAGAGGGTTCGGTCGGTCATCATTTGCACCTCCTCGCGCGCGCCGCGGCGGCGACCGGGGGCGGTCGTCGGGGGGACCGTGCGCTGCGCCGGTGATCACAAAGCCTGTGTCCGGTCAACGACGCACAGTGAGGAGGGGGCAGTGCCTGTGCACGGGGTGTGACGCAGGGCCCGCGTACTTGCGACATGCGTGACAGGAAAGATGCGCTTGTGACACAAGTACCGCAAAGGCGCCCGCCGGTACAGGGGCGCGGCGCGTTGACAGACGCCGGTTCCGCCGCAGGTCCAACGCAACGGTGGGTCGGACCCGCTGCGCCGGGCCCGACCCACCAGCTCCCCCGCCTCTGCGGCTCGCCGAGGATCAAAGCCTGCATTCAGCCAAGGTCACGGGTCTTGGAAAAATGCGCACCGCGGCCGGATGCGAGCACGAGACTGGTCGCCTCGCCCGTCAGCCGGTCCGGCACGGGTGTCCCGACCGGCACCCCTCGCGCCGCCGTGAACTCGCGCGGCGTGCACCCCGTCATCGCCTTGAACTCCCCGCTCAGATGCGCCTGGTCGTAGAACCCACAGGCCGCCGCGGTCTCCGCCTGGCCGCGCCCCGCGGCCAGCAGCCGACGCGCCCGTTGCAGCCGCAGCACACGTGCCGCCGCCTTCGGGCCCAGCCCGATCTGCTCCCGGAAGCGGTTCTCCAGGTGCCGTACGCTCCACCCCACCTCGTCGGCGAGCCGCCCCACCGGCATCGACCCACCCGTGCGTATCAGCTCCGCCCAGGCCCGCACCACCCGGGCCGAACACGGCGTACCGGCCGCCGACCAGCGCGCCAACACGTCGTCGAGCAGCCCGAACCGTTCCGCCCAGGTCGGCAACGCGGCCAGCGCGGCGGCGAGTTCGCCGATTCGGGTGGGCAGGGCATGCGGCAGGTCGTCGGGGTCGACGGTGCGATTGGCGAGCTCGTACTGCGGTGTCCCGAACAACGTGAACGCCGCCCACGGCATCAACAGCACCTCGATACCGCCCAGCCGACCACTGTGCTCACCGACGGCGGGGGTGGTGGTCGGCCCGCAGTACACGGAGACGAGGGTGTCCGGGGGGCGGTTGGCGCGAGTGATCCGCACCGGTTCGCCGAAACCGAGCAGCAGGCTCGCCGCCCCGATCGGCACTTCCAGCCGCCGCCGAGGCCGCTCCAGACAGAGCCGGATCCCGCGATAACTGATCACCCCGGGCTGGAGACGGGGATGGGGTGCGGTGAGGGCCACCTCCCACGAACCCCCTGGCCCGTGTCCGGACCGCACACGCACGGCACCAATCATCCAGCCATAGTGCAACGCCCCAAGGGGCGCGGGGCAGTTTTCGATATGCGGCTCCGCCGCGTGGGCGCGACCAGCCCCGAACAACCTGCAGACGCCCCACCACAGAACCCGGCAGATGAGTAGGCGCCCTGCTACGCCCCGCAGCTCCGAAGAAACGCCCGCGTCCGCCGAGCGATAGGCAGCGGAGCGTCCGGCTCGCAGGGGTACATGTCCTGCTCGACAATCGCGAACAGGTCGACATCCAGCTTCTGCGCAGCCTCCAGCACGGGCCCCAACGCAGGCACCCCGCCCGGCGGCTCGCACATCACACCCTGTGCCACGGCCGGCCCGAACGGCGTCCCCTTGGCCCGTGCGTCGGCGAGGATCTCGGGGTCGACCTGCTTGAGGTGCAGGTACCCGATCCGCGACCCGTACGTCTCGATCAGCTTGACGCTGTCGCCGCCGCAGTACGCGTAGTGCCCGGTGTCCAGGCACAGCGACACCAGGTCGGAGTCGGTCCCGTCCAGGAACCGGACGACGTTCTCCTCGCTGTCGATGTGCGTGTCGGCGTGCGGGTGGACGACGATCCGCAGCCCGTACCGCTCGCGCACCTCATGCCCCAGCCGCTCGGTCAGCGAGGTCAGGTTCCGCCACTGCTCGGGGGTCAGCGTGTCCGGCTCCAGCACCTCGCCGGTCTTGTCGTCCCGCCAGAAGGACGGGATGACGACCAGGTGCTCGGCCCCCATCGCCTGTGCGAGCACCGCGTTGTCGGCGACGTGCGCCCAGGTCTTCTCCCACACGGCCTCGCCGTGATGCAGACCGGTGAACACGGTCCCCGCCGACACTTTCAGGCCACGCTTCGCCGTCTCCTCGGTGAGGACGGCGGGATCGGTCGGCAGATACCCGTACGGCCCCAGCTCGATCCACTCGTAGCCGGACTCGGCGACCTCGTCGAGGAAGCGCAGCCAGGGGACCTGCTGGGGGTCGTCGGGGAACCACACACCCCAAGAGTCGGGAGCCGAGCCGATCCGGATGCGGGACAGTGAGGACTGAGGTGACAACGACGTCATGGCGGTCAGCTTCAGCGCCTGTGGCAAGCGCTGTCAAGGTCTGGTCCGAATGTCTGGACAAAACATTGACAGGGGTGCGTGCACCGGACTACAAAGCCGGGAGAGCCGATACGAAGGGAACGCGATGGCGTACGACCTGATCACCATGGGGCGGATCGGGGTGGACCTCTACCCGCTGCAGACCGGCGTCCCGCTGCCGCAGGTCACCTCCTTCGGCAAGTTCCTCGGCGGCTCGGCGACGAACGTCGCGGTGGCCGCGGCCCGCCTGGGGCGGCAGAGCGCGGTCATCACCCGGACCGGCGACGACCCCTTCGGCACCTACCTCCACGAGGCCCTCCAGGGCTTCGGCGTCGACGACCGCTGGGTCACCCCGGTCCCGGGCCTGCCCACCCCGGTCACCTTCTGCGAGGTCTTCCCGCCGGACGACTTCCCGCTGTACTTCTACCGGCAGCCCAAGGCCCCGGACCTGGAGATCGACGCCCACGAGCTCGACCTCGACGCCATCCGTGACGCCCGCATCTTCTGGGTCACCGGCACCGGCCTGAGCGAGGAGCCCAGCCGTACGGCGACGCTCGCGGCTCTCGCCCATCGCGCCAAGTCCGGCATCACGGTCTTCGACCTCGACTGGCGCCCCATGTTCTGGAAGGACCCGAACACGGCCCGTCCCTTCTACGCCGAGGCCCTCAAGCACACCACCGTCGCCGTCGGCAACCTCGACGAGGTGGAGGTCGCGACCGGCGTACGCGAGCCCCATGCCGCCGCCCGCGCGCTGCTGGACGCCGGTGTCGAGATCGCCGTGGTCAAGCAGGGCCCCAAGGGCGTCCTCGCCGTCAACAGCCAGGGCGAGCAGGCCGAGGTCCCGCCCCTCCCGGTGAACGTCCTCAACGGCCTCGGCGCCGGCGACGCCTTCGGCGGTTCCCTCTGCCACGGGCTCCTCAACGGCTGGAACCTGGAGAAGACCATGCGGCACGCCAACGCCGCCGGCGCCATCGTCGCCTCTCGCCTGGAGTGCTCCTCCGCGATGCCGACGCCGGACGAGATCGAGGCCGCCATCGCCGCGGGGGCCGTCAAGTGAGCGTCGACATCGCCGAACTGGTCCGCCTGCGCACCCAGCGTCCGGAAGCGGTCGCGGAGGCGGCGGCCCGCCGTACCCGCCGGCCCCTCCTCGGCGACTCCGGCCGGCTGATGATCGTCGCCGCCGACCACCCGGCCCGCGGCGCCCTCGGCGTCGGCGACCGCAGGTTCGCCATGGCCAACCGCGCCGACCTGCTCGAACGCCTCTGCCTGGCGCTGTCCCGCCCCGGCGTCGACGGCGTCCTCGCGACCGCCGACATCCTCGACGACCTGCTCCTCCTCGGCGCGCTCGACGGCAAGGTCGTCATGGGCTCCATGAACCGCGGCGGCCTCCAGGGCGCCAGTTTCGAACTCGACGACCGCTTCACCGGCCACCGCCCCGAGGACATCCAGCGCCTCGGCTTCGACGCCGGCAAGCTGCTCCTGCGCATCGACTACGCCGACCCGGGCTCCCTCACCACCCTGGAGTCCACCGCCCGCGCCATCGACGACATGGCCGCGCGTCAACTCCCCGTCTTCGTCGAGCCGTTCATCAGCCACCGCACCCCCGAGGGCAAGGTCAGGAACGACCTGTCCGCGGAGGCCGTCACCAGGTCCGTCGCCATCGCCTCCGGGCTCGGCGGCACCTCGGCCTACACCTGGCTGAAGGTGCCGGTCACCGACAACCCCGACGACATGGCCGAGGTCATGGCGACCTCCACGCTGCCCGCCGTGCTGCTCGGCGGCGAGGTCGGGGACGATCAGGACGGGGCGTACGAGAAGTGGCGGGGTGCGCTCCAACTGCCCACCGTGCGGGGCCTGGTGGTGGGACGCTCGTTGCTCTACCCGGCCGACGGCGACGTGACCGCCGCGGTGGACACTGCCGTAGGACTGCTGTGAGGTCCCCATGACCACGAGCCGGACGCTCCGTCCCCTCAGGCCGCGAGGCGACACCGCCCCGCGGCCCGGCCACACGGACGCGGCCGGCCCCGCACGACACGCAACACCACGTCGGCTCTCCCAGCGGAGCGCCGACGCACCGATCGCCTCCGGCGCGGGTCGCCGCTTTGCTTTGGCAGGAGCGAAGTGCGAGCGAAGACTCCCCGCCCGCTACGGCCCCGCGCCGGAGGTCCCCCACCCGCGCCATCGAGTCGGACGGGGTCGCGGAACCGTACGAGAGTGCCGGATCCGCTTCTTTTCGGCCCACCCAGAAAGCACAGGGGGTTACCGATGACCTCAACGACGAGGCTCACGGTCGCACAGGCGCTCGTCCGCTTCCTGTCCGCCCAGCACACCGAGCGCGACGGCGTACGGCAGCGCCTGATCGGCGCGACCTGGGGAATCTTCGGCCACGGCAACGTCGCCGGGATCGGCCAGGCGCTCATCGAGTACGGCGCCGCGTCCAGTGGCGGGACAGCACCCACCATGCCGTACCACCAGGGCCGCAACGAACAGTCGATGGTGCACGCGGCGGTCGGCTACGCCCGCCAGTCGAACCGCCTCTCCACCCACGCGGTCACCACGTCCATCGGCCCCGGCGCCACCAACCTCGTCACCGGCGCCGCCCTCGCCACCGTCAACCACCTCCCGGTCCTGCTCCTCCCCGGCGACGTCTTCGCCACCCGCCCCGCCGACCCGGTCCTCCAGCAGCTCGAAGTCCCGTACGCCGGCGATGTGTCGGTCAACGACTGTCTGCGCCCGGTGTCGAAGTACTTCGACCGGATCACCCGCCCCGAAGCCCTGATCCCGTCCGCGCTGAACGCCATGCGGGTACTGACGGACCCCGTCGAGACCGGCGCGGTGACGCTCGCGCTCCCGCAGGACGTGCAGGCCGAGGCCTATGACTGGCCGGACGACTTCTTCGCCGCGCGGACCTGGGTGGTACGCCGCCCCGGCGCCGACCCGACCGAACTCGCCGAGGCCGTACGGGCGATCAGGTCCGCCCGCAGGCCCCTGGTCGTCGCGGGCGGCGGCGTCCACCACAGTCGCGCCGAGGAGGCCCTTGCCGAGTTCGCCGAGGTCACGCGCATCCCGGTCGCCTCCACCCAGGCCGGCAAGGGCTCCCTGCGCTTCGACCACCCCCAGGACGTCGGCGGAGTCGGCCACACCGGCACCGCCACCGCCGACGAACTCGCCCGCACCGCCGACCTGGTGATCGGCGTCGGCACCCGCTACACCGACTTCACCACCGCCTCCGGCACCCTCTTCGCCGGCGACGGCATCCGCTTCCTCAACCTCAACATCGCGCCCTTCGACGGCCACAAGCTCGCCGGCATGCCGCTGATCGCGGACGCCCGCACCGGCCTGGAGGAGCTGACCGAGAGGCTGGAGATGCACGGCCACCGGGTCGCCGACAGCTACATCGCCGAGTACACCGAGGACAAGGAGCGCTGGGAGCAGCGCGTCGACGCCTGCTACGAGGCCGACGAGCCGGACGTACGGCCGACGCAGCCGCAGGTGCTTGGCGCGCTGGACGCGATCGTCGACGAGTCGGACGTGATCATCAACGCGGCCGGCTCCCTCCCCGGAGACCTGCACAAACTGTGGCGGGCGCGCTCGCGGGACCAGTACCACCTGGAGTACGGCTACTCCTGCATGGGCTACGAGATCCCGGCCGCGATCGGCGTGAAGCTGGCGGCTCCCGAGCGCAACGTGTGGGCGCTGGTCGGCGACGGCACGTACCTGATGATGCCGACGGAGATCGTGACCGCCGTGCAGGAGGGCGTCGCGATCAAGGTGTTGCTCGTGCAGAACCACGGGTACGCGTCCATCGGCGGCCTGTCGGAGGAGACGGGGGCCGAGCGCTTCGGCACCGCGTACCGGTACCGCTCGGAGGACGGCACGTTCACGGGCGCCCCGCTCCCCGTCGACCTGGCCGCCAACGCCGCGAGCCTCGGCATGCGGGTGCTGCGCGCGAAGACCGTCAGCGATCTCCGCGAGGCGCTCGCCGAGGCCCGCGCCGCGGACACTCCCACATGTGTCTACGTCGAGACCCAAACGGCAGACACAGTGTCGGGCCCGCCGCCCGCGCAGGCCTGGTGGGATGTTCCCGTGGCCGAGACCGCGACGCGACCGTCGGCGGTCAAGGCCCGTGAGCTCTACGAACGGCACGTCTCGACCCGACGCCGCCATCTGTGAAGGAGAAACCGGTCATGACGAAGATCGTCAACCACTGGATCGGCGGCAAGACCGCCGAGGGCGCGTCGGGCACGTTCGGGCCGGTCACCGACCCGGCGACCGGCGCGGTCACCACGAAGGTCGCCTTCGCCTCGGTCGACGAGGTGGACGCGGCGGTCGCGGCCGCCAAGGAGGCCTACGCGACCTGGGGCCAGTCCTCGCTGGCCAGGCGCACCGCGATCCTGTTCAAGTTCCGCGCACTGCTGGACGCGCACCGCGACGAGATCGCCGAGCTGATCACCGCCGAGCACGGCAAGGTGCACTCCGACGCCCTCGGCGAGGTGGCGCGCGGCCTGGAGATCGTCGACCTGGCGTGTGGCATCACCGTGCAGCTGAAGGGCGAGCTGTCGACGGAGGTCGCCAGCCGGGTGGACGTCTCCTCGATCCGGCAGCCGCTGGGTGTCGTCGCGGGCATCACACCGTTCAACTTCCCGGCGATGGTGCCGATGTGGATGTTCCCGATCGCCATCGCGTGCGGCAACACCTTCGTGCTCAAGCCGAGCGAGAAGGACCCGTCGGCGTCCATCAAGATCGCCGAGCTGCTGGCGGAGGCCGGTCTCCCGGACGGCGTCTTCAACGTCGTCCACGGCGACAAGGTGGCCGTCGACCGCCTTCTGGAGCACCCGGACGTCAAGGCCGTCTCCTTCGTCGGATCGACCCCGATCGCCCGCTACATCCACACCACCGCCGCCGCCAACCACAAGCGCGTCCAGGCCCTGGGCGGCGCCAAGAACCACATGCTGGTCCTCCCGGACGCCGACCTGGACGCGGCCGCGGACGCCGCCGTGTCGGCCGCGTACGGCTCCGCGGGCGAGCGCTGCATGGCCATCTCCGCGGTCGTCGCGGTCGGCTCGATCGGCGACGAGCTGGTGGAGAAGATCCGCGAGCGCGCCGAGAAGATCAAGATCGGTCCCGGCAACGACCCGACCTCCGAGATGGGCCCGCTGATCACCGCCGCGCACCGCGACAAGGTGGCCTCCTACGTCACCGGCGCCGCGGCCGAGGGCGCCGAGGTGGTCCTCGACGGCACCGGCTACACGGTCGACGGCTTCGAGGACGGCCACTGGATCGGCATCTCGCTCCTGGACAAGGTGCCCACGTCCGCGAAGGCGTACCAGGACGAGATCTTCGGCCCGGTCCTGTGCGTCCTGCGCGCCGAGACGTACGAGGACGGCGTGGCGCTGATCAACAGCTCGCCGTTCGGCAACGGCACCGCGATCTTCACCCGGGACGGCGGCGCCGCCCGCCGCTTCCAGCTGGAGATCGAGGCCGGCATGGTCGGCGTGAACGTCCCGATCCCGGTCCCCGTCGGCTATCACAGCTTCGGCGGCTGGAAGGACTCGCTCTTCGGCGACCACCACATCTACGGCAACGACGGCACGCACTTCTACACGCGAGGCAAGGTCGTCACCACCCGCTGGCCCGACCCCGCCGACGCCCCGTCCGGCGTCGACCTCGGCTTCCCGCGCAACCACTGACGCACCGACCTGAGCGTGTGGGGCCGTCCGGATCGCGGACGGCCCCATTTTTTTGCGGGCCCGCGCTGCGGTTCCCGCATGCTCGAAAGTCGCGCTGTACACGGCTTTGACGCAACGTTAACACGCGTCAAGTCGCCCTCTGGCGACGAATTCCGAAGGGAATGAGCCATTGACGTGACGGTTTCCGTCAATGTTGCATCCCCCTCGTGACCGACACCCTCACCCCTGTCGAGGGCGCCGTCGTCGAGGCGTCGGACAGCCCCCAGAAGCTCAAGCGCTCCATCGGCGTCGTCGGCGGCACCCTGCTCACGCTCTCCTGCGTGACCCCCGCCTCCACCCTCTTCGTCGTCGTCCCCGACCTGTTCGGCTCGCTCGGCACCGCCACCGCCCTCACGATCGCCATCGGTTCCCTGCTCTGCATCGCCGTGGCGTTCTGCTACGCGGAGCTGGGTACCCTCATCCCCAGCGCGGGCGGCGAGTACGCGATGGTGTCCACGCTGGCCGGACGGCTGGCGGGCTGGCTGGTCTTCGTGCTGTCCCTGCTGGTCGTCATGATCGTCCCGCCGGTGATCGCGATGGGCACGGCCGACTACCTCGCCCCGCTCGTCCACCTCGACCCGTCCCTGGCCGGCGCCGCCGTCATGCTGCTCGCCACCCTCGCCGGCCTGCTCGACCTGCGCGCCAACGCCTGGATCACCGGCGTCTTCCTGGTCCTGGAGGTCATCGCCGCGGCCGTCGTGGCGGTACTGGGCTTCGCGCACGCCGAGCGCGGCCCCGGCAGCCTGCTGTCGATGGAGGTGGCCGCCCCGGACGGCCGTACGGACACGGTGACGGCCCTGCTGATCGTCTCCGGACTCGCCATCGCCCTCTTCGTCACCCAGGGCTTCTCGACCGCCGTCTACCTCTCCGAGGAACTGGAGAACCCGCGCCGCAACGTCGCCCGCACGGTCCTGGCCACCCTCGGGATCTCCGCCGTGATCATCCTGGTCCCGGTCGTCGCGATCACCCTGGGCGCGTCGGACCTCCAGGAGCTGACCGGCGGCGACATCGGCACCATGGTGACGGCCTGGTCCAACTCCGCGACCGGCACCTTCGTCAGCCTCTGCGTGGCCCTCGCGATCATCAACGCGGGCATCGTCATGGTCATCCAGAACTCCCGCGTCCTGTTCGCCTCCGCCCGCGACAAGGCCTGGCCCCAGCCGGTCAACAACGTCCTCGCCAAGCTCGGCCGCTTCGGCTCCCCGTGGGTGTCGACGCTGGCGGTGGGCGTACCGGGCGCGGCCCTGTGCTTCGTGAACCTCGACACCCTGTACGGCGTCACGGGCGTCTCGGTGACCGGCATGTACCTGCTGGTGGCGGTCGCCGCGCTGACGTCCCGCCGAGGCCCCCACAAGCACACGCCCGCGTGGCGAATGCCGCTGTGGCCGGCGATGCCGGTGCTGCTGATCGCGGTCCTGCTGTACGTCCTGAGCCGGCAGGAGACGACGTACCTGCTGTGGACGGGCGGGATAGTGGCGGTGGCCACCCTGTACTGGGCGCTGTACCTGCGCCCGCGCCGGGACACACGCTGGCTGGTCTCCATACCGACGGACGAGCAGGCGCCCCTTTAGGGGCGCGGGGCTGCATCGATTTGCTGCTCCGCCGCGTGGGCGTGACAAGCCACGACGCAGCCGCACTCGGCAGAGCACAGAACGGATCGAGCCCTCAGCCGCCGTACCACGGATGCGGTAGACAAAATCCCCGGCGTACCCCCACGGGAGGTCCCGTGATTCAGCCCTCGGTCGATAACTTGCCGACAGGTTGGCCCCGTACCGTTGAACCATGGATCTTCGACTGCCCGCACTGCGAGGGCGAGTACGGAGGCCGCGCCGGTGGATCGCCGCCGCGGCCTCCGTCGTCGTCCTCGCCGGTGCCGGGACCTGGACGGCCGTCGCCGACGACGACACGCCCGCGGTGCAGCACGCCGACCGCGTCATGGACATGGGGGACGGGGTCCGCATCGACACCTCGTTCTTCACCTCCGGCGCCTCAGAACGCCGCCCGGCCGTCCTGCTGGGACACGGCTTCGGCGGCAGCAAGGACGACGTACGGCAGCAGGCCGAGGACCTCGCCCGGGACGGGTACGCCGTCCTCACCTGGTCCGCCCGCGGCTTCGGGAAGTCGACCGGCAAGGTCGGGCTGAACGACCCGAAGGGCGAGGTCGCCGACGTCTCCAGGCTGCTGGACTGGCTGGCGAAGCAGCCCCAGGTCGAGCTCGACAAGAGCGGCGACCCCCGGGTCGGCATGGCGGGCGGCTCCTACGGCGGCGCGATCTCGCTGCTGGCCGCCGGCCACGACGACCGCGTGGACGCCATCGCCCCGGCGATCACGTACTGGAACCTCGCGGACGCCCTGTTCCCGAACGGCGTGTTCAAGAAGCTCTGGGCGGGCATCTTCGTCAACTCGGCCGGCGGCTGCGACAAGTTCGAGACGCAGATCTGCGAGATGTACGACCGGGTCGCCGAGTCCGGCACCCCGGACGCCGCGGCCCGCACCATGCTGGAGGAGCGCTCGCCGTCCGCCGTCGGCGACCGCATCAAGGTGCCCACCCTGCTCATGCAGGGCCAGTCCGACTCCCTCTTCCCCCTCGGCCAGGCCGACCAGGCGGCGAAGGCCATCAGCGCCAACGGCGCCCCGGTCGACGTCGACTGGATCTCCGGCGGCCATGACGGCGGCGACATGGAGACGAGCCGGATCCAGGGCCGCGTGAAGTCCTGGTTCGACCGCTACCTCAAGGACGACAAGAGCGCCGACACGGGCCCGGCCTTCCGCGTCACCCGCACCCTCGGCACCGGCACCGGAGACGGCGAGCCCCGGCTCAGCGGCGTCAGCGCGGACAAGTACCCCGGCCTGCAGGGCAAGGAGCGCGAGATCGCCCTCACCGGGCGCGAGCAGAGCTTCGCGAACCCGGCCGGCGCCAGCCCGCCCGCCGTATCGGCCCTGCCCGGATTCGGCAGCTCCGGCGGACTCGCCCAGCTGTCCTCGCTCGGCGTCGGGGTGTCCCTCGACTTCCCGGGCCAGTACGCCGCGTTCGAGTCGGCGCCCGTCCGGGAGGACCTGCAGATCACCGGGTCGCCGACGGTCACCGTCCATGTGAAGTCCACCAGCGAGGACGCCGTGCTCTTCGCCAAGGTGTACGACGTCGGCCCGGGCGGCCAGGGCCAGCAGGTGCTCCCCTCCCAGCTGGTCGAACCCGTCCGCGTCGAGGGCGCGAAGGCCGGCAAGGACGTCACGATCACCCTCCCGGCGATCGACCACGAGATCGACGACGGGCACCGCCTGCGCCTGGTCCTCGCCTCCACCGACCTCGGCTACGCCTCCCCGACGGCCCCGGCGACGTACACGGTCTCCCTGAAGGGTGAGCTGTCGGTCCCGACGGCGCTCGGCGACACCGACACCGCGTCCACGCTGTCCGCCTGGGTGTGGTGGCTGCCCCTCGCGGGCGCCGGGATCGCGCTGGCCCTGCTGGTGACCGGACGGCGCCGCACCAAGGCGCCCGCCGCCCCCGAGCCGGCACTGGCCGAAGTGCCGCTCCAGATCACGGACTTGAGCAAGCGGTACGCGAAGTCCGCCGACCGTTACGCGGTCAGGGACCTGTCCTTCCGGGTGGAGAAGGGCCAGGTGCTCGGCCTGCTCGGCCCGAACGGCGCCGGCAAGACGACGACACTGCGCATGCTGATGGGCCTGATCAAGCCGGACGGCGGAGAGATCCGCGTCTTCGGCCACGCGATCGCGCCCGGCGCCCCCGTGCTCTCCCGCGTCGGCGCCTTCGTCGAGGGTGCGGGCTTCC
The DNA here is from genome assembly GCF_039537145.1 of Streptomyces shaanxiensis. Lineage (NCBI taxonomy): Bacteria > Bacillati > Actinomycetota > Actinomycetes > Kitasatosporales > Streptomycetaceae > Streptomyces > Streptomyces shaanxiensis. Next base: position 43,458 of record NZ_BAAAZY010000021.1, read on the forward strand.
TTCCGCATCTGTCCGGCCGCGAGAACCTGGAGCTGTACTGGCAGGCCACCGGCCGTCCGCCGCAGGACGCCCACCTGGACGAGGCCCTGGAGATCGCGGGCCTCGGCGACGCGCTCGCCCGAGCGGTCCGCACCTACTCGCAGGGCATGCGCCAGCGCCTCGCCATCGCCCAGGCCATGCTCGGCCTGCCGGACCTGCTGATCCTCGACGAGCCGACGAACGGCCTCGACCCGCCACAGATCCGCGAGATGCGCGAGGTCATGATCCGGTACGCGGCGGCCGGCCGCACGGTCATCGTCTCCAGCCACCTGCTGGCGGAGGTCGAGCAGACCTGCACCCACCTCGTGGTGATGGACCACGGCAAGCTCGTCCAGGCGGGCCCGGTCGGCGAGATCGTCGGCTCGGGCGACACCCTGCTGGTCGGCACCGGCACGCCGGTGGACGAGCCCCTCGTCGAGAAGGTCGCCGCCCTGCCGGGCGTGGCCTCGGCGGTGAGCACCGACGGCGGCCTGCTCATACAGCTCGACGCGGACGGCAGCGCACAGCGCCTGATCGCCGAACTCGTCCGGCTGGAAGTCCCGGTGGAGGCGGTGGGCCCGCACCGCCGCCTCGAAGACGCCTTCCTCACCCTGATCGGAGACTCCGCATGAGCAGCACGCTGACGGGCCGCGCGGAGGTCGCCGACGGCTACCGCGCGGGCCGCACCCTGCCCATCCGGGTCGAGCTGGTCCGGCAGCTGAAGCGGCGCCGCACGCTCGTCATGGGCGGCATCCTGTTCGCCCTGCCGTTCGTCCTGCTCATCGCCTTCCAGGTGGGCGGCGCACCGGACTCACGCAACGGTGGGACCGGCCTGATGGACACGGCCACCTTGTCCGGGGCGAACTTCGCCGCGGTCAACCTGTTCGCCTCCGCGGGCTTCCTGCTCGTCGTCCCCGTCGCCCTGTTCTGCGGGGACACGGTCGCCTCGGAGGCCAGCTGGTCCTCCCTGCGCTATCTGCTGGCCGCGCCCGTGCCCCGGGCACGCCTGCTGTGGTCCAAGCTCGTCGTCGGGCTGAGCCTCAGCCTGGCCGCGATGATCCTGCTGCCGGTCGTCGCACTCGCCGTGGGCACGGCGGCGTACGGCTGGGGCCCGCTGGAGCTCCCCACCGGCAGCTCACTGGCCGCCGGCACCGCGGCCCAGCGCCTTGTGATCACCGTGGCGTACATCTTCGTGTCCCAACTGGTCACCGCCGCCCTGGCGTTCTGGCTGTCCACCCGGACGGACGCACCGCTGGGCGCGGTCGGCGGCGCGGTCGGCCTGACCATCATCGGCAACGTCCTCGACGAGGTGACGGCCCTGGGCGACTGGCGGGAGTTCCTGCCCTCGCACTGGCAGTACGCCTGGCTGGACGCCGTACGACCCCAACTCGACTGGACCGACATGATCCAGGGCACGTCCCTGTCGATAACGTACGCCATGGTGCTGTTCGCGCTGGCCTTCCGCGGTTTTGCCCGCAAGGACGTGGTGTCGTAGGTCAACGGAGGATCACCCACCGGTCTCGAAGGGCCGCCCCCGTGCCCTCTTCGAGACTCATCCGCAACGCTCCGTAGCGCACGTTCCGGCCCCCTGGCCCGTCACAGTCACAGAAGTCGACGTCAACGGACCAAGGGGGCACGGATGATGGAGCGATACCGAGGACAACGAATACGAGGCCTCCTGGCACTCGGCGCGGCGGCGGGCCTGCTGCTCACCGGCTGCGGCGCCAACGACAGCGGGGACTCCGCGGCGGACAACAACGGCTACGCCAGCGGCTTCCCGGCCCCCGACTACACGCACAGCACCGGCGGAACGGGCGAACAGAAGAACAACGACGGCAACGACGACTCGGAGTCCCGCGAGTTCGCGCCCGCCCCCGACTACCTCTCCACCTTCGCCCTCGACGTCGACACCGCCTCCTACGGCTACGCGCGCCGGTCCCTCGCCGACGGCCGGCTGCCCGACCCGTCGACGGTCCGCCCCGAGGAGTTCGTCAACAGCTTCCGCCAGGACTACGACCGCCCCGACGGCAACGGCTTCACGGTCACCGTCGACGGCGCCCGCACCGACCGCGAGGACTGGTCCCTGGTCCGCGTGGGCCTGGCCACGCGCCCGGCCGCCGATGCCGACGAGCGCCCGCCCGCCGCCCTCACCTTCGTCATCGACATCTCCGGCTCGATGGCCGAACCCGGCCGCCTGGACCTCGCCAAGGAATCCTTGGGCGTCATGACGAACCAACTCCGCGACGACGACTCGGTCGCGATCGTCACCTTCAGCGACGAGGCGGAGACGGTCCTGCCGATGACCCGCCTCGACGACAACCGCGGCGACATCCACGACGCGATCGACAGCCTGGAGCCCACGGACTCCACCAACCTGGGCGCAGGCGTGGAAACCGGCTACGAAACAGCCGTGGAAGGCCTCCGGGAGGGCGCCACGAACCGCGTCGTCCTCGTCTCCGACGCCCTGGCCAACACCGGCGACACCGACGCGGACAGCATCCTCGAACGCATCGCCTCCGAGCGCCGTGAACACGGCATCACCCTCTTCGGCGTGGGCGTCGGCAGCGACTACGGCGACGCCCTGATGGAACGCCTGGCCGACAAGGGCGACGGCCACACGACATATGTCTCCTCCGACGACGAAGCCCGCGAGGTCTTCTGCGAGGAGCTTCCGAAGAACATCGACCTCACGGCGCGCGACGCCAAGGCCCAGGTCGCCTTCGACGAAACGACGGTCTCCGAGTTCCGCCTCATCGGTTACGACAACCGGCAGGTCGCCGACGAGGACTTCCGGGACGACAGCGTCGACGGCGGCGAGGTCGGGCCCGGCCACACGGTGACGGCCCTCTACGCCGTCCGCACCCGCCCCGGTACGGAGGGCCACCTCGCCACGGCGAGCGTCCGTTGGCTCGACCCCGGGTCCAGGGCCCCGCACGAGGAGTCGGGCCGTCTGGAGACCGGTGCCCTCCAGGACTCCGTCTGGAGCGCGAGCCCCCGCTTCCAGGTGACCGCCACGGCCGCCTATTTCGCCGACGCCCTCCGCCTCGGCGACGACCGCTGGAACGCCCTGCCGGGCACGTCCGGCCTCGCCGAACTGGCCGACCGTGCCGACAGGTTGGCGACCACCACGGAGGACGAGGAGGTACGCCACCTCGCCGACGCGATCCACCGTGCGACCGACCTCACGGGCCAGGACTGACCCGCCCCGGCGCACCAGTCCTTTTCCTCGCCCCCGCCGCCCCTACCCGTCCCGTCCCTGGGGGCTGCCGCCCCCAGACCCCCGCTTCGGCCCTGAAGGGGCCTCGTCCTCAAACGCCGGACGGGCTGAAATGCCTGGGCCGGCGTCTTGAGGCGAGGGCTCGCTGGGGGCCGCGTACCCCCACGGGCCCGCAGTCGCCTACGGCGGGAAGGGGACGTGCCGGGGGGTGTCCGCCCGCAGTGGCCGGCGTCAACACGCAGCACCTCCCGGCCTAAGTCCAGCCGCCGGTCCGAGGACGGACACCCCCCGGCACGGCCCCGACCCACAACCCACCCGCAGGCGCTACGCGCACCCCCACCGAGGCCGCACAGGCCGCCGCAGGCACCCCACATCGCACCCGCACCCAACCACCACCAGACCCATTGACCTTCCGCTACGCGCGAGTAAGTTGACCCCCCGGTAAGTCCACCTGGCACCGGGAGCCGACATGGGCGTACGCAAGGACCTGAAGCGGGCGAAGCAGCGCACCGACCTGATGGCGCGCACCAGAGTCGAAATCACGAAGGACGACCGCGGAGTGGTCCGCGAGGCCCGCACCCCACCCCTCGCCGCCCACCCCACCACCGGCACCACCGCCGACCTCCCCTACACCAACGCCGCCGAGGCGCCCGACGCCGTGGTCCTCCGCCGCAAGCGGGGCACCACCTGGCACCCCGTCACCACCACCGGCTTCGCCCGCGAAGTCACCGCCGTGGCCAAGGGATTGATCGCGGCAGGACTCGAACCCGGCGGCCGGGTCGCCGTGATGTCCCGTACCCGCTACGAGTGGACGGTCCTGGACTTCGCCATATGGGCCGCGGGCGGCCAGACCGTTCCCGTCTACGCCACCTCCTCCGCCGACCAGGTGGAGTGGATCGTCCGCGACTCGGGCGCCCACTACGTCATAACCGAGACGGAGGAGAACACCGAGACGGTGACGACAGCCACGGCCGGCCACCAACATCCCCCGCGCATATGGCAGTTGGACGCGCCGCAGAAGGCCGATGAGCTCACCGCCCTCACCGCTCTCGCCGCCCTCACCACCCTCGGCCGGCACCTCCCCGACGACGAAGTCACCAAGCGCCGCGCGGCCCTCACCCCCGACACCATCGCCACCGTCTGCTACACCTCCGGCACCACCGGCCAACCGAAGGGCTGCGTCCTCACCCACGGCAACCTCCACGCCGAGGCCGCCAACACGGTCCAACTGCTCCACCCGATCTTCAAGGAGGTCACCGGCCAGGACGCCTCCACCCTCCTCTTCCTCCCGCTCGCCCACATCCTCGGCCGCACCCTCCAGATCGCCTGCCTGATGGCCCGCATCGAGATCGGCCACTGCCCCAGCATCAAGCCCGACGAACTCCGCCCGGCCTTCAGGGAGTTCCGCCCGACCTTCCTCGTCGGTGTCCCCTACCTCTTCGAGAAGATCCACGACACCGGCCGCGCGACGGCGGAGAAGATCGGCCGCGGCGCCTCCTTCGACCGCGCCGACCGCATCGGCGTCCGCTTCGGCGAGGCGTATCTGAACAAGTTCCTGGACGAGGGCAAGGGCCCCGGACCCGGCCTCTACGCCGCCTGGGCCCTGTACGACCTGCTGGTCTACCGCCGTATCCGCAAGGAACTCGGCGGCCGCATGCGCTACGCCATCAGCGGCGGCTCCCCGCTGGACCGCAACCTCAACCTGTTCTTCTACGCCGCCGGAATCATCGTCTACGAGGGCTACGGCCTCACGGAGACGACGGCCGCCGCCACCATCGTCCCGCCCCTCAAACCCCGCCCGGGCACGGTCGGCCGGCCCGTCCCCGGCACCGCCGTCCGTATCGCCGAGGACGGCGAGGTGCTCATCAAGGGCGGCATCGTCTTCGGCTCGTACTGGAACAACCCGGCCGCCACGGAGGCCGTGCTCCAAGGCGACTGGTTCGCCACGGGCGACCTCGGCTCCCTCGACGAGGACGGCTACCTCACCATCACCGGCCGCAAGAAGGACATCCTCGTCACCTCCGGCGGCAAGAACGTCTCCCCGGCCGTGCTGGAGGACCGTCTGCGCAGCCGTTCGCCCATCGGCCAGTGCATGGTCGTAGGCGACAACCGCCCCTTCGTCGGCGCCCTGATCACGCTCGACCCCGAGGCGGTGGCCCACTGGCTCGCCGTACGCAAACTGCCCGCCGACACCCCGCCGGCCGAGGTGATCGGGGACCCCCGGATGCGCGCCGAGGTCCAGAAGGCCGTCGACTACGCCAACGAGGCTGTCTCCCGGGCTGAGTCGATCCGCGCGTTCATCCTGGTCGAGGGCGAGTTCAACGAGGACAACGGCATGCTGACGCCGTCCCTGAAGGTCAAGCGGCACGCGGTGGCGGCGGCGTACGCGGACGAGATCGAGGCGCTGTACGGCAAGTGAGGGAGGTGCGCGACGGGCGGACCGTTCGTGACTGACTGACCGTTCGCGGTCACTCTTGCGGGCGATCCATGCCGGGTCGCCGTACTCGATTGGTGTATTAAGCGCATATATGACCCTGTATCGCTGAGTGGGAGGGAGCTGCCCCGAAGGAGGACGCATGGACCCCGAACACCGCCGGTCCAGCCCCAGGTGCCACGCGCGCCTGAGGCGACTGGCGTTCGCCACCGCCGGAGTATTCGCGTCAGCGGCCCTGGTCCCGGGCCCGGCCGTCGCGGACGACGCCGCGTCCCGTCCCGACCCGCCGGACCGCGCCGCCATGGTGACGGACCCGGCACCGCATCCCGAACCCGCCGCGTCCCCGACCTCGTCCCCGACCGCGTCCCCCACGCCCCCGGGCGCCACGCACTCCCCGCCGGGAGCGGCCGCGCGCGGCCCCGCGTTCGGGGCGTACCTCCACTACGGGCCCGTCGGCCTGCAGCGCATGAAGCAGCTCAGCCGCTGGCTCGGCGGGCACGAACTGCGCGTGGGGCACACCTATCTGCCGGGGGACGTCTGGCACAACATCGAGGGCGCGCACGGCTTCCTCGACAGCTGGGCCAAGTGGCGGCGGGCCAAGGCCGACCGGCTGCTCGTGCTCAACGTGCCGATGATGGAACGCAACGAGGAGAACGTCCCCGACGACGACGTCAGGGAGCTGCTGCGGCGCGGCGCTTCCGGCGAGTTCGACGACCACTTCGAGGCGCTGGCCGAGCGGCTGGTCGACCTGGACGTGCCGGACACCGTCATCGTGCTCGGCTGGGAGATGAACGGCGTCACCTACACCCACCGCTGCGGCCCCGACCCGGAGAGCTGGAAGCAGTACTGGCAGCGCATCGTCACCGTCATGCGCTCGGTCCCCGGGCAGAAGTTCAGGTTCGACTTCGCCCCGAGCCGCGGCATGGACGCGATTCCCTGGCCGGAGTGCTACCCGGGCGACGAGTTCGTCGACATCCTCGGCATGGACGCCTACGACCAGCCGGGCGGGCTCAGCTTCGACGAGCAGGTGTCCGAGCCCTACGGCCTGCAGCACCACGTGGACTTCGCGCGCCGGCACCGCAAGCCGATCTCGTATCCGGAATGGGGACTGTTCCGCAACGGCGACAACATCACGTACATGCTGCGCATGCTCGCCTGGATGGACGAGCACAAGCCGCTGTACAACACCATCACCGACTACTGCCCGCACGGCGTCTGGCTGTGCTCCGACAACCCCCGGGCCGCCGCCCTGTACCGCGCGCTGTTGTCCCGCCCCCGTCTGCCGCAGCCGGAACCGGGGCCGTCCGTTCCCGCCCCGACCGACCCGACCGCCCCGACCGACCCGACCGCCCCGACCGGGCCGACGGTCCCAGCCGGGACCAAGCCGCAGCCGGCACCGAAGCCGACACCGGTGCCGGCCAGGCCGCCGACGCCGACGCCCAAGCCCTCCAAGCTGCCCCACTGCACACCGCTGGACCTGGAGAACCGGCTCGAGCACGAGATCGGCGGCAAGCTCACCGTCTGCCTCCAGTGGGCGGAGCGCTACCGGTGATCGGCGGGACCGGGGTCCCCGCGCAGGACCTTCTTGGCCCGGCGACGCGCGGCCGCCTCGCCGGCCGCGAGGGCCAGCAGCGGGAGGGTGCGGCGCCGGGCCAGCAGGAAACGCTGGTTGGTGACGGTCTCGGGGTGCCAGCGGTACTTGTACGGTTCGGCGCCGCGCAGCAGGCTCAGCACCCGCGGCCCGTCGCCGGACGTGGCGTGCTCGGTGGAGGCGTGCAGCAGCATCGCCGCCACGTCCACCTTGCGCTCCCGCAACCGCGGGTGGAAGCCGTACAGATACGTGCCCGCCATCTGTCCTGACAGCAGATTCAGATTGACGGCCACCACCGCGCCGTCGAGCAGGAACTCCGTCACCGCGGCCTGACCGGACCGGGCCATGGGGACCACCGACCGGACCAGGTGCTCCAGGAACCGAGGCCGCGCGTGCTCCGGCGACATGTGTCTGCCCTGCCACTGCAGCCGGTGCAGCTCGACGAGCCGGCGCAGGGCCGCCTCGGTCTCGTCGTGGCGTACGACACGCCACTCGACGCCGAGCCGAACGATCCGCTTCACCTTGTTGCGGACCCGCTGGGCGTGCCTCGACGACAGCCGTCCGACCAACTCGTCCACGGGCACGGCGGGCAACTCCAGGCACACGGAGTCACGCAGCCGGTGACGCGGGCCACGCCAGCAGAGGAAGACCCGCTCCATCGCACCACCCGGGCGCACCTCACCGAAGTCGACCAGGGCGTCGCGGGCCATGTCGGCCAGCGCGTCCGCCAGCGCCCAGGCGCCCTGCGTGGCCGCCCTGCCGTCGACGAGGACATCGCAGAAGTCGGTGATGGCACCGCCGATCGGCACCAGCGTCGGCAGCGGGCGGTGGGCGCGCATCAGCGGCGCCGCCGCCACCAGTTCACCGCCGCTGCGCACCAGGACCAGCCGCAGTCTGCCCGGCCCGCCGTACGACAGCCACCACGAGTGCAGCCAGGCATGGCTCTGGAACGGCGTCGCCGACGGGCACGCCCGGTGCAGGCGGTCCCACTCCCCGGCCAGGCCCGCGAAGGCGCGCTCGTCGGTGCACACCTCCACCGACAGCGCGCGGCCGGGCGCGGTCATCCAAGCGTCCCGTGGGCGTCCGCCGCGTTGGCCGGGCTGGGCACCGACGCCCGCGTCTGGTCGTCGTCGCCGTCGGTCCGCCGCGGCCGGGCCAGCAGCGCGAGGCCGCTCAGCAGGCCGCCGGCGCTCGCGCCCACGAGCGCGGTCAGCGCCGGGGACGCGGACGACGGCTCGCTGGGCTTCAGGGCACGGGCGAGGCGCTCGAGCCGGATACCGGTCGCGTCCTTGGTGTGGTTCGCCTGGGTGACCAGCGCGTAGGACACGGCGTTGGCGATGTCGACGGCCTGGCCCGGGCGCGACGCGGTCGCCGACACCGCGACCATCGGCGCGTCCGGCGAGGTCGCCACCTGCACGCTCTCGCGCAGCGTCGCGACCGGCACGCCCGCCCACACCTGCGCGTCCCCGAGCACCGCGAGCTGCGCGGCCACCCGGCCGTACGCCTGCGCGAAACCGAGCGCGTCGGCGTAGTCGGCGTCGGTCCGGCCGGTGGGCACGGCGACGACGGAACTCGTCGCCGTGTACTCCGGCGGCCTCAACTGGCCGTAGGCGCCTCCGGCCACGGCACCGAGCAGCGCGCCGACCGGCAGCCACCACCACGAGGGCCGTCCCTTCGCCCGAGCACGGCCGGACAGCGGGGTCCGCGGAGCGGGGTTGTCCGTCATGAGGAACTCACTTCCGAGGTCGAGCCGGACAGAGCGGCCGTGTACAGATCCATCAGTTGCCGGGCGCTGCTCGCGATGTCGTAGCGGTGCACGACGTCCGGGACGGTCCGCTCGCCCGGTCCCGCCGCCCGCAGCCGCAGCAGCTCGCGTGCGTACGCCCCGGCACCGCCCGTGATACGCCGGGCTCCGGGCACCGCGTCCGGCGGCAGGTCCTCCACCGCGGGGCAGCTCGCGTACAGCACGGGCAGTCCCGCGGCCAGCGCCTCCACGACGGCGAGCCCGAAGGACTCCTCCGGCGACGGCGAGGCGAGCACGTCCATCGCGGACAGCAGGGCGACCAGGTCGGGTGCCTTGTCGCCGGGTTCGGGCAGATACGGCCGCTCGCCGGTCAGCACCACCCGGTCCGCGACCCCGAGCATCTGGGCGGTGCGCCGCAGCACCGCCTCCTCGGGGCCGCCGCCGACCAGCAACAGCCATACGTTGATGGGCAGCAGGGCCAGCGCCTGCACGAGCAGGTCGAAGCGCTTGCCCGGGGTGAGGCGCCCCACACCGCCGACGACGAACGCGTTCTCCGGCAGCCCGTGGAACGCCCGGGCCTGCTTGCGGCGCGCCTCGTCGTACCGGAACCGGGGCGCGTCGATCCCGTTCGGGATGACCCGGATGCGCTGCCCGGGCACGCCCCAGGTCCGCAGCCGTTCGGCCACCGTCGGCGAGACGGCGACCGTGGCGAGGCCGAGGCGCTCGCCGGCCAGGTACAGCGCGCGCACGCCCGCGGTCAGCGGACGGCCCTCCAGCCGGGAGCCGCCGATCGAGTGCTCGGTGGCCACGACGGTCCTGACTCCGGCGAGCCGCGCGGCGATACGGCCGTACAGACAGGCCCGGTAGAGGTGGGTGTGGACGAGGTCGTAGCCGCCGGCGCGGATCAGCTCGGCCAGGCGGGGTACCGCGCGGAGGTCACGGTTGCCGCGCATCCCGAGGTGGGTGACGTTGACACCGTCGGCGGTCAGGCCGGCGGCGACCTGGCCGGGGTTGGTCAGCGCCACCACGTCGCACTCCGCGGTCAAGTGGCGGAGCAGCAGGCGCAGTTGCTGCTCCGCTCCGCCGGCGCCGAGGCCGGTGATGATGTGGAGGGCTTTCACACCGCCTCCAGGGCACGACCGTGGACCCGGGCCAGACGGCGCTTCAGCTCCAGCCGCACCGAGGTGTCCGCCCGCCCGATGTGGATGCGGGGCAGCGCGAAGTCGCCGCAGCCGGCCGGACCGGCGGCGATCGAGCAGGCGTAGCGGTAACCGGCCCGGCGCACGGCGTCGGCGGCACGCTCGTCGACGTAGCCGTACGGATAGCAGAAGCCCTCGACGTCGTCGTCGATGACGGCGGCGAGCCGGTGGCGGCTGTCGGTGACCTCGGTGTGCAGCACGTCGTCGGTGGCCTTGGTCAGATCGCGGTGGGTCAGGCCGTGTGAGGCGACCTCCATGCCCGCGACCACGGCACGGCGGATGCCGTCCACGTCGAGCAGCGGCTTGCGCGGGCCGATCGGCTCCCAGATGTTCTCGCCGCCGATCAGCCCGGGCAGCACGAACACGGTCGCCGTGAAACCCCGGCGGCGCAGCATGGGCAGGGCGGTGGTGACGAAGTCCGTGTACCCGTCGTCGAAGGTGAGCCCCACCAGGCCGCGCTCGGTGCCCCGGGCGCGCGCGGCGAGCAGCTCCCGGACGCTCACCCCGCGCAGGCCGCGGCCGGCCATCCAGGCGAGCTGTCGTTCGAGGCGGGCGGGTGTGACGGTGACGTTGTAGGGGTCGTCGGGGCAGTCCGAGACGGAGTGGTACATGGCCACCCAGGCGGCGGGGCCCCTTTTCGGGCGTCCCCCCACGGTTGGTTCGGGAACGGGTTCGGCCGTGCGCGGAACGGTGGATGTGTCAGCGACCATGGCGCAGCTTTCGTGTGACGGAGCGGTGGACGGAGCGGTGGACGGAGTGCGCGACGGGAGCCAGGAGGGACCGGGCGCCCGCCGCGTCGAGGACCAAGGCCAGGGGGAGGAACACGGCGGCCACGCAGATGCAGCCGGCGGCGACGGACGGCGCCGGCGAGGCGAAGAGCCCCGCACCGGCCAGCCCGGCCCCGGTGGCGCACACGGCCGCGCACACCGGTCGGGCCAGCGCGGCGACGACCCGGCGGACGCGTACGGGCACCGTGCGCGGACCCAGACCGTTCAGCAGGAGCAGTGCCGTGACGGTGATGCCGGCCGCGTTGGCGGCGGCGATGCCGCGGGCGCCCCAGGGCTGAACGGCCCAGGCGCTGAGGGCGACCGTGGTGAGCGCGCCCACGACCATCGCGCCCAGCGGGTACCAGGTGGTCCGGGCGGCCGAGAAGTACGACATGACGAGCGCCCCCACCAGCGTGTGCCCGAGCAGCCCGGCCGCGTAGACCCGCATGACGGCGGCGGTCGTCGCGGTGTCCTGCGCCGTGAACGCACCGCGCTGGAAAAGCAGTTGGACGATCTGCGGCGCGCATGCCACGACCACGGCGGCGCCGAACAGAACCAGGCAGGCCGTCAGCACCAGGTCCCGCTCGACCCGGTCCCTGGCCCGCCGCGTGTCACCCTCGGCGATGGCCCGCGCCACCACCGGGAAGGTCACGACACACACCATCAGCGCCAGCGACATCGGCAACTGGGCGACCTTCTGGGCGTAGTTGAGATGCGAGATCGCCCCGGCGGGCAGCCCGGACGCGAAGTACCGCTCGATGAGGACCTGCGACTGCCGGCACAGGGCGAAGAGCAGCACGGCACAGACGAGCCCGAGCGCCAGCCGCCGCCCGGTGGCCGGGAGTTGTGCCCCGGGCCCTGGGGGTCGGGGTCGGCTACCGCTTCCGTGGTGCGTCGTCGCGTTCGCGGGCGGGTGGGGTTGCCCGGTGGTCGGGAGTTGCGCCCCGGGCCCTGGGGGTCGGGGTCGGCCGCCGCTCCCGTCGTGCATCGCCGCGTTCGCGGACAGGCCGGGCTGCCCGGCGGCCAACGCTCCCGCCGGCGACCCTGGCAGCCTGCCACCGCCCCCGTCGTACACCCCCGCGCCCACGGACCGGCCGCGCCGCCCGGTGATCCGTCGCCACAGGGGCGGTGCCAGGAGGGTGGCCATGAGGAACCCGCCCAGAGCGACGCCGAGAGCCGCGGACCGTACGCCCCAGTGCTCGGTCAGCGCGAACATCGTGGTGATGATCGCGCTGTTGTACGCGATGTAGATCGCGCCCGGGGCGAGATAGCTGCCGTGGGCCCGCAGCGCCGCACCGCAGTAGCCGGCCAGCCCGAAACTCAGCACGCAGGTCGCGGTCAGCCGGGTGCAGGACACCGCCAGAGCCGGGTCGGGCAGGCCGGGCGCCAGGACGGAGACCAGCAGCGGCGCGCCGGCCGCGAGCACGGCGGCCGCGCCGGCGAGGGCGAGGCACAGCCGCGGCAGCGTGGCGGCGACCAGGGCGTGCACGGGGTCGGGGCCGCCGATCCCGCGCGCCCGCCGCGCCAGCGCCACACTGAACGCGGGCACGAGCACGAACGCCATCCCGTCCTCGATCAGCAGCGTCGACGCCATCTCGGGCACCGTCCAGGCCACCAGGAACGCGTCCGTGTCGGCACCGGCACCGAAGAGGTGCGCAAGCGTCTGATCCCGCCCGAGCCCGAGGAGCGCCCCGGCCATGGACAGCGCGGCGGAGAGCAAGGTCGCCCTCGCGAGGAAGCGCCTCGATGATGCGACGGCGGGCCGGCCGTCCATGTCGGCGCGTCGCCCGGCGGCGACCAGGTGGTGCGCGCCGGTCGCGTACCCGGGGCGGATGCCCTCGACCACGGGCCTGTCGCCCACGCCGCCCGGGTGCTGCTCCGGGGCGTCACCGGCGGCTGCCGACCAGGGCCTCACCGTGAGCCCGATTCCGCGGCCGCGGCCGTCACCTCGTCGGCGGCCGGGGCCGCCGTCGCCCCGCCCGCGGCCGGCGCCGTCGGTTCGTCGTCTGCCAGCGCCCACCAGGCGGCGAGCCCGAAGCAGACGGCCGTAAGGACGGTGGAGGGCCCGCCGATGTCGGCGAACAGGAAGTTCACGAGCTGCCACAGGAGCAGCCCGCAGGCCGCGAGCGCGCAGTCCCGGGCGCGTCCGCCTCGCCCGCCCCGCCCACACCGTCCGCCCCGCCGCAGCCGGCGCACCGCGCACACCAGCAGGGCCAGCCAGCCGCCCGCCACCGTGAGCAGCCCCAGCAGCCCCTGCTCGCTGAGGATCAGCAGGTACATGTTGTGCGGGGACAGCAGCGGTTGGCGCCGGAAGGCCTGGCCGGCGCCCGCCGTGTCGCTGCCCGACGACAGCGCGAGCGAGGCGTGCCCGTCCCGGTGTGCGGGGAAGGCCTTCAGCCCCACGCCCGTCACCGGATGCTCGCGCCACATGCCGGCCGCCGCCGCCCACAGGGTGTACCGGTCGACGACCGACTGGTCCGGCGCGTCGGCGACCTGGGTGATGCTGGTCAGCCGCTCCTGCACCGCCGCCGCGCCCACCCCGAACCCGCCGACCAGCACGACGCAGGCCGCGACCGCCGCCGCGAACACCTTCGCCGCCCGCCGCACCCCGGCCACCAACAGCTGCGCCCCGCAGACCACCGCCGTGGCGATCCAGGCACCCCGGCTGAAGGACAGCGCGAGCGGCACGAGCAGCGCCAGCGCACATCCGGCCGCCAACACCCGCTGCCGCCGCGCCCGCGCCCCGAGGGCGAGACCGGTCGCGGCCACCATCCCGTACGAGACGACGTTCGCCATCCCCATCACGTCGGACGGCCCGAACGTGCCCACCGCCCGGATGTCGGCCCCCTGATACAGGGCCCCGGTCCCGGTGAGGTTCTGGTGCACCCCGATCGCTCCCTGCCACACCGCGAGGCCGACCAGGGACCACAGCACCAGCCGGGCGCCCCTCCGGTCGCGCACCAGCAGCATCACCGCGACCGGGACGAGCACGAACAGCTGCAGATAGCGGGCCAGTCCGGTGATCGCGTCGCCGCCGGTCGCCGCCCCCGCAGCGGCCACCGCGATGCCCACCACGGGCAGAGCGCACACGACCGCCGCCGTCCGCGTCAGCGGCCGCCGCGCCCGCCGTGCGGTGTGCACGACGGCCCCCAGCACGACCAGTCCCGATGCGGCGTCCGCGAGTGTGACGTCGCTGTCCGGTGCGACCGGCAGCCCCAGCAGGACGACGACCGCCACCACCGGCAGTACGGACAGGACGGAGCGGACCCGGCGCAGCGCCGGCGGCGACAGCGCGAGCGGGGGAGGGGCGGCCGAGGGAGTGCTCACCGGTGCTCAGCTCCCCGTCGGCCGTACGAACTGTGCCGCCGTACGCAGCAGGATGCAGACGTCCTGCCACAGCGACCAGGTGTCGATGTAGGCGTTGTCGTAGCGGCACCGGTCCTCGATCGAGGTGTCGCCGCGCAGCCCGTGGATCTGGGCGAGGCCGGTGATCCCGGTCCGCATCCGGTGACGCGCCGGGTAGCCCGGGTGGGCCTGGCTGAACTTGGCGACGTAGTACGGCCGTTCCGGCCGGGGCCCGACCAGGCTCATGTCACCGCGCAAGACGTTCCACAGCTGCAGCAGCTCGTCCAGCGAGGTGCGGCGCAGGAAGTGGCAGAACCGGCTCATGTCCGGGTCGTTCGCCACGCTCCACCGGGTCGCCGCCTCGTGCGCGCCGGCGGGCCGGTGGGTGCGCAGCTTCAGCATCGTGAACGGCCGCCCGTCCTTCCCGATCCGCTCCTGCCGGAACACCACGCCCGGCCCGTCCATGACCCGCAGCGCGAGCGCGCACACCAGCAGCACCGGGGCGGCCAGGACCAGCAGCGAGCCCGAGAGCGCCACGTCGAGCACCCGCTTGCCCACGCTGCCGCGCCACCGTCCGCCCGCCGGGGCCAGCGGCCTGCGCGCGAAGCCGGCCAGCAGCCCCACCCGCGCACGGCGCCCCCCGAGGCCGTACGACGGTGTGTCCGTCTCCAACTCCCACAGCACACAGCCGTACGAGGCGAGCCCCCGCAGCACGGCGGCCTTCTCCACCCGGGTGGCGGCCCCCACGACGAGCACCGTCTCCACACCGTTCTGGATGAGCGCCCGGCGCGCGTCCTGCCCCGTGGTGAGCACCGGCAGCCCGGGCTCGTCGTCGGTGTCGCCGAGGACCTCCAGGCCGTCGGCGACGATCCCCACGGGGCGGACTCCGCAGTCCGGGTGGCGAAGCAGCGCACCCGCGACGCCCCGCGCCGCCGCGAGCGGACCGACCACCAGGGCGGGACAGGGCCGGCGCCGCAGCACCCGACGCCGGTACCCGTGCACCGCCGCCCGGCCCGCGCACGCCGTCCAGCAGTGCACGGCAACGGCGGCGGCCAGCACGGTCATCGGGAGCGACCGCAGCGGGGAGAGCACCACGACCGCCGCCCAGCCGACGGCGATCCGGGCGCAGACGGCCGGGATCTCGTCCAGGACGCCGGGGACGACGGAGGTGTCGTACAGCCAGGCCCGGCGGTTCAGGACCAGCACGCCGAGGGCCAGCAGGGCGAAGACCAGCGGGTACCTGTGCGGTGCGGGCACGACCAGGACGGCCGGCAGGGCGGCGGTGCCGTCGACGAGCCACAGCAACACCCGGGCTGCCCGCCGCGGACGACGGGCAGCCCGCCCGGGCGACGGCCGGCGTCCGGCGGCGATGCCGCCCGGGAAGGGAACGGAGAGAGCGCCTTCCGGCATCCGCTGCGGCCCCGCGGGCGAGGCGACGGTACTTTCCGCGGTCATGTAGTGATGCACTTCCTGCTCTAGTGGGGTACGACCGGCGCGGGAACGACGCCGAGCAACTCGCGATACAGGTCGGTGACCGCGTCCGTGGCCTGCCGCAGGTCGTGGGCGACGAACACATGCGCACGGCACTGTGCGCCCAGCGCCGCGCGCAGCGGCTCGTCCCGCAGCAGCGTCGTGAGCGCTCGGGCCAGCGCGCCGGGATCCTCCGGCGGCACCAGGCAGGACGGCTGACAGGAGGGCGGCAGGCTCTCGCGCGCTCCGTCGACGTCCGTGACGACGACCGGCCGGGCGCACGCCATGGCCTCCAGCGGGGCGAGCGCCATGCCCTCCCAGCGGGACGGCAGGACCACGACGTCGGCGGCCCGGTACCAGGGCGCGGCGTCGGACGCGGCGCCGGCGAACTCCACCGACGCGGGCGCCCCGCGGCGCAGCAGCTCCGCGTCCGGACCGTCGCCGACCAGCACCAGCCGGGCACCGGCCACCTGCCGCACCACCTCGGGCCAGGCCCGCAGCAGCACGTCCTGCCCCTTCTGGCGGCACAGCCGGCCCACGCACACGACGAGCGGACCCGTCCCCGACCGCGCGCTGTCCCCTTCCGGCCGGAACCTTCCGGTGTCGACACCGTTGGGGATCACCCGCCACGAGGCGGCGATGCCGCTTCGCTCCCCGGTACGCCGCTCGGCCTCGCTCACGCACACCACGCGCGACGCCCACCGCGCCCCGAACCGTTCCCAGCCCAGCGCGAGCCGCGCGACGACGCCGTCCGCGGCCTCGAACGACCAGGCGTGCGGCTGGAAGACGGTCGGCAGCCGGCCGCGCACCGCGAGCCGGGCCGCGAGCCCCGCCTTCGCGCTGTGCGCGTGCACCAGGTCCGGCCGTACGTCACCCACCAGCCGCGCCAACCGCCGTACCTCGCCCGGGAGTCGGGGCCCCGGCGCGCGGGTCGCGGCCCAGCGCAGCACCGTGCAGTCCGCCGCGCGCAGGGAGTCCGTCAGCGTGCCGCCCTCCGGACAGGCCACCGTCACCCGCAGCCCCGCGGCGACCTGCGCGGCCACCAGGTCTGTCACGACCCGCGCGACACCGGCCTCGACGGGCTGCGCGACATGCAGGACGTGCGGCGCGGAAATACGCATGACCGAGGCCGCCCTTCCGAAGAAAAGAGTCCGAACCAGCAACACGATGTGTGGCTCGCGTTCCCGATGTAAGATCCCGCGCCTGTTCGGCAGGCTCTGCGGGGCAACCGGCCTTGTAAGTTCATGGGATGAGCGGCACCAGACACTTATCCATATTTAACGGTCAGGCCGCCGACCGTGTCGGAACGGCGTCGCTTTCCGAGTTGTTTCCCGTGTGATGCCACCCATTCGGAGCCGCCGTGCGGTGTGGTTCCGGACGGCCACCCGATCGGCCGGGGGCCGTCCGATCCTCACGGGTCTTTTCGTATGAGTTCCTGGAAGTTGTCCGCGGCAGAGTTTCCAGACCGGCCCCCTCTCGTTAGCCCAGGAGAACCGAGACCGACTCACTCACGGCGTCTGCGGAATCAAATCCCCTTCGCCGAACGCGAGTTACAGAAGTCGAGTCCCCAGGAAAGGAACATGATGAAGAACCTGAAGGCTGCCGCGGTCGTCGCTGGCTCCCTCGCCGTTGCCGGTGTCGCCGGGCCCGCCGCCGCGGTGGACATGCCGGCCACCGGCCTCGTCGACAACGGGAAGTCGGTCGCCCGTAGCCTCCCCTCGGCCGCCAAGGTGCCGACGGGCTACGTGGGCAACAACGTCAGGCGCACGACGGACGGTGTCAAGCAGGGCGTGAACAAGTCGGGCGTGGTGAAGACCCCTATCATCGGCGGCACGCTGCCGAACCCCGCCGGCGGTCAGCTGCTCGGTGGACTGCCGATCAACAAGTAGGCGATCCAAGCAGGCGACTCGTTCCTCGACTTCGTCGCCCATCGGCTCGATGTTCAGGGTCGGCTCCGCACTTCGCGGAGTCGGCCCTTCGGCGTTCTCGGGGCGGCGGGAGTGCAATTGCCCTGGTGGTTCGCCGCATTGGGCCAAATGAATGAGGCAGGGTGACCATAGGTGTTTCGGAGTCGTTGGTCCAGGTGAATCGGCGCTCATTCCTCCTTGTCGGCGCTCTCCGTGGGCCCCGTCCGCACTCCCATGCGGACGGGGCTCATGCTTTGCCGCGGAAATCCCCGCACACAAAGGCCGATGGCGGCCCGCCGGGTTTCCGGCGGACCGCCATCGGGCGAAGGACTGCTCAGAACAGGAGGCCGCCGAAGTACGAGCCGGGCTGCTGCTGGTTCACCGTGCCCGTGTTGCAGGAGGCGTAGTGCGAGTTCGTCGCGACGACGCCGCCGAGGACGGATCCGTTGGACCACGGCGCGGCGCAGCGGGCGTCGAGGACGGCCCCGTTGACCACGGCGATCCCCTGCTGCGGTTCGTTCACGACGACCGGGGCCGACGAGAAGCCGCTGCCACCCTTGACGGTGGTGGTGTCACTGTCGGCGGCGGCGGTGCCGCCGGCCGCCAGGACGATGCCTGCGGCGAGGGCGGAAATGGCCGTAACCTTGTTACGCATGAGCTGAGCCTTTCCGGGCTGCGTTTGGGGTTGACCTGCTCCGAATTGCTCGGACCAGGAGTCAGAAGAGGAGGCCGCCCTTGTAGTGGCCGGTCTGGGTCTGGTCGACCGTGCCCGTGTTGCAGGAGGCGTAGTGCGAGTTCGTCGCGACGACGCCGCCGAGGACGGATCCGTTGGACCACGGAGCGAGGCAGCGACCGTCGACCAGGGTGCCGTTGGCGATGAGAATGCCTTGCTGGGGCTCGTTGACGACGACCGGGGCTGACGAGAAATCCTTGCCACCGTGGACGGTGGTGATGTCGCCGTCGGCGGCGGCGGTACCACCGGTCGCCAGAACGATGCCCGCGGCAAGCGCGGAAACGGCCGTAACCTTGTTACGCATGAGCTGCCCCTTTCCGGGCTGCGTCGGGAGATTTACCTGCTGCGAATTGCTCGGACCAGGAGTCAGAAGAGGAGACCGCCCTTGTAGTGGCCGGCCTGCTGCTGGTTGACCGTGCCCGTGTTGCAGGAGGCGTAGTGCGAGTTCGTCGCGACGACGCCGCCGAGGACGGATCCGTTGGACCACGGGGCGAGGCAGCGACCGTCGACCAGGGTGCCGTTGACGATGAGAACGCCCTGCTGGGGCGCGTTCACGACAACGGGGGCCGACGAGAAGCCTTCACCGCCCTTGACGGTGGTGGTCTTGCCGTTGCCGTCGTATTCACCGGCAGAAGCAATGCCGGCGCCGGCAACGACGGTGCTGAGGGCGAGGGCCGTGATGACCGCGAACTTCTTGGGCAACTTGGTTCCTTCCTGAATTCACGGTTGCGCACGCTTACGAAAAGGAAACCCGTATATGCACGCATAAGTCACGGCGGGAACAATCAAACGTGGACAGATTCCTTCGGATGGCGCAATGCGGCCTGCCGTTGGTGTGTCCGGCTTAACTTGATTCCCGCAGTGGAACGGATGCCGACATGCCTCCGGCCCACCGGCAGAGTGCGGGCCGGTGGGCCGGAGTGATGGTGCGCGGGTTGCCGAGAACCGGATCAGAGTCTCAGAATTCCGGGGCCAGGGACTCGTACGGTTGCCGGGTCGTCACTTGGGAAGGAGGGAGCCGAAGCCGGCGGCGGTCGGCGCCTTCAGCGGACGGACCTGGACGGAACCGCTGCCCGCCGGGTTCTTCACCGGAATTGTGGGCCGCTTGGCGGTATCCGGGTCCATTCCGTCCAGGTAAACGCCGGACATTCCCCCGGCGTTCTTGCTCTTCTTGTCGAACGCGCTTCCCTTCGCGATCCCACCGTCGCGGGCCAGCCGCGTCACAGTGTCGGCGGCCGGCACGATCGCCGGGCTCACCTTGGACGGGGACATGAGACCGAGCGGACCGGCCGTGATGCCCGATTCACCCGTGGAAGACCCTGTGGCGGCCGCCGCCGTGGCGGCACCGCCACCCACAAGACCCGCACCGATGGCCAACGCCGCAGTGGTGAAAATTGCCTTCTTCATGATTCACCTCGCTTGAAAGTACCTCTGATCCGACGGTTGGAGAACATAGCAGTCCACGGCCCCTGCAAAAGCGACTCGTTGCTCCATACGCGTGAAAAACGCAGGGGTGAAGAATGGAATGCACAGAGGCATTCGGAGGGATTGACATCTGGTCGGCGGATCGCCTGATCGTATGGTGCGTCCGGCTCGATTCGATCGTCTGCGCGAGGTGAATCAGGAAATGCGGCGGGTGACCTACCCTCGCCGCCATGACCATCGACACCGCCACCTTCACGCCGATCTGGTCGGAGGAGTTCGACGCCCCGATCGAATGGGGCGCCACCTGGGTCGGCGACCGGACCAGCGCCTACCGCTACTGCGATCACAACCCGGACGACGACAAACTCGACTGGCTCGACCCCGGCTGTGTGACCGTCTCGGGCGGCGTGGCCACCTTCACCGCGACACCCGCCGACCGCACCCTGCAGAACGGCCTGCGGGCCTGGCGCACCGGGCTGCTCACCACCGAGTACTCCGCCGAGGGTTTCCGGGTGCGGACCGGGGACCATGTCGAGACCCGCGTCAAACTGCCCTCGGGGACCGGCGCCTGGCCGGCGCTGTGGACGTGGAAGGACGGCGGGAACGAGATCGACTCCTTCGAGTACCACCCGGACAACCCGGCTCTGCTGGAGCTGTCCAACCACGCCGACCGCGCGTCGACGTCGAGGTACTACACCGACGCCGACGCGATCGCCCCGGACCGGTGGGTGACCGTCGGCACCACCTACGGCGCGTGTTCCGTCGAGTGGTACGTCAACGGCGAGTGCGTCTTCTCCGACGGCACCGGCGTCGGCGCCGACTGGTCGGCGTACCCGGTCCTGAACCTGTCGCTGAGCGCCGGCCGGTGGCACCCGGCCCCGTGCGACCCGGCGCCGATCACCTTCGCCGTCGACTACCTCCGCGTCTACCGCGAGGCCGCACGGTGGTGACCCCGGCCCCTGCCCCGGACGCCCGACGGACCACGTGCGGCGGCCTCGCGTTCGCCCTGCTGCTGGTGCTCACCGGGGCTGCCGGACTACTGGCCTCCTGGATCATCACCCTCGACAAGTTCAAGCTGCTGGAGGACCCGGACTTCACCCCGGGCTGCAGCCTGAACCCGGTGCTGTCCTGCGGCAGCGTGATGGAGAGCGACCAGGCCGAGGCCTTCGGGTTCCCCAACCCCATGCTGGGTCTGGTGACCTACGCCGTCGTGATCGGCGTCGGCGTGAGCCTGCTGGCCGGAGCCGCCTTCCCGCGCTGGTACTGGCTCACCTTCGAGGCCGGCTGCCTGTTCGGGATCGGGTTCGTCTCCTGGCTGCAGTTCGAGTCGCTGTACCGCATCAACGCCCTGTGCCTGTGGTGCTGCCTGGCCTGGATCGCGACGATCGTGCTGTTCTGGTACCTGACGTCGTTCCTCGTACGAGCCGGCCTCCTGCCCGCGCCGGGCCCGGTGCGGACCCTCTTCGCGGAGTTCACCTGGGTGCTCGTCGTCCTGCACATCGGGGTCGTCGGGATGCTGATCCTGACCCGCTGGTGGGACTTCTGGACGAGCTGACCACTGCACCGTATGGGCGCTTCAGTGGTGACCGTGGGGCGCCCCGGACGGTTACTCGTACGAACAGCCGAACCGTGCGAGGAGTGAGCGATGGCCGTCAGTGCAGACGGAGTGTCGGTGGGTGCGGTGCAGCAGGAGGGCACCCGGGGGAGCACTGAGCCGAGGAGGCGGACACGGCGGGAGGTGGCGCGGCTGCTGCTCGGCTCCGGCGCCGTGGCGCTCACCCCGGTGCTCGCCGCCTCCCGGCCCGTGGAGTCCGCGAACCGGCAGCGGCCCACCGACATCCCCTTCGACGAGACCTACCGCGGCCGCCGGATCCAGGGCGCCCCGCTGCCCATCCAGGGTCTCAGCGCCCTCGGCGCCGACTGGCGTGTCACGGTGGACGGCAATCCGCTGCACCTGATGCGCCGGGCCGACGGCACCTGGCTGAGCATGCTCGACCACTACAGCTGGTACCGGACCCCGCTGGAGGCGACCCGCGCGGCCGTCGACGAACTCGGGCCCCGCCGGCGGCTGCGCGACCTGGCCCCCGGGCCGTTCGGCGGCGGGCACCTGCACGGGGAGGGCCGGCATGGTGTACGTGCGTAAGAACGTGAGCAAGCTGACGGCCAGTGAGAAGCGGCGGTTCGTCGGGGCGCTGCTCGAGGTCAAACGGCGTGGAGAGTACGACGAGTTCGTACGCCTGCACATCAGGCACTTCCGCGGCGACGGCGAGCGAGGCCTGCGGGCCGCCCATATGACGCCCTCCTTCCTGCCCTGGCACCGCATGCTCGTGCTGGACCTCGAGAACGCCCTGCGCCGCGTCGACGACTCGGTGACGGTGCCGTACTGGGACTGGACCAAGAACCGTTCGGCGACCTCGGTGCCGTGGACCGACGATCTGCTCGGCGGGAACGGGCGGCGCGGGGACCGGCAGGTGATGACCGGGCCGTTCGCCTACCGCAACGGCTGGTGGACCATCAGGGCGGGCGTCACCGACGACCGGTTCCTCACCCGGGACCTGGGCCGTGCCCGCAACCCGATCAACCTGCCCACCAAGGCCGATCTGGACCGGGCGCTGAGGGACCCCGTCTACGACGTCTCCCCGTGGGACTCCACGGTCACCAAGGGCTTCCGCAACAAGATGGAGGGGTGGGGCCCCGACAGCAACCCATGGCTCAACCACAACCGGGTGCACCGCTGGGTGGGGGGCGCCATGCTCGGCGGCGGGTCCGTCAACGATCCCGTCTTCTGGCTGGTCCACGCCTTCGTGGACATGCAGTGGCAGCGCTGGCAGCAGCGTCACCGCAACCACCGCTACCTGCCGGCGCGGCCACCGGGCCGCAGCCGCGGCCAGGACGGCCGGATCGTCGCCCGGCACGAGCGGCTGCCCCCGTGGGATGTGACTCCGGACGACCTGGAGGACGTGTCCGAGATCTATCGGTACGCCTGAGGCCCGTCCCGCACGCCCCGCCCCACCCGAAAACCACTCGGCTCCGCGCCCGTCCTCCACTAGCCTCCGGGCATGGCAACCGATCCGACGGAGCAACTGGTCCGACTCTTCGCCGAGGAGATCCGCGTACGCGCCTTCGCCGCCGTGGCGCTGGGCGCGGGGAGCGGCGAGGAGGTCGCCCGGGTGGCGGGGCTGTCCCCGAAGGAGACGGCCGTGGCGCTGCGGCGACTGCGGGAGCAGGGCGTGGTGACGGCCGGGGACGACGGGGAACTGGGCGTCGCGTACGGGCTGTTCAAGGAGTACGCCCGGGAGGCCGCGCAGCGGGAGAGCCGGTCCGACGCCGCCGGCGGCTCGGACTCCGGGGACGAGCGGGCCGACGTGATCCTGCGGACCTTCGTCCGGGACGGGCGGCTGGTCCGGCTGCCCGCGCGGTGGACCCGTAAGAAGCTGGTGCTCAGGTACATCGCCGAGCAGAGCTTCGAGCCGGGCGTGGAGTATCCGGAGCGGACCGTCGACGACAAGCTGCGCGCCTGGTGCGAGGACAGCGACGACATCGACCATGTGACGCTCCGGCGCTATCTGGTGGACCTGCACCATCTGCGCCGGAGCGAGGGCATCTACCGGCGGCCGACCGACCTCGATGACGCCGACGCCGCCTGACCGCCGCACTCAGGGCAGCCGTCGTACCGGTGAACCCGCCAGGTACGCCCGGATGTTCTCGACCGCCTGGCCGTAGTACGTCGCGTAGTTGGCCTGCGAGACATAGCCCAGGTGGGGTGTGGCGAGGAGGCGGGGGGCCGTGCGCATCGGGTGGTCCGCGGGGAGGGGCTCGATGTCGAACACGTCCACGCCGGCGCCCGCGATACGGCCCTCGTGCAGGGCGGTGAGCAGGGCCTCCTGGTCGACGATCGCCGCGCGCGAGGTGTTGACCAGGTAGGCGGTCGGCTTGAGCAGGGCGAGTTCGGGCGCGCCGAGCAGGCCCCGGGTGCGGTCGCTCAGGGCGAGGTGGACGGAGACGAAGTCGCTCTCGGCGAGCAACTCCTCCTTGGAGGCGGCCAGATGGACGCCCACCTCGTCGGCGTACTCCTTGGTCAGGTTCTGGCTCCAGGCGCTGACGTGCATGCCGAAGGCGAGGCCGACCTGGGCCACCCGGCTGCCGATCTTGCCCAGGCCGAGCAGCCCGAGGCGGCGTCCGTGCAGGTCGGCGCCGACCGTGAGCTGCCAAGGGCCGCCGGAACGCAGGGAGTCGCTCTCCTCGACGATGCCGCGGGCGAGGCCGAGCAGCAGGGCCCAGGTGAGCTCGACGGGCGGGGTCGAGGAGCTGGCCGTACCGCACACGGTGACGCCGTGGGCCTCGGCGGCGGCGTAGTCGATGACCGAGTTGCGCATGCCGGAGGCGATCAGCAGCTTCAGCCGGGGGAGACGGGCGAACAGGGAGGCGGGGAAGGGGACGCGTTCCCGCAGGGTGACGACGATGTCGATGTCGGTCAGGGCCGCGGCGAGGGCGTCCTCGTCGGGGAAGTGGGTGGTGAAGGCGACGACCTCCACGTCGTCCGCGAGCGGCGACCAGTCGGCGACCTCGGTCGCCACGTTCTGGAAGTCGTCGAGCACAGCACAGCGCAGCCGCACGGTGGTTCCTTTCCATGGCCAGGTGAACCGACTGTACGGAAGAGGCCCCGGAAGCAGGCGCAGAACAGGACGACCGGTTTGTTTCTGTCTGTGAGTCTGCTAACTCCGCGTCACGGGTGTCGCGGCCGTCGCGGTCGCGGGAGAACTCTCCCGGTACTCCTCGAAGACCCGCTCGCCCCGTTCCGGGGAGAGGTCGAGGGCGGCCAGCATCGCGGGCGTGGAGATGCTCGGCAGGACGTGGCGGAGCAGCACGGAGACGCGGTGGCCGAGGTCGGCGCGGTTGCAGCGGGCCTGCGACATCGCCTGGACGCCGGAGAAGGCACCGGTGAGGAGCTCGGCGGTGTCGGTCACGTCGATGTGCGGCAGGAGTTCGCCCTGGCCCCGCGCCTCGGTCAGGATCTGCTCCAGCTGGTCGCTCCAGGCGCGGAAGGCGGAGTTGCGGTCCAGCTCGCGTGCGCCCTGGTCGAGGGCGAGGGAGACGCCTGCCTGCACCAGCGGATCGTGCTGCAACCGGTAGGCCATGACCATGCCGTGGTCGACGAGCTTCTGCAGCTTGCTCGACCTCTCGGGGAGCCGGTCTGTCGGCATCTGGGCTTCCAGCACGCCGAGCGCGACCTCCTCCTTGGAGGAGAAGTGGAAGTACAGGGCGCCCCTGGTGACCCCGGCGCGGTTGAGGATCTCCTCCACGGTGGCGGAGGCGTAACCACGCTCGCCGAACACCCGGGCGGCCGCCTCCAGGATCGACCGGCGGGTCCTGATCGCTCGGTCCTGCCGGGCCATGAAACCCCCACCATGTGTGCCCACGACATCACGACGCGTATTGAAAAGAAAACCGGATCGCACGTACCTTACCCGCCCGGGCCGGAGCGCCCCGCTCTGGCGAATGCTCGGAGGAAGCCATGGACCGGGTGCAGTCTCCTGACGCAACAGCCCTATTGCATACGGACTTACGGCATACGGACTTATGCCATCCGGACTTACGGCATACGGACCAATGTCATACGGGCCGATGCCATCCGGACTCCTGGCACACGGAGATCAGCGGCGAGCACGTGCACCGGGCGGATCCGCGGGACGCCTTCCCCACCGGATGGCGCCGCCTGGACGACACGCGGTTCCAGGTGAGGGCCCGCTGGCCGGTGCGGCACCGGTTCTTCACCGCCGGATCCGGACGCCTCCAGGACCCGTTGCTGATACCGGAGATACTGCGGCAGAGCACGATGCTGCTGGCCCATGCCGCGTTCGGGGTGCCCGGCGACGCCCGGTTCGTGATGCAGCGCGTGCGGTACGCGACATCGCCGGCCAGGCTCGCGCTCGACGGCTCGCCCGAGGGCGTCGTCGCCTCCATCACCTGCGGCGATGTGCGACGCCGGGGCCGGCGTGCGACGGGCATGCGCAGCAGCATGGTGCTGCGCCGCGCGGGCCGGGTCGTCGCCACCGCCGACGGGCGCGTCGACTGCGTGTCGGAGCGGGCCTACCGTCGGTTGCGCGGGGAGCGGTTGTCCGTGACCGGCCGCCCCGTGCCGCTTCTGCCCGGGCTGCCGCCCGAGGAGGTCGGCAGGACCGACACCGCGGCCGTCGTACTGGCGCCGTCCCCGCGGCCGGGGTCCTGGCGGCTCAGGGTCGACACCGCGCATCCCACGCTGTTCCGGCGGCCGAACGACCATGTGCCGGGCATCGTGCTGCTGGAGGCCGCCCGCCAGGCCGCGACGGCCTTCTCACGCCCCCGGGGCCTCGTGGTCGCCACCGGCATGGACATGGTCTTCTCGCGGTACGCCGAACTGGACAGGCCCTGCTGGATCGAGGCCGGCACCGTGGCCGCGGGCGCCCCCCACCCGACCAGGGTGCGGGTGCGTGGCCTGCAGGACATCGGCGAAGTCTTCCGCTGTACGGTGACGGTCGCGGCGTCGGCGCCCTCCGTGCCGGCCCTCGCCCCCGACGGCCCCAACGACGGGTCCGTCAGCGACCGTTGAGCGCGGCGCTGCGGATCGCAGGCCGAGAGGGAGGACCCCATCGTGTCACCACGCATCCTCGTCACCGGAGGCAGCGGCTTCATCGGGGGCCATGTCGTCGCCGCCCTGAGGGAGTCGGGGAGCGGCGGCACGACGTCATCGGTACGGCTCCTGCTGCGCGAGACGGCGAGTCCGTCACCGGGCGGAGGCCCCGCCGACGGTGCCCTCGCGGCGGACGTCGTACGGGCGGACCTCGCCGACCCGGCATCCCTGCGCGGTGTATGCGACGGCGTCGACGTCGTCCTGCACTGCGCCTCCTGCGTCGACGACGACGAACGGCGCGCCGAGACCGTCAACGACCACGGCACCCGCGCCCTCGTCGAGGAGGCGACCCGCGCCGGCGTGGCCCGCGTCGTCTACGTCAGTACGGCCGCCGTGTACGGCCGGGGTCCCTTCACCGGCGCTCCCGTGGACGGGTTGCCGTACGCGCCGGCCTCACCGACCAGCCGTTCCCGGGCCGCCGCCGAGCGGCATGTGCTGGACGCGGGCGGGGTCGTACTGCGCCCGCATCTCGTGCTCGGGGCCGGTGACCGATGGGTGGTGCCCGGGCTGGTCGCCCTGTTGGGGCTGTTGTCGGCGAGCCTGAAGGAGGGCGCCGCCCGCCACTCCGTCGTCGACGTGCGGGCGTTGGGGCGCGCGGTCGTCGCGGCCGGGCTGTCGGACCGGGAACTGACCGGCGCCCATCACGTCAACCACCCGGAGCCGGTGGACGGTTCGGTACTGCTGGACACGGTGGCCGAGCGGCTCGGTCTGCGGCTGCCGGGCCCGCCCCTGGCCGTCGAGGAGGCCCGGACACGTCTCGCCGGACAGCCGCGCGCGCTGCACCACCTCGGCATGCTCGCCGTGGACCACTGGTTCGCGGACGGCGGTTTCTGGGCCGGCGTCGGCGTCGATCCGGGGGCGGGATTCGGGCAGAGCATGGCTCAACACGCCGTGTGGTACCGGGAGTTCCTGGAGCGCTGACGGGCCCGCTCTCCCTCCGAACATCGTCTTCCGCTCAGTCCCTTCTCGCACAGGGACTTCTGCACACGGGGTCATCGTGGATACCAAATGCGCACTGACAGGCAAGATCGCCCTCGTCACCGGGGCCGGCCGGGGCATCGGCAGAGGCATCGCCGAGCGACTCGCCCGTGACGGTGCGCTGGTCGGAGTCCACTACGGCCACAGCGAGACCGCCGCGCTGGAAGTCGTCGCGGGGATACGCGAGGACGGCGGCCTGGCCTTCCCGGTCGGGGCGGAGCTCGGGGTGCCGGGCGACGCCGACGCCGTCTTCGCGGCCTTCGACGCCGGGCTGCTGGAGCAGACAGAGGGGGCGGTCGACGCCGGGGGCTCGCTGGACATCCTGGTGAACAGCGCGGGCGTGAGCGGTTCGGGGCCGATCGGGGAGTCGGTTCCCGAAGTCTTCGACCGGATGATCGCCGTCAACGCCAAGGCGCCGTTCTTCCTCGTGCAGCAGGCGCTGCGGCGGATGCGGGACGGCGGGCGCGTCATCAACATCTCCTCGCTCGCCACACGGCGCGCCTTTCCCGACTCCGTCGCGTACGCCATGTCCAAGGGCGCGCTGGACACGATGACCCTGTGCCTGGCGAAGGAGCTCGGCGGTCGCGGCATCACCGTCAACACGATCGGGCCGGGGTTCATCGAGACGGACATGAACGCCCGGCGCAGGAAGACCCCCCAGGCACGGGCCGCCCTCGCCGCCCGGTCCGTCTTCGACCGGATCGGCAGGCCCTCCGACGTGGCGGACGTGGTGGCGTTCCTGGCGTCGGACGACTCCCGCTGGATCACCGGGCAGTATCTCGATGTCAGCGGGGGCACGGATCTGTGACGGTGGGCCGGGTGCCGGGTGCCGGGTGCCGGGTGCCGGGTGCCGGGTGCCGGGAGCCCGGGGGGGCAGTAGCACCTCCTGTGCGAGCGGTTGAGGTCCCCGGCCGGTCGATTCACCCCCGAGGCAGATAGCCGTACAGAAAGGCGTGGACGCCGGTCGCCGCGATCTCGTGGATCTCGTCGTCGGAGAGCGCGTCCACGCCCGCCCGGCCCCGGCCCCAGGTGTTGGAGATCAGCACCACGAAGTGCTGGGCGGCCAGTTCGGAGTCCTGCACGTGCAGCAGTCCGCGCTCGGCCAGCCGGGCCAGCCGGGCGGCGAGGGTGCGCTGCACGCGCAGGGGGCCGGCCTTCTGCCAGGCGTCGTGGAGGTCGCCGGGGAAGTTCTCGCCCTCGACGTTGATCCGGGCGGTGATCGCGAAGTGGTCGGTGAACTCCGGGCGCGGCCGCACCCAGTCCTTGGCCAGGCTCACCAGGTCGTCCTCCAGGCCGGCGGCGCTCGACGTGCTGCCGAGGTGGCGCTCGATCATCGCCTCGTGAGCGGCGGCCACCTGCTCCGAGCTGTCGATCAGCACGGTGGCGAAAAGCTGTTCCTTGTTCTCGAAGTGGTTGTAGATCGTGCGCGTCGACACACAGGCCTCGGAGGCGATCACGTCGATGCTCGCGCCCTGGTAGCCGACCCGCCCGAAGACCTTTCGGGAGGCCTCCAGGATGGCCCGCCGCTTCTCCGGGAACCCCTTGCGTGGCCGGTTCTGCCCGCTGTCCGCCCTGGCCATCGTGGTACCTCCTCGTCGATTACAACGACCACTTTACTAGTTGCAATGCACGTTGTACTTTCCCTTCTCGGCACCTCTTTGTTCCCTTGACGAAGGAGTAACCCCGCATGTCCACGGACACCTTGAAGCTCGTCGTCATCCTCGGAAGCGTCCGCGAGGGGCGTTTCGGTGAGGTCGTGACGAACTGGTTCGCCGGGCTGGCCAAGGAGCACAGCGCCTTCGACGTCGAGGTCGTCGACCTCGCCGGGACGGAGCTGCCGCTCAGCCTTCCGGAGATTCCGCCCGCCAGGGCGGCCGAAGAGATACGCCCGGCCGGGATGCTCCCGCTCTCCGCGAAGCTGGCCGCGGCCGACGGGTTCGTCGTCGTGACCCCCGAGTACAACCACAGCTTCCCGGCCTCGCTGAAGGCGCTCGTCGACTGGCACTTCACCGAGTGGCAGGCCAAGCCGGTCGGCTTCGTCTCCTACGGCGCCCAGAGCGGCGGCCTGCGCGCCGTCGAGCAGTTGCGCCAGGTCTTCGCCGAGATGCACGCCGTCACCATCCGCGACGGGGTCGCCTTCCCGTTCTCCTGGGAGGCGTTCGGCGAGGACGGCACGCCGCGGGACACCGAGGGCACGAACGGCGC
This sequence comes from Streptomyces shaanxiensis, assembly GCF_039537145.1. Lineage (NCBI taxonomy): Bacteria > Bacillati > Actinomycetota > Actinomycetes > Kitasatosporales > Streptomycetaceae > Streptomyces > Streptomyces shaanxiensis. The sequence continues at coordinate 73,161 of NZ_BAAAZY010000021.1, forward strand.
GGTCAAGGTGATGCTCGACGAACTCGCCTGGTGGGGCACGGCACTGCACGAGGCCCGCGCCAAGTCCCCCTACAACCCGCAGGCCTGAGGCGCTGAGGGGCGGGGGTGCGCGTGCCGCCCTGTCGGGTGATGTCGGGCGATTGCCTGACAGGTGAGGAATGGGTCCGGTAGATGTGTGCGCGTGAACGACTCCACGCCCAGCGAGCCCACCTCCGGGGAAGGCGAGCCCGCCTCCTTCGTCGAGAAGACGAAGAACTGGTACGGGAAGCACAGGACGACGATCCGCGCCGCGTGTGGCGCAGTCGGCGGCGTGGCCGTGGCCGTTGCGATCGTGTTCGCCAGGCAGGCCATGGAGCAGAACGCCACCGAGGATGCCGAGGACACCGAGGATGCCGAGGACACCGGGTCGGCCGACGACTCTGTGGAGGAGGACGAGCGACGGAAACCGCCCGTCAGGCACTCGGTGTCCGGGTACACGAGGAGGCTCGCTGACGGCCGCGAAATTCCTGTATCGGGTTATGAGCGGGGCGGCTCCTCGGAAGACGAAGACGAGGACGAGGACGAGGACGAGGACCCCGGCGAAGCCGCAGCCTGAGCGCGGACGAAGGTCATACCGGCTGGCCCCGGTGGCTTCGGCGTGCGTGGATATGGCCGCTTGAACGGCCTCAGATGCCGTGCGTCAGCAGCGCAACTGGGCTTCCAGCTCGTCACCGGCGAGGCCGGCGGCCAGCTCGGCCTGGTCCTCAGCACCATCGTGCTCTGGACGACCCGTTACGTCGACGCCGCCGTCGCCCAGCTACCAGGCCGAGGGCCACGCGATCCGTGAGGAGCACATCACCCGGCTCTCCCCGCTCAAGCGCCGCAACCTGAACGTGCTCGGCCGCTACAGCTCACCGCCTCGACCCCGGCCGCCGGCGCCCTGCGCCCGCTGCGCGACGCGGACGCGGACGCGCCCGAGCTGGACGAGGAAATCGCAAGCGCCGGTAGGGGAGCTGATGTCAGGCTGCCTGGTCTGTCTGACTAAGCCTTGATTGATGCGGCCGACCTGGCGGCCTGCTCGATCTTCGCGCAGTAGGCCGCACGGGCTTCCTCGTCGATCTGCTGCTCGTGTTCGGGGCGCACCCCGGTCCGGCCGTCGAGGCCCTCGCGCAGGATATCGGCGTGCCCGGCATGCCGGTTGGACTCGCCGAGGACATGGACCAGGACGGCGAACAGGTTCGTGTTGGGATGAGGCTCCGGCCACCACGGCACGTGGCCGGGGGCGTCGAGGGGAAGCTCGTTGATCGTCGCGTCCGAGTGTTCCCACGTGCGCCGGTAGAACTCGATGATCTGATCGCGGGTCTCGTCCTCGGTCGCCCACTGATCGCTGCCGTCGTAATCCTGCCACCGGGACAGCGGTTCCGGGGAAGGGCGGTCGAAGACCTCGCCGAAGTACCTGGCCTCGACGGTGGCCACGTGTTTGACCAGGCCGAGGAGGTTGGTCCCGGTCGCTGTCAAAGGTCGGCGGGCGTCGTATTCGGACAAGCCGTCGAGCTTCCAGAGCAGCGCCTCGCGGTCACGCCGCAGCCTCCCGTGCAGGTTGTCTTTCGCGAATTCATCGATCATGCGGCATGAACCTTCCATGGGCTGTTCGTTGTCTCAAGATCCCGTACGTGGTCCGCAACGGCCGGGGTGCGTGACGGCTCGCGGCCGACCCGTCCTGCGACGGTTATTGCGCGGGAGACCTACACGCATGCTGTTCGGTGCCGTTCTCTGATCCCGTTGAGTGGTTCGGGACGGGGACCGGGGAGGTGGGCGGGTGCCAGGTGAGAATCCAACCGGCGGTAAGCACCGCCGCGCCGCCTGCCAGGGCGATTGCGCCGCCTGTTCCGATGCCTGCGGCCACCGAGCCGAAGCAGGCCGGCCCGACGCCCTGCAGCGTCATGCTGCCGGAGCCGAGCAGACCGAAGGCCTGGCCCTGGCCACCCTTCGGCAGGGCGTCCAGGAACGGCCGTTGCAGGCCGAGACCGTAGGCCAGTCCGAAGCCGCAGAGCAGCAGCAGACAGGACGAGACGCCCACTCCGGGCTCGGTGGCGAAGCCGACCAGCGGCAGTCCCGTCAGCGCAATCAACGGGACTACCAGTCGCTCCCGGGTGGGTGGCCGTAGCAGTCGACCCACCAGCAGGTCACCGACAAGCATGCCGACCGGCAGACAGCCCATCAGCACCGCGTACCAGCCGGGCGCGAAGTGGCGTCCTCCCGCGTAGGCGACGATCAGACCTTCCGCGCCCGCTACGAACGCGGGCGGTAGCCACTGGGCCAGCATCAGTCGTCGCACTGTGCGTCCGCGCAGCAGCAGGCCGGCACCGTGCAGGCTTGCCCGGACGGCCCCGCCATCGCCCCGAATGCTGCCGGGTGTGCCGCCGAACTCTCCCGGCTGCAGCCGGGGTAGCCGGATGCGGACAGCGAGCGCGCAGCCGAGGTAGAGGGCGGCGCTCACCGCGAGCGCCCGGTGTGGGCCGAGTACCGCGACGACCGCACCTCCCAGCGCCAGACCGAACAACTGCGCGCCAGAGGAGGCGATGTTGTTCAGTGAACGGCCCAGTACATAGGCGTCGCCCTTCAGCCACCGCGCGACCAGCCGACTCGACGCGCCGCCGAACACCGGTGTGGCGAGGGCGACCAGCGCCACGACACCGAGGCTTGCCGCGATCGGCATCCGTACCAGGGCGAGCAGCAGGGCGGCGGCGCACTCCAAGGCGTAGCCGCCGGCGATGAGCGCGCGGGGCGGCAGCTGGTCGGCCAGTGAGCCCAGCAGCAGCGAGCCGAACAACTGCGGGAGAAAGCCGATGCCGAAGGCCAGTGCGCTCAACAGCGCGGAGCCGGTGGCCGCGAAGACCAGCACCGAGAACGTGGTGATCCGCAGCGAGCCCGCGGTGATCGCGACGGCGCGGGTCGAGAAGAGCAGCCGGAATCGCGGCTCGGACAGCACCTCCCGGTAGGTGGCACGGTGGGTGCCCTGCGCGGGCTCGGCGGTTGGGGTCATGACGCCGAGCCTCGCCGTGCGCCCACGCCACTCACCAATGATTCGTCGCTGGACGAATCTGAACAGACGTCCGGCGGTAGCATCGCAGGGTGCTCCGCTTCGAAGTCTCCGTCGAGGACCTGCTGCGCAGCCGCTTCGCACTGTCGCCCGCGTTGGACCTCTGCTTGCTGCTGCGCTCGCTCGCCGGCCACGACCGGCCGCTGCCGCGAGCCTGGGCCACCCGGCTCCGGCCGGCCTTTGAACGGCTTCGCCGCGAGACCGAACTGGACGCCGCCCTCGCCCTGCACAACCCGCAATCCGGACCGAGCTTCGTCGCCCCGCCCCCGCGCGGCCTCAACCAGACCTGGGCAGACGACCTGGCCATGATCCGGGCCACACCGCTGGAAGCGGCCCGCCACGAAATCGCCACCACTGCGACGGGCCCGTCCGCCCGTGATCCCCGCGTACGCGCGGTGCTGGACTCCACGGACGCCGTCTCCAGGATCGCCGAGGCGATGGACCAGGCGTGGCACGAACTGCTCGCCAGGGACTGGCCGCAACTGCGCGCGATCTGTGAGCGCGATGTCGTGCACCGGGTGGGTGTGATCGGCGAACACGGATGGGCCACGACCATCGAGAGCCTGCACCCGAGCATCGCCTGGCGCGCCGGCGGTATCGAGATCGGCTTGTTCCCCCCAGTCGGAAGCGTCCGCCTCGTCGGCGACGGGCTATTGCTGATCCCTTCGGTCTTCGTCGGGAACATCGCCGCCCACCTGGAAGACCCCTGGCCCAGGACCTTGGTCTATCGTGCCCGCGGCACCGCGGCCCTGTGGGGCGAACAGGCGACCGTCCCCCAACCGGACGCGCTGACCGCTCTGATCGGCCGGGCCCGAGCCCGGCTGCTGTTGGCGCTGGACGCCCCGGCCAGTACCAGCCACCTCGCCCGAAGCCTCGCCATGGCACCCGGCGCGGTTGGAGACCACCTCGCCATCCTGCGAGGCGCGGGGCTGCTCGTCCGCGCCCGCTCCGGACGGTCGGTGCTCTACCGGCGCACCCCGCTCGGCGAGGCGCTGGTCGCCGGTTCGGGCTGAGGGCTCAGATCAGCACTGTTCACGATGTGGGGCGTGCTCGCGTCACTCGCTGCCTTCAGCAGGGCTGCGTGCGCACGGGCCTTGGGGCGGGGCCGACGCGCGGTCTTACCTGAACGGCCGTGAACCAGGCTGAATGAGACGGAAACTGAGACGGGCTGTGTGGTTCTGACCGGGCCCCTTCGGGCCAAGGAAGCTCTACGGTGCGTCCATGTGGACGACACTCGGGGCGACCCTCCTGGGAGCCTTCATAGCCACTGGCACCTCCTTGCTCGTCGAATCTCGTCGCGACAGACGTGCTGCTGTTGCCGAGTGGCGGCAATCCCGCCGTGAACTGTACGGAGCGTTCCTCAGCGCCCTGACCAAAGCGCGAGGTGAGCTATGGACGATCAGCCGAGACGATCGATTGCCGAACGAGGAACGTGCCACAGCTGCTCGGGCGATCTTCGCCGGATGCTACGAACAGCGCTATCAACTCGAGGTCTTCGCGCCCAGCGGCGTCGTCACGCCGGCACTGAACTACTTTCGCAGCGTGCGGCGACTCCGTGACGCTGTCGGCGAAGGGCTCCGTTGGGACGATGCCGCACGCACCGCTCATGACGACGACGTGGTCCAGGGCCTTCATGCGACGCGGGATGCGATGCGGGTGGATATGAGAACCGATGCGATGCGCACCGAGTGAACTACTACGCCCGCGATCCGCCGGCGGGGCAGCGAGCCCTCCGGGCTCCGGGTTCTTCCGCTCTTGCTCCCGCCGTTCGCCAGCCGCTTCAGCAGTACCTGGCATGTGTCCTGAACAGCAAAAACGCCCTCCCGAAGGAGGGCGGAGACTGGGCGCCCCCGGCAGGACTCGAACCTGCGGCCAAGCGCTTAGAAGGCGCCTGCTCTATCCACTGAGCTACGGGGGCCGGTCGTGGTGGGCTCGGTCCTGGCGCCCGGGTGTGGGTCGGTCCGTGACGTTGCCGGGGACAAGGATAGGGCTCCCGCATCCGTGTCCCTGTTGCTTCGCCTCCGTGGCTCGATGTGGAGGTTCGGTGAAGCGGTCCTGATAATCGCAGGCAGGTACGAATCGTGCACCGCTTTTGGCCTCTTGCGCCCCGGGTGTTGTGCACTCGTTATGCCTGGACTGTGCCTGTGTCTCAGTCGTCCCTTCCGTCCCTTGTGTTCCGTCGGCGCGCAGACATGCTCATATGCTTCAGAATTCCCCTAAAATTGGGCATTCTTCGCATGTGGTGACCTTGGACGTACGGCCTCAGCTGCTCGACGCAATCTCCGCGCTGCGCGACTGTGTCGCCGCCGCACGCTTCCCGCTGCCCCTGGCGGGGGCCCCACGCGCGCGTGCCAACCGCGACGAACTGCTCGCGCAGCTCGACGACTATGTGGTGCCCCGCCTCAGAGCGCCCGAAGCCCCCTTGCTGGCCGTGGTGGGCGGATCCACCGGCGCCGGCAAGTCGACGCTCGTCAACTCCATCGTGGGCAAACGCGTGACCGAGGCCGGAGTGCTGCGGCCGACGACCCGGACCCCGGTGCTGGTCTGCCATCCGGAGGACCATCACTGGTTCAGCGGGATGCGCGTACTGCCCGACCTCACGCGCGTGTGGGTCCCCGAGCACGATCCGGCCGAGGAGCTGATGCTGCCCGGCGAGGATCCAGCGCGCGTGCTGCGGCTGGAGACCGCCGACACGCTGCCGCCCGGGGTCGCCCTCCTCGACGCGCCCGACATCGACTCCCTGCTCGCCGACAACCGCGCCCTCGCCGCCGAACTCATCTGCGCGGCCGACATCTGGGTGATGGTCACGACGGCCGCCCGGTACGCCGACGCCGTCCCCTGGCACCTGCTGCGCACCGCCAAGGAGTACGACGCCACCCTCGTGACCGTCCTGGACCGGGTTCCCCACCAGGTCGTCTCCGAGGTGTCGCGGCAGTACGGGGCGCTCCTGACCAAGGCCGGCCTCGGCGACGTACCCCGCTTCACCGTGCCCGAACTGCCCGAGTCGGCCTGGGGCGGCGGGCTGCTCCCGGCCACGGCGGTGGCGCAGTTGCGCAGCTGGCTCGTCCATCACGCCAACGACCCCGCGGCACGCGAGCACGCCCTGGCCCGCACGGCCCAGGGGTTCCTCGACTCCCTCAAGGCCCGCATGCCCGAACTCGCCGGCGCCGCCGCCGCCCAGTACGCGGCCGCGCTGCGGCTCACCGCAGCCGTCGACTCGGCGTACGACAGCGAGTACGCGCGCGTGCGGAGCCGGTTGCAGGCCGGCGCCGTGCTCGCCGGTGACGCCCTGAAACGCTGGCGGGCCTTTCCGCTCGACTGCTCCGCCGGGGAGCTCCTCGACTCGCTGGTGGAGAGCCTGAGCACCCTCCTGCTGTGCGCCGTCACCGCCGCCGACGAGCGCGTCGACGACGTCTGGCGACACGAACCGGCCGCAGAGGCTCCCGAGCTGATGAACCGTGACCCGGGTCCGACGAGCGTCGAACACCGCATCGGCATGGCCGTACGGCGGTGGCGGCGCGAGCTCGAGGAGTACGCCGAGGACGAGGTGAACGACATCGACCGCGGCGTCGTCCAGGATCCCGAGGTCGTCGCCGCCCTCGTCGCCACCGCGCTGCTCGGCGCCCGCCGGGCGCGATCCGCGGGGGAGGGGCTCGCCGAGCGGATCGGGGCGCACGGGGCGCTGCGGCTGCGTGACCGGGCCGGTCGGCTGCTCACCGAGCACCTGGACCGGGTCATGCACAACGAACGCGAGCGCAGGCTCGCCCCGCTCGACGCCCTGGAGATCCACCCGGACCCCCAGGCAGAACTCATCGCCGCGCTGTCCGTACTGCAGAAGAAGAGGTGACCGGTGACTGCCGTCACTGACCAGAACCAAACGGAACAGGACCAGACGGACCACGTCGAACAGACGGAACAGGTCGATCTCCCGGAGGACAGCGCCACCACGGACGACAACCACGACGACGAGCGCGAGAACAGCGCCCCCGAGGAAGCCGCTTCCGAGGACGGCCTGCTCGTGAGCGGTGACCGCGCGGAGGGTGACCGCGCCGCGGAGGCCGAGCCCGGCGAGGGCGAGGGCTCCGCCGCGGTCGAGGAGGCGGAGTCCCGCGAGGGTAAGAGCTCCGTGGCGGCCGAGGAGCCGGAGAAGCGCAAGCTGTGGAGGAAGCGCGGGAAGCGGGAGGAGCAGCCGAGCGGCGGCCACGCACGCGTGCAGGACGGCGGCGCTCACGCGCGCGGGGGCGCGGGTGCCACCGGCTCGGGCAAGGACTCTTCGTCCCGTAAGGAGTCCTCGCTCCGTAGGGAGTCCTCGTCCCGCAAGGAGTCGTCGTCCCACCCGGTGACTGCCTCCCGCCCCGAGTCCTCCGCCCGCACGGACGCCCCCTCCGGCACGGATTCCTCGACCCCCTGGGACGACGGGCTCATCGCACGGCGGGTGACTGAGACCGCCCCCGCGGAGCCGCCCGTCGCCGCGGAGACGCGGGCCTCCGGGCGGCCGCTCGTGATGCCGCTCGCCTACGACGGGGCGCTGCGGGCCCGGCTCGACGCGTTGCGCGAACTCGTCGGGCTCTCGCGCGCCCGGCTCGACAACAAGACGCTCGCCGAGGCGGGCCGGGTGCTCGACGAGGCGGCGGCGCGACGCAGGCTCTCCGGGCAGCACACCGTCGTCGCCATCGCCGGCGCCACGGGCAGCGGCAAGTCGCAGCTGTTCAACGCGCTCGCCGGAGTGACCATCTCGGAGACGGGCGTACGTAGGCCGACGACCGCCTCGCCCCTGGTGTGCAGCTGGAGCGACGGCGCGGTCGGCCTCATCGACCGGCTCGGCATCCCACCGCGGCTGCGGCGGCGCCCGGCACAGAGCGCGGCCGCGGACGGACAGCTGCGCGGGCTCGTCCTGGTCGACCTGCCCGACCACGACTCGGCGGCCGTACAGCACCGCGAGCAGGTCGATCGCGTCCTGGCGCTGGTCGACGCGGTGATCTGGGTCGTCGACCCCGAGAAGTACGCCGACGCCGTGCTGCACGAGCGCTATCTACGGCCCATGGCGGGGCACGCCGAGATCATGTTCGTCGTCCTCAACCAGACCGACCGGCTGCCCGGCGAGGCCACCGACCAGGTCCTCGACGACCTGCGGCGGCTGCTCGACGAGGACGGCATCGCGCTGGGCGAGCACGGCGAACCGGGCGCGACGGTGCTCGCGCTGTCCGCGCTCACCGGGGACGGCGTCGGTGATCTGCGGGAGGCGCTCGGCCAGTTCGTGGCGGGCCGCGGGGCCGCGGCACGGCGGATCTCGGCCGATGTGGAGGCAGCGGGGTGGCGGCTGCGGCCCGTGTACGCCGCACGTCGGCGGACCGGGCTCAGCGAGGAGGCGCGGGACGAGTTCTCCGCCCGGCTCGCGGACGCGATCGGCGCGACCGCGGCGGGCGAGGCGGCCGAGCGGGCCTGGCTGCGCAACGCCAACCGCGCGTGCGGGACGCCGTGGCTGCGGCTGTGGCGCTGGTACCAGGACCGGGGCGAACCCCCGACGGGACGCCTCTCCCTGCGGATGCAGACGGACGAGGAGGCCACCGCGCGGCAGCGCGTCGAACAGGCGGTGCGGACGGTCGCCGACCAGGCGTCGGACGGGCTGCCCGCGCCTTGGGCGCAGGCGGTGCGCGAGGCGGCCGTACGAGGGGCCCAGGGGCTGCCCGAGGCGCTGGACGAGCTGGCCGCGCGGGCCGGACTGCCGCCGGGGCGGCCGCCGAGGCCGGGCTGGTGGCCGGCTGCCGTACTGGTCCAGGCGGCCATGACGATCCTTCAGATCGTCGGCGGGCTGTGGCTGGTGGCGCAGATCGTCGGGGTCATGGCGCCGAACCTGGGCGTGCCGGTGCTGCTGATGGTGGCCGGGATCGTCGGCGGGCCGCTCGTCGAGTGGGGCTGCCGGATCGCGGCACGGGGGCCGGCGAGGCGGTACGGCCTGGAGGCTGAGCGGCGGTTGCGGGAGGCCGCGGCCGGGTGCGGGCGGGCCCGGGTGCTGGATCCGGTGGCCGCCGAGTTGCTGCGCTATCGGGAGGTTCGGGAGCAGTACGGGCGGGTGATGGGGGTCGGGGGAGCGGTGAAGTGACCCGGGGTCCGGGGCGGTGCCTCTGAGAGGCGGTGTCCGGGGGCTTTTGAGAGGCGGTGTCCTGGGGACGAGGTCCTGCGGCAACGGCCGTGGATCACCCCTTCGAGTGGCGGAGATTTCCACAGACGGGCGGTGATCCACAGGGCTCGGCGGGCCCGGCCCGACGGAGGCAGTCTGGCTTCGCGGCGATCGCGACGGTGCGGTCGGTCGCGGTGACGGCGGTGAGGACGACGCGGCGCGAGCCGTCGCGTGCGCGCCGCCTCACGTCGGACGCAGCCGTACGGGACGGGCCCGTACGCGTATCGGCCCGGCGGCAGTGGCCGGGCCAGGGAGGGGTTCGAGGATGAACGAGACGACCATCTGCGCGGTGGGCAACGTGGCGACACAGCCGGTGTACCGGGAGCTCGCGACGGGACCGTCCGCGCGTTTTCGGCTCGCGGTGACCTCGCGTTACCTGGACCGAGCGAAGAACGAATGGACTGACGGGCACACCAACTTCTTCACGGTGTGGGCCAATCGGCAGCTCGCCACGAACGCCGCCGGCTCGCTGAACGTGGGCGACCCCGTCGTGGTGCAGGGCAGGCTGAAGGTGCGGTCGGACGTCCGCGAGGGGCAGAGCTGGACCTCGGCCGACATCGACGCGGTGGCGATCGGCCATGACCTCGCCCGCGGCACCTCGGCCTTCCGGCGCACTCCCCGGCCGGAGCCCGGCGCGGCCGCGGCACCGGACCGGCCCGAGCCCGACTGGGAGACGCCACCCGCGGACGGCGCCTCCCAACAGGCCCCGGAACCAGTGGCGGTGACGTGACGTCAGTCACCCTGCGAGGCTGACCGAACTGCGGCTTATCGACGAATGCGTTCCGAACGACCCAGGGGGATTTGTCGATAAGCCCTGCTCGCAAGGGATCTTGGCGATAACGATTCCGAGTCGGATCGGCCCTCTGACGGGATCCCAGGGAAGCGTGGTGCGCCGCGTACCTAGGATGCCGGGCAGAGCTCTCGGGGCTGGTGATTCTGCTGGTGGGACCTTTCCCCGACGTCAACGGGTCCTGCTCGAAGGGGAATTCTGTGTTTGCTGCGTTCTCTGCACTGTCGGTGCGGGGGCGAGGGGCGGCCCGCCTCGCCGTCTCGACCCTGGTGTCCGGGCTCGTCGCCGCCACGGTGGTGGCCGGTGCCGGCCCGGCCGCGGCCGACGGGACCGCGCAGGGCCAGGGTGGGGCGACCGCCACCATAGGTGGCCTGAAGACCTACGGCGCGGCGGTCGTGCACGCCGACTCCGGGGACCAGCAGATCTCGGCGGGCCTGTTCGAGATGTCCGTCGACGGCGGCGGCACCCTGCAGACGTACTGCGTCGACATCCACAACCCCACGCAGCGCGACGCCAGGTACCACGAGACCTCCTGGAGCGGCACCTCGCTGGGTGCCAACAAGAAGGCCGGGAAGATCCGCTGGATCCTGCAGAACTCCTACCCGCAGGTGAACGACCTCGCGGCACTCGCCGGCAGGGCCGGTGTCAAGGGCGGCCTCACCGAGCAGGACGCGGCGGCCGGCACCCAGGTGGCCATCTGGCGCTACTCGGACGGCGTGGACGTCGACGCCCTCGACCCGCAGGCCGAGCAGCTCGCGGACTACCTCGAGAAGAGCGCGCGGGACGTGGCGGAGCCGAGGGCGTCGCTGACGCTCGACCCGCCCGCGGTCTCCGGCCACCCCGGTGAGCGGCTCGGTCCGGTGACGGTGCGCACCGACGCCGAGAGCGTGACGGTGACGCCGCCGGCGGACGCGGCCACCAGCGGCGTGCGGATCGTGGACAAGGACGGCAAGCCCGTCACGTCCGCGGTGGACGGCGGTCAGGTGTTCTTCGAGGTGCCCGAGAAGGCGGCGGACGGCCAGGCCGAGTTGACGGTGCAGGCCTCGACGACGGTGCCGGTGGGGCGGGCCTTCGCCGCCGAGAGCCGCAGCCAGACGCAGATCCTGGCCGGCTCCAGCGAGTCGACCGTCTCGGCGACGGCGAGCGCGACCTGGGCGCAGACCGGTGCGATACCCGCGCTGTCCGCGGTGGAGAACTGCGACAAGGGCGGTGTCGACATCACCGCGTCCAACGAGGGCGACGCGCCGTTCACCTTCGATCTGCTCGGAATCGAGTACACGATCGCGGCGGGCGAGTCGCGGACGGTGACGGTCCCGCTGCAGGAGGACCAGGCGTACGACTTCACGATCCAGGGCCCGGCCGGCTTCGCGAAGCGGTTCACGGGCGTGCTGGACTGCATGACGCAGGTGACCGAGGCCGACGCTGCGGGCCCCGACACCCAGACCCTCAGCGAGCCCAGCCCCGCCACCGTCGGTACCACCACCGACGACACCAACCTCGCCGCGACCGGCGGCTCCGACATGACCCCGCTGATCGGGGGCCTCGCCATCGGCCTGGTCCTGATCGGCGGCGCGGCCCTGGTGCTCGTACGGAAGAAGGAAGCGGCGACTCGGGACTGAGGTGGGAGTTCCCACGCAAGTGAGGGGGCGGTCCGCCAGTCACGGACCGCCCCCTCACTTGTTCCAGGCCAGCACGGCTCACGGGGTACCGGTGCACTGCCATCGGCGGAACCTCGGGGACCGTCTGCCCACGGTCCGTACTCCACCGGTAGTTCGTGCCATGGGGCACCGGTCCGCACTGCCGGCGGACCCCGTCAGGGGTTAGAAGGCGCTGCTGTTGCAGCCCATCTGCGAGCCGAGGTGGGTGTCCTGCCCGCCCGAGTTGCCCTCGCCGTTGAGCGCGTTGCCCAGAACGCCGTTGAGCACGCCGACCTGGCCGAGGACGTCGAGGTTCAGGTCGTGCGACTTGCAGTTGGAGCTCTGCAGGATGGAGTTGCCGTGGCCGTCCATGCCCTGCGCGGCGGCGGTGCCCGTGCTCAGGAGGGCGACGCTGCCGAGGGCGGCGACGACGACCGAAGCCTTGCGAAGCTTGTGCATGTCATCTCCGGTGAAGTGAGGTGTATTCGATCCGTGACGAACCGATTTCGTGCAGTCATGGGTAGCTAATATTAAAAGGTCCTAAAATGTCCGATCGGCACGCCGAATTTCGCGATCTTGCCGCGGATCCACCCGGACGCCTGCACCCGCACGCCTGCACCCGGACGCCCGCGGTCTGCCCTGAGGCTTCCGATGAGGCGTGGGATTGGGCTCCCTCGCTTCTGCTTGTGCTTCCGAATTCATCTGGCGCGTAAGGAAGTTGGCCGACAGTCGATGATTCCGCCAACCCGAGGAGAAGCCAGAGTTAAGTGATGGGTCGGGTCGGCGACAGTGCACAACCCCCCACACGCCCCCTCTGTCTGATGCAGGTGAAGTCACCACCCAATTCATCAAGCGTGGGGGAAACCACACCATGCGCATACGCGCCACTGTCGCCACCGCCGCCGCCCTCGGCGCCGCCCTGGCCGTCACCACTCTCGCCGTTCCGGCCGCCGGGGCCGAGCAGGACGACACACCCACACAGATCAGGGATATCGAGGTCAACCAGGACCGCGACTCCACCGTTGTCGTCGAGGCCGCACGGAAGATCAAGTTCCCGATCTCCGCGATGGTCCACGACCCGTCGGGCATCCAGAGCGTGTCGTTCGAGCTGCAGCACGGAGCGACCGAGGCGGAAGTCGACGGGCGCATCGCGCAGGTCGGGTCCAGCAACTGTGTGAAGGTCGACGAGTACTGGTCCAAGTGCGAGGCCTTCATGATCGCCGACCCGTACACGAACATCCGCAGCAACGCCCTCGCAGGTGCCTGGGGCATAAACTTCGTGGCCGTCGACGGCGAGGGCAACGTCACCCGCGAGGACTACATGCCCCTGGCACGCATCAAGCGCAAGACCCACCTGTCCCTGGCCAACGCCACCCCGGAGCCGGTGAAGAAGGGCGAGAACGTCACGGTCAAGGCACGGATGATCGTCGCCAGCTGGGAGAAGCACAAGGACGTGCCCCTCATCGGGCACCAGGTGCTGCTCCAGTACCGCAAGGGCACGAGCGGCGCCTTCACCACGTTGAAGAAGGTCAAGACCGACCGGAACGGCTGGGCCACGACCACCGTGAAGGCGACGGCGGACGGCCAGTACCGCTACCACTTCGCGGGTACGTCCCTCACCGAAGCCAGGTCTGGTCTGGCCGACTTCGTCGATGTGAAGTGAGCCGGGACCTGTGACGTGACCATCCCCTGCCCGTGGCATCGGCGGGCAGGGACCTCCTCGTAGCCCTGAGGCGACGTCCGCAGGTCACCGCCGTCGATGATCAGTTGTGACAGAGCAGGTCGACGACGACGGCTTCGGGATGGAGGCTGTCGAGACAGTCGTTGGCCTGCTCCCCATAGCCGTCGTTGTCCGCGTCCGTCCAAGCGCCGTCGAGGGTCACCAGGGCGAAGCCGGGCACCGCGCACTGGACCGAGCGCCGGCGGGCCTCCTCGTGCTCCTGCGCGAAGTACGCGACCGGATCATTGAGCAGGAACGACGTGTCGAAGAACGGGTCACCCGCGACGGCCCGCTGCGCCACCTCCTGCACCAGCGGCTGGGCCAGATGCTCTCTCTTGGCGTCGGCCGACGAGCAGGCCCCGGGGTCCGCCGTAGCACTCCAGGGGCGGGAGGGCATCGAGCCCGGCCTTCCTGCGGGGGACTGTGGAAGCCGTGATGAGCCTGCGGTCACCGTCGTGTGCGGGCAGGGCGAGGTAGGGGCTCTCCGTATCGGAGTGGATGACCCACCAGTCCCACCGGCCGACCGGGTTCCGGTCGTCGGTGAGGTTGATGTCGTACGGAGCCATGGCGGCCGCTATGGCACCCGGAAGCTTTCGTGGCCGGGTGGGCGGCAGGCACACCGTGACGATGAACTTGGTCATGCGCCGGATCGCAGAGCCGATCTTCCGTCCGGGCGCCGGCCCACCCACCGGGCCGGCGTGCGTGATCAGAGCCGCGGATGAGCGGAGCAACCGCCCTCACCAGCAGAACCCCAGGTCAGCGCCCCCCGCCCATACCCGTTTCCCCCCAGGGGTGGCGATCCGGCAAGATGGGGTGTTACTTGCCGCGAGAGGGCATGAAAAGGCCCCTCACCAGCAGGTTTCCCGCCGATGAGGGGCCGTTTCAGGCAGCTTGGGCCGTCTCTGGGCCGTCGTGCGATCTCAGGCCTGGTTTGCGGGCGGGCGTGACGAAGGGCCTTCCACGCCGAGGCATGTTCGCATCAGGCCGCGCATCTGCTTCCATCGTTCCCAGAGGTCTTGAAGATCCTGCTCGATCTCCTCGAACGACCTCACTGGATTCCCCTCCTCCAGTCGCTTGACTCGTCGGTATGCCTGGGCCAGTTCCTTAGCTATGGCGTCTAACTCGGCCAGCACGACAGATGAGGCGACCAGTTGGGCTTCCGCGAAGGCGGCATGGTGGGCATGGCGTGCCGCCTCTAACTCATCGCGGCATGTGGGCGTCACTGTGCCCTGATGGACATCCCACAGATAGTTCATGAGTTGGATGCGATAGCGGCGATAGGCCGTGTTGGTTGCGATGTAGCACGCGCGCCGCTCGGACAGGCGAGTTTCCTCCCTGTCGCGCGTCCACTGTGCCTGCACTGCCCGCTGCTGTCGTTCGAACTGTCGTTCCTGAAATCGGAAGACGATCCGCTGAGAGAAGATGGGAGCCAGCAAGGTCCCCGTCACGCCAACGAGCGCAGCAATCAGCGCGGTTAGACCGTTATCCATGCCCGCCCCCCGGCTCGACTGGATGTGTCGTCGACAGCCAAGCTCATGATGCCCGGGAACGCCCCGTTCCATTGGTGCGATGCCTCGACTGTCCATCGTTCAGGCCGCTTGGCTCCGGTCGTGACCGGCGGCCCGGAACATTGCTGAGATGGCTTTTCGGGTCCGGGTCTCGCTGGACGGCATGAGGTGCGTGTACACGCGAAGCGTGAATCCCGGGTCACTGTGGCCGAGGTAGAGGCTCAGGGCCTTGATGTTCTCTCCGGCGTCCAGGAGGACCGAGGCGTAGAAGTGGCGTAGGGCGTGCATGCCGTGTTCGCGGGCCGCCGCGTACCGCTCGCCCTTCTCGGGGACCGGGATGATGCCGGCCGATGCCAAAGCGGGCTTCCATGCCTGGTCGTTGAACCCTTGGCTCCAGATGGCTGCGCCGATGCCACTTGTGAAGACGAGGCGGTGCGTCACCTTGGGGCCGGTCGGGGTCAGCCAGGGCAAGGTCACATCGACGGGCGGGAAGCGCTCCATGTGCTCGCCGAGCGCGGCCGACACCTCGGGGTCGAGGGGGACGTCACGGAGCTTGCCTCGCTTGGGCGGGGCGTAGACGAGAGTGCCACGCACTTTCTTGACCTGCTGGCGCACGTACAGCCAGCCGAGATCGCCGATGTTGTCGTCGGCAAGGCCGAAGATTTCGCCCTGTCGCAGGCCGCACCTGGCACCCACATCCACCGTGCCCTGGTAGCGGTCGGGGAGACCCGCTCGTACGCCGAACACCTGGCCAGCGGTCCAGGGATGAACGCGTGTGGGCGCCGGACGGGGAGCCTTGACCGATCGAGCCCGGCAGGGATTCGAGGCCAGCAGACGGTCATCTACAGCCGCGTTCAGCACGGAGGAGACCGCGTCGAAGATCAAGGGCCCGCGCAAGCGCGGGCTGGCCCCTTGGGCTCGGCCCCTCTGCGCCTTCGGCGCCGGGGCCGGCCCTGGGGCCGCAAGCGAGTTACGGCCCTGCGTAGAGACCTGGACGGGCAAGCCACCGTCAGAGCGAGCCTCCGGCGGGGGATCGGTCGGCACCGGGATGGAGGGGGCGCCGTTCGAGGCCGCAGGTTCGTAGCGGTGAGCGTGGAGAGCTCCCATCCCGTCCGCCATCGACCCAGGCAGAGCCGAGCAGACGCGGCCCATGGCGTCCAGGTCGTTCGTACAGTGGCGCGCTCCACCTGGACGCCATGAACCACGCCTGCTCCACGGTGTGTGGGTCGACGGCGGACGGGATGGGAGCTGGGGTGAGTGGTGGGTTGAGGATGTGGGAGGGGACAGCTCGCGGGCAAGGCCGTTCCGCCGACCTGAGGGTCACAGTTGATGGCGAAGGTCCTGCAACGTGTCCTTGGCCCACCGCTCTGTCTCTTCCGCATACTGCACTTGTTCTGACCGTCGTCACTGTGCGTTCCGGGGACTGATGTTCGTTCGTGATCGCATGGAGCGTCATGCGTGCGTTCGTGGCGACGAGGCGGAGGCCATGGCGAAGCATGTCGTCGGTGACGAGGTGTGACAACTTGTCTACCCGTTCATAGGCCACTTGCAGTCCGGAAGCGCTGAACCAGGCTTCATCTCGGTAGCCGAAGGTGACATCGTGGGCAACGTCGATGATCTTGCCCAGCAGGCCCACGAGTTCTTCCGGCGGGCCGAACCGGCGCCGCTGGTTCATTCTGTGCTGGTTCCAGGCGGCCCACATGCCGGCAGGTCCGCCGATGGCTCCGATGATGCCCCCTGCTGCGCCGAGCCAGTCAGTGACGTCCGACATCCGCCCTCCCCAGGACTCATAGGTGTCAGCTCCGCAGAGTCGAGCTGACATCCGTTGCTGACATCAACGCCTCCGGACGAGGGCAGACAGTGACGGTCGCGTACAGCTATCGTCACTGGCCGGTGACCTACCTCACCTGAGCCTTCGCCACTGTTATGAGAATGGGATGCCGTCATCCCGCCTGCCGTATCGACCCAGGCCGACCAGGGCAAACATAGCTACCGAGATCGCCGACAGGGCGCTCACATCATCCCCAGATGCAGGCGGCAAGTCGATGGGTCAGAATCGCGACATGGGCATCGAGCTTACGGTAGCCGTAATTTCAGCCGCTGTCGCCCTGATAAGTGCGATATTCAGCTCCATAACTACCAAGCGGCAATCCATTCTGTCGGCAGAGCTTGCGCGCCAATCGACCAAGATAGTCCGAGAAGCAGAGCGGCATGACGTCATGAGCCGCTTTCGGGACCCTTTACTGTGGGCCGCCTTCGACCTACAGTCACGGCTATACAACATCGTGGCGCAGCACTTCCTTCGTCGCTGCCGGGATTCCAAAGTGATGCGAGAAAGGGAGTATGCAAAAACTAGCACCTTGTTTGTCTTCTGTGACTATCTGGGCTGGGTCGAGATACTGCGGCGCAGGATCCGGTTCCTGGACCTCGGCAGCAGGGAGGACAATCGCGAGCTGATCAGACTCTTGTCGGAAATTGCCAGAGTGTTCAACACAGGCCACTACCGGGATCGCCGCTACCGCGTTTGGCGTAGCGAACAGCGAGCCATTGGGGAGATCATGATCGACACTCTCGGGGATGCAGATTCATGCCTCGGTTACGTCGAGTTCTGCAGGCAACTCGAAACAAATCCCGAATTTATTAAGTGGACGAAAGGCCTGTCGGAGGACATCGAGGCAATGGCAGGGCACCCCCGGCTCGTCGCATTACAGTCCAGCTTGATTGATTTGATCAATTTTCTTGACCCTGACGCCGAACGCATTCCTGCCGATCAGCGAAGTCGGCTAGCCGCTCGGGTAGATGGAATTCCGTGACCTGGGGCGTGACTGTTGCTGCCATGGTTGCAGCAGTGCTGGCACGAAGAAACCAAGCAGCCCTGGAGCGCACAAAGGCAGGCGTACGGCAGCGCGGTACCGCAACCACGGTGACCGCCCCCGTCGGGTAGCGTTCCTTCGACGCCTCGTATCGGCCGGGATGGCCGCTGCCGACCGATCTCTGTAGAGCCCCGGATCAGAAGTTCCCCGTGCCACACCCGTGCCAGATCCAGCGGGGAGCCACGGGGAACTGCGGTAGCCGGCGGGTAGCTGACCGCGTGTCCGCCTATCTGGACGTCTCGCAGGTCAGAGCCACACACGCCTCACCTCGCTCCTAAAGCGGGCGTAGGCGAGCGTGCAAGGCGTCCCGGGCGTGTGGAGGCGCCATGTCATCATCGGGCGATGCTGACTGAGGAGGAAGCACGCCGACTGGTGCTAGCCGAGATCGACGACGTACGAGGCAACGTCGAGTACGACCTCCAGATCTCGCGCGTAGAAGCCTTGTCATTCGGGTGGATCTTCTACTGGGGAGCAGTCTGGGATGAGCAGAGCGGCCGGCGCCCTCGGCTGGGAGGCAACGGCCCCTTCCTGGTGGATCGCGAAAACGAGCGATTGATCCGAACTGCCACCAGCGTTCCCGTATCCAGGCAAGTCGCTGACTACGAGCACCGACTACGGCGCGAAGCTCACGCCCGGAACGTGGCAGCGAAACGCGCTGCACAGCAGCCATGAGTGTCTAACTGCGTGACAACACCGACGCACACCGGCGGACGAGCATGGACGTCTGCGGACCATCAGCGCAGGTGAGAAGTACACCGACCCCGGGGCGAGCCCTTACTCAAGTTGCTTCGGGACGAATAGGTCGTGGGTTTAAATCCCGCCACCCCGACAGTGAATTACCAGGTCAATGGCCTGATCTGCATCGCGGGTCAGGCCCCTGAGTGGTTTCCTAGGCCCTCGGGAGAAATCTGGGAGAAGATCTTGAAATCTCTCTCCCAGACTGCACCTGGCGGAGCGCGCCCGCAGACGCTCCATCCGAGGCTGTGGGGCACTTGGCCGGCCAACCGAAGGCAGCTCAACTCGTCCACGCTCACTTGCAGGCTCAGCGCGAAGCCACGACGGCGCCCATCGAGCCCTCTCAGCGCGGTAGAACCTTCCCTATTCATGCGGCATCCCGGCGTCCTGCGGTGTACGGCGGCGCGTTGCCGCCGTTGGCGGCGGACTGTGATGTTGTGGTGGAGGGGTGAGAGGACTTCTGCCCCGGCGGCGGCCGGAACAGCAGCGTGGCCTGCACCTGTGGCCGATCCGACGGGTCCTTGTGCTGGCCTTCGCTGCCGCCGTTGTCGCGGCCGCGGCGGTGTTCTTCATCGGGTGGAAGCTGCTCGGCGCCCAGGGACTGGCATCCGAGCAGCGCATCGGCTCCCAAACCCTGTTCGACCTCGCGAAGCTGTCCTTCGGCGTGGTCGCGGGCGCTGGCGCCCTGGTCGCCCTGGTCGTGGCCTACAGGCGTCAGAAAGTCGGCGAGGACGAGGTCGAGCGCGAGAAGACTCGCCTGCACAACGAACGCTTCACCCACGCCGTCGATCAGCTCGGTAACGAGTCCGAAGCCGTGCAGCTCGGCGCCGTGCACGCCCTGGCTGGCCTGGCCGATGACGCCCCCACCCGCGACTTGCGCCAGACCTGCATCGACGTGCTGTGCGCCTACCTCCGTCTGCCCTACACCGCCAAGGCCGACCTGCCAGAGGGTGACGCACAAGCCCGGCACAGCTACCTGGCCCTGCGAGAAGTCCGGCACACCGTGATTCGCCTCATCCGGAACCACCTCCGGCTCGCTCCCAAACATCCGCACTCGTGGCAGGGCCACCAATTTGACTTCACCACCGTCGCCTTCGACGGGGGAGACTTCTCCGGCGCGGTGTTCTCCGGCGGCACGGTCAACTTCTTCGGGGCGGAGTTTGCCGACGGCACGGTCAACTTCTCCAAAGCGAGGTTCTCTGACGGCAAGGTCACCTTCCGCAATACGAAGGTCTCCGGCGGCTTGGTCAACTTCTATGGCGCCATGTTCTCCGGCACTCGGGTCGACTTCTGCGACGCGCAGGTTCTCGGCGGAAAGGTCACCTTCCGCAACACGAAGATCTCCGGCGGCATCGTCGATTTCCGCGACGCACAGCTCTCTGGCGGCACCGTCAGCTTCCGCGGCGCGGAGATCTCCGCCGGCAGGGTCAACTTCTCCAGCGCGGGGTTCACCGGCGGCACGATCGACTTCCGCTGCGCGAAGTTCGCCGGCGGCACGGTCAACTTCTCCGGGGTGAGGTTCTCCGGCGCTCGGGGCGACTTCTCCGATGCGGAAGTCTCCGCGAGCCAGGTGACCTTCCTCGGAGCGAAGATCTCCGCTGGCAGGGTCAATTTCCGCGGCGCGGGGTTCACCGGCGGCACGGTCAACTTCGGTGCGGAGTTTGCCAGGGGCACGGTCAACTTCTCTGGAGTGAGGTTCTCCGGCGGCACAGTCGACATGTCGATGGCAAGCGGCGTCCCGCCAACGGGCCTGATCCCGGAGCACAGGGGATATCTCCCCGCGGGGCTGACCTTGCCTCCTGACTGGTATCCGATGGAGGCCTGACGAGGGCCATCGTCCAAGCTTGCAATAGCCTGCTGCCCCAACCGAGGAGGCCGTCACAAGTGCTGAAGGGCCGAGTAGCCATGAGTCGATCACCGCATAGCGATGTAGGACTGACTTCACCCGCCCGTCACAGCGGGAACGATCACCGCCGCGATAGCAGAGAGCAGGCCCCCCACAGCCAGAGCGGCATTGAACTTTTCCTTCGGCGTCGGGAAGACCGCACGGCTCACGTCTCCGACCTTGCTGCGCAGAACGATCATCTTCATCTTTTGCCAACGATGCTGGCGGTTCCGACACCCCATCAGAACGCCGTAGGCGTTGTTACGGCAGTACGTGCGCCCGTCGCGGTTGACCGCTCCACACTAGACCGGCACTTGGAAGGACGCATAGACCGAGACTGCGACCGACAGGGCAACGATGATTGATAGCGACCACTGCTGGCTCCACGCAACGATGAGAGCTGCAACCGCTATGTATCCCCAGTACAGACGCACAGCTTTCCCCATGAGCGCGCACGATAGCGGCATAGCGCAGAATTGGCAGAAGCGATCGAGCCACAACAGGTTGCGTGCCCCCTCTGTGCCTGACATCGCGGGGAACTGAGGGGGCAAGGTCATGTTTGGACGCTCCGACGCCCTACTGAGCATTTAATGCGTGATGTCGGCAGGGCTCATGGCGAGGCCGGTGCCGATGAGGCAGCCGGTGATGATGGCGGGCCGGTACTGGATCTGGCGTAGGCCCCGGCGGACGGCGGTGACCAGGTGCGTGTAATCGGCGAAGGCGATGTTGGCCAGGCTGGTGCGCCGCAGGCTGGACCAGATGCCCTCCACGGGGTTGAGGTCCGGTGCGTAGGCTGGCAGCTGGAACACCGTGAGCCAGTCCCGAGCCGTGATCCAGGCGCGCATCGCGCGACTGAGGTGCAGGCCGACGTTGTCCCAGACCAGCACGATCGGTCCGCCGAGCTGGGTGCGGGCAGCTGTGAGCAGGTCCCGTAAGTCCTTCCAGGAGAAGCCCTTGCGGCCGTCGACCCGCCGGTCACCGGTGTGCCGGAAGACCAACCGCGGCCGCTCGCCGGGCTTGTAGCAGCACAGAGCGGCCACCGACAGGTGGCGTTTGCTGCCGCCGTTGACCCGGATCACCGGGGTGGCACCTCTGCGGGACCAGGTGCGGGCGGTGTGCGGCGTGATCGAGAACCCGGCCTCGTCGGCGAAGACGGTCCAGGCGCCGAGCGCCGCCGCGGTGGTTCCACGGCCGGCCAGGTCTCCTTCACCCACGTCGCGACCGCCTTGTCGTCGCGCTGCACCGCCCTGCGAGCCGGGATTTGGGGCGACCAGCCGTGCCGGTGCAGCAACAGGCACACCCCGGGCCCGGTGTAGCTCTTGTGGAACATCCGCCCGATCAGCGTCCGGATCCGCGCGAGCGTCCAGCGCTCGTCAGGCCAGCCGTGCGCCACCGCCCCCAACGCCAGCGCCGCCTCCAGCTTCACGAACAGCTCGTCGCTGAGCTTGGGCAGGGACGCCGGCCCCTTCGAGACCAGTCCCGCCTCACCCCGCTCGGCCCACTCGCGCCGCCAGCGCTGCACCGAGCACACATGCACCCGCAGCACCTTCGCCACCTCGGCGTTGTCGCTACCCGCCGCGAACATCTCGCCCGCATCCAGACGGATCTGCTCGCGAAATGCCCTCCGCTCGGCAGTCAGCCCGCCACCCTGCGCGTACCTCATGACCGTGGTGTACCGCGACGATCACGACCTGTCAGCACCCCACGACATCACGCATTACAAGTCAGTAGTCGCAGTTCGCAGCATTGATCGACTACACGGCCGTAGGTCAGAGACCCGGCCCTGCATTTCTTCGGCTACTGATCAAGTCCCTACGCCCGGCCTCTTTACAGCCAAGTACGCATCCACACACGCCGTTGGGTACGCGGTCCGGCCCCGAGGTCGCGCCGGATCGGGGCGTGCAGCCACGGGAGCCGTTGTGCCCGTTCGTCGTCAGTAGCGGTGGCCGGGCCAGTGCTGATCCGTCCAGCGGTCCTCGTCGGTGAATTCGAGCAGCCGTATGCGGTGCTGTAGATCCGCCGATGCGCCCGACTCGCGGAGCCGCACCGCGGCGTGGCCGAGGAGCCAGGCGACCAGTTCGGCGCGTATCTCCTCCTCGTCGTGCTCGTACCAGCCGACGTTCCACGGCAAGCTGTCTCCCAGGAGTTCGTACTCCCATTCCGCCGCTGCCTCGGCGAGACGGCGGTCGCTGAGGTACCCGGTCTGCTTCTCCCATACGGCAAGCCAGGGGCGGACCGATCCGGATGCCTCGACGCACATCGCGAAGACCTGATGTGCCGGGACGACCGCATCCGGATCGGTGAGGCTGTCCTCCCACCAGGCATGCAGGAACTCGCGTACCGAACCGGCGCAATGGTCGGGCCACTGCTGCCAGCGGCCGCGGGCGAAGGAAGACCCGGCCTCTTCCAGGCCGAACAGGGGTTCCGCGCGACCGGCGACCAGGGCCTGGGCGAACTGCGGCAGGATGCGGCGCAGCACGGCCGCGTGATCGGTCCAGTCGGCGGCCTGCCAAGTCCGGCGCAGGAGATCCGGCTCCAGCTCCACGTCCGGCGTCTTCAGAATGGAGAGCTCCTCCGCACTGCCCCAATGGCATTCGCAGTTGTGCTCGTCCGGATGCGCGGTCATGCCGCGGAAAGTGACGGCGAGATTACCCAGGGCGGCGTTGAGGCGGCGGCGTGCCGGATGGTCAGCGAGATGCATCATGTGCCCGGCCTTCGAGGACTCCGTACGGCTTCCGCCGACCGAAGATCGCCACCTTACCGGGTGACGCGGGCCTGTGGACGGCCGCCTCGGGACGGGTGCGGACCGCGCGCCAGATCGTCCGCCCCAGCGAAGGCACCACCCTCGACGAACTCCGCCGCTTTGCCCACTCCCGCGGCTACACCTTCGCCCACATCGACCTGACCACGCAGTTCCGGTGCGGGGCTCGCGAACCTATCTCGACTGGATCGACGCCCTGTTCACCGAAGACGGGCAGGCACCCATATGGCAGGGCACCGACTACGACCTCGCCGTCGCCGACAGCCCAGCCGAACTCGAAGACTGGGTCGCCACCCACCACCATGCGGGCCGCAGCGCACGCATGATCGCCGGCTTCTGCTGGCCCTGGGATTCACCCCCCACCCCGCCTCTCACGCCAGAGGTCTCCATCCCCTGGACCGACGAGACCGGGGACCATCTGTGGCAACGGCCCTGGAACTCCGGCGCAGGCGGCATCCTCGCAGGCACCGACATACCAGGACGGGCATTCTGGGCCACCGACCAAGGTGGCCACCAGCAGATCGCCTGCGTCTACACCCCAGGGCATGGAATACGACTACAGTGCCGTCATCCTCGGCGACGACATCACCTGGACTCCCAACGGCTGGCAGGCCAGACCCCAAGAGAGCCGTGATCCCGCCCTTCAGGGACTGTCGCCACGGCAGTACCTGCGCTACGCACTGAACACCTACCGCGTACCAGCCACGCGCGGAACCCGAGGCACGCGCCTCTACGCGGTTGACTCCGCCACTCAGAACCAACTCCGACGCCTTGTAAACGGCACTTTGCACAATCCGTAGTCAGGGCATCACTGCTCCCTCTACGCTGCTTTGGATGGGATGGGTAGAGGGCGCCTTATGGGGCGCATTCGGGGGCTTTGCCATGGAAGCCCTGGACTACATGATCGCTGTTCGGCGCTGGCGCAGACTCCCCTGGAGAGTGGGCGCTAGCAGTCTTCGCAATCCTGGGAGCGCCCCAGCCCCCCGAGAGACCGACGAAGATGCACCCGGCCTCTTGGCGTATCTGATCGCTGCCGTGCTGAGGATTCTGCTCGGTGCTGGCGTTGGAGCAGCAGTTACTCAGACCATAACGTCTGGCGCGTCGGCATGGCTGATCGCCTTGGTTGGCGCCACAGCACCGCATGTCCTTGAAAAGGTGACTCTGTTCGTCCCGTTGGTCATCCGCGTGGGACGAGAAGGCATCGCGGCAGTGCAGGCGCAGGCGGCAATGCAGCAGCAACCGACCTCGCCTGCACCATTGGCGCCTCAACCGTTACCGGGGCTGGCAGGCGAACATGCGGCTACCATCCCGCCCCAGGACCCCGGCGCGGGGGGGATGTGATCCCCTTGTATGCCGACACTTTGGCAGGGCGCGTCATCTCTGTGATCTCGCGAAGGGCTGCCGCCTTTCAGTCTCCGTCTCAACAACAGGCACCCAGTTGGGCCCGGAGCATCGACCTGTTGCTGCGCGCTCGAGCAACGCGACGATCGTCCCTGGGCGTTAGTCGACTGCGCTGGAGATGGAGTTTGGCGGGGCGCAGGTGGGTCACTGCGCTGCTCGGCCTGTGCGTGGGAGCAACCATGACGGCTTTCGCATTGGGCCTAACTTCCGACGCCGACCCCTTTTTCCTGCTCCTCCTGTCCGCTGCGAACTTTGTCAGCGCCTGGGGGGTCGTCGCCTCGTCACGATCCGCCTACGCACCCGCGGAGGAGCCATCGCGGCTAAGAGCTTCTGCCGGGTCTGGAAAGGCCTCCTCGGTCAGGGGTAGCCGCGGCGTTGTCACTGCGAGTGGCGAGGGTGCCGTGGCTGCGGGCCGTGACATCGGGAGCGCCGTGACAGGTGATCACAGCTCTGAGAACTCTTCCGGGAGAGAGAACTCGTGAGTGGCTCCTAGCAGAGCTGAGCCTGGGAGAAAGCTGGGAGAAGGTCTTCTCCCGCAGTCTCCTAGTAGCCCTGCTCGATGGTCAGGTCCGTGAGCGAGACACGCGCGTCGCGCTCGCGGATCCGATGGGGGGTGTGCCTTCGATCAACGTGCAGTCGCCGACGTGGACGATGGCCGGCTCGGGTCCTCGGAGTGTGCGCTTCTGCTGGACGACGAACTGGGGCCGGGCACGATCTGCGCCACGGGGCAGTGGTCGGCGCCCACCCATTGGGAGCGGCGGCCGCCGCAGTGACGACGCTTCGACACGGCTGAGCCCTTAGGGTGACTTGCGACTCGCTCAGTCACTTCGCGGTACCGGAGCCCCCCGTTAGACATGCAAGGAAGCCCACGGCGAGGCGCGCCTCAACAGTCCTGGAGAAATCCTGGAGAGGATCTTGTGATGGCGGCTTGGGAGGGCCACCGGAGACCGGCACAGCCCGACGGCCTGACCTGCATCTTTGGCGTGGCTCCCAGGTCGGCGATCTTCCAGGGCCTAATTCGGGGACGAAGAGTTCTGGGTTCAAGACCAAGGCGGCGATGGCGACGAATAACCGGTCAGGCCCGATGCTGGGAATCAGCATCGGGCCTGACCGGCGAGAGATGTCGGTCAAGGGTGACGAGGCCTGCTCGCAGTCAGGAGGTGACCGCGGATGGTTGCAACGCGGAGCACGTCCTGCAAAGCCCCGGTCAGTTCCGTGGCCAGCCGTCGCAGGTCCTCCGGGCCCGTGTCTGGGGCGTCGAGCTTGTCCGAGGCTTGTTCCAGCAGATCGGCAGCCGTTCCTAGTTGCAGTGCTTCCACGTTGTCTGCCAGGCGAGACATGTAGCCGCCCCTGTTGTCGGTGCTCAGGTAGCAGGGCTTGCCCTCCGGCCCCGACCACGGAAGGAGCCGCAGTTCGTTCGGTGCCGTCATCCGTGCTTCTGCCTTTCATCGGTCATGTCGTGGGTGGTGAAGACCGCCTCGACGCGGTCCCCAGGGAACACCAGAAGCGCGGCCTCGACGGCTCGCCCGCTGGCGTCGGTCGCGACGCGTGTGATGGCGAGGACTGCCACGGCGGAGCGAAGTTGGAGGGCCGATGCTTCGTCTGGTGTCGGTGGGCGGGCACAGACCGTCTCCCGGACAGTTGCCCGCGGCGAGCTCAGAACGGAAAATCGCGTGGCCGCGTCCCGCCGCGAGGGCGCGTCGTCCAGCACTCCGGCCGGTACCAGGTCGCGTGGGATGTAGATGTGAGCCAGCCCCTGCGGTGACTCTCCCTCGTGGCTGATGCAGAAGAACTCAGCGAGAGGGCTGCCCGTCGGCACCTTCAGCAAGGTCGTCAGGCGCCCTTGTGCTGGAACCGTGATGGTGCGAACAGTGACACGCACGGCCGTTTCAGCCGCGGTCCATGGGTCCAGCGTTCCCCAACCCCCGACGTACACGATCTTCCGAGGCGGGCGACGGACGAAGTTACCCTTGCCGTGGATCTTCTCGACGAGGCCTGCGCCCTGGAGGACCCTGAGAGCCCTCCGCAAGGTCACTGTGCTGACCTTGTACCGGTCAGCGAGGCCGGCCTCGGACGGCAGGCGCTCCCCGAGCTTGATGTGACCTGTCGTGATCTGGTGACGCAGATCGTCGGCAATCTCGTGATGGCGTGAAGGCATGGACCAGATCACCGCCTTCTCTGCACGCGAATGGCAGCAAGCCGGGTTCGCGCGTGTATGGTCAGCAGCTCGCCTGACTCGAATAGGAGTTGCTTGGCGCCCTGGGGGAGCTGGAAGAGGTCGCTCACCCGGCTTGCCTGACCGCCGAGTTGGATGATGTCGCCGCGCTGCACGGTGGCCGCAGTGACCTCGATGTTGGAGGCCAGCGCGCCGCCAGGTGCCCTGCCGCTCACCGCTTCCCCTCCACCTGTGTGAAGTGGTGAGACGTCGAGTGACACGGGCAGGCGCATGTCTCGTAGACAAGCGGCAGGTCGTCCGGTGCGGGGACCGGGGACGACTCCGCGCAGGCAGGGTGTGTGCCGATACGGCAGGCGGTCGAACGGTAGGGAACGGCCGAGACTTCGGCGGTGTGGGGCCGTTGGCGGGCAGGCATTAGTGGACCCCTGCGCCGGACGACCAGGCCTCAGTAGGCAGGTGAGGAGCGATTACAACCGCGCGCGGCCGTGCTCGTCGCTCCCAAGCCAGCATGTAGGGGCGGACGAGCGCGTTTTCCTCCCCCGCGAGCGGGTGATGGTGGTTTCCGGCATCGGGAGCCCGGCACAGTGCGACCGTCAACGCGTCAGCGGGCGGAGGGAGAACGCGGGCGGCAGTGGGACGGAAGAGCCGTAAGGGACGGCGGTGCCTGCCCTTGGGGAAGTACCGCGCTCTGGTGAGCGAGGCAGCGCGGCGGATACGGTTGAGCATGCTGTTCAGCTCCTATCGCTGATAGCTCGGTCCCCCGACATCGCCCGTCGCGGGGACCGCTTTGTGTACGACCGCCCAAAGGGTGCGGTCGTACAAGCTGGTGGCGAGGAGCCCGAACCGATCGGCCTCGGCCACCACTTCCAGGACCTCCCGCCATAAGTCGGCGGAGAGCGACTCCGGCAACTCCGTTTGGACCGACGCGTACCGGTCGTGCTCCTCCACGCGCGCGGAAAGTCCGATGTCGGACAGCCGGGCAGCGATGGCCGCCGCGCTAACTCCCGAAGCGGGCACAGGGCAGCCTCCGTCAACCGACGATCACTTTGAGTAAAGCTAGTTAACTAGATTAGAGCTAGTGGACTAGATTTTCCATATGCCTGAGCAGCCGCCCTATCTCCGCATCGCTGACGAACTCCGGCAGCGGATCGCGGAGCATGTGTGGGAACCCGGGGACCGCCTGCCTTCCCGCGCCCAGATCGGCCAGGAGTGCGGGGTAGGCGAGAACGTAGTCCGTCGGGCACAGGAGCTACTGATCTCCCAGGGCGTCCTGGAGGGCCGCGCCGGATCGGGCACCTACGTCGCCGAGCCCCGGCAGCGGGTCCGGGTCGTCCGGTCGTCGGCGCGAGAGCGGCCCGACGCGTCACCGTTCCGGGCGGACATGAAAGCCGTGGGCAGGCAAGGGGATTGGGAGAGCCGGACCGAAGCCAAGGTGCCGGCTCCGGCGGACATCGCAGCACGGCTCGGCATCACCGAGGGCGACCTGTGCGTCCGGACTACGTACGAGTTTCTGGCCGACGGCAGGCCGGTGCAGTTGTCGACGAGCTGGGAGCCGTACGACCTCACCGCCGGCACGCTCGTCGTCCTCCCCGAGGGAGGGCCCCACGCCGGAGCAGGCGTCGTGAACCGCATGGCCGCGATCGGCGTCACCGTCAGCCACGCCGTGGAGCAACCGGAGCCGAGGCAGGCGACCGCCGAGGAGGCCTCGCTTCTCGGCATCCAGAAAGCCGCCCTTGTCACGCACATCCGGCGGACGTACTACAGCGACGAGGGGCGGCCGGTGGAGACGGCGGACATCGTGGTGCCCGCCGCTCACTGCGAGATCGTCTACGAGATCCCCATCAACCGCTAGCGGCAACAGCTCCGCGTCAGGTCGTAGCTTCGCCGCTCGTATCGTGACCGCATGCGCAATGAGCGACACGATGAGCGGCTGTCGGACGAGGAGTTGGAGCTGTTCCTCCAGTACCTCCACAGATTCGCGAACCACGACCTCGATCTCTTCGCCCTCATGCAGGTTGGGGATCCTGAGCACCCCGCCTACGTGTCCCTTAGCAGGACGCCAGGAGTGGGTGTCGACCCCGCGGCCTACCGGCGACCGTGAACCGGCTCCGGGCCATGTCGAATGCGTGTCGACGGCAGGTGATAAGCCGCCATCGGAAGGTGTGACTTCCCAGGTCAGTGGCGGATTCCTGGTGGACACGCCAAGCGCCTTCTCAGCCCCTGTCGCTCACTGCATCATGATCTGTTGATGGATGAGTATGCGTGGCCCGCGGGCCCGGACCTGCCGGACGCAGACGCAGTTATCGGGAGCTGGGCGGCGACCATCGCAGCTCTACCAGTGGGGACCCACATAACTGGAGAGGTCATTGGCCGCCTGCCCTTTGGTGTCTTCCTGCGTATAGAAGGTGTGCCCAACGCTGTGGCGCTGGCCGAGATCTCGGCCATGCCGCTAGGGATGGAGCTGCCCGCTCTCGGGGCCTCCGTGGAGGGGGAGGTCTTCTGGCACGGCCACAACCATCAGGTGAGGGTCAGGCTGGATGAGTGGCGGACGTCTGCCGAGTGATCATCTCCTGGGCCGTCTCTGGGCCGTGCGAGGGCGCCCGAGGCCGACCGACGACGACCGACATTGACAGCCGAGTCATAGTCGCCACCAGCAGAACCCCAGGTCAGCGCCCCCCGCCCATACCCGTTTCCCCCCAGGGGTGGCGATCCGGCAAGATGGGGTGTATCTGCCCACTGCCTGATTTCAAGCTGCCGGACGGTTTCTCTTGGCTGAGTTCATTTACACCATGCGCAAGGCGCGCAAGGCGCACGGCGACAAGGTGATCCTCGACGACGTCACCCTGAACTTCCTCCCCGGAGCGAAGATCGGCGTCGTCGGCCCGAACGGTGCCGGTAAGTCGACCGTTCTGAAGATCATGGCGGGGCTTGAGCAGCCGTCGAACGGTGACGCCTTCCTGTCGCCCGGTTACAGCGTCGGCATCCTGATGCAGGAGCCCAAGCTGAACGACGACAAGACCGTCCTGGAGAACGTCCAGGAGGGTGTCGCCGAGATCAAGGGCAAGCTCGACCGGTTCAACGAGATCGCCGAGTTGATGGCGACCGACTACTCCGACGCGCTGCTCGACGAGATGGGCAAGCTCCAGGAGGATCTCGACCACTCCAACGCCTGGGACCTCGACGCCCAGCTCGAGCAGGCCATGGACGCGCTCGGGTGCCCGCCCGGCGACTGGCCCGTCGTCAACCTCTCCGGTGGTGAGAAGCGCCGCGTCGCGCTCTGCAAGCTGCTCCTCGAGGCGCCCGACCTGCTGCTCCTCGACGAGCCCACCAACCACCTCGACGCCGAGTCCGTGAACTGGCTGGAGCAGCACCTCGCCAAGTACGCGGGCACCGTGGTCGCCATCACCCACGACCGGTACTTCCTCGACAACGTGGCCGAGTGGATTCTCGAGCTCGACCGCGGGCGCGCGTACCCGTACGAGGGCAACTACTCCACGTACCTGGAGACCAAGCAGACCCGTCTCAAGGTCGAGGGACAGAAGGACGCCAAGCGCGCCAAGCGGCTCAAGGAAGAGCTCGAGTGGGTTCGCTCCAACGCCAAGGGGCGGCAGGCCAAGTCCAAGGCCCGTCTCGCGCGGTACGAGGAGATGGCCGCCGAGGCCGAGAAGATGCGGAAGCTGGACTTCGAGGAGATCCAGATCCCGCCGGGCCCGCGGCTCGGCAGCATCGTCGTCGAGGTCAACAACCTCAACAAGGCCTTCGGCGAGAAGGTCCTCATCGACGACCTGAGCTTCACGCTGCCGCGTAACGGCATCGTCGGTGTCATCGGCCCCAACGGCGCCGGCAAGACGACCCTGTTCAAGATGATCCAGGGTCTGGAGACGCCCGACTCCGGTTCGATCAAGGTCGGCGACACCGTCAAGATCTCGTACGTCGACCAGAGCCGCGAGAACATCGACCCGAAGAAGACCCTGTGGGCCGTGGTCAGCGACGAGCTCGACTACATCAACGTCGGTCAGGTCGAGATGCCGAGCCGTGCGTACGTCTCGGCCTTCGGCTTCAAGGGTCCCGACCAGCAGAAGCCGGCCGGTGTGCTCTCCGGCGGTGAGCGCAACCGTCTCAACCTGGCGCTCACCCTCAAGCAGGGCGGCAACCTGCTGCTCCTCGACGAGCCGACCAACGACCTCGATGTCGAGACCCTGAGCTCCCTGGAGAACGCGCTCCTCGAGTTCCCGGGCTGCGCCGTCGTCGTCTCCCACGACCGGTGGTTCCTGGACCGCGTCGCCACGCACATCCTCGCCTACGAGGGTGAGTCGAAGTGGTTCTGGTTCGAGGGCAACTTCGAGTCCTACGAGAAGAACAAGATCGAGCGGCTGGGGCCGGACGCCGCGCGTCCGCACCGTGCCACCTACAAGAAGCTGACCCGGGGCTGATCGATCTTGCGGCACATCTACCGCTGCCCGCTGCGCTGGGCGGACATGGACGCGTACGGCCACGTCAACAACGTGGTGTTCCTGCGCTACCTGGAGGAAGCCCGTATCGACTTCCTGTTCCGCCCGGAGAAGGACTTCAAGCAGGGGTCCGTGGTGGCACGCCATGAGATCGACTACAAGCGGCAGCTCGTCCACCGGCACCACCCGGTGGACATCGAGCTGTGGGTGACCGAGATCAGGGCGGCGTCCTTCACCATCACCTATGAGGTGAAGGACGACGACCTCGTCTACGTCCGGGCGTCGACGGTGATTGTGCCGTTCGACTTCGAGGCGCAGCGGCCGCGCAGGCTCACCGCCGAGGAGCGGGAGTTCCTCGCGGAATACAGGGATGACGACGAGGAGGAGGCCGTCGCCGCATGACGGTGCTCCACCTCGCCGACGAGGGGGAGGCGGCGGATCTCGCGGCCTTCCTCTCCCGGCTGCTCCACTACGACCGCGGGGCCGCGGTGCGCCTGCAGGCGGCCGGCACCGCGCTCGCCGTCTTCGGGCGGCCGCCGTCCTTCGAGGTGCTGGCGATCCGCGCGGTACGGCTGGCGAAGCCGTACGAGAACGGGCTCGACGTCACGCTGGACGTGACCGTGTCCGCGGGCGAGCTGCTGGAGTCCGTCGACGAGGCGGCGGGCACGGCCGTCGTCCCTGCCGCGGTCACCGGTCCGCCGTGGGCCGGCGTGCTCCCGCCGCGCGGTGGCTGGCGGCGCGAGGCCGGGCTGCCGACGCCGGGCGAGCTGGGGAAGCTGGTCGGGGCGGCGGTGGCCGAGTTCCGGTCCCGTACGCAGGAGCTGGCGCCGGAGCGGCGCACCCGGGCCGAGCTCGACCGGATCGGACGGGAGATCTGGTCCCGGACGGTCGGGGAGACGCCCCTTCCGGTACGGGCCGTGCACGCGGCCCAGTCGCTGGGCTTCCTGCGGCCCCGAGGGGCGGCGGGACAGAGCGAGCTGGGGCTGCTGTCCTCGGGGGCGTGGCTGCGGCTGCGGACGCCGTACGGGTCGATCGCCGTACGCAGGGCGGGGCTCGGGGCGCTGGACGTCAGCGTTCGCTGACCCCCGCCGGGACGGGCGCGTGAGCGGGCTGGCCGGGCTCAGCCCGCGGTGTTCACCATCGACGCCGCCGCGTACGTCAGGTAGCTCCACAGCGTCCGCTCGTGTTCCTCGGAGAGGCCGAGTTCGTCGACGGCGACCCGCATGTGCTTCAGCCAGGCGTCGTGGGCCGCGCGGTCCACGGTGAACGGGGCGTGGCGCATGCGCAGGCGGGGGTGGCCGCGGTTCTCGCTGTACGTCGTCGGGCCGCCCCAGTACTGGATCAGGAACAGGACGAGGCGCTCCTCGGCCGGGCCCAGGTCCTCCTCGGGGTACATGGGCCGCAGCAGCGGATCCTCGGCGACACCCTCGTAGAAACGGTGGACGAGGCGGCGGAAGGTCTCCTCCCCGCCGACCTGCTCGTAGAAGGTCTGCTCCTGAAGCGTGCCGCGCCGAATTTCATTCACATGGCCCATGGTCTCAGACGCGGAGACGGAGGACTGGAGGCTTAGGACCAGTCGCCCCCAGTGACTCGTTCCGTACGATCCCGAGTGACGCGTTCCGGATCGTCCGGCAGGGCGCTCGCCTCGCACCGCCTGCCGCAGGACAGTGGACGTATGAGCGCGCAGGATCTCGACAGGGACGCCGAGGGACTCGCGGCCCTCGCCGCCTCGGCGCGGGCCGAGCTGGTGCGTGCGATCGACGCGAGCGGGGCGTGGGCCGAGGACCCCGTGTGGCGGGAGGCCTTCGCGGCCGTTCCGCGGCATCTGTTCGTGCCGTACTACTACGTCGGCGTCTCCGGAGGCTACGAGCGGCGCTGGGGCCAGAGCCCCGACCCGGGCGCACGCGAGCGCTGGGTGCGCGGGGCGTACGCCGACACCCCCCTGGCCACCCGGCTGCGCGACGGCGAGCTGGTCTCCTCCAGCAGCCAGCCGTCCCTGATGGCGATGATGCTGGTCGCGCTGGAGGTGGCGGACGGCCACCGGGTCCTGGAGATCGGCGCGGGCACCGGCTACAACGCCGCCCTGCTCGCCCACCGGCTCGGCGACGACGACCTCGTCACCACCGTCGACCTGGAGCCGGAGATCACCGAGTCGGCACGCCGACACCTCGCGGCCGCCGGCTACCACCCCGTCGTCGTCACCGGCGACGGCGCGCGCGGCGTGCCCGAACGCGCCCCCTTCGACCGGATCATCGCGACCTGCACCCTGCTGTCGATCCCGCGCGCCTGGCTCGCCCAGTGCCGTCCGGGCGCCCGCATTCTGACCCCGTTCGCCACCGGCCTGGTCGCCCTGACCGTACGGGACGCCGAGCACGCCGAAGGGCGCTTCCTGCACACGCCCGCCTACTTCGTGCCGTTGCGCGGCGGGGTGCGGTCCGAGCCCGGGTCCGTCCACCTGGGCGGGCTGCCGCGCCGGGCCCGCGACCACGAGCTGTTCCGCTTCCTGCTGGCGCTGACCCGCGGCAGCCTCGACCCGCAGGAGGCGTACGCGCTGTGGGAGCGGGAGGGGCAGCCGCAGCGGGAGCGGTACGGGATCACGCTGAGCGGCGAGCACGAGTGGGCGTGGCTGGACGACCCCGAGGGGCCGTACGCGTGGGCGCTGCCCGGCTGAGACGCCGGGAGGGGGCGGTCGTACGGCACTTTCTCGCCGTACGACCGCCCCCTCCCGGTCCGAAGAGGCCTAGCCGCGCCGGACCGTGATCGTCGTCCACGCCCCGACGTGCACCCGGTCGCCGTCCTGCAGCGTTACCGGCACGAACGGCTGGATCGGCTCCTCGGAGCCGTTCACCGTCGTGCCGTTCGTCGAGTTCTGGTCGACGACCGCCCAGCTGCCGTCCGGCTGCTGGACCAGGACCGCGTGCTGGTGCGAGACGCCCGGGTCCTCCGGCGGCACCGACAGGTCGATGTCGGGGGATTCGCCGGTGGAGTGGCGGCGGCGGCCGATGGTGACCTGGTTGCCGGTGAGCGTGCGCTGCTGCTCGGGGGAGTACGCGGGCAGGTTGAGACCCGCGGCCTCGGGGCCGGAGCGCTGCATCATCGCCATGAAGTAGTCGCGGTCCGGGCCGATGGTGGCCGTCCAGGTCGCCGGACCGGCCGGCTGCTGCGGGTAGCCGGGACCGGGCGGCGGCGGGGCCTGGGTCGCGCCGGGCGGCGGGTAGCCGTAGCCGCCCTGAGCGGGGCCGCCGGGAGCACCGGGGCCGCCGGGACCCGACGACGGCGGGGAGATCACCCAGTCGTCGTTGCCGCCGCCGAAGGACGGGCCGCCCTGCGGCGGACGGTTGGGGTCCTGCCCGAACCCGGGCTGGGCCGGCGGGGCCGCGGGACCGGCCGGGCCGGCCGGCTGGAACGCCTGCGGAGCACCGCTGGTCGCGCCGGGACCGCCGGGCGGGGTCGGGCCGGGCGGCGGCGGAACCGGCCGCGACGGGTCGCCGCCGAAGCCGGAGGGGGCGTTGAGGCCGGGGCCGCCAGGGCCACCGAAACCACCGGGGCCACCCGGGCCAGGGGGGCCACCGGGGTTGGTGTTGCCGGGACCGCCGGGGCCAGGACCACCCGGGCCAGGACCGAAGCCGCCGGGGCCAGGACCACCGGGACCGCCAGGGCCGCCGAAGCCCGCACCAGGACCCCCCGGCCCACCGGGGCCGCCGGGACCAGGACCACCCGGCCCGCCGGGACCAGGACCGCCGGGACCAAAGCCACCGGGACCACCGGGCCCACCCGGACCCTGCGGTTCCGCGCCGAACGGCGGGATCGGTTCTGCCGGGCGGTTCACCTGGGACGGGCGCGAGCCCTGGTACTCGTACGAGTCACCGCCGCCGAACGACGGAGGCGGCCCCGACGACGGCGGGGGCCCCGACTGCTGCTGGAAGTGGGAGGGCAGGCCCGGGCCGCCGGGCGCGCCGGGGCGCGGGGCGGCGGGGGTGTACGACGTCGCCGTGTTGGTCAGGAAGTTCCACCGGCACTCCTCGCAGAACGGCGCACCGCCCTCACGCGGCGTACGGCACTGCGGGCAGAGCTCCGGCTCCGGTACGGCGGACAGGTGCGGATGACCGCCCGGCTGACCGATGTTCGGGCCACCGGACGGGCCACCTGGACCGGGGCCGCCAGGGCCGCCGGGCGGCGGGAAGCCGTAGCCGCCCCCGGGCGGGGGCGGAGGCGGAGGGGGCGGAGGTACGGCACCGGCCATGCGGTGACCGCAGACCTCGCACCAGTCGTCGGAACCCGACTGGTGTCCGTTCGGGCAGGTCGGCATGTCGGCGCTTCCCCCTCTCCTTTCCGGCCGTCGTCGACCGGATTTCTCCAACCCCAAGGGGTCAGGCTCGATGCTTTTAGGGTCCTGCTGGGTCGCTGCTAGGTCACTTCTTTACACGAACAGTCTTTGTCGACCGTGTCTCGAGAGTCATCTCGTCGGCCTCCGCGACCTTCGCCTTCAGTCGCACAGTACCCGTCGCGGCATCGACAACGTCCACCACCTTCGCAAGGAGTTTCGCGGTATCCGCATTTCCGGAAGCGCTGGCGAGCTGAACCGCGCGACCCAGTTTGGCCGTTGCTCCATCGATATCGCCCGCTTTGCGAAGATCGAGCCCTTGTTGGATGGCTTGTGCGAGTTCGGCCTGACCGGTGTAGTGGGCGACCTGCGGGTTGATCGACGTCGAGGCGGCCATGTCGTCGGTCCATACGGCCCGTACGAGACCCTGGGCGCCCAAGTTCTGCGCGCTGCCGTCGGGTTGCGGGACGACCAGGGAGACCCGGGCCGCGAGCATCTCCCGGCCGAGCTCCGCGGAGGGCACTTCGACGCAAACGTGGTAGTCACGGGACTCGTCGCCCCAGGAACCGGTGGGGTAGTCCCCGGCCCGCGGGCCGGCCTCCGTGCGCCGGTCGGTCAACTCCTCGACCGTGGGTGCCACTTGCTTGACGAACTTGATGGTCGTGTCCACCGGCGTCCACACCCGCAGGGCGACGTCCGCGACCTCCTTGCCCATCGCCGTTTCCATCATCCGCGTGAAGTCGGCGGCGAGACCGGCCGGGTCGGCGACGATGTCGGCGCTGCCGAGCAGGGCGGAGGCGATCCCTGTGACTTCTTTCACTTCCCAGTCGGTGCCCACGCCGCGGGCGTCACAGGTGAACCGTCCGGCACAGGCGTCGAGCGCGGCCTTGAGGTCCTGCGGCGACTCGTGCTCGTTGCGTCCGTCGGTGAGCAGGATGCCGTGCCGGATGGCGACGTCCTCCGAGGACAGCAGCCGGTCGGCGAGCCGCAGCCAGGTGCCGATGGCCGTGCCGCCGCCCGCGCTGAGCCTGCGCAGGGCCTGCTTGGCCTGGTCGCGGGTGGTGGCGTCGGCGACCGCGAGGCGGCCACCCCCCGGATACACCTCCTTGGCCACGTGCGTGCCGCCGATCACCGCGAAGTGGACGCCGTCGCGCAGGGTGTCGATCGCGGCGGACGTGGCGTCGCGGGCGTTGCGCATCTTGGTCGGCGGGTAGTCCATCGAGCCCGAGCAGTCGACCATGATCGCCACGCCCGCGGACGGGCCCTGTCCCGGCGAGTAGAGGTGGGGCGCCGCGACCGCGCTTCCGACCGTGCCGCCACCGGTCGCGGTCACCGTGACGATCGCGTTGACCTCGCGACCGCCCTCCGGCAGGTACTCGTTCTGGTACACGTCCACCGAGAACTGCGGCACGTTCGACTTCGAGAAATTGGCCATGCGTTCTCAAATCCCCCTAAAGAACCCCATGGTGATGCCATGGATGTCGACGGACCGGTCCCCTCCGGTCCGCTGAGACCTCGCCCCGCGGTGCGGCCTCAGGCCGATCCTGCCCCCATCGGCGGCGCGGGGAACGGCAGGACGGCCACTGTTACGTTGTCGTGGCCCCCGCCGTCGAGCGCGTGACCGACCAGGACCCGGGCGCTGTGCAGGGGACGCGCGAGGGCGTCGAGGGGCAGCGCGTCGGCCATGTCCTCGGCCGCCTCCGCGTAGTTCCACAGCCCGTCCGTGCACACCACCACCACACCCGGACGGTCCGGCTTGAAGGAAGCGGTGTGCGGCTCCAGTTCGTACGCGTCCGCGCCGAGCCAGCCCGTGATGGCGTGGGCGCGCTCGTCGGCGTACGCCTCGGCCTCGTTCATCAGGCCCGCGGCGACCATCTGCGCGGCCCAGGAGTCGTCCTCGGTGAGCCGGGCCGGGGGAGTGCTGCGGTCCGCCGGGACCCAGTAGGCGCGGCTGTCGCCGACCCAGCCGACGATCAGCAGCTCGGGCGTCACCACGGATCCGACGATCGTGCAGGCGGGGGCGTTCTGGTGCGGGGCGTGCTCACGGGCCGTGGCCGGTTCTCCGGCCAGCGCGTTGACCGCGTTCGCGGCGGCGACGATCGCGTCGTGCATGGCCTGCTGCGGGTGTGTGCCGCGTGGCAGGGCGGCCAGCAGGGACTCGCTCGCGGCCCGGGAGGCGGCCATCGAGGCGTCGTCCGGGCGGGTCGCGGAGGACACGCCGTCGCAGACGATCGCCAGGACCGCGGGCCGGCCGTCGGGCAGCGCGGTGCAGTCGACGGCGAACGCGTCCTCGTTGCGGTGGTGGCGCAGGCCGCGGTCGCTGACGGCGGCGACCGGGCCGGCGTCCTGCTCCATGTGGTCGCGTTCGCGGGGCTGGGCGTGCCCGCAGTTCTCGCAGTACCCGTCGTGGTCGACGCGGCCCGCGCGGCAGGCCACGCACACCTTGGTGCCCTCGCGCGGGGTCGGCAGGTCGGGGGCGATGCGCGGGTCGGGCGCCTGCAACGGGTACTCCTCGGGCTCCGCCGGACGGTCGAACCGCACGCCGGAGGCCGGGGAGGCGGGCGAGCCCGTCGGGCCGGGCGGATCGGCGGGTGAACCGGCGGGCTGCGGGTGGGGGCCGTCCGGCGCGCCCGGGGTGCCGGCTGCCGGGAAGCCGAAGCCGGGTGCCGCGTCCGGGCCGGGCATCGCCGGGGATGCGGGCGGCGGTGACTGCGGGGGCGGGGGTGTGCCCGGGGGCAGGTCGTGGCCGCCGGAGTGCGTGCCCTGAAGGTCCGCCGGCAGATGAGTGGCCGCCGGCGTGGCGGTGCCGTCCGGTGTGGCGGCTGGCCAGATCGGACCTGGCGCGCCTACCGGGGGCGACACCGAGCCGTTCATGGCGATGGTCGGGTTGTCGTCCGGCCGTACGGGCACGGCGGACAGGTCGTATCCGCACGCACCGCAGAAACGGTCACCCGACTCGAGCGGCCATTCGCAGCTCGGGCAGGCGGACAACTGGGGCATCTGCGACATCAACTACACCCACGTCCGGGGGCGGTAACGGTTGGCACGTTCCACCAGGTCGATCCTCTCCTCGCCGCCCCGCGCGAGCCGGGCCAGCGTGCGGTACGAACGCTCCAGGCCGAAACGCAGTCCCCGCTCGTCCAGGCCGCTGCCGAGCAGCGTCCGTCCTCCGGCGGCAGGTGGGGCGGAACCCTGGCCACCGGAGAGTATCCAGTCCAGCGCGCAACCGAGGACTTCCGCCGACAACTGCTCCCGGCGCGCCGGATCCAGACCGTAACTGTCCAGCGCCTCGACCTGACCCGCGGCGGCGGTCAGGTCCTCCAGGAACGGTACGTCGGCGGCGGCCGCCGTGCGTTGACGCAGCCGCGCGCGGACGGCCGCCACGCGTGCGGCCGTGTAGTGAATGGAGCTCTCCGGAATCGACTCCAGGGTCGTCACGGCGCCGCGGCGGTCGCCGCTCGCCAGTTGGACGCGGGCCAGGCCGAAGGCGGCGCTCACATAGCTCGGGTCGGTCGACCACACCAGCCGGTAGTACTCGGCGGCGTTGTCCAACTGGCCCAGCACCTCCGCACACATGCCGAGGGCCAGCTTGGGGGAGGGCTCGCCCGGGAAGGCGTCGTAGATCGCGTCGAACGCGAGCGCGGCGCCCTCGTGGTCGCCGGTGACGAGCGCGGCCACGCCGCGGTACCAGACGACCCGCCAGTCGTCGGGCCGCTCGTCCTCCAGCTTCAGCAGGGCCTCGTGCGCGGCGCTGGTGTCACCGTTCTCCAGCCAGGCGCGCACCTGCCGCAGCCGAGTTTCGGGCGACGGCGCCGACGCGGCGGCGAGGGCGCCGAGCAGCTCGGCCGCGGCGGTGGTCATCAGGCCCGCGAGGAAACCGGCGTTGGGATCGGCGGGGTCGACATGCGGGACGGGAAGGGCGAGGGCGGTGGCGGAGGCGTTGACGCCCTTGACGATGCCGGCGGCGGGAGCGGGCGGGCTGGCCGGGGGAAGGGCGGGGGGCTTGCCACTGGCCCCGTTGGCCCCGTTGGTCCTGGCGGGCGCCACCCGCGCCCCCAGCCGCGAGACCTCCCCGTCCAGCTTCGGGAACAGCTCCGTGTCCGTGACCCGTACCTCCGGCCCGAACAGTGTCGACAGCGACGGCCGCGCCCGGCCCGTCTGCAGCGACACGACCTCGCGCAGCACGCCCGTCAGCTGCTCCGCCATCTCCTGGGCGGAGGCGAAGCGGCGGGCCGGGTCGGGGTCGGTGGCGCGGACCAGGAGGCGGTAGAAGGACTCGTACTGGCGGAAGACCTCGATGTTGTCGGGGTCCGGCAGGGAGTCGACGTAGACGTTCGTGTAGCCCTGGAAGTCGAAGGTCAGGACGGCGAGCGTGCGGGCGACCGTGTAGAGGTCGGATGCCACCGACGGGCCGACCTCCGCGACCTCCGGGGCCTGGTAGCCCACCGTGCCGTAGATCGCCGACTCGTCGTCGTCCATCCTGCGCACCGCGCCCATGTCGATCAGCTTGAGCTGGTCCTCGGTCTGGATGGCGTTGTCGACCTTGAAGTCGCAGTACAGGAGGTTGCGGCTGTGCAGGTGGCCGAGGGCCTCCAGCGCCTCGATGCCGTACGCGCACGCCTGCTCCACGGGCAGCGGGTCACGCTTGCCGCCGGGAGTGCGGCGGCCGTTGGCGATCTCCTTGAGCGACTTGCCGCCCACGTACTCCATGACGATGTAGCCGTCGAGGGAACCGGTGCGCTTGTCGAGATGCTCGACGAAGTTGTAGATCCGCACGATGTTGGCGTGCTCGATCTCCGCGAGGAAGCGCCGCTCGGAGATCGCCGCCGCCATCGCGTCCTGGTCGCCGGTGTCGAGCAGGCCCTTGAGCACCACCCAGCGGTCGGAGACCGCGCGGTCCACGGCGAGGTAGATCCAGCCCAGCCCGCCGTGCGCCAGACAGCCCACGACCTCGTACTGCCCGTGCACGATGTCGGCGGCCTTCAACTTCGGGACGAAGGAATAGGGGTGGCCGCACTTCGTGCAGAAGCCCTCCGTACGGCCCGGGCGCTCGCCGCGGGCCCGGCCGACCGGCGCACCGCAGTCCGAGCGGGAGCAGAACCGCTTGCGCTCGGGCACCTCCGGGTTCTCCAGCACCATCGCGCGAGGGTCGGGACGCGGGACGTCCGGGACCTGGACCAGGCCGGCGCCGAGCCTGCCGCGGCCGCTGGAGCCAGCCGACGAGCCGGAGCTGCGCACGGACACCGAGCGGCCCGTGGAACGGCCCGACAGGGCGCGCGACAGCCGTCCCGACACCGAGCGCCGGGACTTCGACGACTGGGACGACGTACGGGAGCTGCCGCGGCTGGTGGAGCGGGAGCTTCCGCTGCCCGCCGAGCCGCGCGAGCCCTTGCCGCCGCCGGTCACCCCGGTGGGCGGCGAACCGACCATGCCGGTCGCCGACACGACCGGTGCGAGGCCGCACGTGTCGCAGTACAGCTCGCCGCCGCCCACGTCCTCGTACGCCCCGCCGCAGTCCGGCCGCTGGCAGGTCTGCTGTGCCTCACTCATGACGACGACTCCCCCCTGTTCCCCCTGCCCCTCATGATCCCGGCCCCCTCCGGTCCTCGGGCCCCCGCGGCCCCGGAACGCGCGGGCCGCCGAGCAGTTCGGCGGCCGCCTGCTGGTAGCGCAGGACGGCCTGTTCGGCGACGCGCAGGTCGCAGGGCGCGCTCCACAGCATGCGGCGGGCCGCGTCGTAGCGCTCGATGAGGAACGGGTCCTCCGCGAGGCCGTGCCGGGCGACCTTCGCCTTGTACGCGTCGAGGCGGCCGCGCAGCTCGGCGCGAACCGCCAGGGGCGCGGTGACCGCGGTCAACGACTCGCGGGCGCGCAGCAGTTCGTCCTCCGCCTTCTGCTCCAGGGACTCCAGGAGCGGGGACAGGCGGTGCCACTGGGCCTGTCTGCGGTACTCGGCGGCCGTCGCCAGCTGCTCCTGCAGCACGGTCGGCGGGCCGCTGACGACCGGCACCTCCGTGGCGGCGATCTTCGCCAGCACCTCACCGCGCGCGGTGCGGGCCTCGGCGAGCGTACGGTCCGCGCGGGACAGCACGTCACGCAGCTTGACCAGACGCTGCTCGGCATCCTGACGGACCGTCAGTACGGCGTCGATCTCACGGCGTACGTCCTCCAGGGCGCGCGCCTCGCGGTCGTAGACCGTGGTGTCCGGCCTGCCGCCGCCGGGCGCCGAACTCCCCTGCGCGGGCAGCCAGTACGCGAGCGGGTCGGAGACCACCTCCGCGCGCAGGTGGGTGAGCGTGCGCGTGATGCGCTCCAGGTCGTCGCCCGCCGGATGCTCGCCGGGACGTACACCGACGGAGTGCGCGAGCCGGCGGGTGCGCTGGAGCTCGGCGGCCAGTAAATCGATGCGGGCGGGCAGCGCCGACCAGACCGCGTCGGCGGTGACCACCATGTCCAGCGAGGTCGCGTACAGCTCGTTCATCCGGTCCACCAGGGTGGCCAGCGTGAACTGTTCGCTGAGCTTGCCCGAACCGCCGTTCAGCGTAGGGGCGTTGGCGGTCGCGGACGCCGAGCCCGCGACGGTCACCGACTCGCCGCGCAGCAGCTCCGTCAGCTCCACCAGGTCGTCGCGGCTGGACCAGCGGCGGCGGGCGCGGATGTCGCGGGCGGAGCGCAACGCGTCCGTGTACGCGTCGAAGTACGCCCACAGCAGCGTGATCGACGCCTCCGCGGTCGTCCAGCGCTCCTTGGTGACGCCCGTGAGCTCGGCTCCCTCGAGAAGTCTGCGGCCCGCGTGGTCCTGCAGGGCGAGGAGCGAGGTCTCGATCGCCTCGTGCTCCGCGCCGAGCCGCGCCAGCGCACGGTCCACCTCGTCCCGGTCCATCACCGGCCCGGCGGGGTCCGTGACGCCCATCGATCACCTCTCGCTGCGTTGTGGTCCGTCGTGTTCTGTCGTGCGCTGTCGTGATTCTGTCGCAGTGTCCGTCAGTTGACGCCCCGTCACTTGTACCGGGCTTCGGGGGGAGTCGCCGACGCCGACTTCTTGTCGCCCTGGTCCATCGTCGGGTGCAGCCACTTCTCGTACGACGCCTCCCAGCCGCCGTCGTCGATGTAGTTCTCCAGGGTCCGGTTGACCTGGCGTACCAGATCCTCGGAGCCCAGTTTCATCGCCACGCCGTAGTACTCGTCGGTGAACAGGCCGCCCTTCAGTTCGACCGTGGGGTCCTGCGCGGCCTGACTCGCGGCGAGCGCACCGTCGGTGACGACCGCGTCGACCTCGCCGAGCTGCAACTTCACCAGGCAGTCGAGCTGGTTGGGGACGGTGGTCCGGATGTCGGCGGAGTCCGGGAGGTCGCCGGACTTCCTTCCCTCTTCGAGGTTGTCGTACGCGGTGGAGCCCTGCGCCGAGCAGACCTTCTTCTCGGCCAGGGTCTTGTCGAACCCGGTGATCTTCGAGGTCTTGGGCGCCAGGACCTGCTGGCCGGTCACGAAGTAGGGCGCGGAGAACGCGACTTGCTCGATACGGTCGCAGTTGATCGTCATGGTGCGCACCACCATGTCGACCTCGCCCTTCTGGATCGCCTCGACACGGCGGCTGGTCGGGATGGCCTTGAACTGCACGGCGTCCCGGTCGCCGAGGATGTCCTCGGCGATCCGGTGGACCAGGTCGATGTCGAACCCCTCCAGCTCACCGGCGGGGTTGTTCGGGTCCAGGTAGCCCCAGCGGTAGCTGTTGGTGTCGACGCCGACGATCAGACGCCGGTCCTTGCGGGCCTTGATGGCGTCCAGCGTCGGCGCCTTGCCCTCGCCGCCGGACGGCGACAGGCTCTGGTCCTGCGGGTTCTCGCACTCCTCGGCCCTCACTTGGCTGCCATGGGCGACGCCCTGGCCGCCGGTGGCCGTACCGGCGTCGTACCCCTGCGGCTGGCTCAGGGGCAGCAGCAGCGCGAAGGTCACCGCCAGGGCGCACAGGAGCGCCATCGCGCCCACGCCGCCCCAGCCCCGCAGGCCGGTGCGCAGACGCTGCCACGGGCCGGGTGCGACCCGGAGACGGACCGAGCCGTCGCCTGTGTTCATCGTCGTGCCCCCTCTCACCGGTACTCCGACAGCCTGCGGCCGATGCCGAGGACCGCGCCGGCCGCGCCCAGGACCGCGAGGACGGCGGCGCCGGTCGGGAGGCCGGTCAGCGAGTCACGGCCGTCGCTCGCGGCCTGCTTGAACTCGCTCTGCTCGTGTTCCAGCGCCGTCGCCAAGGCCTTGTCGACGTTGTCGAAGCACACGCTCGTCGGCTCCTTCGCGGCGCCGATGACGCGGTCGCGGGCGGCCTGGTAGTTGCCGGAGTTGTTGTCGTCGCGGGCGAGGTTGTGGCGGTCCTTCCAGATCTTCATGAAGCCGTTCGCGTCCTGCACGGGCTTCTCTCCCGCCGAGTCGTCGGCGAGGCCCTCGGCGCGGGCGAGAGCCTTGCCGAGCTGGTCGATCTGCTGGTCGTAGCCCCACTCGTAGGCGTCCATGACCGTGCCGTCGTCGAGCGTCTTGGAGTCCGCGCCCCTTCGGACCAGGGTCATGTTCTCGTCGCTACGGGCGGTCAGGGAGGCGATGCGGGCCTCGTGCAGCACGTTCAGCGAGCGGACGCCGTGGTCGTAGGAGTCGTTCAGGCCCGAGCGTGCCACCGTGTGGCTCACGGCGAGCCACAGCAGGACCACGGTGGCGGCGGCCGTGGCGGTGACCAGGCCGTGGTTGAGGACCCGGTTCGTACGCCGGTAGTTGCGGCGTTGGGCCCAGGCGAGGGCGGCCAGGGCGAGGAGGCCGAGGCCGGCCGCTGCCCAGGGGAAGGACTTCGCGTCCGCGTAGTCGGAGCGCAGGCGCTCGTTCTCCGTCTGGTAGAGCTTCTCGGCGGCCGGCAGCATCTTCTGCTGCATCATCTCGTTCGCCGCGCGCAGGTAGGCGCCGCCCACCGGGTAGCCCTGGCGGTTGTTGGCGCGCGCGGTCTCGACCAGGCCCTTGTACTCCGGCAGCAGTCTGCTGAGTTCGGCGATCGTGTTCGCCGAAGGGGAGCCCGGTTCGGAGTTGGCGGCGGCCTTGACGAGTTTCTCGGCGGCCGTGCGGATGTCCTTCTCGTAGCCCTCGCGCATGGCGGGCTTCTCCTGCAGGC
Source organism: Streptomyces shaanxiensis (assembly GCF_039537145.1). Lineage (NCBI taxonomy): Bacteria > Bacillati > Actinomycetota > Actinomycetes > Kitasatosporales > Streptomycetaceae > Streptomyces > Streptomyces shaanxiensis. The sequence continues at coordinate 117,836 of NZ_BAAAZY010000021.1, forward strand.
CCGCGAGGTAGCCGCTGGCGGCCGCGGTGTTGGCGTCCGCCAGGGAGCGGTAGATGTCGGCCGCGTCGGAGCTGAGGGGCTGGCTGCGGTTGAGGACGTCGTCGGCCGCGGCGGCCCGCTCGGTCATCTGCCAGGCGGCCACGGCGCCGAAGGCGACGACGAAGAGGGCCAGCAGGGCGCCGATGATGCGCAGCCGGCCGGGTTCGGTGGTGGCGGCCGCGCGGAGTTGGTCGAAGCCCTCGGCGAAGGCGGTGCGACGTGCCTCCGGCGGTTGAGCAGGGGGGAGGGGACGGCCTGCGCCGCTGTGCTGTTCGGGCAGGCCCGGCTGCGGCGGTACGGACGGCATGGTGGGCGCGCCGGACGCCGGGCCGTGCCCCGATGGTGGTGCGCTGCTCTTCGGCGTCTGCGTCACTGTTGACCTCCCCCGTGGTCATCCCTCGCCGCAAGTATCGCTGCCGGGACTGACATCCGCACCGGCCTTCACTGGATCTTGATCGGATCGCAGCGGATTGCCTGCCGGCGGCTGGGCAGGGTCCCGCATCACCCCTGCCCATTCACACGCTGTGGGAATCAGTTCGGTTCCCCCCTGGGGGCTGCCGCCCCCAGGCCCCCGCTTCGGCCCCGAAAGGGCCTCGTCCTCAAACGCCGGACGGGCTGAAAGATGCGGGCCGGCGCTGTTCAGGATTCGAAGTGGGTGCGTACCCGTTCATGCACCTCCGCCCGCGCTCCCACCCGGTCCAGGCCCAGCAGCGCCGCACCCAGCACCGGGCTCGCCGTGACCACCCGGGGTACCGCCTTGGGTGCGCGGGACATGAGGAGGTCTTGGATTCCGTCGGTCAATCGGGGGTGCCTGGCCGCCAGGACGCCGCCGCCCAGCAGGACCGGTGTCTCCTCCTTCAGCAGGTCGAGGCGGGTCAGGGCCACCGTGGCCATGGTCACCACCTCGTCGGCCAGGCGGTCCACGATCGCTCGGGCCACCGGGTCGCCGGCCGCCGCCGTGGCGAACAGGACCGGCGTCAGTTCGTGGCGGCGGGTGTCGGGGATGTCCGTCAGGTGCAGGGCCTCGATCAGGGCGTACATGGTGGGCAGGCCGAAGTGGCCGGGGAGGGTGTTTGCCAACGCCGTGGGCACTCCGCGGCCGTCCTCCGCCCGGGCCGCGTGCCACAGTGCCTCCTCCGCCAGGCCCCAACCGCCGCCCCAGTCGCCGGAGATACGGCCCAGCGCGGGGAAGCGGGCCGTACGGCCGTCGGGGCGCATGCCCACGCAGTTGATGCCGGCGCCGCAGACCACGGCGACCCCGCGGGGTTCCGTCACGCCCGCTCGCAGGATCGCGAAGGTGTCGTTGCGGACCTCGACGGTCGTGCCCCACGCGCGCGCGTGCAGCGCGCTCGCCAGGGTCTCCTCCTCCACGGGGAAGTCGGCGTTCGCCAGGCATGCCGAGACGTGCTCGACGGAGGACACCCCTGCCGCGGCGAAGGCCTGCTCCACCGCCTCGGCGAGGGTGTCCATCGCCGCCTCCACGCCCACCGCCGGCGGACGGAACCCGCCGCCGCGGGCGGTGGCCAGGACGGTTCCGTCGGCCGCGACCACCGCCACGTCGGTCTTGCTGTTGCCCGCGTCGACAGCGAGGACACGTGCGGTCATGCCCACGCGAGATGCTCCTGGTTGTGTGCGATCAGCTGGTCGGTGAGGGTGTCGGCGTAGGCGTACTGGCCGACGAGGGGGTGCGCGAGGAGCGCCCTGAACACCCGGTCACGGCCGCCGCGCAGCGCCGCGTCCAGGGCCAGGTCCTCGTAGGCCGTGACGTTCGCCATCAGGCCCGCGTACAACGGATCCAGGGCGGGCACCGACAGCGGGGCCGGGCCCGTCGGTCCGATCGCCGCCTGCACCTCGATCACGGCGTCGTCGGGGAGGAACGGCAGCGTTCCGTTGTTGTACGTGTTCACCACCTGGTGCGGGCTGCCCGCGCCGCTCAGCAGCGCCGCCGCCAGGTCCACGGCCGCCTCCGAGTAGTACGCGCCGCCCCTCTTGGAGAGCAGTTCCGGCTTCTCGTCCAGGGCCGGGTCGGCGTACAGCTCCAGCAACTGCCGTTCCATGGCCGCCACTTCTGCGGCGCGTGACGGTTTGGTCCGCAGTTCCCTCACCACCTCGTCGTGGGCGTAGTAGTAGCGCAGGTAGTACGACGGGACGACGGCCAGGCGGTCCAGGAGGGTGCGCGGGAGGTGCAGGTCCGCGGCGATGGTGTCGCCATGGTCGGTCAGGAGTTTCGGCAGGACGTTCTCGCCCTCGGGGCCGCCCAGGCGTACGCCGGTCTCCCAGGTGAGGTGGTTCAGGCCCACGTGGTCGAGGTGGACGTCGGCAGGGGTGACGCCGAGCAGGGCCGCGAACTTGCGCTGGAAGCCGATCGCCACGTTGCACAGGCCGACCGCCTTGTGGCCCTCCTTCAGCAGGGCGCGGGTCACGATGCCGACCGGGTTGGTGAAGTCGATGATCCAGGCGGTGGGGTTGGTACGACGGACCCGGTCCGCGATGTCGAGGACCACGGGGACGGTGCGCAGGGCCTTCGCCAGGCCGCCGGCGCCGGTCGTCTCCTGACCCACGCAGCCGCAGTCCAGGGGCCACGTCTCGTCCTGCTCACGGGCCGCCTGGCCGCCGACGCGGAGCTGGAGGAGGACCGCGTCGGCGCCGTCCACCGCCGTGTCCAGGTCTGTTGTCGTGGTGATGGTGCCGGTGTGGCCCTGGCGGGCGAAGATGCGGCGGGCCAGGGCGCCGATCAGTTCCAGGCGGTCCGTCGCCGGGTCCATCAGGACCAGTTCCTCCATGGGCAGGGTGTCCCGGAGGCGGGCGAAGCCGTCGATGAGTTCGGGGGTGTAGGTCGAGCCTCCGCCGACCACGGTGAGTTTCACAGGTTGTTCAACCCTTTACTCCGGTGAGTGTGACGCCCTCTACGAACGCCTTCTGGGCGAAGAAGAACACGACGATCACGGGGGCCATGACCAGTACGGTCGCGGCCATGGTCAGGTTCCAGTCGGTGTGGTGCGCTCCCTTGAACGACTCCAGGCCGTAGGAGAGGGTCCAGGCGCCCGGGTTCTCGGACGCGTAGATCTGGGGGCCGAAGTAGTCGTTCCACGCGTAGAAGAACTGGAACAGGGCCACTGCGGCTATGCCCGGTCTGGCCATCGGGAGAACGACCTTCAGCAGCGTGCGCAGTTCGCCGCAGCCGTCCACCTTCGCCGCGTCCAGGTACTCGTTCGGGATCGTCGTCAGGAACTGGCGCAGCAGGAAGATCGAGAACGCGTCCCCGAACGCCATTGGGATGATCAGGGGCCACAGGCTCCCCGAGAGGTCCAGCTGCTTCGCCCAGAACAGGTACATCGGGATGATGACGACCTGCGGCGGCAGCATCATCATCGAGATGACCAGCATCAGCGCCACGTTCCGGCCACGGAAGCGGAACTTGGCGAGCGCGTACGCCACCGGGATCGACGAGACGACGGTGAGGAGCGTGCCCAGGCCCGCGTAGATCAGGGTGTTCTTCCACCAGGTCAGGAAGCCGGGGGTGTCGAAGACCTTGGCGTAGTTGCCCCATTCCCAGGTGTCCGGGACCAGGTCGCGGGTGAGCGCCTGCTGGTCGCTCATCAGGGAGGTCAGGACGACGAACACGAACGGCAGGGTGAAGAAGAGCGCGGCCGCGATGCCGAGGGAGTGGATCGCTATCCATTCCAGGAGTGCCTTGCGGCGTGCCGTGCGCTCGGCGACTGTTGGGGTTCCCAACTGAACCGGTTTGTCCAGCACTTGGGTCATGGTCAGTCACCTGCCTGGATCAGTCCGCCCCGGCGCCGCATCAGCAGCGCGGTGAACGCCATGGCGAGGGCGAACAGGACGAGCGCGACCACGCAGGCCGAGCCGTAGTCGAAGCGCTGGAAGCCGAGGTTGTAGACGAGCTGGGGGAGGGTCAGCGTGGACTTGTCCGGGTAGCCGGGCTCGAACTGCTGGCCGGAGCCGCCGATGATGCCGGAGGCGACCTTCCCGGCCACCAGCGGCTGTGTGTAGTACTGCATCGTCTGGATCACGCCCGTGACGACGGCGAACATCACGATCGGCGAGATGTTCGGCAGCGTGACGTACCGGAACCGCTGCCAGGCCGAGGTGCCGTCCAGCTCGGCGGCCTCGTACTGCTCCTTCGGTACGTCGAGCAGCGCGGCCATGAAGATGACCATGAGGTCGCCGACGCCCCACAGCGCCAGTGCGGTGAGGGCCGGCTTGGACCAGGCCGGGTCCGTGAACCAGCCGGGGGTCGGCAGTCCCAGGCCGTCGAGGACCGAGTTGACCGGGCCGGTGCCGGGGTTGAGGAGGAAGACGAAGGCGAGGGTCGCGGCGACCGGCGGGGCGAGGTACGGCAGGTAGAACAGGGTGCGGAAGACGCCCGTACCGGTCTTGATCTTCGTGATGAGCAGGCCGATGCCGAGGCCGAACACCACCCGGCAGGTCACCATCACCAGCACCAGCCAGAGCGTGTTGCGCAGTGCCGGCCAGAACAGCGGGTAGTCGTCGAAGACGTAGGCCCAGTTGCCCAGGCCGCGGAAGACCGGTGTGCCGAAGCCGTCGTACTTCATCAGCGAGAAGTACACGGTGGACACCAGCGGATAGGCGAAGAAGACGCCGAACCCGATGAGCCACGGTGACAGGAAGGCCACCGTCCGAAGCGCCGACCTGCGGCGCTTCGCGCGGAGAGTGTGCGTGGACATCGACGGCGCTACTTCGCCTGCTCGATGTCGGTGTCGATCTGCCGGGCGGTCTTCTCCAGACCGGCCTTGAGGTCCTTCACCTTGCCGGACTCGTACTGGTAGCCGAAGTCCTGGAGCGTCGTCTGGTACGTCGAGCCGTTGACGGAGGCCGGCGGGGTGTTCGAGTGCGCGTTCTGGGCGATGTCCAGGAACGTCTTGAAGCCGGGGTCCACCTTCAGGTCGGGCGACTTCAGGGCGGCGAACGTGGAGGGCACGTTGTGGATGGCGTTGGCGAAGGAGACGACGGCCTCGGTGTCGGTCGTCAGGTACTTCACCAGCTCCCAGGCGGCGTTCTGCTTCTCGCTCTGCGGGGCGATGCCGATGATCGTGCCGGAGAGGAAGCCCTTGCCGTACTCGTCGGCCTCGTCGTCGGCGACGGGCATCGGGGCGGTGCCGATCTCGAAGTCGACGCCGGCGTCCTTCGCCATCCCGAGGCGCCACTCGCCGTCGAGCTGCATGGCCACCTGGCCGGTCTGGAAGGGATGCTTGGCGCCCCACTCGTCGCCGAAGGTGTTGCGGTACTTCTCCAGCTTCGTGAAGCCGCCGAGGTCGTCGATCAGCTTCTTCTGGTACGTGAACATCTCGGCGAAGGCCGGGTCCTTGGCGATGTTGGACTTGCCGTCCTTGTCGAAGTAGGCGTGGTCCCACTGGGACATGTAGTGGTCCACGACGGTCTCGTAGCCGTGGTACGTCGGCATGAAGCCGAGTTGCTCGTAGCTGTCGCCCTTGGTCTTCGTCAGCTTCTTCGCGACCTCCGCGAACTCCGACCAGGTCTTCGGCGGGGACGTGATGCCCGCCTTGTCGAAGGCGTCCTTGTTGTAGTAGAGGCCGTAGGCGTCGCCCAGCAGCGGCAGGGCGCAGCGGGTGCCCTCGAACTGGGTGTAGTCCAGCATCGGCTTCGGGATGGTCTTGTCGAGGTCCAGCTTCGACTTCTCGATGAACGGCTTGAGGTCGAGGAAGGCGCCCGAGGAGCAGAACTTGCCGATGTTGGACGTCGTGAACGACGACACCACGTCCGGCCCGTTCGAACCGCCCGCGCGCAGCGCCTGGTTGAGCTTGTCGTCGTTGATGTTGCCGACGACCTTCACCGTGATGTTCGGGTGGGCCTTCTCGAAGCGGTCGACGTTCTCCTGGATCGCCTTGACCTCGGCGGGCGCGCTCCAGCCGTGCCAGAAGGTGATCGTCGTCTTGGCGTTGGGGTCGTCGGTGGCAGCGGACTCCGACTGGCCGGTACAGGCGGTGGCGAGCAGGGCCAGGGAGGCGGTTGCGGCGAGGGCGGTGGCTGCCTTGCGGGACGCTGAGGGTATGGCTTTCCAGGACTTTCCGGGCATGGCGAGGTCTCCCAAGGGCGGGACAGGGGTGGGTGAGGGAAGGCGGGGGGTGTCTGAGGGGGGTGGGGCGAAGGGGGTGACCGACGGGGCGGGCGGTCAGCGTGAGGTGTCGAAGACCTCGTCGCGTGTCGTCGCGAGCGCGCTCTCCAACGCGCCCCGCAGCACGGGGTGTTCACGGACGTCACCGACGACGAGCCGGGGCCTGGACGCGGCCAGCTCCTCCAGTTCGTCCTGGACGAGGGCGCGCAGCACCTCGCCGCCGGAGGTCAGGGAGGCGCCGCTGAGGACGACCAGTTCGGGGTCGAGGACGGAGACCAGGGAGGCGAGGCCGGTGGCCAGCCGGGTCGCGTAGGTCGACAGGAGGAGCCGGTGCAGGACGGTGTCCTCCGTGGCGGCCCGCCGGACGAGGGTGGCGGCGGCTTCGGCGTAGGGGCCCGACGGGACGTTCGTCATGCCGATGTCGCGCGCGAGTTGGGGGATCGCCTGCGAACCGGCGAGCTCCTGATAGCCGCCACTGTTGGCTTTGGTCACCTTACGGACCAGGGGTACGCCCGGAACCGGCAGGAAACCCACCTCGCCCGCGCCGCCGGTCCAGCCGCGGTGCAGGCGCCCGCCGAGGACCAGGGCGGCACCGAGGCCGCCCTCGTTCCACAGCAGCACGAAGTCCTCGTGGCCGCGGGCCGCGCCGAGCCGTTGCTCGGCCACCGCCGCGAGGTTGACGTCGTTCTCGTACTCGACCGGCATCGGCAGGGCGGCCGCGACGTCGTCGAGCAGTGCGGGGGTGTGCCAGCCGGGGAGGTGGGAGGCGTAGCGCAGCCGGCCCGTGTTGGGGTCGAAGGCGCCGGGGGTGCCGATGACGAGCCGGTGGACGTCGTCGCGGGCGAGGCCCGCCGCCTTCACCGCGCCGTCCAGGGCGTCGGTGACCTGCCGTACGACGGGATGGGCCGGGCGTCTGCCGGGGGTGGGCAGCTCGTACGACCCGACCGTGCGGCCGGTGATGTCGGCGACGGCGGCGAGGATGCGTTCGGGGGTGACATCGAGTCCGGCGGCGTACGCGGCGGCCGGATTGACCTCGTACAGCTGGGCGCCCGGGCCGGGTCGGCCCTCCGTCGTGCCGGTGGCCAGGACGAGGCCGGCGGCCTCCAGGCGGGCCAGCAGCTGGGAGGCGGTCGGCTTGGACAGGCCGGTGAGCTTGCCGATCCGCGTGCGGGACAGCGGCCCGTGCTCCAGGAGGAGGTCCAGGGCGGCACGGTCGTTCATGGCGCGCAGGACGCGCGGGGTGCCCGGCGTACCGGCGTTTCCTGCCATGGGAATCGACACCTGCCTCTCGGCTGACCAGCTTCTCAGCGATCTACGACGGAAGTCCATCCAGGATCACTGTTAGGAAAGTTTCCTATCGGGTTGGGAGGAAGGTACGCCCGCCAGGGATGCGCGTCAAGAGAGGTCTATACCAGGCAACGCGGTCGTTACTTGGGTGCGCTGTGCTGTAGCACGCGCTCGTGCCACGGGAGCAGGAGCGGGGTCGCCAGCAGGAGGACTCCGGCGAGGGCGATCGCGATGCGTGGGCCGGTCAGCGCCGCCAGCAGGCCCCACAGTGCCGTCATGGCCGCAGTCGTCGTCTTGCTGGTGATCGACCATGCCGTCAGGGTGCGCGTGGTCCGGTCCGGCGGGGTCTGGTCGAGGCGGGTGGTGGCGAGCACCGGGTTGTAGACCCCGATGCAGGTGATCAGGGTGAACTCGACGGCCATGACGAGAAGCAGACCGGGCGTGCCCGGGCCGATGAAGGCCAGGCCGACGGGCCAGCAGGCGCGCAGGGTGCCCGAGGCGAGAAGGACCTTGCGTCGCCCGTGCCGGGCGACCAGGCGCCGGGACAGGCGTGAGCCCAACAGGCCGCCCAGGCACGGCACGGCGAAGGCGAGGCCGTACTGCCAGGGGGCGAAGCCGAGTTGGCCGAGCATGAGGACGGCGAGCAGTGGGGCCGGCGCCATGATCAGGGCGTTGACGAGGATCGTGTTGAGGAACAGCGGGCGCAGCGCGGGGTGAGTGAGGATGTGCCGCCAGCCTGCCGGGAGGTCGCTCATCCGTAGGCCTGAAGGGGCGGCCGGGGAGGACTGTTGCCTTTCCTTACCGCCGATCGCCCGGAGCCCCAGCGCCGACAGCAGATAGCTGACCGCGTCCGCCAGCACCGTCGTCATGGGGCCCAACACGCCGACCGCCACCCCGCCGAGCGGTGGTCCCAGCGCGGTGGCCGTCCACATCGTGGCCTCGAAGCGGCCGTTCGCCACGAGCAGGTCCTCGCGCGGCACCAGGGACTTCAGATACGCCCCGCTCGCCGCCATGAACGTGATGTCCGCCGCCGCGACCACCACCGACACCACCAGCAACTGGCCGAGCCCGAGCGTGCCCAGGGCGAAGACGGCCGGGATGCTCAGCAGCGCGGCGCACCGGAGCAGATCCGCCGCGACCATCACCGGCCGCTTCGGGCGGACCTCCACCCACGCCCCGAGCGGCACCGCCACCAGCGCCCCCACGGCGAGCCCCGACGCCGCCAGCAGCGCCACCTCGGTCGCCCCGGCGTGCAGCACGACGACCGCGATCAGCGGCAACGCGTCGAAGGCCAGCCGCGTCCCGAACGTACTGACCCCGTACGCCGCCCACAGCCACCCGAAGTCCCGCCCCAGCGACCGCCTGCCCGACATCCCCAGCCCCAACCTCACGTTGACCGGAGCCATCCAAGCCGGACGCGATTCCCCGGATCAAACAACCAACCGGTGTGCGGCCACAACCAGAAGTTGTGCGCATACGATGACGCCGTGGACCTCGACGCCGTGCGCACCTTCGTCGCCGCGGCGGACACGGGCCGGTTCCAGGACGCCGCCGCCACCCTGTCGATCACCCAGCAGGCCGTCTCCAAGCGCATCGCCGCGCTGGAGAAGCGCCTCGGGGTACGGCTGTTCACACGCACCGCGCGCGGGGCCCGGCTCACCATCGACGGGCAGGCGTTCCTGCCCCACGCGCGTGCCCTCCTCCAGGCCGAGGAACGGGCCGTCGCCTCCGTACGCCCCGGCCGCCGTGCCCTGCGTGTCGACGTGATCGGCCGGCGGCTCGCCCCGGCGGTCCTGCTGCGCGGCTTCCACCGCGCCCACCCCGACACCGACCTCGACGTCGTCACCCTCTTCGACGCCGACGCGGCGGTCGCCGCCCTGCGGGCCGGCACGATCGACGCGTCCTTCCGTGCCGTGACCGTGCCCGCGAGGCAGCTGCCCGACGGCATCGAGGCCGCCCGCGTGTACGACGAGCCGCTGCAGCTCCTGACCGGCCCCGGGCACGCCCTCGCCGCCGCCCGCGCCGTGACGCCCACGCGGCTCGCCGGGCACCGGATCTGGATGCCCGGCATCGTCGAGGGCACCGAATGGGCCGCCTACTACGCCGCCCTCGCCGCCGAGTTCGGGCTCACCATCGAGGCGACCGGGCCCGACTTCGGCACCGATCCGCTCGTCGACACGATCGCCGACTCCGCCGTACTGGCGACCTTCGTCGGCGCGGACACCCGCCTGGTCTGGCCCGCCGACCAGGACCTGCGCCGCATCCCGCTGCGCGATCCGACCCCGGTCTACCCGCACTCCCTGCTCTGGCGCGCCGACAACCCGCACCCCACCCTCGTGGCGCTGCGCGCCCATCTCGCCGCGGCCCGCGCCGAGTGCCGGGAGACGGGGACCTGGACGCCGGACTGGGCGCGGTGACCGGTTCCGGCGGAGCCGTTATCGGCCGCGGTTGGTCTGCGCGGATGACGCGTGACCGTCGACGTGCCCTGCTCGCCCTGGCCTCGCTCGCCGTGATCACCGCGGGCGTGTCCTTCGTCTTCTGGGCGACGCGGCCCGTGCCGCACGGCGAGTGCCTGGTCGCCCACTCCCGGGTCTCCACCATCGGCAGCAAGCAGCCGAGCGGGCGTGAGCTGGAGGAGCTCGCCCAGCGGCTCTACGAGGAGGCCATCGCCGACGGCCGGTGTGAGCCGCCGTGGCCGCGGTGGCGGACGTGGGTCGACTGAGCAGGAGGCGAGGACGGCCCTGAAGGTCGGGGCCCGTCATCGCTTCCCCCGCAATGCCCGTACCACCTCGGCCACGGCGCCGAGAATGCGGGCGCGGTCCTTCGACTCGGTTCCATCGAGCGCGGACCGGACCACAAGCACGGCCGCGCAGGCCACGATCAGCAGGACCAGGACGGTGCAGGCGGCGGCGATGAGTACGGGGTCCATCGGGGTCCTTCCGGCATGGGGAAAGAAAGGGAGGGCGACGCCGACGACGGTGCCCTGCCGCCGTCTTCTCGGTTCTGGCCGATCTGCCTGATTCCGGGTGATAGCGCAGGTCAAAGGGGTAAAGTGCGGCTCCACGAGTCGTACGAGTCGTATGAGTCGCCGGACTCGGGCGACTTGGGGCGTCGGCGTGGGCACGGAGGGGACGGCCGGGATGGCGGGACCGCTGCGGTACGACGAGCAGCTGGAGAGACTGGTCAAATCGGCCGGAAGGCCCACGTCGGCGGAGTTGCGCGACGAGATCGCGCAGCACCTGAAGCCCGGCGAACTCCCCGCGCCCGAAAGCTCGATCAACGAGTGGCTCGCGGGGAGACTGCCCCGTCCCGTCAACAAAAGGAGACACCACGACTTCCTGAGCGCCCTCGCGCGCATGGCTCGGCAACGGCACGGAGACCGTTTATGGGTTCCCTCGGTGTCGCAGTGGGCCGGCATGGCCGAGGAGGCTCGGAAGGCCCGCCTCAGGAAGCCGGAAGAGACCGCCGACCCTGCGGCCGTGCCCTTACGGCCGCCCGCCTCCTGGCGGAGCTGGGTGGATGACATCGAGGGTTCCGAGGCATGGCTGTTCGTCACCGCCGGGACCGAGGAGCGGGCAGCGGCTCTGAAGGAGCAGGCCCGTGACGCCGTGGGCCGGCTGGCGGAGGAGTACGAGGAGGCGCGCGGCCTCCTCACCGACGATCCCTGGCACGACCCGCACCTGCCCGGCCGCATGGTCCGCTGGACCAACTTCCTGCTGCATCAGCTCCGCAGCCACCAGCAGGGTGCCCTGGCACCGGCAGAGGCCGCCCTGCTCGCGCTGCTTCCGTTCCTCCACCAGGTGCACAGCACCCAGACCGTTGCCGGACTGTCCCACGTGGATCCGACGCACCTGGAGGAGCTGAGCCGAGGCGGCCCCGAACGGCAGGCCTACGAAAGGTTCCTGCGCGGCCACAAACGGCTCGTCCGCCAGGCGATGCGTGGCGGCGAACTGCCCGACCGCCAGGACGGGAGCCGGGAGATCGGATGGTGGCTGTTCCACCAGTGGGCAAAGCGGCAGTCCGGGGACCTCCAGGCGCTGCTGAGGGCTGTGGACGGCGAAGGGACCGACATCGGGACCGTCCTCAATCCCCGGTTGCTGTTACGGCTGCTGTCCTGCGCGCAGTTGACGCCGCGCAGACTGTACGGGGAAGGCCCTGAGGGAGCCTTGAAGGACAAGCCGTTCCCTCTCGACTTCGACGGCAGGGACTGGCAGCAGGTGCGGGAACGGCTGGTGGGACCCCTGTTCTCGATCGCGCATGCCCTGGCCATCGAGGTCACGGATCTGTCGTCGACGGTCGTCAGGCACGTGGGTATCCCGGAGCCGCTGACTCCCGGCCGTCTGTTCACGACCGTGCGGGACGCGTCCTGGACCGTGCAACGGGATGTGCTCGGGCTGGAGGCCGGCTGTGACCACCCCGCCGCCGTGGCCGCGCTGTCCGAGCACGTCCGGATCGTGGACGGCCTGCTGCGCGGCGCGCGCCGTTCAAGGACGGCCGAGGAGATCGGTGCGCTGCCCGTGTACGCCCACGCCGACGAGGTGCGTGAGGTGGACGACATGGGCGAGCCACGGCAGGCCGGCGATGAGGTGATCCGGTTCCGGCTCGACGAGGAGCGCATCCAGGAACTGCTCATGGGCGAGAACCTCTACCGGGACCGCAGCCTCGCCATTCGCGAGCTCTACCAGAACGCCCTGGACGCCTGCCGCTACCGCCGGGCGCGAGAGCGTGAACGCAACGGCCGTGACACCTACATCGGCGAGATCACCTTCACCCAGGGCTACGACGAGGATGAGCGGCGCTACTACCTGGAATGCGTGGACAACGGCATCGGCATGGACGAGACCGTGCTCGCGGACGTCTTCTCCCGGGCCGGCGTGCGCTTCACGGACCTGCCCCGCTTTCAGGAGGAGCACGAACAGTGGGAAAGGCACGGCATCACCGTCCATCCGAACAGCAGGTTCGGCATCGGCGTGCTGAGCTACTTCATGCTCGCGGACGAGATCCGGGTGACGACCCGACCGGACGGAAGGAATGAGGAACTCACCGTCCTGATCACCGGTCCCGGTCACTACTTCAAGGTCAGCAGGACCAGCAGTTCGGGTCACGTCGGCACCAAGGTCCGCCTCTACCTCCGGGACGGCGACAAGGCCCCCTCGTGCGTGCGGGAGTTGCGCAGACTGCTCGGCCTGGCGGAGTTCCGCACCGTCGCCAGGCACGGGAACCAGGAGGCGAAGTGGAAGCCCGGGGTGCTGCGGCCCCAGGAGGCCCTCGTCGGCCGTTCGGACGGCTTCGTGGCGCACGGGCGCACCGTCTCCTGGCCGCCGGACGGCTACGGCGCCGATGGGCAGGTGGTCTGGTGCGAACATGGCGGAGGCATCCTGATCGACGGGATCTACGCCGAGCCCCGGGTGAAGCGCGGCGTGCTCACCGATCCGGGCGGCCTGGGCCGCCTGCGCGGGGCCGTGGTGAATCTGACCGGGAAGACGCGGCCCCGGGACCTGTCCGTGGATCGCACGGAGATCCTGGACGGCGATGTCTGCGAGCCGGTGGAGGAGCTCATCAAGGCCGCGCTGCCGGCCCTGTTCGCCGCGGACCCTCCCCTGCTGCAAGTCGACTGGCTGTCGGGCGTCGCGGGGCGCAGCCCCCGGCTCGCCGACGTCGTGACCGATGCCGCCGCGGCGGAGCGGTTCGTGCTGGACCTGCACGGCCACCCGACACCCCTCGCCACGACCGGGTTCTTCCCGCCCGACGTGCACGTCGTCCATCGGGCGGACTCGGGGATCTCGGAGGACACGGCGAGGGAGGGGGAGACTCCGGCAGGCGACATCGTCGGTCCCCCGGACGACGTCACGCTGCTGTGGCGGCTTCTCGCCCACCGGCCGAACGCCGAACTGTCCATGTTGACCGAGGTCGTTCCGGAGCTGTCCCGGGTCGAGAGCGTGCTGGCCGCTCGACCCTCGGACGCTCTGCTGCGCACTACGACCTCCGGTGAGTGGAACCACCGGCACTGGAGCGACCTGGAGTACTACGCCGACGAACTGGCACAGCCCGGTCATGCTCTCTCTGTGGCGACGGCCTGCGGAATGTCGTACAGCGCGGCGGTCTCACGCATGGAGCAGCTCCGCCTGCCGGTCCCGCGACGGTCCGATGCCGAGGTGGTGGCGGACCGGACCGCAGTGGCGCTTCTCGACCAGTACCTGAGCGGAGACGGCGGCACCTGGCACGAGGTCGAAACGCCGGTGCCGCCGGGCCATCTGCTCAAGGCCCACCTGGTGCTGAACATCGGCGTCGACGAGGCAGTTCGTCGGATGCAGGCCCTCGGCTTCAAGATCTCCGTGGAGCGCATGCCGAACGAGACCCCGGACGAATGGGTGGTGAACCTGCTCAGTCGTTATCTGCACGGTGGCCCGTCCTGGCTCGACCCCGCCGAACCGGTCACGGCAGGACACGTACTGCACGCGGTCACGAAACTCGGCCGGCCCTTTCCCGAGGTGGTTGGGCAACTGCGGGCCTACGGGTACCGTCCGGACCTCGGCTCGTTGGATCAGCGGTCGGCCGAGGAACTGCTGAGGCAGGGCGCCAAGTGGGGCTGGGACGGCGACGACCTCGACCGCTTGGAGGTGGGGAAGCCGGTGCCGCCGAACCTCGTCGCTCGCGCGTCGCTCAAGACGGACGTTCCCCTTCGTGACGTCGCCCGTCGCATCGAGGAACTGGGACTCTCCACCGGTGTCCTCCCGGAGCGGGCCGAACCGAAGGACTCCGTGATCCTGGACGAATGCGTCTTGCGGTGGGAGGACGGGCCGGAGGTTCGCCTCTACTCGCTGGCACAAGCGGCCGAGAAGAGCAAGCTTCCGCTGACGGCTGTCGCAGCGCGGCTGCGTATGTACGGCCTGCATCCACCGGACACGCGAGTTCCTGAGTATGCCGCCCCGGGGGATGGGAACATCATCCGCCACGTCTTCTACGGCCTGCTCTCCGAGGAAGGAATCGTGCGGGACCAGCCGGTGCCCGCCATCGACGTGATCCGGACCGCCGAGTACCAGCGGATGTCCCCCCGAGCCGTCACCGATCGCCTCGCCTGCTACGGCCTGCGAACGCCGCTCGCCGAGGCCCCGACCAGGGCGAGCAGACAGGACACCGACCTCGTCAGCCTCGGGCTCGGCAGCGGCGATGCACTGGGGGGCTGGCTCGACTGGGACAAACCGGTGCCGGTGCACCACCTCGTCGCCGCACCGCCCAGGCTGCTGATGGAGCAGGACGAGGTCATCCAGCGCCTCACGGCATTCGGTCTCCAGATGCCCGCACAGGGCCTGGACGACTTGGACGCCATCGACCGCAGTCTGTGCCTCGAAGAGTTCGAGCAGGGCGAGGACAGCATTCATCTCCCCCTGTCCCTGGGCCACCCGATCAGCGACTTCCTCCGTATCGTCCGCTTCGCCGGCCTCCCCCTGGACGACCTGCTTCCCCGGCTCACCCGCCTCGGCGTCGACCTCCCCCGCGTGACCGACGCCGTGCGCGCCGCCCTCCCCAAGGTCCCCGGCCTGGTCATGGCAGCCGAGGAGACGGCACCGCGGAACGAGCCGTCGGATCCGGCAACGTAAGCAACCTGCCCCGCGCACTCGCGAGCCGACAGACGGGCAAGGGGCGCCTGGCATCGTCCGGGCGCCCCTCGTCGTACGGCTGCTTCGGCCTCGTAGGCCTACTTCGTCACGCTCGGCGGCGCCAGCGGCGTAGCCGCCTGTGCCTGCGGCGAGGACGTGTTGGAGTACGCCGACGGAGCCGCCATGCCCGCCGTCGGGTCGGTCGCGGCCGCGTCCTCCACGGGGAGCGCCGGGCGGCCGACGATCGGGATGTCGGCGGCGTCGAAGGCGCGCTTGATGCGCCAGCGCAGCTCGCGTTCGACGGTGAGGGACTTGCCGGGCATGGTCTTCGCCGAGACGCGGACGACCATCGAGTCCAGCAGCACGCTGTCCAGGCCGAGGACCTCGATCGGGCCCCAGAGGAGCTCGTTCCAGGGCTCCTCCTTGCTCATCGCCTCGCCGACCTCGCTCAGCACGGCCTTCACCCGGTCGAGGTTCTCGGAGGGGCGGACCGTGACGTCCACGCCCGCCGTCGACCAGCCCTGCGAGAGGTTGCCGATGCGCTTGACCTCGCCGTTGCGGACGTACCAGATCTCGCCGTTGTCGCCGCGCAGCTTGGTCACGCGCAGGCCGACCTCGATGACCTCGCCGGAGGCGACGCCCGCGTCGATCGAGTCACCGACGCCGTACTGGTCCTCCAGGATCATGAAGACGCCGGAGAGGAAGTCGGTGACCAGGTTGCGGGCGCCGAAGCCGATCGCCACGCCCGCGACACCGGCGGAGGCCAGCAGCGGGGCGAGGTTGATGTCGAAGGCGGACAGGACCATCAGGGCGGCCGTGCCCATGATCACGAAGCTGGCCACCGAGCGCAGGACCGAGCCGATCGCCTGGGAGCGCTGACGGCGGCGCTCGACATTGACCAGCAGGCCGCCGATGGCCGTACCGTCCACCGCCTGCGCGGTGCGGTTCATCCGGTCTATGAGCTTGGTGATCGCCCGTCGGATCAGCACTCTCAGCACCCCGGCGATCACCAGGATCAGCAGGACCTTGAGGCCTATCGCGAGCCAGGTCGACCAGTTCTGCTCGACCCAGCTCGCGGCCTGGGTCGCGCTCTCCTGGGCGTCCTGGACCGTGGGGACCGACGGCGTCTCGCTCTCCGAGGGAGACGGTGACGGCGTCGAACCGACGGCCAGGAGAAGGGCGGGCAAGGACACGGCGGGTACCTCCAGTGCAGCGGCCCGCCCCACCGGCAGATGGTCAAGGTCACGAAAAGGTCACCGGCAGGGCAGGCTCACCACACTATCGGGGCATCGTGTGTGGATCGGCGCCATGTTCGAGGGAGGAAACGTGCCCACCCGGGGATGAACTGGAGGGATGGAGCGTTCATCGTCCGGGGGACGGATTGAGATGTGGTTGAAAACACTCTCAGCCCGTTACCGGTACATGGTGGCGCTTTCACCAGGCAAGAGGGGAGACTGACTACAGATCGTCCCGGCGCGAGCCACGCGCCGCCGACGCCCAAGGAGGCATCCGTGCCGCATGTCCTGGTCCTCAACGCGTCGTACGAGCCACTCGGCGTCGTACCGCTCCGCCGCGCGCTCGTCCTCGTCCTCGAGAACAAGGCCGTATGCCTCGAGGAGTCCGGCGCCTTCATGCACAGTGCAACCGTCACAGTCCCCGCACCCAGCGTGGTCCGGCTCAAGCGATTCGTCCGGGTTCCCTATCGGGGGCCCGTTCCTCTTACCCGTAGGGCGCTCTTCGCGCGCGACGGGGGCCGGTGCATGTACTGCGGTGGCGTCGCAACCAGCGTCGACCATGTCATTCCGCGCAGCCGCGGGGGCAAGCACGTCTGGGACAACGTGGTGGCGTCGTGCCGCCGCTGCAACCACGTGAAGGCCGACCGACACCTGTTCGAGATCGGCTGGCGGCTGCGCCACAAACCCGCTCCACCCACCGGTCTCGCCTGGCGCATCATCGGCACCGGGCATAGGGACCCGCGCTGGCTGCCGTACTTGCAGCCGTTCGGCGCGGAGGACGCCATGGCCCGGATCGACGGCATTTCCGCCTGACGACCCGGGCTTTCGCATACCCGGCGTGCGGTGCGCGCGCGACGTCCGGCCCCGAGGGTCCCCCGTGCCCCAGGGGCCGGACGGCTGCGCGGCCGTCCGGCGCGCTACGCGTACCGCAGCTCCGCCGGCCGCACGGACCGCCGCAGCAGCGGCAGTGACGTGGCCGCGGCCAGCAGACACGCGGCGTACACGGCCACCGGGACCAGCACCGGCACCAGCGGCAGGGGCCCGACCGCGTCGTCGATCAGCATGGCCCAGCCCCCGTAGATCGCCGTGCCGCCCGCGCCCGCGAGCAGCAGCGCCGGTGCCAGCGGCAGCGCGGTCTCCAGGAGCAGCGCCCGGCCGAGCACGCTCTGCGGCACCCCCGCCGCGGCCTGCGCGGCCAGCCCCCGGCGGCGGGTGGCCAGCGACTCGGCGGTGCCCACGGCCAGGGCCGACAGGGTCAGCGCCAGGGCGACGAGGATCGCCGCGCCGGAGAGGTCGAGGCCCGTGGTGTAGTACGACCGGCTCTCGGCGAGGTACTCGGTGTGGTGCACCACGTGCAACAACACCTCGCGGATACCGGCGAACGCCGTGCCCACGACCGTCACCAGGATCACCGCCGCATGGGTACGGGCCGCCGCCCACGGGTCTTCACGCAGTCGCTCCGCCGCGATCAGCAGCGCCGGACGCTGGGCACGGGCGGCGAGCGCGGCGCCGAGCCGCCGGGACGACCAGCCCGCCAGCCAGACGGCCGCGACGCCGATCAGCAGGCTCAGGGCGAACACCGCCAGCGGGCCCAGCGCGAAGGGCAGGGGATCGTCGCGGTACAGGGCCAGACCGACGCACCCGGCGAGCGCCGCGAACAGCACCGTCACCACCAGGAACACCCGGCCCGGCCCCCGCGTCGGCCGCACCCGCCGTACCCAGCCCAGGGGTGAGGCCACCACCCGCCGCAGCGACAGCGCGCTCACGGTCGCGCCCAGAACCGGGACGCCCACGGCGACCAGGGTGATGCCGAGCCACGCCAGGGGCTCGGGGTGCTGCCACACGCGCAACAGGAGCAGGACGCCGAACACGGTGGCCACCGCCGCGCCGACCAGACAGGCCAGCCCCGCCTCCAGCGCCGCGATCCTCCGCACCTGAGCCGGCGTGGCCCCCGCGAGCCGCAGTGCGGCAAGGCGCCGGTCGCGGTGCACCGCCCCCACGCGGGCGCACTGCCCGAGGAACCCGAGCACTGGCACCAGCAGCATCAACAGCGCGATGATCACGCCCTGTCGGTCGCGCGGTTGGTTGAGCAGCCCGGAGCCGAAGGACACCGCGTACTGCCCGTCGATCGAGGCGATCGTGGCGACCGCCAGCCCGATGCCGGTCGCGAGCGCCGCCCCGACCGCCGTGAGCGTCACCCGCCACCCCTCGCGCCGGTCGGAGCCCCGGGTGAGCAGCCAGGCCAGCCGGAGGTCGGCGCCTATACCGGCGCTCATGCGGTCACCTCCAGCGGCGCCACGATCCCGTCGGACAGCCGCACCTCGCGGTCCGCGTACGCCGCCACCTGCGCGTCGTGTGTGATCAGCAGCACCGCCGTGCCCGACTCACGGGCCGTGTGCACCAGAGCCGTCATCACCTGCTCGCTCGCCAGCGAGTCCAGCGCCCCCGTCGGTTCGTCGGCGAAGACGACCTTGGGGCCGGTGATCAGGGCCCGGGCCAGCGCCACCCGCTGGGCCTGGCCGCCGCTCAGCTCGCCGGGCCGCAGATCCTCCTGCCCGCGCACCCCGAACCTCTCCAGCCACTCACCGGCCGTGGCCTGCGCGTCCTGTCGCCGGGTGCCGGCGAGCAGCAGCGGCAGCGCCACGTTGTCCAGGGCCGTCAGCTCGGGTATGAGCTGCCCGAACTGGAAGACCACACCGAACTCCGTGCGCCGCAGCTCGCTCAGCCGCTTCTCGGGCAGCTGGTCGAACCGCTCCCCGCCGTACGTCACCGAGCCGGCGTCCGGGCGGACGATGCCGGCCAGGCAGTGCAGCAGCGTGGACTTTCCGCTGCCGCTCGTGCCGGTGACGGCGAGGATCTCGCCGGCGTGCAGCTCCACGGAGGCGCCGCACAGGGCCCGCGTTCTGCCGTGTGCCTTGACGAGGTCGCGGGCCGCCAGCAGCGGCACCGCGGTTCCCTCTCTGTCGCTCATGCTGTGTCGACCTCCGCGGTCAGGGTGGTGAGCCGGGCCGCCGTGGTCGTCATCCAACGGAGGTCGGCGTCGAGGTGGTTGAGGGCGTAGTCCGCCGAGAGCACGGTCGCGAGATCGGCGCCCCGCGCGGTCTTGACCGCCGTGAGCTCCCGCATCCGCTCCATGTGGGCGGCGCGCTGGGCGCGCAGATAGGCCTCCGGGTCGCCGCCGGACAGGATCGAGACGACGACCTTGGCGAAGATCTCGTTCGTCACGAACGGCGCGGGCGGCGCGATCTCCCCGGCCCACTGGGCCAGTTCGCGCGCTCCGTCCGGCGTCGAGCGGTACGCCGTCCGCTCCGGGCCGCCGTCGGAGTCGGTGCCCTCGACCTCGGCCAGGCCGTCGCGGACCAGGCGCTGCAAGGTCGTGTAGACCTGCCCGTAGGCGAGCGGACGGGCTTGCGGGAAACGTTCGTCGTGGCGTCGCTTGAGGTCGTAGCCATGGCTCGGCCCTGCGGCGAGCAGCCCCAACAGGATGTGGCGGGTGCTCATGCCGATCATTATGTACTGAGTACATGTACTGAGTGAATAGTGGCCGGTGAATCATCTTCGACAAAGGCGCGGCGACGGAAATGTTGCGGAACGAAATGTGATGACACGCACGTTGTTCCAATCTGTACGTCTGCCGACGCGCCCACTGGGTAGGGCTGCGATGACCCGCCGTCGTACTACGACCAAAGGAGGCCCCCATGGCCACAGCGTCGGCCTTGTCCAAACCTGAGGCGCCCTTCGAGCCCGAGCTGTACGCCTGCGTCTTCAGCGCCGAGGGCGCCTGCGCCGAGATCCCCCTCACCAGCGAACCGCCCCTCCCCGACGCCGAGCCCCTCACCAGCGAGCCGCCACTCGCCGACGCCGCGCCGCTGACGAGCGAGGCGGCCACCTGGGACATGGACGCGGATACGGGTATGGACACCGGTATGGACATGGACTTGCGCGCCCCGAGGCCGTAGATGACAGCACAGCGGCCGCCCGGCGCACCGGACCGGGAACTCCCCTCCGACGACCTGTCCCGGCTCGCCGAGCTGCACGGTGTCGCCACCTCCTACGAGCCGTCCCCGGACCGCAGGGTCACGGCCTCCGCCACCGCACTCACCCTCGCCCTGGCCGCCCTCGACATCGACACGAGCACGCCCGACGCCGTCCGCGCCGCGCTCGCCGCCAGGGAACGGGAGCTGCGTGAGCGGCTGCTGCCGACGACGGTGGTGTGCTGGAGCGGCGACGCCGAGCCCGAGGCGCTGGCCGCCCTGCCTGCCGGCACCCGGCTGCACATCGGAACCGAGCAGGGCGGGTCGCATGCCGCTGTCGACCAACTCCCGCCCGGCGTCCACCGTTTGACGGCGACCGCACCGGACGGCCGTACGGCGACCACGCATCTGGTCGTCGCCCCGCCCCGCCTGCCCGCGCCCGCCGGACGCTCGTACGGCCTCCTCGTCCAGCTCTACTCCCTCCTCTCCCGTCGCTCCTGGGGCATGGGCGACCTCGGCGACCTCGCCGAACTCGCCGCCTGGGCCGGCCGGGCGCTCGGCGCCGGATTCGTCCAGGTCAACCCGTTGCACGCGGCCGTACCCGGCACCCCTACCGACCCGTCCCCCTACCGCCCCTCCTCCCGCCGCTTCCCCGACCCCGTGCACCTGCGGGTCGAGGACGTCCCCGAGTTCGCGTACGTCGAGGACCGCGAGGGCGTGCGGGGGCTGCTGGAGCGGGCCGGGCGGCTGCGGGAAGCGGTGCTGGAGAAGGGGCAGCTGATCGACCGGGACGCGGTGTGGGAGGCGAAGCGGGAGGCGCTGGAACTGGTCCGCGAGGTGCCGCTCGGGCCGGGGCGGCTGGCCGCGTACGTCGACTTCCTCGCGCGGGAGGGGCAGGCGCTGGAGGACCACGCCACCTGGTGCGCGCTCGCCGAGGCGCACGGCTCGGACTGGCTCCGGTGGCCGGCGGGGCTGCGGGATCCCCGGTCGCCCGAAACGGCCCGCGCGCGACGCGAGTTGATGGACCGGGTCGACTTCCACTGCCGCCTCGCATGGCTCACCGACACCCAGCTCACCGCCGCCCAGCGCGTCGCCCGGGAAGCCGGGATGCCGGTCGGGATCGTGCACGACCTCGCGGTCGGGGTGCATCCCGGGGGCTCCGACGCCTGGGCGCAGCAGGAGTACTTCGCCGCCGGGATGTCCGTGGGCGCCCCGCCGGACGCCTTCAACGCGCGCGGCCAGGACTGGGGGCTGCCGCCCTGGCGGCCGGACCGGCTGGCCGAGTCGGGGTACGAGCCGTATCGCCGACTGCTGCGGGCGTTGTTCCGGTCCGCGGGCGCCCTGCGCATCGACCACGTCATGGGGCTGTTCCGGCTGTGGTGGGTGCCGCAGGGGCACGCGCCGACGGAGGGGACGTACGTCCGCTACGACGCCGAGGCGATGCTCGCGATCCTGGTGCTGGAGGCCTCCCGGGCCGGGGCGGTGGTGATCGGGGAGGACCTCGGCACGGTGGAGCCGGGCGTACGGGAGGCGTTGCGCTCGCGGGGTGTGCTCGGCACCTCGGTGCTGTGGTTCGAGCGGGACTGGGACGGTGACGGCCGCCCCCTGCCACCGGACTCCTGGCGCGCCGACTGCCTCGCCACCGCCACCACCCACGACCTGCCGCCCACCGCGGCCCGCCTCGCCGGCGAACACGTCGAACTCCGCGACAGCCTCGGCCTGTTGACCCGCCCCCTGGAGCAGGAGCGGGCGGAGGCGTCGGCGGACACCGGCGAGTGGCTGGGGCTGCTGTCCCGGCTGGGACTGCTGCGCGGCACCCACGGCGGGCACTGCACCTCGGAGGAGGAGGCCGAGATCCAGGCCGTCCACCGCTTCCTGCTGCGCACCCCGGCCCGCATGGTCGGCGTCTGGCTCCCGGACGGCGTGGGCGACCGGCGGCCGCAGAACCTGCCGGGGACGTGGGACCAGTACCCGAACTGGCGGCTCCCCGTCGCCGACGCGGAGGGGAGAGCGGTGACGCTGGAGGATCTGGCGGCTTCGCCCAGGGTGCGGGCATTGGTGGAGGTACTGCGCGCGGGGGTGCCGGCCGCGCCCGACGGGAACCCGGGGTGAGGGCCGGGCGGGCCCGCATCGCATACGGCACCCCGGGCGCGCGGCCCCTCGTGGGGTTCTGTACTTTTGGGACCGTGGACAAGAAGAACGCCCTGCGCGCCGGCGCCCTGGCCGCCGGTACGACGCTGATGATGCTGCTCATGTCGTCCCCTGCGCTCGCGCTCACGCGTGACGACGGCGACGACCCCGGCCAAGGCCTGAGCGTCATGGAGACGCTGGGCCAGTTCGTCTTGGCCCCGATCGTGCTGTTCGCGGTCATCGCGGGCCTCGTGATGGTCCTGGACCGCTCCTCCGACCGTCAGCCGAAGGCGAAGGCCAAGGCCTGACGAAGGCCGAGGCGAAGGCCTGATCAGGGCGGCTGCGTCCGCTCACAGCTCTTCCCGAGGGCGCCGTCCCTCGTCCTCACGCACGGGTATCCGCCGTACGTGACGACGAGGCCGGCGCCCTCGGTGTTTCTCCGGCAGCGACGGCCGCGGGCCGGGGAGTCTCACGCCGGGTGCGGCGCCGTCAGATACCGCTGCACCGTGGGCGCCAGCCAGGCCACGACCTCCTCGGGGGCCAGTTCCACGGCGGGCGGAAACCGCAGGACGTAGCGCGTGAGCGCCAGCCCCAGCAACTGCGCCGACACCAGCGCGGCCCGCGCCGGGGCCTGCTCGGGGTCGGGGCACACCCGGCGCGCGACCGGCAGCAGTTGGTCGCCGAAGATGCCCCGCATGCGCTCGGCCCCGGCCTGGTTGGTCGCGCCGACCCTGAGCAGGGCCGTGAGCACCTCGTTCTTCTCCCACATGCTCAGGAAGTGCGTGACGAGCACCCGGCCGACGTCCTCCCGGGTCAGCGACGCCGGGTCCGGCAGCCGCAGATCGATGGCGACGGCCGCCGCGAACAGGCCCTCCTTGTTGCCGTAGTAGCGCATCACCATCGACGGATCGATGCTCGCGTCCTTGGCGATGGCGCGGATGGTGGCGCGGTCGTACCCGTCGGTCGCGAAGCGCTCGCGGGCCGCGTCGAGGATCGCCCTGCGCGTGGCGTCGGAGCGGCGGGGCGGGGTGGGGGGCTTGCTGTGCGTCATGCCAACAATCGTAGGCCAACAAGTGTTGACTCCCAAGAGTCGCGGCCTTAGTGTTGCCAACAAGCGTTGACCAACAAGCGTTGGCAATCAGGAGGCCATCATGAACGGCACGAACGGGATGAGCGGCACGAACAGCACCCCTACCAGCCCCGCGGGCGTCCCCCGCTCCGTGATCGTCGTCGGCGCCGGCCCCACCGGCCTCCTTCTCGCCGGCGACCTCGCCGCCGCCGGCGTCCCCGTCGCCCTCGTCGAGAAGCGCCCCCACAAGATCAGCAACCTCTCCCGCGCCTTCGGTGTGCACGCCCGCACCCTGGAGCAGCTCGACGCCCGCGGCCTCGCCGACCCGCTGCTCGCCACCGGCAGCACCATCACCGAGCTGCGTCTCTTCCGTCGTCTCTCGCTCGACCTGGGCACGCTGCCGTCCCGCTTCCCGTTCCTGCTCATCACCCCGCAGTACGAGGTCGAGCGGCTGCTGGAGCGGCGGGCGCGGGAGCTCGGCGTCGAGTTCCTCTTCGAGAACGAGGTTGTCGGGCTACGGCAGGACGACAGCGGGGTCGACCTCGATGTGCGCGGCCCGGACGGGGCGGTCGTCACGCGTCGCGCGGCCTACGTCGTCGGCGCGGACGGGCACCGCAGCTCCGTACGCCGGGCGGTCGGCCTGCCCTTTCCCGGCGTCTCCGTCATCAAGTCCCTGTTCCTGGCGGACGTCCGGCTCGCCGAGCAGCCGGGGAGCGTGCTCACCGTCAACGGCGCGGGTGACGCCTTCGCGATGATCGCGTCCTTCGGCGACGGCTGGTACCGCGTCATGGGCTGGAGCCGACGCCACGAGGTCCCCGACGACGTCCCGCTCGACCTCGACGAGGTCAAGGACGTCACCCGGCGCGCCCTGGGTACCGACTACGGCATGCACGACGCCCGCTGGCTCTCCCGCTTCCACAGCGACGAACGGCAGGCACCCGAGTACCGGGTCGGGCGGGTCTTCCTCGCCGGTGACGCCGCGCACGTGCACTCGCCGGCCGGCGGTCAGGGCATGAACACCGGCCTCCAGGACGCGGCCAACCTCGGCTGGAAGCTGGCCGCGGCCGTGCGCGGCTGGGCGCCCGAGGGCCTGCTGGACAGCTACCAGGCCGAGCGCCACCCCGTCGGCAAGGCCGTGCTGCGCAGCAGTGGCGGGCTGGTCCGGCTGGCGCGGGCGCAGAGCCCGGGCCTGCGAGCCGTACGCGCCCTCGTCTCCGCCTTCGCCGGCGTGGCCCGGCCCGCCCGGGCGAAGGCCCTGGCCCAGATCTCCGGCATCGGCTACCGGTACCCCGCTGCACGCGGCGCCCACCGCCTCACCGGCACCCGAGCCCCCGACGTCACACTTGCCGGCGGCGGCCGCCTCTACGAGGCCCTGCGCGGCGGGCGGTTCGTGCTGGTCACGCCGAGGGCGGACGAAGCGCAGGCATACGACGGCCAGGGCGTCCGCGAGGACCGGCTGGCGGTCGAGCGTTGGGCGGGCGACGGCCGTACGACCGTGCTCGTGAGGCCCGACGGGTACGTGGCGTGGGCGGGGGACGCGGCGGACGCGGCGGCGGTCGAGGCGGCGCTCGTCGCTCACCTGGGGTGAGCGGAGCCTCCGCCTACCGGTGCTCGGGCGTCCCCGCGAGCAGTTCCCGCAGCAGGTCGGCCAGTTGGCCGGCCTGTTCGTCGTCCAGGGCCGACAGGGCCTCCGTCTGGACGGCGAGACCCGCGCCGACCGCCTCGTCGATGAGGGCCAGCCCCTTCTCGGTGAGCGTGACGTGCAGGCCGCGGCGGTCGTGCGGGTCGGGGGAGCGGCGCAGCAGGCCGGCCCGTTCCAGTTTGTCGAGGCGGCCGGTCATGCCTCCGGTGGTGAGCATCAGCGTCGCCGAGAGCTGGCGGGGCGAGAGCGTGTAGGGCTCGCCGGAGCGGCGCAGCGTCGCCAGGACGTCGAACTCGCCGCGCGAGATGCCGTGGGGCGCGTACGCCTTCTCCATGCGGTCGCCCATCGTGCGGGAGAGGCGGTAGATCCGTCCGAAGACCTCCATCGCCTTGGTGTCGAGGTCGGGGCGCACGGTCGCCCACTGGTCGATGATCGCGTCGACGGGATCCGTGCGCTGCGGGCGTTCGCTCATGGCCCGAGTATCGGCGGCGGGAAACTCGACCGCAAGAAAGTGGATCGCCGGTAAGTGGATTATCGCTAAGCGGCTTGACGGCAAGTAGCTTAGCGCTAAGCTAATTACTGCTGACCTACTTGAAGGGTGTGTCCCCATGGCCGCCAACCGCGCCGGCAGCGCCTCTCCCGTCTCTCGCACCCGCCCGGCCCTGATACTCCTCACCGCCCTCGCCCCGATCTCCTGGGGTACGACCTACGCGGTCACCACCGAGTTCCTGCCGCCGGACCGGCCCCTCTTCACCGGCTTGATGCGCGCCCTCCCGGCCGGTCTGCTGCTGCTCGCCGTCGCCCGCGTCCTCCCGCGCGGCGCCTGGTGGTGGAAGTCGGCGGTGCTGGGCGCGCTGAACATCGGCGCCTTCTTCCCACTGCTCTTCCTCTCCGCGTACCGGCTGCCGGGCGGGATGGCGGCCGTCGTCGGCTCGGTCGGCCCGCTGCTGGTCGTGGGCCTCGCGGCGCTGCTGCTGGGGCAACGGCCGACGCTGCGGAACGTGCTCACCGGTGTCGTGGCGGCGTCCGGCGTCAGCCTGGTCGTGCTGAAGGCGGCCGGCGCGCTCGATCCCGTCGGCGTGCTGGCGGCCCTCGCCGCCACGGCGTCGATGGCCACCGGCACCGTCCTGACCAAGCGCTGGGGGCGCCCGGACGGCGTCGGCCCGCTCGCCCTCACCGGCTGGCAGCTCACCGCGGGCGGCCTGCTCATCGCCCCGCTCGCCCTCCTGATCGAGGGCGCACCGCCCGCGCTCGACGGCCGGGCGACCGCGGGCTACCTCTACCTGGCCCTGGCGAACACGGCGGTCGCGTACTGGCTCTGGTTCCGCGGCATCGGCCGCCTCAGTGCCACGCAGGTCACCTTCCTCGGCCCGCTGTCACCCCTGACCGCCGCGGTGGTGGGCTGGGCGGCGCTGGGGCAGGCGCTGACGCCGGTGCAGTTGGTGGGTATGGCGCTCGCGTTCGGGGCGACGGTGGTGGGGCAGATCGGGGCGGGCGGGAAGGCCGTACGGGGGGCCGTACGGGTAGGACCCTTCAGTTCTACTGAAGAAAAGCTTCGGAAAGATTCGATGGACGTGACAGTTCCTGCGCTGCGACGGTAGATCGAGCCCGATCACCGAACAGCGAAAGGATCTCCGTGACCGTCGTCCTCCCCAGGACAGCCACGACAGCCAGGACAACCAGCACAGTCGGGACGGCCCCCGCCCCGACCCCCCTCCTCAAGGCAACCGCCCTCGGCATCGCGCTCGCCGCGCTCGCCACCGTCGTCTGGTCCGGCAGCTTCGTCACCTCCCGGGCGCTGGCCGACAGCGTGCCGCCGGTGCAGCAGGCGTTCTGGAGATGGCTGGTGGCGCTGGTCGCGGTGGCCCCCTTCGGGGCTCGGCAGGCCTGGCGGCAGCGGCAGTCGATCCGCCGTCACCTCGGCTACGTGGTCGTCGCCTCGCTCCTCGGTGTGGCCGTCTACAACACCCTCGTCAACCAGGCCGGGTTGACCACGCCCGCCGCCAACATGGGCATGATCATGGCCGCTTCGCCGGTCCTGATGGCCGTGTTCGAGCGGGCCGCCGGGGGACGGCTGGGGGCGCGCCGGGTGCTGGGGCTGCTGACGGCGTGCGCGGGCGTCGTGCTGCTGATCGCCGGAGGCGCGGGAGGAGGCACAGGGGGTTTCGCGGCGGGGGACCTGTGGATGGTGGCGGCGGCCTGCTGCTTCGCGTCGTACAGCGGCCTGTTGCGGCGCAAGCCGGCCGAACTCGGCGGTACGGCCTTCCTGTTCACCACGTTCCTGCTGGGCACGGCGCTGCTGCTGCCCGCGCAGGGCGTGAGCCTGGTGGTGCAGGGCGGCTTCGCGCCGACGCCCGGCACCGTCCTGCCGATCCTGTACGTGGGGGTCGTCTCCTCCGCCGTCGCCTTCTTCGCCTGGAACCGGGCGATCGCGCTGGTCGGCCCGAGCCGCGCCGGGGTCGTCTACTACCTCCAGCCGGTGTGCGTGGCCCTGCTGTCCTGGGCCGTCCTCGGCGAGAGCATCGGCCGGCCGCAGGTGCTGTGCATGGCGCTGATCCTCGGCGGAGTCGTCCTGGGCGCGGCGGCGCGTCGGTGACGTAGGTTGCCGCCATGGTCGAGTGGGACATCCGGAAGCTGCAGATCCTGCGGACGTTGCGGGAGCGGGGGACCGTGACCGCGACGGCCGAGGCGTTGCGGATGACGCCGTCGGCTGTGTCGCAGCAGCTGACGAATCTCGCCAAGCAGGTCGGGGTGCCGTTGCTGGAGGCGCAGGGGCGACGGGTGCGGCTCACGGACGCGGCGCGGCTGGTGCTGCGGCACGCCGAGGCCGTCTTCGAGCAACTGGAGCGGGCGGACGCCGAGTTGGCGGCCTACGTGCACGGAGAGGTCGGCGAGGTCCGGGTGGGAGCCTTCTCCACGGCGGTGCCCGCGCTGGTCGTCCCTGCCGTGCGGGCGTTGCGGGAGACACATCCCGGGGTGGTCGTACGGGTGCGGGAGGCCGAGGCCGGGGAGGCCTACGAGTTGCTGGCCGCGGGGGAGGTGGACCTGGCATTGTCGCTGGCCGCGCAGGCGCCGGCGGTGGGGGACGCGAGGTTCACCCGGGTGCCGTTGCTCGCGGACCCGCTGGATGTCGCGTTGCCTCGCGGGCATCGGCTGGCGGAGGTCGGGGAGGTACGGCTGGCCGATCTCGCCGAGGAGGACTGGATCTTCGGCGGCAGCGGGCCGTGGTCGGACATCACGCGGGGGGCGTGCGAGGCGGCCGGGTTCAGTCCTCGGCAGGGGCATTCGGCGGCCGGGTGGACGGCGATCCTGGCGATGGTGGAAGCGGGGATGGGGGTGGCACTGGTACCGCGGATGGCTGCCGCCGTGCCCAGGGGCGGGGTCGTGATGCGGGAGGTGGGGGAGCAGCGCCCGGTTCGGCACGTGGTGGCCGCGGTGCGGAGGGGGAGTGAG
>NZ_BAAAZY010000022.1:0-257748 GCF_039537145.1 Streptomyces shaanxiensis
GGCGCGGTACGCAACCGCACCGCCGCTCCGGAACGCGAGACGCGGACGGCGCCGGGACGTGAGGTGCCGGCGCAGCGCCGGCGCCGGGGCGCGCCCGAGGAGCCGTTGCCGGGGCGGCGCGGTCGCCGGCCGGTGAAGAAGAAGAGCAAGGCGAAGAAGGCCGTGCTCTGGACCGGCGGAATAATGGCGTTCGTGGTCGTCGCCGCCGCTGCCGGTGCGTATCTCTACATCGAGCACCTCAACGACAACATCCAGTCCGTCTCCGACGACGGCGCGAGCACCGGTGGCTTCTCGAAGGACAAGGCCATCAACATCCTGCTCATCGGCACGGACAAGCGCACGGGCGCGGGCAACGACAAGTACGGCGACTCGGGCAGCGCCGGGCACGCCGACACCACGATCCTGCTGCACGTCTCCAAGGACCGCTCGAACGCGACGGCGCTCAGCATCCCGCGCGACCTGATCGTCGACATCCCGGACTGCCAGACCACGCTGGAGGACGGCACCCAGAAGGTCATTCCGGGAGAGACCGGCCAGCGCTTCAACACCAGCCTCGGCCAGGAGGGCCGTACGCCCAGCTGCACCATGCGTACGGTCACCGAGCTGACGGGGATCAAGCCGGACAACTTCATGGTGGCCGACTTCAACGCGGTGAAGACGCTGACGACGGCGGTCGGCGGCGTCGAGGTGTGCCTCGCCAAGGACATCAACGACCCGGACTCCAAGCTCAACCTCACCAAGGGCGAGCACGTGATCGAGGGCGAGGACGCGCTGGCCTTCGTCCGCACCCGGCACTCCGTCGGCTTCGGCGGCGACCTGAGCCGGATCGGGCTCCAGCAGCAGTTCCTCAGCGCGCTGATGCGGAAGCTGAAGTCCAACGACACGCTCACCAGCCCGACCAAGATGATCAAGCTGGCGGAGGCGGGCACCAAGGCGCTGACCGTCGACAGCAACCTCGACAGCATCGACAAGTTGAAGGACCTCGGCCTGGAGCTGGGCAAGCTCAACACCAAGAACCTCACCTTCACGACGATTCCGGTGATCGACAACCCGGCCGAGAAGGTGAAGTCGACCGTCGTGCTCAACGAGACGACGGCCCCCCAGGTCTTCCAGGCCATCCAGAACGACGTCTCCTTCACCGAGGTCAAGCAGCAGAAGAAGAAGGAGGCCGCCGCCGTGGCCGCCCGGCTCAAGGGCACCAAGGCGGACGCCTCCGAGGTGCGGGTGCGGATCCTCAACGGCGGTGCTGTCGCCGGCAGCGCGTCGTCGACGCTCACCTGGCTGCAGACCGAGGAGGGCGTGACCAAGTCCGAGAACGCGGGCAACGCCCCGGCGACCCTGGCGAAGACGACGCTGGAGTACGCGCCGGACCAGGCGGACCAGGCACGTCGGCTCGCCGCCATCATGGGGCTCTCCGGGTCCGCGATGAAGCCCGGCAAGAGCGTGACCAACTCCCAGGGTCTGCCCACGATGACACTGACGCTGGGCAAGGACTTCAAGGGGGCGGGAGTCTCCCTGACGGCGCCGACCAAGGCGCCCGACGTGGAGAAGTCCACCGCCGACAAGGTCGAGTGCGCGAAGTAGTGCCGGCCCAACGGGTCCGTCCCACAGCCGACTTGGGCTGAAGACGGACCCGTTGTCGGTACGGCACCTCCGGCACAGAAGCTCCGGCAGCGAAACTCCGGCCGGGAACGCAACTGTGGCGCACGCTCGTTGGTCTGACACAGGACGTGGTTGTGTCAGGCGGCGGCGGTGGTTGATTCAGGCGCCGTTCGTCCGACACACCGCACGGCCGTGCCGGGCGTGGATTTTGCCGACACGTGGCCAACCCCGTTCGGACCCACAGTGGTCTGACAGGGTGCGAACCGGTGTCGGACAGGGAGGTCTGACATGGTGCGCTCCGCACCGGACAGGGAGGTCCGGCGCGGCGCGAAGCCGTGTCGGGCTAAGGGTGGGGAAGGGCAGAGAGTTGGCGCAGAGCAGTGTGCGAGGGGAGGCCCCTGCGGTGGACGACACCATGTCGCTCACTCCGCAGGCCGACCAGGACACGCCGGCCGACCAGGGCGGCCGGCACGGCGGCGGGCGACGCAGGGGCGGCCGGGGAGCCGACAGCAGGCGCCGCAGACGGCGTGTGCTGCGCTGGTCGGCGACGGTTCTGGCGGTGGTGATACTGGGCACCGCGGGTGCCGGCTATCTCTACTACCAGCACCTCAACGACAACTTGAAGAAGGACGACCTCAACATCGGCGACGCCAAGGACCGCGCCGCCAGGACCGAGGCGAACGCGGCCGGTCAGACGCCGCTGAACATCCTGCTGATCGGCTCGGACGCGCGGGACAGCAAGGAGAACCAGAAGCTCGGCGGCGCCAAGGAGACGTTCGGCGCCACCCCGCTCGCCGACGTGCAGATGCTGCTGCACGTCTCCGCCGACCGCACCAACATGTCGGTCGTGAGCATGCCGCGCGACACGCTGGTGGACATCCCCAAGTGCACGGACCCGGACAGCGGGGACGTCTACGAGGCCCGCGAGCGCGAGATGACGAACCGCTCGCTCGGCCGCGGCGGACCGGGGTGCTCCGTGGCGACGTGGGAGAAGCTGACCGACATCCACATCGACCACTTCATGATGATCGACTTCTCGGGTGTGGTGTCGATGGCGGACGCGATCGGCGGCGTCCCGGTCTGCGTGAACGCCAACATCCACTCCAAGGACAGCAAGGGCCACGGCTCCGGGCTGAAGCTGGAGGAGGGCACGACGTACGTCAAGGGCGAGCAGGCGCTTCAGTGGCTGCGTACCCGGTACGGCTTCGAGGACGGCAGCGACCTGGCCCGCGCCAAGGCGCAGCACATGTACATGAACTCGATGGTCCGCGAGCTGCGCAAGAACGCCAAGCTCAGCAATCCGGGCAAGCTGCGCGCCCTCGCCGAGTCGGCCACCAACGCGCTCACCGTCGACCCGGGTCTGGGCACGGTGGCCAAGCTGTACGACCTGGCGGGCGAGCTCAAGAAGGTGCCGACCTCGCGCATCACCATGACGACGATGCCGAACGAGTACGACACGATCCAGACCGGCCGGGTGGTGCCGACCGACGACGCGACCAAGCTGTTCCGGCTGGTCCGTGAGGACATCGCGCTCGACGGCAAGGACAAGAAGAAGTCCACCAAGGAGAAGGCCTCCACCGACCCGGCCGCGGCGGACGACAAGATCGCCGTCCAGGTGCAGAACGGCACCCGCACCGAGGCCCTCGCCGCGGCCCAGGGCCGCGCGACCACCGTCGCCGGGCTGCTCGTCGGCAAGGGCTTCACGCAGGCCGTGGCGGACTCGTCGAACACGCCGACCGCGGACACGACACTCGTCCGTTACCCGTCCGCCGACCTCCAGGGCGACGCCCAGCGGGTCGCCAAGGCCCTCGGTATCCCGACCAGCGCCGTGGAGAAGTCCACGGACGTCTCCGGTGTCACGCTCGTCGTCGGCGCCGACTGGCGGGAGGGCACGGCGTACAAGGCGCCCAAGCAGGACGACAAGACGCCGGACACGGCGGAGGCGCTGAACGCCTCCGACACCAAGGCCTGCATGAAGGTGGACCCGGACTTCACCTGGTCGTAGCGGCGGGCCGGAGCCCGGCGTGCTCAGTTGGTGCTGAGTACCGCCGGGCGCCGCGAGGCGATGACCTTCTTCGCCAGGGACCGCGGGCTGGTCAGGAAGCCGTAGCCCCAGCACATGTGCATGGTGGCGAGGGCGACCGGGATCTGGAGGCGTGCCTTCAGGGTCAGGCCCTTGC
Source organism: Streptomyces shaanxiensis (assembly GCF_039537145.1). Taxonomy (NCBI): domain Bacteria; kingdom Bacillati; phylum Actinomycetota; class Actinomycetes; order Kitasatosporales; family Streptomycetaceae; genus Streptomyces; species Streptomyces shaanxiensis. The sequence goes on from NZ_BAAAZY010000022.1 coordinate 3,783, forward strand.
CGGCCGGGACCGAACCGGCGGTGATGGCCGCGAGATAGCCACCGGGGATCAGCAGGGCCCACGGGGTGACCAGGGCGCCCGCCACGAGGCTCGCCGCGATCGCGCACACGGCCGTCGGCGGGGCGAGGTAGCGCAGGTTGATGGAGCCGGCGTGGTAGCGGGCGACGACGTGGCGCCAGCGGCCGTAGTCCTTGTACTGCTTGGCGAGGGCGCGCACCGAAGGACGGGGGCGGTACGACACCTTCAGCTCGGGCGAGAACCAGATGAGCCCGCCCGCCTCCCGGATCCGGAAGTTGAGCTCCCAGTCCTGGGCGCGGATGAACTCCTCGTTGTAGCCGCCCTGTTGCTCCAGCGCCTCGCGCCGGAAGACGCCGAGGTAGACGGTCTCGGCCTGCTGGGCCGCGCCGCCCGTGTGGAAGGCGGCGTTGCCGACGCCGATCTTCGAGGTCATCGCGGCCGCGACGGCGTGCTCCCAGTCGTTCTCGCCCTCGGCGTGCATGATGCCGCCGACGTTGTGCGCGCCGGTCTCCTCCAGGAGCCGTACGGCGGTGGCGATGTAGTTCGGGGAGAGCATGCCGTGGCCGTCGACGCGGACGACGACCGGATGCCGGGAGGCCTTGATCGCGGCGTTGAGGGCGGCGGGGGTGCGGCCGGTGGGGTTCGGGACGGTGTGAACGCGCGGGTCTTCGGCCACGAGCTCGGCGGCGATCTCGTCCGTGCGGTCCGTGGACGGACCGAGGGCGATCACGACCTCCATCTCGCCGGCGTACTCCTGCGCGAGGATCGCTTGGACTGCTCCGCGCAGATGCCGCTCCTCGTTCAGGACGGGCATGATGACGGACACGGCGGGGAGCTGCACGTCGGGATTGGCGTTCATAGGGGGCTCACGTTACCGCGAACGGGGGACACCCTTGCGCGCCGCCGGGGTCGCTGCACCGGGCAGGAGATCGTATGGGCCTACGGTGCTCACGGATCCCACGTACGGCCCCCAGGGCAAGCGACAGCGGAGGTATCTCCCCCATGCCCACGCCGCCCCGCCAGTCCCCCTCCCCCGCGCAGCGCCGTCCGCAGCCGTCCCGCCGCGGGGCGCGGCCGGTCGCGCCGGTACGGCGGAAGAGGCCTCGGTGGGCCATGCGTGCGGTGACCACGCTGTCCGTCGTGATCCTCGCCTCGGCGGGGATCGGGCACGCGGTGGTCACCAGCCTGGACGCGAAGATCGAGCGGGTGGACCCGTTCAAGGACATGAAGAACCGGCCGCAGGCCGGGACCGGGATGAACGTCCTGCTCGTCGGCACGGACGGCCGCGACCGCATCAGCGCGGAGGAGCGGCGCAAGTACCGGCTGGGCGGGGCGCCCTGTCACTGCACCGACACGATCATGATCGTGCACATCTCGGAGGACCGGGAGCGGGCGAGCGTGGTGAGCCTGCCGCGCGACTCGTACGCCGAGGTGCCCGACGGCGAGGGGCGCGAGGCGCACCCCATCAAGATCAACGCGGCGTACGCGGAGGGCGGTCCGAACCTCACCGTGCGCACGGTCGAGCACATGACCCACGTCAAGATCGACCACTATCTGGAGGTCGACTTCACCAGCTTCATGAAGACGGTGGACGTGGTCGGCGGCGTGCAGATCTGCACCGCCGAGCCGCTGAAGGACTCGTACACCGGACTCGACCTGCCGGCCGGCACGCACCGCCTGATGGGCGGCGAGGCGCTGCAGTACGTGCGCGCGCGGCACATCGACAGCGGCTCCGACCTGGGCCGGATGCAGCGGCAGCAGCGTTTCATGGCGGCGCTGATCGAGCGGGCGACGTCGTCCGGGATCCTGCTGAACCCGATGCGGTTCCGGGACGTGACGCGGGCGGTGCTCGGCTCGGTGCGGGCCGACAAGGGCTTCGGCACGGGGGAGCTGCTGGATCTCGGGCGGGCGATGCGGAACTTCTCGCCGTCGTCGTCGGAGTTCACGACCGTGCCCATCGGGCAGATGGGGTACACCGTGAAGGGCATCGGCTCCACGGTGAAGTGGGACTCCGAGAAGGCCGAGCGGCTCTTCCGGGCGCTGCGCGAGGACCAGCCGCTGGCCACTCAGCGGGTGCGGAGCAGGGTGGTCCCGGTGGAGGTGGCCCCGCAGGAGATCCACGTCCAGGTGGAGAACGGCACGAAGACGGAGGGCCTCGCCAAACGCGTCGACACGGCGCTGGCGGCGACCGGGTTCCGGACGACCGGGCGGCCGGTGGACGGGGCGAACCGCTCCGTGCCACGGACGGTCGTCGCCCACGACCCTCGCTGGGACCGCTCGGCGAAGTCGCTGGCGGCCGCGCTGCCGGGGAGCCAACTGCGGCCGGTGAAGGGGCTGGGGCCGACGCTGAAGGTGATCGTCGGGGAGGACTTCAGGCAGGTCAGGAAGGTGCGCTCCGAGGATCCGACGCAGGGTGAGTCGATCGTGGTGCGGGGGGACGAGGCGGTGTGCTCGTAGCTCCGGGCGCACCCGGGTGACCTGCCCGGAAGTCCAGGCCTCGCGGCGCTCGTACCTCTCGGCCCTCGTCCCTCTCGGCCCTCGTACCCCTCAGTCCTCGTACCCCTCCGCCGCCCGCTTCTCGCGCAGCTCCTTGATCGCGCGCCGGCGGGCCAGGCGATGGGTCCGGCGGATCTGGGCCTCCTGGTAGCGGCGGTTGTCGCGCTCGGTCTCCGGTATCACCGGCGGGACCCGGCGCGGTTTGCCGTCGGCGTCCACGGCCGCGAAGACCAGGTAGGCCGAGCCGACCTGGGTGGGCGGCGCCGACTCGTTCCAGCGTTCGGCCAGGACCCGTACGCCGACCTCCATCGAGGTGCGGCCGGTCCAGTTGACCTGGGCCTTCACATGGACGAGGTCGCCGACGCGGACCGGCTCCAGGAAGGCCATCTCGTCCATGGACGCGGTGACGGCGGGTCCGCCGCTGTGCCGGCCGGCCACCGCACCCGCGGCATCGTCGACGAGCTTCATGATCACACCGCCGTGCACCGTGCCCAGAAGGTTGGTGTCGTTGTGGGTCATGATGTGGCTGAGGGTGGTGCGGGATGCGGATATCGGCTTGCCCGGGATTTCCGGAGTGCCCGACTCCGCTGTGGTGACCTGGTCTGTCATGGCCTCCACCTTATGCCGAGCTGACATTCGCGGACTTTGTGTTGGGTTCGCAACAGCCGTGCCTCTATTTTCCGCCGAACCTTGTAAGAGGCATGGCCATGCCCTGCACACTGGGGCGCATGAATGACTGGCCCCAGGCATGGTCCGACGACAACCGCGGCAACCGTTACGGACGCGGCAGCGCGAGCGCACAGCCCGAGGGCGCGCGCGTGATGCGGCAGGTCCGCCGCGGCCAGGCGGCCCCGCCCGGCCAGGGCTACGGCGGGGTGCCGCCGCAGCCGTCGTACGTGAACGGCCAGGGCCACGGCGGTTACCACAACGACAGCGGCTACGACGACGGGTACGACAGCGGCTACAACACCGGCCAGGTCTACGGCGGTGGCGGTGACGGTGGTGGCGGCAGAGGGACGCGCGAGCCGCGGCCCGCGCCGAACTGGCGGCGCCGGATAAAGGTGACCTCGATCACGCTCGTGACGTTGCTGCTCGTGACGACCGTCGCCACCTACTTCTGGGCCGACTCCAAGCTCAACCGCGAGGTCGACCTGTCCAAGGTCATCGAGCGGCCGGAGGCGGGCGAGGGCACCAACTACCTGATCGTCGGCTCCGACAGCCGTGCGGGCATGTCCGCCGAGGAGAAGAAGAAGCTGCACACCGGGTCCGCCGAGGGCAAGCGCACGGACTCGATGATGATCCTGCACACCGGCAGCAACGGCCCGACGCTGATCTCGCTGCCCCGCGACTCGAACGTCACGATCCCGTCGTTCAAGGGCTCGGACTCCGGCAAGCTCTACCAGGGCACCGGCCGTCAGGTGAAGCTGAACGCGGCGTACGCGGAGGACGGTCCCGAACTGCTGGTCCGCACCGTCGAGGCCAACACCGGTCTGCACATCGACCACTACGTCGAGATCGGCTTCGCCGGTTTCGCGAACATCGTGGACTCGGTCGGCGGCGTCGAGATCGACATCCCGCAGGACATCAAGGACTCCAAGTCCGGCGCGGACTTCAAGAAGGGCAAGCAGACCCTGAACGGCGAGGAGGCGCTCGCCTTCGTCCGCACCCGGTACGCGCTGGCCGGCTCCGACCTGGACCGTACGAAGAACCAGCAGAAGTTCCTCTCGGCGCTGGCCAACCAGGTGGCGACGCCGGGCACGGTTCTCAACCCGTTCAAGCTGTACCCGACGATGGGCGCCGGCCTGGACTCCCTGATCGTCGACAAGGACATGGGCCTGTACGACCTGGCGTCCATGTTCTGGGCGATGAAGGGTGTCAGCGGCGGCGAGGGCACGTCCATGAACATGCCGATCTCGGGCAACTCCGCGAACGGCAACCTCCAGTGGGACACCGCGAAGGTGAAGCAGCTGGTGGAGCAGTTGAAGAACGACGAGACGGTGACCGTCTCCAGCAAGTGAGCGGCGCGCACCGCGCACATGTCGAGGGCACCCCGAGGGGTGCCCTCGCGTGCTGTCGGGCGGTCGTCAGAGGGTGACCGTCCCCGGTGCACGTCACACGGCGCACGTCACATCGTGGCGCCCGCCATCGTGCGACAGGACTCGGCGCAGCGGCGACACGCCTCGGCGCAGCGCATCATCTGGGGGTCGTCCGGCATGGACATACACGCCTCGGCGCACATCTCACAGGCCTTGGCGCACATCGCGCACATCTCGGCCGACATGGGCGAGCGGCGCATCATCATGTCCGCGCACATGCGGGTCGTCTCGGCGCAGTCCATGAGCGCCCGCATGATCTGCATCTGCGGCTGACCGCCCATCTGCATGCAGGAGCTCATCGTCTCCTCGCAGACCACGTGGCAGGACATGCACGCGTCCACGCAGGCCTGCATCTCCTTGCTCATGGCGTTCATGGTTCCGGGCTGGGTCATGGCTCCTCCTGGGGGGTGCGGGAGCCCAGGGCGGGCCCCGTGCCCTTCCGTCCTACGCCCGCCGGGCGCGGGGCGCCATCGGGCGGACGGGAGCAATCCGCATCGGATGCCGCACAGGGCACGGACCTCCGTGTTCCCCCGGAGGGGGAGATGCCGGACCGAACGGGTGAAGGGTGCCCGGGAGACCCGGACACCCTTCGACGTCAAATCCCCCGGGGTTACGGCAGGTTGCGCGCCATGACGATGCGCTGGACCTGGTTGGTGCCCTCGTAGATCTGCGTGATCTTGGCGTCGCGCATCATGCGCTCGACCGGGTAGTCACGGGTGTAGCCGTAGCCGCCGAGGAGTTGGACGGCGTCCGTGGTGACCTCCATCGCCACGTCCGAGGCGAAGCACTTGGCGGCGGCGCCCAGATAGGTGAGGTCGGCGTCGACGCGCTGCGAGGCGGCCGCCGCCTGGTACGTCAGCGCGCGGGCGGCCGAGATCTTCATGGACATGTCGGCGAGCATGAACTGGATGCCCTGGAAGTCGGCGATCGGCTTGCCGAACTGCTTGCGCTCCTGGACGTAGCCCTTGGCGTAGTCCAGGGCGCCCTGGGCGATGCCGAGGGCCTGGGCGGCGATCGTGATGCGGGTGTGGTCCAGCGTCTTCATCGCCGTGGCGAAGCCGGTGCCCTCCTCGCCGATCATGCGGTCCGCGGGGATGCGAACGTTGTCCAGGTAGACCTCGCGGGTCGGGGAGCCCTTGATGCCGAGCTTCTTCTCGGGGGCGCCGAAGGAGACGCCCTCGTCGGACTTCTCGACGACGAAGGCCGAGATGCCCTTCGAGCGCTTGGCGGGGTCGGTCACGGCCATCACCGTGTAGTACTCGGACTCGCCCGCGTTGGTGATCCAGCGCTTCACGCCGTTCAAGACGTAGTGGTCGCCGTCGCGGACCGCCTTCGTCTTCATGCCGGCCGCGTCGGAACCGGCGTCGGGCTCGGAGAGGCAGTACGAGAACATGCCGTCGCCCTTGGCGAGCGGGGTCATGTACCGCTTCTTCAGGTCCTCGGAGCCGGAGAGGATCACCGGGAGCGAGCCCAGCTTGTTCACCGCGGGGATGAGAGAGGAGGACGCGCAGACGCGGGCCACCTCCTCGATCACGATCACCGTGGCGAGCGCGTCGGCGCCGGCACCGCCGTACTCCTCGGGTACGTGGACGGCGTGCAGGTCGTTGGCCACCAGCGCGTCCAGCGCCTCCCGCGGGAAGCGCGCCTCCTCGTCCACCGCGGCGGCGTACGGCGCGATCTTCGCCTCGGCCAGGGAGCGGATGGCGTCACGGAGCATGTCGTGCTCCTCGGACGGGCGGTACAGGTCGAAGTCAGCCGATCCGGCCAAGGTCTCTCACGCTCCAAGGACGCTGGTTGTAAGTGCGCTGGTGCTAATTACCGTTAAGTAACTCAAATTTTAGAGGGCGGCTCACGGGAGTGATACGTGAGCTTGGCGACAGGGGGGAAGTTGCCCGTCAGACCCGCCGACTATGCTCGGGCGCGCACTGCCCCGTCCCCGTTCCTGGAGTCCCCATGGCCCTGAAGATCACCGTGATCGGCACCGGCTATCTCGGCGCGACGCATGCCGCCGCCATGGCCGAGCTGGGCTTCGAGGTACTGGGGCTGGACGTGGTGCCCGAGAAGATCGAGATGCTCCGGCGCGGCGAGGTCCCGATGTACGAGCCGGGACTCGAGGAACTGCTGCGCAAGCACGTCGCCGGCATCGAGGGGTCCACCGGGCGGCTCCGGTTCACCATGGACTTCGCCGAGGTCGGCGCGTTCGGCGATGTGCACTTCGTGTGCGTGAACACGCCTCAGCGGCATGGTGAGTACGCCTGCGACATGTCGTACGTCGACCGCGCCTTCGAGTCCCTCGCCCCGCACCTCACCGGTCCCGCCCTCGTCGTCGGCAAGTCCACCGTCCCCGTCGGCTCCGCCGACCGCCTCGCCTCCTACCTCGCCGAGCACGCACCGGCCGGCGAGGACGCCGAGCTGGCCTGGAACCCGGAGTTCTTGCGTGAGGGCTTCGCCGTCGAGGACACGCTGCACCCGGACCGGATCGTGGTCGGTGTGCGCAGCGAGCGGGCCGAGGAGCTGCTGCGCGAGGTGTACGCGACCCCGATCGCCGACAGCTCCCCGTTCGTCGTCACCGACTTCCCCACCGCCGAGCTGGTGAAGACCTCCGCCAACTCCTTCCTCGCCACCAAGATCTCCTTCATCAACGCGATGGCCGAGGTGTGCGAGGCCGCCGACGGCGATGTCGCCAAGCTCGCGGAGGCCATCGGCTACGACGACCGGATCGGCAAGAAGTTCCTGCGGGCCGGGATCGGATTCGGCGGCGGCTGTCTGCCCAAGGACATCCGCGCCTTCATGGCCCGCGCCGGCGAGCTGGGCGCCGACCAGGCGCTGACCTTCCTGCGCGAGATCGACTCCATCAACATGCGCCAGCGCGGGCAGATGGTGGAGCTCGCGAGGGAGGCGCTGGGCGGCGGGCCGTTCCTCGGCAAGCGGGTCGCGGTGCTCGGCGCCACCTTCAAGCCGGACTCCGACGACGTACGGGACTCGCCCGCGCTGAACGTCGCCGGCCAGATCCACCTCCAGGGCGGCCAGGTCACGGTCTACGACCCCAAGGGCATGGAGAACGCCCGTCGGCTCTTTCCGACCCTCGGCTATGCCGACAGCGCGGTCGAGGCGGTGCGGGGTGCCGATGTCGTACTGCATCTGACGGAATGGCGGGAATTCCGCGAGCTGGATCCGGCGGAACTCGGTGAGGTCGCGGCGGCGCGGGTCGTTCTGGACGGGCGCAATGCGCTCGACCCTCAGGTGTGGCGGAAGGCCGGCTGGACCTATCGCGCGATGGGGCGGCCGACGGCCTGAGAAAAGGGCCTTTCCGGCAGGGAAATTCACCCCGCTCCCCCGGCCCCGGGGGAGCGGCCGCCGCCCCGGCCGCTCCCTGCGCCCGCCGCCTTCACCGGTCGCGCACAACGGCATATGCCGCTCTCCTCGAAATCCCCACCGCTCTTCGAATTCTATTCGAGTAGCGTGAGGGAAAAGAAAAACACTTCCCCGAATTCTCCACAGCCGCATTGCGCGGAATAACGTTGATCTAGCCCGTTCTCACAGTGGGGGTACCCCCTGAAGAGAGGCAGGCAACAGCCCTTTAACTGACGCGTAGCCCTGCGGAATTCGCTCGCCACTCCACTGGTCGTCATTCGCTGGTTTTGAACAGACCATGCCAGGAGTGACCCATGCCCCTGTTCCGCCGCGCCCTGTGGCCGCAGGACCACCGTGACGAGCTCGTCGCGGGCGCGCTCGTCGGCGCCGTGGTCGTCGTGCTGGGCTATGCGTCGGGTATCGGCGCACCCGCCGACGCGACCGCCGCACCGCCGCCCGCGGCCACCGCACCCTCGTCCCCGAGCGCGACCACCCCACCGCAGACCCCGGGCGACGCCTCGGGCGGAGCCGCGGGAGGTGCGGCAGGGACCGGGACGCTGCCGGTCACCGGCATCTACTACCCCGGCGGCACGGGCGGCACGGACCACACCGGCCACACGGGCACCTCCGGCGGGACGGGCCACACGGGCCACGGCGACTCCCCCACGCCCTCCGACCCCACGTCCCCGTCCTCCCCCGGCCCCGACCCGTCCGCGCCGGGCACCACCCCGCCCACCGACGACGCCACCACCTGCGAGGACGGCGAGGTCCGCCTCGCCCGACCGCTCCTGACCGGTCTCGCCGAGCCGGTCTTCGGTCTCCTCAACCCCACGGCCGAGGACCCCACGGCCCAGAACCCCACCGACGAGGCCTCCCCGACCCCGCAGCCCTCCCCCTGCGTCGGCCTCGCCCCGCTCCCCTCCCTCCTCGGCGGCGTCATCACCCCCTCCCCGGAGGCGACGCCGTGACCCTCCGCCGCACCCTCGTCCTCCTCGTCCTCACCCCGCTCCTCCACGTCCTCCTCGGCACCCCGTCCGCCTCCGCCCACACCGAGCTCGTCACCTCCAGCCCCGCGAACGGCGCCGAGCTGAAGAAGGCTCCCGACGGCCTCACCCTCACCTTCGACGAGGCCGTCGACGTGGCCGAGGTGCGCGTGATGACCCTGGACGGCGACCGGCTCCCGGTGACCCTCGTACCGGGCCGCAAGGGCGAGGTCGTACGGGCCGCCCTCGGGCACCCGGCGGACGGCGACTTCGCCGTCGTCTGGTCGGTCGTCGACGAGGAGGACGGACACGCCTCCTCCGGCAGGCTCGACTTCGGCATCGGCACCGGCACGCCCGCCGCCGCCCAGGACCGCGGCGACGAGGCCGCGCCCGCACCGTCCCCCCTGGTGCGGAAGGGCCTCGTCGCCGCCCGCTGGGCCGGCTATCTGTCGCTGGCGCTGTTCATCGGGGGCCTCGCCTTCGTCACGCTGCTGTGGCCGAGCGGCGCGCACGAGCCGCGGGCCCGGGCGCTGCTGGGACTGGCCTGGACGTGCGGGCTGCTGGCGTCGGTGGCGGGCATCGTCCTGCAGGGCGCGTACGGCGCACTCGGCGGCCTGCGCGACGCGCTGCGCGCCGAGACGTACGTGGACGTCCTGACCACCGAACCCGGTGTCGTGCTCGCCGCCCGGGTGCTGCTGTGGGTGCTCGCGGCCGTGGTGCTGAGCGCGCTGCTGCAGGGCGGGCCCCGCACCTCCCGCTCCCCCGGCTGGCGGGTCGGCGCGCTCGCCGTCTGCCTCGGGCTGCTGCGGGCGACCGGCATGGCGGGCCACAACTCCGAGGGCAGCGAGCCCACTTGGGGTGCGCTCGCCGACCTCGTCCATCTGCTGGGCGTATCGCTCTGGATCGGGGGGCTGGCCATGCTCGCGCTGGCGGTGCTGCCGCGGCGCCGGGCCGGGGAGCTCGCGCGGGTGGTGCCGGGCTACTCGCGGCTGGCGGCGGTGAGCGTGGCGGGCATCGTCGTGGCCGGGCTGGTGCTGGCGTGGCAGGTCGTGGGGTCGTACGACGCCCTGCTGCACACCTCGTACGGGCAGCTGCTGCTGCTCAAGACGGGCCTCCTCGGCGTCGTCCTGCTCGCCGCCCTCGCCAGCCGTCAGTGGGTGCGTACCCGCCTCGATCTCGCCGTGCTGCTGCGCGGCGACGCCGCCACCGTGCGGCCCTTCGGTTACTCGGTCGCGGCCGAGACGGGGCTCGTCCTCGTCGTGCTGGCCGTGACGAGTCTGCTGGTCACGGCCAACCCTGGCCAGTGAACTCCCAGGAAAATCAAAGGAGTTGCGTTGAAACGACGTAATGAGAGCGACGCGGCACCGCGCCGCCGGGCGCCCTCGGGCAACCGGGGTCTGCTGGTCGCCGGACTCGGCGCGGCGCTGACCGCGGTGCTCAGCCTGGGGCTGCTCCAGGCAGCCGCGGGCAGCTCGGCCTCCGGGGCGTCCTCCACGGCGGACGCGGGCGCGGCTCAGGCGCCCGCGGCCGCCGCGGCGGCGGCCCAGCCGGCGGCCGAAGCGGCGCCGGACCACCAGGTCGACATCATGAACAACAAGTTCGGCGACGGGAAGCAGCTCGTCGTCAAGGTCGGCGAAACCGTCCGCTGGACCAACCACGACAGCGTGCCGCACACGGTCACCACGACCAAGGGCCCGAAGAAGTTCGACTCGGGCACGTTGGAGCAGGGCGACTCGTGGTCGTACACGTTCACCACGGCCGGGACGTACGAGTACTACTGCGCGGTGCACCCGGACATGGTGGCGTCGGTGAAGGTCGTGGCGGCCGACGACGGCGGTTCGTCAGGTGGATCGTCCGGCGGGACGTCCGGCGGCACCTCGGGCGGTACGTCCGGTGGCAGCACCGGCGGCACATCGGGCGGCACCTCCGGCGGTACGTCCGGTGGCAGCACGGGCGGCACCTCCGGCGGTTCGACGGGCGGCACGTCGGGCGGTACTTCAGGCGGTACGTCGGGCGGTGGCTCCGGTGACGGCGGCGAGCAGTGCAGCAGCGTCCAGAACGTGCTGCTGCCGATCCTCCAGCACCTCAAGGCGGCCCACCTGGAGCGGTCCCCGGGCCAGCAGGTGCAGGACGCGCTGGCGCTGGACTCGTACATCAAGCTGCACACGGTGTGGGTCGAGAGCATCCTGTCGCCCGCCGTCGAGGACGGCGGCACGGTCGTCGACGACACGCTCAGCGTGCTGCTGAACCACATCAACAAGGCGCACCTGGAGGAGTCGCCCGGGCAGCAGGTCACCGATCTGCTGAACGTCGACAGCTACGTGCAGATGCACACGGTCTGGGCCGAGCACCTGCTCGCGCCCACCGAGAGCTACCTCACCACCAGCTGCTGACACCGCCCGCGCGGAAGACGGACGCCGGTCCGGCCGAGGCTCAGTCGGCCGGACCGGCGCTCCCCCCATTGTCCCCGTCACCGCCGCTTTGACGGAACCGCTTTCCAAGGAGACCGGGATGACAACCGTCACCCTCCCCACCGAACCGACCCCGCCCGGGGCCCCCGGTCCGGCCGCCCCCTGGCTGCCGCTGCCCGGCCACTACAAGGTGGCCCCCGGCCGCTCGCTGGTCGAACTCACCGCTCTCTGCGGCCCGTTGCCGGTACGGCGTCGTCGCCTCACCCTCGCCGAGGCCACGCTCACGGTGCCCGAGACCCCTGGACACCCCACCCTCCGATTCGAGTTCGACGACACCCACCTCAAGGGCGTCCTCACCCTCGACCAAGCCCACGAGACCTCCGGCACCGCCCAGCTGACCGGCGACCTTCGCCTCGACGATTCCGACGGCCCCGACGGTCCCGAAGCCACCGACTTCCCCGTGCTGCTGCGGCTGCGGGTCGTCGAGCGGGCCGACGACCGGCTGCTCGGCGTGGGTGTGGCCCGGCTGCCGTACCGGCTGCTGCGGCGCGCCACCGGCTTCCGGTTCGGCCGGCTGCGTCCGGCCACCCGGCTGCGGCTGCTGATCGCCGGGGAGTTCGCGTGAGGGCGGCCCGGCGAGCGGTCCAGGGGGCCGTGCTCGCCCTGTCCATCCTGCTCGGGATGGTGTTCGTGGTGCCGGGCGGTCAGGCGTCGGCGGCGACGTACCGGGTGACCATGAGCGGGTACGCGTACAGCCCCGCGACCCTGACGATCCCCGCCGGCTCCACGGTGACCTGGACCAACCAGGACACCGCACCGCACGACGTGAAGACGACGTCCGGTCCGGCCGCCGTCCACTCCCCCATGCTGAACGAGGGCGGCAGCTGGAGCTTCACCTTCACGACGCCGGGGACGTACGCCTACTACTGCACGGTCCACCCGAACATGACGGCCCGGATCGTGGTCCAGGCGGCGGCACCGGCGACCTCGGCGGCGGCGCCGACGCACGATCACTCGGAGGCGGGGATGTCCTCCGGCCACCACGCGACCACCCCGAGCCGGACGGCGGCGACACGCTCACCGTCGTCCTCGTCCCCACGGTCCACACCGTCCACATCACGGCAGGCCGCCGCTCAGTCGCCGCCCCCGTCCCCCACACCGACGACCACCGAGTCCCCGGCACCCCAGACCCAGGTCGTCGCCTCGACAACCCGCCCACTGGACCCGTTGCTCGTCCTGACCGGGATGGTCGCGGGTGTAGCGGTGCTGTGCCTCCTGCTGGTGGGCTCACGGGCAGCGCGGTCGCGCGAGGAGGAGGCCTAGCAGCACGCCCGTCTTCAGGGCGCGGGGAGGCTGCGCGACCGGCCCCAACCGCGCGGCTGCCGCAGGACGACAAACCTCGGCACCCCGGTGGGCGTCACTTCGCCCGATACCGCCGCATCTTCGCCCGCGCCCCACACACCTGCATGGAGCACCACCGCCCCCGCCCCGCCGGACTCCGGTCGTAGTACGCCCAGTGACAGTCGACCGCCTCACAGGCCTTCAGCCGCATCCAGGTGCCCTCCACCAGGGCCTGGGCTATCGCCGCCGCGACCCGGGAGAGCAGCGGCCCCCCGTCGGCGGGAGCCAGCGTCGCCGAACCGTCGGCGGGGCCGACCGCAACCACCAGCGCGCTCGCCGCCAGCAGATCACCCAGCGGCGTCACCACCCGATGCGGCACATGCCCCGCATGCGCGAGCAACGCCACCCGCAGCGACTCCCGCAGTTCCCGCGCCTGCGCCAGATCCTCCTCGGCCACCCCGAACCGCGCCCGCCCCTCCACGGTGTCCAGCGAGTCGGCCCCCGACTCGATGTCCAGCGTGTTGACCAGGGACTGGACCAGCTCCAGGCCCCCGGGCGCGGGCGATCTCTCACTCATGGCTGCACGCTACCTCCGACTGTCCCCTTGCGACGTTACCGCCAATGCGGGACCATGCGGTAACGCGGTTACCTGTTGCAGCCGATTGCAGGTAACCAAGACTTCGAGGAGGAAGTCATGGCCATCGCCGAACTGGGCGTCGTCGTCCTGGACTGTCCCGACCCCCGCGCCCTCGCCGACTTCTACGCACGCGTGCTCGGCGGCAGCGTCGAGGGCGAGGGCGACTGGGTGGACCTGAAGGTGTCCGGCGGTCAGTCGCTGGCGTTCCAGGCCGCCCCCGGCTTCGTACCGCCCAAGTGGCCCGCGCCCGATCGCTCGCAGCAGTTCCATCTGGACCTGACCGTCGAGGACCTGGACACGGCCGAGAAGGAGGTCCTGGCCCTGGGCGCGAGGCCGCTGGACGCCGAGGACCACTCGCGGAGCTTCCGGGTTTACGCGGATCCGGCGGGGCACCCGTTCTGCCTGTGCGCCTGCTGATCACACCACCGCTGATCACACGTCTCACACCTCGACCGCCGGAGGAATCCATGGCCCCCGTGGCACGCCTGCGTACCGTCGCCATCGACTGCCCCGACCCGCGCGCCCTGGCCCGCTTCTACGCCGATGTCGCGGGCGGTACGCCGGAGGACGACGACCCCGAATGGGTCGTGCTCCAGCTCCCGGACGGGCCACGGCTGGCCTTCCAGCCGGCGCCCGGGTACACCCCGCCGGAGTGGCCGCGCGCCGACCGCAACTCGCAGCAGTTCCACCTCGACTTCGACGCCGGGTCCACCTGGGAGGAGGTCGAGGCGGCCCAGGAGAAGGTGCTGGCGCTGGGGGCGCGGCTGCTGCAGGCGGAGGACAAGGAGGGCTGGCGGGTGTACGCCGACCCCGCGGGCCACCCCTTCTGCCTCTGCCTGATCGAGCACCCCTGATGAACCCCTGATGCCCCCCCCTGATCAGCCCCTGACCACCGGCCCCCGACCACCAGTCCCTGACCACCAGTCCCTGACCACCAGTCCCTGATCAGCCGTCGAAATCCGCGATCTTCGCCGTCGACGGCTCCCGCCGCCGCTGCGCCTCCCGCGCCGTGAAGTCGGCCTCGCGCAGCACCCGCTGCACGTTTCCCCAGGTCAGCAGCGCGATGTCGGCCTCGGACCAGCCCCGGCGCAGCAGTTCGGCGATGAGGTGGGGGTAGCGGGAGGCGTCGGCGAGGTCCTGGGGGTGGGCGGTGCCGGCGTCGTAGGTGCCGGAGAGGCCGACGCATTCCGGGCCCGCGACCGCACGGACGTGGTCGAGGTGGTCGGCGACGTCCCGGACGGACGGGCCGGTCTGCTCGGCGGTCAGCGGCACCATGCACACGCCCTTGACGGCGCCCAGCTCGGTGAGCAGGTCGTCGGGGAGGTTGGCGGGGTGGGGGCGCAGGGCGCGGGCGGCGGAGCGGGCGCACAGGACCGGAGCCTTGGAGACCGCGCAGGCACGGCGGACGGTGTCGGCGGAGGCGCCGGAGAGGTCGGCCACCACCCCGAGCCGGTTCATCTCGCGCAGCACCTCCTCGCCGAACCGGGTCATCCCCGCCTCGCTCGCCCAGGACGTGCCGGACAGGGTGAGGGCGCGCAGCCCGAGCCCGTGCAGGGAGCGCAGGATGCCGAGCGAGTCACCGAGGGCGGCGGCTCCCGCGGGCCCGGGCAGGACGGCGATGCGGCCGCTGTGGCGGGCGTCGGTGATCGGTCCGGGGGTGCAGGCGAGGCGCAGGCCCTCGGGATGGGACCGTACGACGGTCTTCACCAGGTCCAGCTGGTCCAGCGTGGCACTGACCGCCTGGTCCCCGTCCAGTCCCTCGGGCAGGTGCAGCGCCCAGAACAGCGCGCCGACGTGGCCTTCGCGCATCCGCGGTATGTCCGTGTCGACGGCGCTCTCACCGAGCTCCAGGTCGAACCAGGGCAGGTGACGCAGCGCCCACGGCAGTCCGCTGTAGCCGTCGGCCACGGGGTGGGCGACGAGGAGGGCGTGGGCACGGTCGAGGAGGTCGGTGCCGGTGGCGTCGGCCGGGCCGGAGACGGACGCGGGCCGGTCCCCGGGCAGCGGGTCGGGCAGGCCGTCGAGTTCGCCGACCTCGGGGCTGGTGTCCAGTTCGTCCTTGAGGTCGGCCATGGCGGTCTCCGTACGCGATCGGTGTCCTGATCAGCAGTAACGTCACCGTCGCACGGACCCGGAACGGCTTCCTGGTGGACGGTCCGTTCGGGGGTAAGGCGCGGCGATCCGCGTGGAGAGGCGCCTTCAGGGGTACAGGGCGGCGATCGGCCTTCCTGGGCCGCCTCGGTCACCCCGTCCAGGGTGGCGGCGACGGCCTTGCTCTCAGTCGTGGTAGCGGTAACGGGCCTTGAGGACCTTCACTTCCTTGTCGTCGGCCCGGTACACCAGTCGGTGCTCGTCATCGATCCGGCGGGACCAGTAGCCGGACAGGTCACCCTTGAGGGGCTCGGGCTTCCCGATGCCGCCGAAAGGGTCCCCTTGGATCTCGCCGATCAGGCGGGTGATCCGACGCGCCATCCTGCGGTCCGCGCCGAGCCAGAACAGGAAGTCCTCCCAGCCGTCCGGATCGAAGTGGACGCTTCTCACTCATCCCCCGCCAGGCCTTGCGGTTCCTCCAGCGTCTTGGCGACGGTGGCCGCACCGGCCCGATCGCGGGCAACGGCCTCCATCAGGCGCCGGGCATTCGCGGGCGAGCGCAGGAGGTAGACCGTCTCCTGCCAGGCCTCGTAGTCGTCCGCGGACATGAGGACCGCGTCGCCGCCCTTGGAAGCGATGCGGACCGTGGTGTGGTCGTCGTTGACGCGCTTGATGAGGGGAAACAGGTCCCGACGGGCTTCGCTGGCGCTTATGGTCATGTGCGGCCACCCCTTCGATCCGGTACCGCTGACCGATCAGCCGTCCAGTTCCTCGATCGTCGCGTTGGACGGACCCCGCGTCGCCTGAAGATCCCGCGCCACGTCCTCCGCCGCACCCAGTACCCGCACCGCGTTCTGCCAGGTCAGCTTGGCCAGGTCGGGCTTGGACCAGCCGCGGTCCAGCAGTTCGGCGAGCAGGTTGGGGTAGCCGGAGACGTCGTTCAGGCCGTCGGGGGTGAACGCCGTGCCGTCGTAGTCGCCGCCGATGCCGAGGTGGTCGACGCCGACGACCTCACGCATGTGGTCCAGGTGGTCGGCGACCGTGGAGACCGTGGCGATCGGGCGCGGGGTGCTCTCCTCGAAGGCGCGGTGCACCTTCATCGCCTCGGCGGTCGTGTCGAGGTGGTGGAAGCCGTGGGCGCGCATGTTCTCGTCGGCCGCGGCCGTCCAGTCGACCGCCGCCTGCAGCACGAACTTCGGCACGAAGGTCACCATCGCGATGCCGCCGTTGCCGGGCAGGCGCTCCAGGACGTCGTCCGGGATGTTGCGCGGGTGGTCGCACACCGCGCGCGAGGACGAGTGGGAGAAGATCACCGGGGCGGTGGAGGTGTCGAGCGCGTCGCGCATCGTCGAGGGCGCCACGTGCGAGAGGTCCACGAGCATGCCCTCGCGGTTCATCTCCCTGACCACCTCGCGGCCGAAGGCGGACAGTCCGCCCACGCCCGGCTCGTCCGTCGCCGAGTCCGCCCACGCGATGTTGTCGTTGTGGGTGAGGGTCATGTAGCGGACGCCGAGCGCGTACAGCGCCCGCAGCGTGGCGAGGGAGTCGGCGATCGAGTGGCCGCCCTCGGCGCCCATGAGGGAGGCGATACGGCCCTCGGCGCGGGCCGCTTCCATGTCCGCCGCCGTCAGCGCTCGGCGCAGGTCGGCCGGGTAGCGCGCCAGCAACTGCCGTACGCAGTCGATCTGTTCGAGGGTGGCGCTGACCGCCTTGTCCCCGGCGTAGTCCGACCGCACGAACACCGACCAGAACTGCGCGCCCACGCCGCCCTCGCGCAGGCGGGGGATGTCGGTGTGCAGGTGGGCTGCCTGGTCGCCGGCGATGTCGCGGGCGTCGAGGTCGTAGCGGACCTGTGCGCGCAGCGCCCACGGGAGGTCGTTGTGGCCGTCGACGACCGGGAACTCGCGCAGGAGTTCCCGGGCTGCCTCCACAGAGGTCATCGTCGTCACTTCCCCGTGCCGAAGCCGAAGCCGCCCGATCCCTCTACCTTCGCGCGCAGGCGCTTGCCCTTCTCCGTGGCCTGGTCGTTCAGGTCCTGCTGGAACTCCCGCATCCGCTGCTGCAGGTCCTCGTCGTGGGCGGCGAGGATGCGGGCGGCGAGCAGACCGGCGTTGCGGGCGCCGGCCACCGAGACGGTGGCCACGGGCACGCCGGCCGGCATCTGCACGATCGAGAGCAGCGAGTCCATGCCGTCGAGGTACTTCAGCGGCACCGGGACGCCGATGACCGGCAGCGGTGTGACCGAGGCGAGCATGCCGGGGAGGTGGGCGGCGCCCCCGGCCCCGGCGATGATCACCTTCAGGCCGCGCTCGGCCGCCTGCTCGCCGTACGTGACCATCTCGCGCGGCATGCGGTGCGCGGAGACGACGTCGACCTCGTACTCGATCTCGAACTCGTCGAGGGCCTGGGCGGCGGCCTCCATGACGGGCCAGTCGGAGTCCGAACCCATGACGATGCCCACGACGGGGCCGGCAGCGGTGCTCATTCGGTGATCGTGCCCTTCAGGTAGCCGGCTGCGTGACGTGCGCGCTCCAGCACGTCGTCGAGGTCGTCGCCGTAGGTGTTGACGTGGCCCACCTTGCGGCCCGGCTTCACGTCCTTGCCGTACATGTGGATCTTGAGCTGGGGGTCGCGGGCCATGCAGTGCAGGTACGCGGAGTACATGTCCGGGTAGTCGCCGCCGAGGACGTTGACCATGACCGTCCACCTGGCGCGCGGGCGCGGGTCTCCGAGGGGGAGGTCGAGGACGGCCCGGACGTGGTTGGCGAACTGCGAGGTCATGGCCCCGTCCTGGGTCCAGTGGCCCGAGTTGTGCGGGCGCATCGCCAGCTCGTTGACGAGGATGCGGCCGTCGCGGGTCTGGAACAGCTCGACGGCGAGGTGGCCGACGACGCCGAGTTCCTTGGCGATGGTCAGCGCCATCTCCTCGGCCTTCAGGGCGAGCGTCTCGTCGAGGTCGGGGGCGGGCGCGATGACGGTGTCGCAGACGCCGGCCACCTGCTGGGACTCGACGACGGGGTACGCGACCGCCTGGCCGTGCGGGGAGCGGACGACGTTCGCCGCGAGTTCGCGTACGTAGTCGACCTTCTCCTCGGCGAGGACCGGGACGCCGGCGCGGAACGGTTCGGCGGCCTCCTCGACGGAGTCGACGACCCAGACGCCCTTGCCGTCGTAGCCGCCGCGGACGGTCTTCAGGACGACCGGGAAGCCGTCGCCCTCGGCGGCGAAGACCGCCACGTCGTCCGGATCGGCGACGATCCGGTGCCGTGGGCACGGGACGCCGATCGCGTCGAGCTTTGCGCGCATCACCCCCTTGTCCTGGGCGTGCACGAGCGCGTCGGGGCCGGGGCGGACGGGGATGCCGTCCGCCTCCAGGGCCCTGAGGTGCTCTGTGGGTACGTGTTCGTGATCGAAGGTGATCACATCGCAACCGCGCGCGAACTCGCGCAGCGTGTCCAGGTCGCGATAGTCGCCGATGACGACATCGCTGACGACCTGCGCCGCGGAATCCTGTGGGGTGTCACTGAGGAGCTTGAACCTGATGCCCAGCGGGATGCCTGCCTCGTGTGTCATACGAGCGAGCTGGCCCCCGCCGACCATGCCGACTACCGGGAACGTCACGTGCCTAGGGTATCGGCCGACCGGAGTGCCCCTCTTACCGGAGTTTTCCGGGTCTCTTCCCGACCTATGAGCCGGCGCACAGGCAATCACGGAGGGGGGTGGTTAGCATGGCTGGGTTGACGAAACCGTCCGACAAATCGACCGACAGGAGCCTTCACGACCATGGGACGTGGTTCCTCGGGGCTTCATGCGGCGCCTCCGGTACCTCAGAGTGCCGTCCGACAGCGCTTCGACCGGCTGATGCGTGAGCTCGCCAAGTTCGGGGCGGTGGGAGGATCGGGGGTCCTGGTCAACTTCCTCGTCTTCAACCTGGTGCGGCATGTGACCGACCTCCAGGTGGTGCGGGCAAGCGTGATCGCGACGCTGGTCGCGACCCTCACGAACTACATCGGGTACCGGTACTTCACGTACCGCGACCGCGACAAGGGTCGCCGTACGAAGGAACTGGGTCTGTTCCTGCTGTTCAGCGCGGTCGGTCTGGTGATCGAGAACGGTGTGCTGTACGCGGCGACGTACGGCTTCGGGTGGGACAGCCCGCTGCAGAGCAACGTCTTCAAGTTCCTCGGCATCGGTGTCGCGACGCTGTTCCGGTTCTGGTCGTACCGGACGTGGGTGTTCCGGGCGCTTCCTTCGGAGAAGGAGCAGGCGGCGGCTGCCTCCGGCGCGGAATCGTTCCTGGAGCCGCGGCGGCAGCGGCCGGAGCAGCGAGTCAAGCAGCGGGTCGGCTGAGACGGTCCCGGCGTGGGGGCCGGCCCAGAGGGTTTTCGCCCCCGCCGCCCCTACCCGTCCCGTCCCTGGGGGCTGCCGCCCCCAGGCCCCCGCTTCGGCCCTTAAAGGGCCTCGTCCTCAAACGCCGGACGGGCTGACTTTGCCTGGTCCGGCGAAATCCAGCCCCGCCGCCCCTACCTGACCGTCGCCCCCGATTCCTCCGCCGCCTTCTTCGCCGGCGGGGTGCGGGACAGGAACAGGGCGATGACCGGCGGCTTCGCCTGGAGCATCTCCAGGCGGCCGCCGTCCGCCTCTGCGAGGTCGCGGGCCACCGCGAGGCCGATGCCCGTGGAGTTGCGGCCGCTGATGGCGCGCTCGAAGATGCGGGCACCGAGGTCGGCCGGGATCCCCGGGCCCTCGTCGGTGACCTCGATGACCGCCTGGTTGCCGGTGACGCGGGTGCGCAGGGCCACCGTGCCGCCACCGTGCATGAGGGAGTTCTCGATCAGCGCGGCGAGGACCTGCGCCACCGCACCGGGCGTACCGACGGCCTCCAGATGCCGCTTGCCCGAGGTGACGATCGCCCGCCCGACACTGCGGTACGCCGGCCGCCACTCCGCCAGCTGCTGCTGGATGACCTCGTCGAGGTCGAAGGTGACGGCGGACCCGTTGCGCGGGTCGCGGGAGTTGGTGAGGAGGCGTTCGACGACGTCCGTGAGGCGTTCCACCTGCGTCAGGGCGATCGTCGCCTCGTCCTTCACCGTGTCGGGATCGTCGGTGAGGGTGATCTCCTCCAGGCGCATCGAGAGTGCCGTGAGCGGGGTGCGCAGCTGGTGGGAGGCGTCCGCGGCCAGCCGCCGCTCCGCCGTGAGCATGCGGGCGATGCGCTCGGCGGAGGAGTCGAGGACGTCGGCCACACGGTCCAGCTCCGGGACGCCGTACCGCTTGTGCCGGGGGCGGGGGTCGCCCGAGCCGAGACGTTCCGCCGTCTCCGCGAGGTCGGTCAGCGGCGAGGCCAGCCGGTTCGCCTGGCGCACCGCCAGCAGGACCGCCGCGATCACCGCGAGCAGCGCCACCGCCCCGATGATCAGCAACGTACGGCCGACCTCCCGCGTCACCGACGACCGCGGCTCCTGCACGGTGACCGTCTCGCCCTCCTCGCCCGTCTCACGGGCGCTGATGACGTCACCGGTCGGCCTGGTGCCCACCTCGATCGCCGGCTTCCCCGGGATCCGGATCTCGGCGTAACGATCCCCCTGGATCTGCTCCCGCAGCACGGAGGCGTCCACGGTCTCGTCCCCGAGCAGCCGGCTGTCCACGATGCTGACCAGCCGGACCGCCTCGGTGTCCACCCGCTCCTGAGCGGTGCTGGTGATGGTCCGCGTCTCGACGATGACGAGCGACACGCCGAAGACGGCGATCACGACGAGAACGACGGCGAGGGTGGACTGGATCAGTCGGCGGCGCATGTCCTCTACTCACCTGTACTGCGTGGTTACCGTGCGGCGTGGCGGCCGGTACGGCTGGGTGACGTGACTTGTGGCGGCCCGAGGGCTCGGGGCTCAGCTCTTCTCGAAGCGGAAGCCCACGCCGCGCACCGTGGCGATGTAGCGGGGGTTCGCCGCGTCGTCGCCGAGCTTCTTGCGCAGCCAGGAGATGTGCATGTCGAGTGTCTTGGTCGACGACCACCACGTCGTGTCCCAGACCTCGCGCATCAGCTGGTCCCGGGTGACCACCCGCCCGGCGTCCCGCACCAGCACCCGCAGCAGGTCGAACTCCTTCGCCGTGAGCTGGAGTTCCTCCTCCCCCATCCACGCCCGGTGCGACTCGACGTCGATCCGCACCCCGTGCGTGGCCGGCGGCTGCTGCGGCTCGGCCGCACCGCGCCGCAGCAGGGCCCGCACCCGGGCGAGCAGCTCGGCGAGCCGGAACGGCTTGGTGACGTAGTCGTCGGCGCCAGCGTCCAGGCCGACGACGGTGTCCACCTCGTCGGCGCGCGCGGTCAGGATGAGGATCGGCACGGCGTGGCCCTCGGCACGCAGCCGCCGGGCCACCTCCAGTCCGTCCATGCCGGGCAGGCCGAGGTCCAGCACGACCAGGTCCACGCCGCCCTGATTGCCGGCGTCGAGCGCGGAGGGTCCGTCCTCGCGCACCTCGACCTCGTACCCTTCCCGGCGCAGTGCGCGGGCCAGCGGCTCCGAAATGGACGCGTCGTCCTCGGCGAGCAGTACTCGGGTCATGAGCTGATGGTAGTCCGCCCATGACAAGAGCTGGGGTGTGATCGGACCCCTTGATTCTTACCGCCCTCTGGCCCGTCTCTTACCTTCGCCCGCTCTGGTACAGACCTATGCCTACGAGGTGCGATCCTGGAAAGGACCTTGGAAAGGGTGCTCGCGGTTCCCTCGACACCTGTGATCCCAGTCTCAAGTCCTTCCATTTCCGCCTGTGTCCTGACGTATGGTGAATCTACGCCCGTAGCACTGCGGGGACCTTCGGCTCACTTGACGCCGAGGGTCTCTTTTGTGTGCGGGCCGTGTTGCGGATCAAGGATCCGAGGAATGAGTTGTGGCCGGGCGGCCGAACCCGCCGGAGCCGGCCGCCCCCCACCGGGCGCGTGACCCCCCAACGTCGCCGCGCGTCCCGACCAGCAAGGATCGACCATGGCGTCCAGCCTGACGAAGGACTCGGCCTCCCCGGGCACCCCCGGCTCCGAGAAGACCTTCTTCGGCCACCCCCGCGGTATGGCCACGCTCTTCATGACCGAGATGTGGGAGCGCTTCTCCTGGTACGGGATGCGCGCCATCCTCACCCTCTACCTGATCGCGGCTGTCCTCGACGGCCCCCTGGAGGACCGGAAAGCCCTGGCCGCCGCGATCTACGGTGTGTACAACGCGGTCGTGTACATGGCCGCCATGCCCGGCGGCTGGGTCGCGGACCGCCTCTGGGGCGCCCGCAAGGCCGTGCTCGTCGGCGGCATCGTCATCGCCGCCGGCCACTTCACGCTGGCGATCCCCTCGGACATCGCCTTCTTCTGCGGTCTCGGCCTGATCGCGATCGGCACCGGCCTGCTGAAGCCGAACATCTCCGCGATGGTCGGCGGCCTCTACGAGGGCCAGTCCAGCGCCCGCCGCGACGCCGGTTTCACGCTCTTCTACATGGCGATCAACATCGGCGGCATGGTCGCCCCGCTGCTCGTCGGCTACCTCGGCGAGAACGTCAACTGGCACCTCGGCTTCGGTGTCGCCGGTGTCGGTATGACCCTCGCCGTCATCCAGTACGTCCTCGGCGGCCGCCACCTCGGCGACATCGGCAAGGAGCCCGGCACCCCTGCCTCCCCCGAGGAGAAGCGCACCGCGCTGCGCAAGGTCGCGCTGTGGGGCGGCATCGCCGTCGCCGCGCTGGTCGCGGACATCGCGCTGGGCACGTACGACATAGAGCACATCGTCAACGTGCTCGCGGTCCTCGGCATCGTGGTCCCGATCGTCTACTTCGTGACGATGTACCGCAGCCCGGCCCTGACCACCGAGGACAAGCCGAAGATCAAGGCCTTCGCCTGGTTCTTCGCCACCGCCGTGCTGTTCTGGATGATCTACGACCAGTCCGGCTCGCTGCTGACGATCTTCGCGGACACCAAGACCGACCGCATGATCGGCGGCTGGGAGTTCCCGGCGTCCTGGTACCAGTCGGTGAACCCGGCCATGGTCATCGTGCTCGCCCCGATCTTCGCCGCCCTGTGGGTGAAGCTGGCGAAGCGCAACCGTGAGCCCAGCACGCCCATGAAGTTCGCCCTGGCGATGCTCCTCATCGGTGGCTCGTTCGGCATCATGGGCCTGGCCGGCGCCGCCGCCGCGAACAGCGACACGGGCAAGGTCACCGTCTTCTGGCTGCTGAGCGTCTACCTGGCGCAGACCCTCGGCGAGATGTGCCTCTCCCCGGTGGGCCTGTCCCTCTCGACGAAGCTGGCGCCGAAGCAGTTCGTGGGCCAGATCATGGGCCTGTGGTTCCTGGCCGTCGCGACGGGCAACGCCCTCAACGGCTGGACCACCCAGCTCAACGGTCCGCTGGGTGACGCGCTCTACTACAGCCTGTGGGCCGTCATCGCCGTGGCCGCCGGTCTGGCCTTCATGATCGCCGGCCGCAAGATCCGCGCACTGATGGGCAACGTCCGCTAAGCGCCTGCGGCTGGGCTGAACCGACGGAGGCCGTCGCACCGAGGGTTGGTGCGGCGGCCTCCGGCTTTTGCGGGTCAGGTCAGTTCGGCAGCTCGTTGCGTCGTACGGCCGTGACGAAGGAGGCCCACGCGGCCGCGGGGAGGATCAGGGCGGGGCCGTGGGGGTTCTTCGAGTCGCGGACGGGGACGACGGGGGCGGGGAGGTTGTCGGCGACTTCGAGGCACTGGCCGCCGTCGGAGTTGCTGTAGCTGCTCCTGCGCCACGTCACGCCGATCAGGTCTATGGATCGCACGGTGCTTCCTCCAGCATCTGCCCGATGAACTTCCGCGACTCGGCAGGGGACAGCGCCAGGTCGCGCATCGAATCGTATGCGAGCTGCAACCGCCCAACTTGGCTTGCTTCCTCGATCAGTTCGCCCCGATAAGCGGTCTCCGTGTAGGCCACGGTACGCCCGTCGGCCATCCGCAGGAACATCACGTCCGTGCTGTCCAGGACGCACGGTCCGGCACTGAACGGCAGCAGCTGGATCGTGATCCTCGGATGCTCGGCGGCCTCCAAGAGGTGCTCCATCTGCTCGCGCCACGCCGCCGGGTCACGCAGCGCCATGCGCAGCACCGCCTCGTACAGGATGGTGCGGAGGCGCGGGCCGCCGTCCCCCATGAGCAACTCTGCGCGTCCGAGTCGCGCTTCCACCTGCTGGACGAGTACGTCCCCCTCGATTTCGCCCGCCGCGAGGACCTCCGTCGCGTATCCCCTGGTCTGAAGCATGCCCGGCACTCGGGTGACGCCGAAGTGCCACAGGCTCTCCGCCTCGGCCTCCAGCAGCATGTACCTGCGGTACTGCTCCTTGAACTGGGTCGGATCCCCCACCGCCAGCTCCCACAACGCCAGCAACAACCCTGGCGTCCCGTAGAACTCGTCCAGCGACTGCGCCATCTCGGGGCTCCCCAGCGACTGGCCCCGCTCCAGCTTCCCCAGCGTCGAATAGTCCCAGCCCAGTTGCTCCGCGAGCTGCCGCAGGGTGACCCCTCTCTGCTCGCGCAGCCTCCGTACCTCCTCCGCGTACCTCAATCGCGGCTCGTGGCTGCGGCTCGTCACCCTCCGTCGCTGCGGCACCCTGTTTCCCCTCGGCCGGGCTGTGGAATTTGTGGAATTTGGAGAGCCGAGCGTGGAACTAGCGCGTCTCAACAGCCTTTTCGCGTCCCCGGCACGGCATGCTCGTATCTGCACCTGAACACGCACCGTAATCCAGCGGATGCGTACAGCACAGGCGTTCCCCTGAATCGCCCCTCAAGGAGTGAGCCATGATCACGCCCACGACGCTCCCCCGCCTCCCGCGCCGCACCCGCCCGACCCGCCCGGCCGCCGCCACCTGGACGCCGCGCGGTGGCTGGGCTCGGCCGACGCCCTCCGTGCTGCGGGCGATGGAATCGGCGCTCGCGCGGTGGTCCGCGTGACCACGCGTGAGGCACGGGTGGCGGCGCCCCCGCCCCCGCCCACCTGTGACGTGTGCGGGGCGTTAACGGCCCAGCGGGACGCGGCGAGAGAGGCGGGCCGGACCGCCGAAGTCAGCGCCTGCGAACGGGAGTTGAGGGAGCACAGGAGCGTCGGACGGGGGTGTACGCGGTGATCGAGCCGCCGCCCCGGACGAAGCCGTCGTTCGACGTGAGCCGCTCTCCCGTCCCCGTGGCCGGTTGCGAGTCCTGCCGGGACCTGGCGGCACGGCGAGCGGCGGCGCGGACCGCGTTCGACTACAGCGCGGTGGCCGACGCGAACGTGATGATGCGATCGCATCTACGCCTGGACCACTGACCGACTGCCGGCAACGGCAGCGTCCCAAAGGGGCGCGGGACTGTGTCTATATGCGGCTCCGCCGCGCGGGCGCGACCAGCCACAACTTCCCCGCAGACAACCGGCGCCCCTTTCCCGGCACTACCGGCGGAGCCTAACGCAGACGACGCCCGGGCATGAACGTGAAGACCGCGCCACCCAGCAGCAGCGCCGTCCCCGCCACCAGCCCCAGCGCCTTCAGCGAGCCCTGGTCCTCCGCACCGGTCGCCGCCAAGCCACCGTCGGTCGACGAACCTCCGGCGGAACCCCCGGCCGAGCCGCCACCGGAAGCCCCACTCGCCTGCTCGGTCGTGTCCAGCGTCAACGACACCTCCGTCTTGGCCGGCGTGCACGTCGTCGTCGTACCGAGGGCCTCGATCGTCAGCACTCCCGGCGACAGCGTCGACTCCCCGCTCGCGCCCGGTTTGTACGTGCCCGTGAGGTCCGGGATCTCGATCGGGTCGCCCGCCTTGATGGCCTCGGAGTTGGTCGGGCCCTCGACGTGGACCGTGCCCTTGTCCGCGCCGCCCAGGACGACCTCCATCGACGGCTTGACCGAGTCCTTGGGGATGTCGGCGGGGCTGTCCATCACCGACTTCTTGAACTGGACCGTGAGGTCGAAGCTCCCGCCGTTCTTCTTGGCGTCGATCTGGACCGGCGAGGTCGCCTCCTTGTCGCCGATGGGCGTCTTGCACTCGTACGGGACCTGGACCTCCTTGCCCGTGAAGTCGCTCTGGCCGCCGTCACCGCCCCCGCCACCGGTGCTGGAACCGCCGGCGTCCCCGCCCGTCTCGCTCTCACTCGGCGTCGGGCTCGGGCTCGACGAGCCGGTCGGCAGGCCCGTAGGCAGATCGGTCGGCACACCCGTCGGCAGCGTCGGTACGACCGTCGGCAACCCACCCGTCGTACCGCCCGGGCCCCCGCCCCCGTCCGTCACCTTGATCGTCGCCGCCTTCTGCACCGTCTCCTTCGGCGTGCACTTGGTGTCCGTGGAGATCGGCTTGTTGACGTTGATGTTGTACGCGTCCGGCGTCAGGGTCACCTCGCCCGGTGCCGTCAGCTTCAGCTTGCCCTTCATGTCGGACAGCTTCATGTCGCTGTTCTTGGGGATCGGCGGGTTCTCGCGCGGCCCCTGCATCGCGATGTCCGCCGTCTGCGCACCGGCCGCCTTCAGAGTGCCGGTCGGCTGGACCGTGTTCTGCTCCAGGTCGAGGATGTTCGGGTTCTTGGACGCCGCCTGCACGAACTTCCAGACGACCTCCACCTCGTCGCCGACCTTCGCCTCGGCGGGCGCGGTGATCTCCACCTTGGTCGTGCCCTGGACCGGCGGCAGCCCGGAGATGGCGGGCGGGATGCACTCGGTCGCGTACGCCACCTCGGCCGCCTGCGCGGGTGCGGCGGCGACGCCGAGCAGGATGCCCGCACCGCCGAGCATCAGGGCGGCGCCCGCCGCGGTCGCTCTCCGAGGACGTGCCGGTGTGACTCTCCTTCGCATGCTCACGGGGGTCCTTTCCTGATGGGAGTCGTAGGACTCGTCGGTCTGTCGTCGTCGTGCGGTGCGGAGAGCCGACCGGCCGCGCCCGGGGCGTTGTCCGGGGTGAACCACGGCAGGGTCGAGGGAGCGGGCGAGGCGTGCCTCGCCTCTTGCCGGGGCCGCAGCCCCGGTATGCGCAGGGCCACTTCGGGCATGCGGAAACCGCGGCGGCGGGACGTCTGCCGTGGCCGTACCCGGTCCACCACCGCCATCCCGGCGCGGAACAGAGCCGCCGGTACGACCAGGCAGACCAGTACCCAGAACAGCGTCACGCCCCAGGGCCGGCCCACGCCCCAGGGCTGTTCGGCCATCACCTTGCCGCCGTACTTCAGGGAGACCGTGTAGTCGCCGTGGGCTCCGGCGGTGAGCTCCACCGGCAGTTCGATCCGTGCCTTCCTGCCCGGCTGGATCGTGCCGCGCCACTGCTGTTCCTCCCACTCCGGGGCGAACACGCCGTGGGAGGTGCCGACCTGGAAGACGGGGTTCTTGACCGGCGACGTACCGACATTGCCGACGGTGAACACCAGCGTCCGTGCCGGCGGTGCGCCGAACCAGGTCAGCAGACCGCCGGAGCCGTCGAGGCGGGTGTCCGTGAGGACCGACAGGCGGCCGCCCGCCGGCTCCGCGGGCAGCGGCTCGACCGCGTGCCCGGCCACCTGGAAGATCGCGTCGGCCTCGGCCTTCGCCCCGGTCACCGTCGCCACGTGCACCACGCACGGGCACGGCACCGGCGGCTCGGCCACCGGCAGCTTCCGGCTGAACCGCCCCTCGGCGTCCGTCGTCACGGCCCTGCCGTCCGCGTTGGCGCAGGAGTTGGTGCCGCCGGTCACACCGGTCGACGGCACGGACTGGCCGCAGACGAGGATCATCAGCAGCGCCTTCGACCGCCAACCGCTGCCGGTCACGGTGATCGAACCGCCCGTCCCCGCCTGCGACTTGGAGAGCTTCACGGCGGGCGGATCGGCGGCCGTGGCAGGGGTCGGCGCCAGCAGCAGCGCCAGCACGGCCAGCAACACAGCCATTCGCACCCTGCCGTTCACGTCCCCGCTCCCGTCAACTCGGCTTGCCTGTCCGGCCGCTCGGCCTCGGCGACCTCGCCGTCGTAGGGCCTACGGCGCCTTCGATGCCGTACGACCGACCAGGCGCCCAGCGCCGCCCCCGCGCACCCCGCGACCCCGGTCACCGCGCCCCACGGCACGAACCGCACCGACACCTGCGCCGTGTCGCGCACCCCGCCCGCCGCCGTCACCGTCAGCCGCACGTCGACCGCGTCGAGCGCCGGCCGGTCGGGCCACGGCTCGTCGAGCCTCGTCCGGCTGCCCGGGGGAAGCTCGACGGGGAGGGTGCGCGGGGCCCGGTCGAGGACACGGCCGAAGACGCCGTCGGCCCGGACGGCCAGCCTCGGGGCGATGGGCGTCGTACCGCGGTTGACCAGCTCGTACGCGATGCGGTCACCGCTCACCCGCACCTGCTCGACGGTCAGCGCCGACAGCTCCGGGACGGTGACACGGAGCTGTCCCCGCACCCGCCGTTCGTCGCCGTCCGTGTCGCGGGCCACGATCTCGACGGCTCGGTCGGTGGTGGGGACGGTCACCGTGAAGGGAACGTCGGCGCGGGTGCGGGCGGGGACGCGCACGGTGTCGTCCTTGAACGTGACACCGGCGCCGCGCAGGCGGACCGTGACCGGCGCGCCGCTCCGGTTGGTCACGGACACCGTGTCCTCGAGGACCGTCCCCGCCGGACCCTCGCCGTAGAAGGACGGTCGCCCACCGCCGGAGGGCGCGAGGGACCACCGCTCGGCGGCCGTGGCGGCAGGGGACACCGCGAGCAGAAGCAGCAGGGACAGGCACAGGACACGGGCGGCTGACGACATCGGCGGCTCCAGCAGTCAGACGAAAGCGGTCAGCGGCGTACCGTCTGCCCCTGCCCCCTCCGCGTCAGCCACAGCGCACCCGCCGCGCCCGCCAGCAGGACCGTGCCGCCGAGGGTGCCCAGGGCGATCGCCGAGTCCTCGGGGCCGGTCTGCGGGAGCTCGGCGCCGGAGCCGGAGCCGCTCTGGGTTCCGCCGCCGCCTCCACCGCCCGCGGCCGTCACGTCGAGGGTGAGCGACGGTCCGGGGCTGTTGGTGGGCGTGCACGTGGTCGTCGTACCGAGGGCCTTGATGGTGAGCACGGCCGCCGTGAAGGTGACCTTGCCGGTCTTCTTCGGGGTGTACGTGCCCGTGAGGTCATTGATCTTGATGGGGGTGTTGGCGGGAATCGCCTCCTGGTTGGCGGGGCCCGTCACCGACAGGGTGCCGCTGTCGGCGCCGCCCAGCTTGATGGTGGCGCTCGGGTTCATCGCGCCCTTGCCCAGCTCGACCGGGCTGGACGAGACGCCCTTCTGCCACGACATGGTGATCTTGTAGCCGCTGCCGCTCTTGACGCCCTTGATGTCGATGGGCGAGACGGCGCTCTTGTCGCCGATCGGCGTCTTGCAGGCGTAGTTGACGTCGACGACCTCGGCCCGGGCCGCGGGGGCGGCCATCAGCACCGCCGATCCGGCCAGGGCCGCGGCGGTCGCGAGCGCGGCGGTTCGCTTCTGCTTCGACACGGTCCCCTCATTCCTGACGGCACATCAGATCGGCCGTCAAGGTACGCCCGGGGCCTCGAGGAAGGAAGACACGGCGCACGCCGGAGTTGTGGCGATCCGGCGTGCGCGCGAGGGGGTTCGGGTGGAGAACGACCCCCTCAGGGTGACCCTGGGTAACACGGGGTCAGGCCGGGCCCAGCACCTCGGGCAGCCCCCACCGCCGCAACACCTCCGGCACGGCCACCGTCCCGTCCGCCCGCTGGTGCTGCTCCAGGATCGCGGGCAGCAGGCGGCTGGTGGCCAGCCCCGAGGCGTTGAGGGTGTGGACGTACTCCGCCTTGCCCCCGCCGGCCGGGCGGTACCGGATACCGCCGCGCCGGGCCTGGTAGGCGCGGGCGTTCGACACCGAGCTGACCTCGGCGTACGCGCCCAGGCTGGGCAGCCAGACCTCCACGTCGTACGTTCTGGCCTGGGCGGCGCTGGTGTCCCCGGCGGCGAGCTGGGTGACCCGGTGGTGCAGGCCCAGTCCGGCCACCAGTTCCTCCGCCCGGGCCAGGAGTTCGAGGTGCGCGGCGTCCGAGTCCTCGGGCCGGGCGAACTGGAACAACTCCACCTTGTTGAACTGGTGCCCGCGCAGCGTCCCGCGCTCCGCCGTGCGGTGGC
Source organism: Streptomyces shaanxiensis (assembly GCF_039537145.1). Lineage (NCBI taxonomy): Bacteria > Bacillati > Actinomycetota > Actinomycetes > Kitasatosporales > Streptomycetaceae > Streptomyces > Streptomyces shaanxiensis. The sequence goes on from NZ_BAAAZY010000022.1 coordinate 34,309, forward strand.
TGCCGCTCTCCCTGCGGTAACAGGGCGTGTAGGCCACGTACTTGCGCGGCAGTTCCCGCTCGTCGAGCGTCTCGCCGCGGTGGAGGTTGACCAGGGCGGTCTCGGCGGTGGGCAGCAGGAACCGCTGGGGGCGGCCGGCCTCCCGGCGGGGCGCGGCCTCGCCCTCCTCGACCACGAAGACGTCCTCGGCGAACTTCGGGAACTGGCCCGCCGTGTACCCGGCTTCGTACGTCAGCAGATGCGGCGGCAGCACGAACTCGTAGCCCGCCCGGCGATGGGCGTCCAGGAAGTGGTTGAGCAGCGCCCACTCCAGGGCGGCGCCCTCGCCCCGGTAGATCCAGTGGCCGTTGCCGGCGAGGCGCGTGCCCCGCTCGTAGTCGACGAGGCCCAGCTCCTGGGCGAGCCGTACGTGGTCCTTCGCGGCGAAGCCGAAGGCGGGCGGGGCGCCCACGCTCCGGACGACCTGGTTGTTCTCCTTGCCGCCCGCCGGCACGTCGTCGTCGGGCAGGTTGGGCAGGGCGTCGAGGAACTCCCGGTGGCGGGCGGCGAGGCGGGCGAGGCCTGCCTCGGCTTCGGTGAGGCGGTCGGTCAGGGCCTTGGCCTCGGCCCGCAGCTCGTCCGCGGGGGCGTCCGTACGGCGTCGTACGGCGACCTCGGCCGAGATCCGCCGCCGCTCGCCGCGCAGCCGCTCCACGGCGGTACGGGCCTCGCGGAACTCGGTGTCCAGGGCGAGGAAGGCCGGGATGTCGGCGTCCACGGCGCGTTTGCGCAGGCCGTCGCGGACCTGGTCGGGGTGCTGTCGGATGAGGGTGACGTCGAGCATGGTGCCCGCTCCGTCCGGTCGGCCGGGGCGCACGGTCCGCCCCGGGGTGGTCCCTCGGGGCGTGGGCGAGAGGGTGCTCGCGGTGCCACCACGCCTTCACCGCCGTACGACTACTGCGTGGCCGTACGCCGGTCTCGTTCGGGCCCGATGACGGGGGCCGGCCGGCGGGGCATTTCCTCCCCGCACTCGGGAGTGGATTCGCCCGGGCGCGAGGCCGCCTTCACAACGACCGGCGGCTCTCTCGGCTCACGGACCCGGGCTACTTGTCTCCGTCAGCGCGTTGCGGGAGAGCGTAGAGCAGCACGTCAGCGGCACGGAACCGATTTTTCGGTACGGCGTGGCGGGCGGTCCTAGGCCGGTGCTCCCAGTTCCGCCCACACCGTCTTGCCCGCGACCCCCGGCGACCGTACGACCCCCCAGTCCAGGCACAGCCGCTGCACGATGAACATGCCGTGGCCGCCGGGGCGGCCCGCGCGGTGCGGGGTGCGGGGGGCCGGCTGGCCCGTGCCCCTGTCGGAGACCTCGACGCGGATGACCTTGTTGTCGCAGGCGATCCACATCTCGGCCGGTCCCTCGGCGTGCAGGCAGGCGTTGGTGACCAGCTCGGAGACCACGAGCAGCACGTCCTCGGCGGCGGCCCGCTGGTCGGCGGTGGCGGCGGGCAGCCAGCCCCACGCGTACAACGCCTGGCGGGCGAAGTCACGGGCGAGCGGGACGACGCCGCTCTGGCCCGCGAAGTCCAGCCGCCGGACCTGCCGCCCCGCGGACGGCTCGGCGGACGACTCGGGCCCGTCGGGTGCCCCGGAGGACCCCTCGGGCGCCCCAGAGGGCCTTTCGGACGCCCCGGAAGCGCCGCTCGGCTCAGGGCCGCGGTCGCCCGGCGAGAAGGGCCGGGTGGTGCTCATCAGCGCTTCACCTCACCGATTCACCGATACCAGTACCAGTTCAACATTCACACGATTCACAAGTCAGTACGCAGAGTCAGTACGCCTGTACACGGCCGGCCCTTTGCCTGACGCGTCGGTCACAGTCCCCACCCCCCGGTGGCCGACATCACAGCCGACAGGTTCAGGGTGTCTCCTGCCCGACCGCGGCGAGGGAACACCCCCGTATTCGGCACAAATGATGTGACGTCTGATGCGGCGTCGGACGTGAGGGGTCAGCCCGGCCCGTCGGCCTCGTCGACCAGGGCGTCGTCGAGCGAGTCGTGGACCGTGAAGACCGCCGAGGCCCCGGTGATCTCGAACACACGCGCAACGGCGGGCAGCATGCCCGCGAGATGCACTCCGCCGCCGGCGGCCTCCGCCTTCAGACGCGCGCCGAGCAGTACGTTCAGCCCCGTGGAGTCACAGAACTCGAGCCGCGAGCAGTCGACGACCAGCCGGCTGAAGCCCTTGGCGAGGCAGTCATCGAGTGGCTCACGCAACAAATCGGCAGTGTGGTGATCCAACTCACCTGCCGGGGTCACGACGGCGCTGGAGCCCTCTTCCCGCACCTCGACCAGAAGTCGGCCAGACTGTGCGCTGCCGACGGTCCCGCGGTCCATGCCGTCTCTCACTCCCGACGTCGTGGCTGCTGACTCACGCTCTCGAACACTACGCCTTCCCTACGCCCCCCAACACCCGAACATCCACCCAGAAACGGACATTTCGGAACACAGCGCACTTGCGGTGGGCTCCCGAAAGCGGGTAGGGCTAGTAGAGACACGTAACCGACTCGGCCGGCTTTGGAGGCGCCGCACACCGCAGTGCACACACAGGCTTCGGCAGCCATATGCCGAGAACGATGGAGGACATCATGTCACCCCGGCTCGACGCATCGCATACCCAGAAGGCGACGTCGGCACCCCGACCGGAACATCTGGATCCCATCGAGCAGAGCAACGACGTACACCCCGAACCGGACTTCGGTCAGGAGTTCGGGCAGGACGACGTACTCGCCGGGCTTCCGGACATCCCCCCTTATGACGAGGTGGGGCCGGTGGACGCGCGGGCCCTGTCGAAGACTCTCTTCGAGCGGCTGGAGTCGCTGGAGGAAGGGACCCACGAGTACTCGTACGTCCGGAACACGCTCGTCGAACTCAACCTCGCCCTGGTCAAGTTCGCCGCCTCCCGCTTCCGCTCGCGCAGCGAGCCGATGGAGGACATCATCCAGGTCGGCACCATCGGCCTGATCAAGGCGATCGACCGCTTCGAGCTCAGCCGCGGCGTGGAGTTCCCCACCTTCGCGATGCCGACCATCATCGGCGAGATCAAGCGCTTCTTCCGCGACACCTCGTGGTCGGTGCGGGTACCGCGCCGGCTGCAGGAGCTCCGGCTCGACCTGGCCAAGGCCGGCGACGAGCTGGCCCAGAAGCTGGACCGCGCCCCGACGGTGGCGGAACTGGCCGAGCGCCTCGATCTGACCAACGACGAGGTCGTCGAGGGCATGGCCGCGTCGAACGCGTACACCGCCTCGTCGCTGGACGCCCAGCCCGAGGAGGACGACGCCGAGGGCGCGCTGGCCGACCGCATCGGCTACGAGGACCACGGCATCGAAGGCATCGAGTACGTCGAGTCGTTGAAGCCGCTCATCGCCGAACTCCCGCCCCGGGACCGGAAGATCCTCTCCCTGAGGTTCGTCGCGGGCATGACGCAGTCGGAGATCGGCGACGAACTCGGCATCTCGCAGATGCATGTGTCGCGGCTGCTGTCGCGCACACTGATCCGGCTCCGAAAAGGGCTGACGGTCGAGGAATGACCGGTCGAGGAGCGGTGACCGCTCCTTCGCACCGACCAGCGCTGTGCCCGGTGCCCCGCCGAATTCGTCGGCAGGGCACCGGGCACAGCGCATTCAGGGGTTACCCACAGAAACCCTTTCCCCAGAGCTTCCCTTCCTCCACTATGAGCCGTCATACCCGCCGGTAAGTCAGGTCTCCGGACGGGTCGCACGGCTGCAAGGAGGCAGGCGGATGGCTCGGGCCGACGACGGCAGGGACTCTGGCCCACGGGTGCACGCGGGCGCGTCCGACGCACGGCTCACCGAACTGCTGCGCGCCGACACGGCCACCGCGTACACGGCGCTCCAGGAACTCCGCGCCCGCCATCACGCACCCGTCCTCGGCTACGCCCACCTGTGCACCCCGAACACCTCCATGGCACGGCAGTTGGCGGCCCAGGCGTTCGCGCTGGCGGCCCGTCAGACGGCGCGCGGCGTCGACCCGGGCCTGCCCTGGCGGCTCCGGCTCCTGCTGCTGACCGCCCGGACGGCCGGGACGTGGGCCATGGACGAGCGGGCCGCCGGGCTCGACGCGGGCCTGCTGCTCGTCCTGAACACGACGGGCCCGTCCGGCCCGGTCCCGCCGATGCTCACGGCGTTCCAGACCCTGTCGTCCCGCACGCAGGGCCTGATCTGGTACGGCGTGGTGGAGGAGGAGCCGGGGGAACGGACGGCCGGTCTCCTCGGCCTCACCCGCGAGGACGTGCGGTACGGCACCGCCCCCGCGCTCCAGCAGCTGGCCCGCGCCTGTCTGCGCACCCGCCTCGCCGCCTCCGACGACCCCGCCTGTCCCGACTTCGGCCGCCTCATCGAGGAGTCGGTACGTCCGGACAGCCCGCGCGCCAGCGCCGACCTGCACGCCCACATGACGAACTGCCCGCACTGCACGACGGCGTACGAGGAGCTGTCGGCCCTGCGGGACGCGCCGCGCACGGCGCTGGCGGAGGGGCTGCTGCCGTGGGGTGGGACGGCGTATGCGGCGGGGAGCGCGGGAGAGGGGGAGACCGTCGGCCCACCCGCGCGGGGGAGTTGGCCGGAGCGGGCCCGGTCGTCGGACCGGCACCGGATCGTGCTGGTGTCGGCGGCGCTCGGAGTGGCCCTGCTGCCGCTGGTGGCGTTCCTGGCGGCACAGGGTGGATCGTCCACGCAGGATCCGGTGGGCTCGGTCGGCACGCCGGTGAGCGTGCCGCCGCCGGTGACGGTGACGGCCACGGTGTCGGCGACACCGACGTCGGCCTCCCCGTCGCCCTCGCCCTCACCGTCACGCAGCTCCAAGTCGCCGTCCCCCACGAAGAGTCCGACGCCGACGAGGACGACGCGCCCGAAGCCGTCGCCCTCCCCCACGCGCCCGCCGGGCAGCGCGTACGCCCAGGTCGTGAACGTCTCCTCCGGACTGTGCCTGGACGTGGGCGGCGCCTTCTTCAAGGGGACGGACGTGGTCACCGCCCCGTGCAGCTCGTCGAGCACCCAGCGCTGGCGGGTCGACTCCGCACGCGGTGTGCTGCAGTCGGCCGCCGATCCCGACTTCTGCCTGGACAGCCGGGGTTCGACGGACCGGGGCGTCGGGATCTGGGAGTGCGCGTCGGTCCACGGGTCCAACGGGCAGAACCTGAAGTTCGTGGTGGACGGCGACGGGGTGATCCGGCCGGCCATCGCGGTGGAGACTGCGGTGACGCCGTGGGGTGGGGCCGGGGACGGGTTGTCGCTGGAGTCGGTGGGTGGGGGTGCGGAGCAGCGGTGGAAGGCGGGGGCCGCCTGATCAGGCTTCGCGTACGCCGCGCCGCCACACCTCGCTGACCAGCGGCACCCCAGGCCGGTACGCCAGGTGCACATGGCTCGGTGCGTCGAGGAGGAGCAGGTCCGCGCGGGCGCCCGGGATGAGGCGGCCGATGTCGTCGCGGCGCAGGGCCGCGGCGCCGCCCGCCGTGGCGGACCAGACCGCCTCGTCCGGGGTCATGCCCATGTCCCGTACCGCGAGCGCGATGCAGAACGGGACGGAGGACGTGAACGACGAGCCCGGGTTGCAGTCGGTGGAGAGGGCGACGGTGGCGCCCGCGTCGAGGAGGCGGCGGGCGTTCGGCCACTGGGCGCGGGTGGAGAACTCGGCGCCGGGGAGGAGGGTGGCGACCGTGTTGCCGTTCGCGAGGGCGTCGACGTCCGCGTCCGTGAGGTGGGTGCAGTGGTCGGCGCTGGCCGCGTCCAGCTCGACGGCCAGTTGCACGCCGGGGCCGTAGGAGAGCTGGTTGGCGTGGACGCGGGGGTGCAGGCCCTTGGCCTTGCCCGCGGTGAGGATCGTGCGGGCCTGGTCGCCGTCGAAGGCGCCCTTCTCGCAGAAGACGTCGATCCAACGGGCGTACGGGGCGCAGGCGTCGAGCATCTCGCCGGTGACGAGGGCGACGTACGACGCCGGGTCCTCGGCGTAGTCGGGGGAGACGATGTGGGCGCCGAGGTAGGTGACCTCGTCGGTGTGGGCGGCGGCGATGCGCAGGGCGCGGGCCTCGTCCTCGACGGTCAGGCCGTAGCCGGACTTGGTCTCGAAGGTGGTGGTGCCCTGGCGCAGGGCCTCGGCGAGGTAGCGGGTGAGGTTGCGCTCCAGCTCCTCGTCGCTCGCCGCCCGTGTGGCCGCGACGGTCGTGCGGATGCCGCCGGCGGTGTAGCTGCGGCCGGACATGCGGGCGTTGAACTCCTGCGTGCGGTCGCCCGCGAAGACGAGGTGCGAGTGGGAGTCGACGAAGCCGGGGATGACCGCCCGCCCACCTGCGTCGACCCGATTGTCAGTGGCGGGTGCTTTGCTTTGATCACCGGTCCACGCGACGCGGTCGCCTTCGATGACGACGGCCGCGTCCTGGATCAGTCCGAGGGGGGAATTGTCACCGAGGGAGGGGTCGTTGGTGACCAGGGCGGCGATGTTGGTGATGAGCGTGCTGGCGGTGCTCGCGGAGTGGGCGGGGCTGACGGTCGTCGCGTTGCTCATGGCGTCCTTGGTGGCCTGGTCGGCGGTGGGGTCGGGTTCGGGGGCGGAGGCGGGTGCTGGTGCGCGTGCGGGCCGCGCGGGTGGGCGGCCCGCGGTCGTCATCCGCGCAGGGCTTCGACGGCGTCCGCGAGGGCTTTCGGCACATCGGGGACGAGGGTGTGGACCCCGTCCCGCACGACGTGCCGACCTCCCACGACCGTATGCGACACGTCTGCTGCCGACGCGGCGAATACGGCCGTCTCGGCCCCGAGCCGCGGAAGCGGCCCTGCCGTCCTGACCGAGTCGAGCGCGATCGTCGTGAAGTCGGCGCGTGCGCCCGGCTCCAGGGTGCCCACGTCGTCCCAGCCGAGGGCCGCGTGGCCGTCGGCCGAGGCCGCCCGCAGGAGGGCCGCCGCCGTCCAGTGACCTCGCGTGCGGGTGCGCAGGCGCTCGTTGAGCTCCATCGCGCGCGCCTCCTCGAGCAGGTCGATGACGGCGTGGCTGTCGGAGCCGAGGGAGAGCGGGGAGCCCTCGTTCTGCAGGGCGACGGCCGGTCCGATGCCGTCGGCGAGGTCCCGCTCGGTCGTCGGGCACATGCAGGTTCCGGTGCCGCTGCCGCCGATCAGGGAGATGTCCTCGGCGGTGAGGTGGGTGTTGTGCACGCCGGTGGTGCGCGGTCCGAGGACGCCGTGCAGGGCGAGGAGCTGGGTCGGGGTGCAGCCGTGGACCTCCCGACAGGCCTCGTTCTCCGCGGTCTGCTCGGACAGGTGCACATGGAGCGGGGCCCGCCGCTCCTCGGCCCACCGCGCGACGGTCTCCAACTGGTCGGCGGGCACGGCCCGTACGGAGTGGATGGCCGCTCCGATCCGCGCGTGATCCTGCTCCTTGAGAACTGAACAGCGTTCGGCCCAGGCCTCGGCGTTCCCGTCGGAGAAGCGGAGCTGGTGGGCAGTGGGCGGCTGTCCGAAGCCGGAGGAGAGGTAGACGGTGTCGAGGAGGGTGATGCGGATACCGGCTTCGGCGGCGGCCGCGACGAGGGCCTCGCCCATCGCGTTGGGGTCGGCGTAAGGGGTGCCGCCGGGCGCGTGGTGGACGTAGTGGAACTCGCCGACCGCCGTGATCCCCGCCAGCGCCATCTCGGCGTACACCGCGCGGGCGAGGGCGTGATAGGTGTCCGGGGTGAGCCGGTCGGCCGTGTTGTACATGACCTCGCGCCAGGTCCAGAAGGTGCCGGAGCCGACCTGGACGGTGCCGCGCAGGGCGCGGTGGAAGGCGTGCGAGTGGGCGTTGGCCAGTCCGGGCAGCGTCAGCCCCCGGAGGATCTCGGCGCCCGGGGGCGGGGTGGGGACCTCGGTCCGGAGGGCGGTGATACGACCGTCCGCCCCCGTGGCGGAGCCGCTGGTGGACACGGTCACGGCCACACCCGGCTCGACGTGGGTGTCGAGCCAGGCGTGCTCCAGCCAGTAGGTCTTGGATGTCACCTGCAGGCCAGCCCTTCCAGTACGTCGGCGAGTGCGAGGACCCCGGCGACGCAGTCGTCCTCGGCGGCGAACTCGGCCGGGGAGTGCGAGACGCCCGTGGGGTTGCGTACGAACAGCATGGCGGTCGGGATGCTCCCGGACAGGATTCCGGCGTCGTGTCCGGCGCCGGTACCGAGAACGGGGACGGTGAGGTCGGTGTCCTTGCCCAGGATGCGGCCCAGTTCGTCGCGCAGGGCGTGGTCGAACTCGACGACGGGCGTGAAGGACTCGCGCACGACGTCGAGGTCGATGCCGTGCGCTGCCGCGTACTCCCGCGCCGCCTTCTCGATGCCGCCGACGACGCGGTCGAGGGCGGCCTGGTCCTCGGCACGGGAGTCGAGCCAGCCGCGCACGAGGGAGGGGATGGCGTTGACGCCGTTCGGCTCGACGGCGATCTTGCCGAAGGTGGCGACGGCGCCGGCGAGTTCGGCCTCCCGGCGTGCGGCCAGCACGGTCTCGGCGTACGACAGCATCGGGTCACGCCGGTCCACGAGCCGCGTGGTCCCCGCGTGGTTGGCCTCGCCCCGGAAGTCGAACCGCCACCGGCCGTGCGGCCAGATCGCGCTGGCGATGCCGACCCGGTCACCGGACAGGTCCAGCGCCCGGCCCTGCTCGACATGCAGCTCGACGAAGGCACCGATGCGGGCGAGCCGCTCGGGGTCGGCGCCGATGGCGTCGGGGTCGTACCCGGCGGCCTCCATCGCCTGGGGCAGGCTGACCCCGTCCCCGTCGGTCAGCTTGTGGGCTCCCTCGACGGTGAGCTGCCCGGCCGTGAGCCGCGACCCGACGCAGGCGAGCCCGAACCGGGCGCCCTCTTCGTCGCCGAAGTTGACGATGGCGAGCGGCTTGGCGAAGTCCACGCCCCTGCCGCGCAGTTCGTCGAGCGCGGCGAAGGACGACACGACGCCGAGGGGCCCGTCGAAGGCGCCCCCGTCCGGCACCGAGTCGAGATGTGATCCGGTGACGACGGCGTCCCCGGCAGCGGGGTCCCCGAGCCAGGCCCACTGGTTCCCGTTCCGGTCTACCTCGTATCCGAGCTCCCGCGCCTCGGCCTGCTCCTTGAACCAGGCCCGACAGTCGAGATCGGCACCGGTCCAGGCGAAGCGACGGTAGCCGTGGGAGTCGGGGTGGCGGCCGATGGGGAGGAGGTCGCGCCACATGTCGTGGAAGGAACCACCGGCAGGTGCCGGCGCTGGTCCAGGCTGTGGGCAGTCGTTCCGCAGAGTGGAACGGGTGGGCACAGCCGAACCCGCACCCGGCGACGAGGCCTCAGCCCCCACCGGAGAGTTGCCGCTGCGCCCACTGTCGTTCTGCGTCACGCGTCGTCACCCTCGCGCATAGGAACCCGGACACCCCGCTCATCGGCGACCGACTCCGCGATGTCGTACCCGGCATCGACATGCCGGATGACGCCCATGCCAGGGTCGTTCGTCAGCACCCGGCGAATCTTCTCCCCGCCGAGCTTCGTGCCGTCGGCCACCGTCACCTGCCCGGCGTGAATGGACCGCCCCATCCCCACGCCACCACCGTGGTGGAGGGACACCCAGGAGGCGCCCGAAGCCACGTTCACCATGGCGTTCAGCAGCGGCCAGTCGGCGATCGCGTCCGACCCGTCGAGCATGGCCTCGGTCTCGCGGTAGGGCGAGGCGACGGAACCGCAGTCGAGGTGGTCGCGCCCGATGGCCAGCGGCGCGGCGAGCTCCCCGGACGCCACCATGTCGTTGAACCGCTCGCCGGCCTTGTCCCGCTCCCCGTAGCCGAGCCAGCAGATACGCGCGGGCAGCCCCTGGAAGTGCACCCGCTCGCCGGCCATCTTGATCCAGCGGGCGAGGGACTCGTTCTCCGGGAACAGGTCCAGGATCGCCTTGTCGGTCTTGGCGATGTCGGCCGGGTCGCCGGAGAGGGCCGCCCAGCGGAAGGGGCCCTTGCCCTCGCAGAACAGCGGCCGGATGTAGGCCGGCACGAACCCCGGGAAGGCGAACGCCCGCTCGTACCCGGCGAGTTGGGCCTCGCCACGGATCGAGTTGCCGTAGTCGAAGACCTCGGCGCCGGCGTCCATGAAGCCGACCATGGCCTCGACGTGCCTGGCCATGGACTCACGGGCCCGGGTGGTGAAGCCGGCCGGGTCCTTGGCGGCGTAGGAGGCCATGTCGTCGAAGTCGACGCCCAGCGGCAGGTACGCCAGCGGGTCGTGCGCCGAGGTCTGGTCGGTGACGATGTCGATGGGGGCGCCGTCGGCGAGCATGCGGGGCAGCAGCTCGGCGGCGTTGCCCAGCAGGCCGATGGAGAGCGGGCGGCGGGCGTCGCGGGCCTCGACCGCGAGCTGGAGGGCGTGCTCCAGGCTGTCGGCCTTCACGTCCAGGTAGCGGTGCTCGATGCGCCGCTCGATGGCGCGGGGGTCGCAGTCGATACAGATGGCGACGCCGTCGTTCATGGTCACGGCGAGCGGCTGGGCGCCGCCCATGCCGCCGAGGCCGGCGGTGAGGGTGATCGTGCCGGCGAGGGTGCCGTCGAACTTCTTCGCGGCGACGGCGGCGAAGGTCTCGTAGGTGCCCTGGAGGATGCCCTGGGTGCCGATGTAGATCCAGGAGCCGGCCGTCATCTGGCCGTACATGGTCAGGCCCAGCTGTTCCAGCCGGCGGAACTCCTCCCAGTTGGCCCAGTCGCCGACGAGGTTGGAGTTGGCGATGAGGACGCGCGGGGCCCACTCGTGGGTCTGCATGACGCCGACGGGACGGCCGGACTGGACGAGCATGGTCTCGTCCTGCTTCAGCCCCTTCAGGGTGCGCACCATCGCGTCGAAGGAGCGCCAGTCGCGGGCCGCCTTGCCGGTGCCGCCGTAGACGACGAGCTTGTCGGGGTGCTCGGCGACCTCGGGGTCGAGGTTGTTCTGCAGCATCCGCAGGGCGGCTTCCTGCTGCCATCCCAGGGCACTCAGTTCCGTACCGCGCGGCGCTCGGACGGGGCGGGGTCCTGACATGGTCTGCCTCCCAGCGGACTGTGACTGCGAACTGTTGAGGTGGATATTCACATCCTGGCTGCCTGAATAGAACTAGTCAATACATGCGTGCCCCAGCAAGGCCGCGTCCCGGGTGTTTGGCTGGATGCATGGGCTCGTACAACGACATGACGGGGGATGTTGTGGACAACGGATTCGAGGTCCCGGGAGACGACGCGGCCCGGGTCGTCCGGCGGGACGACGCGGTGCGGGCCGCCGTGGAGCAGGGGCTGCTGGGGCCCGACGCCCCCATCGTCGGGCTGCTCGACGTGACCGGCATCCGGGAGTCGGCGGCGGCGCTGCGGGCGGCGTTCGACGCGGTGACGGCGCCGGGCACGCCCGTGCTGCATGCCTTCGCGGTGAAGGCGACCCCGCTGGTGCCGGTGCTGGGGCTGCTGCGCGAGGAGGGCATCGGCGCGGAGGTGGCCAGTCCGGGTGAGCTGGCGCTGGCGCGGGCAGCGGGGCTGCGACCGGAGATGACGGTGCTGGACTCGCCCGCGAAGACGCCGGCCGAGCTGCGCGAGGCGCTGGCGCTGGGCATCGCCGTCAACGCGGACAACCCGCAGGAGCTGGACCGCATCGACGTCCTGATGCTCCCCCACAGCCCGAAAGGCGTGGGAGGTACCCCCATCGCCACCAGCCGCTCCCCGCTCGGAATCCGGGTGAATCCGCAGGTCGGCGGGGGTTCCATCGAGGCGACGTCCACGGCGACGGCGACGTCGAAGTTCGGGGTGGCGCTGCGCGACGAGGGGGCGCGGGAGTGGGTCGTACGGGCGTATCAGGACCGCCCGTGGCTGACGCGGCTGCATGCGCACACCGGGTCGCAGGGCATTCCGCTGTCGCTCATGGCGCAGGGGGTCGCGGAGACGTACGCGCTCGCGGAGGAGATCAACCGGCGGATCGGGTGGCGGCAGATCGACACGCTCGACATCGGCGGTGGGCTGCCTGTGAACTTCGCGTCGGACGCGACCGCGCCGACGTACGCGCAGTACGCGCGGCTGCTGAGCGAGGCGGTGCCCGGGCTGTTCGACGGGCGGTACGGGCTGGTCACCGAGTTCGGGCGGTCGCTGCTGGCCAAGCACGGGACGATCGTGGCGCGGGTCGAGTACGCCAAGAGCGCGGGCGGCCGTCCGGTGGCGGTGACGCATGCGGGCGTGCAGGTCGCGACACGGACGGTGTACGTGCCGGGGAGCTGGCCGCTGCGGATCGCCGCGTACGACGGCAAGGGGCGCCCGAAGGAGGGTCCGGCCGTGGTGCAGGACGTGGCCGGGCCGGCCTGCTTCTCGGGCGACCTGCTGGCCGAGGCGTCCGCGCTGCCGTTGCTGGAGCAGGGCGACTACGCGGCGGCGCTGGACACGGGGGCGTACTACTTCGCGCACCATTACGCCTACAACTCCCTTGCCCGGCCCGGCGTTTACGGCTTCGCGCCGGACGGCGCCGGGGGCGTCGCCTTCGCGACCGTGCGGGAGACGCAGTCGCTCGACGAGATCGTGGCCGAATCCGGAGGGGCGCACGCGGCCTCGCTCACCACTCTGCGCGCGCCGAAGCGCCGTTGACGTAGGCCACAGGGCAGCGGTATGCCATACGCGATCAAGTCACGTGAAAACCGGCCCAGTTGACCCACCCTAGTCACTCCGCGCATGTTCCACTGGAAAATGCCCGAACGCTCACTCGCCGCACACACGTTGCGTAGTTTGGCCGTCACTCAGCCGAACCCCAGGCGGGAGGGGAGCGACGGTGCCCGGAATCGACGAGTGCTTGCTGGAGACGATGCGGTTGCCCGGTGCGCGGGGCGCCGCGCTGGTCGACTGGACCAGCGGTCTGGCCCTGGGCACCGTGGGCGATCCTCCGGGTGGTGACCACGAGGCGGCGGCGGCCGAGGCGGCGGAGCTGGCGCGGCTCGCGGCCGAGCAGCACGCGTTCGGGCCCGGTGACGACGCCGACGCCACGGATCCGCCCGTCGAGGACGTGATCCTCAGCAACCGGGACAGCTACCACGTGCTGCGGTTCGTGCCGACGACCTTCGACAGCAGCGTGGTGCTGTACCTGTGGCTGGCCCGTGCGGACGGCAACCTCGCGCTGGCCCGCATCCGGCTGGGCGAGATGGCCGAACGGCTGGTGCTGGCATGACCGTGGTCGGAACCACCCCGCCGCCCCGGCTGCCGGTCCGGGACCGGACGGCGGCCGGTGAGCGCAGCCCGGGCTGCGTCTCGCCGATGCTGACCCGGCTCGCGGAGGAGCGGGCCACCGGCGTCCTGGACCGCGAGCACGGCACGCTCCACCTCGCCGAGGGCCGGGTCGTGCACGCCGAGAGCCCGCTCGCGCCCAGCCTCGGCACGCTCCTCACGGCCCACGGCGCCCTCGACGCCGCTTCCTGGCAGGACGCCGAGGACAGTGCCGACGAGGGGCGGCTCCTGCGGCACGGCGTCACCCCGGGCGCGCTGGAGCTGGCCCAGGTGAGCGCGTTGTACGACGCGGCGTACTTCGCCCTCGCCCCCAGCAGCACGCCCGGCCGCTTCCGCTACGGCGCCGCGCACTGGCTCGCCTCGGTGCATCCCGTGCCGGTCGCCGACCTGGAGCGCGAGACGCTGCGCCGCCGCGCCCTGCTGCGCCGCATCTGGCCCGACCCGGCGACGGACGTCGCGCCGCTGATCCGGGCCGATCCGGTCTCGGCACCCGCGGTGCCGTCCCGGCAGGCCGCCGTGCTGGAACAGGTGGACGGCGTGCGCAGGGCCACGGACATCGCGCGGGAGCTGGGCAGACCGGCGTTCCACACGCTGGTGCACATCAGACGGCTGGCCGCTGCGGGGCTCGTGTCCTCGCAGCCGCCCCCCGTCGACGACCACCCACCCGACGCCGCCGATCCCTATGTCGCGCTGCTGAAGAGGGTCAGGGATGCGCTGGAGGCCCTTTGACCGCAAACCCTTCGAGGACCGCGCGCCGGCCGGGGTGCCTCGCCCGCCGCAGCGGTCCCGTGCCGAAAGGAGAAACCTGATGGCGGCCGAGGCCCCGATACTCGACGAGTTCCGTCGGCTCAGAGCCCGCGTGCCCCAGTTGACCGGAGCACTCGCGGCCGGCGTGGACGGTCTCGTCCTCGCCCACGACACCCCCGGCGTGGAACCCGACGGCCTCGCCGCGCTCACCGCGGCCGCACTCGGCGTCGCGATGCGGGTGACGGACGCGACCGGCCGGGGCGACTTCCGCGAACTGCTCGTACGCGGCAAGGACGGCTACGTGGCGACGTACGCGGCGGGCCGCACCGCCGTACTGACGCTGCTCGCCTCGGACGGCGTCAACGTCGGCCGGCTGCATCTGGAGGGCCGCCGCGCCGGTGCCCGCATCGGCGAGCTCGTCGACGCGAACGCGGAGCCGCCCAGGCGGAGCCCTGCCAAGAGCTCCGCCAAGGAGCCCGCCAAACCCATGCCCACCCGCACGAGAAACGCGCGTTCCGCACGCACCACCACGGCCAACGCGCGTACCACTACCGAGAGTTGAGAGGAACACACGTCATGGCCAACACCGAGACCACTCTGAAGGAATGCCTCGCCTCGATCGAGGGGGCGACCGGGGCCGCGCTCGTCGACTACACCAGCGGGATGGCGCTCGGCACGCTGGGCGGCAGCAAGACCTTCGACCTCAATGTCGCCGCCGCCGGCAACACCGACGTCGTCCGCGCCAAGATGCGCACGATGGAGCACCTCGGCCTCAAGGGCGGCATCGAGGACATCCTGATCACGCTCTCCGACCAGTACCACCTGATCCGGCTGATCACCGGGCGCGGGGGCAACGGCCTCTTCCTGTACCTGGTGCTCGACGCCAAGCGGGCCAACCTGGCCATGGCCAGGCACCAGTTGAAGAAGATCGAGGAGGACCTGGAGGTCTGACCCGCACCGGCCGGGAGGGCTGAGCTACACCAGCGCCGCGGTGCGGCGGCGGGCCCCGCCCGGGGCCGCGTCGCCCGCCGCGATGCCCGTACTGCGGTAGGCCTTCACCGCCTTGCCCGCCGGCCGGCCGGCCCGTCCGTCGAGCCAGTCGACCCGCACCCACAGCAGGGCGTTCTCCGCCCGCTCCCGCCGCCCGAGCCACCCGGCCTTGAGCCACAGCCCCGCCCCGCACCCGGCCAGCAGCATCCCGCCCGCGGCGGGCACGGCGAACGCGCCGCCCAGCGCGGCGGCGAAGGCCAACGCGAGCCACCAGCGGTGGCCCCGGCGCCAGTTGCGGGCGGTCACCGCGCGGTCCTGGAGCACGTCGTGCTTGCCGGCGCGGGCGGCCGAGCGGGTCAGGGCGGTGTACCGCTTGCGGCGGGCGTACGCCACGACCGCCGCGGCGACGATGAAGAGCGCCGCCCCGGCCAGCACCCCGATCCGGCGTCCCGTCAGCCCCGGCACCAGCACCCCGATGCCCGCCGCGAACACCCCGAGCCACCACAACGGCCCCGCCCCGGCCCGTACGACGACGGCCACCCGAGCCAGCCCCTGTCCTCCTGCGCGCACCACGTCCGGCCTCCCGTCCACGTCTGTCCAGATGCTGTGAGCGCACGCTAGCCACTCAACGTGAGACAAGCCTTAAGAAGCCGCCCGGCCCCGCCGCGCGGATGTGCTGCCCGGACCTCAGGAAGTCACTCGACGAACAGCCCGCGCGCCACCGCCCGCGCGTCGAACTCCTCCAGCCGCGCCTGCGCGTCCGGCAGGTCGTCGCACATCGCCTCCAGCAGCACCCGGCCCAGCAGCATCGGCGCGCAGGCCGTGTCGAAGGCGAGGCCGGTGCCGACGGCGGCGGGCAGCAGCAGGTCGGAGACCTTGGCGACCGGCGCGAAGGCGGAGTCGGCCACCGTCACCACGGCCAGCCCGGACTCCTTGGCGTACGCCAGCGTGTCCACGACCTCGCGGGGATGCCGGGGCAGCGCGAAGCAGAGCAGGGCCGTGGCGCCCGCCCGGACGGCGGCGTCGATACGGTCGTGGATCATCGTGCCGCCCTCGTGCAGCAGCCGTACGTCCGGGTGGACCTTGGCGGCGAAGTACGAGAAGCCGTATGCCTGGGAGGCCGCGGCGCGCAGGCCGAGCACCGGTAGCGGGCGCGAGGCCGCGAGCAGGCGCCCCGCCTTCTGCACCGGGCGCGGGTCGGCGAGCACCTCGGCCAGATGCCTGAGGTTCTCGATCTCGGCCTCGACGGCCTGCTGGTACTCGTTGTACGAACCGGCGTCGGCCGCCGGCTCGACGGGCGCGACCTCCCGCAGGTGCTTGCGCAGCGCCGGGTAGCCGTCGAAGCCGAGGGCGACGGCGAAGCGGGTCACGGACGGCTGGCTGACCCCGGCCAGCTCGGCCAGCTCCACGCTGGACAGGAACGGCACGTCGGCGGCCCGCCGCACCATGCTGTGCGCGATGCGCCGCTGGGTCGGGGTGAGCCGGTGCCCCTCGAAGAGCGCCTGAAGTCGCGCGGCGGGGCTGTCCGTCCCGTTCGTGTTCCTGTCCGCGCTCATTCCGCGCTTCCCCTCCAGATCTCCGTGAACCGGTCCAGCAGTGCGGCCGCCGCCGTCACGTCATCGGTGAGCGGGCGGTCGGCCAGGTCGTCGTCGAGCACCGACTCGGCCAGCTCCATCGCCCGCCCCGCCGGCAGCTCAGGGTCGGGCCTGAGGTCGCGCTGGCGCAACGCCCGTACGGCGGCGACGAGTTCGCAGCCGACGACGAGACGGTACGCGCCGCACGCGCGCAGTGTCTGCCGCGCGGCGAGCGAGGCGAAGCTGGCCTGCTCCTCCACGCCCCGGGAGAGTACAGCGTGGCCGAGCGAGGCGGGGGCGGAGAAGGCCCGCAGGTCGCCGAGGGCGGCCGCGGCGGCGTACTCCAGGATCATCACGCCGGACGAGGCCGGCTCGTGGTCGGCGAGGAAGGGCTTGAGGCGGGTGTAGGCGGGCTCGTTCAGGGTGGACAGGCGGGACGTCGACAGGCGGGCCACCTGGGTCAGGGCCAGCCTGAAGTGGTCCAGGGCGAGGGCGAGTTGGGCCTGGTAGAAGCCGCCGTGGTGGTAGGCGGCCATGTCCTCGGGGGAGATGAGGGGGTTCTCGGCGGCCGCGTTGATCTCGACCGCGAGCACCTCCTCCAGGGCGTCGGCGGCGTCGTGCGCGGGGCCGTGGATCTGGGGCAGGCAGCGGAAGCCGTACGGGTCCTGGATGCGGCCCAGCGGCGGGGTCGGCCGGTCCTCGGCACCGATCAACTCCCGCATCCGGCGGGCGACCTCGGCGCTGCCCCGGTGCGGGCGGGCGGCGTGCACGGGGGCGGCGTACGCCTCGTGGGAGCCGTCCACGGCGAACAGCGACAGGGCGGCGACGACCTGGGTGGCGGCGACCAGGCCGCGCAGTTCGTGCAGGGCGAGGGCGGCCTGGCCGAGGGTGAGGGCGTTGCTGCTGATGAACGCGAGGGCGTCGTTGTTGTCGAGCGGCTGCGCCTCGGGGGCGCCGGAGCCGCGCCACGGATGCTCGCCGGCCAGCGCGAGGCCGGCCTGCGCCAGCGCCGCGAGGTCGCCGGTGCCGACCGAGCCGAACTCGTTCACGACCGGGTGGGCCCCGCTCTCCAGCGCCTCGCACATCGCCGTGATGACGGTGGGGCGCAGGCCCGCGCCGCCCGCCAGCAGCTGGTTGGCCCGTACGGCGAGCATGGCCCGCACCTGCCGGGCGGGCAGCTCCTCGCCGATGGCGCCGGCGTGACTGCGCAGCAGGCGCAGGCCGTGTTCGGCGGCGGCCTCGGTGGGCACGTCCTCGTTCCGGTTGGCGCCCACGCCGGTGGAGCGGCCGTAGACGCGGCCGGTCGCGGCGATGAGGCGGGCCGCGTCCCAGGACTCCTCGGCGCGCTTCATCGCGTCGGTCGCGGGCACCGGCCGCGCGGTCCCGTCGGCGAGACGTGCGACGTCCTCGACGCCGAGCCCGATCCCGTCGAGGACGACCAGCCCGGTGTGCCCGGCGGTCACCACACCCGGCACGTCCACGATTCGAGACGACATCAAGCCCAAACACCCCTCAATCCGGACATCCGATCTCGCACGTCAGTCATCCGTTACTTCGGATTTACACCAACCCGTTGACAACCTATTCAGGCACCAACAACTCTGCATGACGTTATACAGCCGGGCAAGGGACATCTCATGATCCAGTTCGACGCGGTCCACAAGCGCTTCCCCAACGGCACGACAGCAGTCCACGATCTCTCCCTGGAGATGCCGGAGGGCGGCGTGACCGTCCTGGTCGGATCCTCCGGTTGCGGCAAGACGACCACCCTGCGGATGATCAACCGGATGGTGGAGCCGACCTCCGGCACCATCCGCGTCGGCGGCAAGGACGTCACCCGCCAGGACGCCGCCGAGCTGCGCCGCTCCATCGGGTACGTCATCCAGCAGGCGGGCCTGTTCCCGCACCGCACGGTGCTCGACAACATCGCCACCGTGCCGCTGCTGCTCGGCTGGAGCCGCCGCAAGGCACGCTCCCGCGCGGCGGAGCTGCTGGAGACCGTCGGTCTCACGGCCGACGCCGGCAAGCGTTACCCGCACCAGCTCTCCGGCGGCCAGCAGCAGCGCGTCGGCGTCGCCCGCGCGCTCGCCGCCGACCCGCCCGTGCTGCTGATGGACGAGCCGTTCGGCGCGGTCGACCCCGTCGTGCGCACCCAGCTCCAGGACGAACTCCTCCGCCTCCAGAAGGAGTTGAGCAAGACCATCGTCTTCGTCACCCACGACGTCGACGAGGCCGTACGGCTCGGCGACCAGATCGCGATCTTCCGCACCGGCGGCCACCTCGTCCAGTGCGCCTCCCCCACCGAACTCCTCGCCCGCCCGGCCGACGACTTCGTGGCCGACTTCCTCGGCGCCGAGCGCGGCCTGAAGCTGCTGTCGCTGAGGACCCTGGCGGACGTCCCGAAGGGCCCGGCGCCGGAGGGCGGCGACTGGAGCCTCGTACTCGACGCGGCGGACAAGCCGCTGCACTGGGCCTCGAAGGACGCCGAGATCCCCGTACGACCGCTGAAGGACGAGGACTCCCTCCTCTCGGCGCTCAACGAGTCCATCGCCTCCCCCACCGGCCTGATAGCCCGCGTGGACTCCGAAGGTGTCCTCACCGGCGTCTCCTCCCGCGACGACATCCACGAGCACGCGGGCCAGGCCCACACCGAGGCGCGGGTGGCGGCATGACGATCGACTGGTCGTGGATCGGCGACCACACCGACGACCTCACCACCCTGACGATCTCCCACCTCCAGGCCGCGCTCACCGCCGTCTTCCTGGGCGTCCTGATCTCCCTCCCCCTCGCGGTGATCGCCCACCGGGTCCGCCCCCTGCGCGGCTTCCTGCTCGGCCTCTCGAACGTCCTGTTCACCATCCCGTCGATCGCGATCTTCGTGCTCCTGCTGCCGGTCTCCGGCCTCACCCGCACCACGACCGTGATCGGCCTGACGATCTACACCCTGGTCGTCCTTCTCCGGAACACGGTCGAGGGCCTCGACTCGGTCCCCGTGAAGGCGAAGGAGGCCGCGAAGGCGATGGGCACACGCCCCCTGCGCACCCTCCTCACCGTCGAGTTCCCGCTCGCGCTCCCCGTGATCATGGCCGGCGTCCGGATCGCGACCGTCATGTCCATCTCCCTGGTCTCGGTCGCGACCTACATCGGCGACGGCGGCCTCGGCCAGCTCTTCACCGACGGCTTCCAGCGCAACTTCCCGACCCCGGTGATCGTCGGAGTGGTCCTCACCCTCCTGCTCGCCGTGGTCGCGGACGCGGCTCTGGTCGCCCTCCAGTACGTCCTGACCCCGTGGCGGAGGCGGCGAGCCTGACATGTACGAACTCATCAAGAACCTCGGCGCATGGCTGGTCGGCGGCGAGCAGTGGGCCGGCCCGGACGGCATCGCGCACCGCCTGTCCGAGCACCTCCAGTACTCCCTCCTCGCCACCCTCATCGCGACCGCGATCGGCCTCCCCCTCGGCCTGCTGATCGGCCACACCGGCAAGGGCGCCTTCCTCGCGATCAACCTCGCGTCCTTCGGCCGCGCCCTGCCGACCGTCGGCCTGGTCGTCCTGGTCTTCCTGGCCGGCGGACTGTCCATGCTCCCGGTCTACGTCGCCCTGGTCGCCCTCGCGGTCCCGGCGATCGTCACCAACACCTACGCCGGGATGACGGCCGTCGACCCGGACGTGAAGGACGCGGCGCGCGGGCAGGGCATGCGCGGCCACCAGGTCCTGTTCCAGGTCGAACTCCCGCTCGCGCTCCCCCTGATCATGACGGGCCTGCGCCTGGCACTGATCCAGGTCGTGGCCACGGCGACCATCGCCGCGTACGTCTCCTTCGGCGGCCTGGGCCGCTACGTCTTCGACGGCCTCGCCCAGCGCGACCTCGTGCAGGTGCTCGGCGGTGCGGTGCTGGTCGCCGTGGTCGCCGTAGCCCTCGACCTGGCCCTGTCCGGCCTCCAGCGCTTCCTCTTCCGCCACCGCACCGCTTAGGACCCCTCGATGAACCGACGTACTCTCCTCGGCGGCCTCTTCGCAGCGGCCTCCGTCCCCGCCCTCGCCGCTTGCTCCAGCGGCATCACCTCCCTGGAAGGCCAGGGCGGCTCCGGCTCCGGCGGTGGCTCCAGCAAGGGCGGCATCACCATCGGCACCGCCAACTTCACCGAGAACCAGGTCCTCGGGTACCTGTACGCCGCCGTGCTCCAGAAGGCCGGCGTGAAGGTGACGGTCCGCCCCAACCTCGGCACCCGCGAGATCCTCATCCCCGCCCTCAAGGGCGGCGACATCGACCTGCTCCCCGAGTACCAGGGCGCCCTGCTCCACTACGTCGCCCCCAAGGCGACCGCCACCGAGGAGGGCGAGATGCAGAACGCCCTCACCATCGCCCTCCCGAGCGGCCTCCAGGTGCTGCCGTACGGCATGGCCGAGGACTCGGACGCCTTCGTCGTCACCCGCGAGACGGCCCGGAAGTACGGCCTGACCTCCCTCGCCGACCTGAGGAAGCAGAACGGCAAGCTGGTCATCGGCGCGGCGCCCGAGGTGAAGAAGCGGGAGGTCGGGGCCGTGGGCCTGAAGGAGGTGTACGGGGTCGAGTTCAAGGAGTTCAAGTCCCTCGACTCCTCCGGTCCGCTGGTCAAGGGCGCCCTGAAGAAGGGCGACGTGGACGTGGCGAACCTCTTCACCACGGACACGGACATCCAGGCCAACGACTGGGTGGTGCTGACCGACCCCAAGAACCTCATCCCCGGCCAGCACGTCGTCCCCCTCATCGCCGACCGCAAGGCCGACTCCACCGTCCGCAAGGCCCTCGCCGAACTCGGCAACACCCTGACCACCGCCCAGCTCACCGAGCTGAACCGGCAGGTGGACAAGGACAAGAAGGATCCGGAGGACGTGGCGAACGCGTACGCGAAGCAGCACGGGCTGGTGAAGTGACGGCACCCTGCCGTACGCCCCCAGCCGAACAGGGGGGCTAACCCCAGTGCGACCGCCTCCCCCGCTGCCTAACGTGGGCGTATGACCGGAATGGAAGCGCGGGACACCGAGCTCAAGAAGGAACTCAACGCCACCCTGCAGGCCCGCAGGGAGCTGGGCGAGGAGTACGAGACCGCGCTGGTCGACTCGTTCATGGAGAAGGTCGACCAGCGCATCGACGGGGCGGTCGAGCGCCGGATGCGGCGGCAGATGGCCGAGCAGCAGATGGTGGTGGCCCGCGGGGCGCGGTCGCCGAAGCCGACGGACTCCTTCGGCGAGCGCTTCGGCTTCGGCATCGTCACGCTGGTCGTGGCGATTCCGCTGTCCGCCATCGGCGGTGGCATCGCCAACCTCTCCGGTCTGCTGGTCACCTGGGTCGGCATCGTCGGCGTGAACGTCGTCCAGGCGGCGCGCACCAACCCCGGGCTGTTCCGGGGCTGGCGCCGCAAGTCGGGCAAGGGCGAGGACCGCTGGGAGGACTGAGCCTCCCCGAGGACCCAGGGTCTACGGCCCTCACGCCTGCCGGGTCGGCATCGCCATGATCTGCCGCAGGTTCACATGCCGGGGCCGGCTCACCGCGTACGCCAGCACGTCGGCGAGTTCGCCCGCCGACAGCGCGCCCACCGCCTCGAGCATGCCGTCGACCTGCTCCGACAGCTCGGCGTTGTCGTTGTGCAACCGCAGCTCGCTCTCCACGAACCCCGGCTCGATGTTGGTGACCCGCACATCACGCGGCCCGAACTCGGTGCGCAGGCACTGGGAGAGATACGTGACCGCGGCCTTGGTCGCGCCGTACACCGCGTAGTTGGGGAAGGTGAGGTGCGCGGCGACCGACGAGATGTTGACCAGGTCCGCGGTACGGCCGTCCGCGGCCGCGGCGACCAGATCGCCGGTGAACGCCCGGATGACGCGCAGCACTCCGGTCACATTGGTGTCGATCATCCGCTGCCACTCGTCGATCCGCCCGGCGTCGACGGGGTTGCCCAGCATGACACCCGCGTTGTTGACGACGAGGTCGACGGCCCCGTACGCCTCGTGAATCCGCTGCACGGCCGCGCTCACGGACGCGTCGTCGGTGACGTCGGCGACGACGGCCAGCGCCGCACCGCCGCCCGCCGTGATCTTCCCGGCGAGCTCGTCCAGCCGCTGCCCGCGCCGGGCCAGCAGCGCGACCCGCGCTCCCCGCTCGGCGAGCTGCACGGCGACGGCCTCGCCGATCCCACTCGCCGCGCCGGTCACGACGGCGGTACGGCCGGTCAGGTTCTCGTACGACATGAGGGTTCCTCCAGGTGAGGGGGCCGCCGGGCGTCTTCCCGGCGACGGGCGAACACCCCTCACCCTCGGCCGCCGCGCCCGCCCTACCCAGGGATGCGTTGTTCCTGTGTCTGGCAGTACCAGGCTCACGGCGCTCCGCGCGTCTACGCTCGAACCCATGGACGGGGACCTGGGAGACTTCCTGCGCTCACGCCGTGGCCGGATCCAGCCGGAGGAGGTGGGGCTGCCCTCGTACGGGCGGCGCCGCGTTCCGGGGCTGCGCCGGGAGGAGGTGGCGCAGCTGGCCGGGGTGAGCGTCGACTACTACGTCCGCCTCGAACAGGGGCGGGGACAGCAGGTCTCGGACGCCGTGCTGGACGCCGTGGCACGGGTCCTGCGGCTGGACGAGACGGAGCACGCCTATCTGCGTACGGTGGCCCGGCCCCGCCGCGGTCGGGGTGAGCACAGGCCGGAAGCGGCCGGTGTCCGACCCGGCGTCCAGGCTCTGCTGGACAGCATGGACCGCACACCGGCCTTCGTCATCGGCCCCCGCATGGACGTCCTGGCGTGGAACTCCCTCGCCGACGCGATCAGCGGCTACGGCCGTGCGGCCCCCGCGGACCGCAACATCCCCCGGCACGTCTTCCTGGACCCCGCAGCCCACACCCTCTACCCGGACTGGCCGGCCATCGCCGCCCAGGCGGTGGCCCACCTCCGCCTGAACGCGGGCCACCGTCCGGACGACCCCCAGCTGAACGCCCTGGTAGGCGAACTGTCCGTCAAGAGCCCGGACTTCCGCCGCCTGTGGGCGGACCACCAGGTCAAGGCCTGCATGTCCGGTACCAAACGCGTCCACCACCCGCTCACGGGCACGCTGACCTTCCCGTACGAGACGATGACGATCCAGACGGAACCGGACCAGACGATGGTGGTGTACACGCCGGAGGCGGGCTCGGAAACAGCGGAGAGGCTGGCGCTGCTGGGGAGTTGGGCAGCTGCCCACTGAACCGGAGGCCCGGAAAGCTATGCGCGGGGACCGCCGCACCCCCGTTGCCGGGGGGCGGGACGACGGCGGTCCCCGCGAGGGACGCGGGCCGGGTCAGGGCCGGGCTTGCGCGTCCTAGGCGTCTGTGGAGGTCCGGGAGCCGCTCCGGAGGTCCGTGACGCCGTTTCTGTGCCGGCTGGGCGGGGAGCCGCTCCCGCCCTGCCGACACCCACTAATGTGCCGGACCCGTGTTAAGCGGGTGCTGCGTGGACGTGACGCGTGCGTACCAGTTCCACGACGGCCCGAGCGGCGCAGGTCACCGCAAGTTCGCCGCGGCCACGGCCCGTTCACCGCAGGTTTGCCGCTACTTCCCGCCCTTGGCGAGGAAGGCCAGCAGGTCCTGCCGGCTGACCACACCGGTCGGCTTGCCCTCGACGAGCACGATCGCCGCGTCCGCCGCGCCCAGCACCGACATCAGGTCCGCGACCGGCTCACCGGAGCCGACCTGCGGCAGCGGCGCCGACATGTGCTTCTCCAGCGGGTCGTCGAGCGAGGCCCGCTTGGTGAACAGCGCGTCGAGCAGTTCCCGTTCGACGACGGACCCGACGACCTCCGCCGCCATGACATCGGGGTGGCCTGCGCCGGGCTTCACGATCGGCATCTGCGAGACGCCGTACTCGCGCAGCACCTCGATGGCCTGACCGACGGTCTCGTCCGGGTGCATGTGGACGAGGGACGGGATGGCGCCGTGCTCCTTGTCGCTGAGGACGTCACCGACGCGCGCGCTCGGGCCCTCGTCCTCCAGGAAGCCGTAGTCGGCCATCCACTCGTCGTTGAAGATCTTGCTGAGGTAGCCACGGCCGCTGTCGGGCAGCAGCACGACCACCACGTCGTCCGGGCCCAGCCGCTCGGCGACCCGCAGCGCCGCCACGACGGCCATACCGCACGAGCCACCGACCAGCAGCCCTTCCTCACGGGCCAGTCGCCGGGTCATCTGGAAGGAGTCCTTGTCGGACACGGCGACGATCTCGTCGGCGACGGTGCGGTCGTAGGCGGTCGGCCAGAAGTCCTCACCGACGCCCTCGACGAGGTACGGCCGCCCGGATCCGCCGGAGTACACGGAGCCCTCGGGGTCGGCGCCGACGACCTGCACCTTGCCGTCGCTGACGTCCTTCAGATAGCGCCCGGTGCCGGAGATGGTGCCACCCGTACCGACCCCCGCCACGAAGTGGGTGATCTTCCCCGCCGTCTGCTCCCAGAGCTCGGGGCCGGTGGAGTGGTAGTGGGAGAGGGGGTTGTTGGGGTTGGAGTACTGGTCCGGCTTCCAGGCTCCCGGCGTCTCGCGCACGAGCCGGTCGGAGACGTTGTAGTACGAGTCCGGGTGCTCGGGGTCCACGGCGGTCGGGCAGACGACCACCTCGGCGCCGTAGGCACGCAGCACGTTGATCTTGTCGGTGCTGACCTTGTCAGGGCAGACGAAGATGCACTTGTACCCCTTCTGCTGAGCCACGATCGCGAGTCCGACACCGGTGTTCCCGCTGGTCGGCTCGACGATGGTGCCCCCGGGCTTCAGCGCCCCGCTCTCCTCCGCCGCCTCGATCATGCGCAGCGCGATGCGGTCCTTCACGGAGCCGCCCGGGTTGAAGTACTCGACCTTGGCCAGGACGGTGGCCTGGATTCCCTGGGTCACGTTGTTGAGCCTCACCAGCGGGGTGTTGCCGACGAGACTGATCATCGAGTCGTGAAAATGCACCGTTGTCTCCGGATGCTGCAAAAGGGGTGGTCGTAGTGGTTCCGCCAGCCTAAGGCCCTGTGGCCTGCACGGGCCCGTGAAGGTCGTTCACTCGCCGTTGGGATTGGGCCACGGTCCGTGCGGGGCAAGCAGTGGATGTACGGCTATGAGGAGGTGGCGGCGACGCATGACGAGCATGTCGAGGGCGCGGGTGGCCCGGCGGATCGCGGCCGGCGCCGCGTACGGCGGAGGCGGGATCGGCCTCGTCGGCGCGGCGGCCGTCGGTCTGCTCCTCGCCGAGGTGCGGCTGGCCAGGCGCCACGTGGGCAACGGCACCAACAACCACGTACCGAACGCCGACGGCGGGTACGGCCACTCGTACGACACCGTGGGCGAACCGCCGCTGCGTCTGACGATCCTGGGTGACTCGACGGCCGCGGGCCAGGGTGTGCACCGGGCCGGGCAGACGCCGGGGGCGTTGCTGGCGTCCGGGCTTGCGGCGGTGGCGGAACGGCCGGTGGTGCTGCGCAACGTGGCCCTGCCGGGCGCCCGTTCGGACGACCTGGACCGCCAGGTGGCCCTGGTGCTCGCCGACCCTGCCCTGGCGCCCGACGTCTGCGTGATCATGATCGGCGCGAACGACGTCACGAACCGCATGCCGCCGACGCGCTCGGTGCGTCACCTGTCTTCGGCGGTACGGCGCCTGCGCACGGCCGGCGCGGAGGTGGTGGTCGGCACGTGCCCCGACCTCGGCACGATCGAGCCGGTGCAGCAGCCCCTGCGCTGGCTGGCCAGAAGGGCCTCACGCCAGTTGGCGGCCGCCCAGACGATCGGCGTCGTCGAACAGGGCGGCCGTACGGTGTCGCTGGGCGACCTGCTGGGGCCCGAGTTCGCGGCGAACCCGCGTGAGCTCTTCGGCCCCGACAACTACCACCCCTCGGCGGAGGGGTACGCCACGGCGGCGATGGCGGTGCTCCCGACTGTCTGCGCGGCCCTCGGTCTGTGGCCGGCCGAGGAGGAGCGTCCCGACGTCACCCGCCGCGAGGGCTTCCTGCCGGTGGCCCGCGCTGCGGCCGAGGCCGCGTCGGAGGCGGGCACGGAGGTCACGGCCGCGATGCCGACGGGACCGAAGGGGCCGTGGGCCCTGCTGAAGCGCCGCCGCCGTCGGCGCGTCCCCGAGCCGGACCGTGCGCCGGTGACACCGTCACCCTGAGCGCCGGGGAGGATCTCGCCCCCGCCGCCCCTACCCGTCCCGTCCCGTCCCTGGGGGCCTGCGGCCCCCAGCCCCCCCGCTTCGGCCCGAAGGGCCTCGTCCTCAAACGCCGGACGGGCTGAATTGTGCGGACCGGCAAGATCCAGCGCCGCCAGCAAAATCCAGCCCCTCCGGCGTTTGAGGAGCGGGGGTCCAGGGGGCAGAACCCCCTGGCAGGGTCGAAGGGGCGGAGCCCCTGGAGGACGGGACGGGTAGGGGCGGCGGGGGCGAGAAAAGCAAGCGCTTAGAAAATTGCGGCCAGGGTCACACCCCCACCCCCGTGACCCGGTACGTACGTACGGGTAACTTCCCTCACAGCCCTGCCCGACCCCCCGGTATGCCACTGGAGCCGTGATGCCCGAAGCCGTGATCGTCTCGACCGCCCGCTCCCCCATCGGCCGCGCCTTCAAGGGCTCCCTGAAAGACCTGCGCCCCGACGACCTCACCGCCACGATCATCCAGGCCGCCCTCGCCAAGGTCCCCGAGCTGGACCCGCGCGACATCGACGACCTGATGCTCGGCTGTGGCCTCCCCGGCGGCGAGCAGGGCAACAACCTCGGCCGCATCGTCGCCGTGCAGATGGGCATGGACCACCTCCCGGGCTGCACCATCACCCGCTACTGCTCCTCGTCCCTCCAGACCTCCCGCATGGCCCTGCACGCCATCAAGGCCGGCGAGGGCGACGTCTTCATCTCGGCCGGCGTCGAGACGGTCTCCCGCTTCACCAAGGGCAACTCCGACAGCCTCCCCGACACGCACAACCCCCTCTTCGCCGAGGCCGAGGCCCGCACCGCCGAGGTCGCCCAGCAGGAGGGCACGACCTGGCACGACCCGCGCGAGGACGGGCTCGTCCCGGACGCCTACATCGCCATGGGCCAGACCGCCGAGAACCTCGCCCGGATGAAGGGCATCACCCGCCAGGAACTGGACGAGTTCGGCGTCCGCTCGCAGAACCTCGCCGAGGAAGCCATCAAGAACGGCTTCTGGGAGCGCGAGATCACCCCGGTGACCCTCCCCGACGGCACGGTCGTCTCCAAGGACGACGGCCCGCGCGCCGGCGTCACCATGGAGGCCGTCGGCGGCCTCAAGCCGGTCTTCCGCCCCGACGGCCTCGTCACCGCCGGCAACTGCTGCCCCCTGAACGACGGCGCCGCAGCCCTCGTCATCATGTCGGACACCAAGGCCCGCGAACTCGGCCTCACCCCGCTCGCCCGCATCGTGTCCACCGGCGTCTCCGGCCTGTCCCCCGAGATCATGGGCCTCGGCCCGGTCGAGGCGAGCCAGCAGGCCCTGCGCCGCGCCGGCCTCACCATCGACGACATCGACCTGGTCGAGATCAACGAGGCGTTCGCCGCCCAGGTGATCCCCTCCTACCGCGACCTGGGCATCGACATCGACAAGCTGAACGTCAACGGCGGCGCCATTGCCGTCGGCCACCCCTTCGGCATGACCGGCGCCCGCATCACCACCACGCTCATCAACTCCCTCCAGCACCACGACAAGCAGTTCGGCCTGGAGACGATGTGCGTCGGCGGCGGCCAGGGCATGGCGATGGTCATCGAGCGCCTCAGCTGAAGCCCTCGACACAAACCCCTGAGTAGTCAACTCACGACCCACCGTGAGCCTTCGGCCCAGAACCCGGGAAACTCCAAGGTTCTGGGCCGTTTTGTGATCCAATCTCCCCCAGGATGTGACCTATCTCCCTCCGCGGAGGGATTTACGCAGCTCAGAGCCGTTGCACCACCAAACCCCAGGCCCAAAGTCCTGTCCGTTTCGTGACGTTACGCACTGACAGCTGGATAGTCCGCCCTTCAAGCTGATGTAGGAAGTCGGGGGTCGACTTTGAACCGGGAGTACGTCAGTGAGCGCCATGCCGATCGCCTTGCTGCTCACCACGGCCGCCACCGGCGCCGTGGGCGTCGCCGTCCTGCGCACCCTCATGGTGCTGCGCCGGCAGGTCGCGGCCCTGCACACCGAGCTGGCACAGAGCAACCAGAACAACGCTGACAGGACCCGCGGTCTCGTCCCGTCGGCCCGTCTCTCCGCCGACGCCGATGAGATACGCGCCGCGGTGGCCGAGGCCCTGGCCGAGGAGCGCGAGCGGGAGCTCGCCGAGGCGCGCGCCTTCTGGGCCGCCCAGGAGGCCCGTGACGCCTCGGACGCTCCCACCCTGCTGGGCCTGTCCGACAGCGAGCTGTTCCTGCCCCGCCAGGCCGATTTCGCGGGCCTGGAGCACCTGGAGCCGGTGACCGAGCCGACCGCCGACGCCGACGAGTTCGCCGGGGACTCCCCCGAACTGGCCGCGGCCCGCCGCCGTCACCCCTCCCACCCGGACTTCGTCCCGGTCTCCTCACCGACCGTGAACGATCACGAGCGCACGGTGGCCACCCTCGAGGACCTGGCCGCGTCCGCCACCGAACTGACCGACGTCCGCCCCGGCCCGCTCGGCACCCTCGACGTCTACGTCTTCGCCGACGGCACCACCCTCTGCATGACCCCGGGCCACCGCGAGACGGCGGAGCGCCTGGCGACAGCACTGCGGGCAGGCGAGACGCCGGTACTGCTGGGTGGCTCGGGAGTGTCGGGCGCGTACACCCTGACGTTCGGGTGCGGCGAGGAGAACGTCTACATCCTGGCGGACAGGGTCATAGCGTCCCTCTAGGGATCACCCCCAGGGATCACACCCCTGCCCTCACACCCCTGCCCTCTTCTGCGCCTCCTCGACCAACCGAACAGCATCGGCCACCTGGCCCTCGTCCACCAGCACGAGGGCCAAGTCATGGACAGCGACGGTGATTTGGTCGGCGGCAGCGAACATCCCGGCGTCGGGCATCTCCCGAGGTTCGACCCCGGGCGCCTCCAGAAGCTGTGCCCGACGTGCCAACTCTCTGGCCAGCGCCAGCGCCTCCGCAGCCCCGTTTCTCTGCAGCCGGCTCTGCGGCGCCGCCCTCAACCGGTCGGCGAAGTGATCAACGGCTCGGGTCAGACGCGTCGTATCAACCACGCCGTGAGCGTACGCGACTGTTGCCAACGGGCGAACGCTCAGGCACGGTGACCTGAAGGACCGGCTTACATCCCCTTTGCGTCCGGAGGCGCCGATGTCCCACGTCCTCTCCGAGGAGACCCACCGCAACATGCTCGCCCGCATCCCCCACTGCACCGGTCGTGAAGTCTCCGACTGGCTCCGCACCGTAGAAGAAGGCCCGGCTCTCGTTCGCTTCGAGGAGAAGGTCAGCTGGCTTCGGCACGAATACGACCTCGCGTACGGCCACGCGAAGGCGATCGTCCATGAGTACGACCTGAGGAGGGCGGCGCGCAAATTCCTCTAGGCGCGCACAGACGACGAAGGGCCCCGGGACCCACGCGGCGTCAGCCGCATGATGTGAGCGCCGGGGCCCTTCGCTGCGCAACCGTCTCAGATCAGTCGCTGCTGTTGAGGATCGAGATGAGCCTCAGGAACTCCATGTAGATCCACACCAGCGTCATGGTGAGGCCGAAGGCCGCCAGCCAGGCCTCCTCGCGCGGCGCGCCGTAGGCGATGCCGTCCTCGACCTGCTTGAAGTCCAGGGCGAGGAAGCAGGCGCCGAGCAGGATGCCGACGATGCCGAAGACGATGCCGAGCGGGCCGCTGCGGAAGCCGAGGCCGTCACCGCCGCCGAAGACGGCGAACAGCAGGTTGACCGCCATCAGCAGGATGAAGCCGAGCGCGGCCGCCATCACGAAGCCGACGAAGCGGCGGTTGACGCGGATCCAGCCCGCCTTGTACGCCACCAGCACGGAGGCGAAGACCGCCATCGTGCCGAGCACCGCCTGCATGGCCGCACCGCTGGCGATGTGCTCGTCGACGACGCTGGAGACGACGCCGAGGAAGACACCCTCGAGCGCGGCGTAGGACAGGATCAGCGCCGGCGAGGCCTTGCGCTTGAAGGACTGCACGAGCGCCAGCACCATGCCGACCAGACCGGCACCGATGGCGATGCCGTAGGACCGGTTGATGTTCGCGGCGTCGACCGGCAGCAGGAACCAGGCGAGCGCGGCCGTGACGATCAGCGTGCCGAGCGTCGTGCCGGTGCGCAGGATGACGTCGTCGATCGTCATCCGGCCGGTGGTGGCCGGGGCCTGCGGCGGCGCGCCGTGCTGGAGGTCCTGCTGGGCGTAAGGGTTCTGCGCGTACGGGTTGCCGGCCTGCGGCTGGGCGTACGGGTTGCCCTGCGTGCCGACAGCGGCGCCCCCGGCCTGCGGCGCGGTGTTGAAGCCCGCGTAGCCGTTGTCGCGGCTGAACCCCCGTCGCGAGAAGACCGGGTTGCTGCTCCTCATTTCACTCCTCCATGGCCACCGTGCGCGGCCTTGGCTCAAGAGTAATAGGTAGGCAAAGGATTGACCCTAGTGCTTGGGGAGGATCTTTCCCTCGTCGTGCTGCGCAACACGCTACGCGGCCGGGTGATTCCCGGCCACGGAGGGGGTCATTCATGACGAACCTGGTACGTGGCCGGAATCGATCGGAGATCACTC
Source organism: Streptomyces shaanxiensis (assembly GCF_039537145.1). NCBI lineage: Bacteria > Bacillati > Actinomycetota > Actinomycetes > Kitasatosporales > Streptomycetaceae > Streptomyces > Streptomyces shaanxiensis. The sequence goes on from NZ_BAAAZY010000022.1 coordinate 65,547, forward strand.
CCCTGGCCCGTGTCCGGTCACCCGAACGGGAACCCGGTGTAGCCCTCGGCGAGGTCTGTCTCGGCCGCCCTCGACCCCGCGATCCGCTCCAGCCGCGCCAGCTGGAGCCGGTCCTCGAAGGGCGTGGCGTCGGGGGCGCGGTGCAGCAGCGTCGTCATGTCGTACGAGAACCGCTCGGCCTGCCAGACCCGGCGCAGACAGGTCTCGGAGTAGGTGTCGAGCAGCTCCGCCGACCCGGTCTCCTTCTCGTGCGTCAGCGCCCGCGCGAAGGTGACGACGTCACCTACGGCCAGATTCAGCCCCTTCGCGCCCGTCGGCGGCACGATGTGCGCCGCGTCGCCGGCCAGGAAGAGGCGGCCGTGGCGCATGGGTTCGTGGACGTAGGACCGCATGGGGGTGACCGACTTCTGGGTGATGGGGCCGCGCTCCAGCCGCCAGTCGTCGGCGGTCTCGAAGCGGCGCTCCAGTTCCGTCCAGATCTCGTCGTCGCCCCAGTCCTCGGCGTCCGTGCCCTCGGGCACCTGGAGGTAGAGGCGGGAGACGGACGGGGAGCGCATGGAGAGGAGGGCGAAGCCGCGGTCGTGGCGGGCGTAGACCAACTCGTCGTGCGAGGGGGCGACGTCGGCGAGGATGCCGAGCCAGCCGAAGGGGTACGTCCGCTCGAAGACGCGGGTCAGCTCCGCGGGGATCGCCTTGCGGGACACGCCCCAGAAGCCGTCGCAGCCGACGACGTAGTCACATTCGAGAACGTCCTCGCTCCCCTGGTACCGGAAGCGGACGCGTGGGCTGCCGGTGTCCGCGCCCTCGACCGCCAGGGCCTCCGCCTCGAACAGCAGCGGGCCGCCCTCCTTGAGCTGGAGGGCGATGAGGTCCTTGCAGACCTCGGTCTGGGCGTAGACCGTCACCGACCGGCCGCCGGTGAGGGCGGGGAAGTCGACGCGGTGGCGTTTGCGGTCGTACCGCAGCTCTATGCCGTCGTGCCGCAGCCCTTCGCGGTCCATCCGCTCCCCGGCGCCTGCCGCGCGCAGCACGTCCACCGTGCCCTGCTCCAGGATTCCGGCGCGCTGGCGGTGCTCGACGTAGGCACGGTCGCGGCTCTCCAGGACGACCGAGTCGATGCCGGCGTTGTGGAGCAGCCGGGCGAGGAGGAGGCCGGCGGGGCCCGCTCCGATGATGCCGACGGTGGTGCGCATCGCCGAACCTCTCTGTTCGCGTGGTGAAATTTCATTCACCAACTTCCGAACAGGAGTGTGCTCCCCTCGCCATGAGGTGTCAATGAATGCTGCAGTGATCGACGAACGTCGGAAGTGCCCAGAGCCGGACTTGAACCGGCACGCCCGCGAAGGGGCAGCGAGGTTTAAGCTCGCCGTGTCTGCATTCCACCATCTGGGCAGGCCATGGGCTCCGCATCGAGGGTCAGAGCCTATCGGGATACATCCCCCGAACAGCGGACGGGCGGACCGATGTTGTCTTATTTTATTGACGTCTGAGGGTGCATCAGCCCACGGAACACGCCATCCGCACTTGCCAATAGCCTTACGTGCGGCGGTAGACGGCGCATACGGAATGACGGAATTTCACCGTCCAAACGAGGACGCTCCACCTGTTCCCGACGCGAACACCCGTCAGGGTCCCTCGTCATCCTCAGGTATGACACAGCCGTGCCCGGTCCATCCGCAGTCTGCCTTCGGAACCGGAACAGCGACTGACTACACGGCGGCCCTCGGCCAGGACGATGGATGACGTCCATCGAACACACCGTCGTCCTTCAGGAGCGTTCCTCTCGTGACCACCGCATCCATCGCCGGCCGGGCCACCGCCGTGGCCGCGCGTGCCACGGATCTGTCGAAGATCTACGGACAGGGCGAGACCCAGGTGGTCGCCCTCGACCGGGTCTCCGTCGACTTCCGGCAGGCCGAGTTCACCGCGATCATGGGCCCCTCCGGCTCCGGCAAGTCCACGCTGATGCACTGTGTCGCCGGTCTGGACACGTTCTCCTCCGGCTCGGTGCGCATCGGCGACACCGAGCTCGGCTCCCTCAAGGACAAGCAGCTGACCAAGCTGCGCCGGGACAAGATCGGCTTCATCTTCCAGGCATTCAATCTGCTGCCGACGCTGACCGCGCTGGAGAACATCACCCTTCCGATGGACATCGCGGGCCGCAAGGCCGACAAGCAGTGGCTGGATTCGGTCATCCGCATGGTCGGCCTCGCCGACCGGCTGAGCCACCGCCCCACTCAGCTCTCCGGCGGCCAGCAGCAGCGCGTCGCCGTCGCCCGCGCGCTGGCCTCCAAGCCCGAGATCATCTTCGGCGACGAGCCGACCGGAAACCTCGACTCGCGCTCGGGCGCCGAGGTGCTGGGCTTTCTTCGCAACTCTGTACGGGAGTTGGGGCAGACGGTCGTGATGGTGACCCACGACCCGGTCGCCGCGGCGTACGCGGACCGCGTGGTGTTCCTGGCCGACGGGCGGATCGTCGACGAGATGTACCGGCCGACGGCCGAGACGGTCCTCGACTTCATGAAGCAGTTCGACGCGAAGGGCCGCACCAGCTGATGTTCCGCACCGCCCTGCGCAACGTACTCGCGCACAAGGCCCGGCTCCTGATGACCGTGCTCGCCGTGATGCTCGGCGTCGCGTTCGTCTCCGGCACCCTGGTCTTCGCCGACACCCTCTCCAACGCCTTCCGCAACCAGTCGGCGAAGAGCTACGACGACGTCGCCGTCTCCGTCACCTCGCACGCCGACCCGGACAACCCCGAGGAGGAGCCCGGCCTCTCCCGGAAGACCCTCGACAAGATCTCCGCGGTGGACGGCGTCGACGCCGTGTACGGCCGTGTCGAGGGCTTCGCCGGGGTCGCCGACCCCGACGGGAAGCTGATCGGCGTCGGCTGGTCCAACAAGGGCTCCAACTTCGCCCCCGGCAAGGACGGCAAGGACTCCGCCTACACGTTCACCGACGGCTCGGGCCCGGTGAAGGACGATCAGATCGCCCTCGACAAGGAGTCCGCGACCAAGGGCGAGTACCAGGTCGGCGACCGGGTCCGGGTCGCCACGAACGGGCCGGTGAAGGAGTACACCCTCAGCGGCGTGTTCACCACCGAGGACGGCGCCGTGAACGCCGGCGGCAGCCTCGTCCTCTTCGACACCGCGGTCGCCCAGAAGCAGTACCTCGAGCCGGGCTACTTCGAGAGCGTCACCGTCACCGCCGCCTCCGGCGCGGACGACAAGAAGATCCTGGACGCGGTCGAGCCGCTGCTGCCGGACACCGCCGAGGCCCGGACCGGCCAGGCCCTCGCGGACGAGCAGGCCGAGCAGATCGAGCAGGGTCTGGGCAACCTCAAGCAGGTCCTGCTCGGCTTCGCGGGCATCGCGCTGTTCGTCGGGATCTTCCTGATCTCCAACACCTTCACCATGCTGGTCGCCCAGCGCACCAAGGAGATCGCGCTGATGCGCGCCGTCGGTGCCTCGCGCAAGCAGATCACCCGCTCGGTGCTCGCCGAGGCCGCGGTGGTGGGCCTGGTCGCCTCGGTGATCGGCTTCGTCCTCGGCATCGGGCTGGCCGTCGGTCTGCGGTCCGGGATGGCCGCGTTCGAGATGAAGATCCCGGACGGCCCGCTGATCCTGTCCGCCACGCCGGTGATCGCCGCGATCGCCGTCGGCGTCCTGATCACGATGTTCGCCGCCTGGCTGCCCGGCCGCCGGGCCGCGAAGATCCCGCCGGTGGCGGCCATGAACAGCGTCCACGCGGTGGCCACCACCAAGTCGCTGGTGGTGCGCAACACCATCGGCGCGGTCATCACCGCGATCGGCGCGGCCGGGATCGTGCTGGGTGCCTCGACCGGCGGCGACGACGGCCGGATGTACATCGGGGCGGGCGCGTTCCTCGCGCTGATCGGTGTGATCATCCTGATCCCGCTGCTGTCCCGGCCCGTGATCGCGCTCGTCCGTCCGCTGCTCGTCGGCCCCTTCGGGGTGGCCGGCAAGCTGGCCGGCCAGAACGCGGTCCGCAATCCGCGCCGTACCGGCGCCACCGCCTCGGCACTGGCGATCGGACTGACGCTGGTGACCGGCCTGTCGGTGCTCGGCATCACGGTCGGCACGGCCATCGACAAGATGACCACGGACAACATCAAGGCCGACTACATGGTCTCGATGGCGAACGGCGGGGACCTCGACCAGTCCGCGCTGACGGCGCTGGAGAAGGCCAAGGGCGTCTCCGCGGTCTCGCCGCAGCAGAGCACCTACTTCGTGCTCGGTGGCGAGGACTTCGTGTCCGCCTCGGCGGTCACGCCGGGCGACATCGAGCAGGTCCTGAACGTCGACGTCGTCAGCGGCGACATCGGTTCGCTCGCCGACGGACAGATCGCGGTCGCCGAGAAGACGGCCAAGAGCAAGGGCTGGAAGCCCGGCGACAGCATTCCCGTCACCTTCAACGACGAGAAGAAGGGCACGCTGAAGGTCGGCGCCGTCTTCAAGGACAGCGAGTTCCTCTCCCCCGTCCTCGTCGACACGAAGGTCGTGAACCCGCACGAGGCGCAGCCCAGCATCCAGCAGATCTTCGTGAAGGTGGACGGCGGCCAGTCCGCGTCGAACGAGAAGGTCCTCATCGACGCGCTGGGCGACAACCCCGCGATGACGGTCATGGACCGGCAGGACATCCGCAACGAGTTCGGCGGCGCCATCAACACCCTGCTGAACATCATGTACGGCCTGCTGGCGATGGCCCTGATCATCGCCGTGCTGGGTGTCGTCAACACCCTCGCGATGTCGGTGTTCGAGCGGCAGCAGGAGATCGGCATGCTGCGGGCGATCGGTCTCGACCGGCGCCGGGTGAAGCGGATGGTCCGGCTGGAGGCCGTGGTCATCTCGGTGTTCGGCGCGGTGGTCGGCATCGGTCTCGGCTCGTTCCTCGGCTGGGCGATCGGCGAGACCTTCGCGGACCAGATCCCGGGCTACGCGCTGGTCCTGCCCTGGGACCGGATCGGGATCTTCCTGGTGCTGGCCGGCCTGGTGGGCGTCCTGGCCGCGCTGTGGCCGGCCCGCAACGCCGCGAGGCTGAACATGCTGAACGCGATCAAGGCCGAGTGACCGGACCCTGACAGACCGGAGGGCCGGGCTTCCCCAGAACTGGGGAGCCCGGCCCTTTCGCTCGTGCCCGGGTCAACGGCGCTCGGGCTCGGTCCACTCGCGGGCCCGCAGCGGCATCCCGGAGTCACCCGCGTCCGGCGTCCGCACCGCCAGCACCTGGTTGACGCCGATGCGGTTGCGCTCGAAGGCGAGCGCGCAGGCGGCCATGTACAGCCGCCAGACACGGGCGCGACCGGGGCTGGTGAGCTGGACGGCCCGGGCCCACTCGGCCTCCAGGTTGGCGACCCAGCGGCGCAGGGTCAGCGCGTAGTGCTCGCGGATCGACTCCACGTCGCGCACCTCGAAGCCGGCGCGTTCGAGCTGGGTCACGGTGGTCCCGATGGGCTGGAGCTCGCCGTCGGGGAAGACGTAGGCGTCGATGAACTCGTCGACCTGGTACGAGGCTTCGTCCCGCTCGGGCCGCCGCCCGATCTGGTGGTTCAGCAGCCGCCCCCCGGGCTTCAGGAGCCGGTACAGCACATCGGCGTACTCCAGGTACCGCTCGGCGCCGACGTGTTCGGCCATGCCGATGGAGGAGATGGCGTCGTACGGGCCGTCGGCGACGTCCCGGTAGTCCTGTACCCGGATCTCCACCTTGTCGGTGAGCCCCTCGTCGGCGACACGCTTGCGGGCGTACGTCGCCTGCTCCTGGGAGAGGGTGACGCCGACGACGCTCACGCCGTACTCGCGGGCCGCGTGCACCGCCATCGAGCCCCAGCCGCAGCCGACGTCGAGCAGCCGCAGGCCGGGCCGCAGGTCGAGCTTGCGGCAGATGAGGTCGAGCTTGTCGCGCTGGGCGATTTCGAGGGTGCCGTCCGGGGGCGGGGCCGGCCAGTAGGCGCAGGAGTACACCATGGACGGCCCGAGGACGATCTCGTAGAAGTCGTTGCCGACGTCGTAGTGGTGGCTGATGGCGCGTTTGTCGGTGCGCTTGGTGTGCAGGTGGCCTTGCCGGCGGACCTCCTCGGGAGGCGGCGCGGGCGGCAGCGGAAGCCCGCCGAGCCTGACCAGCCCGAGGACGGCGGCGCGCACCTCGGGGTCCCGAAGCGCCTGAGCCGTGCTCCGGGCGTCCTCGTCCCGCTCCCAGACCAGCCCGGCGAGCAGATCGAGGGCGGCGTACAGATCCCCCTCGATGTCGAGGTCCCCGGCGACCCAGGCCCGGGCCAGGCCCAGTTCGCCCGGCTTCCACAGCAGTCGGCGTACGGCACGGCGGTTGCGTACGACGAGTGTCGGCGCGCCCGGCGGCCCCGACTGTGAACCGTCCCAGGTGCGGATGCGCACCGGGAGCGGAACTCCCAGCAACTGTTCGAGAAGGCCCTTCAGCCGCACCGCGGCGTCTGCCATGGCGCACACCTCCGTGATAAGCGATCCCGGAATGTCCAACACCACGTAAACACCTGCGGGCCCCCGGCGCAGTCCCCCACGCGCGTTACGGCTGGGCAAACCCTTGGAGGGCGTACGCGGCCGCAGTTGATCAATTGAGTACGGGTACCTACTCGGTGCCGGTCGTCGCACCCATCCGCCGTGCTCCCCCGCCGTCATAGCGTCCCCGTATGCCCGAGAACACCCCGCCCGTGAACACCGCCCCCGCCCGGGACCCGTACGCCGCCCCGTCCTGCGTCCGCGGGGCTCTCGGCTGCGCGGGCGTCGGGCTGCTCGCCCTGATCATCACGATCGCCGTACTCTCTTGGCGGTCGTCGCAGGCGACGGATTTCCCGCACGTCGCGCCCGAGGCCATGGCGGACCGGGCCTTTCAGCGATCCCAGGAGGCGTACGACGTCCTGGGGTTCGAGCGGACCGTGGAGCCGGTGGACGGGGAGGCCGGCTCCGGCACGGACAACTCCTTCAGCGCCGACCACTGCTATGACAACGGCCCGCTGGGGCTGGAGGACAGCACGGTCGACGGCGCGTACCAGATGAGCCACGGCTGGGCGCTGGACGAGGTGCGCGCGAGCCAGGCCGCCTCCGGCCTGCGCCGACTGCACCGGCACCTGAAGGACGAGGGCTGGGAGGTCACGACCTACCGTGAGGACGACAAGGACCCTGGCTGGCAACTGAGCGTCCAGCGGGACGACGGGGACGAACGGATGTCCTTCGCCTGGTACCCGGACCGCGGCCACTTCACCGGCGACGCGACCGTGCCCTGCGCCTACGCCCCCGAGGAGGAGTCCGGCGACATCCTGTCCGGCTACAACCTGGAGCCGGAGCCCCTCGGGCCCTCGCGGCAGGGCCAAGGCGGGAGCGAAGGCCAGGGCCGGCCCGGACACGCCGAAGGGGGCCGCCCGCACCACGGATGGCGGGCGGCCCCCTTCGGGGCGTTCAAGTGACCGGAGGTCAGGAGGCCTTGGCCTTCTCCTCGGTCTTGGCGGCGGCCGGGGCCTCCGCCTTCACGGCCGGAGCCGGGGCCGGCTTGGCGGCCTCGTAGAACTCCTCACGCGGGTGCTCCATCGCGCCGAGGGAGACGACCTCGCGCTTGAGGAACATGCCGAGGGTCCAGTCGGCGAAGACGCGGACCTTGCGGTTCCAGGTCGGCATCGCCAGGCCGTGGTAGCCGCGGTGCATGTACCAGGCGAGACGGCCCTTGAGCTTGATCTTCATCTTGCCCATGACGATCATCGCGACGCCCTTGTGCAGGCCGAGACCGGCCACCGCACCCTTGTTGGCGTGCTCGTAGTCCTTCTGCGGGAAGCCCCGCATACCGGAGATCACGTTGTCGCCGAGGATGCGCGCCTGACGCAGCGCGTGCTGCGCGTTCGGCGGGCACCAGGCGTTCTCGTTGCCCGCCTTGCGGCCGACGAGGTCCGGGACCTGGGCGTTGTCGCCGGCGGCCCAGATGTAGTCGGTGCCCTTGACCTGGAGCGTGGTCTCACAGTCCACGTGGCCACGGGGGCCGAGGGGCAGACCGAAGCGGCCGAGGGCCGGGTTCGGCTTGACGCCGGCCGTCCACACGATCGTGTTGGAGTCGACCTCGAGTCCGTTCTTCAGCACGACGTGGCCGTCGACGCAGGAGTCCATGGAGGTGGAGAGGTAGACCTCGACCCCGCGGGCCTCGAGGTGCTGCTTGCCGTACTGGCCGAGCTTGGGGCCGACCTCGGGCAGGATCTTGTCGGCGGCGTCGACGAGGATGAACCGCATGTCCTCACGGGACACGCTGGTGTAGTACTTCGCCGCGTCGCGGGCCATGTCCTCGACCTCGCCGATGGTCTCCGCACCCGCGAAGCCACCGCCGACGAAGACGAAGGTGAGCGCCTTGCGGCGGATCTCCTCGTCGGTCGTGGAGTCGGCCTTGTCCAGCTGCTCGAGGACGTGGTTGCGCAGGCCGATGGCCTCCTCGATGCCCTTCATACCGATGCCCTGCTCGGCGAGGCCGGGGATCGGGAAGGTGCGGGAGACCGCGCCCATCGCGATGACCAGGTAGTCGAAGGGCAGCTCGTACGCCTCGCCGACCAGCGGGGCGATCGTTGCGACCTTGCGGTCCTGGTCGATGGTGGTGACCCGACCGGTGAGGACCTCCGCCTTGGGCAGCACGCGTCGCAGCGGGACGACGACGTGGCGCGGGGAGATGCTGCCGGCGGCGGCTTCGGGGAGGAAGGGCTGGTAGGTCATGTACGACCGGGGGTCGACGACCGTGACGGTCGCCTCGCCGTAGCGCATCTTCTTGAGGATGCGCCGAGCTGCGTACAGGCCTACGTACCCACCGCCTACTACGAGGATCCTGGGACGCTCCGTGGTGCTCATGCCATCGAGTATCCACCCGCCCCAGGGGGGTCGCTCGTGCGCCCCTTCACAAGCTCTTGCAGGCCCTGTGCTACACTCCCCGGCCCGCGTGACGCAGGTCATGGTCACGATCGGGAACCCGGTTGCGTTACGACCCGTTGTCAATGCCGCGTGAGCTGGCTCTCTGTCCCGCCGGGCCTCCTGTGAGCGGACCGAAACACCCTCCGCCGCCGGCTCCCTGGAGCCTCTTTACACCGCCCATCTGAACATGTTCAAGGGCCTGTTCACCCCTCGGAAGGGTCAACCGGCCCCCGTCCGTGCTTCTACAGGGCCGAATTCCTTGTGAAGAACTTCACGAAGTTTCTTCGGCGGGCGCGCGCAAGGGGCCGCGAAGGGGCCTGGAAGCACCTCCAGGAGGCGCTCATACGCTAGCCGACCTGCTCAGCCGACGGCTACCGCGCAGTAACGAACGAGACCCGGACCACCCTCCGGCAGCGACCTGGATCACCGTTCACCCGTCGGCCGCACTCCGCGCGCGAACGGTCAGAAGTGTGCATAGCGTGCAGCCATGATCACTACACAGAAGGCCCTCAAGCGGGCCACCGCGCGAATAGTCTCTGTCGGCGCTGCCCTGGGCATCGCCCTTGCGTTGGGGGCAGCGTCGGCCGCATCCCCTGCGGCCGCGGCACCCGCCCACCACGCCGCCGTAAAGGCGTCCGCACATGGTGGCCACCACCACGGTCACCACCACGGGCACCACGGGCACCACGGTCACCACCACGGCGACGATGGGGGGTGCAGCGGCCTCATCGTTCTCCTCTGCAACTGACGGACAGCCCGCAAGGGCACGGCAAACGGCCCCGGTTCCTCCCGAGAGGACCGGGGCCGTTCCACGTCACCGCACGTCAGTCGGCGCGCTTGCCGTCCTCGGCGTCCTCGGCCACCTTGAAGGCGATGCCGTCCAGGATGTCGTGCTCGCTCACCACGACCTCCTCGGCGCCGATCCGCTCCATGATCGCGAGCAGCACGAGGGCGCCCGCAGCGATGACGTCAACTCGCCCCGGATGCATGGACGGTACGGCCGCGCGCTCCGCGTGCGTGGAGTGCAGAAGCCAGTCGGTGATCTCCCGGACCCGGTCGTGGCCGATCCGGGAGTGGTGGATGCGGGTCGAGTCGTACTCGGGCAGGTCCTGGGCGATCGCCGACACCGTGGTGACCGAACCGGCGAGCCCCACCAGGGTCCTGGCCTCGCGCAGCGGCACCGTCTCCTCGGCGAGGTCGAGGGCCGCCTCGATGTCGGCCCGCATCGCCGCGATCTGCTCCTCGGAGGGCGGGTCGGAGACGACGCCGTCGCGGACCAGGTGACGCTCGGTCATCCGCACGCAGCCGACGTCCACCGAGCGTGCCGCGCGGACGTGCTCCTCGCCGACGACGAACTCGGTCGACCCGCCGCCGATGTCCACGACGAGGTAGGGCCGGTGCACGTCCTCCCGCCCCGTCAGCTCCTTCGTCGCGCCCGTGAAGGAGAACTCGGCCTCCTGGTCGCCGGTGACGACCTCGGGCTCGACACCCAGGATGTCCATGACCCCGCGCACGAACTCGTCCCGGTTCTCGGCGTCCCGGGAGGCGGACGTGGCCACGAAGCGCAGCCGCTCGGCGCCGTGCTCCTTGATGATCGCCGCGTAGTCACGGCAGGCGGCGAAGGTCCGCTCCAGCGCCTCGGGGGCGAGCCGGCCCGTTCGGTCGACGCCCTGGCCGAGCCGCACGATGGTCATACGGCGGTCCAGGTCGACGAGTTCCCCGGTCGCCGGGTCCACATCGGCGACCAGGAGCCGGATGGAGTTGGTACCGCAGTCGATGGCGGCGACGCGGGTCACTTGTCGTCCTCCTCGCCCAGCGGGGTCGCCTCGAAGAAGCCGCCGCCGTTCGCACCGAGCTTCTTGATGTCCTCCTGCGTCGCCGACGGAGACACGCAGGGGCCCTTGGCCCACCACTCCGGCAGCATCGCGATCGCCTCGTCGCCGAGGGGGTTGACCCCGGGACCGGCCGCCAGGGAGTGGCCGACCAGGACGTGCAGGCACTTCACCCGGTCCGGCATGCCGCCCGCGCTCGGGAAGCCCTTCAGCTCCTCGATCTCGTCGCGCCGCCGGATGTAGTCCTCGTGCGCGGCACGGTACGCGGCGGCCAGCTCCGGGTCGGTCTCCAGCCGCGCCGTCATCTCCTTCATCACGCCGTTCGCCTCCAGCGTGCCGATCGCCGACGCCGCCTTCGGGCACGTCAGGTAGTACAGCGTCGGGAAGGGCGTGCCGTCGGGCAGCCGAGGGGCCGTCTCGACCACGTCCGGCTGCCCGCACGGGCACCGGTGCGCGATCGCGCGCAGTCCGCGCGGCGGACGTCCGAGCTGCTGCTTGAAGGCCTCGACGTCCGCGTCGGTGGGCTCGGTGCGCGGGGTGGGCGGCGGGGGCGTTTCCATGCCTGTCTTTCTATAGGTGTTCACTGGCCGGGGTCACTGGTCGGCCTCACTGGTCGGAGGCGTCGGCCTTGTCGATCCCGTCCCAGATGTTCGAGTACCAGGGGCGGTCGGCCGCGGCCACGTCGGCCCGCGACTGCCTGGCCGCGTCCGGGTCGACCACGATGTAGCCGGTCTCCCCCGGCATCACATAGTGCAGCCGCCGCCGGATCTCCTGCTCGGCGTACGCGTCGTCCTGCCAGCGTGCCTTGGTGTCGCGCAGTTCCTCGACCCGTTCGGCGGCCTCTTCCTTCTGCCGCCGCATGTCCGCGATCTCGGCACGCTGGGAGACGTACTGCCTTATCGGGTAGGCGAGCGCCACGACCATGGAGCAGAGGACCAGCGCGAGCAGCGCGGCGCGTCCGGTGAGCCTGGAGCGCCGGGCCTGCCGCTTGGTCTGGGAGCGGTAGACACGGGCCGCCGTCTGCTCGCCGAGCAACCGGATCCTGGTCGCGGTGGAGAACCGGTCCCGGTCCTTCACGGCCATGTTCCCCGCCTCCCGTTTCACATGCGTACGTCCCCGCACACGGTACGGGACCGAGTACGGGGACGTACGTATGACTGGCTAAGCCTTACCCAGGTGGGGTCAGCGGGGTCAGCCCTTGCTGTGCTCAGTGGTTCGCAGAGCGAAACCGCGGGAAGGCGGAGCGGCCGGCGTACACCGCCGCGTCGTCGAGGATCTCCTCGATGCGCAGCAGCTGGTTGTACTTGGCGACGCGCTCGGAGCGGGCCGGGGCGCCGGTCTTGATCTGGCCGCAGTTGGTGGCGACGGCCAGGTCGGCGATGGTGACGTCCTCGGTCTCGCCGGAGCGGTGGGACATCATGCACTTGAAGCCGCTGCGCTGGGCCAGCTCGACGGCGTCCAGGGTCTCGGTCAGGGAGCCGATCTGGTTGACCTTGACCAGGAGCGCGTTGGCGGCGTTCTCGTCGATGCCGCGGGCCAGGCGCTCGGGGTTGGTGACGAACAGGTCGTCGCCGACGAGCTGGACCTTGTCACCGAGCTTGGCGGTGATGGTCTTCCAGCCCTCCCAGTCGTCCTCGAACAGCGGGTCCTCGATGGAGACGAGCGGGTACGCCTCGACGAGCTCGGCGTAGTACTCGGTCATCTCGGCGGCGGAGCGGGACTTGCCCTCGAAGGTGTAGGAGCCGTCCTTGTAGAACTCGGACGCGGCTACGTCGAGCGCCAGGGCGATCTGCTCGCCGGGGGTGTAACCGGCCTCCTTGATCGCCTCGAGGATGAGGTCGAGGGCCTCGCGGTTGGAGCCGAGGTTCGGGGCGAAGCCGCCCTCGTCGCCGAGGCCGGTGGCCAGGCCCTTGCTCTTCAGGACCTTCTTGAGGGTGTGGTACACCTCGGTGCCCCAGCGCAGCGCCTCGGAGAAGGACTCCGCGCCGATCGGGGCGATCATGAACTCCTGGATGTCCACGTTGGAGTCGGCGTGCGAGCCGCCGTTCAGGATGTTCATCATCGGCACCGGCAGCAGGTGCGCGTTCGGGCCGCCCAGGTAGCGGAAGAGGGGGAGGTCGGAGGCCTCGGAGGCGGCGTGGGCCACGGCGAGGGAGACGCCGAGGATGGCGTTGGCGCCGAGGGAGCCCTTGTTGTCGGTGGCGTCCAGGTCGAACATGGCCTGGTCGATCAGGCGCTGCTCGGTGGCGTCGTAGCCGACGAGCTCCGGGCCGATCTGCTCGATGACGGCGAGGACGGCCTTCTCGACACCCTTGCCCAGGTAGCGGTTGGGGTCACCGTCGCGGAGCTCGATGGCCTCGAAGGCGCCCGTCGAGGCGCCGGACGGAACGGCGGCACGACCCGTGCTGCCGTCGTCGAGGCCAACCTCGACCTCGACCGTGGGGTTGCCTCGGGAGTCCAGGATTTCCCGGGCTACGACGACGTCGATGGACGGCACGAGCATCTCCTTCTTGGGATGTGACGCGGGTACGCAGACCGCGGTGGGTGCTGCGAGATGAGCCTAACCGGCTCCGGGCGATCGGCCAGCGGTCGACCGCTCCGTGAACAGAACCGAGAGCGAATTGTTTCCGAACGGAACAAAAACCCACGGTACACACCGATGCACAACCGCGGGGCGCAAAAGAAAACCCCGCCCCGGTGCGTACGGGGGAACACGCACCGGAGCGGGGAGCCCGTGGGGGACGGGGGTGACCCTCACGAGGTCTTCACTATGAGGTCCACGTATGTGAGGGCGCTGTGGTTCAGCTACCTGCCCGCTGTTACTTCAGGTGCAGCTGCTGACCCGGGTAGATCAGGTCGGCGTCCTCGACGATGTCCTTGTTCAGCTTGAACAGCTTCTCCCAGCCGCCCTTGACGTCGTGCTCGGCGGCGATGGTGCTGAGGGTGTCGCCCTTGGCGACCTTGTACTCGCCGTCACCCTTCTTGACCTTCTTGCCGGTCGGGGTGGTGACGGTCTTGGTCGACTTCTTGGCGGCCGGGCGCTCGGTGGAGCGGGAGGCCGACTGCTGCTCGCTGGAGCGGGTGGTGGTCTCGGTGCTCTGCGAGGAACCGCTCGACGAGGAGCCGGAGTAGGCGGCGCTCGACAGGCCGGTGCCGCAGTGCGGCCAGGCACCCTTGCCCTGGCCCGCGAGGACCTTCTCGGCTATCTGGATCTGCTGGTCCTTGCTGGCCTGGTCGGCGGTGGCGGCGAACTGCGTGCCGCCGTACGCGGCCCAGGTGGAGGCGGAGAACTGCAGACCGCCGTAGTAGCCGTTGCCGGTGTTGATCGACCAGTTGCCGCCCGACTCGCACTGGGCGACGGCGTCCCACTCGGAGGCGGTGGCGGCGGAGGCGCTGCCGGCGGCCATCAGCGGGGCGGCGACGGCGGCGGCACCGGTGACGCCGACGACGGCGATGGCGCGAGCGGCCTTGGACGGACGACGGTGCTTGCCCTTGCTGGAAAACAGCATGGAGAGATCCCCTCACCGACGCCTGCGAGGTGAGCTGTCGGGTTCGGGCCGGTTGAGTTGCCCGGCCGCGCACCGATGGTGTCCAGTGCGCGACTTCACCCCAAGCCGACTCCGGCCGTGCGGCCCCGAAGGGCCTCAACTGCCGGACCCGGCGCAAACCTTGGGTCCCCCGCTCCTGCCTACGGCGCTTGACGCGACGACTGTTCCCGTACGGCCGCTGGCAGGATTCGGCGTTGCGGCAGCCGGGGCTCGTGGTGACGAGCGGTCACGACCGTAGACACGCGATTCGCGGAATGACAAAGACGATCAGGGCTTCTGAGATCTATCTCTCAGCACTTCCAAAACGGACATTCAGGTGTGAAGCAGGACGTGAACTCCCGCTGCTTTTCGCCCTATTCGGCAGGGACTTCCAGGGTCTGACCGGGGAAGATGTGGTTCGCGTCAGCACCGATGTCCTGCTTGTTCGCCTGATACAGCGCACGCCACCCGCCGTCGAGGTCAAGAGAGTCGGCGATGGAGGCGAGAGTGTCGCCCGCGCGGACGGTGTACGAGGCGTGGCGACCGGGGGACTTGACGGCTCCGTCGGCGGTCTCGCTCTCGTCGGCGGTGGCACCGCGATGGCGCCCGGAGCCGGCCGCGGCGTCGACCGCGTCGGCGGCGCCGGTGTCGACGAGGCCCCAGGAGCCCACACCCTGCTCCGAGTTGTCCCGAATGTCGCCTTCGGGGGTCCCTGTCGGGGAACCGTCGGGCGACTGTGAGGCCTCTGTGTCGGATGACGTACCGGACTTGACGGAGCTGTCGGTCGTACCGGAAGAAGAGGGCGAAGAGGAGGAATCCTTGGACGATTCGGACGAATCATCGGCGGAGTCGCTCGACGAGCCGGGGGAATTCGAGGCGGTCGAGGAGTCGTCGGACGCCCCCTCGGACTGCGACGAACCCGACGAGTTGGATGATCCTGCCGATCCGGACGAGCCGGACAATCCAGCCGAATCAAGCAATCCGGAGGATCCCGACACGGCGGACGGGGAGTCCTCCTCGACGCCGGTGTCCAGGTCGACCGAACCGGACTCCTCGGTGAGCCCGCTGAGCAGTCCACAGGTGCGCCAGGCGCCTACGCCCTGGTCCGCGAGGATGTTCTGGGCCACGGCGATCTGCTGGGAGCGGCTCGCCAGGTCGGGGCTCGCGGCATAGTCGAGGCCGCCGTACTCGTCCCAGTCGTCCTGGGTCAGCTGCAGTCCGCCGTAGCGCCCGTTGCCTTCGTCGGCGCTCCAGGAGCCGCCGCTCTCGCACTCGGCCACCTTGTCCCAGACGTTACCTTCGGCGGCGCTCGCGCCCGAGGCGCCGAGCAGCGGGATGGCGATGGCGGAGCCGGTCACTCCGGCCGCGACGAGAAGAGCCGGAGCCTGACGGGGGCGTCGGTGGCGACCGTTCCCGGAGAGCATGCGGGGACCTTTCGCGAGACAGTGGTGACCGCGGCGCGTGAAACCTGGGCGCCGTCGTTGATCCGTGAACGTATAGGCAGACGATCACTTGTCACAAGTTAATGCCGCGCAGATCACGTGAAGATCACAGACTTGAGCGCGTGTCACGTTTGCGGCGGTGGACGTACTCACCCAACAGGGGTGAACTCCACCGGAAGCGTACGCAGTCCGCGCATGATGAGGCCGCCCCGCCAGCGCAACTCGGCCGGGTCGACGGCGAGTTCCAGATCCGGGAGTCGGGTGAGCAGTGTGGCGAGGGCGGTCTGGCCCTCCAGGCGGGCGAGTGGGGCGCCGAGGCAGTAGTGGATGCCGTGGCCGTAGCCGAGGTGCTGGTTGTCGCGGCGGCCGAGGTCGAGGACGTCGGGGTCGGCGAACCGCTCCGGGTCCCGGTCGGCGGCGGCCAGGACGACGAGGACGGGGTCGCCGGGTGCGATGTGCTGCCCGCCGATGGTGAGCGCCTCGGTGGCGAAACGCCAGGTGGCCAGCTCCACGGGGCCGTCGTAGCGCAGGAGTTCCTCGATGCCGGTTTCGAGGAGGGCGGTGTCGTGGGCGGCGAGGGAGGACTGGAGCCGGGCGCGCTGTTCGGGGTGGGTGAGCAGGGCGTAGGTGCCGTTGCCGATGAGGTTGACGGTCGTCTCGAAGCCGGCGAACAGCAGGATGAAGGCCATCGCGGCGGCCTCGTTCTCGGTGAGGTGCTCACCGTGGTCGGAGGCGCGGATGAGGCCGGAGATGAGGTCCTCGCCGGGGGTGGGGGCGTCGGGGAGTGCCTCGCGCTTGCGGTGGATGAGGTCGGCGAGATAGCCGCGCATCTTCTTCACGGACCGCGCGACGCCGCCCCTGGGGCCGCCCTGGTGGCGGATCATCATGCCCGCCCAGTCCCGGAAGTCGTCCTGGTCCTCGCGGGGGACGCCGAGCAGGTCGCAGATGGCGTGGATGGGGAGCGGGAAGGCGAACTCGTGGATGAGATCGGCGCTCCCCTCGGCGGCGAACCGGTCGATGAGCTGGTCGGTGAGCTCCTGCACGCGTGGGGCGAACTCGGCGACCCTGCGGGGCGTGAAGGCCTTGGAGACGAGTCGGCGGAGCCGGGTGTGGTCCGGCGGGTCGATGTTGAGCAGGTGCGTCATCAACTCGGCCTTGCGCTCTCCCGGGATACCGGTCTTGCCCTTGGCGTGCGCGGGTTCGTCGTGGTGGGCCGGGTTCTTGGAGAGACGGCTGTCGGCGAGGGCCTGCTTGGCGTCGACGTAGCGGGTGACCAGCCAGGCCTCCACGCCGCTGGGGAGGCGGGTGCGGTGCACGGGGGCGTGCTCGCGGAGCCAGGCGTAGGCGGGGTAGGGGTCCGTCGCGAACTCCCAGGTGAAGAGTTCGGGGGCCTGGGGGGTAGGGGTCGGGGGGTGGGGCTGGTTGGTCACTCCTTGACGGTATCCGGCGTGTCGGGGATTTCGCCGAGGGCCCCCAGGGCGGCGTAGTGACCCATGTCGGCGGCCTTGCGGTACCAGGCCTTGGCGTCGCCGGCTCTTTCCTGCTTCTCGAGGAGGGCTGCCAGGCGGTAGGCGGCGTAGGCGTCGCCCTTCTCGTAGCCCTTCTCGTACTTCTCCCGGGCCGCGTCCAGTTGGCCCTGCTTTTCCAGGAGGACGCCGCGGTGAGTGCTGTCCAGCGGGTAGGGGCCGGTGTCGTCGAAGTACGTGTCGGCTTCCCCGGCGGTCTGCGGCCCGCGTCGCGCGTCGCTCAAGAGGCCACCCGCACTGGCGTCTCCCGCGGCCACGGCGCGCTCCAGCCACACCTCGGCCGCCTTGCCCGCGTTCTCCAGAAGCAGCCAGGCGCCCATACTGCGGGCGACCTTCGCGTAACCGCGCAGCTCCGCCTCCGAGTAGTGGGAGTGCGCCGCCTCGTAATCCCCGCTGCCGAGGAACAGATCCCCCAGCAGGTGCTCGGCTTCCAGGTTGCCTCCGCCGGCGGCTTTCTCCAGCCACCACTGTGCCTGATCGCGCAAGTGCTTCCCCAGCGCCGTGGCGGCGTCGCCGTTCCCCGACTTGGCGGCCACTTCCAGATAGGGGACGGCGTCGTCCGCATCCCCGCGGTCCAGCAGAAGCTGAGCCAGCTCCCACGCCCCCTCCGGGTGCCCCGCGTCCGCCGCCCGGCGCAGCCACGTCTCGTGCTCGACGCCCTCGCTGCGCAGCGCGAAGGCGAGCGCCACCGTCGGGTCCCCCGCATCGATCCTGGGTTGCAGCGCTGTGCGGGCCGCGTCATATACGGCGTCGCCGTCGAGGTTGCAGTCCTCGTCCTCGTCCCGGGCGGCGTCGAGCAGGGTCCACCACACCTCGTCGGGCACCGGCTCCAGGTCGTCCGACCGCAGCGCCTCGGTGACCAGCGCCCCGTAAGCCCGCCAGGTGCCGTCCTCCTCGCCCGCCACGAGCAACCCCGACGCGCCGAACATCGGTGCCGTCGCCCAGGCCAGGGCGTCCTCGAACGACTCCCGGTCCTCCGCCCGGTACTGCTCCTGGACCCTCCTGAGCAGCTCGGCAGGTACCGCACCCGTGACCCCGCACCGGGCGAGATCGACAGCGGCCCGGACGAGTAACTGCCCGCGCGGGTGCTCCAGTTGGGTGCCCACTCGACGCCATTCGTCGTACAGGTGGTGTCCGACGGCGAAGTACGAGGCCACCCCCTCCCGGCCGCTCCACATGTACGCCGGGTACGCACGCGGGTCGTCCAGCGCGGCCAGCCGCGCCAGCTCGGCCTCGCTCCATTCGCGCGCCAGCTCCACCTTGCGGGCCGCGGCGACGACCAGGTCGCCGGGGGCTGCCCCCTTGCGGCGTCGGTAGTACTCGGCGGGGCTCATCGTGGCGAGCACGACAGCACCGAGATCGTTGAGGCTCCCCAGCAGCGACGGGTCCAGCCCGCGCGCGCCGAGGTGGCCGGTCAGCTCGTCCAGCCAGACGACGTACTTGCCGGGGCTGGACCGCAGCGCGGCGGCCAGAGGCCGTAAGTCCTCGCCGGCGGCCGGGGCGTACAGGCGGTGGCCCTCCAGCGAACGCACACCGTTCCACGCGGTGTACGACGTGCCCGCGCACGGTTCGCCCAGGATCAGCACCAGGCTGTTGCCGGCCAGCTCGGCGCGCAGGTCCTCGTCGCAGTCGCGCGGCACGTACGGCGGCACGTCGGGCAGCCCTGGCACGGGCCGGGTGGGGCGTACGCCGAACTCCCGCGGGCCCACCTCACCGACCTGCCTCCACTGCGCCGGAGCGGGGACCGTGCCGTAGTGGTTGTGCTGCACGCCGACCACCGGGTCGTGGAAGGTGGCGTCGCGGAAGTCGATGTGATCGCCCGCGACATGAGTGGAGCCGTCGCCGGTCACCGCGACGCCGATGTCTCCGCCCGCCGCGACCGATCGAGACCCACGAGCCGTTACGCCGGAGGTCCTGCCGGTCGGCCGCCGCGCCGGGGCATACATCGCCGCGATGGCCCAGAGGTCGGCGAACTCCTTCGGATGAGTGGTGCGCAGCACCACCAGCGACGCGAGCCGCTCGCCGGCCGACACCTCCCCCGGCCGGTGGAGGATCCAGGCTTCCACGAGCCCGGGAAGGCCGGACCGCGCCAGCACCTCCGAAATCTGCTCGGCGGCGACCGACGAGTCACGGATCGCACGCAGCAGCACATCCCTGAGCCACTCCAACTCCGTTGCCAAGTCGGCCCCCACCCCTCGCACCCACCCGTTCCCCCAACGCTACTAAGAGGACACCCCTTCAGCAGCCCGCACCGCATCCCGGTACGCCCGCGCGGCAACCCGCAACGCCGCCTCCGGATCCACGCCCGCCGCCTCCGCCCGCACCGCCATCGCGAGCAGCTCGTACCCGATGCCCTCCCCCGACGGCAGCGGTACTTCCAGTCCCGCCGTGCGCACCCGCGACGCCAGCTTCGACGCGAGCGCCAGGCCCGGCTGGCCCAGAGGTATGCCCTCGGTCACGGACTCCCGCTGCTTCTCGACGGCCTTCGTGCGCAGCCAGTGCTCCTTGACCTCCTCGGGGGTCGTCGCGGTCTCGTCGCCGAAGACGTGCGGGTGGCGGTGGATGAGCTTGGTGACGATGCCGCCGGCCACGTCGTCGATGGAGAAGGGGGCCGCCCCGTCCTCGTCGCCGCCTTCCTCCGCGATACGGGCGTGGAAGACGACCTGCAACAGGACGTCACCCAGCTCCTCGCGCAGCTCCTCGCGATCGCCGTCCTCGATCGCCTCGACGAGTTCGTATGCCTCCTCGATGCCGTACTTCGCCAGCCCCTTGTGGGTCTGCTGGGAGGACCACGGGCACTCGGTGCGGATGCGGTCCATGACCTGGACGAGGTCGAGGAGGCGGGCGCCGGGCAGGTCGTAGGAGGCGGGGAGCAGTTCCAGGTCCGGCATGCTGACGCGTCCGGAGCCCGCGAGGCGTGCCAGGCCGTCGGTCAGGGTCGGCTCGCCCTCGCCCGTGGCCACGACCACGACCGTGTGGCCGCCCGCGCATGCGTCGATCAGTTCCTCGGCGGTCGGGGCGGCCTCGTCGACCGTTATCCCGGCCTCACGCAGATACGGCAGCTGCGGATGCTCGCCGTCCGCGCACAGTACGCGGTCGGCGCCGTGCAGCGCCTGCCACGCGGGCCAGGACAGCAGGCCGGGTGCGACGCGGTGGCTGGTGGTGAGCAGGACGATGCGGCCGGTGGCGGCGGCTTCGGGACTGGTTGCGTTCACGATCCGAACGTAACCCACGTCGCCGACGGCGCCCCGAGTTATCCACAGCCCCCGAGTTATCCATGGGCTCCGAGTTATCCATGCGCCCCGAGTTGTCCATGGGCTCCGAGGGCACTCAGTTGTCCACAGGCCGGGGACAGCCCCCGTGCCGTCACCCCGTTGGCCGGCTCCCCGCCGCCGTCACCTCACGCACCCACGGCGTCTTCGCGTCGGCCCGGCTGCTCTTCTGGACGTCCCAGGTGCCGTAGCGCGGGTTGAGGTCGATGTCGAGCTTCTTGGACGCGTCGGACAGGGCGTTCCAGAAGGCGGGCTTGCCGGTGTCGGTGCCGAGTGACGTGGCGAGTTTCTGGGCCTCGAGCTGGAGGCGGAGGTTCTCGTCGAGGCGCTGCGGGGGGATGCCGTACTGCTGGAGCCAGGCCGCCTCCAGCGCCTTGGCGCCGCCGACCTGCTCCTCCAGGTCGCCACGCATGCCCTGGATCTCCTTGCGGGTGACGGTCACGCCCGCGTCCTGGGCGGCGCGGTGCAGCACCCGGTCGAGGACCAAGGTGTGCAGCACGTCGCGCGGGAGGGTGCCGGACTTGGCGATGACCTGCGCGTACTGGCTCTCGTCCGGTACGGCCGCGCGCTGTGCCGCGCGTACCTCGCCCACCCTGTTCTCCAGCTGCGCGACGGTGATCCGCTGGCCGCCGACGACGGCCGCGGCGCCGGGATGCGCGTCGTTTCCGCAGGCGGTGAGGACAGGCGCCGCGGCGATCGCGGCGGAGAGGAGGAGCGCGGTGCGACGGCGGCGGTGCAAGGAGACCTCCCGAGGAGAGCTTGTGCGACGGTGCACAAAGTCTTGCGGTGATCGATGGTAGGCAGTGGGCAAGCTCTGGCCAACCCATTCGACCAACGATTCACCAGGACTTCGGGCACCGAAGCCCGCCGAAGCACCCCCGGCCGGCCCACTCGGACCGTCCGGCCTGCTCGGAACCGCTCAGCCGGTGATGGCCACCGGCGCGTCCGACGCGTCGCGGTCGACGGTGATCGTGTAGCCGCCGCGCGTCTCCTTGCTGGTGACCATAGAAGTGGTGGCGGCCATGGAGGTCTGCACGGCGATGCCGGCCTGTGTTCGGGAAACGCGGACCCGTGGGAGCCACAAGGATCCGTCAACCCACGACAAGACCTAGCCGCGCATCTGCCCCAGCCAGTGCAGCGTCCGCCGCACCTCCCCCGCCAGCGGGTGGCCCGGTCCGTGCAGGCGTTCCACGTCGAGCAGCAGGCGGGCCAGGGTGTCGTGGGCGGCGGGGCGGTCGCCGAGGGCGAGCAGGAGGTGGCCGATGCGGCGGCGGACGTCGTGGGCGAGTTCGGTGTCGCCGCCGGAGACGTACTGGTTCTCGTAGTACGGCAGCAGCGCGCGGTACTCGGCGAGCGCCGCCGCCGGTTCGCCGAGCTGTTCCAGGCACTGGGCGGCGTCATAGCGGAACCGCAGGGACTGCGGGTCGGCCTGGCCGGCCTCGGCGGCGCGTTCGTCGGCGAGGCGGCGCAGTTCGGGCAGCGCGCGCCGGTACTGGCCGTCGTCCATGAGCGTGGCCGCGTACTGCTTGCGCAGGGTGCGTACGACCGGGGAGTGCTCGCCGTGCTGTTCGGCGGCGGCGGGCAGGATCGCGCCGAGGATGTCGACGGCCTGGGTGATACGGCCCTCGCCGAGGAGGCGTTTGACCTCGTCGACGGCGCGTGCGACGTCCGGTTTCTCGGCCTTCTCGGGGACGGGCGCGACCGGGGCGGGCTGGGGCGCGGGGGTGCGGGCGCGGTCCGGCCAGGGGGCGTGCGGGCGCAGGAACGGGCGGGTGGGGTCGAGGGGCGCTCCGGTGGGCGTCCCGCGCGCGGGCAGCAGCAGGGCCAGGTGCTCGTACACCTCCTGTGCGGAGGCGGGCCGGTGCTGCGGGTCCTTCGCGAGCAGGCGCAGGACCAGGGCCTCGAGTGCCTCGGGAACCTCGGGGCGGATACGGCGCACGGGCAGCGGCGGCTCGTACAGGTGCCGGTGCAGCACGCCGAGTGCCGTCGAGCCGGAGAACGGCACGTCGCCGCTGAGGAGTTCGTGCAGGAGCACGCCGAGTGCGTACAGGTCGGTGTAGGGGCCGACCGCGCCGCCCATCGCCTGCTCGGGGGCCATGTAGGCGGGCGAGCCGATGGGGGTGCCGGTGTGGGTGAGGCGGGTGGTGTCGGCGTCCATGACAGAGGCGACACCGAGGTCGAGCACGGTGACCGTGCCGTCCTGCTTCACCATCACGTTGCGCGGCTTGAGGTCGCGGTGGACGATCGGCACGGCGTGCACGGCGCTCAGTACGGCGCACAGTTGCGCGGCGACCGCGACCGCCCACTGCCAGGGGTACGGGTCGTGCTCGGCGAGGTGGTCGGCGAGGTCGGCGCCGTCGACGTATTGCATGACGAGGAACAACTCCTCGCCCTCGCTGCCCGCGTCGTGCACGGTGACCAGGCCGGGGTGGTCGACCTGCGCGGTCACCCGGCACTCGCGCACGAACCGGCGGCGCAGCTCGTCCGCCTCCTGCCCGGCCACCTTGTCGGGTCGCAGCAGCTTCACCGCCACGCGCCGGTCGAGCCGTTGGTCGTACGCCGTCCAGACCTGCCCCATGCCGCCCTGGCCGATGAGCGTGGACAGTTCATAGCGGCCGGCGACGACACGTCCTGTCGCCACGGTCACCTTCCGCCCTCGTGGTTGCCGTCCGGCCGGCCGTCGTGCCGGCGCAGGTAGTCACTGAGCTCGTCGAGCTCGGCGCGCACCTGGTCGATGCGCGCGGGCGCGGGGCGCTGCGGGGCCGGAGGCGGCGGTACGGGGCTGTGGGGGGCGGCGTCGCGAGGTGCCGGCGACGGCGGTACCGGCGTGCGGGGCACCGGTGTGTGGGGCATCGGGGGCGGCTGCGGCACGGACGCGGTGGTGTACGGCGACTGGGGCTGCGGGTAGCCGTAGGCCGGAGCCGGGGGCTGCCGGCCGGAGTAGCCGGGGAAGCGGAGCTGGTGGAAGTGGCGTATGTCCGCGGAGAGGTAGTACGAGATCGAGAGCACCATGCCGCCCAGCAGGAGGGCGAGGCCCGTCCAGCCGCCCGCGGTGTGGATCTCCTCGCCGGGCTCGGAACCCAGCAGGTAGAAGCTGAGGAACAGCACCACGACCGTCGCCACGAACAGGTACCAGTCGAGCGCCTTGCGGGTCACGATGGCCAGGCGGAGCATCATCGCCCACATCAGCAGGCCGAAGCTCAGCACCGAGAGCACGACGAAGAACACGCGCAGGAAGACCAGCCACCCGGTCGGCGGCGGCGGCTTCACCGGCTGCGTGTGGCCGTGGCCTTGCATGACTGCTCCTGATGCCTGGTGTGGACGCACGTGCGGGACAACCTCGGTCATGCGATTGTCGCTTCGAGCGTATAGGTGGACACCGACATACGGTCACCAGTTGTACCGAACCGTTGTCGTGCTGATCACGTCGCACGACGGCGCAGGTCAGGCGGAGTCGCGGCCTCCGGATCAGCGGCTCGGCCGCCGGATCAGTCGGGCGCGACGGTCCCGTCCGTCAGACCGTCGTACATGCCGCGCACCAGTTGCTCCCCGAGTCGGCCCGCGTGCCGGAGCGCCCGTTCGAACTCGTCGAGTGCGCGGAAACGGGCGCCGTAGCGCCGTTGTTCGTCCAGCGGGAGCCGGGGCAGCTGGAGGCGGCGCACGTCGAGGCGGGTGGCGGTGGAGGCGTAGCTGCTGGCCTGCCGGTTGTTGGCGGTGCCGCGCAGGAAGCCGGCGAGGAACCAGGGGTCGAGCGCCGTGGGATCGGGGCGCAGCAGCACGAGGTTGCGCCCCAGGGCGGCGCCGCCGGTCGCGTCGTCGATCACGCGCGCGATGGAGCCGCCGCCGACGACCGGCACGACGACGTCGCCGGGTTCGGTCAGCACCGCTTCCTCGTCGCTCTCGGGCAGCGTCCCGGAGGGGGCCGTTCCGGCGAGCACGTCATGGTCGGTGAGAACGGGCACGCGCGCGTGGCCGCCGTGTCCGCCGGTCCGCACCGTCAGGCCGCCCCCGCGCGCGAGTTCACCGAGGGTGGTGAGCGGCCAGCGGGCGGGCTGGGCGGCGTCGGGGGGCGGCGGGGTGAGGTCGGCGGTCAGCCGCAGGGTCTCGCCGAGGCGCTCGCGCACGGCCGTGAGCTGCTCGGCGCCGTCGGCGGCCGTGGGGGGCGGGAGATGACGGGCGGGGGCGAGGTCCACGTCGTCGTCGAGAAGTTCGATGACGGGCAACGAGCGGGCCAGGCCCGGGCGTTCGTCGAGCGAGCCGGTGCGGTCGTGGACGCGCCAGGCGTCGAGGACGGCATCCCGCACCGCCTGCCAGTCCGGCCCGCCCCGCCCCTCACCGGCGAACCGTCCCACGTCGGCGAGCAGCACCTCGGGCTGCCCCGGCGCCCGGTCGGGCCGGCGCAGCACCCACAGGTGGAGCGGGATGTTGTACGGCGGTGCCGCGCCGACCGGCAGGGCGATGACGGCACGCAGCGCACCGCGCCGCAGCAGGTCGGCGCGGATACGGCGGCCGGAGCGGCGGGAGGCGGCGGCGGGCGGCATGAGCAGGACGGCGGTGCCGCCGTCCCTGAGGCGGGCGAGCGCGTGCTGCACCCAGGCCAGCTCGGACTCGTTGCGGGCCGGGAAGCCGAACTCCCAACGGGGGTCGTAGGCCAGTTCGTCGTGCCCCCAGTTGCGCTCGTTGAAGGGCGGGTGGCACAGCACGGCGTCGGCGCGCAGCCCGGAGTGGGCGTCGGCGCGCAGGGTGTCGCCGACGGCGCCGCTCACCGCGGCCCCCGTCTGCAGGGCGAGCCGGAGCGCGGTGAGCGCGGCGAGTTCAGGAGTGCTGTCCTGGGCGTAGAGCTCCTGGTCGGGACGGGAGGTGACGGCGCGCAGCAGGGCGCCGGTGCCGCAGGCCGGGTCGAGGACGGTGCGGGCGGGGCCCGACAGCTCGGCCAGGTCGGCCATGAGACCGGCGAGTTCGGCGGGGGTGAGCGTGTACTGGCGCGGGTTGGCGTCGAGGTGCCGGCCGAGCAGGAACTCGAAGGTCTGGCGAGCGCCGAGTTCCGCGGCCAGTTCGGCGGTGCCGCGGAGGAGGGGGGCGGAGGGAAGGAGTTCGGGGGCGGTGGGGAGACGGACGGCGGGGGTGACCGGCGGGGTGGGCGTGCCGTGAACAGCCGGGGGCGTGGCTGCGGCGGGCGGGGTGTTCACATGGGCCAGGGTGTTCACACCCAGCCTCGGCACGAGCACCTGCTCCAGCGCACCGGGCAGCGTCGCGGCGAGCCGCTCGTCGGAACCGGCGCCGACCTCCAGCCAGACGGTGGGCCGGTCATGGATGAGCAGGAGGACACAGCCGGCGTGGATCAGGGCGGTGACCGGGCCCTCGGGATGGCCGGCGAGCTGCTGCCAGACGCGTTCTCGCAGGGGCACCTCGGCCAGTTTGCCCTGGTCGCGCAGCCAGGCCTCGACCTCGGCGAGGGCGAAGGAGGGGCTGGTCTCGGTGCCGCCGACCGGCTTGGGGAAATCGGCGTGACGGCGGCGCCAGTTGCTCACGGCGGCACGTCCCACTCCGGCGAGCCGGGCGATCCCGGCCGCGGTCACCTCTGTCGCGTTGTCCTGCCGCACCCGCCCGCTCCCCTCGTCGTCCCCGCGTTCGCGTGTGACGCCGAGCATACCGACGCACACAAGAGCCATTCATTCACGACCGTGTACACGCGATTTTTCGTGAACCGTGTTGACTCGGTTCACACGCACTGCTCTTATTGACCCAGCGAACGAGCGACTGCCGATCGGCGGCCGTCGCCGCGCTCGGGGAGGGGAACAGAGCCATGGGTATGAAGGGCAAGATCGCGCTGGGTGCCGTCGTGGGGATCGTGGTCATCGGCGCCGTGTCGGCGAACGCCGGAAGCGGTGGCGACAGCGACTCCGGCAGCGGCGGTCAGGGCTCTTCGGCGTCCGCGGAGCGCAAGGACGGCGGCGAGCGGGGGGACGAGGACACGGCCGAAGTCGCCGAGAAGAGGACCGCGTTCGCGGGGGACGGCGACTTCCAGGTCGGTACGGACGTCAAGCCCGGCACCTACCGCACCACGGGCAACACCGACGGCATGTGCTACTGGGAGCGGGCCA
This sequence comes from Streptomyces shaanxiensis, assembly GCF_039537145.1. Lineage (NCBI taxonomy): Bacteria > Bacillati > Actinomycetota > Actinomycetes > Kitasatosporales > Streptomycetaceae > Streptomyces > Streptomyces shaanxiensis. The sequence goes on from NZ_BAAAZY010000022.1 coordinate 92,177, forward strand.
AGGACTCCTCCGGCGAGATGGACTCGCTGCTGACCAACGACAACGTGACCGGCACGAGCTACGTCACCGTCAAGGCCACCGACAAACTGTTCACGTCGAGCGGCTGCAAGGACTGGGAGGCCGTCGACGACAAGGCGAAGGGCTCCCCCGCCTCGGCGATGGCCGGCGAGGGCGGCATGTTCAAGGTCGGCGTCGACATCGCCCCGGGCACCTACAAGTCCACCGGCAACACCGACGACTCCTGCTACTGGGAGCGCACCAAGGACGCCGAGCACGGCATCGACTCGATCATCGCGAACAACAACGTGACCGGTACGGCCGTCGTCACCGTCAACGCCTCGGACGCGTACTTCAAGACGACCGGCTGCCAGGACTGGAAGAAGTCCGGCTGACCCGGCCGGCTCGCACGGCACGGCCGAAGACCCGCATCGGTGTACGGCATCTCACGGCTCGGGGCGCGACGCGAACCACTCGACGCGCGCCCCGGGCCGGCTCACAGCGGGTGCCGCATCCACACGTTGGGCTCGACGTACACCGCGTGGTCCCGCTCCGGCTCGCAGCGCACCGGCACCAGCGCGCCGGGGACCTCGATGTCGCCCGCGGTGTCGAAGGGCAGGCCGGTCCAGTCGCGCCACTGCTCCAGGGAGCCGGCGACGGTCATGGAGGCCGGGGCGACGGAGTCGATGGTGGCGCCGGCGCGGGCGTGGACGCGCAGCCACGGGTCGTGGGGCAGGCCGTCGGGGCGTACGCGACGGGCGTACTCCTCGATGGGGGTGTGCGGTTCGAGGTGCTTGGCGCTGGGGCGGACCGGGGCGACGACCTCGCCGAAGCCGTGGGCCCGGGCGTTGTCGCGCATCGCGGAGAGCATCCGGGCGGACAGGCCGCCGCCCTGGGCGTGCGGGGCGATGACGACGGAGATGGCGCTGACGGTGTCGGGACGGGTGCCGCCGCGCAGGTCGGCGAAGGCCCACACCAGCACCTGGTCCCAACCGCGCACGGGCAGCCGGCCGCGGCCCTCGACGGCGAGCGCGAACGGCACGCTGTAGGCATGGGCGACGACCTCGCCCCGCTCGTCCTCGGCGAACTGCACGTACTCCGGGAGTTCGTGGGCGATCCGGCCGTAGTGGGCGTTGCCCACCAGGTCCTGGACCACGAACTCCGGCCAGGTGTTCGCCATGCCGACGACGCGCTCGAGCATCTCGGGGCGTTCGGCGAGGGTCGATACCTTCAGCTCCATGACCGTCACCGTAGACACGGGACGCCGCGCCGGAAAGCCGTTTTCGACGCCCCCGGCGCCCCGCGACGCCCCCGACGCTCCGTCACGCGCCGGGCCGCGGGTCATCCCCCGCACTGGCGCAGCATCATCTCCTTGTCGGCGGCCGTCACCGGCAGTTCGTACTTCAGCGACACCTGGGCGAAGCGCACCGCGTACGAGCAGCGGATCCCCTTGTTCGGGGGCAGCCAGGACGCGGGGCCGGAGTCGCCCTTGGAGCCGTTGGTCGGGCCGTCGACCGGCATGAGGTTGAGGGGGTCGTTGGCAATGTCCTGGCGTTTGCCCTTCGGCCAGCGGGAGGCGCCCATCTGCCAGTCGTACGACAACGGCATCACGTGGTCGATCTGTACGGTCGTGGCGCGGGACTTGGCCCAGTCGATCGTCCGGCCCGTGTACGGGTCGCGCAGGATCATCGAGCTGACGACGCAGTCCGAGCCGGAGCGGAAGCGGAGGTCCTCGCCGTCGCGCTTGAGGAGGTCGTTGCGGGTGTCGCAGCCATTGCGGGCGAACGGGATGCCGCCCGGGGCGGAATCCATCCAGGCGTAGCCGAACTTGTCCCGGTCGTAGCCCGTCCTGGGACCGCGGCCCTTCGTCGTCACCTTCTCGATCAGGGCCCGTGCCTCGGCCCGGTCGGCGTCCGTGGTGAGGGGCGCGAGCCCCGGTTTCGTGCCGTCGGGGTTGTCGAGCGGGCTGGCGGCCCGGCCGGAACCCGTGGCGGGGACGGAGCCGGAGGGCTCGCCGTCCCCGGGCAGATCGACGTTCTCGCACCCCGCCAGTACCAGCACCATGCCGAGCATCGCCGCGGCGCTCGCCGCCCCGCCCCTCAGACGCATCACGATGCGCCCCTCCCCTTGCAGCCCGTTCCGCCCCGCACAGGCGGTTTTCCCCGGTACGCCGTCACGAACACGGTAGCGACCCGGCGCACGGCGGCATTCAGGCGGCTCGGACCGGAGGTCCAGACCACACATGGGCCAAGCGCGCATACTTCACAACCCGGGCGTATCGTCGGTGGTGAATCACCTCCGGAAGGAGCTCTGGATGGGCATCTTCGACAGGCTCAAGAACCGCCACGCGCAGGACAAGGCCAGGGACATGTCCGACGCCGGGGAGCGGAAGGCCAACGAGAAGACGGGCAGCAAGTACGAGAGCCAGGTCGACGACGCGCAGCAGCGGATGGAGCGCGAACTCGGCATGGACCGCGACAGGCCCGACCAGCCGTAGGACCGAAGACCCACGGAGGACCACGAGCCCGCTTTCGCTGAACCACCTTGCGAACAGAGGCCGTCCGCGGAGACCAAGCTCCCGCGGGCGGCTTCTCGCGCAGCGCTTGACCTCAAGTGCGCTTGAGGTCCCAGAGTGGTCGCCATGACCACCGAAACCGCGGACATCAACGCCCCCGAAGAGGCCGACCTCAAGGCCATCGCCCAGGTCGTCGCCGACGTCGAACGCACCCAGCGCGCCAAGGACCCCGACGGCTTCCTCGCCCTCTTCCACCCCGACTCCCTGTGGACGACCGGCCACGGCAAGGTCCTCATCGGCTTCGACGCCATCGCCGAGTTCACCCGTGCCGTCCTGCCCACCGCCACCTTCGACGGCGAGGTCACCTACGAGGTGACGCACACGCAGTTCCTGCGGCCCGACGTGGCGGCCGTCAAGGTCCGGCAGGTCTACCACTCACCGGAGGGCGACACGGAGGGCGCGCCGCTGTACGTCATGACGAAGCAGGACGACGGCAGGTGGCTGCTGCAGGCCTGCCAGAACACCGAGGTGCGGGGCGAGTAGGGAGGTCAGGACCCCAGAATCGACGCCAGGAACTCCCCGACCCACCCGAGCAACTCCCGCCCGACCAGCGGCTTCCCGCCCACCTTCGCGGTCTTCGGACGCGGCACCAGCACCTGGTGCACCGCCGGCTTGATGACGGTGCCCGGGTACAGGCGCTTGAGCCTGAGCTCCTGCGATTCCCGCAACTCCACCGGCGCGAAGCGGATGTTGTTGCCCTGCAGGACGATCTCGCCGACGCCGCACGCGCGTGCCAGCATGCGCAGGCCCGCCACCAGGAGGAGGTTCTCGACGGGCTCCGGCAACTTGCCGTAGCGGTCGGTGAGTTCCTCTCGTACGGCCTTGACGTCCTCCTCCGTGTTGGCGGAGGCGATGGAGCGGTAGGCCTGGAGCCGGAGCCGCTCGCCCGGCGCGTAGTCGTGCGGGACGTGCGCGTCGACGGGGAGCTCGATCTTGACCTCGAGCGGCGGCTCCTCCTCGACGCCGCCCTCCAGGGACGCCCGGTAGTCCGCGACCGCCTCGCCGACCATACGGACGTACAGGTCGAAGCCGACGCCCGCGATGTGGCCGGACTGCTCGCCGCCCAGCAGGTTACCGGCGCCCCGGATCTCCAGGTCCTTCATGGCGACGTACATGCCCGCGCCCATCTCCGTGTGCTGGGCGATGGTGGCCAGGCGCTCGTGGGCCGTCTCCGTGAGGGGCTTCTCCGGGGGGTAGAGGAAGTAGGCGTAGCCGCGCTCCCTGCCTCGGCCGACCCGGCCGCGCAGCTGGTGCAGCTGGGACAGGCCGAAGTTGTCGCCGCGCTCCACGATCAGGGTGTTGGCGTTGGAGATGTCGATGCCGGACTCGACGATCGTCGTCGACACGAGGACGTCGAACTTCTTCTCCCAGAAGTCGACGACCACCTGCTCCAGGGACTGCTCCGACATCTGGCCGTGGGCCGTCGCGATGCGTGCCTCGGGGACGATCTCGCGCAGCCGCGCGGCCGCCCGGTCGATCGACTCGACCCGGTTGTGGATGTAGAAGACCTGGCCCTCGCGCAGCAGTTCGCGGCGGATCGCGGCGCCGATCTGCTTCTCCTCGTACGGGCCGACGAAGGTCAGGACCGGGTGGCGCTCCTCGGGCGGGGTCGTGATCGTCGACATCTCCCTGATGCCCGTGACCGCCATCTCCAGGGTCCTCGGGATCGGGGTCGCGGACATCGTCAGGACGTCGACGTTCGCGCGCAGCTTCTTCAGCTGCTCCTTGTGCTCGACGCCGAAGCGCTGTTCCTCGTCGACGATGACCAGGCCCAGGTCCTTGAACTTGGTCTCCGACGAGAACAGGCGGTGGGTGCCGATGACGATGTCCACGGAGCCTTCGCGCAGCCCCTCCAGGACCGCCTTCGCCTCGGTGTCGGTCTGGAAGCGGGACAGGGCCCGGGTGTTCACCGGGAACTGCGAGTAGCGCTCGGAGAACGTCCCGAAGTGCTGCTGCACCAGGAGGGTCGTGGGGACGAGTACGGCCACCTGCTTGCCGTCCTGGACCGCCTTGAAGGCGGCGCGGACCGCGATCTCCGTCTTGCCGTAGCCGACGTCGCCGCAGATCAGGCGGTCCATCGGGACCGACTTCTCCATGTCCTCCTTGACCTCGGCGATGGTTGTCAGCTGGTCGGGCGTCTCGGCGTACGGGAAGGCGTCCTCCAGCTCGCGCTGCCAGGGCGTGTCCGAGCCGAAGGCGTGCCCGGGGGCCGCCATACGCGCGCTGTACAGCTTGATCAGGTCCGCCGCGATCTCCTTGACGGCCTTCTTGGCCCGCGCCTTGGTCTTCGTCCAGTCGGCGCCGCCCAGGCGGTGCAGGGTGGGCGCTTCGCCGCCGACGTACTTGGTGATCTGCTCCAGCTGGTCGGTGGGGATGTACAGCCGGTCGCCGGGCTGGCCGCGCTTGGCGGGGGCGTACTCGACGACGAGGTACTCGCGCGTGGCGCCCTGGACGGTGCGCTGCACCATCTCGATGTAGCGGCCGACGCCGTGCTGCTCGTGGACGATGTAGTCGCCCGTCTCCAGGGTGAGCGGGTCGATGGTCTTGCGGCGGCGGGCCGGCATCCGGGCGCCGTCCTTGCCGGCCGCCTTCTGTCCGGTGAGGTCGGTCTCGGTCAGGACGGCCAGCTTGAGCAGCGGGTCCACGAAGCCGTAGTCGATCGAGCCGCACGCCACGTGCACGACGGACGGGGAGATCTCGCCCAGGTCCGCCTCCAGGCGCGCCGCGACGCCCTCGCCGCCGAGCACCTCGACCGTGCGGGCCGCCGGGCCGTGGCCCTCGGTCACGAACACCGTGCGCCAGCCCTCGGCGAGCCAGCCCTTGGTGTCGGCGAGGGCCTTCGCGGTGTCGCCACGGTAGGACTCGGGGGCGTGCATGCCGAGCTTGAGGGTGTCCGCGTCGAGCGTCTCGTCGGCCGCGAACGGCGAGACCGACCACCACATCATGTCCAGCTCGCGGGCGCGGTCGCGGACGTCCGCGATGGACCACAGCGAGGCCGCGCCGACGTCGATGGGCGCCTCGCCGCCGCCGGCCGTGGCGGCCCAGGAGGCCTGCAGGAACTCCTGCGAGGTGGCCACGAGATCGGCGGCACGCGTGCGTACCCGCTCCGGGTCGCACACGACGGCCATGGCGCCCTTGGGCAGGACGTCGAGCAGCAGCTCCATGTCGTCGACGAGGACGGGGGCGAGGGACTCCATGCCCTCGACCGCGATGCCCTCGGCGATCTTGCCGAGCAGTTCGCCGAGCTCGGGGTGCTGTTCGGCGAGGGCACGCGCGCGTGTGCGTACGTCGTCGGTGAGGAGGAGTTCGCGGCAGGGCGGGGCCCACAGGCCGTGCTCGGCGACCTCCAGGGAGCGCTGGTCGGCGACCTTGAAGTAGCGGATCTCCTCGACGTCGTCGCCCCAGAACTCGACGCGCAGGGGGTGTTCCTCGGTGGGCGGGAAGACGTCCAGGATGCCGCCTCGTACGGCGAACTCACCGCGCTTCTCGACGAGCTCCACGCGCGCGTACGCGGCGGCGGCGAGATCCTCGACGATGGTGTTCAGGTCGGCCGTCTGACCGGTCTTCAGGGCCACCGGTTCGAGGTCGCCGAGGCCCTTGACCTGGGGCTGGAGTACGGAGCGGACCGGTGCCACGACGACGGAGACCGGGCCCGTCTCGGGGTCGTCGGGGCGGGGGTGGGCCAGGCGGCGGAGCACCGCGAGCCGTCGTCCCACGGTGTCGCTGCGGGGGCTGAGGCGCTCGTGCGGGAGGGTCTCCCAGGACGGGTACTCCACGACGCCCTCCGGGGGGAGGAGGGAGCGCAGGGCCGCCGCCAGGTCCTCGGCCTCCCGGCCCGTCGCCGTCACCGCGAGGAGCGGGCGGTCGGTCTCGCGGGCGAGGGCGGCGATCGCGAACGGGCGGGCCGCCGGGGGGCCGACCAGGTCGACGTGCATGCGGTTGCCGTCTGCGGCCGCCGTGATCGCTTCCGCGAGGGCGGTGTCCTTGACTACGGCGTCGAGCAGACCGTGCAGGCTCATTCGGGGGCGCTTCCGTCCGGGGTGGGCAACACGAAGGGCCCGACGCGTGGTACGGGCCGGGGGTTCCAGCGTACGTCGCTGCGCGGGCGGGTGCCGGGGGCTGTGGACAACGTCGGTTTCTCTGATACAGGGGGCGGCGTTGCTGCGGGATGCGGGGCGCGCTGTGCTGCGGGCTCGCCTTTTCTCGCCCCCGCCGCCCCTACCCGTCCCGTCCCTGGGGGCTGCCGCCCCCAGACCCCCGCTTCGGCCCGAAGGGCCTCGTCCTCAAACGCCGGACGGGCTGAAATGCCAAAATCAGCCCCTCCGGCGTTTGAGGAGCGGGGTCTGGGGCGGAGCCCCAGAAGGACGGGACGGGTAGGGGCGGCGGGGGCGAAGAAAGAAGTGCCCCGAACCGCCCCGCCCGCCCTCCGGGCGACTGAAGGCCAAACATGTACACCGCGTAAGGTCCCCTCATGCCCACCCCCACTCCCTCCGCGACGCCGAACACGTCCGCCGACCCCCACATACCGGCGCCGGCGACGCCCCCGTCCTCGGAGACCGAGCGGCGGCCCGACGCGGCCCGGCGTGATCCGTGGCTGCTCGCTGCGGCGCTCTTCGTCGGCTACGCGGTTGTCTCCGTCGGGCGCTATCGGCATCTGGGCCAGCGGTCCTGGGACCTCGGCATCTTCGAGCAGGTCATCCGCTCGTACGCGCACCTGCAGGCACCCGTGGCCGACCTCAAGGCACCGGGCTTCAACATCCTGGGCGATCACTTCAGCCCGGTCACCGCGCTCCTCGCGCCTCTCTACCGCCTCTTCCCCTCACCGGTCACGCTGCTCCTCGCCCAGGCCGCGCTGTTCGCCCTGTCCGCCGTTCCGGTGACCCGCGCGGCCGGCCGCCTGCTCGGGCGCCCGCGGGGGCTCGCGATCGGCATCGCGTACGGGCTGTCGTGGGGGCTGCAGCAGGCCGTCGACTTCGACTTCCACGAGATCTGTTTCGCCGTACCGCTCATCGCCTTCAGCCTGGAGGCGCTGCTCGCCCGGCGCTGGCATGCCGCCCTGCTCTGGGCACTGCCCCTCGTCCTCGTGAAGGAGGACCTGGGGATGACGCTCGCCGTCCTCGCCCTGGTCGTCGCCCTGAAGGCCCGAAAGAGCTCACCGCGCGCCGCCCGGTACGCGATCGGCGTCGCCGTCCTCGGCGTGGTGGCCGTCGCCGTCACCCTCCTGCTCGTCATACCGAGCTTCAACACGGCGGGCACCTACGACTACTGGAACAAGGTCAGCGAGTCGGGCGACGGCGGCGGACCCTTCGACGGCCTCGACACCAAGCTCCGCACGCTCGGCTGGCTGCTCATACCCACCACCGGACTGCTCGCCCTCCGGTCCCCGATCCTGCTCATCGCCCTGCCCACCCTGGGGTGGCGGTTCGTCTCCTCCTACTCGGAGTACTGGGGCACCGACTGGCACTACAACGCCGTCCTGATGCCCGTCGTCGCGCTCGCCCTCGTCGACGCCCTCGACAGCGCCCGGCACAGCACGCGCGCGTGGCTGCGGTCGTACGCCCATCACCTGCCCGCCGCCGTCGCCGCCGCGTCCCTCGCGCTGACCACCTCGCTGCCGCTGTCCGCCCTGACCGAGAGCGAGATCTATCGCAAGCCCGCGCGCGTGAGCGCCGTCGAGCGGCTGCTGGCCGAGGTGCCGGACGGGGCCTCCGTCGAGGCGAACATCGCTCCGATCAGCCGGCTCACCTCGCGTTGTCGCGTCTTCTGGATCACCAATACGCGCGGCATCAACCCCGACTTCATCGCCCTCGACAACTCCCGCAAGCGCTACCGCGACGTCGAGGCCTACGCCAAAACCCTGCACCCCGACGCCCTGTACACCGTCCACGGCACCGCCTACGGGGTCGTACTCCTCAAGCGGCAGAGCCCATAGCCGACAGCCGACAGCCGGCGGTGTACAGCGGTCATGACTGGGGGCCCGGCCCGGAAGGTCTTCCCTCCGGACCGGGCCCGTCCCCCGCAACCCCCGTGTGCGGTGGCTATTCGGTCGCTATCGCGTTCAGTACGTTCATCCGGCCCGCCCGGAACGCCGGGATCAGTGCCGCGAACAGCCCCACGAACGCCGAGCCGATGAAGACCCCGATGATCGTCGGCCAGGGGATGTCGAGGACGTTCATCCCTTCCAGCGCCAGCAGCTTGTGGGCCGTGGCGCCCCAGCCCATGCCCAGCCCCAGGCCCAGCAGGGCGCCGAACAGGGCGATCACGACCGACTCCATGCGGATCATGCGGCGCAGCTGGCGGCGGGAGAGGCCGATCGCGCGCAGCAGGCCGATCTCTCTCGTCCGCTCGACCACCGACAGGGCCAGGGTGTTCACGACGCCCAGGACCGCGACGATGATCGCCAGGGCCAGCAGACCGTAGATCATGTTCAGGAGCTGGCCCATCTGGTCCTTGAGCTCCTGCTTGTAGTCGGTCTGATCGCGGACCGGGTACTGCGGGTAGTCGTGCAGCGACTTCTTCAGGGCCGCGTACGCCGCCGCCTCCTGGCCTTCCTTCGCCTTGCCGAGCAGCATCTGGCTCTGCGGGATCCGGTCGGCGGGGAGGTACTTCTGCAGCGTCTCGATGCTGATGTAGCGCGCGCCCTGGTCGAAGGAGGTGTCGTCGTCCGTGATGGCCGCGACCTTCAGTTTCGCCGTCTCGCCGCCCTTGAAGGCGACGCTGATGGTGTCGCCGACGTGCACGCCGTGCTTGGTGGCGTAGTCGGAGCCGACCGACATGGCGTCCTTGCCGTAGGCGGCGGACAGGGTGCCCTCCGTGGTCGTACGGCGCAGGTCCTCGGCGTACGTCGGGTCGGCGGCCGTGATGCCGGTGTCATCGGTCTTGCCGTCCGGCGAGGTCAGCGTGGCGCTGACGTCCTTGGAGCGGCTGACGTGCTCCAGGCCCGGGGTCTGCCGCATCGCCTCCTCGGCGTCCGCGACGATCATCTGCTGGCCGCGCATGACGATGAAGTCCGCGCCCACCGACTTGTCCAGCTCGCTCGTCGCCGAGGCGACCATCGAGGAGCCGACCACCGACAGGCAGGCCACCAGCGCGAGGCCGATCATGAGGGCGGCGCCCGTGGCGCCGGTGCGGCGCGGGTTGCGCAGGGCGTTGCGCTCGGCCATGCGGCCGACCGGGCCGAAGGCACGCAGGAGCACCGCGCTGATCACCCGGACCACGCCGCCCGCGAGCAGCGGGCCGATGACCACGAAGCCGATCAGGGTCAGCACCACGCCGCCGCCCAGCATCAGCGAACCGTCGCGCGCCTTGTCGGCCGTGGCCGCCGCGTAGAGGGCGAAGGCGCCCGCGCCCGTCAGCGTCAGACCGATCAGGCCGCGTATCCAGCCCGCCTTGCCGTCGGCCGGCGTGCCGGCGTCGCGCAGGGCGGCCATCGGGGAGACCTTGCCGGCCCGGCGGGCGGGCAGGTAGGCCGCCAGCACCGTCACCACGACGCCGAGGACGAGGCCGACGACGGGGGTCGTCACCTTGACCGTCAGGTCGTCGGTGGAGAGGTTCATGCCGGCCATCGACATGAGCTTCATGAGGCCGATCGCGATGCCGACACCGGCGCCGACGCCGAGGATCGATCCGACGAAGCCGAGCAGCAGCGCCTCCACCAGAACCGACCGGTTGACCTGTCGGCGCGAGGAGCCGATCGCCCGCATGAGGCCGATCTCGCGGGTGCGCTGGGCGACCAGCATCGAGAAGGTGTTGATGATCAGGAAGATGCCGACCAGGAACGCGATCCCGGCGAAGCCGAGCATGGCGTACTTCATGACGTTCATGAACTCGCCGACGTCCTTGCGGTTCTCGTCAGCGGTCTCCTTGGCCGTCTGGATCTTGTACGCGCCGTTGGACGTGCCGTTCAGCGCCTCGGCGACGTTCTTCTTGAGCTGCGCGTCGCTCACGCCGTCCGCCGCCGTGACGGAGACCTGCGTGAACCGTCCGGTGGCGCCGAGCAGGGCGCGCTGGGCGGTCTCGGTGTCGAAGTAGACGACGGCCGCGCCCGGGTTGGTGACCTTCCAGGAGGCGATACCGACGATCCGCGCGCGGATGTCGCCTGTGGCGGCGATGGTGCGCAGCTCGTCACCGAGCTTCAGGTCGTGCTTGTCGGCGGTGTCCGCGTCGACCATGACCTCGGTGGGCCCGCGCGGGGCGTGCCCGGAGGTGATCTCCATGGACTTCAGGTCGTTCTGGGTCCAGTTGCCGGCGAAGGTGGGGGCGCCGGTGGAGGAACCCATGTTCTTGTTCTCGGAGTTGACGACGGTCACGCTCATCGAGGCGACCGCGCCCTCCGCCTTCTCGACGCCGTCGACGGCCGCGACCTGCTCGACGGTCGAGGCGGGCACCGAGGCGGGCTTGCCGGTGCCGGCGCCGTCGTCCTCGGCCTCGGCGTCCTTGGAGCTGACGGTGACGTCGGACGACGTGACCGCGAAGAGCTTGTCGAAGGTGGTGTTCATCGTGTCGGTGAACACGAGCGTGCCGCACACGAAGGCGACGGAAAGGAGCACCGCCACGGCCGACAGGGCCATGCGCCCCTTGTGCGCGAAGAAGTTGCGCATGGAGGTCTTCAGGACGGTCATGACGTACGCCCCCGGGCGTCGAAGTCCTTCATGCGGTCCAGGACGGCGTCGGCGGTCGGCTTGTACATCTCGTCGACGATGCGCCCGTCGGCGAGGTACAGCACCCGGTCCGCGTACGAGGCGGCGACGGGGTCGTGGGTGACCATCACGATGGTCTGGCCGAGCTCGTCCACGGACCGCCGCAGGAAGCCGAGCACTTCGGCGCCCGCGCGCGAGTCGAGGTTTCCCGTCGGCTCGTCGCCGAAGATGATCTCCGGGCGGGCGGCGAGGGCGCGGGCGACGGCGACGCGCTGCTGCTGGCCGCCGGAGAGCTGGGTGGGCCGGTGCTTGAGCCGGTCGGACAGACCGACGGTGTCGACCACGCGCCCGAGCCACTGCTTGTCCGGCTTACGGCCCGCTATGTCCATGGGCAGCGTGATGTTCTCGAGGGCGTTGAGCGTCGGCAGCAGGTTGAACGCCTGGAAGATGAAGCCGATCCGGTCCCGGCGCAGTCGCGTGAGCTTCTTGTCCTTCAGGCCGGTGATCTCGGTGTCGTCGAGGTGGATCTGGCCGCTGGTGACGGTGTCGAGCCCGGCGAGGCAGTGCATGAGCGTGGACTTGCCGGAGCCCGAGGGGCCCATGATCGCGGTGAACTGGCCACGCGCGATGTCCACGTCGACATGGTCGAGAGCGACGACACGGGTCTCCCCCGACCCGTACGCCTTGACGACCTGCCGCGCCCGCGCGGCAACGGCCGTACTCCCTCCCGCCGCCCGACCACCACCCCTCATCGAGGCGCTTCGCGCCACACCTTCTGAATCGCCTCCGTGCCCGGGAATGGTCACAGCCGATGTCACGGTATGTCTCCTAAGTCGGTCAGCAGGTGAATCGCGAGAACTTGCTACGGCAGTCAGTCTCGTGGCGGGAGAGGGTCCGGCGCGCTGGTGCGCGGCCCCGTCTTGTGCGGGGGAAAACCCCACCCCCATGGGTTCGGTCAGCCGCCCCCCAGCGGCGTAAAGCCAGGTTAAGGACGAGCCGTGCCCCGTCTCGTCCTCCGGCGGTACGAACCCTCCCCGAGACCTAGTACGGAGATCCCCCTAGGGGCTGTCCTCCCACCGGTGGAGCCCTTCTCGGGGTCGTCTCCCCCGTCGGACGCATCCAGGCTCCACCCTCCCGCAACGTCAGGGTCAAGTGGGAAGCTGTTCGGCGGCAGATAGATGCAAGGGGAAACCAAAGGGGAAGGAACCCGGTGGGCCGTACGACACCCGCGATACGCGACACCGCACAGCGCACCGGAACCGAGAAGCGCGCGGCGGTGGTCGCGGCCCTGATGCTCGCGATGGCGCTGGCCGCCCTCGACTCCACCATCGTCTCCACGGCCGTACCGCAGATCGTCGGCGACCTGGGCGGCTTCTCCGTCTTCTCCTGGCTCTTCTCCGGATACCTGCTGGCCGTGACCGTGACCCTCCCGGTCTACGGCAAGCTCTCCGACACCTTCGGCCGCAAGCCGGTGCTGATCGCGGGTGCGGCGGTGTTCCTGCTGGGGTCGCTGCTGTGCGCGGTGGCCTGGAACATGGCCGCGCTGATCGCGTTCCGGATCGTGCAGGGGCTGGGCGGCGGCGCCCTTCAGGGAACCGTCCAGACCCTGGCCGCCGACCTGTACCCGCTCGACGAGCGCCCGAAGATCCAGTCCAAGTTGTCCACGGTGTGGGCGGTTTCGGCGGTGGCCGGACCGGGGGTGGGCGGAGTCCTGGCGGCGTACGCGGACTGGCGCTGGATCTTTCTCATCAACCTGCCGATAGGGGCGGTGGCGTTGTGGCTGATCGTGCGTCATCTGCACGAGCCGAAGCGCGAGACGACGGGCACGCGCGCGCGTGTCGACTGGGCGGGCGCGCTGGCGGTGTTCGCGTGCGGGGGCGTGCTGCTGACGGCGCTGGTGCAGGGCGGGGTGGCGTGGCCGTGGCTGTCGGGACCGTCGATCGCCTTGTTCGGCACGGGACTCGCGCTCGCGGCGGTCGTCGTGGTGGTGGAACGCCGGGCGGCCGACCCGATCATCCCGGGCTGGGTGTGGCGCCGGCGGACGATCGCGGCGGTGAACCTGGCGCTGGGCGCGCTGGGCCTGCTGATGGTGGCCCCGGCGGTGTTCCTCCCCACCTATGCCCAGTCGGTCCTCGGCCTGGCTCCGGTGGCGGCCGGATTCGTGCTGTCCGTATGGACGTTGAGCTGGCCGGTGTCGGCAGCGCTCAGTCAGCACGTGTACCGAAGGATCGGCTTCCGCAACACGGCGATGCTCGGGATCGGCACAGCGTCCCTGATCCTGCTGGCGTTCCTGTTCCTGCCCTACCCCGGGCAGGCCTGGCAGCCGACACTGCTGATGCTGTTGCTGGGAGCGGCGCTGGGCCTGTTCCAACTGCCGCTGATCGTCGGCGTGCAGTCGACGGTCGGCTGGTCGGAGCGCGGGACGACGACGGCGTCGGTGCTGTTCTGCCGGCAGACGGGCCAGACCTTGGGCGCCGCGCTCTTCGGTGCCGTGGCGAACGGCGTGCTGGCGTCGCGGCTCGGCGGGGCGAGCGACCTGGACTCGGTGACGCGGGCGCTGGATTCCGGCGGAACGGCCCCGGAGGCCACCCGGCGGGCCATCGCCGACGCGGTGCACGCCGTGTATCTGGGGGCGTCGTGCGCGGCGGCGCTGGCCTTCCTGGTGCTGTTGCTGCTGGCGCCGAGGCGGTTCCCCGTCCTCAAGGAAGACGAACGGTGACCTCGGGTTCGGCCGGTGACGGGCCGTCGAGCAGCGGCTGCGGGACGCCCTTCAGGTGCAGGTCGAAGAAGGCGGTGACGTACGCGCGCGTGAGGACCTGCGAGCGCTCGTAGGGCAGCGTCGCGGGGCCCGGGATCCCGGCCGGCTCCGCGAGGAGAGGTACGTCGGTGAAGGAGCTGTGGCCCGCTCCGGCGAAGCTCAGCCAGCGCTTCCAGCCGTCCAGGCGGGCCCAGGCCTCGTTCCAGTCGTCGTCATCGGTCCTGGTCTGCTGCCCGAGCATGAGGAAGGGGCGGCCGTCGAGGCCTGTGTCCGGGACCGGGACCGGGAACGTGCCGTCCAACGACGAGCGGGAACCGTCCGCGCGCGGGGCGGGCATCGGTGTGCGCCCAGGTACGGACGCCGTACTTCGGTGGCTCGGGGCAGTACGTGACGGTCGTGGCGGAGGCGATGGGTGCGGGGTGGTCGGTGCGGCCGGTGGCGGGCAGGCGGGTGTGGGTGCCGGCCGGGGGGGTGGGTCGGTGTGGAGTTCGTGGTCGTGGCGGGGCGTGCGGTGCGGCGGCGGGTGGATCGGCGGCTGGCTTTCCGGGCGCGGCTCGACGGCGGGGGCGGCGAGGCCGGTGGGGGCGTCAAGGCCGGTGGGGGCGGCGAGGTGCCCGGCAGTGTGGCCCTCGTTCACCTCAAGTAGTGCCCCGGTCGCCTCGGGTAGCCCTACAGCCGATTCAAAGGTCTGAGTTAACCGGGGTAACACCCCAGGTCAGGGGGCATTCTGCGTAGTAAGCGCATACCGACCACTCAGTTTGGTGAAACCCTCGACCACTCCCGGTACTGCGCAGTAACGTGCGTGGCTCGCCCGCCCCCCACACACTCCCTGCGGTCCGCCGCACCGGACCCGAGCCACGCAAGGAGCACCGGGATGTCCTCCCCGTACCACCCGTACGACCCGCACGACCGGCACCACCCGCACGACCCGTTCTCGCCGTCCCCGCGGTACCCGGCGCCCCCGGCGACTCCGTCCCCGTCGTACGCCACCTACCCCTGGCAGCCCCCCATCCCGCCGGAACCGACCGCACCCCCGCGCCACCGGACCCCGGACCACCCGCCCCTCGGGCACCACAGCGACCTGCGGATCCTGCGCACCGCCTACCGCTGGCAGCGGCGCGTGGCGACGCTCACCGCGCTCGGGTACTTCACCCTCTTCCTGATCCTGTCCGCCGGCGCGCCCGGGTTCATGACGAGCACGGTCACCGACGGGCTGCCCGTCGGCCTGCTCCTCGCGCTGCTCCAACTGCCGGTCACCTGGCTGGCGATATGGCTGTACGAGCACACGGCCAGCCGATACGTCGACCCGCTCGCGGACCGTATCCGCAAGGAGGCCGCGGTGGACGCCAAGCGCGAGGCGGGCAAGAGGGAGGCCGGGCGATGACGGACTTCAGCTCGGACGCGCAGGCCTGGTCGCTCGTCGCGTTCTGCACCGTGGCCACGATCACGCTGCTGCTGTGCGTGATGATGGGCCCGGACCGGGACGACCTCGACGAGTTCTACACCGGCTACAGCTCGCTGTCCCCCATGCGCAACGGCCTGGCGATCGCGGGCGACTACATCAGCGCGGCGACCGTGCTGGGCACGACCGGCGTGATCGCGCTGTGCGGCTACGACGGCATCGTGCTGGCGCTGAGCACGGCCCTGTCCCTGATGCTGCTGATGTTCCTGCTGGCCGAACCGCTGCGCAACGCGGGCCGGTTCACGATGGGCGACGCGCTGGCGCGCCGGATGCCGGGTCGGGGCGTGCGGGTCGCGGCGTGCGCGGTGACGCTGGCCGCACTGATGCCGCTGATGCTGGTGCAGTTGGCAGGGACCGGGCAGCTGCTGGCGTTCATCCTGGGGTTCTCGGGCGACTCCCTGAAGACGGGATGCATCGTCGGGCTGGGCGTGCTGATGATCAGCTACGCGGCGATCGGCGGGATGAAGGGCACGGCCCTCATCCAGATCCTGAAGATGGTGATGCTGCTCGGATCGGGCGCCGTGGTGGCCGTACTGGTGCTGCGGCGGTTCGACTGGGATCCGGGCGCGCTGTTCGACGCGGCGGCGGCGCAGAGCGGGGTCGGCTCGGCCTTCCTGGAGTCGGGGCTGCAGTTCGCGGGCGGCCCGCATCCAAGCCTCGACATGATCAGCTCCCAGATGGCCGTCGTCCTCGGCGGTGCGGTTCTGCCGCACATCACCATGCGTATGTACACGGCGAGCGGCGCGCGTCAGGTGCGGCGGTCCATGTCCTGGGCGGTGTCCAGCGTGGCGGTGTTCGTGCTGGTGATCACGGTGGTCGGCTTCGGTGCGACGGCGCTGATCGGGCGGGAGGTGATCGCCGGGGCGGACTCGCAGGGCAACACGGCCTATCTGCTGGGTACCAGGGCCGCGTTCGGCGCCGACGTCTCCACCACGGAGACGCTCGTCTTCACGGCGGTCACCACGGCCATCTTCCTGACCGTGCTCGCCTCGGTCGCCGGCATGATCCTCGCCTGCGCGAACTCCCTCGCCCATGACGTGTTCGCCACCCGGCTGCGGGAGCTGTCCGCCCGCCGAGAGATGGCGCTGGCCCGGCTGTCGGCGCTGGCGGTGGGCGTCCCGGCGATCGTGCTGGCGACCATGGTCCAGCACCGCAGCCTGCAACCGCTGGTGACCCTGTCCTTCACCCTCGGCGCCTCCGCCATCGCCCCGGCGCTCGTCTACAGCCTCTTCTGGCGCAGGTACACCCGCGCCGGCCTGCTGTGGACCCTGATCGGCGGCTCGGCGGTGGTGCTGGTCCTGATGCCGGGAACCAACCTGGTGTCCGGCTCACCGATCTCCGCCTTCCCCGACGCCGACTTCAACTGGTTCCCCTTCACGACACCCGGGCTCGTGTCGATACCGGCCGGCTTCCTCTTCGGGTGGTTGGGGACGGTCATGTCGGGACGGGGCAAGACGGAGGAGCAGCGGCGGCAGTACGAGGCCGTGGAGGGGTGGATTTTGGCGGGGGCGGTGCGGAGGGGGAATTGAGCGGGGGGAATTGAGCGGGGGGGCGCTGGGTGCGGCGGGAGCCGCGGGAGTGACCCGGGCTTCGAGTCACTCGCCGGGGCGGGCTGCATTTCGGCGTCCGGGCCTTCGGGGCACGCGCGGGGGGGGCGACTACTTTTCGGCGTCCGGGCCTTCGGATCACGCGCCGAGCGGCCAACTGCATCCCGGCGGCCGGAGACCCGCGCCGCTCACCTGGCGACAGCTACATCCCGACGGCCAGACCTTCGCCCCACTCACCGGGCAGCCAACGACATCCCCGCGTCCGAACCCGCGCCGCTCACCTGGCGGACAACTACCTCCCAGCGGCCAGACGACCTTCGCACCACTCACCACGCGGCCAACCACACCCTCGCGTCCGGACCTTCGGGCCACTCACCGGGACCGGGCTACCTCCCGGCACCCCAACCTTCGCGTCACTCGCCGGAGGCAGGCTGCATCTCGGCGTCCGGGTCCTCGCCCGTCTCCGACCGCGGTTGATTGCCGCGGGCGCGCAGCAGGTCCGCCCGGGCGTAGGTGAGATGAGCCACCGCCTTGATGATCGCGGCCGCGCCCGCGGTGACGCCCGAGGTGAGGCCCGCGATCGCCACGATGACCTGCGCGGTCTCGGAGGCGTCGAAGCCGAGGGGGTGGGGCTCGTCCAGCAGGGGCCGGCCGGCCAGGAAGGCGATGGCGTATCCGAGCAGGGCCACCGCGGCCAGGAGGATCACCTCACGGAAGCGCCGGACGGGGTCGGCGACCTGCACGGAGGCGCTGGGGACATGGTGGCGTCCTCGGTGTCTCAGCACCGCCCCCGCGAAGGCACCCAGCGCGGCGGCCGCCACGGTGGCGCCGACCACCTGCGCCGCGGGCACGTCCCCGCCGCCGGACACGCCGTCGCGGGTGAGGACCACCCCGGCGAGAACCAGGACGCAGAACGTCAGCGCGAAGGCGACCAGCCGGGCGGCGTTGTTGAACAGCGGCGGCCTGTCGTCCGGCGTCGCGGCGCGGTTGGGGTGCACCTCGCCGTCCCGGATGCCGCCGAGCAGCCGTACCGGGCTGCCCACACGGCCGCCCGACAGCAGCACCAGCACCTTGAAATGGTCGCCCTGGTGGAGCGGCACGCGCGGCAGGCGCAGCTGGTCGGCCTGGTAGCCAAAGCCCCGGGGCGAGGTGAAGTGGTCCATCAGGTGATCAAGGCAGGGCGGCTGGGTGACCGAGACGCCCCGGACGGTGCGGTCGGCGAACACCACGGTCAGGCCATGGGATTCGGGGCCCGTGTAGTCGTCGCCTCCGATGCTCTGTGTGCCGTCGTTCTCGACGCGCAGCAGCACGAGGGTCGCGTCGTCCATGCCGGGTGCCTCGTCGAACAGGCCCAGGCGGACACCGGCCGGTCTGCGCCACGCGTCGTCGTCGATCGGGCTGTCCAGCTGCACCCGGTAGCCGATCCGCTTGCGCCGCGGCACCCGGCGGTCGTACCAGACCGTGGCCACCGAGGCGACGACACCCACGACGACCGCCACCACGGCTACGACATCCTGCGCGCTCAGCCAGTCCACGGTGCCTCAACTCACGTCCGATGCAGGGCGGTTCCCGATCCCACCCTGCCCGAACGCACCGGCCCGCAACCGGCGTCGCTCACTCCAGGGCGGCCTGCCGGGTCAGCGTCGTCAGACTGTTGCGCAACTGGTTCATGTGCGTGCGGACCTCGTCCCACTTCTTGCCGTGCTCGTGGAGTACCTGCTCCGTCTCCCGGGCGATCTCGTCCGCGCGCTTGTGGGCCGCCGCGAGCACCTCGGTCGCGTGCGCCTGCGCCTCCTCCTGGAGCCGTTTCGCCGAGGCCTCCGCGTCCGCGAGCACCAGCTCCGCCTCGGCCACCGATGCCTCGGCCAGCGCCACCCGCTCCACCTCCGACGCCCTCAGCGCGGCCAGCTGCTCCTCGGCCTCCCGCTCGGCGTCGGCCCACCGCTCGGCGTGCTCCTTCGCCTGGTCGGTGAGCAGACCGTTGGTGCGCTGCCGCGTCTCCCGCAACGGGCCGAGCACCTCCCCGCGCCCCTCCTTCAGCGCGCGCTTGGCAGCGATACGAATCTCCCCCGCCTCACTTCGGGCCGCGAGCAACCGCTGACGGGCGTATTCGTCGGCCTCGGCGCCCACGGCATCGGCGTGCGCCTGCGCCGCCTCCCGCACGCCCTCCGCGTACGTCTGCGCCTCCTCCACCATGCGCCGCGCCTCCTGCCGCGCCGCCTCCCGCACGGCCGCGGCCTCCTCCTCCACCAACTCGAAGATCCGCCGCGCGCCCTCACCGAGCGTCTCGTACGTCTGCGGGGCCAGCTGCGCCACCGTCTCCCGCAGCCGCTCCGCCTCCTCGTCCATCTCCCTGGCGAGCACGGTGAGCCGGGCGGCCCGCTCCCAGGCGGCGTCACGGTTCCGGAAAAGGGCGTCGACATAGGCATCGACCTGGTCGGGACGGTAGCCACGCCCTCGTACGACCACGAAGTCGTGGAACGAGCCGGGTGCGCTGCTCATCCTGGAACCCCTCTCCGCCGGGGATACGAAAATGATGATTTAGCGCACATCTTGATGTATGGGGCGGAAGCGTTCATAACGCGACACTCCGCACGGGGGACACGGGCGGAGGCACTGAGCCCCGCAGGAAAAGCGCATACGGGCGCATACGAAGGGGCCGGCTCCCCGTCGCACAACCGGGAGCCGGCCCTTTCACCCCCGCACGCCGCCGTCAGCGGCAGCCGGGTGATGTCACGTCACGTCACGTCACGACGAGCGGCCGGGTGACGTCAGCACGCCGGCGAGCGGCCGGAGCCGTCGGGTGGTGTCGCCGGGTGGTGTCGCCTTGCGGCGAGCAGCTGGGGCCACCGGACGGTGGCCCCTCACGGCAAGCAGCGCAGCAGCCAGGCAGCGCCCACACGCAGCCAACAGGCCCAGCCGCATCCACAGCCACAGCCACAGCCACCCGACAGTGGCACCTCACAGCCAGCAGTCGGGGCAGCCGAGTCGTGCCACCTTGCGGCGAGCAGCCTCAGCGACCCGACGGGACCACCTCACGGCCAGCCGCCACAGCCACCCGACAGGGCCACCTCACGGCCAGCCGCCGCGGCAGCCCCGCGCTGTCACAGCAACCCGTCCCACATCTGCTCCAACAGCACCGACCACCAGCTCTCCGGCGAGCCGAGTGCCGCCGGGTCGAGGGAGGCGAGCTGGGCCTGGAAGTCGACGGTCCAGCGGCCCGCCTGTTCCTGGGTCAGGCCGAAGCGAAGACGCCACATGCGGCCGAGCAGCGCCAGGCAGCGCTGGAACTCGGGCAGGCCCGTGTTCACGAACTGCGGCGGTACGGGCGCACCGCCCGGCCCCGCCTCCACCGGCACGGCGACGATGTTCGCCGTCCCGTACTGCACACAGAGCGCCTTGCCGAAGTCGCTGCCCATGACGAGGTACGAGCCCGCGTCCGAGGCCGGCTGCACCCCGCGCTCCTGCGCCAACTCCGCCAGCGTCGGAACCGGCCGCCCCGGCTGGGCCTGCGCCCAGAAGAACGGACCGACGTCCATCGGCAGACCGCCGACGACCAGACTGTGCGCCACGACCGGCGGCACGCCCTGCCGGGACACGGCGGCCTGCTCGAACCGGAAGATCCCCGGCCCGAACGCCCCCGCCAGCTCCTGCGCCACGCCCTCCGGCGGAATCGGCGGCGCCGGCTGCACCTGCGGCAGCGGGGCGCGCACCGGCGCCGGGCGGGCGGGCCCGTCGGCCACCTGGTGCAACTCGCCCTGGTGCACCAGCAGCTGCCCCATGCCCTGCTGCCGGCTCGCGTGATCCGTGCCGTACGGCGCGATCGACGTGATCCGCGCCTGCGGCCACTGCTCCCGGATCATCCGAGCGCAGTACGCACCCGGCAGCTCGCACGACTCCAACTCCGTGTGCAGCTCCAGCACCTGGTCCGGCGGCACGTTCATGCCCCGCAGCTCATGGAAGATCTGCCACTCCGGGTGCGGCGTACCCGGCGCCGAACGCCGGATCAGCTGCTGCTCCGACCCGTCCTGCGCGCGGTAGCGAAGGACGGCCTGGTAGCCGGGGCCGACGGTCGGCTGACCGGTGGGCTGCTGGGGGTAGCCGTATGCCGGGGGTTGGCCCGGGGCGGAGGACTGCGCCGGGGCCGGTGCCGGGTGGCCTGGTTGGCCGAGCCGGCCGGGGGGCGGCGGTACGGCACCTGGCGGCATCGGGGGCTGGGGGGTGGCCGGGGGCATGCCTGGGGCGCCGGGCATACCGGGAGCCGCGGGCATACCTGGGCCGCCTGCCATACCGGGGGCGCCAGGAGGTTGTGGAGCGCCGGGCGCACCGGGGGCAGGGGGCATGCCGGGAGCGCCAGGCATGCCCGGGGCACCCGGAGCACCAGGCGGGTTGGGCACGCCCGGAGCACCGGGCGCCTGCGCCGACGGGACACCGGGGCCGCCCACCGGGGGCGCGGCCAGCACGGTCTCCGCATGGTGAACGGCACCCCGACCACCGCCCGCGGAGCCCTGGCCGCCCTGCCCACCGGGGGCACCGGGGGCACCGGGGACGCCAGGAGGCTGTGGAGCGCCGGGCATGCCCGGGGCACCCGGAGCACCGGGCGCGTTGGGGACGCCCGGCGGATTCTGCGCACCCGGAGCACCAGGCGCACCAGGCGCACCAGGCGGCTGCGGCGGACCGCCCATCTGACTCGGGTCGGCCAGCACAGTCGCCGCATGGTGCACAGCACCCGGAGGCGTACCGGGCGGATTCGGTCCGCCAGGCCCACCGGGAGCCCCAGGAGCACCCGGCGCACCCGGCGCGCCGGGCGGCTGCGGAGCGCCGGGCATGCCCGGGCCACCCGGAGCACCCTCAGGCCCATCCGGCCCCAACGCGGACACAAGCTGCGTCGGAACGTACCCACCCGCCGGCATCCCGGGCGCTCCCGGAGCAGACGGCGGCGGAGGCGGCGCACTCCCCGCCCGCACCCCCGGCGTCCCCGGCGCACCCGGCGGCGGAGGCGGCGGCACCGCCCCACCCCGCGCACGCGGCGGAGGCGCCGCCTTACTGGTCGCCGCATCGGCAATGTCCCCGGCGTTCGACGCAAGCGGCCGCCCCGGCGTACCAGGAGCACCAGGAGCCTGCGGCACACCCACCCCACCGGCAGGCCCGCCCTGCGGGTACCCGTACGACGGCGCACCCGGCCCAGGCGGAGGCGGCGGCGTGGCACCCGGCGGAGGCGTACCCGGCACCGGCGGCCCAGGCGGCGGAGGCGGAGGCGTCGCACCACCCTGCGAACCCGACGCACTCGACACGCTCGGCGCACCCGGCGCATTCGACGCGTCCGAACCGCCGGACCCCGCCCCCACCACCGGAGACGGAACCTGACCGCCACCCGACAACAGCGCCGTCTTGGCATCCGGCAGCGCGCTGTCGTCACCGCTCAGCGGCGGCGCGAACACCGTCTCCGGCAACGGCACCGAACGGTCCTCACCGGCATCGCCACCGGTGTCCGTCCCAGCCCACGGAGTCGCGCCTACGGGCACACCAGGCGCAGGAGCCGCAGGAGCCGCAGGAACCCCACCCTGCGTCCTAGGCAGCCCTCCACCACCGGACGTACCACCGACAGAACCGTCAGAACCGCCGGAACCAGGCCTCGTCCCGACCCCCGTCCCGGCACCGGTCCCGGCCCCCGAATCCCCAGCCCCGCCATCCCGCCGAGCATCCGAGATCCCCAACTTGTCCGCCGCCTCCTGCAACCACTCCGGCGGCGTCAACAGGAACGACGTCTGATTCAGATCCACCCGAGCCGGAGCCGCCGGCGCCGGTTCCGCCGCCGCGCCGCCACGGCCGTACTCCTCCTCGTACCGGCGAATCACCTCACCCACCGGCAGCGACGGCCACAACGTGGCCTCCCCGCTGTCCCGGGCGATCACCAGCCGCTGACCGCCCCCGTCCGAACTCGGCCCGCCCGCACGGTCCTCGGCCCACACCACGAACCCGAGCTCGAACTCCCGCACCCGCACCTCACGATGCTGGTACGACGGCACATCCCCGTTGATCCACTCTTCCGCGCGCTCCTGCGCCTGTGCGAACGTCACCATCGCGAAGCTCACTCCCCCACAGCCGCGGCAGCCACGGGCACCACACGCGCGAACCCGCCGTCCACCATCAGATTCGCCACCGTCTCCAACTCCGGCGGAGAACCCGCCAGTCGGGACAGAAACGCGTCGAAGTCCTCACCGCACGGCACCAGCAACCGCTCCACCCGCTCGGCCGCCGGCCACGCCGGATCCACGTCCCGCGCATCGTCGTACGCGCAGAACCACACCGAACCGAGCCGCTCGCCCTTCACCTTCACGGCCAACAACCCGCCCTGCACGAACCCGACACCCAGGTAGTCCTTGGTCAGATGGTCCCGCAGGCACTTGTTGACATAGACCAGGTCATTTATCGCAGCCTCGTCCCGCACGGTGAACAGCGGCTGATCGACCAGCAGCCCCAACTCCGCGTCCAGAGCCGTCCCCACCGGGGCACACCCGCCCGCCGCCTTCAGGAACGACCGATACGCACCCGGCAGCCGATACCCCAAATCCTCCTCGACGCCCAGCACCTGCGACTCCGTCACCGCCACACCCGACTTCGGCAGCCCGAAGTGCGCCGGCCGCGTGTCCTGCAACGGCCGCGTCCCCCGCTTGTTCTGATCCACCGCCGACGTCGCGATCCCACCGTGATGCCGCAGCAACGCCTTCACCTCGACCGGAACCAACTCCAGCCGCCGCGAACCCACCGCGTGATGCCACGTCCAGCCGTGCGGCGTCGCCACCGACGGCACCGTGTCCCACAGATCGTGCCCCGACGCCGCCAGCGCCGCGTTCGCCGACACATAGTCCGTCAGCCGCAACTCGTCGACACCGAAGCCCTCCGGCGGCTCCGCGATCTCCGCCGCCGCACGCGCGTACGGCGAGAAGTCGGGGTAACCACGCTCGTCGACCCGTACTCCTCTCGGGTGACGGGACGCCCGTACCGGATCCGGGAAATGCACGACCTGCCCGGCGTAGGCCGCGTTCGGCGGCGCGGCTTGCTGCCCGAGCCGACCTGTCGTCATGGCGGTTGCCCCCTGCGGCGTTCTGATACGGGCCCGCCCTGACCACACACGGTCACAACGCCCCGTATCGACTGTCTCGTCTGCGTCCACACGTCACCGCATGGAAAGCGGTGCCGACAGCCTATGCGGTACGACGAGACCGGTCACCGGCGCCGGTCATGCCCCCCTCCGCTTCCGTGACCAGCCGTCACCCCGCCGTGACAGCCCGCCCAAACCCGGGCGTGTCGCGCCGCCCCAGCTTCCGCACCCGCCACGCCGTTTGGCACTCTGTGACGTCC
The DNA here is from genome assembly GCF_039537145.1 of Streptomyces shaanxiensis. NCBI lineage: Bacteria > Bacillati > Actinomycetota > Actinomycetes > Kitasatosporales > Streptomycetaceae > Streptomyces > Streptomyces shaanxiensis. The sequence goes on from NZ_BAAAZY010000022.1 coordinate 116,520, forward strand.
GAGAGCATGCCCGGGGGATGCTCGGGAGGGGATGACGATCATGAACACCACGCAGACGGGACCCGACGCGGCGAGGTCCGGCGACCCCCGCATCGGCTGGAGCGCCACCGAAACCCCCCACGCGCCCGCCCTCCGCCACCGCCGCGACGGCATACTCCCCACCGTCGCCGCCGCCCTCTCCGTCCGCGGCGCCACCCTCACCGGCACCGCCGCCCGCGGCGACCAGGCCCCTTCCCTGCACCACCTCGTCCAGGACTTCCTCGACACCCTCACCAGCGGCGAACGCGACCGCTTCACCGGCCGCTGCGCCGAGACGATCCTGATCTCCCGCCACCTCGCCACCGCCGACGAAGCCCGCAGCAAACGCGCCGCCCGCAAACCCATGACCAACGGCGAAGCCCGCAAAGCCCTCAAACAGGCCAAGCTCACCGCCCGCCGCATCCGCGAGGACGGCGACCCCCTCCACGGCAGCTTCGCCGCCCCCTGCCGCGCCTGCACCGCGCTCAGCGCCCACTTCGGCGTCCGCATCGTCGACCCGACAGCGGCAGACGACTGACCCCCCCTACCCCCACCAGCAAGACGGCATCAGCTAGACGGCACCCGCAAGACCACATCAGCCAGACCACACCCGCAAGACGGCATCAGCCAGACAGCACCAGTAAAAACGGCACCAGCAAGACGGCACCCCGCCGGGCCGCCGCAACCCCGGCGTATCGACGAACGAAGGGCAGATGCACACCGACCGCACCTCCACCACCCGCTTCCCCGTCCCCGTCGACGCCGCCCTGCGCGCCGCCGGCTGGCAACCCGGACGCTGGGACATCAAGCAGGCCGAGATCTGGGCCGACGCCCTCCGCGAACACGTCTCACCCGCCGGCCACCGCCACGCCGTCTTCCCCGCCGCGGTGGAAGCCTGGGCCGAATTCGGCGGCCTCCACCTCACACCCACCGGCCCCGGCCGCCAGATCGCCCCCGCCACCGTCCACTTCGACCCGCTCCACGGCCTCCACATGGCCCGCACCCTCGGCGACCTCGGCCTCGCCCTCGACACCGAGGTCTGCCCCCTCGGCGCCGAAACCGACACCCAGGCCCTCCTCGCCATCGACACCGAAGGCCGCGTCTACACCCTCGACCACACCGGCGACTGGTACCTCGGCCCCGACATCGACCAAGCCCTCGCCGGACTGGTCGCAGGCATAGAACCGGTACGACTCACAGCGGGCTGACACACGAAAAAGCCACCACGGCAACGGAACCCGACGCCCGGCAAGGCGAAACACTGCACGGCTACGCCGCCGGAATCACCGCCGACACCCGAAAACCCCCCGCATCCGTCGGCCCGGACACGAACACCCCGCCCAACGCGACGACCCGCTCCTTCATCCCCACCAGGCCGTTACCACCCGACGGCAACCGCGCCGACGACTCCGACGCCACCTCCGGCGGCGGCTCGTTCTCCACCTGCATCGCGATCTCCGACACCCGGTGCGCCAGGCGCACATGCGTCTTCGCCCCCGCCGCATGCTTGTGGACGTTCGTCAACGCCTCCTGCACCACCCGGAACGCCGTCTGCTCGACCTCCCGCGCATACGACCGCGACTCCCCCTCCACGGACAGATCCACCACCATCCCCGCGGCGGCCGACTGCCCGACCAACTCGTCCAACTCGGACAGACAGGGCCCCTCGGCAACCCCCTCGTCCACCCCGCCCCGCTCCCGATCAGCCGCGGCAGCGGCAGCGGCCCCCACAGCGGCAAGCGGCACGACGGCCTGCCGAACCCTCTCCCCACCACCGCCGACACCAGCACCGCCGGCACCAGCACCGCTACGCAGCACCCCGAGCATCTCCCGCAACTCGGTCAACGCCTGCCGCCCCATGTCCCCCACCAACGCGGCGTTCCTCACCGCCTTCTCGGGATCCTTCCTGGCCACGGCCTGCAACGCGGCAGCATGCACCACCATCAGACTCACCCGGTGGGCGACAACGTCATGCATCTCCCGGGCGATCCGCGTCCGCTCCTCGTTCCGCGCCCACTCGGCCCGCTCCTCCGCCCGCTCGGCGAGCAGCTGAAGCTCCCGCTCAAGACTGTCGGCCCGCTCCCGAAGACTCTCCATCAACCGCCGCCGGGCCCCCACGTACAGCCCGAGCAGAAGCGGCGGCGCGGTCACGCCGAGAGCGGTGGTGACGGAGGCGAACGGAATCACCCAGTCCCCGAAGGTCAGGTTCCCCCGCGCCACGTCCTGCCGCACCCACACGAACGTCACGATCAGTGTGCCGACGAACGACATGCCGGCCAGTGAGGCGATGATCCGCCGCGGAAGCTCGGAGGCGGCGAGGGTGTAGAGCCCGACGATGCCCATCAGGAACCCCATCTGGGCGGGCATCACGGCGATGGACACGAGCACGACGGCTATGGGCCACCGACGCCGCAGCACCAGCACCGACCCGGCCAGAACCCCGAACACCACCCCCGCGGCCGCCGGAATCCCGGCATCCTCCGCGAACCGAACCCCCTCGACCCCACACTCCAACGCGGACGCGACACCCAGGCTCACGTCCAGCACGGCACTGCGCAACCTGCCCCACCACCACGGCCCCGCCCCCGGTGGCGGGGCCTCGGCGTGGTCTTCCCCCGTCGTGGTCATGGCTCCAGCCTAAGGGCCGTGGGGCGCCGATTTCCGGGGAGTTTTCCCGACTGGCCTACACCACACTCCGTGACCGAACGTAAGCGAAACCGCCCGATATCCCTCGAACTGCTGAATCGCACACCGTTCGACCGCGGAACCGATCATTCCGCCCGGACCGTATGCCCATGGCACATTCGCACGGCAAATACGCCGACTTCGAGGGGTTGCGGGAGCAGGCGGTGGCGCTGCGGCGGGCAGGCCTCAGCCGACGCCAGATCCGCGACCGGCTGCACGTCGACAACAACGACATCCTCAACCGGCTCCTGGAGGGCGAGCCGCCGCCGGAATGGACAAAGCGCCCGAACGCGAAGGACGACCTGAGGGACAGGGCGAGGGAGCTCCGACTCCAGGGCTGGACCTACGACCAGATCCAGGTGGAGCTGGGGTGCTCCAAGAGCTCGGTGTCGCTGTGGGTGCGAGACCTACCGAAGCCGGAACGCCGCGATCCGACGGAACAAGCGAAGCTGGCAGCCCGGAAGCGCTGGGAGCACGAACTGGCGGTACGAGACGAGGAGCGGCAGCGCACAAAGGAGGCAGCCAAGCGGGCGATCGGCCGGCTGTCACCACGCGAACTGTTCCTCGTGGGCGTAAGCCTGTACTGGGCAGAGGGCGGCAAGGACAAGCCGTACGACCGCCGCGAGAACGTCGCCTTCATCAACAGCGACCCCGGCATGATCCAGGTCTTCCTCGCCTGGCTGGATCTCCTCGAAGTCGAGCGTGAGCGCCTCCGGTACAGCGTCATGATCCACGAGAACGCGGACGCGGTAGGCGCCGAGCGATACTGGGCCGACCTTGTCGGCGCCGATCGCTCCGCTTTCAACAAGACAACCCTCAAGAAGCACAATCCCAAGACGGTTCGCAGGAACGTCGGCGACACATACCGCGGCTGTCTGGTGATCAAAGTCCTGAAGGGAGCGGACTTGTACCGTCGCATCGAGGGCTCTTGGTACGGCATAGTGTTGGGAGCCACCCAGCCGGTCGACGGAATGTCCGATTAGCCGGGATTATTCCCCCGTGGTGTAATTGGCAACACACGTCACTTTGGATGATGTATTTCAGGTTCGAGTCCTGGCGGGGGAGCACATGCTCGGTTCGGGCCCTGACTGCTATCAGCTTCAGTCAGGGCCCGCTCCCATGTCCCCCACAATTCGCCCCGGTATCCTGCGGATGTCACCCCACCCCCTCCACAGCCGAAGGGCATCCCGTGAGCGCCATTCGCCCGGCAGCCGTCGTCGTTCTCGCAGCGGGTGAGGGCACCCGTATGAAGTCGGCCACACCCAAGGTCCTGCACGAGATCTGCGGACGCAGCCTCGTGGGGCATGTGCTCGCCGCCGCGCGTGAGTTGCAGCCCGAGCATCTCGTCGTGGTCGTGGGGCACGCGCGGGAGAAGGTCACCGCGCATCTCGGTGAGACCGACCCCGGCGTCCGTACCGCCGTGCAGGCGGAGCAGAACGGCACTGGGCATGCCGTTCGGATGGCTCTCGAGGAGCTCGGCGGCTCGGTGGACGGGACCGTGGTCGTCGTCTGCGGCGACACTCCCCTCCTCACCGGCGAGACCCTGACCCGCCTCGCCGCCACGCACTCCGCCGACGGCAACGCCGTGACCGTGCTGACCGCCGAGGTTCCGGACGCGACGGGCTACGGCCGGATCGTGCGGGACGGTGCCTCGGGTGCCGTGACCGCGATCGTGGAGCACAAGGACGCGAGCGAGTCGCAGCGGGCGATCCGGGAGATCAACTCCGGGGTCTTCGCCTTCGACGGGCAGCTGCTCGCCGACGCCCTGGGGAAGGTGCGTACGGACAACAGTCAGGGCGAGGAGTATCTGACCGACGTTCTCGGCATCCTTCGTGAGGCCGGTCACCGCGTCGGTGCGTCCGTCGCGGTCGATCACCGTGAGATCGCGGGGATCAACAACCGTGTGCAGCTCTCGGAGGCCCGCCGGATCCTCAACGACCGGCTGCTGAACCGTGCCATGCTCGACGGTGTCACGGTGGTCGATCCGGCGACGACGTGGGTCGACGTGACCGTCACGTTCGAGCAGGACGCGCTCGTCCACCCGGGCACCCAGCTTCAGGGCGCCACGCATCTCGGTGAGGGTGCGGAGGTCGGGCCCAATTGCCGGCTGAAGGACACGAAGGTCGGTGCCGGGGCGCGGGTGGACAACACTGTGGCGGACGGTGCCACTGTGGGGGCGCATGCGAGCGTGGGGCCGTTTGCCTATCTTCGTCCGGGGACCCGGTTGGGTGCGAAGGGCAAGATCGGTACGTACGTGGAGACGAAGAACTCGTCGATCGGTGAGGGTACGAAGGTGCCGCATCTGTCCTATGTCGGTGACGCGACGATCGGTGAGTACACGAACATCGGTGCGGCGAGTGTCTTCGTGAATTACGACGGGCAGGACAAGCACCACACGACGGTGGGCTCTCATTGCCGTACCGGTTCGGACAACATGTTTGTGGCTCCTGTCACGGTCGGGGACGGTGCGTACACCGCTGCCGGGTCCGTGATCACGAAGGATGTGCCGCCCGGTTCGCTGGCCGTGGCCCGTGGTCAGCAGCGGAATATCGAGGGTTGGGTGGCTCGTAAGCGTCCGGGCAGTGCGGCCGCGAAGGCGGCTGAGGCGGCTTCGCGGCAGGTCGAGGGCGAAGTCTGACCGGAAACGGGTGCGTCAAACACGGCGTACCGTGATAAGTGCACACCCGCACGCCACCAGCTCGACACCCAGCTGAGACACCTCTGAGGAGACAGTGCTGTGACCGGGATCAAGACGACCGGCGAGAAGAAGTTGATGTTCTTCTCCGGCCGCGCCCACCCCGAGCTTGCCGAGGAGGTCGCCCAGCAGTTGGGGGTCGGGGTCGTCCCGACGAAGGCCTTCGACTTCGCCAACGGCGAGATCTATGTGCGTTATCAGGAGTCGGCGCGTGGCGCCGACTGCTTTGTGATCCAGAGCCACACGGCTCCGATCAATCAGTGGATCATGGAGCAGTTGATCATGATCGACGCGTTGAAGCGTGCGTCGGCGCGCTCCATCACGGTCATCGTGCCGTTCTACGGTTACGCGCGGCAGGACAAGAAGCACCGTGGGCGTGAACCGATTTCGGCGCGTCTGATCGCGGATCTGATGAAGACGTCGGGTGCGGACCGGATCCTGACGGTGGATCTGCACACGGACCAGATTCAGGGCTTTTTCGACGGTCCTGTCGACCATCTCTTCGCTCTTCCGCTTCTCGCGGACTATGTGGGCCGGAAGGTCGACCGGGAGAAGCTGACGGTCGTGTCGCCGGACGCGGGGCGGGTGCGGGTGGCCGACCGTTGGTGTGACCGGCTGGGTGCGCCGCTGGCGATCGTGCACAAGCGGCGTGACAAGGACGTGGCGAACCAGGTGACGGTCCACGAGGTCGTGGGTGAGGTCCGGGGCCGGGTGTGTGTGCTGGTCGATGACATGATCGACACGGGTGGGACGATCTGTGCCGCTGCGGACGCGCTGTTCGCGCATGGTGCGGAGGACGTGATCGTGACGGCGACGCACGGTGTGTTGTCCGGGCCTGCGGCGGACCGGTTGAAGAACTCGCGGGTGAGTGAGTTCGTGTTCACGAACACGCTGCCGACGCCGGGTGAGCTGAGCCGGGATCTGGACAAGCTGACGGTGTTGTCGATCGCGCCGACGATCGCGAGTGCGGTGCGTGAGGTGTTCGAGGACGGTTCGGTGACGAGCCTGTTCGACGAGCAGTAGGGATGCTGAGTACGCATCTCGCGTAGATCCTTTTGGGTGCGGCCTCCTGGTCCGAGTAGACTGCTTCAGTTGCTCGGCGAGGGAGGCCGTACCTGTTGGTGCAGGTGTCGGCTGTCCGTTATCGACGCGCTCTTCGTAGCAGGCCGTTCGTGGCCGGGTAACCACGTCCGTTCCTAGTTCTACGAGGAGTGATCCGTATGTCCGAGGTGAAGCTCACCGCCGAGACGCGCACCGAGTTCGGCAAGGGTGCCGCGCGTCGTATCCGCCGTGACAGCAAGGTTCCGGTTGTCCTGTACGGGCACGGCGCTGACCCGCTGCACCTGACCCTGCCGGGTCACGACCTGCTGCTCGCGCTGCGTACGCCGAACGTTCTGATCTCCCTGGAGATCGACGGCAAGGCCAACGAGCTGGCGATCCCGAAGTCGGTGCAGCGTGACCCGATCAAGGGCTTCCTGGAGCACGTCGACCTGCTGCTGGTCAAGCGTGGCGAGAAGGTCACGGTCGAGATTCCGGTGCACACCGAGGGCGAGCTGGCCGCGGGTGGCAACCTGCTGGAGCACGTGCTGAACGCGCTGCCGGTCGAGGCCGAGGCCACGCACATCCCGGAGTCCGTCACGGTGTCCGTGGAGGGCCTGGAGGCCGGTGCTTCGGTGCTGGCGAAGGACATCACGCTGCCGAAGGGCACCACGCTGGCCGTCGAGGAGGACGCGGTGGTCCTTCAGGTGCTGGCCGCGCAGGCCGAGGAGGCCCCGGAGGGCGAGGCCGCCGAGGGCGAAGAGGTCGCCGAGGCCTGATTCCCAGGTCTGGCAGAGGCGTGATCGTCGGCTCTGTCATCGGTTCGTCAGCCGCTGTTCCCGCTGGGGGCAGCGGCTGGCGCGTATCAAGGAGTTATGGACGTGACGACCGACCCGAGCGCCCCGTGGCTGATCGCCGGCCTCGGCAATCCGGGGCCCGAGTACGCGATGAACCGGCACAACGTGGGGTTCATGGTGGCGGATCTGCTGGCCGAGCGGATCGGGGGGAAGTTCAAGCGGGGCGGTAAGGCTCAGGCGCAGGTGGTCGAGGGGCGGATCGGGCCGCCGGGGCCGTTGAACCGGCGGGTGATCCTGGTGAAGCCGATGTCGTTCATGAATCTGTCCGGGGGTCCGGTGAACGCGTTGCGGGACTTCTACAAGGTGCCGGTGGGCAATATCGTCGCGATTCATGACGAGTTGGACATTGATTACGGTGCGCTGCGGCTGAAGCTCGGTGGTGGGGACAACGGGCACAACGGGCTGAAGTCGATGACTAAGGCGATGAGTTCGGAGTATCACCGGGTGCGGTTCGGGATCGGGCGGCCTCCGGGCCGTATGCCGGTGGCGGACTTTGTGTTGAAGGATTTCTCGTCGGCGGAGCGCAAGGAGCTCGACTACTTCGTGGATCGGGCGGCCGACGCGGTGGAGTGTTTGGTGATCGAGGGGTTGGAGCGGGCGCAAAGCACGTACAACTCGTGACTTGTCCGCCCAGCCGAACGGGCAGAGGTTGACCGCTTGTAGGGGCATGGCCAAGGATCGCGGCCATGCCTTCTGCCGTTGTCTCCAGTCAGGGTGCCGTGTCCGTGCTGCGGTTCGGGCGCGCCGCGGCGATGGGTACGGTCGCGGTGCTGATTCTGATCGCGGGTGTGTGGGCGTCGTGGGGCACGGCTCATCATGTGATGCTCACGAAGGGGCGGGAGAGCGGCACGATCGAGGTGACGGGGTGTGGTGCGGACACGTGCAGTGGGCCGTACACGCCGATCTCGGCGGGGTCGCAGCCGCGTGCGTCGGTCGTCATCGAGAAGAACGTGGCGGTGCGCAAGGGGCAGACGTACACGGTTGTGGTGAAGCCGGGCAGTGACGATGTCGTGCGGTCCGGGCCGGCGGGTGTTCTCTACGCCTGGGTTCCGCTGGGTGGTGCGCTGTTGCTGGCTTCGGTCGTTGTCGCAGGTGGGCTGCGGCGGACGCGGGCGGCGTGGGTGATGGCCGGGTCGGGGATCGCGCTGCTCACGGCAGCTTTCGTGACGATCTGAGGATTTCGCCGTTCTCCATGTCTGTGGAGGATCTGAGTGTTCTCTGTTCGTGATTGACCTGGGGTCAGTCCGGGCTGGATGCTGAGCCGCCCCCTCCACATCTTCCCGTTCCTTTCACGAAGATGGACTACTGCCTCATGCGAACCCTCACCCGCGTCGGCGCCCTGTCCGCCGTCGCCGCGGCCGCTGTCTTCTCCGCACCGGCCGCCGCCCACGCCACCGCTCCGGGTGACAACGGCACCGTCAAGATTCACGACGCCGCCACCGGCGAGGAGCTGCGTAAGAACGAGCCGCACGTCTGCGAGTTCTACCTGGACGCTTTCGGTTTCGACAGCGTGCAGAAGGTCGACTGGCACATCGAGGCGTGGGCGCCGACCGCCGCCGTCAAGGGCGAGACGGTGGAGTCCGGTGCCATCACCCTGGACGGTGAGGGTCATGGCCGTACGGAGGACATGACGCTGCCCGACGGGCACTACAAGCTGTTCTGGAACTTCGAGGGCGAGAACGGCTCGGCCAAGCACAAGGTGTTCTGGTCGGAGTGCGAGGACGAGGAGGAGGGCGGTGGCACGGCCACGCCGTCCACTCCCGCGTCCGAGACGCCGGGCGAGTCCACGACCGAGCCGTCCGCGAGCCCGTCCGCGCCTGCCGAGGCCACCCCGTCGTCGTCCCCGTCGCCGCAGGGCGGTGCGGAGGGCGACCTCGCCGAGACCGGGAACGGTGCTCCGGTGGGCCTGCTGTCCGCGGCTGCCGCGGCGTTGCTGGGCGCGGGTGGGTACCTGGTGTTCCGGCGTCGTAAGGCCTGAGGGCTGTAGGACGTAAGAAGGGGTGCCCCCGTGCTTCGTACGAGCACGGGGGCACCCCTCTTTTGGCTGGTCGGCCTTTTGGGGCTGGTCAGCCGGTGTTGCGCAGGCCCGCCGCCACGCCGTTGACGGTGAGGAGCAGGGCGCGGGAGAGCAGCGGGTCGGCTTCGGCGCCGGCTGCCGCGGCGTCGCGCTGGCGCTTGAGCAGGGCGACCTGGAGGTAGGAGATGGGGTCCAGGTAGGCGTCGCGGATGGTGAAGGTCTGCTTGAGGACCGGCGCGGCGTCGAGGAGTTCCTGCTCGCCGGTGATCTTCAGGACCTCGGCGACGGTGAGTTCGTGCTCGGCGCGGATGGTGTCGAAGACGTGCTTGAGCTCGTCCGGGACGAGGGTGTCGACGTAGTGCGCGGCGATGCGCAGGTCGGTCTTGGCGAGCGTCATCTCGACGTTGGAGATGAAGTTCTGGAAGAAGTGCCACTGTTCGTGCATCTCGTCGAGCACGGTGTCCAGGCCTGCCTCGCGCAGCGCCTTGAGGCCGGAGCCGACGCCGAACCAGCCGGGGACGATCTGCCGGGACTGGGTCCAGCCGAACACCCACGGGATGGCGCGCAGTCCGTCGAGGCCGGCGCCGGAGTCGGGCCGCCGGGAGGGGCGGGAGCCGAGGTGGAGGTCGGCGAGCTGGTCGACGGGGGTGGAGGCGAAGAAGTACGCGGGCAGGTCGGGGTCCTCGACCAGGCGGCGGTAGGCGGCGTGGGCGGCGTCCGAGACCACGTCCATCGCGGCGTCCCAGCGGGCGAGGGCTTCGACCGACTGGCGCGGGGCGGTGTGCAGGGCGGAGGCCTGCAGGGTGGCGGCGACGGTCAGTTCCAGGTTCTCGCGGGCCAGGGAGGGCACGAGGTACTTGTCGGAGATGACCTCGCCCTGTTCGGTGACCTTGATCTCGCCCTCCAGGGTGCCCCAGGGCTGGGCGAGGATGGCGTCGTGGGAGGGGCCGCCGCCGCGGCCGACGGTGCCGCCGCGGCCGTGGAAGAGGCGCAGGCGCACGCCGTAGCGGTGGGCGACGTCGCGCAGTCGGCGCTGGGCGCGGTGGATCTCCCACTGGCTGGTGGTGATGCCGCCGAACTTGGAGGAGTCGGAGTAGCCGAGCATGACCTCCTGGACGTCGCCCCGGAGCGCGACGAGGCGCCGGTAGGACGGGTCGGAGAGCATGTCCTCCAGGATCGTGTCGGCTGCCTTCAGCTCGTCCGTCGTCTCCAGGAGCGGGACGATGCCGATCTTGGCCCAGCCGGCATGCAGGTCGATCAGGCCGGCCTCGCGGGCGAGGACGCTCGCGGCGAAGACGTCGTCGGCGCCCTGGCACATCGAGATGATGTACGACTCGATGACCTCGGGCCCGAAGACCTCCAGGGCCCGCTTGACGGTCTGGAACACGCCGAGGGTCTTCTCGCCGGCCGCGTCCACGGGGGCGGGGGTGGGTGCGAGGGGGCGCCGGGACCTGAGTTCCTTGGCGAGCAGCTTGGCGCGGTACTCGCGGGGCATGTCGGCGTAGCGCCAGGATTCCTCGCCGAGGCGGTCGAAGAGCTGGCCGAGGGCGTGGTGGTGGGCGTCGGCGTGTTCGCGGACGTCCATGGTGGCGAGCTGGAGGCCGAACGCCGACAGGGTGCGGATGGTGCGGTCCATGCGGCCGTCGGCGAACAGGGCGCCGCGGTGTTCGCGCAGCGAGCTCTGGATCAGCGTCAGGTCGGCCAGCAGTTCGCCGGTGCCGAGATAGTCGCGGCCGGCCTCGTGCGGGATGCCCTTGGCGAGGCGCTGCTTGGTGTTCTCCAGCTTCTGCCGGATGCAGGTGGCCTTGAGCCGGTAGGGCTCCTCGGCGTTGAGGCGCTTGTAGCGGGGGCTGATCTCGGGGAGGGCTTCGAGGTCGGCCTTGAGGGACTCCAGGAGTTCCTCGGTGGCGCCGGTGTAGCGGATGGAGTTCGACAGGAAGCCGCGCAGCTCGTCGATCATCTCCAGGGCGTCGTTGATGCCGTGTTCGTGCTGGAGGATGAGGACGTCCCAGGTCACCTGGGGGGTGACGTTGGGGTTGCCGTCGCGGTCGCCGCCGATCCAGGTGCCGAAGGTGAGGGGGCGGGTGGCGTCGGGGAGCTGGTAGCCGACGCGCTCCAGTTCGGCGGTGAGGTCCTCCAGGACGTCGCCGACGGCGCCGGCGTGGAGTTCGTCGAGGTAGTAGATGGCGTTGCGGGCCTCGTCGGCGGGCTCGGGGCGTACGACGCGGAGCTCGTCGGTCTGCCAGACGAGGTCGATGTTCTCGGCCAGTCGGGTGTCGTGGCGGCGGCGGTCGCCTTCGAGGACCGGGGTCTCCAGGAGTGCGGCGATGCGCCGGAGCTTGTTGAGGACGGAGCGGCGGGCGGCCTCGGTGGGGTGGGCGGTGAAGACGGGGCGCACGTTGAGGTGCTGGATCGTCTGGCGCAGGTGCTCGGGGTCGGCGTCCTTGAGGCGGTCGGCCGTGCGGGCGAGGAGGCCGCCCTCGGCGGCGCGCTTGGCGCGCAGCTCGCGGCCGCGGTGGACCTGCTCGGTGACGTTGGCCAGGTGGAAGTAGGTGGAGAAGGCGCGGACCAGCTTGGCCGCGGTGTCCAGCTCGGTGCCGCGCAGCAGCTCGGCGGCGGCGTCGCCGTCCTCGCGGGTCAGGCGGCGGACCTTCTCGACGAGGTCGAGGAGCTCGGGGCCCTCCTGCCGGACGAGGGTCTCGCCGAGGAGGTCACCCAGTCGGCGGATGTCGGCCCGCAGCTCAGTGCTGGCGGTCTCCTGGGCAACGGTCTGGTCGTCGGCACTGCTCACAGGTGCGGCTCCTTGCAGTGTTGAAGCTCGTCCGGGAGGGAACCCGGCGCAGGTGCCGCGCGGCGGGTGCCGCATACGGCTCCTGAGTTCCGGGAAGAATTTCAGAGCGGACCGCGCTGTCCGACCGACTCCCAGGATAGGTGTCCATGTGGACGCGCAGTCTCTCGGGCTCTTGCCGCCGGGCGACGCACTGCCATACTTACGACGCCGTAGGTTACGGAACCGTAGGCACCGTTTTAACGGAACCTGGGAACAGTTCCCGCAGCCCCGGCATCTGCCACAAACCCTCGACACCCCACAGGGGACGCCCATGACCACGAGCTCCGATGTGATCGAAGACGCCCCGAAGGCGAACGACGACACTCTGACTGCCTCCGCCACGCTGGGCGGGGAGAAGAAGCGGTCGATCGAGCAGATCGCGCTGCTTCTCTTCATCACCGTCCCGTTCCTGGCGCTGGTCGCGGCCGTGCCGCTGGCCTGGGGCTGGGGTGTGAGCTGGCTCGACCTCGGCCTGATGGTCTTCTTCTACTTCCTGGGCTGTCACGGCATCACGATCGGCTTCCACCGCTACTTCACCCATGGCTCGTTCAAGGCCAAGCGTCCGCTGCGGATCGCGCTGGCCGTCGCGGGTTCCATGGCGGTCGAGGGCCCGATCGTGCGCTGGGTGGCCGACCACCGCAAGCACCACAAGTTCTCGGACGCCGAGGGCGACCCGCACTCCCCGTGGCGTTTCGGCGAGACCCTCCCGGCGCTGATGAAGGGCCTGTGGTGGGCGCACATCGGCTGGATGTTCGACGAGGAGCAGACGCCGCAGGAGAAGTACGCGCCGGACCTGGTCAAGGACCCGGCGATCCGCGCGATCTCGCGTCAGTTCATCTACTGGACGATGCTGTCGCTGGCCCTGCCCGCCCTGATCGGCGGTCTGGTGACGATGTCCTGGTGGGGCGCGTTCACGGGCTTCTTCTGGGGGTCGCTGGTGCGCGTGGCCCTGCTGCACCACGTGACGTGGTCGATCAACTCGATCTGCCACGCGGTGGGCAAGCGGCCGTTCAAGTCGCGTGACCGTTCGGGCAACGTGTGGTGGCTGGCGGTGTTGTCGTGCGGCGAGTCCTGGCACAACCTGCACCACGCCGACCCGACGTCCGCGCGGCACGGTGTGGAGCGCGGGCAGATCGACTCCTCGGCGCGGATCATCCGCTGGTTCGAGATGCTCGGCTGGGCCTCTGATGTGCGCTGGCCGTCACGCTCGCGTATCGATTCGCGCCGGAACACCGAGGAAGGCGGCTCGGGGCGCCGGAAGGAGCCTGTAAAGGCGGCATGATTGACGGCGTGGCGACCGACTCCAGCAGTACCCCCAGCAACGAGAAGCCTCGGCGGACGCGCCGTACCCGGATGACCGGGGCGGAGCGCCGCCAGCAGTTGCTGGAGATCGGTCGCACCCTCTTCGCCGCGAAGGGATTCGAGGGCACGTCGGTGGAGGAGATCGCGGCGAAGGCCGGGGTGTCCAAGCCGGTGGTGTACGAGCACTTCGGCGGCAAGGAGGGGCTGTACGCGGTGGTCGTGGACCGCGAGATGCGGCGGCTGCTGGACATGGTCACGGGCAGCCTCACGGCCGGCCATCCGCGTGAGCTGTGCGAGCAGGCCGCGTTCGCCCTCCTGGACTACATCGAGGAGTACACGGACGGCTTCCGCATCCTGGTCCGTGACTCGCCCATCCCCCAGTCGACGGGTTCCTTCGCCTCGCTGATCTCGGACATCGCGACCCAGGTGGAGGACATCCTGGGCCGCGAGTTCAAGAGCCGCGGCTTCGACCCCAAGCTGGCCCCGCTGTACGCCCAGGCCCTGGTCGGGATGGTCGCGCTGACCGGGCAGTGGTGGCTGGACGTCCGCCGTCCGAAGAAGGCGGAGGTCGCCGCCCACCTGGTGAACCTGGCGTGGCACGGGTTGGACGGCCTGGAGGCGAAGCCGCATTTGATAGGGCGCCGCAAGAGCTGACGGGCCCTGCGGGCCTCGGTGCCGACGCGCTCAGTGCTTGAAGGTGTCCTTCCCTTTCTCCTTCGCCTGACGTGCGTCGCCCTTCCTCTGCTCGGCCTTGCCTTCGGCGGTCATCCGCTCGTTGCCGACGGCGCGGCCCATGGTTTCCTTGGCCTTGCCCTTGAGCTGTTCCTTCTTGGCCCTGGCCTTCTCTTCCTTCGCCACGTCTCTCACTCCTCGTAAACGTTGGACGTCGGTGTCACTCCAGCGGGTGACCCTCCGCCGTGGCGCTCAAACAGGGGTCACCGACTCCCCGGTCACGGGCTCCAGGAACTCCAGCCGTAGCGCAGGGGCAACCTTGTGGAACCCTGCGGGCGGCCGCGAGACTGAAGACGCACTGGCGGTCGCCGACTACCGGCGCCGCAAGGCCGAGGGCACGCTCGGAGAGGGCGTCCCGCACGAGGAGGTCAGGCGCATGCTGGGGCTGAGCCCCTTGAGCCCGACCGCGGATTCTCAGCCGACCGGCTCCAGGAACTCCAGCCGGTTCCCCACGGGGTCGTACGAGTAGAACCGTTTGTACCCCGGCAGGTTCTCGTCCCACTCCACCCTGGCCCCATGCGCCGCCAGCCGGGCCCCGTACCGCTCGATCGCGGTGACCCGCAGGCCGGGGTGGGCCTTTTTCGCAGGCCGGAAGTCCTCCTCCATGCCGAGGTGCAGTTGCACCGGCCCCGCCTGGAACCAGCACCCGCCGCGCGCGGCGAGTACGGGCGGCTTGGGGATCTCGGTCATGCCGAGGACGCCCACGTAGTACGCCCGCAGCCGCTCCTCCGAGCCGGGCGGGGCCGCGAGCAGGACGTGGTCGACGGCGGTGATCATCACGCCTCCTTGCGGGCCACCGCGAAGATCCGGCGGAACGGGAAGGGCGTGCCGTGCGGGCCGGGCGGATAGGCCTCGCGCAGGGCGGCCCGGTAGTCGCTCAGGAAGGTCTCGCGCTGGTCCGGGGCGTCGGCGAGGGCCGTCAGGACGGGGCGCAGTCCGGTCCCCTTCACCCAGTCCAGCACCGGATCCTCACCGCTCAGGAGATGGACGTACGTCGTCTCCCAGACGTCGGCCACACAGCCCAGGTCGGCCAGCCTGCCCAGATAGTCCTGCGTGGCGAGCACGGCGTCCTCGTGTCGCAGGGTGTCCGCGAGGCCGTGCCGATGGGCGAGGTCGCGCATCAGGCGGTGGCTGGGGGCGTCGAAGTTACCGGGAACCTGGAAGGCGAAGGTGCCGCCGGGGCGCAGGCCCTGCACCCACTCGCCGAACCGGTCCACGTGCCCCGGCACCCATTGCAGCGTGGCGTTGCTGACGATCAGGTCGTACGGCTCCTCCGGCGTCCACGTCCGTACGTCGGCGTGGGCGAAGTCGAGGCGGCCGCCGCCCGCCGTCGGGCCTTCGTGCTCGACGTGGGCCTTGTCGAGCATCTCGGCGGAGTTGTCGTAGCCGGTGATGTGGGCGGTGGGCCAGCGCTGGGCGAGCAGCGCGGTGACGTTGCCGGGGCCGCAGCCGAGGTCGGCGATGCGGGGGCGCCCCACGGACGGTTTCGCGGGGAGGTCGGGGACGCGGGCGAGGAGGTCGGCGAAGGGGCGGGCGCGGTGGCCGGCGTGGCGCAGGTACTGGGCGGGGTCCCAGGTGGGGGCGGCGGCAGCGGACATGGCGGGGGGCCTCCTGTCTCTCACTCTCCAGCCTGCCCCCAGAAGTATCTTGACGTCAAGAGAATTGACATCAAGAGACTTCACGTCGACACAACCACTACACTGATCGTCATGGAGGACGAGGTCGATCGGCTGGTCGCAGCGTGGCGCCGGGAGCGCCCGGACCTCGACGTGGAACCGCTCGAGGTGCTCAGCCGGGTGAGCAGACTCGCCCGGCATCTGGACCGCGCACGCCGGCTGGCCTTCTCCGAGCACAGCCTGGAGCCCTGGGAGTTCGACGTGCTGACCGCGCTCAGGCGCGCGGGAACGCCGTACCAGCTCTCCCCGGGGCAACTGCTGACACAGACCCTGGTCACCTCGGGCACGATGACGAACCGCATCGACCGCCTGGCCAAGAAGGGCCTGGTGGAACGCCTCCCCGACCCCAGCGACCGGCGCGGAGTGCTGGTCCGCCTCACGGACGAGGGCCGCGACCGCGCGGACCAGGCGCTCGCAGGTCTGCTGGACCAGGAGCGCGCGATCCTCGCGGAGCTGTCGCGTGCGCAGCGGGGAGAACTGGCCGGGTTGCTGCGGCAGCTGACGGCGCCGTTCGACAACATCCCTGGCTAGGCGCTCCGCGGGGAGAGCCGTGATACGTCGTCGATTGGCCGCGGCGCCGTTGTGGCTGGTCGCGCAGTTCCCCGCGCCCCTTTGGGGCGTTGCCGCTCAGGCGCTGCTGCTCTCCTCCCGCATGATCCGGTCGGCCGGGCCCAAGTCGACCGGGCCGACCCCGGCCCGCCTCGCGAGCGCGACCGCGGCCAGTGTCGAGTGCACGCCCAGCTTGCCCAGGACGTTCTGCATATGGGTGCGGACGGTGTGCGGGGAGAGATACAGGCGCTCGGCGACGGCCTTGCGCCCCAGCCCCGCCACCATGCACCGCAGGACTTCCCGCTCCCTCGGCGTCAGCGACTCGACGAGCCGTTCGCTCTCGGTGCGGTGCTTGCGCGCGGCCGTCAACTCCCGCAGGACGCCCGTGAGCAGGGCGGGCGGCAGATGGGTCTCGTCGCGCAGGACACCGCGGATGACGGTGAGCAGCCGGGACAGCGAGCAGTCCTTGGCCACCCAGCCGGACGCCCCCGCCTGCAGGGCGAGCGCGGCCCGGCGCGGATCGTCCTTCTCGGCGAGGACGACGATCCGTACGGCGGGCTGCCCGGAACGGACCCCGGCGACCAGCGAGATGCCGTCCACCAGCCCGTCCTCGCCCACCTCCTGAACGGGCACGGCCGGCCGGACGCCCGGCACGTTGCCGCCCAGGTCGGCGTCGACGAGCAGCACGTCGAACCGGCGCCCCTCGGCGGCCGCGCGCTCCAGACTGCGCAGCGCGGCCGGACCGCTGCCCGCGGCGGAGACGTCGACGTCGGGCTCGGCGGCCAGGGCGGCGGCGAGCGACTCGGCGAAGATGCGATGGTCGTCGACGACCAGCACTCGGATGCGAACCACGAAACCCCCTTCCCCAAGCTCTCGAAGAGCAGGGGATACCCCATCGTCAAAGGACGACACCGGGAGACGAACACCGTCGCGGGCACGACGCCCGAAGCGCGGATGGCCGCACGGCCGCCGCCGTGCAAGAACTGCTACCCCCACTTCGGGCGTCGTACCCGCCCTGTCTCGCCCCCTGATCAGCACCGGCCCCCACCGGTGCTGCTCATCAGAGTACGGCCGGGTGGCAGGAGCGGAAGGTAATTTGCAGAACTGGTTGGCCGACGCGTTTATGGTGAGCCGCATGTTTCGTCTGGAGACAGAAGTCGACAAATCACGGCAGGATCTGCTCCGCCGGCGGCTGCGGGACACCAACACCGCGGCCTCCCCGATCCTGCGCGCCCTGCGTGGAACCCCTGGTGAACGCGAACTTCCGCTCCAGGTATGGGCGTTGGACGACTCGGGGGCCGTGGCGGGCGGGCTGGTCGGTCACACCTGGACCACTTGGCTCCATGTCACCTACCTCTGGGTCGACGAACGCCACCGCGGTGCCGGTCTCGGTTCGCATTTGCTCGCACGCGCGGAGCGCATGGCCCACGGCGAACGGGGCTGTACCGCCGTACGCCTGGAGACCTGGGACTTCCAGGCGCCGCAGTTCTACAAGAGGCAGGGGTACGACGTGGTGTGTGTGATCCCGGACTATCCGCCGGGGATCACGGAGTACACCCTCACCAAGCGGCTGGGGTGAGCCGCGGGGGCGTCCAGACGTGGTGGCGCAGGACGGCGTGCTTGGCCAGGCCGAACGGGGTCAGACGGATCGCGTACGGCGACGGCGAGCGGGTCGGTGAGCTGGTGACCCATGCGCCCGGCCCGGCGGGCGGCCCGTGCGACCGCCTGGCTGCGGGGGCGGCGCTCGGCGTCGTAGCGGGCGAGGGCGGCCTCGGGCGTGGGCTCGGCCGCGAGCGCGGCGGCCAGCACGACCGCGTCCTCCAAGGCCTGGCAGGCGCCCTGCCCGAGGTTCGGGGTCATGGCGTGGGCGGCGTCGCCGAGCAGGGCGACGCGGCCGGCGGTGTAGGACGGCAGCGGGACGGCGAGTTCGTGGACGTCGTGGTGGAGGACGTCGGCGGGGCGGGTGGCCGCGAGCAGGGCGGGAACGGGGTCGTGCCAGTCGCCGAAGCGGCGGCGTACGGCGCCGAGCGGATCGCAATGCCGTACACCCGCCGCCGTTTTGACGACCGCGTGCCATTCGGCCCGCCCGTCCGCGAAGGCGATGCGCCCGAACTCCACGCCTCTTCCCCAGCTCAGCTCGAAGTCGGTGCGCAGCTCGACCGGGTGCTCGGTGATGGCGCGCAGGACCGTGGATCCGGAGTAGGCGGGGCCGGGATGGCCGGGGAAGAGGGCGGCGCGCAGGCGGCTGTTGACGCCGTCGGCCGCGACCACGAGGTCGGCCTCGAGCGGGGCTCCGTCGCGGGTGACGCGGGGGCGGGCGGGGTCGGAGAGGTCGAGGCCGGTCGCTTCGGTGCCGATCACGAGCGACTCGGGCGGGAGTGCCGCGCGCAGCGCCCGGTGCAGGGCGGCCCGCGGAATGCCGACGATGGCCCGCGCCCGCTGCCGGGCCATCGGCTCGGGCGCTCTCGATGCCGTCGAGGCGCTGCGTGCCGAGTTGGAGAAGAACCCGATGCTCGGCCGACCAGCCCGGAGCGCCGTCGGAGACATGAAGATCTACACAACGCGCCTCTAAGGCACAGACGCACGCCCTGCCCTCACCGTCACCTACGTCTACGACGCCCCGCCGCCCGAACCCGGTCTGATTCGCATCGCTCTTGTGTCGCCCGTCCGCTTCGCAGGCGGTACGGAGCTCTGAAGAAGGGGTCGCAGTGTGGAAAGGGCCGCGGGACTGAAGGCGCCGCCCCAGCCCCGCACGCCTCGAAGTCTCCGGGCTAGCTCAGCCGCCGCGCCCCCGCCGCCGGCACCGCCTCGAACACGCGGGGCGCGGTGAACCCTGCGGAGGCGAAGGCGCCCTCGACCGCCTTGGTGATGGTCTCGACGTCGGCCTCCTCCGCCAGCACGATCGCCGAGCCGCCGAAGCCGCCGCCGGTCATGCGGGCGCCGAGCGCGCCGGCTGCCAGCGCGGTGTCCACGACCAGGTCGAGCTCGGGGCAGGAGATGCGGAAGTCGTCCCGCAGAGAGGCGTGGCCCTCGACCAGCACGGGGCCGATCGCGCGCGTCTCGCCCGACTCCAGCAGGGAGACGACCCGCTCGACGCGCTGGTCCTCGGTGACGACGTGGCGCACCAGGCGGCGTACCTCCTCGTCGTCGCCGAGCCGGTCCAGCGCCGCGTCCAGGTCGGCGTAGGCGATGTCCCGGAGCGCGTCGACGCCCAGCAGTGCGGCGCCCTTCTCGCAGCCCGCGCGGCGCTTGCCGTACTCGCCCTCGCTGTGGGAGTGCTTGACCTGGGTGTCGACGACCAGCAGGCGCATGCCTTCCGCGGCCAGGTCGAAGGGGATCTGCTTCTGGGAGAGGTCGCGGGTGTCGAGGAACAGGGCGTGGCCGGCCTCGCAGCAGGCGGACGCCGTCTGGTCCATGATGCCGACCGGGGCGCCGACGTACACGTTCTCGGCGCGCTGGCACAGGCGGGCCAGCTGCCAGCCCTTCTGGCCGAGGTCGTACAGGTCGTTCAGGGCGAGGGCGACGACGACCTCCAGGGCCGCCGACGACGACAGGCCCGCGCCCGCCGGGACCGTCGAGGCCAGGTGGATGTCGGCGCCGGTCACCGCGTGGCCGGCCTGGCGCAGGGCCCAGACGACGCCCGACGGGTACGCCGTCCAGTTCCGGTCCGACTCGGGCGCGAGGTCGTCGAGGCGCAGTTCCACGACGTCGCCCTCGACGTCCGCCGAGTGCAGCCGCAGGACGCCGTCCGCGCGCCGTGAGACCGCCGCGACCGCGGTGTGCGGCAGCGCGAACGGCATGACGAAGCCGTCGTTGTAGTCGGTGTGCTCGCCGATCAGGTTGACCCGGCCCGGCGCGGCCCACACCCCCTCCGGCTCGGCCCCGTACAGCTCCTTGAACCGCTCGGCGACCGCGGCTGCCGTGTCGACGCTCATCCCCTGACCCTGACCTTCCGTGCTGAACCGGCCCTGTCGGCCGGTGAGTTGACCGGCCGCACAGCCGTAGAACCTACGGCCGGCCGTGCCGGTCGTAGAACTTAACCTGCGCGCCGCTGCGCGAACTCCCACGCGTCCGCGACGATCCCCGCGAGGTCCGCGCGGGACGGGTTCCAGCCGAGCCGCTCGCGGGCGGTGTCGGCGGAGGCGACCAGGACCGCCGGGTCGCCGCCGCGGCGCGGGGCCACGACCTCGGGGATCGGGTGCCCGGTGACCTGGCGGACGGTCTCGATGACCTCGCGGACGGAGAAGCCGTTGCCGTTGCCGAGGTTGCAGATGAGGTGCTCGCCGGGCCGGGCGGCCTTGAGCGCCAGCAGGTGGGCGTCGGCCAGGTCGGCGACGTGGATGTAGTCGCGCACGCAGGTGCCGTCCGCCGTGGGGTAGTCGTCGCCGAAGACGGAGATCGCGTCGCGCCTGCCCTGGGCGACCTGCAGGACGAGCGGGATGAGGTGCGACTCGGGGTCGTGGCGCTCGCCCTGCTCGCCGTAGGCACCCGCGACGTTGAAGTAGCGCAGGCTGACCGCGCCCAGGCCGTGCGCCGCCGCCTCGCCGGTGATCATGTGGTCGACGGCGAGCTTCGAGGCGCCGTACGGGTTCGTGGGCTGCGTCGGCGCGGACTCGACGATCGGCACCTCCTTCGGCTCGCCGTACGTGGCGGCCGTGGAGGAGAAGACGAGCTTGCGCACGCCGGCCTCGCGCATGGCGCCGAGCAGGGCCATGGTGCCGCCGACGTTGTTGTCCCAGTACTTCTCGGGCTTCACGACCGACTCGCCGACCTGCGAGAACGCGGCGAAGTGCAGCACCGCGTCGAAGGAGGAGTCCAGCCACTTGGCGGCGTCGCGGATGTCGCCCTCGATGAAGGACGCCCCGGACGGCACACCCTCACGGAAGCCGGTGGAGAGGTTGTCGAGGACGACGACCTCCTCGCCGGCCTCGATCAGGTGCTGCGCGACCACGCTGCCGACGTAGCCCGCGCCACCGGTGACCAGAAACTTCCCACTCATGTACTCGCTACCTCTCGCAGTCGCTCGGCCGCGCGCTCCGGCGGCACGTCGTTGATGAACACGCTCATGCCGGATTCGGAACCCGCGAGGAACTTCAGCTTGCCGGAAGTGCGGCGGATGGTGAAAAGCTCGAGGTGAAGCGCGAAGTCCTCACGCACGACGCCCTCGAAGTCCTCCAGCTGCCCGAACGGCGCCTGGTGCCAGGCGGCGATGTACGGCGTCGGAGGCTCCCCTGCGGGGCCTTCCCCTCCATCCCCCTCGTCGAAGATCCGGTCGAAGCGCCTCAAGAGTTCCAGATACACCTGGGGGAACTCTGTGCGCGCGTCCTCGTCGAGGGCGAGCAGATCGGGCACGCGGCGCTTCGGGTACAGGTGGACCTCGTACGGCCAGTGCGCGGCGTACGGCACGAAGGCCACCCAGTGTTCACTCTCCAGGACGACCCGCTCGTCGGCGAGTTCACGCTCCACGACGGCGTCGAAGAGGTTCTCCCCGCCGGTGGCGTCCTTGTGCGCGGCGAGGGAGCGCAGCATCAGGGCGGTGCGCGGGGTGGTGAAGGGGTAGGCGTAGATCTGCCCGTGCGGATGGCCGAGGGTGACACCGATCTCGGCGCCGCGGTTCTCGAAGCAGAACACCTGCTCGACGGAGGGCAGGGACGACAGTTCGGAGGTCCGGTCGGTCCATGCGTCGAGGACGAGCCGGGCCTGCTCCTCGGTCAGGTCGGCGAAGGACGCGTTGTGGTCGGAGGTGAAGCAGACGACCTCGCAGCGCCCGGAGTCGCCGGCGAGCGAGGGGAAGCGGTTCTCGAAGACGACGGCGTCGTACGACGAGTCCGGGATCTCGCTCAGGCGGTCGCCCTCGGAGGGGCACAGCGGGCACTGGTCGGCCGGCGGGTGGTACGTCCGCCCCTGCCGGTGCGAGGCGATGGCGACGGAGTCGCCGAGCAGTACGTCGTGACGGACCTCGGACGTGGTGACAGTCCGGTCCAGGGGACGGCGGTCGGCCGCGTCCCGCACCGTGTCGTCGCGCAGGTCGTAGTAGATGAGCTCACGACCGTCGGCCAGCCGGGTCGAGGTCTTCTTCACGCCGGACTCCATTCGAGCCACTCAGGCCTTCCGAGACTCTCGAGACTTCACCGAGTCTTCTCCGAGCCTCCATCAAACAGAACTAAACATAGAGAAACACAACTCACCACGACAGTCAACATCACAATCAAACAAAGAGCGTCACACGACGTGTTCAATTGCTGAACGCAGGGGCGTAGGTTCCGCGCTGTATCGGTTCGCCAAACGAAGCGAGTACATATGCACACCCCCACACAAACCCCCACATACTCCCCCACCGTCCTCGCCGCCGAGCTACGGCTCCCCACGAACTGGCTCGACTACACGCTGCTCGGTATCTACTTCGTCGTCGTGCTGGGCATCGGCTTCGCCGCCCGCCGCTCGGTGAAGACCAGCCTCGACTTCTTCCTCTCGGGCCGCTCCCTGCCCGCCTGGGTCACGGGCCTCGCCTTCATCTCGGCCAACCTGGCCGCCACCGAGATCCTGGGCATGGCGGCGAACAGCGCGCAGTACGGCGCCTACACCGTCCACTGGTACTGGATCGGCGCCATCCCGGCCATGGTCTTCCTCGGCCTGGTGATGATGCCCTTCTACTACGGCAGCAAGGTCCGCTCGGTCCCGGAGTTCCTGCTCCTGCGCTTCGACAAGGGGGCGCACCTGCTCAGTTCGATCCTGTTCGCCTTCGCCGCGATCCTGATCGCCGGTGTGAACCTCTACGCCCTGGCGATCGTGGTGGAGGCCCTGCTGGGCTGGCCCCAGTGGGTGGCGATCGTGGTGGCGGGCTTCTTCGTGCTCGCGTACATCACCCTCGGCGGACTGTCCTCCGCGATCTACAACGAGGTCCTGCAGTTCTTCGTGATCCTGGCGGCCCTCATCCCCATCACCGTGCTGTCCCTGAAGAAGGTGGGCGGCTGGGACGGCCTGACGGACACCCTCACGAAGTCCCACGGCGACGACTTCGTCACGGCCTGGGGCGGCACGGGCATCGGCGAGGCGAACCCGCTGGGCGCGAACTGGCTGACGATCGTGCTCGGCCTCGGCTTCGTGCTGTCCTTCGGCTACTGGACGACGAACTTCGCCGAGGTCCAGCGCGCGCTCTCCGCGAAGAACCTCTCGGCGGCCCAGCGCACCCCGCTGATCGCGGCGTTCCCGAAGATCTTCATCGTGTTCCTGGTGATGATCCCTGGGCTGGCGGCCGCGGCCCTGATCCCGGGCTTCGGCACGGAGGAGTCGGGCTACCAGTACAACGACGCCATCCCGTACCTGATGGAGGGGCTGCTGCCGAACGGCGTGCTGGGCATCGCGGTGACCGGCCTGCTGGCCGCCTTCATGGCGGGCATGGCGGCGAACGTGTCGTCCTTCAACACGGTGTTCACCACGGACATCTGGGCGAAGTACGTGGTGACGGACCGCGAGGACTCCTACTACGTCCGCTTCGGCCGCCTGATCACGGCCATCGGCGTGCTGGCCTCGATCGGCACGGCGTTCCTCGCCTCCTCCTTCTCCAACATCATGAGCTACCTGCAGACCCTGTTCTCCTTCTTCAACGTGCCGATGTTCGTGGTCTTCATCGTCGGCATGTTCTGGAAGCGCGCGTCGATGAAGTCGGGCTTCTGGGGTCTGCTGGCCGGCACGACGGCGGCGATGATCAACTACTTCGTCTTCTACAAGCAGGACATCATCTCCATCCCCTCCGACCAGGGCGCGAACTTCGTCTCCGCGATCGCGGGCTTCGTGGCCGGCGCAGTCGTCATGGTGGCCGTCTCCCTCTTCACGGCACCGAAGCCGACGGAGGAACTCCAGGGGCTGGTCTACGGCACCCGCTCCCCCGGCATGGCCGAGCCGCCGGCACCGGGCGACGAGGCCTGGTACCGCAAGCCGGCGCTGCTGGGCTGGGGAGCGATCGTGCTGGCGGCCGCCTGCTACATCCCGTTCTCCTTCTGACGACCGGAGGTTGAGAGACCATGACAGAGAACTCCGACCACTCCGACCACTCCGAGAACCCGGACCACCCCGAGCACTCCGCGCGCCACGGGTACTCCGAGAAGGACGTCCAGCGGGAAGTCACCGAGCTGGAGGGGAAGTCCGCGACAGCCGCCCGTCTCTTCGACATCCGGCGCATCATCGGCGGCCTCTTCGTGATCTACGGCGTGATCGTCACGATCGTCGGCCTCACCGACGACGACGCCGCGATCGACAAGGCCGAGGGCGTCAACATCAACCTCTGGACCGGCCTCGGCATGCTGCTGCTCGGCCTGTTCTTCCTGGCATGGCTGAAGCTGAGGCCCACGGCTCCTCCGCCGCCGGACGTCGACGCGGGTGCCGCGCCGGGAGGCAAGCCCACCGAGTAGCGGCCGGGGCGCCGACCCGACGTGCCGGGGCCGAGGTCCGCCGGGACCCCGGCCCCGTACGCGTTCACCGATCAGTGACGGTCACCAGCGTCAGAGCTCGCCCGCCGGGCAGGGCGAGAACCCCACCACGTCGCACATCCCCCGCGAACCAGGCGCCGTTCTCCAGCTCCGCCGTCCAGCGCCGCCACCGGAACGGAGCCCGCGCCTTCATCACCGGCGTCCAGTCGCCCTCATCGTCACCGACCTTCGCCTGCACGGCGATTCCACCGCGCACCCTGGTCCCCCGGACCCTCCGCACCGAGGTGCAGTACTGCCAGGAGTGGTTTCCCAGCGTCGTGTCGATCGCCCGCACGCACTGCATCGCGAGAGAGGCCAGCGCCAAGGGACGAAGACTGACGAACATCAGCAGCAGAAAGACAGCCCGCACCGTCTCCAGGTCCCGGTCCCGAATGACTATGACGGCCAGGGTCAGCAGGGCCCACACAACCGTCCACGTCACCAGCCGAACCAACCCGCGTCGCCATGTCGCCACGAGGACGGACTGGGTCTGCGGGTCGTCGACGGCACGGGGGGCGGTGGGGGGAGGGGCGCTCTGGTGCACGGGGAGATCGCTCTTCATGCGGGTGATTCTCCCCTGGAAGGGACCTGGGCTCTTCGGTCAGGGCTCCAGCCCTGGGCCCGCGTCCGGGGCCGAGTGCGGCACAGGCCCCGCCCGATCCAGCAACCCAGTCCGCGCCGCCAACGCTGCCGCCTCCAGTCTCGAACCGACCCCCAGTTTCATCAGCACCCGCTGGACATGGGTACGGGCCGTCGAGGGGGCGATGCCCATGCCCGCGGCGATCAGGCGGGTGTCCTCGCCGTCGGCGACCCGGACCAGGACCTCGACCTCACGCGGCGTGAGCATCTGAAGCAGCCGCTGGCCCTCGTCGTCCGGTTGGGCGGCCGGGTTGAGGAGTTCGCTGAACGCGCCCTGCAGCAACTGTGGGGCCACCGCCGCCTCGCCCGACCGCGCCTTCATGATCGCCCGTTCGACGCCCTCTATGCGCTCGTCGTGCCGTACGTAGCCGGAGGCGCCCGCCGCGAACGCCGCCGCTATGCCGCGCGGGCTCGGCACCGGGCCCAGGACGAGCACCGCCACCTGTGGACGCTCCCGCTTGATCTTCACCACCGGATCGAATATGCCCGGCTCGGCCGGTGTCGCCGTCCCCAGCAGGCACACCTCCGGCGCCCGCGTGATCACCAGTTCCGCCGCCCCCGCGGCGGGCGCCGCCGCGGCCAGCACCCGGTGCCCCCTCAGTTTCAGTGCCGAGGCCAGCGCCTCGGCGAGCAATCGGTGGTCGTCGACCACCATGAGCCGCACTCCCATCGAGCAACCCCCCAGTCCCCCCAATGGATCTCCATCAATACCCAGGACCGGCGCCGCCGGTCCGGACGCCCCACTATGGATGCCCACTGGTCCGCGCGGACAGAAGCCCCCTCCCGGCTCCCCCCGCCTTTCATGCCCCCGGAAGCTACACGCTTGTTCGACATTGCGCTCCCCCTACCGGTGAGAAGTGCCCCGGAACGGCGGAATTTCTGGCTTTCCGCGCATTCGCGGACGACAGGCAGTACGCCCCCACGCCCCCCTTGGGCGCCGTCAGTCGCCCTTCAGTCGCCCGTCAGTCGCCCTTCAGGCATCCGTGCCGAACGCGATCACCAGGTACTCCTTCGCGGCCGGGCTCGCCGATCCGGTCGCCTGCACCGCCGAGATGTACAGCCGCCCCTGCGCATAGAGGTACTCGGCGCGCTCCGGAGGCAGGCCGGCCTCGGCGTCGCGCACGGCCTGCGTGGCCGGATTCTCCAGCAACTCGGTCTGCGCGAAGGTGACACCGTCGATGCTGACGACCTGACCGCCCCGGGCGGCGTTCGGCGACCGCTTGTAGGCGAGCAGATTGCCGCCGTCCATCCGCAGCGGCGCGATCACGTAGCCGTCGCCCGCGGCCGTACGCTGCCCGGTCTGTCTGCCGGTGGTGAGGTCGAACGCGACGATCTCGTTGGTCTGCCCGGAACCGCCGCCGTCATGTGCCTTCGTCGGCAGGTACAGCCGGTCCTTGCCGACCGCCGACTGTGCGCACTGCTCGATTCGGCGGATGACGTCGCACGCGGCCGCATACCGCTCGGCCGGCGCCAAGATCCGCGTACGCAGCTTGCCGGTCCGGTTGTCGATGGAGAAGTAGTCCGAGATGCCGCCACCGCCACCCGCGCCGCCGCCGGCGTTCGCGGCGACGACCAGCGGGTCGGTCGAGACGATGCCGACCTGTTCGATGCCGTCGGCCATCCGGTACGCCGAGATCACCTTTCCGGTCGCCGGGTCGATGGTCTGGATGTGCAGTTGGAGCCGACCGGACGCCCGGCACTTGCGCACCGCCACCAGCTTCGGACCGCCGCCGTACCCGGCGTCGTAGCAGGTGTCGCTTGCCTTCGGCGTCCACAGCGACGCGCCGGAGGCGATGTCGAACGCGGCGCCCCCGGCGGCCCCGCCTGCGGCGACGGTGTGCGCGCTGATGGTGATGTTGTCGAACCGGATCGGTTGGCGGCCGCGCAGGGCGGAGCCGGTCCACAGCTTCCGGCCGGCGTCGAGGTCGATCGCGGAGACCTGGGTGCAGCCGTGCGTCGGCTTCGCCTTGGTCGGCATCGCGGACTCGTGGACGACCGCCGTCAGACCGTCCTCGGTGGTGTGGTCGGTGACCGCGCACACCGGGCCGGGCAGCGGGATCGTCCACAACTCGGTGCCCTTGTCCGGGTCGTGGCCGGTGATCTCGGCGACGCCGGTCTTGACGTACGCCTTCCCGGTCAGCCATGAGCCGGGGACGGCGCCGCCCGCGCCCCCGGCCTTGGGCGAGGGGACCTGGAAGAGGACCCTCGCGGCGGGGTTGGCGGGCACCTTCTCGCTGCCCCGGGACGTCGTGCCGTCGCCCTCGTCGGCCGCCCTGCCGGTACCGCCGCCGACACCCGCCGTGTCGTCCTTGGCGGCCTCGTCACCGGAGCCCGCGTACAGGACACCACCGCCGATGATCAGCGCGATCGCCACGACCGCCGCGACGACGACGGCCCACCACCCCTTGGGCCTCCGCCCGCCGCCACCGGGCCCGGCGAGCGGGGGGTGCGACGGCGGGGGCGCCTGCGGGGCGCCGTAACCGGAGTTCCAGTCGTACGGATCCTGCGGCCGGCCGTAAGGACCGGACTGCGGGCCGGGCATCGGACCGGGCTGCAAGCCGGGCAGCGGGCCGGGCTGACCGCCGGGGCCGCCGTACCCGGAGGGCGGCGGAGGCAGCACGGGCGGCAGGGAGGGCCTCGGCGGCGTGGGGGGCGCACCGTAGCCACCCTGCTGCGGTGGCTGGGTCATACGCGGCTCTCCCCTCGCGAACTGATGTGCCGCCACTCCTGCGCCGTCGTGTTTCCGCCACACCAGCGGTTCTCGGCCTGTTGGCGAGCAAGTCTTTCTACCACCCGGCGCGGACGACGCACCGGACCGCGTCCACCCCGGGTTCCCGAGGCGGGCGGGCCGATGCCGCCGCTGCTACGCGTCCTCGGCGAGCTCCAGCCAGCGCAGTTCCAGTTCGTCCCGCTGGCCTGCCAAGTCGCGCAGTTCGGCGTCGAGTTCGGCGACCTTCGCGAAGTCGGTGGCGTGCTCGGCGATCTGGGCGTGCAGCTTGGTCTCCCGCTCGGAGAGCTTGTCGAGCTGCCGCTCGATCTTCTGCAGCTCCTTCTTGGCGGCTCGCTGGTCGGCGGCGCTCCTCTCCGGTACGGCCTTGTCGGCGGCCGGGGCGGGGGCCGCCGCGGCGGCGACCTGGGCCTCCATGCGGTGGCGGCGCTCCAGGTACTCGTCGATGCCGCGCGGGAGCATCCGCAGGGTGGCGTCGCCGAGCAGGGCGAAGACGCGGTCCGTGGTGCGCTCGACGAAGAACCGGTCGTGGGAGATGACGATCATCGAGCCCGGCCAGCCGTCGAGGACGTCCTCCAGCTGGGTCAGGGTCTCGATGTCCAGGTCGTTGGTGGGCTCGTCGAGGAAGAGGACGTTGGGCTCGTCCATGAGCAGGCGCAGCAACTGCAGGCGGCGACGCTCACCACCGGACAGGTCCCCGACCGGCGTCCACTGCTTCTCCTTGCCGAAGCCGAACGTCTCGCACAGCTGCCCGGCGGTCATCTCGCGGCCCTTGCCGAGGTCCACGCGCTCACGCACCGCCTGAACGGCTTCCAGGACACGCCAGTTCGGGTCGAGCTCGGCGACCTCCTGGGACAGATAGGCGAGCTTGACGGTCTTGCCGACCGCGATCCGCCCGCCGGCCGGCTGCGCCTCGCCCTCCGTCCGCGCCGCCTCGGCCATGGCACGCAGCAGCGATGTCTTCCCGGCCCCGTTGACCCCGACGAGACCGATGCGGTCGCCGGGTCCGAGCTGCCAGGTCACATGCTTGAGCAGCATCTTGGGACCGGCCTGGACGGTCACGTCCTCCAGGTCGAAGACCGTCTTGCCGAGCCGGGACGAGGCGAACTTCATCAGCTCGCTGCTGTCCCGGGGCGGCGGTACGTCCTTGATGAGCTCGTTGGCCGCCTCGACCCGGAAGCGCGGCTTGGAGGTACGCGCGGGGGCGCCGCGGCGCAGCCAGGCCAGCTCCTTGCGGACGAGGTTCTGCCGCTTGACCTCCTCGGTGGCGGCGATGCGCTCGCGCTCGGCGCGGGCGAACACGTAGTCGGAGTAGCCGCCCTCGTACTCGAAGACGTCGCCGCGCTGGACGTCCCACATGCGGGTGCAGACCTGGTCGAGGAACCAGCGGTCGTGCGTGACGCACACGAGGGCCGAGCGGCGCTCGCGCAGGTGCTGGGCGAGCCAGGAGATGCCCTCGACGTCGAGGTGGTTGGTGGGCTCGTCGAGGACGATCAGGTCCTGCTCCTCGATGAGCAGCTTGGCGAGCGCGATGCGCCGCCGCTCGCCGCCGGAGAGCGGGGCGATGACGGTGTCGAGGCCCTGCGGGAAGCCGGGCAGGTCGAGCCCGCCGAACAGCCCGGTGAGCACATCGCGGATCTTGGCGTTGCCGGCCCACTCGTGGTCGGCCATGTCCCGGATGACCTCGTGCCGGACGGTCGCCTCGGGGTCGAGCGAGTCGTGCTGGGTGAGTACGCCGAGGCGCAGCCCGCCGGAGTGGGTGACCCGGCCGGTGTCGGCCTCCTCCACCTTGGCCAGCATGCGGATCAGGGTCGTCTTGCCGTCGCCGTTGCGGCCCACGACGCCGATGCGATCGCCCTCGGAGACGCCGAGCGAGACACCGTCGAGCAGGGCACGGGTGCCGTACACCTTGCTGACGTTCTCGACATTGACCAGGTTGACGGCCATTTTTCTCCTGACAGGGGGGATCGCTCGACCCTCCAGAGTAGTCGGGCGGGCCGTCGCCCCTTCAAATACGCCTGCTCACAGGGGCCGCACAGGGGTTCCACAGAGGCTCTCCCAAACCCGCCGGGCCCCTACTCGGACGTAGGGATTCCCCTAGTTGACGTGACCTCTTCAAAACGGCCACCTTGTGCGCACAGGACAAGGCCACCCCCCACCGCCCCGTCCGTGCACGTTTCCCAGAAGGGGTCCCACCCCCATGTTCGTGCAGCACTCCCCCACACCCCGGACGCCCGGCCGCCGCAGACGCGGTGCGCTCGCCGCTCTCGTCTCCGCCGCCGCCCTGCTCACCGTCGGCGCCGCGTCGACCGCCCCGGCGTCCGCGACCCCCGCCGAGGGCGTCATCCTCGGCGCCGACGCCCCGGGTGCCATCAAGGACAGCTACATCGTCACCCTCAAGGACAGCGCCGGCTTCCGCGCCGCCTCCGCCAAGGGCAAGGCGCTCGCCACCCGGTACGGCGCCGAGGTCGAACGCACCTACAAGCAGGCCCTCAACGGCTACGCGACCGAGATGACGGAGGCCGAGGCCAAGCGGCTCGCCGCCGACCCGGCCGTCGAGCGGGTCGTCCAGAACAAGACCGTCCACGTCAACGGCACCCAGACCAACCCGACCTGGGGCCTGGACCGCATCGACCAGACCGACCTGCCGCTGTCCTCGTCGTACACCTACCCGGACAGCGCGGGCAGCGGGGTGACGGCGTACATCATCGACACCGGAGTCCGCATCACCCACAGCGACTTCGGCGGCCGGGCCTCCTACGGCTACGACGCGGTCGACGGCGACTCCACCGCGCAGGACGGCAACGGACACGGCACGCACGTGGCCGGCACCGTCGCGGGATCGACGTACGGCGTCGCCAAGAACGCGGACATCGTCGCCGTGCGCGTCCTCGACGACGACGGCTCCGGCACCACCGACGGCGTGGTCGCGGGCATCGACTGGGTGACCGAGAACGCGCAGTTCCCGGCGGTCGCCAACATGTCGCTGGGCGGCGACGCCGACTCGGTGCTCGACGAGGCGGTCGAGAACTCCATCGCGGCCGGCATCACCTACGCGGTCGCGGCGGGCAACGACAACACCAACGCATCCTCCAACTCCCCGGCCCGCGTCTCGGCGGCACTCACCGTCGGCGCCTCGACCAGCGCCGACGCGCGGTCGTCGTTCTCCAACTACGGGTCCGTGCTGGACCTGTTCGCGCCGGGATCGAGCATCACCTCGGCGTCCAACGCCTCCGACTCCGGCACCGCGACCTACTCGGGTACGTCGATGGCGTCCCCGCACGTCGCCGGCGCGGCGGCCGTCTACCTCGGCGAGAACCCGAGCGCCTCGCCCTCCGCGGTCGCCTCGGCGCTGACCTCGGCGGCGTCCTCCTCCACGCTCACCAGCGTGGGAACCGGCAGCCCCAACCTGCTGCTCCAGGTCACCCCGGCCGGTGACGGCGACGGCGGCGACACCGGCTCCAGCTTCGAGTCGGCCACCGACGTCTCCATCCCGGACGCGGGCTCGGCGGTCTACTCGCCGATCACCGTCAGCGGCCTGACCGGCAGCGCGCCCAGCGACCTGTCGGTGTACGTCAACATCGTCCACACCTACCGCGGCGACCTGGTCATCGACCTGGTCGCGCCGGACGGCTCGACGTACCGCCTGAAGAGCAGCAGCTCCTCCGACTCGACGGACAACGTCGACGCCACGTACACGGTGGACGCGTCCAGCGAGACGACCGTCAACGGGACCTGGCAGCTGAAGGTCCAGGACGTCTACAGCGCGGACACGGGCTACATCAACAGCTGGAAGCTGACCTTCTGACCGACGGCTGAGGGCACAGGGCCGAGGGCTGAGGACACAGGGCCGAGGGCCCGCAGAGCAGTGCGCCCCGGGGCGAGTTCCCCGGGGCGCATCACTGTCTCCGATGTCAGCGGCGGGCCGCCGCCGCGCGGACCTCGGCGAGGAGGTCGTACATGACCTGGCCGGGGCACTCGGTGGCGAAGTAGTCGCGGTGACCGCCGACCGTGTTCGTGTCCTTCTTCGTGCCGTTGACGGGGTTGGTGTACGTCACCCTCGCCTGCGGGTCCAGGCCCTTGAACCGGGAGATCACCTTGATCAGCCGGATCAGGGACGCCTTGGCCGCGTCCGTGGGAGGCTGCTGGCCGAGGGTGCCGAGGAGGGCGATGCCGAGGGCGCCGGAGTTGTAGCCCACGGAGTGGAAGCCGGTGACGAGGTCGCCGTCCGGGTTGAAGGCGGGGATGCCGTCGTCGCCGGAGTAGCGGCCCTCGTAGACGTTGCCGGCCTCGTCGATGAGGAAGTGGTAGCCGATGTCGCCCCAGTCGTTGGTGATCGCGTGCATCTCGTAGATCGCACGCACCGTCGCGGCCGGGTCGGGATCGTCGTTCGGCGTCGCCGTGTGGTGGACCGTGATGATCTGGAGCGGGTAGTACTTCTCGGGCGAGTTGACCGAGCCGTCCGCCTTGAACCGCTTGGACTCGTCGGCACCCCAGGCCGGCCGCGAGAGGTAGCGCACGCCACGCACGCGCGTGGGCTCGCTCGGCACATGGAAGGTGCGGTCGGGGCCGTCGGTGGTGTCGATCGCCAGCGAGTGCACGCCGTCGATGTCAC
The DNA here is from genome assembly GCF_039537145.1 of Streptomyces shaanxiensis. NCBI lineage: Bacteria > Bacillati > Actinomycetota > Actinomycetes > Kitasatosporales > Streptomycetaceae > Streptomyces > Streptomyces shaanxiensis. Next base: position 149,369 of record NZ_BAAAZY010000022.1, read on the forward strand.
TCGATGCCTTCACCTCGTACGCGGTGGCGTTCTGGGCGGCGACCAGGGCCGTGCCGCCGTCCTCGACGATCGCGCAGCCGCTCTTCAGGGGCTGCCAGTCGCCGTCCGCGAGCCGGATGGCGGCGCCCTGCTTCGCACCGGACCAGCGCACACCGACGTAGGAGGCGGCGAAGGCGGTGGTCGCCTCGCCGGTGCCCGAGGCGGCCTCGGTCCGGGTGGCGGGGAACTTCTCCGGCGTCGTACCGGAATCGCCGGAGCCGGCGGCTGAGTTGTCTGTTTCGCCGGAATCGGTGGACGCGAACACCATCGGCGTCACCGCGGCACCGGCGGCCACCGCCCCACCGGCGGCGATCATGCCGCGCCGGGAGAGCGAGCGCTTTCTACGGTGAGTGGAGGGAGTGGGGGTGGGGGTTTCGGACACGGGGAAGTACGCCTTCCAGAAGTGCAGTTGACGGCGTCGAGCGGGGGGAGGCCGACGCTTGAAACGTCAAGCGACCCTAACCATCCCACCCGCCCCACGCGTACTCCGATCGCAGTACATTCGTGTGAAGATCGGGCAAAGAAGCCCTACTTGTGAGTACGGCGTCACGCTCCGCCCTCGTCCGCCCGCTGCTGCGGGATCAGCGCCGCCGCCGGGGCGAGTCCGCGCCCCCGCACCGACTCCTCGCCCACCGGCATGTCGTCGCGCAGCAGGCCCTCGGGGACGAGGAGGGCGGCCGTGACACCGCCGTTCGGCGACGGGCGCAGCTCGACGCGCAGCCCCTGCCGCTCGCGCAGCCGGTTCACCACGAACAGGCCGATCTGCTTGGCGTCGAGGAGGTCGACCTTCTCGGACTGGATCTTGCGGTTGGCCTCGGTGAAGGCCTCCTCGTTCATGCCGAAACCGCTGTCCTCGACCTCGACGAGAAGCCCCTCACGCATGCGCGCGGCGCGCAGCTGCACCTTGGTGCTGGGCGGGGAGAACGCCGTGGCGTTCTCGACCAGTTCGGCGAGGAGATGGATGACGTCGGCGACCGAGCCGCCCACCAGCGACACCTTCGGCACCGCCCAGATCTGCACCCGCTGCGCGCTCTCGATCTCGGCGACGGCCGCCCGCAACACGTCCGCCAGCGGAATCGGGTCCCGCCAGCCACGCCCCGGCGCGATGCCGGACAGGATCAGCAGGCTCTCGGAGTGCCGGCGCATCCGGGTCGCCAGGTAGTCGACGCGGTACAGGTCCTGCAGCTCCGCCGGGTCCTGCTGACGTCGCTGCATGCCCTCCAGCAGGTCCAGCTGACGGTGCAGCAGCACCTGGCTGCGGCGCGCCAGGCTGACGTACACCCCGGAGATCCCGCTCAGCAGCTCGGCGCGCTCGCTCGCGGCCTTCAGCGCCGCGCGCTGCACCGCGGTGAGCGCCGTGCCGACCTGGGCCAGTTCGTCGCCGACCAGGCGTCGCATGGGCGCCTCGGCGTCGATGTCGACGCCCTGCCCGGCGTGCAGTTTGCGCATGGCCTGCGGGAGGCGCCGCCCGGCCACCTCGAGGGCGTCGTTGCGCAGGTCGAGCAGTTCGACGATGAGCCCGCGCCCGACCAGCACGGAGACCAGCAGCGACAGCAGCACACCCACCAGACCGAGCACCACCGCCACGCCCGAGGCGCCGAGGGTGTCCCAGCCGAACGGGTCGGCCTGCGCGGTGGCGCCCGTACCGGCCGCCGTCTCGGCCTCGGCCAGCTCCGTCAGCACACCGGACGCCGCCGAGTCCCAGCCCACGAGCGACGTGGCCGTCACGGCCGCCGCGCCGGGACCGGCATCGCGCACCCGGTTCTCCACGTCCTGCACGCGCGCGTACTCGTCGCCCTCCAGGATCTCGTCGTACGCCGCCCGGTGCCCGGCCTTCAGGTCGGCGACCGAGGATTCCAGCAGCTCGCGCTGCGTGGCGACGGCACCCAGGAACAGCTCGTACTCGCCCCGGCCCAGCGTCCCGCGCGCGTCGGCGGCCCCCAGCAGCGCCTGCTCGCGCGCCAGCGCCTCGCGCGCGCGGGCGAGTTCGAGCACCACGCGCGCCTCCGAGGAGGCGTCGGTGCCGCGGTCGTCGGTGAGCGCCCCGGTGACGGCGAAGGCGTGCTCGACGATCGCCGAGTAGGCGGTGTACGCGGCCGAGGGCGCCCCCGCCTTCTTCGCGGTGGCCTCGGTGCGCAGCCGCGCCAGGTCTCCGGCGTCGGCCTCCAGGCGGTCGATGCGCCCCGGCAGGCTCCCGTCGAGGAGGCCGGCGTCCGAGCTGGAGGCGTTGATGCCGGCCAGCAGGGCGGTGGCGGCCCTGTCCGTGGCCTTGTGGGCCTCGGTGAAGGCGTCGGGGGCGGCCGAGTACCGCATCGCGGCGGCCCGCTCGTCCTGCAGCGCGGTGACGAAGTCGCCGACGGGAGTGAGGAGTTCGGAGTTGACGTCCTTGGCTCGCTCGGTGTCACCGATGCCGGCCACGGTCGTCACGGCGGCGTAGCCCCACAGCGCCATGAGGGACACGATGGGCAGCATCAGCAGGGAGACGATCTTCGCCCGCACCGATCTGGGGCGCAGCCGGGCGGATGTTCGAGGGAGGCGCATGAAGTGGGTCCTCGTTCAGGGAGGGACGTTTCTGCATGGTTCGGCGCCGGCGCCCCGGAAAGGGGCGCCGGGCTGTATCGGTTCACGGCTCCGCCGCGTGGGCGCGACCGGCCACGACGGAGCCGCCGACGGCCGTTACGGCTGCGCTTCCAGCGGCGCGCTTACGCCGTGGTGAGCTCGACCTCGCGCAGCAGCTCCGCCGCGGCCGCCGACTCGTGCCGCTTGCCGGTCGGCGAGAGTGCCACATACGCGGCGGCCAGGAACAGGAACGACCCGAGCACCACGGCCAACGGGAAGATGAACTCCGTGGCGGTGGCCCCCGGCAGCTCCGAGCTGCTGGGCGCGAGGGAGATGCTCACGGCGTACATCGCGGTGTAGTGCATGCTGCTCACCGCCAGTCCCATGACCAGCGCGGCGACGGCGGCCAGCACGGATCCGCGCACCACCAGCGTGAGCGTCAGCGCGGCGGTCGCGGCGACGACCGCGATCGCGACGGAGGCGATGACGAGCATCGGGTCGTAGTCGACCTCGCCGTGCAGGTTGAGGGCGGCCATGCCGGTGTAGTGCATGGCGGCGACGCCGAGACCGGCGCCGAGTCCGCCGAGGATGACGGACAGCACACGCGAGCGCCCGTATCCGGCGGTGAAGACGCCCGCCGCGACCACGCCGACGGCCATCAGCAGGCTCAGCGCGGTGATCGGGACGTCGAAGCGGATCGGGGAGCCATCGACGCTGAACCCCATCATGGCGATGAAGTGCATGGTCCAGATGCCGGACCCGATGGCGAGAGAGGCGAGCAGCAGCCAGTTCCGTTTGGAGGTGCCGTCCGCCTCAAGTGCCCTGACGGTGCAGCGCAGCCCGAGGGCCGAGCCGACGCAGGCCATGGCGTAGGAGAGGACGGGCGTGACCCATCCGGCGCTGAAGTGGTCCATGTGCCCCATGGGGACTCCTCTGAGGTACCACCGGTGAAGGAGGACCGGGGATGGCTGATCATGCCAGCCGTTTCCAGGACACAGAGTGACCTGAAAGAGACCATGGAGACGATTGTCAAACAATCAACTACCGTGAAATAGCCATCACTTGACCTGCATACCTATGCAGATTGGGGGGCTGTATGGGCCCAGGTGGAGATGTTGTGAGGGTTTTATGCAGACAGTACGGTGGCGCCCGGCGCGGGCCCGGACGCCGTACGGACCGCCCGACAGGTGCCCGACGACCGTAGGGTTTCGGCCACCTTCTCCGCCGACTCCGGGTCACGGGCGAGGAACGCCGTGGTCGGTCCCGAACCGGAGACGAGCGCCGTGAGCGCACCGGCGGTACGGCCGGCGGCGAGAGTGGCGGCGAGCTCCGGGAAGAGGGAGAGGGCGGCGGGCTGAAGGTCGTTGGAGACGGCCGCGGCAAGCGCGTCCGGGTCGCCCTTCGCGAGGGCGTCGAGCAGCGGCTCGGAGGCGACGGGCTCGGGGATGTCCGTGCCCTCGCCGAGCCGGTCGAACTCCCGGAAGACCGCGGGCGTGGACAGCCCACGCTCGGCCATCGCGAACACCCAGTGGAAGGTGCCGCCCACATCGAGCGTACGGAGCTTCTCGCCCCGCCCGGTGCCCAGAGCCGCCCCGCCGACCAGGCTGAACGGCACGTCGCTGCCCAACTCGGCGCAGATGCCGAGGAGTTCCTCGCGGGAGGCGCCCGTGCCCCAGAGCGCGTCGCAGGCGAGCAGCGCGCCCGCGCCGTCCGCGCTGCCGCCCGCCATGCCGCCGGCGACCGGGATGTCCTTGGCGATGTGCAGGTGCACATCGGGCGTACGGCCGTACCGCGCGGCCAGCGCCTCCGCCGCGCGGGCGGCGAGGTTCGTACGGTCGAGGGGCACCTGGTCCGCGTCCGGGCCGTCGCAGGTGACGCGCAGGCCGTCCGGCGAGGGGGTCACGGTGACCTCGTCGTACAGGCCGACCGCCAGGAAGACGTTGGCCAGGTCATGGAAGCCGTCGGGGCGGGCGGCGCCGACCGCGAGCTGGACGTTGACCTTGGCGGGCACCCGGACGGTGACGCTCGCGCTCACTTACTCGGACTCCTTGTGCTGGGCGGCTTCCTTGTGCTCGGCGATGCGGGCGAACTCCTCGACCGTCAGCGCCTCTCCGCGTGCCTGCGGCGAGACGCCGGCCGCGACGAGGGCCGCCTCTGCGGCCGCCGCCGAGCCCGCCCACCCGGCGAGCGCGGCCCGCAGCGTCTTGCGGCGCTGGGCGAAGGCCGCGTCGATGACGGCGAAGACCTCGCTCTGGGAGGCGGTGGTCTTGACCGGCTCGGAGCGCCGGGTCAGGGCCACCAGCCCGCTGTCGACGTTCGGCGCGGGCCAGAAGACGTTGCGCCCGATGGCGCCGGCCCGCTTGACCTCGGCGTACCAGTTGGCCTTCACGGACGGCACGCCGTACACCTTGGAGCCGGGCGCGGCGGCCAGGCGGTCGGCGACCTCCGACTGCACCATCACGAGGGTGCGTTCGATGCTCGGGAAGGTGGCGAGCATGTGGAGGAGGACCGGGACGGCCACGTTGTAGGGGAGGTTGGCGACCAGCGCGGTGGGCGGCGGGCCCGGCAGCTCGGCGACGTGCATCGCGTCGGAGTGCACCAGCGCGAAACGGTCGGCGCGCTCCGGCATGCGGGCCGCGATGGTGGCGGGGAGCGCGGCGGCCAGGACGTCGTCGATCTCCACGGCGGTGACGCGGTCGGCCACCTCCAGCAGGGCGAGCGTGAGGGAGCCGAGCCCCGGCCCCACCTCGACCACCACGTCGTCGGGGCGGACCTCCGCGGTGCGGACGATACGGCGGACCGTGTTCGCGTCGATCACGAAGTTCTGGCCGCGCTGCTTGGTGGGACGCACACCGAGGGCTGCCGCCAGCTCACGGATGTCGGCGGGGCCCAGGAGGGCGTCGGGGGTGGGGCTGCTCACCCGACAAGGGTACGGGGGCCGAGGACGGGGACTGTCCAGGTGAGGCCCCGCCGGGCCTCACCCGTGCAACCGACCCCCGCAATGCGGCCAGGGACTGGCCCCCTGCCGCACATAGAGCTGCTTCGCCCGCAGCGTCTGCTCCGCCGCCGGCGCATCCTGCGGCCGCCCCTTCCCCCCGAGGCTCCGCCAGGTCTGCGTGTCGAACTGGTACAGCCCGCCGTACGTCCCCGACGAGTCCACCGCGTCCGGCCGCCCCCCGGACTCGCACGCCGCCAGCCCCTGCCAGTCCAGCCGGTCCGCACCGCGCACGGACGTCGGCAGCGGCTTCGTCCCGACCTTCACGACCTGCGTCTGCGGCTCCCGTACCACCTCGGTCCGGATCCGCCGCGGCTTCTGCCGGACGCCGTTGACCATGCGCAGCGAGTACGTGATCCGCCTGAGCCCCGGCACCCCCGCCCGCTCGACGACCTCCGTGCCCCGGAAGACCGAGGGATCCTCGACCCGCTCCACGGCGAACGCGATCGCCTCGTCGCGGATCTCCTTCCTGCCGGTGATGCGCAGGACCGTGACCGTCTGCCCGTCGCGCGGGAAGGTGTCGAGCGGGACGGACGTGGTGTCCTGCCCGCGCAGCGTGATGCCGGCCTGGTCCACGACCTCCTGCACGGTCGCCGCGTTCGTGCGGATGGTGCGCGCCCTGCCGTCCGCCATGACCGTCACCGCACGCTCGGTGCGCACATCCAGCGCGAGCCCCTCGCGTCCGATACGCCGGGAGCGCGAGGTCGACACATACGCCCCTTCCGCACGCACCCCCAGCTGCTTGAGCGCCGCCTCCACCGTGTGCGCCGTCGTCCACACCTCGCGCCGCTGACCATCGAGCGTGAGCCGCACGGGCCGCCCGTAGCGCACCGCGACCTCGTCACCGCTGGTGAGGGCCGCGTCGGGAGCGGGCGCCACCACATCGTGCGCCCCCACCTTCACGCCCTCGTCGGTGAGCAGTTCGGTGACGTCGTCCGCGAAGGTGTGCAGGGTGCGCGGCTTGCCGTCGACCCTCAGCTCGACCGCCTTGTCCTTGGCGACGAAGGCAGACGTCCCGCCCGCGAGGAACGCGACGACCAGCGCCTGCGGCACGAGCCGGCGCATGGACCCCTCTCCCCGCTCGACGGGGCGCGCCTTACGGCGGTGCGCGGCCCGCCGCCCGCGCCCTGGGCGCACAACCGGCTCGGGCTCGGGCTCGGGGTCCTCGTACGCGGGCTTGTACGTGTCCTCGTAGGTCTCGTACGCGTCGTACGCGGCGTGCTTCCCGTACGGCTCACGGAGCCCGTGCGCCTCATGCGCCCCGTGATGGGAACCGTGGGACGCATGAGACCCATGGGTCCCGTGGGCTCCGTGCATCGCGTACATCTCGTACGCCGGTCTGTAACTCTCCGTACGCGTCCCATAGCCTCCATGCACCCCCTGCACCCCGTACCCCAGCGTCTGGGCGCTGTACGGGTCGAAGCCGCCGTACGCCGGGGGCTCGTGGGCGGCCGGGCTCGGGCCATACGTCTCGAACTGCGCGTTGCTCACGACGACACGCTCCAGCGGAGTACTCCGGATCGGGCCCCCAGAACCTAGCGGAGGGGTGGTGACTCTCCAAAGCGACTCGACTACGCACAGTGGCGACGGGACCCCGCGGAAATCCGTACGAGCGCCGCCCGGCGGGGATGGGTCAGTAGCCGAATGCGCGGGCCGTGTTCGCGCCCAGGGCCGTCGCCAGCGCATCCTCGCCGATCCCCCGGACGGCGGCCATGGCACGCACCGTGATCGGAATGAGATACGGAGCGTTGGGCCGTCCGCGGTACGGGGCCGGTGTGAGGAAGGGCGCGTCGGTCTCCACGAGGAGCAGCTCCAGCGGGGCCACCGCCACCGAGTCCCGCAGGTTCTGGGCGTTCTTGAAGGTGACGTTGCCCGCGAAGGACATGAAGTAGCCGGCGGCGGCGCACACCTGCGCCATCTCGGCGTCCCCGGAGTAGCAGTGGAAGACGGTGCGCTCGGGCGCGCCCTCCTCCTTCAGCACCCGCAGCACGTCCGCGTGCGCCTCGCGGTCGTGGATGACCAGGGCCTTGCCGTGCCGCTTGGCGATCTCGATGTGGGCGCGGAAGGACGCCTCCTGCGCCTCCTTGCCCTCGGGCCCGGTGCGGAAGTAGTCGAGGCCGGTCTCGCCGACGCCCTTGACCTGCGGGAGTGCGGCCAGCCGGTCGATCTCCGCGAGCGCCTCGTCGAGCGCCCGCGCACCACCCGGCTCGCGCGCCCCCTGCCGGGACCAGCCGTCGGGGTCCCCGTGCACGATGCGCGGCGCCTCGTTGGGGTGCAGGGCGACGGTCGCGTGCACGGCGTCGTACGCCGCCGCCGTCTCGGCCGCCCACCGCGAGCCGCGTACGTCGCAGCCCACCTGCACGACCGTGGTCACCCCGACCGACGCCGCCTTGGCCAGGCCCTCCTCCACGGTGCCCGACTGCATGTCGAGGTGGGTGTGGGAGTCGGCGACCGGCACCCGGAGCGGTTCCGGGAGGGGCGGGGCGGCGTGCTTGTCGGCGGCGTTCGAAGGCATGCCCCGATCCTACGAAAGGGGCACGCCCGGCCGGCCGGGTGCTCGGCTCAGCTCGCCTTGCGGTGGAAGACGTGCAGGAGATCGGCGAGATGCCAGTGGTGGTCCGGCTGCTGCCCGTCCGCCGCCGCGTCCTGCTGCGAGGAATCCGCCTGCCGGGGAATGGGGCGGGGGCGGCGCAGGGAGTTCTGCACGGAGGACACCTGGCCGGGCCGCATGATCCGCACGACATGGCCGTCGCAGTTCTGGCACGTGGGCCGGCTCAGCGGCGACGGCACGACCTGGCCGTTCGCGACGTACATCACGAACTCGTGGCCGTCACCGTCTATGTGGTGCTCTATCTCGTACGACTGCTCCCAGCCGTGCCCGCAGCGCATGCAGGCGAACGAATACGACTCGTGGACGACGGCGGTCGCGGCGCTGCGAAGGCCCGTGGTCTGCTGTGCGATCTCACTCATGCCAGCTCCTGTGGTCCGCTGGGTGGGACGGTTCGCGTCCCACGACCCAGTGGACTCCCCCGCAGGAGCGAACGCACGCCATCTGTCCAGTGTTGGCGTCGACTTGGGCGTTCCTTGCCGAAAGGCCCGGGTCCCTTTACCCCCGCATGGGGCGCACGCTCAGCCGAGATACGCCCTGCTCACACGGCATTTCACGCCCCCGCGTTCTTCGCCGCCACCACGGCGTCGAAAACCTCCCGCTTCGGCACCCCGGCCTCCGCCGCCACCGCCGCGATGGCCTCCTTGCGCCGCTCCCCCGCCTCTTCGCGCACGCGAACGCGCCGTACGAGCTCCGCGGCGTCGACCTCCTCGGCACCCTTCTCCGGCGCCCCCTCGACCACCACGGTGATCTCCCCGCGCACGCCCTCGGCGGCCCACTCCGCGAGCTCCCCCAGCCCGCCCCGCCTGACCTCCTCGTACGTCTTGGTCAGCTCCCGGCACACGGCGGCCCGCCGCTCGGCGCCGAACACCTCGGCCATCGCGGCGAGCGTGTCGTCGAGCCGGTGCGGCGCCTCGAAGTAGACGAGCGTGCGCCGCTCCTCGGCCACCTCCCGCAGCCGCCCCAGCCGCTCCCCCGCCTTGCGCGGCAGGAAGCCCTCGAAGCAGAACCGGTCGACGGGCAGCCCGGACAGGGCGAGCGCGGTGAGCACGGCGGACGGCCCCGGTACGGCGGTGACCCGGATGTCCTTCTCCACGGCCGCCGCGACCAGCCGGTACCCCGGGTCGGACACGGACGGCATCCCCGCGTCCGTCACCAGCAGCACCCGCGAGCCCTCCAGCAGCGCCTCGACCAGCTCGGGCGTCCGCGCCGACTCGTTGCCCTCGAAGTACGACACGACCCGTCCGGCCGGCTGCACGCCCAGCGCCTGGGTGAGGCGCCGCAGCCGCCGGGTGTCCTCGGCGGCGACCACGTCCGCGCCGGCCAGCTCCTCCGCGAGCCGGGGCGGGGCGTCCTTGACGTCGCCGATGGGGGTGCCTGCCAAAACAAGGGTTCCTGTCACGTTTCCATCCTCGCAGGGCGCATCCACGGGACTCCCACAGACGTGTTCCCTACGATGGCGCGGTGACCAGTACAGCGTCGTCCATGGACTCCACGGCCACCCGGCAGGACCAGGCACCGCACGAACAGCGGCCGTCGTGGCAGCAGCGGCTGCGCCGATTCGGCTACACGGGGGCGCCCGGAAGCGACGTACGCGAGCGGCTCGTGCCCCCGTACGTCCAGCCCAGCCCGCGGCTGTGGCAGTTCCTCGGCGTCTCGCGGCCGCTCGCGGAGCGGATGGTGCGCTGGTCGGCCTGGGGCGGTCCGCTGCTGGTCACCCTGCTCGCCGGGGTGCTGCGGTTCTGGAACCTGGGCAGCCCGAAGAAGGTGATATTCGACGAGACGTACTACGCCAAGGACGCGTGGGCGATCGTCAACCGCGGCTTCGAGCTCAGCTGGGACAAGAAGGCCAACGACCTGATCCTGTCGACCAACGGCGACGTGCCCCTCCCCACGGACGCGGCGTACGTCGTGCATCCGCCGGTCGGCAAGTACGTCATCGGCCTCGGCGAGCTGATGTTCGGCTTCAACCCCTTCGGTTGGCGCTTCATGACGGCGGTGCTGGGCACCCTGGCCGTCCTGATGCTGTGCCGCATCGGCCGCCGTATCTTCCGCTCGACCTTCCTCGGCTGCCTCGCGGGCGCGCTGATGGCGGTGGACGGGCTGGCCTTCGTGATGGCGCGCACCTCGCTGCTCGACGGGGTGCTGATGTTCTTCGTGCTGGCGGCGTTCGGCTGCCTCGTCATCGACCGGGACCGGGCGCGCGCGAGACTCGCCGCCGCGCTGCCGGCCGACCCAGACGGCCGGGTCCGCCCCGACGCGTACATCGCCCATACCCTGAGCCTGGGCCTGCGCCCCTATCGCTGGCTGGCCGGCCTGATGCTGGGCCTGGCCATCGGCACCAAGTGGAACGGCCTGTACTTCCTGGTCGCGTTCGGTCTGATGACCGTGCTGTGGGACGTCGGTGCCCGCAAGGTCGCCGGTGCGTACGCCCCGTACACGGCGGTCCTCAAGCATGATCTGGGCCTCGCCTTCGTGGCGACGGTCCCGGTGGCGATCGTCACGTACATCCTGTCGTGGACGGGCTGGATCCTCTCCCCGACGGACGGCACCGGCGGCTACTACCGCGACTGGGCGTCCGCCAACGGCCGCAGCAGCAGCTGGTCGTGGCTGTTCCCCGACTGGTGGCTCAGCCTGTGGCACTACGAGCACCAGGTGTACGAGTTCCACGTCGGCCTGTCGTCGCCGCACACCTACCAGTCCAACCCGTGGAGCTGGATCGTCGACGGCCGCCCCGTGTCGTACTTCTACGAGTCCCCCCTGCCCGGCAAGGACGGCTGCCCCGTCGACGCGGGCGAGAAGTGCGCCCGCGAGGTCCTGGCCATCGGCACCCCGCTGCTGTGGTGGGTGGCCGCCTTCGCGATCCTGTACGTCCTGTGGCGCTGGGCCTTCCGCCGCGACTGGCGCGCCGGCGCGATCGCCTGCGGCGTGGTGGCGGGCTACCTCCCCTGGTTCCTCTACCAGGAACGCACGATCTTCTTCTTCTACGCCGTCGTCTTCCTTCCCTTCCTCTGCCTCGCCGTGGCCATGCTGCTCGGCGCGATCATCGGCCCACCGCGTGCCGGCGACACCCGCCGGGTGGTGGGAGCGACGGGGGCGGGTGTGCTGGTGCTGCTGATCGCGTGGAACTTCATCTATTTCTGGCCGATCTACACGGGGACGGCGATCCCGGTGGACGACTGGCGGTCGCGGATGTGGCTGGACACCTGGGTCTAGCCTGCGTAACAGGAGGAGTCGATGATCGTTCACTTAGGTATGAACGTGACTAAACGGACAATTGCCGTCATCGCCCTCGCTGCTGCGGCAGTCATGTCGGCCTCCACCCTCGCCAACGCGGACACCCCCGACTCACAGCCCCGGAGCGTGAACCTGGTGTACCCGTACTCAGCCACCTACCCACCGGGCGTGCTCCCCCTGGCGGCCGCCGCTCCCGCGGTCGCCCTCCTCGGCGTCAATCCCTTCGGCGCCCTCTGAGGATCCTGAGGTTCACCTCCCACTGAGAGCGCTGTGGTCGGCCGGCCGGTCGACCACAGCGCTCAGCCATGTCCGCCACAAAACGGCCAACAAAAGAAAACACCTCCCACAGGTTTCCCCCACACCACTTACAGTTCGGGTGACCAACGGGGAGGGGACCATGTCCAAGGGGGTCAAAGTCGCCGCAATAGGCGGCGTGTTCGCGGTGATGGTGGGCGGGGCCGGGTACGGCGCCTACAACATCATGTCCGCGTTGAACGGGGGCGGGGCGACGGGGGCCGCGGGGCCGGCGCCGGCGCGCTCCGGGCCGCCCAGTGCGGAGGAGGTCGAGGAGACCACGGCGAAGTTCTTCGCGGCCTGGGAGAAGGGGCAGGCGGCACAGGCCGCGGCGTACACGAACAACGACGCGGCCGCCGAGCGGGTGCTGACGTCCTACGGCAAGGAAGCCCACATCACCGGCGTGAAGATCACGCCGGGCAGGACGAGCGGCGCCACCGTGCCCTTCAGCGTGAAGGCGAAGGTGTCCTACGGCGGGAAGTCCAAGGCGCTCGACTACCGGACCGAACTCACCGTCGTCCGCGGGCTCACCACCGGCAAGGCCCTCGTCGACTGGCAACCCACCGTGATCCACCCGGAGTTGAAGCGGGACGACACCCTCGTCACCGGCGAGGCGGCGAGCCCGCCCATCGAGGCCGTCGACCGGAACGGCACCGTGCTGACGAAGGAGAAGTACCCCTCCCTCGGCCTGGTCCTGGACACCCTGCGCGAGAAGTACGGGGACGAGGCCGGCGGCGAGCCCGGCATCGAGCTGTCGATCCGGCACGCCGACGAGTCGCCGGACACCTCGCTGCTGACCCTCGCCAAGGGCAGGGCCGGCAAGCTGGAGACGACGCTCAGCGCGAGCGTGCAGGCGGCCGCCGAGAAGGCCGTGAAGCAGTACGCCCAGTCCTCGGTGGTGGCCCTCAAGCCGAGCACCGGTGAGGTGCTGGCGGTGGCGAACCACCGCGACGACGCCTGGAACGCGGCCTTCGAGGGCAAGGTCGCCCCGGGCTCCACCATGAAGATCATCACCGCGGCGATGCTCATCGACAACGGCGTGACCTCGATGAACGGCCCGGCCCCCTGCCCGCCCACGGCCATGTGGCAGAGCCAGACCTTCAAGAACCTCACGGGCCTGGAGCCCGACGAGAGCGCGAACGCCACGCTGGCCAACGGGTTCATGCGCTCCTGCAACACCGCCTTCATCAAGCTCGTCGACGAGGACCCGCTCACGGACGCCTCGCTGACGGCGGAGGCCGAGGAGCGGTTCGGGCTCGGCCGGGGCGACTGGAAGACCGGCATCACGTCCTTCGACGGCAGCGTCCCCGCCGCCACCGGCCCGGATCGCGCGGCCAACGCCATCGGCCAGGGCCAGGTCCAGATGAACCCGCTGAACATGGCGTCGGTGACGGCCACCGCGATCACCGGCGAGTTCCGCCAGCCGTATCTCGTCTCGCCCGAGCTCGACGGCCGGCAACTGGCCACCGCCGAGGGGCTGCGGGCGAGCACCGCCGCCCAGCTGAAGCAGATGATGCGGATGACCGCGACCCGGGCCCCGGGCACCGCCGTGCGGGCCATGTCCGGGATCCCCGGCGACATCGGCGCCAAGACCGGTTCCGCCGAGGTCGACGGAAAGGCCACCTCCGACAGCTGGTTCACGGGTTTCCGTGATGATGTGGCTGCCGCGGCCATGTCCCAGCAGGGCGGTCACGGCGGCGACGCGGCGGGGCCGATTGTCGCAGCCGTGCTACGAGCGTCCGGCTGAACTTATCCCCCGCGGCACGGGACTCTAGTGTGGGCGGCGTCGTTGGTATGCGTGAGGTCGGCGGGGCGGCGGGGGCCCCTGGAATACGCGAGGGAACTGAAGGCAGTGGGTAACAGAAGGCGCGTCGCCGAGCGACGGAAGACCAACCCCGCGGTACTCGGCGGGATGATCGCCGTGGTCGTCGGCGGCGCCGGGTTCGGCGTCTACGCCCTGTACGGCGGCGGAGCGGCGGCCGACAGCCGTACGCCGACGGCGTCCTCCGCCGGCGACCAGAACGCGAAGAAGGTCAAGACCGGCCCGCTGTCGGCCAAGGAGGTCACCACAGCGGCCGAGGCCTTCCTCACCGCCTGGCAGCAGGGCAAGGTGACCGAGGCGGCCGCCGCCACGGACGACACGGCGGCCGCGAAGGCCTTGCTGACCGGCTACACCAAGGACGCCCACATCACGGACGTCACCCTCACCGAGGGCACCCGCACCGGCGCCAAGGTCCCCTTCTCCGTGAAGGCCACGGTGTCGTACAAAGGCACCACCAAGCCGCTGACGTACGACACTTCGCTCACCGTCGTCCGCCGCGCCGAGGACGGCGAGCCGCAGGTCGAGTGGCACTCGGCGGTCGTCCACCCCGACCTCAAGGACGGCGACACCCTCGTCACCGGCGAGTCCGGCACCCCGCCGGTCAAGGCACTCGACCGGGACGGCGGGGAGCTGACGGAGAAGGAGTACCCGTCGCTGGGCTCGGTCCTCGACGGGCTGCGCGAGAAGTACGGCGAGAAGGCCGGCGGCAAGGCGGGCGTCGAGCTCCAGGTGATCCGGGGCAAGGAGTCCAAGAAGGCCGAACTGTCCGACAAGACCCTGCTGGAGCTGAGCAAGGGCACGCCGGGCACGGTGAAGACGACGCTGAGCCCGGCGCTGCAGGCCGCCGCGGAGAAGCAGGTCGCCGCGAAGCCGAAGGCCTCGGCGGTCGTCCTGCGCCCGTCGACCGGTGAGATCCTGGCGGTCGCGAACTCCTCGAAGGGTTTCAACACCGCCTTCCAGGGCTCCCTCGCCCCCGGCTCCACGATGAAGGTCATCACCTCGTCCCTGCTGATCGAGAAGGGCCTCGCGTCGGCGGACGAGCAGCACCCCTGCCCGAAGTACTTCACGTACGGCCACTGGAAGTTCCAGAACGACGACAAGTTCGAGATCAAGGGCGGCACCTTCAAGGCGAGCTTCGCCCGCTCCTGCAACACGGCCTTCATCAGCCAGGCCCCCGAGCTGGACGACGACAGCCTGACCAAGCAGGCCCAGCAGGTCTTCGGGCTGTCGATGAACAACTGGTCGGTCGGCGTCCCGACCTTCGACGGCGCCGTCCCGGTCCAGTCCCAGGCGCAGATGGCGGCCTCGCTCATCGGCCAGGGCGGGGTGCGGATGAACCCGCTGAACATGGCGTCGGTCTCGGCGACGGTCAAAACGGGCACCTTCAAGCAGCCCTACCTGGTGGCCCCGACGGTCGACAACCGCACCCTCGCCACCGCCTCCCGCACCATGTCGGCGTCCACGCTCTCGCAGCTGCGCGAGCTGATGGCCTACACGGCGGCCTACGGCACGGCGGCCGAGGCGATGTCCGGGGTCACCGGTGACGTCGGCGCGAAGACGGGCTCGGCGGAGGTCGACGGCCAGAAGAAGCCCAACGGCTGGTTCACCGCGTACCGGAACGACCTCGCGGCGGCGGGCGTCGTGCAGGCGGGCGGCCACGGCGGCGAGACGGCGGGGCCCATCGTGGCGGCGCTGCTGAAGGCGGGCGGCTGAGCCTCAGCCCCGCACCCGGGCCTCAGCCTCGCAGCTGGGACTCGGGTTGTCGCGCGGGTGCGGCGGCGGCCAGATACGTCCGCCGCAGGAACCGCATCAACGCCTTCGACTCGAACTGCACCACGGAAACGCCGTGAGCCGAGTGGAACTCCACCACGGCCTGCACCCGCCCGCACGGCCACACACGTATCTCGCCGCTCTCGGCCGGCGCGCGCAGCCCCTGTTCCAGCAGGGAGCGCGAGAACGTCCACTCATGGGCCTCACGCCCGGGCAACCGCACGCGCACCGAGCGCGGATCGGTCTCGGGGTCGTACTTCAGGACGACCGGCACCGCGTCCTGTTCTTCCGCCACGATGTCCGCGTCCGTGACGATATGGGCTCGCGCGTACTGCTCGACTACAGACATCGGACGGCCCCTTACCCTGCGTGACCTTTGCGGAAGCTGTGCCTTCACTCCCCCTCCAATGTCGCATATCTTCACGAATGCGCCCCTTGAGGCGGGCGTATATCACATGCGCGATACACAAGCTCCTCGCTCTTGCAAGTGGTTCGCATTAAGCCACTATCATCGAACGGTGCATGTACCTGACGGATTCATAGACGCCCCCACCTCGGTCGCGACCGGCGTGGTCGCCGCTGCCGCCGTCGCCGTGAGCCTGCGCGGCGCCCGCCGTGAGCTCGACGAGCGCACCGCGCCGCTGGCCGGCCTGGTGGCCGCGTTCATCTTCGCGGTGCAGATGCTGAACTTCCCGGTGGCGGCCGGGACCAGCGGACATCTACTCGGCGGCGCCCTGGCCGCGATACTCGTCGGCCCCTACACCGGCGTGCTCGTCATCTCCGTCGTCCTGCTCATGCAGGGCATCCTCTTCGCGGACGGCGGCCTGACCGCGCTCGGCGTGAACATCACGTGCATGGGCATCGTCACGGTGGTCGTGGCGTACGGCCTCTTCCGCGGCCTGGTCAAGATCCTGCCGCGCACGCGCCGCTCCGTGACCGCCGCCTCCTTCGTCGCCGCGATCGCCTCGGTCCCGGCCTCGGCCCTCGTCTTCACGGCGCTGTACGCCGTCGGCGGCACCACCGACGTCTCCATCGGCAAGGTCGCCACCGCCATGGTCGGCGTGCACATCCTGATCGGCATCGGCGAGGCCGCGATCACCGCGCTGACCGTCGGCGCCGTCATCGCCGTACGCCCCGACCTCGTGTACGGCGCCCGCGACCTGCGCCAACGCCTGCAGCTGCGGGTGAACGGCGAGCTGGTCGACGCCCCCGCCGCCGAGCCGGCGGTCCCGGTCGCCGCCCGTTCCCCGCGCAAGATCTGGGCGGTCGGCCTGGTCGCCTCCCTGGTCCTCGCCGGGTTCGTCAGCTTCTACGCCTCCGCCGACCCGGACGGCCTGGAGAAGGTGGCCGCAGACAAGGGCATCGACGCGAAGGTCGAGGAGCACGCGGCCGCCGACTCGCCGCTCGCCGACTATGGCGTCAAGGACATCGATGACGCCCGCCTGTCCGGGGGGCTGGCGGGCGTCATCGGCGTCGGCGTGACCGTGGTCGCGGGCACCGGCGTCTTCTGGGCGGTGCGCAAGCGCCGTACGTCCGAGGGGACGGACGTGTCCGACGCGTCGCCCGCGAGCACGAGCGTCTGAGATGGGCGCAGGGCACGCGCACAAGCTCTACCGGCACGGGCACTCGCCCGTGCACGCCCTGCCCCCGCACACCAAGCTCGCGGCGGTCTTCGCCTTCGTGATCGTGGTCGTGTCGACACCGCGGGAGGCGATGTGGGCGTTCGGCCTGTACGCCGTACTGCTCGCGGTCGTCGCCTGCGTCGCGCGCGTGCCCGCCGGCTTCCTGCTCAAGCGGCTGCTGATCGAGGTGCCGTTCGTCGCGTTCGCCGTGCTGATGCCGTTCGTGGCGGAGGGCGAGCGGGTCGAGGTGCTGGGGATGTCGCTGAGCGTCAGCGGGCTGTGGGGCGCCTGGAACGTACTGGCGAAAGGCACCCTGGGTGTCGCCGCCTCCGTCCTCCTGGCCTCCACGACCGAGCTGCGCGCCCTGCTCCTGGGCCTGCAGCGGCTGAAGCTCCCGCCCCTCCTGGTGCAGATCGCGTCCTTCATGATCCGGTACGGCGATGTCATCACGGACGAGATGCGGCGCATGCGCATCGCCCGCGAGTCGCGCGGCTTCGAGGCGAGGGGCCTGCGGCACTGGGGCGTGCTCGGGAAGTCCGCGGGGGCGCTGTTCATCCGGTCCTACGAGCGCGGCGAGCGGGTGCATCTGGCCATGGTCAGCCGCGGGTACGCCGGTTCGATGCCGGTGATCGACGAGGTGACCGCGTCCCGGGCGCAGTGGTCGTACGCCCTCGCGCTCCCCTTCGCCGCCCTCGTCGTCTGTCTGCTGGGATGGTCGCTGTGACTGATGTGACGCCTTCGCCCTCGCTGGAAGTGGCCGGCCTGGCCTTCGCGTACCCCGACGGCCACCAGGCCCTGTTCGGCGTGGACTTCTCGATCGCGCGCGGCGAGCGGGTCGCGCTGCTCGGGCCGAACGGCGCCGGCAAGACGACCCTCGTGCTGCACCTCAACGGCATCCTGACCGGCGGCACGGGCACGGTGAAGGTCGCCGGGCTGCCCGTCGGCCGGCAGCACATGGCCGAGATCCGGCGCCGGGTCGGGATCGTGTTCCAGGACCCGGACGACCAGTTGTTCATGCCGACGGTCCGCGAGGACGTGGCCTTCGGACCGGCGGCGGCCGGACTGAAGGGCCCGGACCTGGAGGAGCGCGTCGACCGGGCCCTGGCCCAGGTCGGCATGGCCGAGTTCAAGGACCGTCCCCCGCACCACCTCTCCTTCGGCCAGCGGCGCCGGGTGGCGGTGGCGACCGTCCTCGCGATGGAACCGGAGATCCTCGTCCTGGACGAGCCGTCCTCCAACCTCGACCCCGCCTCCCGCCGCGAACTGGCCGACATCCTGCGCTCGTTGGACGTCACGGTCCTGATGGTCACGCACGACCTGCCGTACGCCCTGGAGCTGTGCCCGCGCTCCCTCGTCCTCAGCGAGGGCGTGATCGCGGCGGACGGCAAGACCGGCGAACTCCTCTCCGACGACGAGCTGATGCGCGCCCACCGCCTGGAGCTGCCGTTCGGCTTCGACCCGCGCTCCGTGACGGGGGTGCCCCCGCGCGAGCCGAGCGAAGCCGGTTCGAGCGTGGGGGAGGGCGCGTGACGAACGAGGAACCGGCGGACGGCGGGAAGGCGAGCGAGGGCTCGCTGTTGCTCGACGAGCAGCTGTGCTTCGCGCTGTACGCCGCCCAGCGCGCGGTGACGGCCGCGTACCGTCCGCTTCTCGACGAGCTCGGCCTCACCTACCCGCAGTATCTGGTCCTGCTGGTCCTCTGGGAGCGCGGCGAGACGACGGTGAAGGAGCTGGCGGCCGCCCTGCGGCTCGACTACGGCACGGTCTCTCCGCTGCTGAAGCGCCTGGAGGCGGCGGGGCTGGTACGCCGTGAGCGCTCGGCGCGGGACGAGCGGTCGGTGCTCGTCGCGGTCACCGGGGAGGGCGAACGGCTGCGGGAGCGGGCGGAGTGCGTGCCGGGCACGCTGCTCGCGGCGACGGGGCTCGGCGAGCCGGAGGTGGCCCGGTTGCGCGAGGAGTTGTGGCTGCTGGCGGGGAAGGCGGCGGCCGCGGCGGACCGTACCAGCCGCTGAAGTCGGGTTACTCGCGGTCGCTACCCCCTGGTAACCGATGCTCACCTACCGGCCGGTACCTTGTGCACGATGTAATTGTGCGCCCACGCGGCTGAGCCGCGCAGGGATACAGCTTCTGGGGGAGGGCCAATCATGACCGCCGAGGACACCGCCGTCGACACCCGTCCGACGAAGATCATGTACGTCGCCGAGGCCACCGCGCACGGCGGCCGGGACGGGTTCGTCAGCAGCCAGGACGGCCAGATCGACCTCAAGGTCGCGATGCCTCCGGAACTGGGCGGGGACGGCAACGGCACCAACCCCGAGCAGCTCTTCGCCGCCGGGTACAGCTCCTGCTTCCACAACGCGCTGATCCTCGTCGGCAACCGCGAGGGCTACGACCTCACCGGATCCACGGTCGCCACGAAGGTCGGCATCGGCCCCAACAAGCACCGCGGCTACGGCCTCGCGGTCGCCCTCAGCGTCTCGCTGCCGGTGCTGGACCCGGACATCGCGGCCAAGCTGGTGGACGCCGCGCACGAGATCTGCCCGTACTCCAACGCGACCCGGGGGAACATCGACGTCACCATCCTGCTTGGGTAGAAGGGCACCCGCACAAGGCAGGACGAGGAGACGGACGTGGACGTGAACGGCATGGTGGCCGAGGGCTTCGAGCCGGTCAGGGCGGCGTTCGTCCGGAACTTCGAGACGCTGGGCGAGCGGGGCGCGGCGGTCGCCGTGTACCGGGACGGCCGCAAGGTGGTCGACCTGTGGGCCGGCACGAAGGACGTCGACGGCACGGAGCCCTGGGAACACGGCACCGCGCAGGTCGTGCGGTCGGCGACGAAGGGCGTCGCCGCCGCCGTACTCCTCCTCCTGCATCAGCGAGGCGTGCTGGACCTGGACGCGCCGGTGGCCGAGTACTGGCCGGAGTTCAAGGCGCACGGCAAGGAGCGGCTGCTGGTCCGGCATGTGCTGAACCACCGCGCCGGGCTCCCGGTCCTCGACCGCCCGCTCACGCCCGCAGCGGCGCTGGACCCGCGCCGGGGCCCCGAGGCGGTGGCCGCGCAGGCGCCCGCGTGGGAGCCGGGCACCGATCACGGCTATCACGCGCTGACGTACGGCTGGATGCTCGACGAGCTGGTCCGGCGCGTGACGGGGCGGTGGGCCGGCGAGTGGCTCGCGACCGAGGTCACCGGCCCGCTGGGCGCTGACCTGTGGCTGGGCCTGCCGGAGGCGGAGGCGGCCCGGGTAGGCCGTACCGGTCGCGTGGACGGTCCCGAACCGGCGGGCGGGTTGCGCTCCCGCCCCAAGCGCTCGGTCACCGAGGCCTACGACGACCCGGACTCCCTCACCCGCCGTGCCTTCGCCGCCATCACCCCGTTCCCCGACCAGAACGACCCCGCCTACCGCGCCGCCGCCCTCCCCGCGACGAACGGCATCGCCACGGCCGACGGCCTGGCCCGCGTCTACGCCGGCCTGATCGGCAAGGTCGACGGCATCCGCCTCTTCGACCCGCCCACGCTGGAACTGGCCCGCACCGAGGAGTCCTCCGGCCCGGACCGCGTCCTGGTCGTGAACACCCGCTTCGGCCTCGGCTTCATGCTCCACGGCACCGCCTCCCCCCTCCTGGGCCCCACCTCCTTCGGCCACCCCGGCCGCGGCGGCGCCCTCGGCTTCGCCGACCCGGAAACGGGCATCGCGTTCGGCTATGTGACGAACGGCTTCCGCAAGACGGTCACGGCGGATCCGAGGGCGCAGGCGTTGGTGCGGGCGGTGCGGGGGGTGTTGGCGTAGCGCTGCCCCGGTTCAGACGTGGATCGGGTGCGACGTGCGTCCCGATGCCTGGTCGATCTCGCTGTGTGCCTTGGTGAGGAGTTGCATCGCCAGTTCGTTCAGGGCGCGGGCCCCGGCGATCTCCTCGCCGACCCGTGGCTGATTGGAGTCGGTGTGGTGCCGTGTGGCGTGTCCGTGGGCCCGTACCTCGGAGCCGTCGGGCAGACGCACCAGGGCGACCGACCTCGTTTCCTGGTCGTCCTCCTGGAACTCCAGCTCGACATGCCATCCCACTGCGGTGTGCATCATGACGATCACCTCCGGAAGACCTGCTTCCAGGGTGCGCCCGAGAGGGCACCGGCGACCAGTCGGAGTCGGAATAAGCTCCGAAGAGGCTCGCAGTACGGCTCGGAATGCGACTCGGAATACGGCTCGGAACACTTTGCGGACACCTCGGAGCGACAGGATGGCCGGCCATGGGCGCGCGTGAACAGGACTGCGTCTTCTGCGAGATCGTCGCCGGTGCCGCCGAGGCGCGGGTGGTGCACGAGGACGAGCACACCCTCGCCTTCTTCCCGCTGGCGCCCGCCACGCGGGGACACACCCTGGTCGTGCCGAAGGCGCACGCGGCGGACCTGTGGGCGATGGACGAGGCGGCGGCCCAGCGCCTGTTCCACACCGTGATGGTGGTGGGCAGGGCGCTGCGCGCGGTTCTGCGGCCCGACGGCATGAACGTCGTCAACTCCGCGGGCGCGGTGGCCACACAGACCGTGTTCCACACCCATGTCCACCTCGTGCCACGCGGCCCCGGCGACACGATGGGAACCATCTGGCCACCGAAGGGCGCGGGCTTCCGCTACGAGGACGACGCGGCCACGGACGCGCTCGCCGCCCGCCTCTCCGCGGCCATCGTCCGACGGCCGGCGCCCTGACTTCGGCCGACACCGCACGTCACCTCACGTCACCTCACAGGGCGAACGCCAGCAGCACCAGGTCGGTCAGCAGCAGCGGCGCGTAGAACAGCAGCAGCGTCGGCGTCTGCCAGACCTCCGGCCAGGGCATCCGGGCCAGATACGGCGCCACGTCCATGGAGAGCATCTCGACCGTGCTGCCGGGGCGCCGCGCGTCGTCGTAGAGCCGCCTGAAGGCCCGTTCCTGGCGCAGGAAGAAGCAGTCCAGGTACCAGAAGCAGAGCAGCGGCACCAGGCCGACGCCCGCGAGCTGCCAGCTCAACCGGCTGGCGGACAGCGCGAACAGGCCCGCGGCCAGGGTCAGCGCCCAGCCCTTCACGAGGAACGAGTTGGTGCCCAGTCGCGTGATCGTCGCCTGGATGAACTCGAGGTGCTTGATCCGGTCCGCGCCCAGCGGCGGCTCGCGGCCCCCGACGTCCGACCCTGCGACGTCCGGCCCCTCCGACCCCTCGCTCAGCGCAGTCACTGCCCCGCCCCCTCGGTGAGCCTCACCCTCGTTTTCGCCCGGCCCGTATCGTAGTCCCGGAGCAAAGCCCCCAACTCGGGATCAGTGAGACTCGGCACACTCCCTTCGGTGACCGCCTTCGCCCTGCTTCCATGGAGATGTCGCGTTCCATGGAGATGTCTCGCGCCGGACCTGGCCCCGCCGCCACCGCCACCTCCCCCGTTCACCGCTCAGGGCCATATCGAGGACATGCGCTGCTGTTTCTCCGCCCACCTCCCCGCCCTCGCGGTCCTGTCGGCCTTCCCCGGCCCCTGCGAGGTGCTGCGCTCCGGCGCGCGCCTCGCCCCCGCCCTGCTGCGGTCGGCCTCCGCCGCCGTACAGCGGGCGCGCTCCCACCCCGACGACCTGACCGCCGTCAACCTGGAACTGGTCACCCTCGCCGAGGACCGCGCGGTCATCACCTGGTACACCGGCATCCCCGGCACCAACGACGGCCTGGGCCACCCCCTCCCCGCGATCACCGAGGGCGAGGTCGTCTACGGCACCCACCCCTCCCGGCTCAACCGCACCGCCTCCGAGGGCCGCCCGACCGCTTACCACCAGGTCGAGCTCACGGACCTGGAGCCGGGGCAGACGTACTACTACCAGGCCCGCTCACGCGGCGTCGCCGCCACGCCCACCCCGCTCCACCTGGTGCGCGGCAACGCGGTGGGCACCTCGACGTTCGGGTTCGGCCACAGCGGCGGCCCGTACTCCTTCACCACCCCGCAGCCCCCGCCCGGCCGCCACCTGCTGTCGGTCGCGCTCTGCAACGACCTGCACCTCGGCGAGACCACCGCCGGCCTGGTCGGCGGCCTGCCCATGCTGCGCGGCGTGGGGCAGCAGCCGGGGCGCGCGCCCTATCCGGAGCTGATGAGCCGGGCCCTGGTCGAGGAGGCCCGGCGGCGCGGGGCGGACGTGCTGCTGGCCGGGGGCGACATCTCGGCCGGCGGGGCGGCGCACGACCTCGGCGAGGCCCGGCGGATCCTGGACGGCTTCGGCACCCACGGGCGGGACTACTTCGTCGTACGCGGCAACCACGACCGCGCGCGGAACAACGACAACGCCAACGCCTTCCAGGCCACCTTCCAGACCACCTTCCCGGGCGGCGGCGACGGCTCCGGGTTCTTCGCCCACGACCTCGGCGGGCTGCGCATCATCGGCCTCGACACCTACGCCAAGACCGGCAACGGCGCCGACGCGGGCGGCCTCGGACCCGACCAACTGGCGTGGTTCCAGCAGCGGTTGAGGGAGCAGCCGGACCAGCCGACGCTGGTGTTCGGCCACCATCCGCTGACCGTGCGGGACTCGGTGTTCCCGGTGACCCGCGGCCAGTGCCTGGAGCGCCGCCAGGCCCGCGCGATCGTCGACGCCTACGCGCAGGCCCCCGGCGTCTTCCTGCACCACGCGGGCCACACCCACCGCAACAAGCGCACCGTGCTGGTGCGGGCGCCGCACGTCACCCAGCAGGAGGTCGCCGCCGCCAAGGACTACCCGGGCGGCTTCACCCTCCTGCGCATCCACTCCGGCGGTTACGCCCTCAACCACTACAAGGCCGACGCCCCGGCGGCCCGCCAGTGGAACGAGCGCAGCCGCCGCGTCGCCGCGGGCCTGTGGCCGCACCACGCCCTGGGCCGCTCGGTCGCGGACCGCAACAGCGTGACGGCGCACGACCTGTCGGGCATCGCCGCGCAGAGCACAGTGCACTGACAGCGCACCGGTGGTGCACCGATAGCGCACTGTAAATAGCACCGGACAGGGAGTGTCCGTAGCGTCACAGTCATGGCGACCCTCTGGGAGCTGATGCGCGACTGCATCCCCGACGACCACGCCCGTCAGGTCACCTCGCGGTACTACGTCGACGAGGTGATGGGCGCCCCCGGCGCACCCGGGCTGGTCGTCGACCTGGGATGCGGCCGCGGCACGTCCGCCCGGCTCTTCCGCAGGCACGCCCCGGCGGTGCGGTGGGTCGGCGTCGACATCCGGGACTCACCGGAGGCCGCACAGCGCACCCCGAGCGGTGACCCCGTCGTGCACTACGACGGCGTCCATCTCCCCCTCGGCTCGGACTCGCTCCCCCTCATCTACTCCCACCAGGTCTTCGAACACGTCGCCCGCCCGCGCGAGCTGCTCGCGGAGATCAGCCGAGTACTGAAGCCCGGCGGCCTGTTCATCGGGTCGACGTCCCAGTTCGAGCCGTACCACTCCTTCAGCCTGTGGAACTACACCCCGTACGGCTTTCGGGTCCTGGTCGAGGAGGCGGGGCTCGAGCTGGAGGAGATCCGGCCCTCGCTCGACGGGGTGGCGCTGATCATGCGCAGCTACCTCGGCCGTCCGCCCGAGTACAGCCGGTACTGGGACGAACAGTCCCCGCTCAACACGGAGATCGACGAGTGGGCGGCGCAGAACGGCCGCCGCCGCAGGACGGCGCTGGTGAACCTGCGCAAGCTCACGTACTGCGGCCAGTTCGCGTTCCGGGTGGCCAAGCCGGTGCAAGATCGCGAAACTCGGCGCGCCGCAGGATGATTTGGGGCATTTCTACTTAATCTCCCTTAATCGTAAGGGTCGCTCCTGCACGAAAGGGGCGCCCTTTCACGCATTGCATCCACCTCACTCCACCGGAGATGACATGCAGAAGCTTCGCAAGGCTGCCGTTCTGGTCGCCGCCCTCAGCAGCGTGGCGCTCGTGGGCGCGGGCACGGCCCACGCCGACGGCCACGGCCACGGCCACCGGGGCGGCAACGACTTCAAGGTCCAGCAGAGCACCTCGTGCAAGTCCCACGACCTGAACATCGACATCCTCGGCACAGTCGGCCTGCTCAACGGCCTGCTGGGCGGCGCCCTCAACGGCGAGGGCAACGAGGGCAGCCAGAGCACCCACCTCGGCTCGACGATGGGCTGCAACAACGCCGCCTTCGACAAGTGACCGTCTGACTGGTGCGGAAGTCCCGGCCGACGGCCGGGGCTTCGGCCTAACTGGCGTGC
Organism: Streptomyces shaanxiensis; assembly: GCF_039537145.1. NCBI lineage: Bacteria > Bacillati > Actinomycetota > Actinomycetes > Kitasatosporales > Streptomycetaceae > Streptomyces > Streptomyces shaanxiensis. The sequence continues at coordinate 174,522 of NZ_BAAAZY010000022.1, forward strand.
AGCATCATCCCGATGCCCACCACCAGCAGCGCCGCCGCCGCGATCCGGGCCCGCCCGAACCGCTCCTTGAACAGGACGGCCCCGATGGCGGCGCCCACGATGATCGAGGACTCCCGCAGCGCGGCGATCGGCGCCAACTCCGCCTTCGTCTGAGCCCACAGGACCAGCGCGTACGCGGCGACGGACAGCGCGGCACCCAGCAGCCCCAGCACGGCGAACGGCCGTAGCACGGCGACCGTCTCCCCGCGCCAGCGCCAGACGGCGTACGCCGGGATGGCGAGCCCCTCGACCACCATCAGCCAGGCGATATAGCCGAGCGACGACCCCGAGGCGCGCACGCCCAGCCCGTCGATCACGGTGTACGCCGCGATGCTCAGCCCGGTCGCCAACGCGGCGCCGATCGCGGCCCAGTTGGGCCGGTGCCCGCGCAGCCCCCACAGGGCGACGCCGACGAGCCCCGTGCACGACACGGCGATCCCGGCGGCCGCCCACCCGTTGGGCACCTCGTGCGCGAACACGGCGGCGAACAGGGCGACCACGAGCGGCGCGGTGCCCCGGGCGATGGGGTAGGCCTGCCCGAAGTCGCCCAGCCGGAAGGACTTCATCAGCAGCGCGAAATAGATGATATGAACGACGGCCGACGCCAGGAGATACGGCCACGCCCCGGCCGCCGGGAACGCCCCGAAGGGCATCAGCGCCAGCCCGATGAGCACCCCGCCGCCCGCGATGAGCGTGAACCCCACCAGCTTGTCCGTGATCTTGTGGGCGATGGCGTTCCAACTGGCGTGCGTGACGGCGGCCAGCAGGACGGCGGCGGTGACCAGGGGCGTCACGAAGTCTGCGGCTGCTCGCGCACGTCCACCAGGGCGGCGCCGGCATGGGCGACAAGTTCCTTGGGCTCCATGGGGAAGACCGCGTGCGGGTTCCCGGCGGCGGCCCACACGACCTCGTGCTCCAGCAGCGACCGGTCGGCGAGCACCCGCGTCCGCGTACGGTGCCCGAAGGGCGGTACACCGCCGATGGCGTACCCGGTGGTCTCCCGTACGACATCCGCCTTGGCCCGCGTGACCTTCTGGACGCCGAGTTCCTTCCGGACCAGCTCCACGTCGACCCGCGACGCCCCGTCCATCAGCACCAGCACCGGCTCCCCGTCCGCCGCGAAGATCAGCGACTTGCAGATCTGACTGAGCTCACACCCGATGGCCGCGGCGGCCTCGGCGGCGGTACGGGTCGCGTCCGGGAAGCGGCGGATCCGGGTGTGGAGGTCGGCCAGCCCCAGCTCACGCAGGGCTTCGGCGAAACGGGGGTGGGCTCCGAAGCCCTCGGACTCAGTGGCGGCTGTCGTCATGCACGGCACGCTAGCGGTGGGTGTACCGGGCATGCGACCGGGTTATCAGGCGGTCGAGCGGACGATCCGGAGCACCTGTTCCAGCGACTCGACGACCAGTCCGGCGCCGACGCTCCTGAGCTCCTTGACCTTACGGGCGTTGCGCGCGTACCCGAGGAACGGAATGCCGGCCCGGAGGGCGGCTTGGCAGTCCGCGGGGGTGCTGCCGATGACCAACGCGTCCGAAGGACCGGCACCCATCGCTGCCAGAGCCCGGTTGAGGCAGTGCGGATTCGGTTTGAGCAGGTGCAGGTTCTGGGTGCGGCCGTACACATGAGAGGCGAAGCAGGACAGCAGGCCCCGAGACACAAGGTACTTACGCACGACACGGGGGGAGTTGTCGGTGGCGACGGCGAGTCGAACGCCGGCTGCGGTCCAGGTGCGAATCAACGGGTCCGCGTATGCGGTGGGCATCGCCGAGGCCGCGGCCTGCAACTCCTCCAGGGTGAGCCGTTCCTCCAGCTCCAGCACCAGGTCGCTGCCGGGATGCCGTCGCGCCACGGCAAGCAGGACGACGTGCGGGTCCAATGCCTCCCGTTCCTCATCCGTCAACAGGCCGTGCAGGCCCCGTGCCTCCAGCCACCGCACAAGACCGTCCGCCGCCCAGTCCGCCGAATGCCCGGCGAACAGGCGGCAGATCGGCCCGTCGAAGTCCCAGAGCACGACTCGCGCACGGGCGATGACCTCGCGCAGGTCCTCGGCCGGGTCGTGCGGAGTCCGATCCTCCGGTACGGCGGTGAGCAGCGGACTGGTGAACATCGCGGTCGCCTCACCCGCACCCCCCGCCACCGGCTCCCGTGGCTGCGTTCTCGTACCGTTCGCCGCCGACTGGTCTCGCGCCTTCGCCCGTTCCGCTTCCTCCCGCCGGGCCAGTTCCCGCTCGCTGCGCCGGGCCCGTTCCCGGTGGTCCTGCTCCCGCCGCTCCTCGTCCGCTCTGACCTGGCTCGTGATCTCGTGGGCTTCCAGGAGCGCCTCGCGTGCGGCCCTGGCCTGGGGGTGCCGTGCCCCGAGCAGGCTCGCGGACCGTTGGGCCGTCACGGCGAGGGCGTCGGTCAACCGCTCCTGGGCTGCCAGGTCGTGCGCCGCCACGGCCTCCGCGTGCTTCGCCGCGGTCATGATCACGAGGGCTTCCAGCGCCCGGGGATGGTCGTTCCCCCAGCGGTCGATCTGCCGACCGCAGAGGTCCACCAGTTCCCGCACCAGGTCGAGGCCCCTGCCCCGGGTCTGTAGCGGCCGCTCGATCAGGAACAAGGTATGGGCCGACCGCATCCGCACGTCGAGCCAAGCCGCCGAGCCATCGGCCTGAGAAGCAAGTCGCGCGGCCCGTTCGGCGTGTTCCCGGGCGGCAGCCCGCCCTCGCAGCCGGACGAACACCGCGCCGAGTTGAGTGAGGGTGTGGGCCTCCTCAAGGGGCGTTCGGGCGGCCTTCAGCGCCCCTCGGAGGGCCCAGCGGGCGTCCCAGTCGTGTCCGCTCTCGGCAAGGACGGTGGCGATCCGGTTGTGGACCGGGCACCGGTGTTCCACGGGAACGCGTTCCTCGTTCACCCATTGCTTGATCGTGTCCAGAGCGACCCCGTACTCCCGCTCGGCCGCGTCGCCGAGCTCACGCAGCAGGGCAAGGAAATACGACATCTCAGCCGCGTCCGCGGGCGTGCTCAGCAACTGCTCGTCCTCGGCGAGCCGGTCGACCTCGTGCCGCAGCAAGCCAACCGCGTCCAGGGATCCCCCGACCGCCCTCTCGGCCAGATCGATCCTGCGCTGCCACGGCGGTACGGCGCTTTCAGGCATCGGGGTCGCCTCCCAGGGCGCGGTCGCCGAACTTCCGCAGTGTGCGGCCGCGCTGCTCCTGTGCTTCCTCCGGCGTGATGTAGCCGGCTTCCTCCCACTGACGCAGCGCCCTCAGTACGACTTCGACGTCCCGTACCGCGTTCCGCTCGGGCGCCTGCTCGGCCGACTCGCAAGGCTCCGTGGGATCGTGGCCGCCGTTCCGCAGGGAGTCCACGCTGAAGTGCGGAAACAGGTCCATGGCATGTCGTACGGACGCGGCGATGAGCACCTCGCTTCCCTGGGCGGGGTCCGCACGGCTGTACTGCTGCTCCATGAGGATGCCCACCACACCTGGATCGGTGTCCACGGGGCTGCCCGAGTACCCCGAATAGTCACCCAGCCCCTGTTCCACGGTCAGCTGAATCCCCGTGAACTCGCCGCCCTCGACGCTGCGGTAGGTGATGGGCGCGTGCGACACGCGTCCGCTGAGCTGTGTCTGCTCGTCCGGCGGACAGTAGGTGCCACGCCATCGCGCGTCCGGCCGTGGCCAGTCCGTCGGCGGGGCGACGGGCAGGTCGTACCGGCGGGCGTCCTCGATGTGGATGAGGGCGAGGTCCCTGTCCTTCACCGAGTCGCACAGCCGGCCGGTCACCGCGCGCCCGTCCGCCAGTTCGAGATCCAGGCGTCCGTACTGCACGCGTGCCTCCCGGAGACAGTGCATGGCCGTCAGCACGTAGACGCGGGTCAGGAGGAGCCCGGCGCCCAGAAATCTGCCGTCCTCACTGATCCGCACCCAGTACTGGTCGCCGGTCACGGCGCACCCGAGGTCCGCTCCACCGTGAGCGTCACTTCGAAGGACGCCTCCGCCGACGCCTTGGAGAGGATGACACCGGCCTCGGCTGCCAGCGTGATCCCGAAGGTGACCTCCGCGCTGGTGACGGCCCAGCCGTGCCGCTCGGGAACCTGGGCGAGCGAGTCCTGCGCGATGGTCGACGCCTGCCGGATGGCGTCCCGCAGTTCGTCCTGGCGGTCGGCCAGGGGCGCGGACTGGCGTGTCCTCGCGCCGATCTGCCGCGCTCCGTGCCCGTTGAGCTCGACGGTCTCAACTCGCACCAGGGGCAGGTCAGTTGCCCGTTGCTCCGTCACAGCCTCAGGGTAGCGAAACGGATGCGACGAAGAGGGTCCAAGTGGTCGGGGCGACGGTGAGGGCACCCCGTCCCCACGGAGCCCTCACCGGCCGGCCTACCTCAATCGCGGCCCGTCAGACGCGCACCAGCTCCCGCTCACCGTCCTTGTCTGCCTCCGCCTCCGTGCGCAGGGCCTCGCCCTCCACGTCCACGTTCGGCAGGACGCGGTCCAGCCACTTCGGGAGCCACCAGGCCTTCTTGCCGAGCAGGGCGAGGACGGCCGGGACGATGGCCATGCGGACGACGAACGCGTCGAAGAGGACCGCGATCGCCAGGCCGAAGCCGATCATCTTGACCATCGACTCGCTGGCGCCGATGAAGCCGGAGAACACCGCGATCATGATGATCGCCGCCGCCGTGACGACCCGCGCGCTGTGCCGGAACCCGGTCACCACGGCCTGGCTGGGCCGCTCGCCGTGGACGTACGCCTCGCGCATCCGCGTCACGAGGAACACCTCGTAGTCCATGGCCAGCCCGAAGACCACGCCGACCATGAAGATCGGCATCATCGACATGACCGGGCCGGTCTCCTGGACGCCGAAGAGGTCGGCGAGCCAGCCCCACTGGAAGACCGCGACCACCGCACCCAGCGCCGCCAGCACGCTCAGCAGGAAGCCGAGGGCCGCCTTCAGCGGGACGAGGATCGAGCGGAAGACGAGGATCAGGAGGAGGAAGGCGAGGCCGACCACCAGGATCAGATACGGCACCAGCGCGTCGTTCAGCTTCTGCGAGAAGTCGATGTTCATCGCGGTCGTGCCGGTGACCAGCACTTTCGCATCCGTTTCGGCCGTGATCCCGGTGCCCGCGTCACGGATGGAGTGCACCAGGTCCTCAGTCGAGACCGACGACGGCTTGGAGTCGGGGATCACGGTGATCGTCGCCGTGTCGCCGGACTTGTTGTACGTCGCCGGGGTCACCGTGACGACGTCCTTGAGGCCCTTGATCTCGTCGGAGACCTTGGTGACCGCCTCCTTCGGGGCGTCGCTCGCCTTCGCGTCGACGACCACCACGAGCGGGCCGTTGAAGCCGGGGCCGAAGCCCTCGGAGAGCATGTCGTACGCCCGGCGCTGGGTCGTCGACGTCGGCTGGGAGCCGTCGTCGGGGAGGCCCAGTTCGAGGGAGGTCGCCGGAAGGGCGGCGGCACCGAGGCCGAGGACGCCGAGCAGGAGGACGGCCAGGGGGCGGCGTACGACGAAGCTGGCCCAGCGCGTGCCCATGTTCGGCTTGTCGGAAGTGGCCTTGTCCGCGGCCGCCTTCTTCCTGCCGCCGCCGAAGAGCCTGCCCTTCTCGCCCGTCGGCCTGACCTTGCGGCCCGCGTAGCCGAGCAGTGCCGGGACCATGGTCAGCGCGATCAGGACCGCGATCACGACCGTGCCCGCCGCGGCGACACCCATCTTCGTCAGCATCGGGACGTTCACGACCGCGAGGCCCACCAGCGCGATCACCACGGTGAGGCCGGCGAAGACCACCGCGGAGCCCGCGGTGCCGGTGGCGCGGCCTGCCGCCTCCTCGCGGTCGCGGCCCTCGGCGAGTTCGGCGCGGTAGCGGGAGACGATGAACAGGGCGTAGTCGATGCCGACCGCGAGGCCGATCATCATGGCCAGGGTGGAGGTGGTGGAGCCGAGGTCCAGGGCGTTGGCCAGCGCGGTGATCACCGAGACGCCGATGCCGACGCCGATCAGCGCGGTGAGCAGCGGCAGACCGGCCGCGATCAGCGAGCCGAAGGTGATGACGAGGACGACCGCGGCGACCGCGAGGCCGATGATCTCGGAGGAGGCCGCCTCCGGTGTCGTCTGGAGCGCGTCACCGCCGATCTCCACCGTCAGCCCGGCGTCGCGGGCCTGCTGCCCGGCGTCCTCCAGGGCGTCCCTGCTGGCGTCCGTCAGCTCCATGCCGGGGACCTCGTAGCGCACGGAGGCGTACGCGATCGTGCCGTCCTTGCTGACGGCGTGCGCCTTGTAGGGGTCGGCGACGGAGACGACCTCGGAGCCGTCGGACAGCTCCTTGACGGTCTTCTCGACGGTCGCCTTGTTGGCGGCGTCCGTCATCTTCTCCCCGTCCGGCGCCTTGAAGACGACCCGGGCGGTCCCGCCGTCCGCGCTGCCGCCCGGGAAGCGCTGGTCCAGCAGGTCGAAGGCCTTCTGCGCCTCGGTGCCGGGGATGGAGAAGGAACTGGATCCGGCGCTGGGCGCGCTGGCCGCGCCGACGCCCGCGAGGGCGAGCAGCGCGACCCATACGAGGGCGACGAAGTGCCGTCGCCTGAAGGCGAGCCGGCCGAGTTTGTAGAGAAACGTGGCCACGAGAGCGACTCCCGGTCAGGTCGTGGGGTTGGGGCGCCCGGCCGGGGTTCCGGCACAGGCCCCAGGGCAGGGGTGATCAGCCCGACGACGTGAGCGGTTACGTCAGGTGGAGGGCTTGCTGGGGGAACCCGTCAGCTGGAGGGACTTGCCAGTTGACGGAACTCGTCGGGTTACGGAGCTCGTCGGTCGACGGAGCTCGTCAGTCGACGGGTGCGCCGAGGGCGGGGAGGACCACGGCGTCGATGTACGAGGAGAGGAACTCCTGCGTCGGCGGCCGGTCGTCGATCAGCGTCCGCGTGGCGAACGCGCCGACGAGCATGTGCACCACGTAGTCCAGCGCGGGACAGTCGGCGCGTACCTCGCCGCGGTCGACGGCCCGTTGGACCACCCGGTGGAACTCCGCCATCTCGGGCTCGATGAGCAGTTCCTTGAAGGCCTGCAGGAGCTCCGGGTTGGCGTGCACCGCCATGAACAGACCCCGCATCAGCGCGGCGTTCTGCTGCATGGTGCAGTCGTCCTCACGCGAGGTGAGGGCCTGCAGGTCGCCCCGCAGGGTCCCGGTGTCGACGTCGGCGATGTTGCCCGGCTTGTTGTGCCGGATCGCCTTCGCCACCAGCTCCGGCTTGCCGCCCCACTGGCGGTAGAGCGTCGCCTTGCTGGACCGGGTGCGGGCCGCCACGGCGTCCATGGTGAGGGCGTCGTAGCCGACCTCCCGGAGCAGGTCGAGCACGGCGCCGTACAACTCGGCCTCGCGCTCGGGGGTGATACGACTGCGCCGCGCTGTTGCCACCTCGGTCACGGTCCTCACCTTCCCACTCCGAACGACACGGTTTCGTACACGACGAAGGTACCGCATCCCCCTTCGAAACGAAACGGTTTCGTTCGCGTACGGCCGTGTTCTGGGTCACGCACGGGCACCGACCGCCGACACGCGCCCCGTTTCCCACGACTTGCCCCTGTCCGTCCCCCGGCAAAGCATGGGGAGGTGAGCTACCTGCGCCTACCGCATCTGAGCGGCGACCTGCTGTGCTTCGTGGCCGAGGACGACCTGTGGCTGGCCCCCCTCGACGGCCCCGGCCGCGCCTGGCGACTCACCGTGGACCGCACCAAGACCGGCCACCCCCGCTTCTGCCCCGAGGGCCGGCACATCGCGTACACGAGCTGGCGGAGCCTGGTCCCCGAGATCCACCTGGTCCCGGTGGACGGCGGCCCGGGCGAGCAGCTCACCCACTGGGGGTCGGCGGACACCCAGGTGTGCGGCTGGACACCCGACGGCATCATCCTCGCCGTCGCCTCCCACGGTGAGCCCTTCTCCCACTTCACCTGGGCCTACAAGGTCAGCCTCGGCGGCGACCCCGGCCGCAAGCTCCCCTGGGGGCCGTGCTCCGACATCCAGGTCGCCGACATCGACGGCGAGCGCAAGACCCTGCTCCTGACCGGCACCCCGCCGCACGAACCGGCGTCCTGGAAGCGGTACCGGGGCGGGGCCACGGGCCGCCTCTGGCTGCACGGCGAACGCCTGCTCGCGGACATCGGCGGCCACGGCGGCCACCTCCACTCCCCCATGTTCGTCGGCGGCCGGATCGCCTTCCTCTCCGACCACGAGGGCGTAGGCAACCTCTACTCGTGCGCGTACGACGGCTCCGACCTGCGCCGCCACACCGACCACGACGCCTTCTACGCCCGGCACGCCTCCAGTGACGGCACCCGGGTGGTGTACCAGTGCGCGGGCGACCTGTGGATCGTGGACGACCTCGCCCCGGACTCCAAGCCGCGCAAGCTCGAAGTACGGCTGAGCGGGCCGCGCGCGGGACGACGTACGTACCAGGTGCCGGCCGCCCAGCACGTCGACGGCATCTCCGTGGACGAGACGGGCCGCGCGAGCGCCGTGGTCGTACGCGGCAGCCTCTACTGGCTCACCCACCGGGACGGCCCGGCCCGCACCATCACCGACACCCCCGGCGTACGGGTCCGGCTCCCTGAAATGCTCGGCTCGGTCGGCCAGGTCGCGTACGTGACCGACGCCGAGGGCGAGGACGCCATCGAGATCGCCTACCTCCCCCGGGCGACCGGCGACCGGGAACCCCGCCGGCTGGCCTCCGGCGAGCTGGGCCGGGTCCTGGAGATGGTCGCCGACCCGAAGGGAGAGCGCCTCGCGCTCGCGGCGCACGACGGACGACTGCTTCTCCTCGACGTCACCGAGGACTCCAACGGCGAGGTCACGGAGCTGATCCGGTCGATCAACGGACCCGTACGGGACCTGGCCTTCTCCCCGGACGGGACCTGGCTGACCTGGTCCCACCCGGGCATCGGCCGCTCCCTCCGCCAGATCAAGCTGGCCCGGATCTCCGGGACCGGACAGGGGGCGGGAGTAGAGGCAGGAGCCGGCCTGATCGTCGACGTCACCAACGGCCGCTTCGAGGACGAGAACCCCGTGTTCACCCGGGACGGCCGCTACCTGGCCTTCCTCTCCTGGCGCGGCTTCGACCCGGTGTACGACGTCCACACCGGCGACCTGTCCTTCCCGCTGGGCTGCCGCCCCTACCTGGTCCCCCTGTCCTCGGCCACCCCGTCCCCCTTCGCCCTCAACCCCGAGGGCCGCCCGGCGGCCGGCGGCCTTGACCCGGTGGAGGACGAGGAGGGCTCGGAGGCCGGAGCGACGACCATCGAGGTCGAGGGCCTGGAGAGCCGGGTCACCCCCTTCCCGGTGACCGCCTCCAAGTACTCCGCGCTGCACCCGGTCGCGGGCGGCGGACTGGTGTGGCTGCGCTGGCCGATCTCGGGCGCGCTGGGCGAGACGTTCGCCAACCCGGACGACACGACCGGTCGGCCGACCCTCGAACACTTCAACATCAGCAAGGCCAAGAAGTCCGAACTCGTCGACCATCTGGACTGGTTCGCGGTGAGCGGGGACGGCAGCCGCCTGGTCGTCGTCGACGAGGGCGACCTGCGGGCGGTGCCCGCGAACGAGTCCGGCGACAGCGACTCGACGGTGTGGATCGACCTGCGCCGCATCCTGCACGAGGTGGACCCGACGGCGGAGTGGAGACAGTCGTACGAGGAGGCGGGCCGCCTGATCAGGGCGTACTTCTGGGAGCCGGACATGTGCGGCATCGACTGGGACGGAGTCCTCGCCCAGTACCGCCCGTTGGTCGACCGCGTCGCCTCCCCCGACGAGTTCGCGGACCTCCTGCGAGAGGTGCTGGGCGAACTCGGCACCTCGCACGCGTACGTCTCCCCCGCCCGCCGCAACGAGGGCCCGCCCCACTACCAGCGCTGGCAGGGCCTGCTGGGCGCCAACCTGGTCCGCAGGGACGAGGGCTGGACGGTCAGACGCATCCTCCCCGGCGAGTCGTCCGACTCCAAGGCCCGCTCGCCCCTGGCCGGCACCGGCATCCGCGAAGGAGCGGTCCTCACACACGTGGACGGCCGCCCGGTGGACCCGGTCAGGGGCCCGTACCCGTTGCTGGCCGGCTCAGGCGGCACGACGGTGGAGCTCACGTTCAGCCCGGCAGAGGGCGAGGCAGGCCGGTCACGCCGGGTCGCCGTCGTCCCGCTGCTCGACGAACGCCCCCTGCGCTACCAGGACTGGGTGGCCAAACGCCGGGCCGTCGTCCGGGAGTTGAGCGGCGGCCGCTGCGGCTACCTGCACATCCCCGACATGGGCGGCTCGGGCTGGGCCCAGTTCAACCGGGACCTGCGGATGGAGATGTCACGCCCCGCGCTGATCGTCGACGTACGCGGCAACGCGGGCGGCCACATCAGCGAACTGGTCGTGGAGAAGCTGACCCGCACGATCCTGGGCTGGGACCTCACACGCAACGCCCAGCCGGTGTCGTACGCCTCGAACGCCCCGCGCGGCCCGGTCGTCGCCCTGGCCGACGAGGCGACCTCCTCGGACGGCGACATGATCACGGCAGCCTTCAAGCTCCTCAAGCTGGGCCCGGTCGTCGGCCAGCGCACCTGGGGCGGAGTGGTCGGCATGACCGGCCGCCACCGCCTGGGCGACGGCACGGTGATCACGGTCCCTATGAACGCGGCGTGGTTCGACGCATACGGCTGGAGCATCGAGAACAAGGGCGTGACCCCCGACCTGGAGGTCCTCCGCACCCCACTGGACTGGGCGGAGGGCCGCCACGCCCAACTGACGGACGCGGTGGAACTGGCCCTGAAACTCCTGGAGTCGAACCCCCCGGCAACGCCCCCGGACTACGCCCACGTCCCGGACCGCTCGAGGCCGGAATTGCCGCCGAGGAATTGAGCAGGGGCAAGGCCAACGCCCTCAGGGGCGCGGCGCTGTCCCGCCTCTCGAGACACGGCACCCCAGCCAACCCAGGGGCGCGGGGAACTGCGCGACAAGCCCCCACACAGCCGCACCCGACAACGCACCTCTCAAGGCAAGCCAAAACGCGGGGTACCCACCAAACAGGGGGTACCCCGCGTTTCATCGGCTGAGCCGACCGCAAGAACTACCGGTCGTAGTCCTGGTCGAACCGCTCCTCGTCGTCACGAGTCGAGCGCTCGCGCTCATCCTCACGCTGCGGCCGCTGACGACCCCGCTCCGGCTGACCCGGCTGACCCGGCTGGCCCGGGTGACCCGGCCGGCCCTCCTGACCCTGCTGCCGCTGCTGCTTCGCCCGCTGCTTCAGCTGCTCCGACTTCTCCTGGAACTGGTCCTTCATGCCCATGTGGGTTCACTCCCGTAGTGAGTGGGGGGTTGGCCCCTCGCTGGGGCCTCGACCAGATTCACACGGGCGATAACCCCACGCATGTCGATCAGTTACGCGGCGTGATCCGCGCAGCTCGCTCCCGCTCATCGGCGGAGCCCCCCGCCCCGACCAGCCCCGTCCGCATCCCCTCCAGCCGGTCCGCGAACCGCCGCATCTCCCGCTGCCCCACGGTCCCGATGACCCCCGGCAGATACCCGCGCACCCCCTGCATCCCGCGCAGCCACCACTGCCCGTACACATGGCTCGACCGCCGCTCGATCCCGGCCACGATCCGGTCGACCGCCGGCCCCAGCGGATACGTCTTGTTGGACGGCCACGGCAGCCGCTTCCTCAACTCCCGCATGACATCGTCCTGATCGGCCCCGCGCACCATGTCGGTGTCGGTCCAGGAGAGATACCCGACCCCCACCCGCACGCCCTTGTACCCGACTTCGGCCCGCAGACTGTGCGCGTACGCCTCCACACCCGACTTGGACGCGCAGTACGCGGTCATCATCGGCGCCGGAGTGATGGCGGCCAGCGAGGCGATCTGCAGCAGATACCCCCGGCTCTCCATCAGCGCCGGCAGAAACGCCCGGGCCGTCACCGCCGACCCGATGAGGTTGACCTCGATGACCCGCCGCCACGCCTCGGGGTCGGAGTCGACGAACGGCCCACCGGACGCGACCCCCGCGTTGGCGACCACGATGTCGACCTTCCCGAACCGCTCCTTGACCTCCCGCGCCACCAGGGCCATGGCCTCATGGTCCGTCACATCGGCGTACCAGTGGTCACTTTCGCTGTGCAGCCGCTCGGAGACCTGCTTGAGCTCGTCCGGCTCCAGCCCGACGAGCGCCACCTTCGCACCCCGCGCGGAGAGCTTGCGGGCGAGCAGCTCACCGACACCCCGCGCCGCACCGGTGACGACGGCGACCTGCCCTTCGAGGCTCACCCTGCTCATGCGCCCTCCTTCACCTGCGTGTAGGTCTCGTCCTGGGTGTACGCCCTGTCCTGGGTGTACGTCGTGACGAGCTCCCGTATCTTCCCGGTCACCAACTCGGGCGCCTCGACCGGCGTCATGTGCCCGAGGCCGGGCAGTTCGGTGACGCCGAGGCAGTGGGGCAGCGCGGCGGCCAGCGAACGGGCGTGCACCGGCGGCGTCAGCCTGTCCGCCGTACCGACGACGACCGCCGTCGGCACCGCCAACTCCCGTACGCCGTGGTCGAGATCGAGCAGATCGAGCACCTGCGACCAGGCGTACCGCACCTTGCGCGGACACGCGTGCACGATCCGCGCGCACGCCTCGACCATGTGCGGGGCCGAACCGGGGCCCATCGTCGCGTACTTGAGGATCGCCCGGGCGACCGGCGTGACCGGCCCGAGCGGCGCCCGCGACCCGAGGATGTGCTTGGTCAGCCAGGTCCGCAGCCGACCGGGCCGGATCGGCACGACGGTCGACTCGGCGACCAGCCGCGAGGCGCCGGTGCTGCAGAGCAGGACGGCGGCGGCGTGCTCCCGCAGCGCCGGGCGCGTGGCGGCGGCCATCACCGTCATGCCGCCCATGGAGTGCCCGGCGATCACGGCCTGCTCGCCGGGTGCGAGGGTCGCCTTCAGTACGGCTTCGAGGTCGTCGGCGAGCCCGTCGGCGGTGCAGCCGGAGCCGGCCGGGCTGCGTCCGTGGCCGCGCTGGTCGTAGGCGATGACGCGGTGGTCGACGGCGAGGTCCCGTATCTGCGCCGCCCAGAAGGCGGTCGAGCAGGTCCAGCCGTGCGCGAGGACGACGGCGGGCGCGTTCTCGGGTCCGTGCACCTCTATGTGCAGCCGGGCGCCGTCGGCCGACTCGGCCGTCAGCTCACGGGCGGGGACGGGTGGGGCGTAGGGCCCGGAGGCCACGTGCATGAGACGGCTCATGCCGTCACCTCCGCGTTCTCGTTGCTGTCGTTGCTGTCGTCGCTGTTGTTGGCTTCCGTGCTGTCCGTGCTGTCCGTGCCGCTCGCCCGGACCACGGCGTACTCCGCGAGATCCACCCGCCGCGTGGCCCGCCGGAACTCCGACGTCGTACCGGGCCAGATGGTGGTGTTCCGCCCGTTGGCGTCGAGGTACCAGCTCGTGCACCCACCCGTGTTCCACACGGTCCGCTTCATGCGCTCCTGCACCCGCCGGTTCCAGGCGTGCACGGCGCTGGGCCGGGCGTCGAGGGCGACCTGCCCGCCCAGGACGTTCAACTGGCGTACGAAGTCGGCCATGTAGTTCAGCTGGGACTCGATCATCAGGATCATGGACGAGTTCCCCAGTCCGGTGTTGGGCCCGATGATGGTCATCCAGTTCGGGAACCCGGCGGCCGAGGCACCCCGCAGAGCCTCCATCCCGCCCTTCCACGCCTCGGCGAGCGTCCGGCCGTCCGCGCCCACCACCCGCTCGGCGATGGGCATGTCGGTGACCCGGAACCCGGTGCCGAAGACGATCACGTCGACCTCGGCCTCACTGCCGTCGGCGGCCACGACGGTCGAGCCGCGGATCTCGCTGAGCCCGCTCGCGACGACATCCACGTTGGGCCGGGCCAGCGCCGGGTAGTACTCGCTGCTCAGCAGGATCCGCTTGCAGCCGATGCGGTAGTCGGGCGTGAGCTTGGCGCGCAGGGCGGGGTCCTTGATGGCCCGCCCCATGTTCCGCTTGGCCAACTGCTCGATGAGCCCCAGCTCGTTGGGATGCTTGGTGAACGCCTGGACCTGCAGCTCCCGGAGCCCCCACAGCAGTCCGCGGCGCAGCTGGGTGGTGAAGGGCAGGGCCCGGTGCAGCGAGCGCTCGGCGCCGCTGATGGCGCGGTCCACGCGGGGCATGACCCAGGGCGGGGTGCGCTGGAAGAGGGTCAGCCGGGAGACGTCGGGCTGGATGGCCGGCACGATCTGGATGGCGGAGGCGCCGGTGCCGACCATGGCGACGCGCTTGCCGCGCAGGTCGTGGTCGTGGTCCCAGCGGGCGGAGTGGAAGACCTTGCCGGGGAAGGTGTCCAGCCCGGGGATGTCGGGGATCCTCGGGTCCGAGAGCGGGCCGGTGGCGGAGACGACGAGGTCGGCCGACAGACTGCCGCTGCTGGTCTCGATGTCCCAGCACAGCCGCTCGCCGTTCCAGGTCATCCGCTTCACCTCCGAGTTGAAGCGGATGTGGGGGCGCAGCCGGAAGACGTCCGTGACGTGCTCCAGGTAGGCGCGGATGTGCTCCTGCCCGGAGAAGGTGCGCGGCCAGTCGGGGTTGGGCGCGAAGGAGAACGAGTACAGATGGGACGGCACATCGCACGCGCATCCCGGATAGCTGTTGTCCCGCCAGGTGCCGCCGACGCTGTCGGCCCGCTCCAGGACGACGAAGTCGGTGACACCCTCGCGCCGAAGCCGGACGGCGGCCCCCAGCCCGCCGAACCCGGACCCGACCACCGCGACCCGCACATGTTCGCGTTCGGCCATGCCTGTGCCTCCACACTTCAACACGACAACACTGCAACCGGAACCACGCCAGTGAACACTGGCGCAATGGGAGAGTAGAGGAGGTCCGTACCGACCGGTAGGGGTCGATCGGGGTTCGTTTACATCAGCGGCTGCCGCCGCGGGTACCGCCAGTACGAATTAAGGTGCCGGGGTGACCGAGAAGCGTGAGTACCGCATGGAGGAGCTGGCCCGCCTGGCCGGCATCACGGTGCGCACCCTGCGCTTCTACCGCGAACGCAAGCTGATACCGCCGCCCCGCCGCGAGGGCCGTATCGCCTGGTACGACGACCACCACCTGGCCCGCCTGCGCACGATCGCGGCCCTGCTGGAGCGCGGCCACACCCTCACCGGCATCGCGGAGCTGGCGGAGGCCCTCGACCACGGCCGGGACGTCGCCGACCTGCTGGGCGTCGCCACCCCGACCGAGGAGGAGCCGGTCCGCCTCACCCCCGAGGAACTCGCCGCCCGCTTCGAGGGCCAGGTCACCCCGGAGAACCTCGCCGCGGCCCTGGAGCTCGGCTACCTCGGCACCGACGGCGACGAGATCGTCCACATCAGCCGCCGCCTGCTGGACGTCTCCGCGGCCCTGGTCCGCGAGGGCATCCCGCTCGCGGAGGTCCTGACCGCGGGCAAGCGGGTCCGCGAACACGTCGACGACCTGGCCGAGATGTTCGCCGACCTGGTGCTCCGCCACACGGGGGAGGACGACCTCCAGCGCCTGCGCCCACTCGCCCGGAGCGTGGTGGAGGCAGAGCTGTCACTGGCCCTGGACCGACGACTGCGCAAGCAGAGCGAGCGGGACCGGCCGCACGGCTAACGGTCGTACACGACCGTCACCGGCGCGTGGTCCGACCACCGCTCGGCATGCGTCGCCGCCCGCTCGACGTACCCCTTGCGGGCCTTCGCGGCCAGCCCCGGCGTCGCGACCTGGTAGTCGATACGCCAGCCGGTGTCGTTGTCGAAGGCACGCCCGCGGTACGACCACCACGAGTACGGCCCCTCCACGTCGGGGTGCAGCGACCGTACGACGTCGACGTAGCCGCCCTCGGCGGGGTCGAACACCCGCGTGAGCCACTCGCGCTCCTCCGGCAGGAACCCGGAGTTCTTGGTGTTGCCGCGCCAGTTCTTCAGGTCGGCCTGCTGGTGGGCGATGTTCCAGTCGCCGCAGACGACGACCTCACGCCCGTCGGCGGCGGCACGCTCGCGCAGGTCCTTCAGATAGGCCAGGAACTCGCCCATGAACCGGACCTTCTCGTCCTGCCGCTCGGTGCCGACCTCGCCGGAGGGGAGGTAGAGCGAGGCGACCGTCACACCCGGCAGGTCGGCCTCGACGTAACGCCCGCTCCCGTCGAACTCGCTCGACCCGAAGCCGACCTGGATACGGTCGGGCTCGCGGCGGGTGTAGAGGGAGACACCGGCGCGGCCCTTGGCGGCGGCGGGAGCGTGCACGACGTGCCAGCCGTCGGGCGTGCGCACCTGCTCGGGCAGCTGCTGCGGCTCCGCGCGCACCTCCTGCAGGCACAGCACATCGGCTTGCGTACCGGCGAGCCACTCCACGAAGCCCTTCTTCGCGGCGGCCCGCAGCCCGTTCACATTCACAGAGGTCACAGTGAGCACCCCGGCACCTTACCGGCACACTGGACGGTGTCCGATTCTGGAACCTCTTGATCTTGAATTGATATACGGTATCTAGCATGCATATACGCCGGGTCTCCTTCGACCACCCCGACGCCGTCAAACTCAACGACCAGGTCCAGGCCGAATACGGCGTCCGCTACGGCGACGACGGCGACGCCACACCCATGGACGCGGCGAACTTCGAGCCCCCGAACGGCCTCTACCTGATCGCCTACGACGAGCTCGGCACCCCCGTCGCCTCCGGCGGCTGGCGGGTCCAGGACGAGAACGGCGAGGGCAACCAGGACGGCGACGCCGAGCTCAAGCGGATGTACGTCGTCGAGGCGATGCGCGGGAGGGGTCTCGCCAGACGCGTCCTGGCCGCGCTGGAGGAGGACGCGCGGGCCGCGGGCCGTACGCGCATGGTGCTGGAGACCGGCGCCAAACAGCCGGAGGCGGTGGCGCTGTACACGTCCAGCGGGTACGAGCCGTGCGAGAAGTTCGGCTACTACCGCCACCACGAACTGAGCCTGTGTTACGCCAAGGCGCTGTGAGCGGTCAGTTCCGTGGAGCATTGCCGGGTTTCACGGCGTTGATGCGATACACGTCCCGCACACAGAGGTTGAGGACGCAGGAGACGACGACCAGCCCGGCACACGCCACCAGCACCGTCCGGTTGTCCCAGGCGCCGGCCGCGAGGGCGGTCAGCAGATAGCCGAGCGGAATCGCCAGCCGCTCCCCGACGCTGTTGAACGCGCTCATCCGCCCCAACTCGCCCTGCGGAACATGCCGCTGGAAGGCGGTCGTCCACGCGACGATCGCCACGTCCAGCCCGACCCCCGCGAGCAGCACGGCCAACAGCAGCCAGGGCAGCGGCAGCCCCCAGCCCATGACGAGCAAGGGGACGGCCAGGGGCAGAGAGGCCACGATGGCCACCGCGAGCAACCGGTACGGCCGCCAGCGCAGACACACCACCGTCCCGGCCAACAGCCCGGCCGCGAACGCGCCCTGCACAAGCCCCCAGTCCCGCGCCCCGGCGTACCGCTCCGCGGCGACGACCGGCCCCAGCAGCTGGAACCCCGCCAGCCAGGCGGCGACCAGGACGGTCCCCGCGAGCGTGTACGTCCACAACCAGGTCCGCGACCAGAAGGCGTGCCATCCCGCCCGCAGATCACTCAGCGCGCCGGTGACGGTGACGGGCGCGTCCAGGCGCAGCCCGAGCAGCAGGAGGGCGGCGACGGCGAAGGAGAGCGCGTCCCAGGCCAGCGCCCAGGCCGGGCCGCTGACCGCGACGACGACTCCGCCGACCGCCGGACCGAGCACCTTGACCGCGTTGCTCGGCAGCCTGAGCAGGGCGTTGGCCTGCTGCAACTGCTCCGCGGGCACGATCTGGGCCACGGCCCCCTGAGTGGCGGGCACGGTGAAGGCCACCGCCGTGCCGGAGACGAAACCGCAGACCGCGATGGAAAGGGTCGTCGCGTGCCCGGTGGCGACGACGGCCGCCAGGGCTCCCTGGGCCACGGCCGCCAGCAGATTGCCGAGGAAGAGCAGCCGGCTGCGGGACATACGGTCCGCGAGGACTCCGCCCATCAGGAGGAAGACGACGGTCGGAACGGTGTTCGTGGCGAGCACCACACCGAGGGCCCCGGCTCCCCCGCCCTGTTCGATGACGGAGTAGGCGAGCGCGAGGGGCGCCATCGCGGATCCGGTGGCGGAGATCAGACTGGCGGTCACGAACCGCCGGAAGGACGCGCTCCGCAGGGGTGTCGCACGCCTCGCCGGTAACTCTGCGGCGACCTTCTCCATGTTCCCCCCGGTGGGTAAAACAAAGATCCCGCCCGATCAACCGATCGGACGGGATCTCGCCAACTCCCCAAGTTTCCTTGGAAAGTCGTTGCGGTGGACCTGAGGGGATTTGAACCCCTGGCCCCCTCGATGCGAACGAGGTGCGCTACCGGACTGCGCCACAGGCCCTTGCAACGAGTGAAACTTTAGCACCCCGATCGGCCTGCTTGGAAATCCGTTCCTGGTCGGCCGCACGACCCGCCACCGGGGGCGGCTTTCGGCTACTCGTTCGCCGCGCGCGGCCGGTCGCCGTCCTCGTACTGGTCGAACAGCGGCGTACGACCCCGCTCGCGGGCCCTGCGGGCGGAGGCGGCGCGGCGGGCGTCGCTACGGCCGCCCCCCTCGTCCTTCTCCTCACCGCGGGCCCCGTCCGCGGGCTCCGCACCCCGTGCGGCACCGTCCCCGGCACCGTCGCCCGCGTCCCGTTCCCGGGCGACGGAACTCGACCGGGCCGAGCTCCACGCGTCCGGCGCCCCGAGGTCCACCTCGGAGGTGGCGCGCGGCGCGACCGGCGCGGTCACGTACGTCGGCAACGGCACCGGGACCGGATCCCAGCTGTCGCCGTGCCCGGGCCGCCGCTGCCGCTCGCGCTGCTGGTCGACCCACTCGGCGTGGTCGGTCTGCTCGACGAGGGCGCGCCGGTCCGCGGCGAGCGCGGACATGCCGGTCTCGGTGCCTGGTTCGGGCCCCTCGTCGGGCTCGTCGATGCCGTCACCGGCGTCGGCGGGGCCCCGCCTGCGCGACTGGCGGGCGTGCTCGCGCAGCCGCTGGGCGGCGGCCTCGGCCTGGCGCCGGTCCATCTGGTAGGCGAAGCGGCGGCGCTCCTGGGAACGCAGGTACGCGATGTACCCGCTGAGCAGCACGGCCGGAATGCCGGGCGCCCACAGGAACGCGAGCCCGCCGACCGCGGCGACGATCGCGCCGAGGGTGAAGGCGAGGAAGAGGACGACGGTGGTGCGTCTGCGTCGCGCGAGCGCCTTGGAGCGCCGTGCCCGTGCCGCGGCCGCCGTCTCCGAGGACGGGCGCCGGGCGGCGGGTACTCGCGCCCGCTCCCCCCGGGCCGGGCCGGAGACCGGTTCGGGGACGGGCGCGTTGCCGCGTTCGGGTGCCGGCCTGGACACCTGTCCATCCGCCTGCTCCGGGCGTCCGGGCTGCTGCGCCTGGACCGTCGCCTGGGTCTGCGGACGGGTCGGAGGCACGGCGAAGGCCCGGACGTCCACCGACTCGGTGACCGCGCCCGGGTCATCGGCGCTGGGCTCCCCCTCGTCGGTGGAGCGCGCGCGCAGGTCCTTGGCGTATCGGCGCTCCATCCCCGCCCGTCCGGACAGCAACCGGATGGCTGTGCTGAAGCGTTCCGTCGGACGGGCCTCGTTCAGCTCGTCCTGCCTACGGAGCCACATCGGCACCAAGTAGGCGGCCCAGGCCCCGACAATGACTGCGTAGATGAGGCCGCTGCTGCTCACGCCTCACACGGTAGAGGGGTTTGCGTGAGGCCATCCGCCAATTGAGCCGGTGTGTCGCACGATCTGGCTGATATTTCGAACTTTTTTTGTGACCGATGCGATCAGCAGCCCGCCGAGGCGCGAATTTATTGCCCTGAGCCGGTCATCGGGCGATCAATTTCGAACACTTATTCAATTTCCGGGCTACGCGGGATTCCCCTGCGGGTTCTGCCGGGTGTTCTGCGGGTTCGAGTGCGGCGTCTTCCTGGAGCGTGCCCGCTGCCAACGGCTCAGCAACCCTTCCGGGACCTCCTCCGCCGTGAGCGCGAAGACGAGATGGTCCCGCCAGGCCCCGTCGATGTGGAGATATCGCGGACGCAGCCCCTCCTCGCGGAATCCGAGTTTCTCCACGACCCGGCGGCTGGGCCCGTTCTCGGGGCGAATGCAGACCTCGATGCGGTGCAGACCGACGGTCCGGAAACAGTGGTCCACGACGAGCGCCACGGCGGTCGGCATCACCCCGCGGCCCGCCACCGCCTCGTCCACCCAGTAACCGACGTGGCCCGAGCACATCGAGCCCCAGGTGATCCCGGCGACCGTCAACTGCCCGACCAGTCGCCCCTGGTACTCGATGACGAACGGCAGCATCCGGCCCGCGTTCGCCTCGGACCGCAGGTGGCGGACCATCTGGCGGTAGGTCGGCCGGTGCGCGATCGGCCCGCTGGGCGTGGGCGGCGGAATCGTGGCCTCCCACGGGCGCAGCCAGTCCCGGTTGCGTCGGTTGACCTCGCGCCAGGCCCGTTGGTCGCGCATCTTTATCGGCCTCAGGACGACGTCGCCGTCCCTCAGCACGACGGGCCAGGATGGGCTGTTCAGCTCGCACCCCCACTGGGTCTGGGGTGGTCGCCGCCGCGGATCTGGTCGACGGCGTGGACCAGCAGGGGCTCCAGGACGGCCAGCCCGTCCTTCACCCCGCCGCTGGAACCGGGCAGGTTCACGATCAGGGTGCTCCTCGCCACTCCGGCCAGGCCCCGGGAGAGCGCGGCGGTCGGCACCTTCTGCCGTCCGAACGCCCGGATGGCCTCCGCGATGCCCGGCACCTCGTGGTCGATCACCTCGCGGGTCGCCTCGGGGGTGCGGTCGGTGGGCGAGATGCCGGTGCCTCCGGTGGTCACGATGACGTCGTACCCCGCCTCGACACCGGCGTGCAGGGCAGCCGCGACCGGGTCGCCGTCGGGCACGATCTGCGGCCCCTCGACCTCGAAGCCGAAGCCTTTGAGGCCCTCGGCGATCAGCGGGCCGCCCTTGTCCTCGTAGACCCCGGCGGCAGCCCTGTTGGAGGCCGTGACCACGAGAGCGCGATACGTCATGACCGGCTCCAGTCGCCCGACTTGCCGCCCGTCTTCTGCTCCACCCGCACGTCCGTGATGACCGCTCCCTTGTCGACCGCCTTCACCATGTCGATCACGGTGAGCGCGGCGACGGAGACCGCGGTGAGGGCCTCCATCTCGACGCCCGTACGGTCCGTGGTCTTCACGGTGGCCTGGATCTCCACGGCGTCGTCCGCGACCGACAGATCCAGTTTCACACCGGACACCGACAACGGGTGGCACAGCGGGATCAGGTCCGGCGTGCGCTTGGCGCCCATGATGCCGGCGATGCGCGCGGTGGCCAGGGCGTCGCCCTTGGGGACGCCCTCGCCGCGCAGCAGCTCGACCACGCGGGGTGAGACGAGGACGCGTCCGCTGGCGCGGGCCGTGCGCGCGGTCACGTCCTTGTCGGACACGTCGACCATGCGGGCGGCGCCCGCGTCGTCGATGTGCGTGAGTCGGTCCTGGGTGGATGGGTCCTGCGTGCTCATGCTGCTGTGGCGCTCCCGGTCCGGGCCCGTCGCGGTGCGGCGCACGGGCCTGCTGTGCGCGACACGGTACCGCCAACCAGGGGTGCTCAGCCGAGCAGGACCACCTCGACCTCGGCGCCGGGCTCGACGCTCTCCACGTCCTCGGGGACGACGATCAGTGCGTCCGCGTGCGCGAGGGCGGCGATGAGGTGGGATCCGGCGCCGCCGACGGGCCGGACCTCGCCGTCGGCGTACGCCCCTCGCAGAAACTGCCGGCGTCCCTTGGGCGAGCTCAGCGCCTTGTCCGCGGTCAGGGTCGCGGTCGCGCGCGGACGGTGGACGTCCTCCAGCCCCATCAGTGTCCGGATCGCGGGGCGCACGAAGATCTCGAAGGAGACGTACGACGACACCGGGTTGCCCGGGAGCGCGAGCAGCGGGATGTGGTCGGGGCCGATGGAGCCGAAGCCCTGGGGCTTGCCGGGCTGCATGGCGAGCTTGCGGAACTCGACGCCGCTGCCCGCCTCGTCCTCGTCGCCGACGTGGGACAGCGCCTCCTTGACGACGTCGTACGCCCCGACGCTGACACCGCCGGTGGTGACCATGAGGTCGGCGCGGACGAGCTGGTCCTCGATGGTGGACCGGAGCGTCTCGACGTCGTCGGCGACGGCGCCCACGCGGTAGGCGATGGCGCCGGCGTCCCGGGCGGCCGCGGTCAGGGCGAAGCTGTTGGAGTCGTAGATCTGGCCGCTGCCCAGGGTCTCGTCGGGCTGGACGAGTTCGCTGCCGGTGGACAGCACGACCACGCGCGGACGCGGGCGCACCCGTACCGTGCCGCGGCCGATCGCGGCGAGCAGGGCGATCTGCGGCGGCCCGAGGACCGTGCCGGCTTCGAGCGCCCGGTCGCCGGCCTTCACGTCGCTGCCCTGCGCGCGCACATGCGCGCGTGCCTCGGCCGGCCGGTAGACGTGCACATCGCCCAGGCCGCCCTCGGGGGCCAGGCTGCGGGCGCGCATGCCGGTCACCGGGCCCTCACCGAGGCCTCCGTCGGTCCACTCCACCGGAACGACGGTCTCGGCGCCGGGCGGCAGCGGCGCGCCGGTCATGATGCGGGCGGCCTGGCCGGGGCCCACTTGGAGCAGTTCGGCCTGGCCCGCCGCGACGTCCCCGACGACCTCCAGGACGGCGGGGAACTCCTCGCTCGCGCCCGCGACATCCGCGACCCGCACCGCGTACCCGTCCATGGAGCTGTTGTCGAACGGCGGCAGGGAGACCGGCACCGTGACGTCCTCGACCAGGACGCAGCCCTGGGCGTCGAGGAGTTGCAGCTCGATGGGTTCGAGGGGGCGGACGGTCGCGAGGATGTCCTCCAGGTGTTCGTCCACCGACCAGAGGTGGTCCTGGTCGGCCGGGCGGGTCGCGGCGGTGCTCAAAGCGCTACATCTCCTCGGCTACGTAACTGCGAAGCCAGGTCCGGAAGTCCGGGCCCAGGTCTTCACGTTCGCATGCGAGTCTGACAATGGCACGCAGGTAGTCGCCTCGGTCACCGGTGTCATAGCGGCGGCCCTTGAAGACGACGCCGTGCACCGGGCCGCCGACCTTCTCGTCCTGCGAGAGCTGCTGGAGGGCGTCGGTGAGCTGGATCTCGCCACCGCGGCCCGGCTCGGTCTCGCGCAGTATGTCGAAGATGTGCGGGTCGAGGACATAGCGGCCGATGATGGCGTAGTTGGACGGCGCGTCGGCCGCGGCGGGCTTCTCGACCAGGTCGTGGACCTTGACGACGTCGCCGTCCTCGGTGGGGTCGACGGCCGCGCATCCGTAGAGGTGGATCTGCTCGGGCGAGACCTCCATGAGCGCGATGACGCTGCCCCCGCGCTGCTCCTGGACCTCGACCATCCGCTTGAGCAGCGGGTCGCGCGGGTCGATCAGGTCGTCGCCGAGGAGGACCGCGAAGGGCTCGTCGCCGACGTGCGGGGCGGCGCACAGGACGGCGTGGCCGAGGCCCCTGGGGTCGCCCTGACGGACGTAGTGCATGGTGGCCAGGTCGCTGGACTCCTGGACCTTGGCGAGCCGTTCGGCGTCGCCCTTCTTCTCCAGCGCGGACTCGAGTTCGTAGTTGCGGTCGAAGTGGTCCTCCAGGGGGCGCTTGTTGCGGCCCGTGATCATGAGGACGTCGTCGAGGCCGGCGGAGACGGCCTCTTCGACCACGTACTGGATCGCCGGCTTGTCGACGACCGGCAGCATCTCCTTGGGAGTGGCTTTGGTGGCCGGAAGGAAGCGGGTACCTAGGCCCGCTGCTGGGATGACAGCCTTGCTGATCCGAGGGTGCGACTGAGTCATGCCCGCCACCTTATCCGGTGCCTTTGTAGGGAATCTGAGGCTCCGGTTATTTGGAACTCATATGAGCCCATTGGGAAGGGTACGGAAGCGACGGGTGAGTCACATCGGACGTTCGGGCGAGACTGACAAGCGAATGTTGCGGCGAGAGTTCCTCGCGGTGAGAAGCAGGTTGACGGCGGATGAC
Source organism: Streptomyces shaanxiensis (assembly GCF_039537145.1). Lineage (NCBI taxonomy): Bacteria > Bacillati > Actinomycetota > Actinomycetes > Kitasatosporales > Streptomycetaceae > Streptomyces > Streptomyces shaanxiensis. The sequence goes on from NZ_BAAAZY010000022.1 coordinate 198,619, forward strand.
GTGCGGGCATCCGCTGTCGCGCTGGCCGAACGGGCCCTGGATCTGCCCGAGCTGGCGCACGCGCGCGTGGTGGCGGCGTACGTCTCCGTCGGCACCGAGCCCGGCACGCTCGCGCTGCTGGACGCACTGCGCGCGCGGGGCGTACGCGTCCTGCTTCCCGCCCTCCTGCCCGACAACGACCTCGACTGGGGCGCGTACACCGGGGAGGACTCCCTCGCCCGGGTCCAACACGGCAAGCTGATGGCCCTCTTGGAGCCGAGAGGCGAACGCCTCGGCGCGGACGCCGTGACCGACGCCGACGTGGTGCTGCTGCCGGGTCTCGCGGTCGACGCGCGCGGGATGCGGCTGGGGCGCGGCGGGGGGTCGTACGACCGCGTTCTCGCCCGTCTGGAACGTGCGGGCGCCCGTGCCTCGCTCGTGGTGCTGCTGTACGACTCCGAGGTCGTCGAGCGCGTCCCCGAGGAGCCGCACGACCGCCCGGTGCACGCGGTGGTGACACCGTCGGGTGTGCGCCGCTTCCGGGAGCCCTGAGCCGCGGTCCCGCATGGAAGGGGCCCTCCACGCGCGCGTGGAGGGCCCCTTCGGCCGTTCGCCGTCAGCGGGTCACGGCCTGAGCACCAGGGTGTCCTCCGTGCTCTCGTCGACCGCGCCGTCCGAGAAGGACCAGTCGAGCAGTTCGCCGTCGGCCCACTTGTCCGTCTGGTCGGTGTAGTGGGCGTTGTAGGCGTGCCCGGAGGCGCCGGTGAGGTTGATCCACTTCGACTTGTCGAGGTCGCCGAGGTTGACCACCATCCGCATCGACGGCACCCAGACGACGCCGTAGCCGCCCGCGGCGTTCCAGCCGGTGGCGTTGACCGTGCCCTCGCCGCCGCTGAGCTTCCAGGGGCCGCGGTTGAGGACGTACTGCAGGAAACCGGGGCCCTCGGTGCCGAGCGTCTGGTTCTTCAGGAACAGGCGGTGCAGCCGGCCCCAGCTCCAGGTGTCGATGTCCTTGCCGAGCTTGGCCGTCAGCTCCCAGCGGGCGTCGATCATGGCCCGCTTGAACAGGCTGTCGCGGTCGGTGGCGCCGGGGCGGGTGCCCGACCTCGGCGTCGTCCACCAGTCGCTGCCCTCGTCGTTCATGAGGCTGCGCACGACCTCGAACCAGCGGTCGCCGCCGTCCGGCTGCGCCTGGTCGGCGTCGCGCTCACCGCACTCGCGCACCTTGTCCGTCTGGTCCGCGGGGCCGGTGGTGTTGACGGGGTCGACATACAGGCACTGGCCCTTGACCCGCAGCTCCTTGGGCAGCTTGTTGCCGAAGGCGAGCTTGAGGACGTTGCGCCAGACCGAGTTGAAGTAGGCGGCCGCCGCCGAGTCGGCGTCCTGGGTGTAGTCCCAGCCCTCCAGGAGCTCCTGCGCGTCCCGGACGTCCTTGTCCTCGATGTCGATCTTCAGCAGCTTGGGCACGAGCAGCTTGGCGATCTCACTGCTGTTGTCGAGCTGCATCTGGCGCATGTCGTCGGTGGAGATCTTGCCGCCGTCGTCGATCTTCGACTGGATCAGGTCGGTGATGCGCTGACTTCGGGCGCCGTAGCCCCAGTCCGTGGTGAGCGTGTACGGGTACTTGGCCTTGTCGACCACGGCCTGGTTGGCGGTGACGATGTAGCCGCGGGCCGGGTCGTACTCGTACGGCAGCTCGTCGTCGTCGATGTACCCGGTCCAGCGGGACTTGGAGTCCCAGCCCGGCGCCGGGACGGAGCCGTCGTAGCCCTGCGCGCGCGTGGGGATCTTTCCGGGCAGCGTGTAGCCGATGTGGTTCTTCGTGTCGGCGTAGACGAGGTTCTGCGAGGGCACGTCGAACAGGGTCGCCGCGGCACGGAAGTCGTTCCAGTTCGCCGCCCTGTTCATGGCGAACACGGCGTCCATGGAGGTGCCCGGGTCCAGCGCGGTCCAGCGCAGCGCGATGCCGTAGCCGTCGCCGCGGTCGGGGGCGGCGGTGTCGACGGTGGCCTTCTTGCCGACCTTCACCAGCTCGCTGCTGCGGTCCGACAGCAGGGGCATCCCGTCCTTGGTCTCCCGGACGACGATCTTCTTGGACGTGCCGCCGGCGACCTTGATGGTCTCCTCGCGCGTGGTGAAGGGCACCGTCCTGCCGTCGTACAGGTAGCCGTCGCCGGAGAGCTTCTCCAGATAGAGGTCGGTGACGTCGACGCCGGAGTTGGTCATGCCCCAGGAGATGTTCTGGTTGTGGCCGATGATCACGCCGGGCATGCCCGCGAAGGTGTAGCCGGAGACGTCGTACCGGCACTTGCTGGAGACCGAGCGGCAGTGCAGGCCCATCTGGTACCAGACGGACGGCAGCGAGGCCGACAGGTGCGGGTCGTTGGCCAGCAGCGGCTCGCCGGTGATGGTGTGCTTCCCGGCGACCACCCAGGAGTTGGAGCCGATGCCGTTGCCGTTCACGCCGACTGCCGTCGGAAGGCCGTCCAGGACGTCCTGGAGGCCCGCCAGCTGACTCTGCAGACCGCTGGTGCCCGACGAGGAGGCCGTCCCCGCCGTACCGCTCGTGGAACCGCCGGCGGACGAGCCCGCGGTGGACGCGGAGCCACCCTGCTGGAACGTCTTGGTGACGGCGTCGTACCGGCCGGCCTGGACGATCGTCTTGTTACGGCTGTACGGGTACTGCGGGTACAGGTCCGCGATCTCCTTGGGGCCCAGGCGGCTGGTCATCAGGGCGCGGTCGATCTCGTCCTGCATGTTGCCGCGCAGGTCCCAGGCCATCGCCTTCAGCCAGGAGATCGAGTCGACCGGGGTCCACTTCGCCGGCTTGTAGTCGTTCTCGAACCCGAGAGCCGCGTACTCCAGGGAGATGTCCTTGTTGTCCTTGCCGTCCAGGTAGGCGTTGACGCCCTTGGCGTAGGCCTGGAGGTACTTCTTGGTGGAGGCCGACAGCGTCTTGTCGTACTCCTCCTGCGCGATCCGGTCCCAGCCCAGGGTGCGCAGGAACTCGTCGTTGTCGACCTGCCCCTTGCCGAACATCTCCGACAGGCGCCCGGAGGTCATGTGCCGGCGCACGTCCATCTCGTAGAACCGGTCCTGCGCCTGGACGTAGCCCTGCGCCATGAACAGGTCCTCGTCGGAGGAGGCGTAGATCTGCGGGATGCCGTAGTCGTCGCGCTTCACGTCGACGGGCCCGGACAGGCCGTCCAAAGCGATCGAGCCCTTGGTCTGCGGGAAGGAGGCACGGACGGTGCTGATGGACCAGTAGGCACCGCCGGTGACGCCTGCGATCAGGGCCAGCGCCAGCACCAGGACGAACAGACGGGCTTTGCGCCCCTTCTTCCTGCCGGACTTGCCGGGCTGCTGACCCGTGGAGGCGGTGGTATTCGGGGGCATCGCTGTCCTTGCTGTCCTAACGCGAGCGGCAGGGCTGGCTGTCCTTTTGAATGAGCGCTGGAGCAACCATAGGCGCAGGGCCCGGTGCCCCTTGACGCGGAGTGGTGATCCAGCGCGGACGGACGTTCGATCATGCCTCTCCGAGTGTCAAGAAATCGTCAAGAGTTAGGTAAGGTAACGAAGTAGTTGGGTGCGGAGAACCGCCACTTCGTGTCCTATGTACGTTGAGCCCACGCGCGCGTGCGCGGGCCAGGGAAGGGAACGGCCGCTGACTGTCCACGACCTCAACCAGCTCCTGCTCGTCTGCTCGCTCGTCCTGCTCGTCGCCGTCGCAGCGGTCCGGATCTCCTCGCGCAGCGGGCTCCCCAGCCTGCTCGTGTACCTGGGCATCGGCGTGCTCATGGGCCAGGACGGCATCGGCGGCATCCGCTTCGACGACGCCGAGCTGACGCAGGTCATCGGCTATGCGGCACTGGTCGTGATCCTCGCCGAAGGCGGTCTCGGCACGAAGTGGAAAGAGATCAAGCCGGCCCTTCCGGCCGCGACCGCGCTGGCGCTGGCCGGGACCGGGATCAGCGTCGGGATCACGGCGGCGGGCGCGCACTACCTGGTCGGGCTGGACTGGCGGCAGGCGCTCATCATCGGGGCGGTCGTCTCCTCCACCGACGCGGCCGCGGTCTTCTCCGTGCTGCGCAGGATCCCCCTCCCCGCGCGCGTGACGGGCACCCTGGAGGCCGAGTCCGGCTTCAACGACGCCCCCGTGGTCATCCTGGTGGTCGCGTTCTCCCAGGCCGGCCCGATGGAGCACTGGTACGCGCTGGTGGGCGAGATAGCCCTGGAGCTGGCCATCGGCGCTGCCATCGGCATCGCGGTGGGCCTGCTGGGCTCCTGGGGGCTCAGGCACGTGGCGCTGCCCGCCTCCGGTCTCTATCCGATCGCCGTCATGGCCATCGCCGTCACCGCGTACGCGGCGGGCGCGATGGCGCACGGCAGCGGCTTCCTGGCCGTGTACCTCGCCGCGATGGTGATGGGCAACGCCAAGCTGCCGCACTGGCCCGCCACGCGCGGCTTCGCCGACGGGGTCGGCTGGATCGCCCAGATCGGCATGTTCGTCCTGCTCGGCCTGCTGGTCACCCCGCACGAGCTGGGCGACGACATCCTGCCCGCGCTCGTCATCGGGCTGGTGCTGACCATGGTGGCGCGCCCGCTGAGCGTCGTGGCGTGTCTGGCGCCGTTCCGGGTCGCCTGGCGGGAGCAGGTGCTGATGTCCTGGGCCGGGCTGCGCGGCGCCGTGCCCATCATCCTGGCGACGATCCCCATGGTGAGCGGCGTCCGGGACAGCCGCACCATCTTCAACATCGTCTTCGTCCTGGTCGTCGTGTACACCCTGATCCAGGGCCCGACGCTGCCCTGGCTGGCCCGCAAGCTGCGCCTGGGCGACGGCGCCACGCCCGCCGACCTCGGTATCGAGTCGGCGCCGCTGGAGCGGCTGCGCGGGCATCTGCTGTCCTTCGCGATCCCCGAGGGCTCGAAGATGCACGGCGTGGAGATCAACGAGCTGCGGCTGCCCGCCGGAGCCGCCGTCACCCTCATCGTCCGCGACGGAAAGTCGTTCGTTCCGCTGCCGACGGCGGTGCTGCGGCGCGGGGACGAACTGCTCGTGGTCGCCACGGATCCGGTACGGGACGCCGCCGAGAACCGGCTGCGGGCCGTGGCCGCCGGGGGCAAGCTGGCCGGATGGCTGGGGACGAACGGGACGAACTAATCGCAGGTGGAGCACGCCGTAGTGCTCATTTTCACAGGCGCGAGCAGCCCTAACCCCTGTAGTATGCAGGCGTCACCCAGATCAAACCACCTCTGCCTGACGCAGAGCTGACGCGACCGTATGGCGGCCGGGACGTCCTTCCTCGATGGGGCGCCGGTATCTACCGCAGTCCAGCGCAAGAGGACAGCTCTCGGCGCCGCCCCCCACCCGAAGGGGCCGCGCTACCAGGTGGCAGAAAGGCACGGGCCGTGGCGTCCACGGTCACCACCGAGCCGTCGAAGGACTCGTCGGCCTCCTCCCGCCCGGGATACGGACAGCTGCTGCGCACCCGCGGCGCCTGGACGTTCCTGCTCCCCGGCTTCGCGGCACGCCAGCCGTTCGCGATGCTGACCATCTCCATCGTGCTGCTGGTGCAGCACACCACCGGTTCGTACGGTGCGGCGGGCGCCGCCGCGGCCGTCACCGGCGTCTCCATGGCACTGTTCGCGCCCTACAGCGGCCGCCTCGCCGACCGGTACGGGCAGCGCGCCGTCCTGATCCCCGGTGTCCTGGTGCACGTCCTGTCCGGCCTGACGCTGACGGCGCTCGCCCTGACCGACGCCCCCCTGTGGGCGCTGTTCGCCGCGGCTGTGCCGACCGGTGCCTCGGTGCCGCAGATCGGGCCCATGGTGCGGGCCCGCTGGGGCGTGAAGCTGCAGGGCTCGCCCCTGATGACGACGGCCGCGGCCTTCGAGTCGGTCACGGACGAGCTGACCTTCGTCGTCGGCCCGCTGCTGGCCACCGCCCTGTGCACCGCCGTCGACCCGGCCGCCGGCCTGGTGACGGAGGCCGCGCTCACGCTGCTGGGCGGTCTGCTGTTCGCCGCGCAGAAGAGCACGCAGCCGTCGGTCACGGCCGTCGGGCACGCACGCGTGGAGCACACGTCGGCGCTGCGCGTCCCCGGCGTGCGCGTACTGATCGTGACCTTCCTCGGCATCGGTTCCGTCTTCGGCGGCATGCAGGTCTCGCTGGCCGCCTTCACCGAGTCGATCGGCGAGCCCGGTCTGAACGGCGTCCTGTACGGCACCTTCGCCGCGGGCAACATGCTCTCCGGCATCGCCTGCGGCGCCATCGCGTGGAAGGTGGCCCCGCAGCGACGCCTCGTCATCGGGTACGCCGCCCTCGCGCTGGCCGCGTCCGGGCTGTGGGCCGCGCACTCGGTGCTCGTCCTGGCCGGTCTCGGCCTGCTGGTCGGCATGTGCATCGCGCCCGCGCTGATCACCGGGTACACGCTGGTCGAGAGCCTGGTCCCGGCCGGTGCCCGCACGGAGGCCTTCACCTGGCTCACCGGTGCGGTGGCACTCGGCCAGGCCGCCGCCGTCACGGTCGCCGGACAGCTGGAGGACCGCTTCTGGGGCGGCGCCGGGTTCCTGGTGCCGATGGGCGGGACGCTGCTCGCCCTGGCGACCCTGCTGGCACTGCGCTCACGGCTGGCGGCGCGGCCCCGCGCGCGTACCGTCGCACGTGGCGTCGGTCACCGCGTGCCGGTGGCAGTGGACTGAGCGGCTGGAATACGACACACTTGACCGTCGTTAGCACTCATCGAGTGAGAGTGCCAGGAGGAAGACAGTGCCCACCTATCAGTACCAGTGCACCGAGTGCGGCGAGGGTCTCGAAGCGGTGCAGAAGTTCACCGACGACGCCCTGACCGAGTGCCCCAGCTGCCAGGGCCGCCTCAAGAAGGTGTTCTCCGCCGTCGGCATCGTCTTCAAGGGCTCCGGCTTCTACCGCAACGACAGCCGCGGCTCCTCGTCGAGCAGCTCGCCGGCTTCGTCGAAGTCGTCGACGTCCTCTTCGTCGTCCGACTCGTCGTCTTCCTCTTCCTCCTCTTCGTCTTCGTCGTCCTCGGACTCGAAGTCGTCGAGCGCGGGCACTTCCTCCAGCAGCTCCGCCGCGTAACACCCACTGCTCGCGGGACCCTGTCGTCATACGGCGACGGGGTCCTCGGCGTTTCCGGGTGCGGTTAGGGTGCGGGCATGGCGAACATGGCGAACGTCGAAATCGGCGTGATCGGCGGATCCGGCTTCTACTCGTTCCTCGACGACGTGACCGAGATCCAGGTGGACACCCCGTACGGGCCGCCCAGCGACTCCCTCTTCCTCGGCGAGATCGCCGGCCGACGGGTCGCCTTCCTGCCCCGGCACGGACGCGGCCACCATCTGCCGCCGCACCGGATCAACTACCGGGCCAACCTCTGGGCACTGCGCTCGCTCGGCGCGCGCCAGGTCCTCGGCCCGTGCGCGGTGGGCGGCCTGCGTCCCGAGTACGGGCCCGGGACACTGCTCGTGCCGGATCAGCTGGTCGACCGTACGAAGTCCCGGGTGGGGACGTACTTCGACGGGCTGCCGCTGCCCGACGGCACCGTGCCGAACGTCGTGCACGTCTCGCTGGCCGATCCCTACTGCCCCGCCGGACGCGCGGCCGCGCTGAAGGCGGCGCGCGGGCGGGACTGGGAGCCGGTGGACGGCGGCACGCTGGTGGTCATAGAGGGCCCGCGCTTCTCGACCCGTGCCGAATCGTTGTGGCACCGCGGGCAGGGCTGGTCGGTGGTGGGCATGACCGGCCACCCCGAGGCGGCCCTCGCCCGTGAACTCGAGCTCTGCTACACCTCGTTGACGCTGGTCACCGACCTCGACGCGGGCGCCGAGACCGGCGAGGGCGTCTCGCACGACGAGGTGCTGCGGGTGTTCGCGGCGAACGTGGACCGGCTGCGGGGTGTGCTGTTCGACGCGGTGGCGGGGCTGCCCGGGAACGGGGAGCGGGACTGTCTGTGCGCCGGCGCGCTGGGTGGGATGGATCCGGGGTTCGCGTTGCCGTAGGGCCCGAGTCGGTTCCGGCCCCCGCCGAGGGGCGGAATTCCTCGTTCGGGTGGGGGAGTTTTCCACAACCGGGCAGTAGTCCACGGGCGTCGGCGGACGGCCGCGAAAAGCCTCATCGTGGCGTCGCAAGCCGTTCCGTCGTCGCAGGTGGTGGTCCTCATGTCCGTTGCTCCGTCGTCCCCGTTTTCGCCCGCTCCGTCATCCCCCTTTTCGTCTGCTCCGTCGTCCCCTTCTTCGTCTGCTCCGTCGTCCCCTTCTTCGTCGGCCGTTCCGCTCCCGCCGGGCTCGGATGCCCCGGCCACGTGCGAGGTGCCGCACTTCGACCCGGTGCGGGTACGCGGCGGGCGGTATCCACTACGGCGACTCGTACGGCACCGGAGGCGGGCCGTGGCGGCCGGGCTCGCCGTGACGGCGGCGGCACTCGTGGCGGCGGGGCCGCGGGAGGCCGACCGGGCGCGTGGGCATCCGGTGGCGGAGCCGGTACGCCAGCACCGGGCCGTCGAGCGGGTGTCCGCGCCGGTGCGGATCGCCGACGGGGCCACCGTGCGGCTGCTGCGGCCCGGTGACCGGGTCGACGTGATCGCCGCGGAGCAGGCGGCGACGGGCGGTGACGCCCAGGTGGTCGCGCGCGGGGCGCGGGTGACGAAGGTGCCGGAGCCGCTGGACGCCGCGGCCGACAGCGGGGCGCTGGTGGTGCTGTCGGTGCCGCGTTCCACCGCGGCGCGCCTCGCGGGGGCGAGTGCCACGGCACGGTTGGCGGTGACGCTGTGCTGAGCAGGATCAAGCATCACCTCCGGTCCAGCCCCTCGTTCCGGTGGCTCAATTGGACAGGATGGCCCAACCCTGCCGTAGGTTGCGGAGCTGTTCGTTCCACAACCTGTGCATGCGAGGAGAGGCTCCGCGGTGAGCGAGAAGAAGGAACCGAGCGTCTGGGAGGGCTTCAAGACCTTCCTGATGCGCGGGAACGTCGTCGATCTGGCAGTGGCGGTCGTCATCGGTGCCGCCTTCACCAACATCGTCAACTCGGTGGTGAAGGGGATCATCAACCCACTGGTCGGGGCGATCGGCACCAAGAACCTCGATCACTACAGCTCGTGCCTGAGCTCGAGCTGCGAGGGCGAGCAGGGCATCCAGATCCTGTGGGGCTCCGTCCTCGGCGCGGCCCTCAGCTTCGTGATCACCGCGGCCGTCGTCTACTTCCTCATGGTCCTGCCCATGGCGAAGTACCTGGCCCGGGTGGAGGCCCGCCGCAAGGCCAAGGAGGGCGCGCAGGAGGTCATGGAGGTGACCGAGCTGGAGGTGCTCAAGGAGATCCGCGACGCGCTGGTCGCACAGCGCGGCTCGGGGCGCGACCAGTAGAAGCGGCTCCGATGGAAGCGGCTCAGATGTGGTGGGGCGGCTTCTCGTCGAGGAACCGCTTCAGGTCGGCGGCACTGTCGCCGTCGGCGCGTGGCCGCTCGCCCCATCCACTGTCCGTGTCGTCCGAGGACTGCTGGTCCAGCGGATCGTCGAAGATCAGCGCGGGCTTCGGGGCGCGCGGCTCGGGGGTGGGGGCGGTACTCATACGTTCAGGGTACGGCCCGCGGCCTTGCGCGCTTGTGAATCACTGGGCAAGAAATTCCACGCCCCATCTGCTGTGCTTGACCCCATGACGTCCAGTTCGACTCCCGCGCCGGACCCTCCCCGCGCGTCCGAAAACCACCGCCCGCTGCGCAGACTCACGGCCCGTGGCCGTGGTGAGGCGCACCGGACCGCCACCCCGCTGGAGCTCTTCTTCGACCTGTGTTTCGTCGTGGCCATCGCCCAGGCCGGGATCCAGCTGGTGCACTCCGTCGCCGAGGGGCACGCGGGCGAGGGCATCCTCAGCTACGCGATGGTCTTCTTCGCCATCTGGTGGGCCTGGATGAACTTCACCTGGTTCGCATCGGCGTACGACAACGACGACGTCCTCTACCGGGTCGTCACCCTGCTGCAGATCGCCGGGGTGCTGGTGCTGGCGGCCGGGGTCTCCCGGGCGTTCGAGGACCACGAGTACCAGGCGGTGGTGCTGGGCTATGTGATCATGCGGCTCGCCCTGGTGGCGCAGTGGCTGCGCGTGGCCAGGTCCACTGACGGCGCGGAACGGACGATGGCCCTGCGGTACGCCGCCGGTGTGCTGCTGTGCCAGATCGGCTGGGTGGGCCTGGTGGTCCTGCCCGAGGAAGCCAGGGCCTGGCTGTTCCTGGTGATGGCGATCCTCGAACTGTGTGTGCCGCCGTACGCGGAGAAGGACCACCCCACGTCCTGGCATCCGCGCCATATCGCCGAACGGTACGGGCTGTTCACGATCATCGTGCTGGGCGAGACCATCGCCGCCGCCACGGTGGCGGTGAAGGCCGGCATCGACGAGAGTGACGAGCTGGGCGACCTGTTGCCGATCGCCGTGGGCGGACTGCTGATCATCTTCGCCGCGTGGTGGATCTACTTCGTGGTGCCGATCCACGGTCACCTGCGCTCCAACCGGCAGGCGTTCCTGTGGGGGTACGGCCACTACGTCGTCTTCGCCTCGGCGGCCGCGATCGGCGCCGGCCTGGAGGTGGCGGTCGAGCAGGCCGTCGGCAAGGCGCACATCTCGACGCTGGCCGCGTCGGCGGCGGTGACCCTGCCGACGGCGCTCTACCTGCTGAGCGTCTGGGCGCTGCACTCGCGCCACTTCAAGTTCGGCATCACCCAGCAACTGGTGCTGCCGACGACGGCACTGCTGGTGATCTGCTGCACGTTCCTGGGCGAGTGGGCGGTGCTCGCGGCCGGCCTCGTATCGGCGCTGGCGGTGGCGACCGGGACCACGCTGACAGCACGTATGACGAGCCGGGAGAACAGAAGGCGGGTGAACGCGCCGGTGACCTGACGCTCCGGGTTCGCGGTACTCGGTGGGCTGAACGTCCTGCGAGGTCCTGGGTCCGCGCCGGTCGCTGGACGAGACTTGGGGCATGACAGTTGACGCTCTGACAGATGTCGCGGGGCTGCGGGTAGGGCACGCGACACGCACCGGCGACGGTTGGCTCACCGGTACGACGGTCGTGCTCGCCCCGGAGGGCGGGGCCGTCGCCGCCGTGGACGTACGCGGCGGGGGCCCCGGCACCAAGGAGACCGACGCGCTCGATCCGCGCAACGTCGTGCAGAAGGTCGAGGCGATCGTGCTGACCGGCGGCAGCGCGTACGGGCTCGACGCGGCGTCCGGGGTGATGGCCTGGCTGGAGGAGCAGGGGCGCGGGGTGCGGGTGAGCGCGGATCCGGCGCATGTCGTACCGGTGGTGCCGGCCGCCTGTGTCTTCGACCTCGGGCGGGGCGGCGACTTCCGCGCGAGGCCGGACGCGGCCACCGGGCGGGCGGCGGTCGAGGCGGCCGCGGCGAGCGAACCCGGCGCTCCCGTGCGGGAGGGGTGCGTGGGCGCGGGTACGGGAGCGACGGTCGGGGCGACGAAGGGCGGGATCGGCACGGCGAGCGTCGTCCTGGACTCGGGGATCACGGTGGGCGTCCTGGTGGTGGCCAACGCGGCGGGGGCGGCGGTGGATCCGGAAACGGGGGTGCTGTACGGGGAGTTGTTCCAGGGGCGTGTGGAGTACCCGGAGGCACGGGTGCACGAGGCCGCGCGCAGGCGCCTCACGGAGAGCGCGGCGAAGAACCCGCTGCCCCCGCTGAACACCACGCTCGCGGTGGTCGGCACCGATGCCCGGCTGTCCAAGGCGCAGGCGCAGAAGCTGGCCGGCTCGGCGCACGACGGCATCGCGCGCGCCCTGCGGCCGGCGCATCTGCTCAACGACGGGGACACGGTCTTCGCGCTGGCCACCGGGGACCGCCCGCTCGACGCCGGGCAGCCCCTCGCGCTGAACGACCTCCTCGCGGCGGGCGCGGACGCGGTGACGCGCGCGATCGTGCGCGCCGTACGCGCGGCCGAGTCGGTGGACGGGCCGGGGGGAGCTTGGCCGTCGTACCGGGAGTTGTACGGGGACGGGAAGACGGGCGGGGACAGGAAGACGGGCGGGGACGGGGAGTTGGGCGGGGACAGAAGGCCGCACGGGGAGCGCTGACCGCGGGGTCGGCCGCGTCGGTGCCTGCCCGGTGCGGGGATTGTCGCGGTTCTGTCACGTGATGGCGTTCACCGCGTACAGGGGGAACCCGGCTCGGTGGCGGTGGCCTCTTCCACCGTGGAACGGAACGGAACCCGCAGACCGTATGAAGATGGAGTATCTCGTGACAACGCCGGACATAGCAGCGCGGCGCGCACTCGGGGCCTGTGCCGCCCTGGTGATCGGCGCTTTGACCCTCACCGCCTGTGGTGGGAGCGCCGACAACGAGGACGGGAAGGGCGGCCAGGACTCGTCCGCCGCGAAGATCGTGATCTCGGCGAAGGACGGCTCGACGGGCGCGTCGATCAACACGACCGGCGTGAAGGTCAGCGACGGGCAGCTGACCGACGTGAAGATGACGCTGGCGGGGAGCGGGCAGGCCGTGCCGGGCTCCCTGACCGGTGACGGGGGCAGCTGGAAGCCGAAGGAGCAGCTGGAGCGGGGCACGAAGTACCGGATAGCGGCCAGCGCGAAGGACGCGGACGGCCGCACCGTCTCCGCCGACTCGACCTTCACCACGGTCAGCTCGGCCAACAGCTTCATCGGGACGTACACGCCCGACGACGGCACGACGGTCGGCGCCGGTATGCCGGTGTCGTTCAACTTCGACAAGGCGATCAGCGACAAGAAGGCCGTGCAGTCGCACATCACGGTCAGCTCAAGCAGCGGGCAGAAGGTGGTCGGGCACTGGTTCGGGGAGCAGCGGCTCGACTTCCGGCCCCAGGAGTACTGGAAGGCCGGCTCCAAGGTCACGATGAAGATCGACCTGGACGGCGTCGAGGGCGCGAACGGCGTGTACGGCGTGCAGCGGAAGACGGTCAGCTTCACCGTCGGGCGCTCGCAGGTCTCGACGGTCGACGTCGACACGCAGACGATGACGGTCGTGCGGGACGGCAGGACGATCAAGTCGGTGCCGATCTCGGCGGGCAGCTCGGAGTTCTCCACCTACAACGGGCAGATGGTGATCTCGGAGAAGTTCAAGCAGGTCCGCATGGACAGCCGTACGGTCGATCTCGCGAACGCCTACGACATCAAGGACGTGCCGAACGCGATGCGGCTGACGACGTCGGGGACCTTCATCCACGGCAACTACTGGTACAACAAGGGCAACCCGCCCTTCGGTAGCCAGGGCACCAGCCATGGCTGCGTCGGTCTGCAGGACGCGCGGGGCGGGCAGGCGGACACCTCCGCCAAGTGGTTCTACGACAACTCGCTCGTCGGCGACGTGGTGATCGTCAAGAACTCCCCCGACAAGACCGTGACGCCGGACAACGGGCTCAACGGCTGGAACATGGGATGGAACGAGTGGGTCGCGGGCAGTGCCGTGTGATCCAGTGAAGTACAGCTCGAACAGGGATTATTGACGGTTCGTCGGGCCGCGCGGGAACTTCTCGCGCGGTCCGTGCGTTTTACCGGACGTACGTTTTCTCGGTTCCCGGACATGATGTCCGACCGAGGGGCTACGGTATGCACCCACAAGGTGACATGCAGCAACGCCGGGAGAAACCTTGAGCGTTCCGTACGACACGGCAGCGTACGAACCACCCGAGTCGCCGGAGTCTCCGGAGGAGCACCTCGCGCGACTCCTCGGCCGCGCCCTGAACTCCTTCGAGTTGCCGGACGAGACGATACGACAGCTCGACTGCGCGCTGGCTCACGACAGCTCGCTGCACTCCGCGCACCACAGCGCGGGGCGGCATCGCGAGACGTACCGGCACACCTGGCTGCTCGCCGACGGCTCGGCGCTCACACTGTGGGAGCTGGTGCACAACACCGCACGGAGTGGTGCGCCGCAGCACGAGGTGTACGCCGACGAGGAGGACCTGCGCGCCGCGACCGCGCGGCTGCCGCTGCCGCCGGACGCCCCGGACTTCGAACTGCCGGTGACGGTGCAGCTGTCGCCGATCCCCGCGCCCCGGCACGCGTATGTGCCGGACGACTCGGCGGACCACGCACGCCGGCTGCTGCGCCGGGCGGAGAACGCCGACCGGCCGGGCGCGGAGACGGCCGCGCTGCTGGCCACGGCGTTCGCGCACCAGATCACGCAGGCGTTCGGGCGCCCGGGCCGTTCGGGGCGCGCGGGCCTGTGCTTCTCGCTCTACGAGCACGCCTTCCTGCTGCGCGACGGCAGGGAGATCTCCCTGTGGGAGGTCGAGCACACGGCGACGCCGGACGGGCGGCACATGTGCGAGGTGTACGTCGACGAGGACGCGGCGCGGGATGCGATGGAGCGCCGGGCGGCGCAGGTGTCGTAACGCCGGTCCCGCTGTTTCAGCGGCCGTTGCCGAGCTGTCGTACCAGTCCCGCGAAGGCGTCCCGTTCCGCCGGGGTCAGTTCCACGGCCTCCCGCTCGGGAGGCGTCTGCCGCTGCTGCGGGAGGGCGGAGAGTGCCGAGCCGCCCGCGTGCCACGGCGACCGCTCGGGGCGTATGCCGCGCAGGAGGCGGATCAGGCCGGTCACCCAGAGCGCGGCCGCCAGGGCCAGGACGACGGGGCCCAGCAGCTGGAGGAACGAGACGTGCTCAGGCATGGGGCCCAGTAGACACCACGGCCCGGGCCTTTGGGCCCGGACCGTGACGTATCTCGCAGGTGCCGTGAACAACTCACAGCGCCTCAAAGGGACAAGCGGGATCCTTACGCCGCCACCGGCTGCTTCGCCTCCGCGGCCGTGGTGGCCGGGGACTCGGCGGCCGGGGTGCCGTCCGGGGCCGTCTTGCGCATGCCCTTCAGGACGATGACCAGGCCGGCCGTGACCGCCGTACCGGCCGCGATGGCCAGCAGGTAGAGGAACGGCTTGCCGATCAGGAAGGTGACCCAGATGCCGCCGTGCGGGGCGCGCAGGGTCGAGCCGAAGGCCATGGTCAGCGCGCCGGTGACCGCGCCGCCCGCCATGGAGGCGGGGATGACGCGCAGCGGGTCGGCCGCGGCGAACGGGATCGCGCCCTCGGAGATGAAGGAGGCGCCCAGGACCACGGCGGCCTTGCCGTTCTCGCGCTCGGCCGTGGTGAACAGCTTCTTGCGGACGATGGTCGCGAGGGCCATGCCCAGCGGGGGCACCATGCCGGCCGCCATCACGGCCGCCATGATCTTCATGGCCGAGTCGCTCGGGGCCGCCACCGAGATGCCGGCCGTCGCGAAGGTGTAGGCCACCTTGTTGACCGGGCCGCCCAGGTCGAAGCACATCATCAGGCCGAGCAGGACGCCGAGCAGGATGGCGTTGGTGCCGGAGAGGCTGTTGAGCCAGTCGGTCAGGCCCTTCTGCGCCTCGGAGATCGGCTTGCCGATGACCACGAACATCAGGAAGCCGACGACCGCCGAGCCGACCAGCGGGATCACCACCACCGGCATGATGCCGCGCATCACGGGCGGGATGTCGATCCGCTGGATGCCGAGGACCACACCACCGGCGATCAGGCCGGCGACCAGACCGCCGAGGAACCCGGCGCCGATCGTGACCGAGATCGCGCCGCCGACGAAGCCGGGCACGAGTCCTGGCCGGTCGGCCATGCCGTACGCGATGTACCCGGCGAGGACCGGGACGAGGAAGCCGAAGGCCGCGGCGCCGATCTGGAAGAGCAGCGCGCCCCAGCTGTCGATCTGGCCCCAGTCGAAGTGCTCGGTGACCGACTTGGCCTCGTTGATCTGGTAGCCGCCGATCGCGAAGCCGAGGGCGATCAGCAGACCGCCGGCCGCGACGAACGGGACCATGTAACTCACGCCGGACATCAGCCACTTGCGCAGCTTGGTGCCGTAGCCCTCGCCGGGCTCGCCCGCGCGCTCGACGGGGGTACCGCCGCCGGGCCGGGCCGCCGCGGTGACCTCGCCGCGCTCGGCCTTGGCGCGGACCTCGGCGATGAGTTCGGCCGGGCGGTTGATGCCCGCCTTCACGCCGACGTCGACGGTGGGCTTGCCGGCGAAGCGGTCCTTCTCGCGTACGGACACGTCGTGGGCGAAGATCACGCCGTCCGCCGCCGCGATGACGGACGGGTCGAGCCGGGTGAAGCCGGCCGAGCCCTGTGTCTCGACGACGAGTTCGACGCCCGCCTCGCGGCCCGCGTTCTCCAGCGACTCGGCCGCCATGTAGGTGTGGGCGATGCCGGTCGGACAGGAGGTGACGGCGACGATACGGAAGGGGCGCTCGCCGGACGTCTCGGCGGGGGCCGGGGAGGTGGTGCCCGTGGCGGCGTCGGCGGAGGCCGCCACCGACGACGCCACGGAGTCTGTGGAAACGGCGCCATCAGGCGCGTCGGGGGCCTCGGCAGCCGGGGGCTCCTCGCCCCGGATCAGCGCCGCCGCCGAGGCCGCGTCGCCCGCCGACCGCAGCGCGTCCGTGAACTCGGCGTTCATCAGCTGCCGGGCCAGGGACGACAGGATCGTCAGGTGGGCGTCGTCCGCGCCGGCGGGGGCGGCGATCAGGAAGATCAGGTCGGCGGGGCCGTCCGCCGCGCCGAAGTCGATGCCGGCGGCGCTGCGCCCGAAGCCGAGGGTCGGCTCGGTGACGTGCTCGCTGCGGCAGTGCGGGATGCCGATACCGCCGTCGAGGCCGGTCGGCATCTGTGCCTCACGGGCGGCCACGTCGGCGAGGAAGCCCTCGAGGTCGGTCACCCGGCCCAGGGCCACCATGCGCTCGGCGAGGGCGCGGGCCGCGGCTTCCTTGGTATCGGCGGACAGGTCGAGATCGACCAGGTCCGCGGTGATCATGTCGCTCATCGCGGGCTCCTTCGCACGCGTATCGCCCGGGGAGTGTGGTGGGCGGAGAAGGGGACGGGGGTGCCATGGGGGGTGGTGGTGCTGCGGTGGGGGGTGGCGGGGGTGGAGGAGGCGGGGTCGGGGAAATCCCGCCTCCTCCGGGCGGCAGAGCGGATCAGGAGGCCCTGCCGTCCGTCGGCGGCCGTGAGTAACAGCGAGCTTCGCCGCTCACGGGACCGATCGGCAACAACTGTGACAACCGCGACATTCGTCATGACACCGGCTCCTTCAGTACACGGTCCACCGGCACCTCGGCCGTGACCGTCACCGCCGCCAGGTCCACATCGTCCGGGGACGGCATCACGCTGCCGGGAAGCTGTACGGCCGCCGCGCCGTGGGCGACCGCCGAGGCGAGGGCCTCCGGCCCGCTGCCGCCTGCGATCAGGAAGCCGGCGAGGGAGGAGTCGCCGGCGCCGACATTGCTGCGTACGACGTCGACGCGCGCAGTGCCGAACCAGGCACCCGAGGCGTCCACCAGCAGCTGCCCGTCGGCGCCCAGGCTGGCGAGCACGGCGCGCGCGCCCATCTCGCGCAGCTCCTCGGCGGCCTTCACCGCGTCGCCCACGGTGGCCAGGGGGCGCCCGACGGCCTCCGCGAGCTCCTCGGCGTTCGGCTTCACCACGTCGGGCCGCTCACGCAGGGCTTCGAGGAGGGCGCGCCCGGAGGTGTCCAGCGCGATCCGCGCGCCCCCGGCGTGTGCCCGGGCGACCACATCGGCGTACCAGGACGGTGCGAGTCCGCGGGGCAGGCTGCCGCAGCAGGCGATCCAGTCGGCGTCGCGCGACTGCTCACGGACCGTCTCCAGGAGCAGCTCCTGCTCGGCCGCGGACAGCTCGGGACCGGGCGCGTTGATCTTCGTCAGTACGCCGTCCGACTCCGCGAGCGCGATGTTCGAGCGGGTGGCCCCGGCGACCGGCACCGGCGCGACCTCGATGCCCTGCGCGTCGAGCAGGTCGGCGACGAGCGCGCCGGGCGCACCGCCCAGGGGCAGGACGGCGATCGTGCGCCGCCCGGCGGCCGCGACCGCGCGCGAGACGTTCACGCCCTTGCCGCCCGGGTCCATCCGCTCGCCGGTGGCGCGGATGACCTCGCCGCGGTCGAGGGAGGGGATCTCGTACGTGCGGTCCAGAGACGGGTTCGGGGTGACGGTGAGGATCATGCGCGCACTACTTCCGTGCCGCCGCGCTCGATCGCGGCGGCGTCTTCGGGGCTCAGCCCGCTGTCGGTGATCAGCAGGTCCACGTCGCTCAGGTCGCCGAAGCGGGCGAAGTGCTCCTGGCCGTGCTTGGAGGAGTCGGCGAGCAGCACCACCCGGCGGGCCGCGGCGACGGCCGCGCGCTTCACCGCGGCCTCGGCGAGGTCGGGGGTGGTCAGACCGTGCTCGGCGGAGAAGCCGTTGGCCGCGACGAACAGGACGTCGGCGCGGATCTCGCCGTACGCGCGCAGCGCCCAGGCGTCCACGGCGGCGCGCGTGCGGTGCCGTACGCGCCCTCCGACCAGGTGGAGCTGGATACCGGGGTGGTCCGCGAGGCGGGCCGCGATGGGCAGGCTGTGCGTGACGACGGTGAGGGACGCCTCCAGCGGCAGCGCCGCGGCCAGGCGGGCCACCGTCGTACCGGCGTCGAGGATCATCGTGCCCTCGGTGGGCAGCTCGGCGAGGGCCGCCTTCGCGACGCGGTCCTTCTCGTCGGCCGCCGTCGACTCGCGCTCGGCGAGGTCCGGCTCGAAGTCCAGGCGCCCGACCGGGATCGCGCCACCGTGCACACGGCGTACGAGCCCGGCGCGGTCGAGGGCCTTCAGGTCCCGGCGGATCGTCTCCGCCGTCACCTGGAACTCCTCGGCCAGCGACAGGACGTCCACTCGGCCGCCGTCACGGGCGAGCCGGAGGATCTCCTGCTGCCGCTCCGGTGCGTACATGTCCGTTCGCCTCCGAACTGTGCCCGAACTTGTGGTTTCGCTGGGAGGCTACGCCCGGATTTCCGGAAAGTAAACAGGTTCGGATGCAATCGGGCATGATTGGCTTCCCACCTGGGCATGATCGGGCTTCCGGCATGGGGAGATACGGAAACGACGAAGGGCCCGGCACCGAAGTGCCGGGCCCCTCCCCCGCTCTCAGCCCACCAGCGCGGGCTCCTTCCGCGTCGCCGGTGACGGATCATCGGCCGCTCCCTCGATGTGCTGGGCCGACCGCTTCGGCAGCGCGAACATCAGCAGGAAGATGACGGCCATCACCGCGGCCACCCATCCCAGCGCGTGCTGGAAGCCGTCCGCGAAGGCCGCGCCCGCCGCCGAACCGTGCGCGGACTCCGCACCCTCCGCCAGCCGGTCGTCGATGACGCCGAAGAAGACCACGGAGACCAGACCCAGCCCGAGCGCGTTGCCCATCTGCTGGACGGTGCTGATGAGGCCGGACGCCGAACCCGAGTGCTCGCGGGGCACCTCCGAGAGGATCGCGTCCGTCAGCGGGGCCACGATCAGCCCCATGCCGACGCCCATGACGACCAGCGGCAGGGCCATCTGCCAGGGGGCGATGGACAGGCCGTAGTGGCCGGACTCCCAGATGTAGATCAGGACACCGATCGCCATGACCAGCGCGCCCGCCTGGAGCACCTTGCGGCCGAAGCGCGGTACCAGCTTCTGGACGGACAGGCCGGCCGCCGTCGAGACCGCGATCGAGAACGGGATCCCGGTCAGGCCGGCCTTCAGCGGGCTCCAGCCCAGGCCGTACTGCATGTACAGCGTCCAGACCAGGAAGAAGATGCCGAGCGCGACACCGAAGACGGTCTGTACGGCGATGCCCGCCGCGAAGCTCTTCACCTTGAACAGGGACAGCTCGACGAGCGGCGAGCCGTCGCGGGCGGCCTTGCGCCTCTCGTACGCCACCAGCGCCCCGAGGACCACGAGCGCACCGCCCATCGACACGTACCCCCACAGCGGCCAGCCCAGCTCGCGGCCGCGGGTCAGCGGGTAGAGCAGCATCAGCAGGCCGAGGGTGACGAGCGCGACGCCGACCATGTCCAGCTTCAGCGCCTTCGGTGCCTTGGACTCGGTGATGAAGCGGCTGCCGAGGATCAGGCCCGCGATGCCGACCGGGAGGTTGATGAGGAAGATCGGTCGCCATTCGAGACCGAACAGGTTCCACTCCGTCAGCAGCGCGCCGAGGAGCGGGCCCATGACCGCGCCGAGTCCGACGACCGCGCCGAACAGGCCGAAGACCTTGCCGCGTTCGTGCGCCGGGAAGGTGGCGTGCACGATCGACAGGACCTGCGGGACCATCAGCGCCGCCATGCCGCCCTGCAGGATCCGGGCCGCGACCAGCATCTCCGGGTTCGCGGCGAAGCCGCACAGGGCCGAGGCCAGGGTGAAGCCGGCTATGCCGATGAGGAACAGCCGCTTGCGGCCGTGGATGTCGCCGAGCCGGCCGCCGGTGATCAGGCCCGCGGCGAACGCGAGGGCGTAGCCGGCGGTGATCCACTGGATCTGGCTGAAGGTCGCGCCGGCGTCCCGCTGGATCGACGGGATCGCGACGTTGACGATCGTGACGTCGACGAGGTCCATGAAGGCCGCGGTCATCACGATCGCCAGGGCGAACCAGCGGCGGCGGTCGCCCGCGGCGGGCTCGGCAGGCTCGGCGGGCGGTGCGCTGTGGTGGGTCACGGGGTCGGTCCCCGCTGAGGTCCTTGAGGTCATGGAAGGAAGTTACGACCCCATTAGGTCAGATCGTGTCCTAGTTCTACGGCATCCTCGAACTCATGACGACGGATACTCCGGCACGGCTGCTCCAGCTCCTCTCCCTCCTCCAGACGCCTCGCGAATGGCCCGGCGGTGAGCTCGCCGAGCGCCTCGCGGTGTCCCGGCGCACGGTCCGGCGGGACATCGACCGGCTGCGGGAGCTCGGTTATCCCGTGCAGGCGACCAAAGGGGCCGACGGCGGCTACCGGCTCGTCGCGGGCAAGGCGATGCCGCCGCTCGTGCTGGACGACGAGGAGGCCGTCGCGATCGCGGTCGGGCTGCGGGCCGGGGCCGGGCACGCGGTCGAGGGGGTGGAGGAGGCGTCCGTGCGGGCGCTGGCGAAGCTGGAGCAGGTGCTGCCGTCGCGGCTGCGGCACCGGGTGGCCACCCTGCAGGCCGCGACGACGCCGCTGACCAGCGGGGACGGGGCGAGTATCGCGCCCGAGACGCTGACCGTGATGGCGTCGAGTGTGGCGGGGCAGGAGCGGTTGCGGTTCGCGTACCGGGCGGGGGACGGAACCGAGTCGCGGCGGCTGGTGGAGCCGTATCGGCTCGTGTCGACCGGGCGGCGCTGGTACCTCGTCGCGTACGACCTCGACCGGGCCGACTGGCGGACGTTCCGGGTGGACCGGGTGAGCGAGCCGTTCGCCACGGGGGCGCGGTTCACTCCGCGGGAGCTGCCGTCGGGGAGCGCGGCGGAGTATCTGCGGCAGTCGATGTGGCGGCGGCAGGAGACGTACGAGTTCTCGGTGACGTTCGACGCGCCCGCGGAGTTCGTCGCGGCTCGGTTGCCGGGGTGGCTGGGGGCGCCGGAGCCGGTCGGGGACGGGCGGCGGTGCCGGTTGCGGGGCGCGGCGGGGGATGCCGTGGAGTGGATGGCGGTGCGGCTGGCGATGGTGGACTGCGAGTTCGTGGTGGAGTCGCCGGAGGAACTGGTGCGGTGCGTGCGGGAGTTGGGGGGCCGGTTGGGGCGGGCCGCGGGGTGAGGCCGGGGCCGGGGCCCCAGGGGATCGGCACACCGATCGGAAAGGCTCTGCCCATGTGACACAAGCCGATCAGAGACGCTCCGCCCATATGACAGAATCTGCCATTTGGTGGGCCACCCCGTGGTTCAGGTACGGGGTGGCCCACCGGTCCAGGTCCGGCCCGGCGGGCCCCGGGACCCGAAGACAGGTCCCGAACCCAAAAAGAGAGCCGGGCCCCGGCACCCAGGGGGGATAGGCGCCGAAGCCCGACTCGGGGAAAGTCCCGGCGCCGGGGGGAGTGCGTCGGGACTCGGTCTCTTGGTGTGTGGTGTGCTCGGGTCGCGGTCGGTGGGGTCCGTCGATCTCCGTCCGGGCCCGAGGCCTGTCGCCTCAGGTCCCGAACTCCCTTGCCCGGAAGTCTTGTTCCCGGTGCTCCAGCAGTTGAAGCGGCGTTACATCGCCATGTTTGCGCGGTCTTTCGCCACCCGGCGTACGCCGCCCCCGGACACACACCCCCGGCCTTCCCGCCGGAGGCACTACGCGGCAGCGTCGAACCCGGTGCTCCGCGCCAGCTTCTTCAGCTCCAGCAATGCGTGCTTCTCGATCTGCCGGATCCGCTCGCGCGTCAGGCCGTGCTCCTTGCCGACCTCGGTCAGCGTGCGCTCGCGGCCGTCCTCGATGCCGTACCGCATCTTGATGATGGACGCCGTGCGCTGGTCGAGCCGGCCGATGAGGTCGTCCAGTTCCTCGCTGCGCAGGAGGGTCAGGACGGACTGCTCGGGGGAGACCGCCGACGTGTCCTCCAGGAGGTCGCCGAACTGGGTGTCGCCGTCGTCGTCCACCGACATGTTCAGGGAGACCGGGTCGCGGGCCCAGTCCAGGACGTCCGTCACACGGTCCGCGTTCGAGCCGAGCTCGGCGGCGATCTCCGCGGGCTCCGGGTCGCGGCCGTGCTCGCGGTTGAACTCACGCTGCACGCGCCGGATTCGGCCCAGCTCCTCGACCAGGTGGACGGGGAGGCGGATGGTGCGGGACTGGTCGGCTATCGAGCGGGTGATGGCCTGGCGGATCCACCACGTCGCGTAAGTCGAGAACTTGAAGCCCTTGCGGTAGTCGAACTTCTCCACCGCGCGCACCAGGCCGGCGTTGCCCTCCTGGATCAGGTCCAGCAGGGGCAGGCCGCTGCGCGGGTAGCGGCGGGCCACCGCGACGACCAGGCGGAGGTTGGAGCGGATGAAGACGTCCTTGGCCCGCTCGCTCTCCTCGACGAGGGCTTCCAGCTCATCGCGGGTGGCGTCCGCCCTGGCCTCCTCGTACCCGTCGAGGACCTGCCTGGCGAACACACCCGCCTCGATGATCTGCGACAGCTCGACCTCTTTGGCCGCGTCGAGCAGCGGCGTGCGCGCGATCTCGTCGAGGTACATGCCGACCAGGTCGCGGTCCGCGATCTCGCCGCCATGGGCGCGAACACTGCTTGCCGTGTCGGTCCGGCCGGTGGCGGACTGACGACGGGCGACGGCACGGGTTGCCATGCGTGCTCCCTTGCGATGTGGGCTGGCGGGTGGCTCTTGAACGCTTGGGACTCTGCTCGAGTGCCCTGCATCCGATGGAAACAACGACTGGAATCAGGACAGAATTCCCAACCCGCCCACCTATTTTTCTGATCTTGCAGTACCCTGTCCGGCCACATGGGGAGGACCGATGCCGCCGGAACGTACAGAGGTGCAGGTCAGACCGGGAGTCGAGAGTGACCTCGAAGCCCTCACCGACCTCTACAACCACTACGTACGTGAGACGCCCATCACATTCGATACGGAGGTCTTCACGCCGGAAGAGCGCCGCCCTTGGCTGCTCTCCCACCCTGAAGACGGGCCGTACCGGCTGATGGTTGCCGTGGAGGCCGGCCTCGAAGGGAACTCACAGCGGATTCTCGGCTACGCCACATCCAGCGCCTTCCGGCCGAAGCCCGCCTACGAGACCTCCGTCGAGGTGACGGTCTACCTCGCGCCGGACGCCGGCCGCCGCGGCGTCGGCACCCTCCTCTACAAGGCCCTGTTCGAGGCCCTGGCCGAGGAGGACCTGCACCGCGCCTACGCCGGCATCGCGCAGCCCAACGAGGCGTCCACCCGGCTGCACGAGCGCTTCGGTTTCCGGCACATCGGCACGTACCGCGAGGTGGGCCGCAAGTTCGGCCGGTACTGGGACGTGGCCTGGTACGAGAAGGAGCTGTAACTCCCCCGCGCCCGGCCGAACCGTCGGCCGAACCGCACCGGCCCCGTCAGCCGAACTGCACCGACCGCTTCGCCAGCCCCATCCAGAACCCGTCGATCACCGACTTCTGGCCGGCCGCCTCACCGGCCGCGTCCGCCGCGCCCATGGTCACGAACAGCGGGGCGAAGTGCTCGGTGCGCGGGTGGGCGTAGCGGCCGGCCGGGGCCTTGCGGAGGAAGTCCAGCAGGGCGTCCCAGTCGCCGTTCTCCAGCGCCCGGCGGCCCCAGTCGTCGAACTCCACGGACCAGGAGGGGATGCCGCCCTGCCGCAGGGCGGCCAGGTTGTGGGTGAAGAAGCCGGAGCCGACGATCAGCACGCCCTCGTCGCGCAGCGGCGCCAGCTTGCGGCCGATGTCCAGCAACCTCAGCGGGTCGAGGGTCGGCATGGAAATCTGGAGTACGGGGATGTCCGCTTCGGGGTACATCTCGACGAGCGGTACGTAGGCGCCGTGGTCGAGACCGCGGTCCGGGATGTCCTGCACGGGCATGCCCGGGGCGCGCAGGAGCTTCCGTACGGACTCGGCTAGCTCGGGAGCGCCGGGTGCCGTGTACGTCACCTTGTAGTAGTGCTCGGGGAACCCCCAGAAGTCGTAGACGAGAGGAACGGACTCGGTGGCACCGATGGCAAGCGGGGCCTCCTCCCAGTGGGCGGAGACCATCAGGATCGCCTTGGGGCGCGGCAGGTCGGCCGACCACGCCGCGAGCTCACCGGGCCAGATCGGGTCGTCCGCGAGCGGCGGGGCGCCGTGGCTGAGATAAAGGGCAGGCATGCGCTCCTGCGTGGCGGCGGACATGGTGGCGACTCCCTCCGGAGAGCTGAAGCCCTATTTGCTTCAAATCTAAAACTTCTCTCTTCAAGACGGTACGCCGCGGTAGTTAAAATTTCAAGGAGAGCTCTCGTACAGTGGAGTACATGAATACGGCACCGACCTCCGCGCCACCCGCGGCCGAACCCGAACACGAAACCGACCGAGTACCCGAACAGGCACACGCGTCGGCACCGCCGCGCTGGCTCACCGACGAGGAGCAGCGCGTATGGCGCTCGTACATCGAGGCGTCCACGCTGCTCTGGGACCACCTCGACCGCCAGCTCCAGCGCGACGCGGGCATGCCGCACGTCTACTACGGCCTGCTGGTCAAGCTCTCCGACGCCCCGCACCGCAGACTGCGGATGACCGAGCTGGCGATGCTCGCGAAGATCACCCGCTCCCGTCTCTCGCACGCCATCGCGCGGCTGGAGAAGAACGGCTGGGTGCGGCGCGAGGACTGCCCCGACGACAAGCGGGGCCAGTTCGCGGTGCTGACCGAACAGGGCGTGCAGGTGCTGCGGGACACGGCGCCGGGCCATGTGGAGGCCGTACGGCAGGCGATGTTCGACCGGCTCACCGTCGAACAGCAGCAGGCCCTCGGCGAGATCATGCAGATCGTCGCCGAGGGCCTGCAGCCGAGCGAAGCGGGTGCGGACCTGCCCTGGCTCCGCTGAGCCGCTCGATTCAGCGAGCCGGGGCAGGTCCTGTGAGGCCGTACGTACGGAGCGTCCCCTTCCCCATACGTACGCCTGGTCCCAGGGGGTACGGCCGTACGGTCGTCGTCGCCGGTGTCAGTGCGCGACGACCGGCACCGGCACCTCGTCCGCCGCGCCCTCCTCGGAGGACGCCACCGTCGTACCGTCCGGGCGACCGGCGTTGACGAAGGTCACGACGATGACCGCGGCCAGCACCAGCATGCCGACGGCGAACCAGATCGCGTTGGTGTAGCCGTGCACCATGCCCTCCAGCTGGACCAGCTGCTGCTGCGAGCGCGAGCTTGCGGAGCCGATGTGGTCGGCGATGTAGGAGGTCGTGGCCGAGGCGGCGATCGTGTTCAGCAGGGCCGTACCGATCGCGCCGCCCACCTGCTGCGATGTGTTGACCATCGCGGAGGCGACACCCGCGTCCCGGGGCTCGACGCCCAGGGTGGACAGGGACATGGCCGGCATGAAGGCCGTACCCATGCCGAGGCCGAGCAGCAGCATCGCCGGCAGGATGATCGAGGTGTACGACGAACCGATCTCCAGCTGGGTCATCAGGAGCATGCCCAGTGCGGCGACCAGGAAGCCGGGGCCCATCAGCAGCCGCGCCGGGACGCGGGTCATCAGGCGGGTGCCGATCTGGGTCGAGCCGACCATCATGCCGACGATCATCGGCATGAAGGCGAAGCCCGTCTTGATCGGCGTGTAGCCCTTCACGATCTGCAGGTAGTAGGTCAGGAAGAGGAACGTGCCGAACATCGCGATGATCGCGATGCCGAGCGAGAGGTAGACGCCGCCGCGGTTGCGGTCGGTGACCACGCGCAGCGGCAGCAGCGGGGCCTTGACCTTGGCCTCGGTGACGACGAACGCGAGCAGCAGGACCGCCGACGCGACGAACATGCCCACGGTCACGGAGTCGCCCCAGCCGTCGGACTCGGCGCGGGTGAAGCCGTAGACCAGCGCGACCAGGCCCAGGGTGGACAGCAGGACGCCGGGGATGTCGAGCGGGTTGCGGTTGCGGCCGCCCTCCGGCTCACGGATGACGAAGTACGCGCCGGCCGCCGCGACGATCGCGAACGGGATGTTGACGAAGAACGTCCAGCGCCAGTCCATGTACTCGGTCAGCACGCCACCGAGGATGAAGCCGACGGCGCCACCGCCACCGGCGATCGCACCGTAGATACCGAACGCCTTGGCACGCTCCTTGGCGTCCGTGAACATCACGGCGAGCAGGGAGAGCGCGGCGGGAGCGAGCAGGGCGCCGAAGACACCCTGCAGGGCGCGGGCGCCGAACATCATGGCCTCGTTGGTGGCGGCGCCACCGAGCGCGGAGGCGCCGGCGAAGCCGACCAGGCCGACGACGAAGGCGTTCTTACGGCCCCACAGGTCGGCGATCCGGCCGCCGAACAGGAGCAGACCGCCGAAGGCCAGCGCGTAGGCCGTGACGACCCACTGGCGGTTGCCGTCGGAGATGCCGAGGTCCACCTGGGCGGACGGCAGGGCGATGTTCACGATGGTCGCGTCGAGGACGACCATGAGCTGGGCCAGCGCGATGAAGACGAGCGCTTTCCAGCGGTTGGCGTCACCGGACGTCGCCGGTGTGCCGGGAGCCTTTGCGGCTGTTTCAGACATGGGGGTACCCACTTCGGGACTTCGTAAGGGAAAAAGCGTGTCTAAAGGGGACGGCTCGTCGGCTGTGACGGCCGGTGAGATCCGGTGTAGTGACGGTTGTTGGGCTCTGAACTGATCGGTCAGGCCTGGCGCAGGTCCTCCATGGTCATCGCCGTGCCCGGCAGGACGGAGCGGGCCGGGGCCCGCAGCCCGTCCAGGAACAGCTGCAGATGGCGGTGGACATAACGGTCGGCGAGGTCGCACCCGGCCCCGGCCGGGGGCCGGCTGAGCTGGGACGCGATGAGCATGACGTCCCCGACGCCCACGTCGGAGCGGAGCTGGCCGGCCGCCTTGGCGCGGTCCATGATCTCCTCGGTGAGCTGCTCGATCCGCTCGCGCGCCGCCTCCAGGTCCGGGTGGTTCTTGTCGAACGTGCTCTGGACCATCGGGCACAGCGCGCTGATCCGCTCGTCGGCGGCGGTGTGCACGAAGCGCTCCAGGGCCTCGAAGGCGTCCCCGCTCTCCGCGAGCGCCAGCTCGGCCGCCGCCGCCGTACGGTCCATGACGGAGCAGACGACCTCGCGGACCAGCGCGTCGCGGTCGGGGAAGTTGCGGTACACCGTGGCGTTGCCGACGCCGGCCCGGCGGGCGATCTCGTCGAGCGGCACGTCGGGGCCGAACTCGACGAACATCTCCCGGGCGGCGGTGACGATCCGCTCCCGGTTGCGCAGTGCGTCGGCGCGCGGCCGGGTCGCCTTGCGCGGTACGGGGGTCGCGGTCTGCACGGTGTACTCCTGAGTTGAGTGAGCTCCGGTTGGTGAGCTCCGGTTGACGGGCTGCCCGGGGGCGATCCGGGGAGCACGTCCCCGTTTCGCTCGGACACATGGCTAAACGGGGAAGAGCTCCCCGGTTATTTCCCGCCAGGGAAAAGATTTCATGTGACCTGGATCACAAGTTCCCGCTCGTGAGAACCCACGTTCGGTCTCCTCCAACGCGCGCCCTCGCACCCCTCGACACAGGGTGATCGAGAGGGTGCAGCACGCGGTCCGGCGGGCTGCCATGGACTGAAGGGCCCATGCATGCAGCCGAGCCGTCGGATACGTCCCCGCCGTGCGATCGCCCTCGCCTCCGTGACCGCCCTGACCCTGGCGGTCAGCACCTCGGCAGGCACCGGGCACCACACGGCGGGCACCCTGACGGCGGGAGCGGGACCGATCGCGGCGCTCGCCCGCTCCTCCCCCCTCGGCCCCTGCATGATCAGTGGCCGGCCGACGGTCCAGATGTCGGAGGGCGTGCCGACGACCCGCGGCTACTCCCGCTCCACCGGCACCGTGCACGCCCTCACCGTGATGGTCGACTTCCCCGACGCGCCCGGTCAGGGCCGCGCGCTCGACCGCTTCGCGGAGTTCTTCCCACAGACCCAGGACTGGTTCCGCACCAGCTCCTACGGCCGCCTCGACTACCGCCCCCGGACCCCGATCCGCGGCTGGCTGCGCATGCCGAAGTCCTTCCACGCCTACGGCATAGAACGCGGCGCGCCCTTCGACCCCGGGTACCGGCAGCTGGTCCAGGACATCGTGGCCTCGGCCGATCCCAAGGTGGACTTCAAGTCGTACGACTTCCTGAACGTGCTCGTGACGCCGAACGCCGGCCCGTCGGCCCTGGACACGGTCCTGTCGGTGTCCTTCGCGGGCAACACGGAGGCCCCGGTGGCCGACGGCGTCTCCGTCGCGAACGCCTCGTTCGTCTACTCCCGCCAGGACGACGGCTCCGGCTCCTACCACCGCACCGGCTACCGCGTCCTCCCCCACGAGAACGGCCACGTCTTCGGCCTGCCCGACCTGTACACCGCGGAGGGCGGGGGCGCGGTCGGGCACTGGGACATCATGAGCGAGGACTGGGGGGCCAACAACGACCTGCTCGGCTGGCACAAGTGGAAGCTGGGCTGGCTGGACCCGGCACAGGTACGGTGCGCCACCGCCTCCGGCACCTCCGAGTACGAGCTGACGCCGCTGGCCCGCGAGGGCGGTCCCAAGCTGGTGTTCGTCCCGCTGGACCGCCGCAGCGGCTACGCCGTCGAACTGCGCACCCGCGAGGGCAACGACGAGACGGTGTGCCGCCCCGGCGTCCTGGTCTACCGGGTCGACGCGGAGGTGGACACCGGGATGGGCCCGGTGAAGGTCCACGACTCCCAACAGGACAGCGGCGGCTGCACCCGCAGCCCGAACGTCCACGCCGAACTGTCGGACGCGACGTTCGTACCCGGGGAGGAGTTCACGGACTCGAAGCGGGGGGTGCGGGTTGCGGTGGTGGGGGCGGATCTGACGGGGAGTTATCGGGTGCGGGTCAGTCGGGGGTAGTGGGGCGGGGTGGGGCGGGGGTGGGGTGGGGCTTGGGGGACGGGGACGGGGACGGGGACGGGGTGAACGCCAGCCGCGGTAGCCGTACGCCCGCGTGGGGCGGATTACGGTTAGGGCTGCTGCGACCGCCGTACGGAGAGCCGATGCCCGCGAAGACGACCCTGGACGACGACCGTGCCGTGCCGGCGGAGGCGGTCACTCCGCTGATCCGGGGTGTGATGGTGCTGCGGCGGCTGACGGAGGCCGGCGGGACGCTGAGCGCGAGCGGACTGGAGAGGAGCACCGGGCTGGCGCGCTCGACGGTGGACCGGATCGCGTCCACGCTCGCGCGCATGGGATACGTCCGCCTCGACGGCCGCGACGTGGTGCTGGCCCCCCGCGTGATGGAACTCGGCAACGCCTACCTGGCCGCCCTCGGCCTGCCCGCCCTCCTCGCCTCCCACGCCGACGCGCTCGCCGACGCGCTGGACGAGTCGGTGTCGCTGGCGGTAGCCGACCGCGACGGCATCCGCTTCATCCACCAGGCGACCCGCCGCCGTGCGATGTCCCTCAGCTTCCGCATCGGCGACCGGCTCCCCGCCGAACGCACCGCGCCGGGCCCGCTGTTCGCGACGGAGTGGACGGACGCGCAGTGGCGGGCATGGCACGAGCGCCGGGCGGCGGACCCGCAGGACCGGGGCTTTCCCGCCGTACCGCCCCGGGAGCACACGTCACCCGACGAGGACGACGAGGACTTCGCACGCCGGGCGGAACGGGCCGGCAAGGACGGCTGGGCGCTGGACGACCAGTTGATCGAGCCGGGGCTGGTGGCGGTGTCCGTACCGGTACGGGACCCCCGCGCGGGCGGCCGTATCGCCTGCGTGGCGAACGTGGTGAGCCACACGAGCCGCCACACGGCCGCGCACCTGCGCGACACGCTCCTGCCCCGCCTGCGCACGGCCGTGGCGGAGATGGAGCGCGAGCTGCGCGAGGCGCCCGAGCCGCAGCCCGGCCCGGCTCCGTCGGGCCTGGCGACCTGGACGGGCGCCTCCAAGCAGGAACTGGGCAGGGAGTTCGTCGAGTCGCTGGCCCGCGGACTGACCGTACTGACCGCGTTCGGCGCGGGACGGGCCGAACTGACGCTCACGGACGTGGCACGGGCGACGGGTCTGTCCCGGGCCACGGCGCGCAGGGCGCTCATCACGTACGAGCATCTGGGCCTGGTACGCCAGTCCGGCACCCGCGGCTTCGCGCTCACCCCGCGCGTCCTGTCGCTGGGCTTCCCGCCCCTGTCCCGCACCTCCTTGGCCCAGATCGCGACTCCCCATCTGGCCGAACTGGCCGACCGCGTCCACGAGTCGGCGTCGCTGGCGGTGCTGACGCCGTCCGGCGAGGAGATCCAGTACACGGCCCGGGCCGCCACCACCCGCGTGATGAGCGTCAACGTGACGGTCGGCACGCGACTGCCGGCCTACGCGACCTCACTGGGCCGCGTGCTGCTGGCGGATCTCCCGCCCGGGGAACGGAAGTTGGACGCGAGCGGGGCAGCCCTACGCCCGCTGACCCCCCGCACGATCACGGATCCCTCGACCCTGACGGCCGCCCTGGAGGACGTCCGCGCACACGGGTACGCCCTGGTCGACGAGGAGCTGGAGGAGGGCCTGCGATCGGTGGCGGTACCGGTCCGCGACCGCACGGGCCGGGTGGTCGCCGCGGTGAACGTGGCGATGCACGCGGCTCGGCGGACGGTGGAGGAGTGCGTACGGGAGGTGCTGCCGGAGCTGGTGGAGACGGCCGGGCGGGTGGAGGAGGACCTGGGGGTGGCGGGGAGGTTCGCTCGGGTGTCGGTGGAGTGAGGTGAGGCGGCATCGCCCCACGGTGCGGTGCGACCTCAGCCGTCGTAAGGCCTGGCGGCACGCCCCTCGCGCAGGGTCAGTCCCCACCAGGCGAGCTGGTCCAGCAGCACGGAGGCGGCCTTGGAGGTGCCGTCCGTGTCGTGCGGGCGGCCCTCGTCGTCGAACTGCTCCCACGCCATGTGGAAGCTCACGGTGTCGCGCAGGGTGACGGCGTGCAGCTCGGCGAAGACCTGGCGCAACTGCTCCACCGCGCGCTGGCCACCGGCCATACCGCCGTAGGAGACGAAGCCGACCGGCTTGGCTCGCCACTCCCGGTACACGTAGTCGATGGCCAGCTTCAGGGAGGCCGGGTACCCGTGGTTGTACTCGGGCGTGACGACCACGAACCCGTCGAGCCCACCGATCCGCTCGGCCAGGGTTGGGGCGTCGTCGGGGGCGGCGGACCGCTCCAGGGTGAGCTTGAGCTCGCCGGCGAGGGCGGGCTCGGACAGGTCGATGACGTGCGTCTCCATGTCGTCCCGCCGGCCGATCTCGGAGAGGAACCACTGAGACACCTTGTCGGCGAAACGGCCGGGGCGAACGCTGCCGATGAGGACGCCGATCTTGAGCGGGGGCTGCGACATGGCTCGGGACATGGGTGTACCTCGGTTCCGGGAAGTCGGTCGGGAGAGATCGAGCGCCACCTCCGGGTGGGGCCCGCTCCAGCAACGTAAAATCTCAAGCGAACTTGAGGTCAAGCGATCCCGGAGAGCCCCGAGGGCGGACCCCGAGGGAGAGCCCGAAGAAGATCGCCGACCACACCACCGATCACCGACAACCGGGGCGAACGCCGAGGGACGTATCCGCTACGCTGTCAGGGCACCTTTCGCCTTCGTGGGGCTTGTAAAAAACTCCGTCGCCGCAGGTCAGC
This sequence comes from Streptomyces shaanxiensis, assembly GCF_039537145.1. Taxonomy (NCBI): domain Bacteria; kingdom Bacillati; phylum Actinomycetota; class Actinomycetes; order Kitasatosporales; family Streptomycetaceae; genus Streptomyces; species Streptomyces shaanxiensis. The sequence continues at coordinate 230,667 of NZ_BAAAZY010000022.1, forward strand.
CAGTGGCCAGGAGATCGCTCCGGAACGCACACCCGTCGATTCGGAAACGCTCAGCTGATCGCTACAGGTCAGGGCGCGTTCTCAGATCATGCCAGTCAGCCTTCTGGAAGTGCCCCGCAGAGACGTGAAGCCTTGCACGTTCTTGTTGGCATGAAGGCTTCCTCGCACACTCAATGCTTCACCCGGAAGACGGTGAACGATGGTGTCGTACGTGGGTCCAGACTGGCGGTCAAGCCATGGCCATTTCCCGTCGCAACGGGATCGCAGCCGGGACCGGCACACCCTTACGGGCCGAGAACGGCCCCTGTCCAACCACTCTGCTTGTACCTCGCAGCGCAAAAGGCAAGACCGCCGAGGAAGCGCGCCATGCTCTTCGTCGGCAATCTCGCTACGTGCGCGGGCGGCGGAGAATTAGACCAGAACTGGTTGCCCACGGAGCGCGCACCCAGGAGATCGGGTACCCACGTTGATTCGCGAGGCTGGCTCCTATTCCACTTCCCTCGTGGCTCCGGCTTCACTGGCCAGGACAAGTTGGGTGATGGTGTGGCCGTCAACGGTGCGAACGGTGACGCGGTACAAGCCCGGAACATCCACGGTGCTCCTGGCCTTGATCTGCCCGTCACCCCAGCCCGCTTTGATGACCTGCCGGTTCTGACCCGCAACGTCGGCTATTTCGCACCGGAGACCAGCCAAGGAATCCACGCCGCTGAGCGTGATACTCCAAGCGCTTCCGACTTCTACCAGATCGGGAACGTCCAGTCCGCAGCCGGGGGCGCCCTGAGGTGGGCCCAAGTGTTCGTCGTCCCGCAGTATTTCCGCTACGGCCTTGAGCGCGACGCGATCGGAGGCGACGGCTCCATGCTGTAGCGGAAGTGGTGTGACAGCGGGTCCGACGGCTGCGGAATCCTTGTAGACGGTGCCGTCGCCCTTGACGTCAAAGAACCTCAGGCTGCCGCGCGGGTCGCGGATGAAGTCACCACTGGTGTGCTGGCGAGCTCCATGCTGATGCGGGTAAACCACGCCGTCGCGGATCGTGAGACTTTGCATGGTGGCCTGATTCGTGCCGGCCACCGCCCAGTGCCCGGGCAACCTGACGTTGTTCTGCTTTTCCTGGAACTCGACTGCTGCCTGGGCGAGTTCGGCATTACCTCCGATGTCTTTCACATCGCTGGGGGTGAGGCGACGGACATCGTTCCCCTCGATGAGGCAGGCGTACTGCGGGAGAAGGTCGTGGAGGCCCGGCATGGTGGCTGAGATGGACTGCAGTTGCCGGTGCGGGAGCGGGACCGGGGCACCGCGCCCGGTGTTGAGGATCGCGGCTGCCTTCACCGCACCGTAGAAGGGCGTACCAAGGGTGAGTACGGCGCGTGTGTCGTCGGCCAGAGCGCCGTCGTGCGGGGCATCGAGGGCGGCCCGGGTGACGAGGCCGCCCATGGAATGGGCGACGAAGACGAGGCGTGCCGGACATTCGTCGACACGGTTGCGCCGAGCGGCGTCGTGGGCAGGATGCAGTCGCCAGGCGGTCAGGTGGCGGCGGGCGGCCTCGGCCAACAAGTGGCCGTTGAAGGCGACAGGCAGGCGCCAGTCGTAGGCGAACTCCAGGACGGCGGCCGGGTCGGCGACGCAGCCTTGGACCGCGTTGATCAGGTTGGTGTAGGGCTCGAACCCCTGAAGGTAGGGAGTCCAGGATGAGTGGCGCATCAGTTGCGTGGGCTTGATCCGGGTGGTCCTGCCTTCCAGTTCCTCCGGAGTCAGGCGCAGCGGCTCGAGGCCCTTGGGCCGTGTCCATGCCTTCAAGAGCCACGACACGCCGGATAAGCCCCAGACGGTCTTCTGGGTGACCGTGTCGTAGAGCTCACTGCCCATGATGCCCGGGACGATGACAACGGCGTCCTGGGTGATGTCGGCGGTCACAGCCGATGCGGTGGAGGAGTTCGCAGGTTCTGGCCCGTGGCGATTCATGGCTGTGAACAATAGAGAACATGCAGGGGGAGCACGGGGAGATTGGCTTAGTCGGGCAGACCAATCCGTCACAGAGCGAAGAGGGCGCAGGGCCGGTCGCGGGCTCACTGGTCATCGTGACGGTGGAGGACGGAGACCCCGAGTTCGCCAAGGCGATCGAGGAACAGCTGTCGGTCGTGACTGCGTGGTGGAAGGCAGGACCGGAACCCGGCGAAGGGTTTGTACAGACCATTCTGCGTGCGCCGGAGGAACGCCACGATGTGGAACGTTTCTTGCACAGCTCCGGCATCCGGGACGCGGCAGAAGACGAGGCGCTGGTCCTTTATGTCACATCACACGGCGCCGTCGGCACATCCACCAGACACTTCCTGCTCCTGCCGAGCACGGACACTGATCGGCTGCTGGCGACGGGCATGCCGACGAACGAGGTTGTCATCGCGGCTCTCGACTCGCAGGCCCGCCATGTGCTCGTGATCGTCAACGCCTGTGAGGCGGAAGGCATCGATGTAGAGCTCAGGGACCTGGCCCGCGACCTTGTCCGGCCAGGGTCCCCGGGGAGGGCGCTGAACGTCGTGGCGACCACGGGGGCCCGTTCCCCAGTGCTGGGCCGCGAATTCGCCGTCGTCCTGCGGATGGCCTTCGAGTGGTTTCAGGACGCGGCCGGAATCGCCCGTCCGTACCTGTCGATCTCCGAATTCATGCAGGCCCTCGAGGATGCCACCGACCGGCTCAACGAAGAACGGGATCTCTCACTCGCGGGTCCCCGAACGGTCCTCCAGGGCAAGCTCGGCACCCCGATCCCCACCCTGCCCAATCCTGGCTACCGGCCCAAACCGCAGGTGGTCACAGAAGCCAGAGAGGAAGTCGCAGCCACACCCGAGGAACTGGAGTACTGGCTGGATCGCGCCAGCGGCCGCGCCAGCCGCGACGATCCCGGCTGGTACTTCTCCGGCCGCCAGGAACTCAACCGTCGGCTGGCCGCCTTCGTCAAAGGTCCCGCGGGCGTCCTCATCGTGACCGGCACCGCCGCCAGTGGGAAATCCGCGGTACTGGCCCGGGCAGTGACGCTCAGCGATTCCGCCTTCCGGGCGTCACCTCGCTACGCAGAGGCAGTGAGCAAGGCGCCCGCTGACACCGTCCCGGACGAGGGATCGATCCACGTGGCGGTGTCGGCCCGCAACCGCGGGTCGCTGAGCCTGATCGAAGCCATCGGTACCCGACTGGGCGGTGAGCGGGACCGCACACAACCTGCGGCAGATGCTCTGCGGCAGTGGCAGGAAGGGCTGCGCACCTTCTTCACGTCCCGTCAGCAGGGGACGGTCACGGTGGTCGTCGACGGTCTCGACGAATCTCCGGAGGCTGGCGCCTGCATCCGAGATGTTCTCGTGCCTCTCGCCGGCTATGCCGGCGGGCCCAGTGTGGCGGACAGAATCTCCGTCCCCGCCCAGGGTGCCGACTCCACGCCGGCAGAACCGCCCTCTGGCCACAGTGGCCTGCGTCTGCTCATCGGGGTCCGCAGCACCAGCCCAGGCACCCCGATGGCAGCCCTCGCCACTGGCCTGCGAGGGCTGTTGGAGGAACTCCGGCTTGTCTTCCCGGCAGCGCAGGTGGTGCGCACGGACGGAGAGGGGGTGCAGGCGGATATCGCTGCCTATGTGACTGCTCTGTTGGCCGGGGCGCCGTGGGGCACCGACCCCAAGCTGATGGCCTCGGCAGCGGAGCGAGTGGCACGTCATGCAGGTCGGTCTTTCCTGGACGCCCGCTTGGCCGCCGAACAATTGCGTCGCAGCGACGGAGTCACACTGCTCCGCGACCAACTGTGGCTCTCACGGCTCGACCGGGGCACCGTGGGGCTGTTCGAGCAAGATCTAAACCAGGTCGGCGATGACGGCTTGAACCGGGAGGAGGCGCTCGCGCTCCTTCGCGCCACCGCGTTCGGGCTAGGGCGCGGGATGCCGTGGGCCCAGGTGTGGCCGGCCGTGGCTTCAGCCCTGCTACAGGCCCGTATCGATCACGCCGACGAGAAGATCCGACGGCTCCTCGAAGGCCGTCTTGCCGGATACCTCACGCATGACATCGAAGATGACCACGTTGTGTACCGACCCGCCCACGAGCAACTCGGGGTGATGCTGCGCCAGTGGCCTCAGCCGCCGCACGAGACGAGGAGGGCCTTGGATGAATCCGGATGAGCGGCAGAAGGGCGCCGACACCGGTGAGCAGCAGGCCCATGCACGCATCGCCGCCGCACTGGCGCGTTTGGTCAAGCCTGATGCAGTGGCCGTGCCACACCCCTATCTGACCAGGCACCTGGCTCACCATGCCGCGCTCGGCGAGGCTCTGGATGACAGCCACGTGCCGCCTGGCCTGCTGCCGTGGGTCTCCGCCGACGGGGTCCGTGGACTTCTCGGCCTCTCACACGCACGCCGTACGAACCGGGAATGGCTCACGGCATGGGCTGCCATCGAGCCCTACGTCCAGGACGCGGATCTCCCCTCCCGCTGCTCCAGTCTGCATCTGGCCTACACGGCCTTACGGTTTCCCGGTGTTCCCCGGCAAGACCTGCCTCAGGAGGCCGCAGAATTCGCGGGATCCCGCCTGTGTGTCCTCTGGTCACAATGGGCACCGCCCTCCAACGTGCTCGCGACACTCAGCCGGCGCAGTCTGTCGCTGGCCACGGCCGAAGGTCCCGGTGGTGCGCAACTGCTGGTCGTAGGCGGCGAGTTGGGCGGTATCGAGCTCATCGACACGGCCACCGGTACACCTGTCGGGGACCGGATTCCCGCGCACGACGGCGACGTGCGATGCCTCTTCTTCGTGGCGCACTCCACCGGCGATGGAGCGCTTGTCTCTGGCAGCACCGACGGCACGGTACGCGTCTGGGACACGGCCCGGGGGACCCTGCTTGACCATATGACGTTCGGTGGGCGTACCTGGACCGCTGCTGTCACCGGATACCGCGACGACGCAGGGACGTTGACTGTGGCAGGGGTCGACGGTAGCGGCTCGGTGAAACTCTGGCGCGAGCACTCGGAGGAACTCCACCTGGCCGACATGAGCGCTCATCCGATGGAACAGGCCGCATTCGCACTGGGCCTCGCTGTCGGCCCCGGCGGACGGCAGCTGCTGGTCGGTGCCGGCCGCACGCTGAAAGTGTGGGACACCGCTGATCATCGACTGCTGCATGAGTACCCTGTGGGCGCTCCGGTCAGGTGCCTGGCTGAAACGACCGTGCCGGGCTGGATTGCAACCGGCCACAGCGACGGCTCCATCACCCTGTGGGACACGGCCTCAGGCCTCCAAGCCATCTTCCGGGGGGAGGGAGAGCCGGTCACCGCCCTGGCGGCACTGCGCATCGACGACTCGGACCTGCTCGCCACGGCCGGCTCCGGATCAACGATCGACCTGTGGGACATGGACGCCAGGCAGAGGATCGGTCAGCTCACCGGACACACGGAGTCCGTGACAGCCCTGCACACGATCTCGGCCGGCGACTGCGACCGACTCGCCTCCACTGCTCGGGACAACACCGTCCGGCTCTGGGACACACCTGCCATCCGCCACGCGATCCGCGGCACCGCCACAGCCCCCGCCGCCGTAGCTGCGGCAATCACTCCGGAGTCCGTTGCCACACCGCTCCTGGCCGTCAACTACAGCACCGCGCAAACCCAGGTCTGGGACACCCTCACCGGGGCGGTCACCGGCTCGTTCGGCAGGGATTCGAAGCATGCCTCGTCTGCCCTCAGCTGGGCACCGGAGCACGAAGGCCGGCGCTTACTCCTCTGGGCGGCATCCGACCACAGCATCCGGTCCTGGGACCCCGTACGCGGTGTTGCTGCCGGCGTCCTCCTCAAGGGGCACTCCCGGCCCATACGCACCCTCGCCTCGGCTGCAGCCTGCGATGGACGGCGGTTGGCCATCAGCGGCGACGATTACACCGTCCGGCTCTGGGATCTGGACAGAGAACGACTGCTACAGCAGTGGCGGCATCCCTACACGGTCCGAACCGTAGCGGCGGCGTCCGACGGAGTCAGCGCGGACTGGTTCGCTTCTGGCAGTGCTGACGGGACGGTGCGCCTGTGGGCGGCCACGGACCCTGCGCCCAAAAAAGTGCTCCCCTGTCGGCAAGGGATCATCAATGCCCTGGCCATCAACACGGGCACCTCCCCGTTGCCGCCTTTCCTCGCCAGTGGTGGAGATGACCACACGGTGTGCCTATGGGACTTGCGCACCCTCGAACCCATCGGCGAGCGCCTTCGAGGCCACACAGCCGCCGTCGAGGCCATCGCTACCTGGACAACGTCCGCTGATGTCGCTCGCTCTTACGTCGCCAGCTCCTCTAGCGACGGCACGATCCGGGTCTGGGATGCGACAACATCTTGCTGCGTTCTGCAGCTGGCCACGGGAACTCCTGTGCACACGCTGTCTGTGCGCCCCTCCGGCGCATCCGTCAACAAGGTCGTCCTCGCAATGGCGGGAGCGGCCGGAGTCGCCGTTCTCGAGTTGGACCTGGAGGACCCGTCGCCTATGAAATAGGCCGTGCGCCCCCTCAAATCCTTCGTGCGCCCCTCATGGGATCGGCAGGACCAGTCGCCCTTTGTCTGTCCAGCAGCAGAAAATGATCGTTCGGCTGCGTTCAGACGCCCGGACATCTGGCAGTGCGTGCCGACACCCGTCCCTGCCGCGCACAGAGCGAGCAACGAGCCAGACCCGAAAACCGACACGTGCAAGTTCGTACCTGAGCGAGGAGCGGCCCATGAGCGAGGGCACACCGTTAGAGGCAAGTCTCATACCGGCACCGGAACGCGGGGTGTGGCGCCTGGGGAAGGCGGAGAACCCACGCAAGTACAACAAGATCAGCCGGGAGGACGACAGCCGCTCGGGGGGCAACCGGTGGAGCCTGGTGAGCTACGGCACCTTGTACTGCGCCTCCGATCTTGACGGGTGCTTCGCCGAGGCGCTGGCTCCTTTCCGTGTCGATCCCGAACTGCGCGAATTCATCGGTGATGACTGGAACGAGCCCTACTTCATGAGGCCCGGCCACCTTCCCCAGGACTGGCGAACCCGGCACACGCTGGTGCGGTTACAGCCGGCCAAGGAGGCGCGATTCTTAGACGTCGACAACGAGCAGACGCAGCGCACGTTGTCGAGAGAGCTCAAGGACGAGTTGGCGCAGTTCGGCATCACCGACCTGACCGCCGAACACATCCAAGGCACGAACCGCAGGGTGACGCGCCAGATCGCCGCCTGGGCGATCGCACAGCGCGACCTGCAACAGGGCCGGCTGATCCACGGGATCGCCTACCGCTCCCGCTTCGGGATGCGACAGTGCTGGGCCATCTTCAGCGATGTCGATCTGGAAGAGGTGGAGAGGCAGCCGATCTGGCCGGAGACCGAGGGGCTGCGCAGCGTCGCCGACGAGTACGGACTCATCATCCGCTGACGCCGCGGCACCACACTCGCCATCTCCCACTCGTATCCACCTTGAAACCTCCATCAGCCGCGTAGCCCGAACGAAGGAAAACGTCAGTGACCACCTGACGCCATCAGGCAACAGGATGGAACGAAGCTGCACTTCAGCGCCCCAACGTTGCTTCGGTGAAGTGATCTTGACGGCCCTTCAGACGGCAGAAGTTAGCGCAAAAACGGTGGAGTTAGAGGTGGATTCTGGGTAGCCTTAACTCATGAACTATTGGGGAGGGACCATGAACACAGTCAGCCACCAGTTACCAGCAGCCGCCATCGCCGCACCTGCGATCGCGCTGATACCTCCTGACGGCGCTCCGCAGGCCAGCCAGCCGAGCAACTGGCGTCGCAACAAGCTCCTGCACAGCCTGCACCCCCTCAGTCAGCCCAGCACCGGATCTGTCTCCGAGACCGGCATGCAGCGATGCTGACCACAGGCGTCTAGCGCCGTCATGATCCGCAGAGGTCACGCTTCCCCGCGGGTCCACCTTTCAGAAGCGTCACATCAGTCAGCGGCGCCGAGCCCGCGTCTGCACTCCATCGGACGTGCGGCAGGCCGAGTTGTCCGCAATCAAGTCCTGCACCCGTTGCCTGACACGCGACCAGTCGGCCACCGACCAGGCGTGCAGTCAGAACACGAGGGAGGAAATACCATGGCCACCACAGCCAACAATCCTGCAGCCGCCAAAAGTGCAGCAAGCGCCGAGCGAGCCCACGCCGCCACGGTACGCATGTCCATCGCGGACATCGCCCGTTTCCTGCAGGACAACCTCGGCCAGCGCCTGACCGCTCGCATCACCAACATCAACGATCCCCGACAGGTCGGCAAGTGGGCTTCGGGCGATTCAGCACCGCGCCAGGAAGCCGAAGACCGTCTCCGCGCCGCCCTGCAGGTGTTCCAACTCATCCAGGACGCTGAGAGCCTCTACACAGCACGTGCCTGGATGATCGGGATGAACCCCCAGCTCGAGGACGAAGCCCCTCTTACCGTGATCGCTGAGGGGCGCTTCAAGGACGTCATGGTCGCCGCACGTGCCTACGTCGACGGTGGCTGACTCACTGCAGTTGGACACACAGGGCAGCGCAAACTTCTGTGCCGCTCCGCAGACAAGGCCGGGGGGCGGCACAGCCACGCGCCGCGGGGAAGGCGCAGATTCTCGGTGCCGGGCCGCTCATCGACTCCCCGGGGGCTTCGGCCAAGATGCTCCGGCGGCAGCCGCATCCAGCAGTTCACCGAGGCGCAGCCAGGCGGTCGGCCCGGAGTAAGTGGCCGGGCAGGCCGCAAACCGGACCCACGCATCCTGATCGGCGCTCAGGGCCTCACGTACTACGGAAATCACAGCCGGATGTGTGCTTCCGTAACGATCACCCCGGGCACGCAGCACCGACCAGGCCGGCAGGGCACGTACCAGTTCCGACGTGATGTCCCGCCTGGCCAGGACCAGACGGGTCCAGGCCTGGCGCCACGGCGGACCGCCACCGAGATTCCCACGCAGGCCCTCGGTGAGACGGAGCAGCACCGTGTCCGGGGAGCCGTGCTGGCGCAGTACGTCCTCGAAGTCGTCGTCGGACCGGTGCACTCTCGCGGCACACGCGAGGAGAGCCTTCTCCACGAGGGAGTCGTCGCCGGGATGCCGGTCCAGGTACTCGCTCAGAGCCTGTGCCGGGACAGCGGCCAGTTCGCGCACGGTCACCTCGCCCGGGGCGCCGAGTGCGCTCCGGCGACGATCCGCGCCGACGGCAGGCGGCGGATCGGCAAGGACGCGCTCGATCGTGTCGAGGATCTCCTCGAGCTCGCGACGCCGGTCGTAACGCGGCTGAAGGCCGCGCTGGTGGGGGCTCAACCGTTTCCGCGCATGCCGGACGATCGGGCGGACCCAGTGGCAGGGGCCCGCCAGTGCACCGGCCGGTAGCCGTCCTTGGCCTGCCCCGGGTTGAGCAGGTGACGCCAGGTTCCGGATGCGGCATGCCGCACCCAGGTGACGGGGGCCTCGCACCCTATCTCGAGCAGCGTGGTGCTCTCACGGCTCGGGAAGCGGCGGAGGCGGACCTGCTCCTCGTCCGGCAGGGCGGACAGTTCCGCAGCGAAGCAATCCAGTACCTGCTGATTGTCCGACCCATCGCGGCGCATGCGGGAGGCCTGGGCCAGCAGCAGTTCGTAAGGGAAGCGCCCAAGGTCGGCCGTGGCAAGCTCGGTCAGTAGCTCAGGCTCGACCGACCAGGGAAGAGTGCCCAGCAACTCGTCGCGGACCGTCCGCTCGGCGTCAGTGTGCTTGGACCACTCCACGAGCTCCCGGTGGCGGTCCGGGTTTCGTTCAAGTATCCGGCGCCACATGCTCGCCCATGCCTCATACGCCCGTGTGTGACGCTCCAGCCAGTCGTCGGCGTCCTCTCCCTCGGCCCGCTTGCCGGGGTCGGGGGCCGTGGGAAGCGTGTCGCGAGCTGCCGCGAACACCAGGTCGTGCAGCGGGCCTTGCCGTAGCACGATCTGGGCCTGGGTTGGGGCCTCCAGCAGTCGGGGAGTCATCGGCGGCGGTGTGCCGCCCCGGGCTCGCACTTCCTCGGCAACCGCACTGACCAGCCGCTCAGCGGCGCGTGGGCTACCGAGCTGAGCCAACTGCTCAGCAGTGCAGCGCTTCAGTGCCTGGTCCCGCAGGGATGCCGGACACGATGGGTGCCCAAGGGCGAGCGCAACCAGGGTCGGTCGACGATCGAAGTGGGGCGATTCCTTCTCGGCCTCCAGGTCCGCCGCCACGGCTGCCTCCAGAAGCCATGGGGGCGCCTCCTCGGCATGGGGACCCAACAGCAGAGCCTCGGCGAGGGCGGAGCGGTCGTATCGGGGCTGATCCGACCGGACTTGCTGCGCCGCCAGCCGTACCACGGGGTCCTCCGGGCCGCAGTCGGCCATCGCCGTGAGAAGGAATTCGGAGGGCAGCACAGCGTCGAGGTCCTGGCCGGTCACGAGAGGTTCTCCATCAGGATCGTTGGTGCACTTGCTCGGCATGCTGAAAGGTCCTGCACGAGGTTCACTGCGGCCCCGGAACGATGAGAAGGGCATCCAGCGGGCGGGTTCGCGTGGGGTGAGGGATCTCGAGCCAGCCGTCGCCCTCGGCTGGACAGCGTGGGATGGCCCTGTAGCGGCGCCACTGCCAGTTGATCCACCATCGTGGCTCGTTGGCGCGATCTGCGCATGCCGCGCAGTAACAACGATAAGCACCCTTTGTACTGCGTAGCGGGCGGAGACTGGCCGGAGGTCACCCTGACCCACGACGCTCCACTGAGCGCCCACTGCGGACTGCTCCTCGCCAGCGACCTGAACCGCACCATGCGCTCCCGCAAGCTCTCGCTTCGCGGACTGGCCGACGTGGCCTGTGTCGCGCATTCCACCGTCGCCCGAGTTCTCAACGGCGACGTCCTGCCGGACATCGGCACCCTGACACGACTGGAGGACGCACTCGACCATCGACTCTGGCCCGGCCCCGTAGCGATTCGCGCTTCGGTATCAGCCAGGCGTCAGGTGATCTGACCCCACGGGCTCCGCCGCGAAAGGCCGGCGGCAGTCAAGCCGACACCCGTAACGACCTCGGCTCCACGTCGGTGACGGAACGGACAAACCGAGCCTCCGTCACGCACAGACCGAGACGAACACCAACCAGCTCTGCACAGAAACCTGCAGGTCAAACCCTTCGCAACGCCCCACCCCCCGTACTCCACGCCTCCGCTCCGCCCCAATCCGCTACGCTGTTCACGTCAGCGGTCAGGTCGCGCAGGATGTCCGCCCGGGAAACCGTCGCGAGCACCAGCGCACCCCCACTGACCAGCGGGCTTGTACGCCTCGGCCGAAGATCCACTCACTGGGTTTTCTCCAAGGTTTTTTACAAGCCCCCGCCTTCGTAGCTCAGGGGATAGAGCACCGCTCTCCTAAAGCGGGTGTCGCAGGTTCGAATCCTGCCGGGGGCACAACGCGTTGCCGCTCTGACCTGGGGTTTCTTCCCCAGGGAGGGCTCCTAATCGGCCTCGGGCTCCCCGTCCGGGGCCGTTTGCGTGAGCGGATGGGGAGTTGATCTCCCGTGTGCCTCCCAACGGATCAGCACCGTTCGGCACGGAGTTCCTGTCGGGCTTCTCCGCGTCGGCGGGCTCTGGCTCCTCTGCGGGAGTGGTGTTCTCGGGGGTGGCGCGGCGCGCGGGACGAGCCGGGCTGGAGTGGCCGAGCATCTCCTGGATGTCCTTCAGGTCGGCCCCGGCCCCGGCCGCGTGGGCCAACATCGGTGTAGGCCGAAGGCTGAGAACGCGGCGCGGCGCGGCTCCCGTCGCGGATGCCGTGAGGCAAGGATGACGGGTCATGACGATCGTGTTCCGGGTCCCTGCCGGTGGTGCGGAGCGGGTGGGGTTCGCCTACTCGCCGACGATGGAAGCCGTACTGAGTCTTCATGTGCTGGTGGAGCCCAAGCACCACCCCGTCCAGCACGGCTGGGTGCGTGCGATGCGCAAGCTGTCCCCGGCGCTGAAGCGGGAGATCGAGGCGTTCTCCTACGCGGTGCGCTCGTACTTCCCCGAGTTTCTCTTTCCGCAGCCGACCGGCGGACTGGCGGACTTCGAAGACGAACTGGCCGGCTTGCGCGGGGCGGATCCGGAGCTGGTCCGCCTGGAGTTCGCCGTCCCCCTGTTCACACCCTGGCCGGGCGGCGGCAAGGGCAGGGATCCGCACGTGCTGAACGAACCGGAGGTACGCGACCTGTTGCGGGAGCGCCTCGCACGGGAAAGCGACGAAGCGATGGCCGCGATGCTCCTCGACGATCCCCGAGCGTTGCTCGAACGGTTCCTGAGCATGCTGGAGCGCTACTGGCGGGAGGCGTTCGAGGAGGAATGGGCACGGCTCGAACCCGAACTCGCCGCCGGCGTCAGTGAGGCCGGACACCAGATCGAGCAGCGCGGCCTGTACGGGATGCTCCGTGGCCTGTGGCCGGAGGTGCGCAGCGACCGGCAGGCCGAACGCTTCTGGCTGGAGCGGCCGCACGACCACGAGGTCGCCATCGGCCCGGACGACACATTCGTGCTCGCCCCCAGCGCCTATGTGTGGCCGCACGTGCGCGTCAACTGCGACGGTCCGTGGCCCCTCGGGCTCGTCTTCCCCGTCTCCTCGATCGTCCGGGAAGCCCGCCCGAGGATTCCGCCGACCAGGCTCGTCGGCACACTCCGCGCGCTCGCCGACGACACCCGGCTGCGCGCCCTGCGACTGCTCGCCGAACGCCCGCGCAGCACGCAGGAGTTGGCCCCGCTCGTCGGCGTCAGCGAGGCCGCCCTGTCCAAGCACCTGCGGGTGCTGGCGGACGCGGGCCTGCTGGAGCGCCGCCGCGAGGGCTACTACGTCCTGTATCGGCTTGCGCCCGGACAGGTGGCGGGCCTGACCCCCAGCCTGGAGAGCTTCCTGCACGGCGACGGCGAGGTGACTGAGCACGACTGATTAGCCATCTGCCTAATAAGTGGATCAAGGGCCCGACGGGCCCCGACAGTGGCCGCATGTCACTGCTGAAGGACCGCAACTTCCTGCTTCTCTTCGCCGGTCAGGGCATCTCACGCTTCGGCGACGGCCTGTACACCGCCGCGACCGCCTGGCTGGCCTGGTCACTGACGAAGGACCCCACGGCCGTCGCCGTGGTGAGCGTCTCCGCGTTCGCGCCCGCGTTCGTGGCCACCTTCGTCGCCGCCTCGTACGCCGACCGCCGCGACCGCCGGAAGCTGATGATCGCCACCGACCTGGCCCGGGTCGCCGTGGTGGCCGTGGCTTCGGTCCTGCTCTCCCTCAACCTGCTGAACCTGCCCCTGCTCGTGGCGACCACGGCGCTGCTGGCGCTGATCGGCGCCCCGTTCGCCCCGGCCCGCAACGCCATCGTCCCGCAGATCGTGCCGGACGACCGCCTCCAGCAGGCCAACGGACTGCTGCAAGTCGCCTTCCGGGCCGCCTTCTTCGTCGGCCCGCTGATGCTCGCGCCGCTGCTGGCCTTCGGCTCGCTGCAGTCGGCGCTGGTGGTGAACGGACTCACCTTCCTGGGCTCGGCGGCCGCCGTGGCCGCCATCCGCGTGACCCGCCCCGCCCCGACCAGCGGTCAGACGGGGCTGTGGTCCGATCTCAGCGCCGGGCTCAGGACCGTGCGGGCCGCTCCCGACGTACTCGTGGTCATAGTGACCTTCGTGCTCGCCCTCGCCCTGACCAACGGTTTCCTGACCGTCGGGCTTGTCGCGGTCGTGGGACAGGGCGGCCAGTACGGCCTGCTGCTCGGCGTCGCCGGGGTCGCCGAAGTGGTGGGCGCCCTGCTCCTGGCCGGCCTGCGCATCCGCAGGCTCGCACTGGCCGCGGTGCTGGCGTGGGCCCTGCTCGGGATCTTCCGGGCTCCGCTGGGAACGGTCACCTCCCCCGCCGTGGCGGCGGTTCTCCTGACCGCCACGGGGCTGGCCTCGGCCCTCACGGACATTCCCTTGATCGCACTGGTGCAGCAGCGCATACCGAGCCATCATCTGGCGAAGGCGCTCGGCCTGTGGGAGGCCGGGGTGGCAGGAGCGCTGGCGATCTCCCCCTTTGTGGCCTCGACCGCCATCACCCTCGCCGGAGTCGCGAACGCCTTCCTGCTCTCGGGAGCCGCCGTTGTCGTCCTGGCCGTGACCGCCACGCTCACCCTCGCATGCGTCGGCGCACGGCAGCCCGGTCGGGAGCCCTTCGCCGCGGCCGACGGCACGGCAAGCGTCGCGGCGTCGGAAGAGACAGCGGTGATCGCGGCCGAACCGGAGTGACTGCGCGGATCATCGCTGTGCGCAGGTCAGCTCAGGACACGGTCGCCGCAGCCTGACAACGAGCATGTTGAGGCCATCATCAAGAGGGGCCCATCAGGCGTTCAGAAGTGAACAACGGACAACACCAAACCCTGTCCATCACTTCGGCTCGAACGAGCCCCCAGGCAGCGCCCCCGGCGCGGGCACGCTGTCGCGGACTTGCGCCAGCATCGGTTCCACAGGCGGGCGAAGCCTCATACGACCGTTCTACGGCGCAGGTGAGGGCTCCGCGACCTGGGGTGACGACGCTGGTCGGCCGGGCATGAGGCGAACCGCGATCCACGATCACAAAGTTCCGCGCAAGGGCTTCACCAAGTAGGCCCGGCGGAGTGCCCAACAGTTTTGGCGGCGGATGCCGGCCGACAGGGCGGGGGTGTGAGCGACATCGGCGTGCTGGACGGGGCAGACAGTACGCTGAATCCAGCGGGATCGGGCCCGCAGCACAGTGTCCGGGAGGTGCTTCATGACGGCCGAGATGGTGGCCCCGGCGTGGATGCATGAGCAGATCACGGCGGAGGAGTACGAGTCCTGGTCCGAGGAGCAATGCGCCGGCATTGAGATCGTGGACGGGATGGTCGTCGTGAGTCCGAGTGCGTCCAAGCGGCACAACCGGCTGGCCCGGATGCTGGCGAATGCTCTGGATGCCGCCGCGGGTCCGGAGTGGAACGCCGACACTGACTTCGACATCCGGCTTCAGGACGTCCCGCTCACCAATCGCCGCCCGGACGTCATCGTGTACCGCGCAGACACGATCGACATCACCCCCACCCGCCCTGAGCACGTGCTGCTGGTCGCGGAGGTGGTGTCACCAGGATCGGAGACCACCGACCGGATCGTGAAGGTCGACCAGTACGCCAAGGCAGGCATCGGCTTCTACTGGCGGATCGAGCAGGCCGCGACAGGCGTTCCTCTCGTGTACACCTACGTTCTCGACCCCGCGACAAGGACCTACCGGGACGGAGACGTGTTCACCGGCGTCATCAAGGTAGCGGCCCCCTTCCCGGTGGAGATCGACCTCGGCCAGATCTGACCCACGCGCTGCTCAGCAGCCGGCAGCGCGTGAGCGATGCGTGAGCGGGCGGTCCGATACAGGGCGGCATGAGCCGGATCAAATGGCTCGCCGCGCGTTTCTGACCAGGGGAAACAGCATCGCGCGGCCGTACCAGGCACCACCCGGCAAGGAAGCGATCCCACTCCTAAAGCGGGTGTCGCAGGTTCGAATCCCGCCGGGGGCACCGTGCGTTAAGTCCCTGACCTGGGATTGCTCCCCCAGGGAGGCGTTCCACTCGGCCTCGGACTCCTCGTCCGGGGCCGTTTGCGCGATACCGGGCCACGCTGCTTCCCGGCCATGCACACCTCTCGCGCGTGACAGGAAATCCTCTTCGAAACATTCGAAGAGCCGAAGTTGGAAATTTGATCTCGCAATCGCGGTCGGCGACGAACATATCGATTCACTCCATCGATCACAGCTATGAACAGGCTGAACACCCTCCGAAAACGTTGCTAGCTGATCGAATGTTTCGGGATCAATGTCGAAACTATTGACAGTTGGCAGGGCCATATCAAAACTGTTGGCCGTTGACAGAGCTCAACCACTGTCGACGCGGGCTGGCACGAACCACCCGTCGACACAAGTTGCCCAGCCCCCGTCAGCCTTACGAGGACGAGGAGGAAGCACGCTCATGAACGACGGACCCGCACACCCGACGCGCCGCAGCGTCTGCACCCTGCTGCTGGCCACCGGAGCCACGTTGGCCCTGCCCGGCACCGCCGAGGCGGCCACGGTCATCACCACGAACCAGACCGGAACCAACAACGGGTACTACTACTCGTTCTGGACGGACAGCCAGGGCACGGTCTCCATGACCCTGAACTCCGGCGGCAACTACAGCACCTCGTGGAGAAACACCGGGAACTTCGTCGCCGGCAAGGGCTGGAGCAACGGCTCACGCCGGACCGTGACTTACTCCGGCAGCTTCAACCCGTCCGGCAACGGCTACCTGACTCTCTACGGGTGGACGTCCAACCCGCTCGTCGAGTACTACATCGTCGACAACTGGGGCACCTACCGGCCCACGGGAACGTACAAAGGAGCTGTCACCAGCGACGGCGGCACGTACGACATCTACCAGACCACGCGCTACAACGCCCCGTCCGTCGAAGGAATTCGCACGTTCAACCAGTACTGGAGCGTCCGGCAGTCGAAGCGGACCGGCGGCACCATCACCACCGGCAACCACTTCGACGCCTGGGCCCGCGCCGGAATGCGCCTGGGGAGCTTCAGCTATTACATGATCCTCGCCACCGAGGGATACCAGAGCAGCGGGAGCTCCAACATCACGGTGAGCTAGGCCAGTTCGGAGAGGGGGCGGCTGCGGAGCAGCCGTCGCGCGGCGACCGTGACGACGAACGTGCCGTCCGAGGGGGCCGTTGGCTCCGTGGATCTCGACGCCGTCGGCGCGCCGGCCGTGATGGCGGCTGCGGCGGCGCGGCGGAAGTCGTCGACGGTCGAGGCGACTTCCTCGGTGGACAGTTCGCGCGGCACCGGCATCTCCTGCGGTCCGGACGCGGTGAACATCACGCCCGCCGGCCGGATCGCGGAGGGGCCACGGGCTGCCGCCCATGCGGGGTGTTGTCGGGGTGGGAGATCCGTCCGACGGGCATCAGCTGGATGACGATCCGCCCGTCGGCCGCGTGTACGGCGTGGGTGACCTTGCGCCACCCGGCTATGTGCTCCTGGGAGTGGATGCCGGGGGTCAGCAGATAGCCCACCACCGTCCACTACGGCGAATACGAGACCCTCGCCGACGACGGCGCCCAGTTCGCCCGTCGCCTCGCGGACTTCAAGGTCACCTCCGAGGCCCACCCACTGCCCGAGGGACAGCACTCGTTCGTCCTGGGCGCGGGACGCGTACCCGAGGCCGACCAGGCCATCCAGCAGATGGGCCAGTGGCTCCGCCGGCACCTCGGCACCTGAGCAGGACCTGAATGCGATGACGGGGCCTGCCGAGCGGGCCCACTGCACCGCCGCCATGCCGGTGACCGGGCCACGGGTCTCCGGCATCCTGCTCGACCATGGCGGCCGGCATGCGGTACTTGTGTCCGACACCGTCTTGCACGCCACCACACATCGACGGTGTGGTGCGTGAAGTGTCAGTAGTACCAGCAGTAGGGGCTGGCCTCCGGGTCCGGGCAGAAGTAGATGCCGGCCGTGTTGTAGCCGGGTGATCCCACGGTCAGGCTAGGTGGGTCGGCGTAGTTGAAGTAAGAACCCGGATCGGGCGTGGCGATGAAGGTGACAGTCGTTCCGACCGGGAAGCTCGCGGAGCACGTGCCGGTCTGGCCCGGGCGCCCTTCTTCGCTCTCATACGGGTTCAGAAACGCCACCACATGACAGTTGATCCCGGCCGGCTGACTGGTGACGGTTCCGCCGCCAAAGCTGTCGTGGATCCACACGACCACCTGACCCTGCTGGGTCTGGGCCCCGACCGGGGCGGCGGTGCTGAGCGCGGCCGTGGCGGCGAGCGCGGTCGCGGCCAGGACCATACGCCAGGGGGTGCCGGCTCCGAGCCTGCGTCGAGGTGTCGCGACGGGGTCGGCCGTCTCAGGGGGATTTGGTTTGCTGCTCATCGTTGCTCCTGGGTCCGGTCCCTCCATCCTGGACGGCGGCCCGGGGCGCGGCCCATCCCAGAAATGTGGGGAATTGCGTCGTACGCTCGAAACATGGCGGTTCCTGTCGCCTACGCGCGGTCGCACGAGCGTGTCGTCCGCCTCTGCGAGGCCGGTTGCGACTCCCGGAGCCTGCGTGTGCGGCTCCTCGACGAGCTGCGGACGGCCACCGGCTTCGACGCGTACGCCTTCCTTCTCACCGACCCCGAGACATCCGTGGGCTGCTCACCGGTCGCCGACGTACCGTGCCTGCCGGAACTGCCCAAGATGACCCGCCTGAAATACCTGACCGCGCTCGACCGCTGGACGGCACTGGACGGGGTCGCTCTGCTGAGCGATCTCCCCGACCCCTCCCGCAACCTGCTGTGGCGCGAACTGCTGCGGGACTACGGCGTGCGGGACATCGCCTCGCTGGTGTTCAAGGACCGCTTCGGCTGCTGGGGCTTCCTCGACCTGTACCGCTGCGACCGGGCCTTCAGCGCCGCGGAAGCCGCGTACCTGGCCCGTCTCACCGCCCCGGTGTCCACGGCGCTGCGCCGCATCCAGGCGGGGACCTTCGTCGTACGACCGTCCCACGCCCCGCGCCCGGGTCCGCTCGTGCTGCTGCTCTCCCCCGACCTGCTCGTGCTGGCCCAGACCCCGGAGACCTACGCCTGTCTGAGCCTGCTGGTGCCGCCCGAGCACGGCCGCCCGGCGGTGCCCGCGAGCGCCTACAACGTCGCGGCCCAGCTGCTGGCCGTCGAGGCGGGAGTCGATGCGCACCCGCCGCGCTCCCGGGTTCACGCGGCGGACGGCCTGTGGCTGACCCTGAGCGCCGCGCGGATCGGCGACGCGGCTCCGCAGGCCCGGCGGGCCATCGCCGTCACCATCGAGGAGACCTCACCGACCGAGCGGCTCGCGGTGTTCGCCAGGGCTTTCGCCCTGAGCCCCCGCGAGGGCGACCTGCTCAGTCACCTGGCCAGGGGCGGCGACAACCACACGATGGCCTGCCGGATGTCCCTCTCCGAGCTCACCGTGCAGGACCACCTCAAATCGATCTTCGCCAAGACCTCGACCAACACCCGGGGAATGCTCCTCGCACGCGCCCTCGGAGCGTGAGCCCTCACCCCTGGAGGGCGTTATGCCTGTTTCTGGTAGATACCTCGTCCAGGCTGGGTGAGGAAGCCCTGGCGGGTGAGGCCTCCGAGGCGGCTGCGGGTGACGTTCAGGTGGAGAGAGTGGGGCGCCGACCGCCGAGCGGCCGACGGTCCTGTGTGGTCGCAGTGGTGGTGTCTCCGCTGCTGACGGTCGCAGCCCGTGGCCTGCTACGACATCACGCGCCGAACCTCAGTAACCGAACAGCGCAGGTACGTACTCCAGCGTGAACACGCAGCGGGCATCTCCGCTTGATCGTTACGCCGCGTCCCCTGCGAGATGCCGGACGGCCTTCTTCACGTCCATCTCGACGCAGACCCGGTCCGCGCAACGCGGGCGGTCGATCCCGCGTCTGGCAGGGAGAACAGCCAGAAACCACCCCCTGAACGGAGTGCTCGGTGCTCATAGGACTCCTGACCGCCGTTGCGGCCTCGATCTGTTACGGCACGGGCTCCGTCCTCCAGGCCGTCGGCTCCCGCAAGTCGGCCCGCCGCGAGGCGGCTGCCGCCGGGCACACCACCGGACAGGTCACCACGCATGGTGGCCCCAGTCTCTCCTCCACCGCCCAGGCCGCCATGACCTGGGAGTTCGTCGTCGGCACGGTCCTGGACTTCGTCGGCTTCGGGCTCGGCGCGCTCGCCGCCCGCCTGCTGCCGCTGTTCCTCTCCCAGACGGTCATCAGCGCCAACCTCATCATCACGGCCGTCCTGAGCGTCAAGCTGCTCGGCATCCGGCTGACCCGGGCGGAGTGGACCTCGATCGCAGTCGTCTGCTCGGCGCTGGTGCTGCTCGCGAGCGCGGCGGGCGCTGAGGGCAGCGGGCACACGCCGATCACCACCCACTGGTGGCTCCTCACGATCTCACTGCTCCTGATGGCGGGCGGCACGGTCCTGGTCCGGCTGCTCGGCGCCCGGGCCGCGATCCTGGCCGGTCTGCTCTCCGGTCTCGGCTTCGGCGCGCTCGGCGTGGGCGTGCGAGTGCTGAACGGGATCGATCCGTTCGACCTGGGCACGCTGCTCACCGACCCGGCCCTGTACGCCATTCTGGTCGCCGGAATCGGCGGCATGTACCTGCACACCGTCGCGCTGCAGATCGGCTCGGTGAACGGGGCGACGGCGGCGCTGGTGGTCGGCGAGACCGTGCTGCCCGGCATGATCGGCGTCTGGTGGCTGGGGGACGCCTCACGCCCCGGCTTCGCCTGGCTGGCGGTGACCGGCTTCGTCCTGGCGGTCTCGGGCGCGGTCGCGGTGGCCTGGTTCGGCGCGCCGGAGAACGCCGGGAAGGACGTCCCGGCCCCGACCGACACCCCCACCCAGAACCCGGCGCTTGCCCAGAACCGAGCCTAGTAGCGTCGGGGACTGGCCCGGTGGCTGCCGCTCCGTGTCCAGTCGAGCCGCCTCCAGCGGGGTGAGCAGGGCGCCAGGAGGCCATGGAGTGCGGACAAGCCACCGCCAGTGGTGTCGAAGAGGTGGACTTGGGCGCCTTCACCGAGGCGGTGGGCGAGTCGGCTGACGACGAGGTGGCCGAGGCAGCAAGCAGATCGGGACCGTGATGACCACCGCCACACGGCCTCTGATGGTGCACCAGCCAGGGAGAGGCCTGCGGCCGGGAGCTGTTCGGCCACTGTGGCGGCGCCCTGGGTCAGCCTTATGGCTAGCGTCGTGCAGGCGTTGTCACGCAGAGGCCGTGCCGTTACTTGAGCTCGTCGGCGGTGAAGTAGCCGTCCGCGACAAGGGTGTCGTAATTGGTCTTGTCGATGTCCTCGGGCTGCAGCAGGACTGCGGGCACGGCCTTGACGCCGTTCTTGTAACTCGTGGAGTCGTCCACCCACGGCACCCTGTCCTTGAGTATGTCGTCGACCATGGTTGTGGCGGCCTCGGCGAGCAGACGGACATCCTTGTAGACGGTCTGCGACTGCTGACCCGCGATGATTGACCTCACCGACGCCAGTTCGGCGTCCTGACCGGTGATGACTGGGAGGGGCTTGATGTCGGAGCCGTAGCCGCCCGACTTCAGCGCGGACAGGACGCCCCTCGAGATGCCGTCGTACGGCGACAGGACGGCGTCGACCCTCTCACTGCGGTACCACTTGGTGAGGATGCCGCTCATGCGTTTTTGCGCGGTGGGCCCGTCCCAGCGCGGGGTGGTGATCTGCTTGAGCTCGGTCTCGCCGGACTGGACGACCAACTGCCTGCTGTCCAGAAACGGCTGCAGGTGCGTCATCGAACCGTCGAAGAAGTATTTGGTGTTGTTGTCGTCGGGGGAGCCTGCGAACAACTCGATGTTGAACGGGCCTTTGCCGTCCTCCAGCCCGAGCTTTGCGATGATGTGGTGGGCCTGGATCAGACCGACCATCTCGTTGTCGAAGGAAACGTAGTAGTCGACGTTCTTGGTACCGAGGATGAGCCGGTCGTAGGAGATCACCGGAATGTCCGCGTCGGCGGCCTGTTGAAGCACGCCGTTCAGCGACCTGTTGTCGATGGCCGCGATGATCAGTGCGTCGACGCCCTGCTGGACCAGTTTCTCGATCTGCGAGACCTGGGCTTTCGGGTCGTCGTCGCCGTAGACCAGCTTGGTCTTGTACCCCCTGGCCTTGAGGCCCTCGACGACGCTCTTGCCGTCGGTGAGCCAGCGCTCGGACGACCGGGTCGGCATGGCGATGCCGACGGTACCGCCCTCGGAGCTGTCCTCTGAGCCGCTCTCACTGTCCTTACCGCAGGCGGACAGGGTGAGGGCGAGGGAGGCGCCTCCGGCGAGGACGGTTCTTCGATTGAACATGGTGATTGTTCCTTGTTCTTCTCGTCGGTGAGGGGATGACGGCGTATCAGGCGTCAAGGGGGAAGCTGTGGAGCGGGCCGAGCAGTCGGCAGGCAGTCGAGAACGAGTGGGACGCGCCGCACCCGCTCCGAGGCGGTGTCGAGGGTCAGGTCCCGCAGACGGGTGCCGCACAGCCGGATCCCCGGGCGCCTGGACAGACCGAACTTCAGACAGGGCCGTGAGCCGTGACGGATCAGCTCGGCGCCCTCGTGGATCCGCACATGGCGGCCGAGGTCGTCGGGGTCAGGTCGGCCCGGCACGTTGTTCGAGTCGGAGCCGCGTTGCGACCACATGCGTGCTGATTCCGGCAACACACAGCGCACTCGCCTTTCGACGTTCGAAATATAGTCACATGTTCGAAATGCTGGCGCGACGTTAAGGGGAAGCGTGTGGGGTGTCAACAGTGCGAACTGGAACGGTTACGGAAGGTGTGCCTACTGGACCACGTGAGCGAGGCGGAGGCCCGTGCGGCAGAACCGACCGGCGCCGGCCGCGTGGGCCGGCGCAGCCCCGTGACACAGGTCGTGGAGCCGGACCGACGGAGACGCGCCGATGGCGCGCCTGGCAAAGTACCGCGGCTTCCCGGCCGGCGACCGGTTCGAGATCCGATCGCTGCCCCGTCCGCCGTCGCCGTGCCGGCTCGGCCGGACGGTCGGTCCGGCACCGTGGCACCGCCGAACGGCCGCACACTCGGCGGCACTTGGCTCCGCCGCCGCGGCCGGGTTCTTCAGCGGGCCGGGCGCCGAGTGGAGCGCCATATGGAGCGGGCCGCCAGGTAGAGCAGATCGGCGATGAGGAGGAGTACGCCGACGGACGACACATAGAGCACGCCGTCGACGGCCGCGCCGATGGCGACCAGAGCGATTCCGGCGATGAGCAGGGTCAGGAAGAGGACCATGACGGGATGCCTCCCGGGAAGGAACCACGCGGGATCTGGGTGGCCTCCTGAGCACGGCGGGACACGCTGTGACCGTGCTCGGGGTCGCGTCGGCCGAGGAGTGGTGCGTGACGGCCCGGCACACAGGCCGCTACCAGGAGTCGCGGGGTCCGCCGACAGCGTGCCCCACCGATCCCAGGCGGCCACAGGATGATGCCAACGACAACGTCGTCCTCGGGCTCGTGAGCAACCGCTCGGTCGCAGGGCCGTGCTCGGTGCTGCTCGCCGCACTCGTCATCCGCGTGGCCGGTGTCTGCGAGCTCGCCGACAGTGACGCGGGTGCGCGCAGGCGACGTACGGCTCGTCCGATCCTCTGCGGGCCAAGACGCTCGGGTTCCAGGAATCCGGGACACCTCACTCACAGCCGGTACCCCCCATACGACTTCGACCCATGGGGGCCTAGGCGGCGCGTTGGGCGCGGTGGCGGACTTCCCGGAGCCGGACCTTCGACGGGAGGCGGTCCAGGCCGGCCGAGTCTCGTGCGTGTGCGAGCGTTTCCCGGCTCAGCCGCCCCAGGGTCCAAGCCGGATCCGCGTGAGGCTCCAGCAACAGCCGTACGCGTGCGGTGGGAGCGGTACTTCGGCCCGTCAGCCGTACATGAGCCCGCGAGACCCCGTCCAGGGCCTGCGCCTCTTCCTCGATCACGTCTTCCAGCGTGCGGCCGTCGAGCCGGGCCGCCGCGCCGTCTTCGCTGTCGACGAGGACCTGGCCCAGACGGTGTCTGCGCTGTGCAAGGAGCCACCACAGCAGCAGGACCAGCAGCACGGCGAGCACCGCGATGACGGTCGGCCACCACCAGCCTTCGTCCCGCCACCGGGTGCGCCCCTCGGCGCCCAGCACCACATCGTCCGGCCCGCGGAAGGGCCACCAGCCCGGCATGCCGAAATCCCAGTGGCGTTGCAGATCCAACCCGCCCACCAGCACGCCGCCGCCCAGGGCGAACAGTCCGAGGCCGAGAAGCCCCAGCAGCACCCGGTTCACTGTCTTGAGCATCGGGATCACCTCAGCCCTTCGGGCGCCGGACGTGCACGGTCAGCGTGGGTGGCCGGGCGAGACGCAAGGACGTCACGGCTTCGCCCAGCGTGGCGTCCAGGTCGGTGCGGACGTCCTCGAGATCGCGGAAATGTGCCCGTGCCCGGGCTTTGACTTTCCGGCGGCCGACAGCGACCTGCGCCGACTGGACACCGGGCACCTGCATGGCCCGGTCGCGTAGCACCAGGGCTGCCGCGCGGCGGTCGAGCCCGGCCCGGACTTCCTCTGTCCTGGGCATACCGGTGGGCGGCCGCATGGGCAGCAGCCTGCGCAGTCCTGGCGTCACCGCCAGCAGGAAGAGCCACAGGCCGAGGGCCATCGCCACTGCGGCCCCGACGATCATCCAGATGTCGTCCAGCGGCCGTGTGGCCAGTTCCTCGGCGAGCCGCCGCCGCCAGCGCATCGCAGACCGGCCTGCCCGCACCGAGACCACGTCGTAGAGGAGCAATCCGACGGCCGCGGCGGACAGCAGGGCCGCCAAGGCCGCGGGAATCCGCCGCGAAGACCAGAAGCGGCGCGCCGACCGCCCTGGTTCATCCCTCGCCGCCGTCGCGCCCGCGGCCGCCCCCGGGGTGCCATCGGCGGACGGAGCCGCCTGGCCGGAATCGGGGGGAAGGCCGCTGTCACCGGTCGGCTGCCGCCAGGTGTTCGCGCTCATCTCACCCTCTCCCGGTCCGTGTGCCGAGCGTGCACCGAGTGCAGCCTCTCGACCGACACCACGAGGTCGGACACCTCCATGCCGGCCCATGTCCTGAGCCGTTCGGTGACCTCCCGGCGCACCGCGGCGCACTGCGCCCCGATGTCGGACGGATAGCCGAGCTCGACGGTGATGCGCATCCGTGCCTCGAAGGGCAACGCCTGCGGTTTGACGGCAGATTCGGCGTCTCGTCCTGCGGAATCCCGCTCCGGCGCCCGCCGCACGGATGTGGTCACGCGTGGCGTCCTGCGGCCGGGTGGTACGTAGCCGGCCGACTCGGTGAACCGGCTCAGCGCCTCCCGCGCCACCTGGGAAGCGATCTTCGCCACGACCCGGTCGGCGACGGTGATCGCGCCGCGCTCCCCGCGGGGGATGCCCGGACGCCGATCTGCTTCACCGGTCACTGCCGCCAGTCTCCCCGAACCCGGCGCCGGTCATCGCGGATCCGCTCCTGTCGGTCTCGGCGGCGGACGAAGTCGCCCGGTTCGAGATCACCTTCCATGAACCGCCCGACCACGAGACCGACGGCGCCCAGGCCCAGCACCAGCAGAAAGGCCCAGAAATCCCCGAAATACGCGGCGAAACCCAGCGTCATTCCGACTATCAAGCCCACCACGGCCCTGCTCATCACGCGCTCCTTCACTCAACCGGGCCGCTCCGCCCCGGCTACTGGATCCGCTGCCGCTCTTCCCCTTCGTCCTCCTCGTCGGGCAGCTTCACGTCGCTGACCGTGATGTTGACCTCCACGACTTCCCGACCTGCCATCCGCTCCACCGCGGAGATCACGTTCTCCCGCACCGCACCGGCCACGTCCGTGATCGAGACGCCGTATTCGACGACGATCTCCAGATCGATGGCCGCCTGCAGCTCTCCGACCTCGACATCGACCCCGCGCGTGACGGACTTGCCACTACCGGCGCCAGGCATCCGCTCCCGCATGGATCCCATCGACCGCGCGAATCCGCTGCCCAGGGCGTGGACGCCGAGCACGTCCCGTGCCGCCATTCCGGCGATCTTCTCCACCACCACATCGGCGATGGTCGTCCGGCCACGAGAACCGGGCGCACCGCCATACTTTGCGCCGGTGTTCTCAGTCATCAGGGCATTCCTCCCTCTGGAAGGCCACATTGCACCTTTATGCCGATTATATTCGCATTAGGGCGTTCTGCTCTAAATGCCGGCTGGAAGAGAGAGGGTGAGAGGCCGGTGAAAACCGAAGCGTGGATGCAGGCAGTACGGCACCGGCTCGACCTAGGTCGGCTGCTCCCGCTCGGCGGGCCCGACGACGGGACATGGATCACCGAGCGGGCGGCCGTCCGGGCCCTCGGGCGTGCTGCCGCTGAGATTCCAGGTGTGTGGCTGGACTCCCTGCGCATCGGGTCGGCGCCGCTCGAGCCCGTGTCCGAGCCGGCCGTCCGTCCACCGGCCAGCGCGCTACCGCCTGGCCCGCTCAGGATCGAGGCCGTCTTCACAGCATCCCTCGAGCAGCCGCTGCCCGAGACCGCGGCCCAGTTGAGGAGCACACTGCTCGACGCGGCCACCGAACGGCTCGGCCTGGCCGCCGTGACAGCCGACCTACGCGTCACGGATCTCCATGAGGGACCGGAGACAGACGTGAAGTCGCGGACCGCAGCGAGGGCCATGTGGTCGGAGCCGGAAGCGGCGGCCGCGCAAAGCTCGCCCCCGGTGACCGGAGCAGGATCCATGCAAGGGCCCGCCCGGGAGCTCGCGGACGTCGCGACGGGTGTTCCGGGCGTCGCCCACCTCACCACCGTGCTGGGAAGCCGCCCGGTCAAGGTGGAGGACCATGACGATCCACCCGGCCGACGCATCGAGGTCCACCTCGCGGTCGCCCCCGGACACCATCCACTGGAAGTCGCCCGCGCCGTCCGGGACGCCGTAGCCGACGCAGCCACCACTGACACTCCGGGCCCGGTCACCACCGCCGTCCTCATCACAGAAACCGCGGCTTAGCCGGCCAGGCGTCAACGGCAGCTCTACGCATTCGGCCGTCACCGTGCTGAGCGCCCTGTCCCGTCACGGTGTGAGACCTGCCTGGCAGGGAACCCGCATTCAGGCAGAGGGCCTGCGCAGCCGCCGGCTGACGAAGCAAACGTCCCCTCGCTCCCGCGGTCGCGCGATGCGCTTCCCACAGCGGAGACAGCGCATCCCTACCTGCGGCCCGGCTCAGCGGCTCCCAAGGCGGCGCCGAGCCTTCCACTGCCTCCTTCGGAGAGAGTTTCACCATCATGAGCAGTAACACCACGGTCCGTCCCTCGCCCTCCGAGACATCAGGCAGTGACTTCGCCCGATTGTCGAGAAAGATCGCTGATGCCGGCCTGCTGGGACGCCGTCCCGGCTATTACGCACTGCGGATCACGGTGGTGGCCGGACTCTACGTCAGTGGGTGGGTCGCCGTCGTGCTCGTCGGCGACAGTTGGTGGACACTGGCGGTCGCCGTCTTCCTGGCCATTGTCTTCGGTCAGGTCGCCCTGCTCGCCCATGACGCGGCCCACCGTCAGGTGTTCCGGCGACGCCGGGCC
>NZ_BAAAZY010000023.1:0-76210 GCF_039537145.1 Streptomyces shaanxiensis
CCCCGCCTCACCAACTTCCGGAATTCACCGCCGCCCCGGGAACCCAGCCCCACCCCCGCTCGTCCAATGCGCAAGCTGCCGGAGAGTCACCGTGGCGCGGTGTCGGCCCTCGCTGCTGGCTGCGATCGCTGACCACCCTCTCCGCCGTGCCGCGGCCGGCAGCACGCCGCCATCGGCGCGCCCCCCTCCAACTGCGCCGATGGCGGCCCCTTGTTGGTTACGGTTCGTTCCCTTGACTGGCAGAAACTTCCCGGTTATTGGTGACTTCTCGGAAGTTTCCTTCAGTGCACCACCTCCGGAAGGAGCGCACGTGCCCGACAGCAGCACGGGAAGCAGAGAAAGCACAGGCAGCACAGGAAACACAGGCAGCACGGGAAACACCGCAACCCCCTCAAGACGTACGGTCCTCGCGGCCACCGCGGGCGTCACCACCGCCCTGACCCTCGGCGGCCAGGCACACGCAGGCACCCCCGACGACCGGAAACTGCGCGCCCTCATCGCCCGGATGACCCTGCCGGAGAAGGTCGGCCAGCTCTTCGTCATGCGGGTCTACGGCCACTCCGCGACCACCCCCGACCAGGCCGACATCGACGCCAACCTCAAGGAGATCGGCGTCCGGACAGCCGCCGAGCTGATCGCCGAGTACCGGGTGGGCGGCATCATCTACTTCACCTGGGCGCACAACACCCGGGACCCGCACCAGATCGCCGACCTGTCGAACGGCATCCAGCGGGCGTCCCTCAGCCTGCCCCGCGGCCTGCCCGTCCTCGTCTCCACCGACCAGGAGCACGGCATCGTCTGCCGCGTGGGCGAGCCCGCCACCCTCTTCCCGGGCGCCATGGCCATCGGAGCCGGCGGCTCGCGCGCCGACGCCCGCACCCTCGGCCGTATCGCCGGACAGGAACTCAGGGCGCTCGGCATCCGGCAGAACTACTCCCCCGTGGCCGACGTGAACGTCAACCCGGCCAACCCGGTCATCGGCGTGCGCTCCTTCGGCGCCGATCCGGACGCCGTGGCCGGCATGGTCGCCGCCGAGGTGTCCGGGTACCAGCGGTCGCGCGACGACCGGCAAGTCGCGGCCACCGCCAAGCACTTCCCCGGGCACGGCGACACGGCCGTCGACAGCCACTACGGCTTCCCGGTCATCACGCACACCCGCGAGCAGTGGGAGACCCTGGACGCGCCGCCCTTCCGCGCCGCCGTCCGCGCCGGCATCGACTCGATCATGACCGCGCACATCATGGTCCCGGCCCTCGACGACTCCGGCGACCCCGCCACCCTCTCCCGCCCGATCCTCACCGGCATCCTGCGCGAGGAGCTGGGCTACGACGGCGTGGTGGTGACCGACTCGCTCGGCATGGAGGGCGTACGGACGAAGTACGGCGACGACCGCGTCCCCGTCCTCGCGCTCAAGGCGGGCGTGGACCAGCTCCTCAACCCGCCCTCCCTCGACATCGCGTGGAACGCGGTCCTCAAGGCCGTCCAGAACGGCGAGTTGACCGAGGCACGGCTCGACGAGTCGATCCTGCGGATCCTGCGCCTGAAGGCGAAGCTGCGGCTGTTCGACGAGCCGTACGTCAGCCAGGGCGGCGTCGACCGCAACGTCGGCACCCCCTCCCACCTCAGGGCGGCCGACCGCATCGCCGAGCGGACGACGACCCTGCTGGTCAACAACGGGGGGCTGCTTCCCCTGTCCCGCCGCGCCCACCCCAAGCTCCTGGTCGTCGGCGCCGACCCGGCCTCCCCGTCCGGCACGACGGGCCCGCCGACCGGCGTGCTCGCCACGGCCCTGACCGAGCTGGGCTTCACGGCGACCGCTCTGTCGACCGGTACGGCGCCCTCGGCCGCCACGATCGCCCGGGCCGTCGCAGCGGCGGCGGAGGCGGACGCGGTGGTGGTGGGGACGTACAACGTCACGGCGAGCAGTGCGCAGAAGACGCTGGTCCAGCAGCTCCTCGCGACGGGGAAGCCGGTCGTGGCGGTCGCGATCCGCAACCCGTACGACGTGGCCCACCTGCCCGATGTCCGCGCCTACCTGGCCGCCTACTCCTGGACCGACGTCGAACTGCGCGCCGCCGCACGGGTGATCGCCGGACGGGTGGCCCCGCGCGGGACGCTGCCGGTGCCGGTGCAGCGGGCGGACGATCCGACGCGGGTGCTGTATCCGGTCGGGCACGGCCTGTCGTACGGAAGCAGCTAGCGCGCCTTCGCACTCTTTGGCCATCCCGTAGCACTTTGGACGTAGGGCCTGTACGCCGCACAACGGTCACACTCACCCCCAACCGACGCAAAGGACCCCACACGTCTGGCGTGCGCCCGCCGTAGCGGGTCACGCTGGACGGGGGTATCCGGGGGGAGTGCGATGCGCGGGAGAAGTGTGGTGGGGGTGGCGTGTGCGTTGCTGGTGCTGCTCGCCGCGCTGTTGACGGGGTGCCAGAGTCCGTCGGGGGCGGCGGAGGAGGACGGGCGGCTCGGGGAGAGCGGGAGCGGCAGCGCGAGTGCGACCGCGAGCGGGCGGCAGGTGACGCCTACCCGGCCCGCCGGATACGGCGCGGTGTTCCTCGGCGTCGACGAGTGCAGTTCCTTCGGCACGACCAGCTTCACCGAGGTGTCCTGCACCAGTGAGCGGGCGGCGGCGCGGGTCGTGGCCCGGCACGACGGCACGGTGGCCGACGGGCCGCTGTGCCCCGGGACCACGGACTTCGTCCTGCACATCAGCGAACAGAGCCAGACCTCCGACGAGGACGGCGACGGCGCGATCCCCCAGGGCTACGCCTGTATGCGCAACCTCGCCCCACCCCACCCCGGCGACCCCGGCGGCGGAGGCGGCCCCCGCACCATCGTCGGCGACTGCGTCTACAGCTCCGGCGACGGCCAGGTCCGCGAGACCTCCTGCGACGGCAAGGGCGAGCGCAAGCCGCAGTACAAGGTGACGAAGGCCGTCGACAAGCGGGCGAAGTGCCCCTTGTCGACGGCCCTGTACGTCCAACTGGGCGGCGAGAAGCCGGTGGGCTGCGCACGGCCGGTATGAGGCGTGCGGCCCGTTCCGGGTCCTACGGACGCAGGGCGGGCTCCCGCTCCACGTCACGCACGTCCAGCTTCGCGTCGTACTTCGCCAGCGGCTTCGCCCGCTCCACGGCGGCGGACGGGACGCCCGCCCACTCCAGGATGCGGGCCGTGGCGAGGGTCTTCTCGTCCTCGACCAGACCGGCGACGCGGGCGCCGTGGTTGGCGCCGGGTGCGGTCAGGACGTACGAGTCCTGCGCGCCCCTGCCGAGGCGGAACGGTTCGGCACCCCAGGGGTCGTTCTGCCCGTAGACGAAGAGCATGTGGCGGGCGTTGTGCTTCACCCAGGTGTCCACGTCGCGCATGGCCCACGGCTGGAACCGGGTCGGGATGTCGCTCGGGACGAAGTTCCGCGGGGGCTGGTAGCCGTAGCGGATGTACTTCTTCTCGATGTGCGGGAAGCCGATCGTCGGCGCGCCGAGCTGGGTCGCCGCCTGGTAGTAGTACGGCGTGTACGGCTCCAGGCCCTGGTCCGTGTAGGAGGCGAAACCGCCGACCGTGTCGATGGACGCCCAGATCTGGTCGTCCGTCGCGTTCTTCGCGTCCGGCGGGATCAGCGTGTCGTCACCGCAGTTCTCCAGCTGGTTGTACTGCCAGAAGCCCCAGACGTAGTCCAGGACGACCGCCTCGTACGCCTTGTCCAGGCTGCCGATCGTGCGGAAGGTGTAGTTGTTCTCGGCGGCGTACGCCGCGTACTTCTTCTCCAGCGGCTCCCGGCGCACCAGCGCCTCCCGCTGCACGGCGTTCAGCCGGTCGCGGCACTCCTTGGTGCCGACGCCCGCGAAGAAGCGGTCGTAGGCCGAGTCCTCGTCGTTCACCACGTCGTTGGGGGCGACGTAGGCGACGACGCCGTCCATGTCCTTGGGGTAGAAGCGCTCGTAGTACGTGGCGGTCATGCCGCCCTTGGAGCCCCCGGTGGAGATCCAGTTCCTGTCGTAGATCTTCTTCAGCGCCTTGAAGATGCGGTGCTGGTCGCTGGCCGCCTGCCAGATGTCCAGCTTGGTCCAGTCGGCCGGGTCGGGCCGGGACGGGGTGAAGAAGCGGTACTCCATGGAGATCTGGTTGCCGTCCACGATCTGGGCCGGCTCGCGGCGGCTCGGCGTCGTGGAGACGCTGTAGCCGCTGGTGTAGAAGACCGTCGGCCGGCTGACGTCCTTGTGCAGCACGGTGATCCGCTGCTGGAACGTGCCCTTGGACGGGTGCCGGTGGTCGACCGGCTGGGTGTAGTTGAGGACGAAGAAGCGGTAGCCGGTGTACGGCTTCTCCTCGATCAGGCTCATCCCCGGTATGGAGAGCAGTCGTTCCTTGATGTCGGTCGTGCCGGTGGCCTCCGGCTCGGCGGCGGTGGCCGCGCCTGCCGTGCTGAGCGTGCCTATGAGCACGGTCAGCGCGAGCAGCCATCTGAGCGCCTTGCGCATGCACCCTCCCCTGTGAGACAGATGTGCGTGCGGAAGCTATCGGAGCAACTCCCTTACGCACCAGGGGAGATGAAGAACTGGCAGGTCAGCAGAGGATCCATCCCTTGCTCACCGATCCCCGCCCGACCTTGCCCTTCACCCACACGCAGCGCTGCCCGGCATGCACCGTCACCGGCCCGGCCTGGTAGCGGTAGTGCCACTCGTCGACGACGGGGTTGGCGCGACGCGCCTGCACGCTGACCATCATCCACTGCTTGCGGCCCGGGTCCTTGGGCTTGGTGATGGCGCAGACGTAGCCGCCCTTCTTGTAGACGTACAGCGTGCCGGTGGAGAACGGGTACGTCCTGACCTTGCGCCCTTCGCACTTCGTCGGGGCGGCGGCATGCGCCTGAGCCGGCGCCGCGACCGCGAGCAGTCCGGACGCGGTCAACAACGCCAGGCCGACCGCCAGTCGTCGGCGTATCGCACCACTGTCCACTGTGTCGTCCTCCCCGCACACCGGCATTGAGCGTACTGATGTACGGACGCACGACGTATGCCGGGTGGTTGCACGACCGTCACGGCCACACCCGCGCGGGACGGAGTACGTGATTCCCTACCGGGCCGCCCCCACCGGCTCCTCCGGCTCGCTCTGCCCGAGGAAGGTCCGCCACAACTCGGCGTACCGCCCGCCCCGCGCCACCAGCTCCTCGTGCGTGCCGTCCTCCGCGACCCGCCCGTGGTCCATCACCACGACCCGGTCCGCGCGGGCGGCCGTCGTCAGGCGGTGGGCCACCACGAGCGTCGTACGGCGGCCGGCGAGGCGGTCCGTCGCCTGGTTGACCTGGGCCTCCGTGGCCAGGTCCAGGGCGGCCGTCGCCTCGTCGAGGAGCAGGACGTCGGGGTCGACCAGCTCGGCGCGGGCCAGTGCGATGAGCTGGCGTTGCCCGGCGGAGAGGTTGCGGCCGCGCTCGGCGACCTCGTGGAGGTAGCCGCCGTCGAGGGTGGCGATCATCTCGTGGGCGCCCACCGCGCGGGCCGCCGCCTCGACCTCGGCGTCCGTCGCCTCCGGCCGGCCGTAGGCGATGGCGTCACGGACGGTGCCCTGGAAGAGGTACGCCTCCTGCGGGACCACGCCGAGCCGGTGACGGTACGACGTGATGTCCAGCGAGCGCAGATCCGTGCCGTCGACAGTGACCCGGCCGCCGGTCGGGTCGTAGAACCGCGCCACCAGTTTGACGAGGGTCGACTTGCCGGCGCCGGTCTCGCCGACGAACGCGACCGTCTGCCCGGCGGGGATGCGCAGGTCGATCCCGCCCAGCGCCTCCTCCTCGTCGCCGTACGCGAAGTGCACGTCCTCGAAGGCGATCTCGCCCCGCAGCGACAGCACCTCCAGCGGCTCCGAGGCCGCCTTCGTCGACGTCGGCTCCTGGAGCAGCTCCTGGATGCGGCCGAGCGAGACCGTGGCCTGCTGGTAGCCGTCGAAGACCTGGGAGAGCTGCTGGACCGGGGCGAAGAACAGGTCGATGTAGAGCAGATACGCCACCAGCGCGCCCGCCGTCAGCGTCGCGTCGTCGATCCGGCCCCCGCCGACGATCAGCACGGCCACCACGGCCGCCGAGGACAGGAACTGCACGAAGGGGAAGTAGACGGAGATCAGCCACTGCCCCCGGACGCGGGCCTTGCGGTAGCTGTCGCTGCGCTCCGCGAACCGCGCGCCGCCGTCCCGCTCGCGCCGGAAGGCCTGCACGATCCGTAGCCCG
This sequence comes from Streptomyces shaanxiensis, assembly GCF_039537145.1. Taxonomy (NCBI): domain Bacteria; kingdom Bacillati; phylum Actinomycetota; class Actinomycetes; order Kitasatosporales; family Streptomycetaceae; genus Streptomyces; species Streptomyces shaanxiensis. The sequence goes on from NZ_BAAAZY010000023.1 coordinate 6,227, forward strand.
GACACCGACTCCTGGAGGTCGGCGTTCACCAGCGACACCCGCTCACGGGCGAGTTCGTACGCCTTCACGCTCGCCCGGCGGAAGAAGTACGTGGCGACGATCAGCGGCGGCAGCGTCGCGAAGACGAGGAGCGCGAGCTGGAGGTCGATCACCAGCAGAGCGCCCATGATGCCGAAGAAGGTGACGACGGAGACGAAGGCGGTGACCAGCCCCGTCTGCAGGAATGTCGACAAAGCGTCAACGTCGGTCGTCATCCGCGTCATGATCCGGCCGGTCAACTCACGCTCGTAGTAGTCGAGTCCGAGCCGCTGGAGCTGGGCGAAGATCTTCAGGCGCAGCGAGTAGAGGACGCGTTCGCCGGTGCGCCCGGTCATCCGCGTCTCCCCGATCTGCGCCACCCACTGGGCCGTCACGGCGAGCAGGGCGAGCAGCGAAGCAGCCCAGACCGCGCCCAGGGCGGCCTGGGTGACGCCCGAGTCGATGCCGTGCCGGATCAGGACCGGCAGCAACAGCCCCATGCCGGCGTCCACGGCGACCAGGCCAAGGCTGATCAGCAGGGGGCGCCCGAAGCCGCGGAGCAGCCGCTTGAGGCCGTACGACTCCTCCGGCCGCACCGCACGGGCCTCGTCGATGTCGGGCCGGTCGGCCGCCGGGGGCAACGCCTCGACCTGGGCGAGGAGCTCCGGGGTGGCCGGTGACTCCACGAGGGCGAGGTCCTTGGGCTCGCGGTCGCCGGTCCACAGCCTCGGCGTCACCCCGCGCTCGGCGTCGAACTCGGCGTCCAGTTCGTCGCGTACGGAGGTGTCCTCCCGCGGGCAGGCGGGCTGGGCGTGGCCGGGTGAGACGCCGCCGAGTTCGTCGGGGTCGGTGAGGAGGCGGCGGTACAGGGCGGAGCGTTCCTGCAGCTCCTCATGGGTGCCGATGTCGGCGAGGCGGCCGGCGTCGAGGACGGCGATGCGGTCGGCGAGGTTCAGGGTGGAGCGCCGGTGGGCGATGAGGAGGGTCGTACGTCCCTCCATCACCTGCTTCAGCGCCTCGTGGATCTCGTGCTCGACGCGCGCGTCCACCGCCGAGGTCGCGTCGTCGAGGACCAGGAGGCGGGGGTCGGTGAGGATCGCGCGGGCGAGCGCGACGCGCTGGCGCTGGCCGCCGGAGAGGGTGAGGCCGTGCTCGCCGACCTTGGTGTCGTAGCCCTCGGGCAGCTCTGCGATGAAACGGTCCGCCTGGGCGGCGCGCGCGGCGGCCTCGATCTGCTCGTCGGTCGCGTCGGGACGGCCGTACGCGATATTGCTCCGCACGGTGTCCGAGAAGAGGAACGAATCCTCGGGCACCAGCCCGATCGCGGCCCGCAGCGAGTCGAAGGTCAGCTCGCGCACGTCGTGGCCGCCGACGAGGACGGCGCCGCGTGTGACGTCGTAGAAGCGCGGGAGGAGGAGGGAGACCGTGGACTTGCCGGAGCCGGAGGAGCCGACGACGGCGAGGGTCTCGCCGGGTTGGATCTCGAAGCTGAGCCCGTCGAGGACGGGGCCGGTGGCGTCGTCGTAGCCGAAGGCCACGTCGTCGAACTCGACGGTCGCGGGCGCGTCGGCGGGGAGGCTCTTGCTCCCCTCCTTGATCGACGGCTCGGTGTCGATCAGCTCCAGGACCCGCTCGGTGCCCGCCCGGGCCTGCTGCCCGACCGTGAGCACCAGGGCGAGCATCCGGACCGGACCGACAAGCTGGGCTAGATACGTGGAGAAGGCGACGAACGTACCGAGGGTGATGTGCCCGCGCACGGCCAGCCAGCCGCCGAGCGCGAGCATGGCGACCTGCCCGAGGGCCGGGACGGCCTGCAGCGCCGGGGTGTACCTGGAATTGAACCGGATGGTCCGCAGCCGCCCCGCGAAGAGCCGCCGGCTGACGTCCCTCAGCTTCCCGGTCTCCTGCTCCTCCTGCCCGAATCCCTTCACCACGCGTACGCCGCTGACGGCCCCGTCGACCACGCCCGCGACGGCCGCGGCCTGGGCCTGCGCGTACCAGGTGGAGGGGTGGAGCTTGGTCCGGCTGCGCTTGGCGATCCACCACAGGGCCGGGGCGACCGCGAGGGCCACCAGCGTCAGCGGCACCGACAGCCAGGCCATGACGACCAGGGAGATCAGGAAGAGCATGAAGTTCCCGATGGTCATCGGGAGCATGAAGAGCAGGCCCTGGATCAGCTGGAGGTCGCTGGTGGCACGTCCGACGACCTGCCCGGTGGACAGCTCGTCCTGCCGTCGCCCGTCGAGCCGGGTGATGGTCCCGAACATCTCGGTCCGCAGGTCGTGCTGGACATCGAGGGCGAGCCGGCCGCCGTAGTAGCGGCGTATGTAGGTGAGGACGTAGACGGCGAGGGCGGCGGCTATCAGCAGGCCCGCCCACAGGGCCATGCCTCGGCTGTGGTCGCCGATCACGTCGTCGATGATCACCTTGGTGATCAGCGGGACGATGGCCATGACGGCCATGCCGGCGAGGGAGGAGCCGAGGGCGAGGATCACGTCCTTGCGGTAGCGCCAGGCATAGCCCCACAGTCGCCGTGCCCAGCCCCTCGTCTCCCCCTGCTGCGCTGCCACGCGGGTGCCCTCCGTTCGTCCTGATCTACCGGAAGGCACCAACGCGAACGGAAGCGGATTTCATCCCGCTGCAACAGTCGGCGACCGATCAGATACGGACACGCAGGTAGTAGAACCGGGTCGTCTGTACGGCGTTCTGGTTGTCGTCGCTGACCAGCAGCACCTTCAGGCGCCCCTTCGAGTACCCCGTGATCGCCATGCCCTCGATGTTGTCGAGGAGGGGATTGGGCTGGGGCTGCTTGGCCGTGGCGCCCAGGGACGGGCAGGCGGCGATGTCCGCGAGGAGGGTCTTCTTGATCAGGCGTACGTCGTCCTGCCCCGTCAGGTTCTCGATGCCGCTGGTGTCCGTGGCGCGGCGCGGGTCGGCCAGATAGAGGCGGACCGTGTTGCCGACGCCGGCGGTGAAGCCGCGCTCCAGGACGAGGAGGCGGCCGTCGGGGGTCGCCTGGACCTCGGGGACGCCGAGGCCGGTGTCGGTGCGGTAGGCGTACTGGGCGCCCGGCTCGAAGTGGCCCCCCGTCGCCCGGGACCGCTGCCAGGTCTGGAAGCGGACGATGCCGGCGCTGTCGCCGTTCAGCGCGTACTCCATCGACGCGAGCAGGGTGCGGCCGCCGGGGAGCAGGGTCAGCCCTTCGAAGGTGCCGTTGGAGACGGCGCGGCCGGCCGGGGCGACGCGGAGGGCGTCCGGGACGGGGAGCCGGTCGAGGATCTTGCCGTCACGGGAGTAGCGGCGTACGGAGGGCTCGGTCTCCGAGGAGATCAGCCGGGTGCCGTTCCGGTCGACGACGAGGCCCTCGGAGTCGAGGGGGGCGCCGGTCTCGTCGGCGAGGGGGACGACGGCCTTCGGCGCGAGGGTCTTCCCGTCCGGGCTGGAGTCCAGGCTGAAGAGGGCGGAACGGTCGGAGACGGCCGCGAGCGAACCGTCGCGGTCCACCGCGAGCGCGGAGAAGTTGCCGACGAAGGTGCCCTCGTACGTCGTCTTGTCGAGCGCGTCGGAGAAGCGGTCGATGGAGACGGTGGGCGAACAGGCGTTGCTCTGCACGGCGTTGGCGGGCCCGGCGGCGGACAGACAGGTGGCCGCCGCCAGGGACGCGGCGGTGGTCGCGAGTACGGTTCTCAGGCGCATGGCCGTCACCGTAGGACGGCACGGTGAAGGACGGGAGACTGCCGTGTGAAGCGTCAGCTTGCCGCCAGGTCCCGGTGGATGACCTTGGCGACGCCCTGAATGGTCGTAATGCCATAGTTCATGGTGCTGTTGCCATGACTGAGCACCGTGATCATGTAGTCATGGCCGCCCCCCTTGAACGCACCGACGCTGTGCACCCGCCAGCCGTTGGTGGCACGCTGCAGCCAGCCGTTCTTGACGGCCACGGAGACACCGGACGGCACTCCGTACGGCGTACCCCAGCGCTGCGAGGAGACGACCTGCCCCATCAGCTTCAGGATGTAGGCGCGGGAGTTGTCGCTGAGCACCGCGTTCTTGGCCGTGACGAGCTTGAGCAGCTTCTGCTCGTCGGTGACGGTGATCTGGGTCAGGCCCCAGTAGCCGTTCGCGCCGGGCTTGGTCTGGGTCATGCCGGCGGCGGCGAGGAATCCCTTGATCTTCGTCAGCCCGAGCTGCTTCCAGAGCGTGCTGGTCGCGGCGTTGTCCGACTTGGTGATCATGGCTTTGGCGAGGGACACCTCACGGTCGGTGAGGTACCGGTTGGTCTTCTTCGCGTCCCACAGCAGCGTGGCCAGCACGGTGACCTTGACGACGCTGGCGGAGTCGAAGGCGGTGGAGGCACGGAGACTGCAGGTGGTGTTCGTGGACCGGTCGTAGAGACCGACCGCGATGGTGCCCTTGCGGTTGGCGAGCGCGGCGGTGATGTCCTTCTTCAGCTTGTCGGCGAGGCCGGCCTTGGCGGACGTACAGCTGACGGTGGGGGTGGCCGCGACGGCAGGGGTCGCGGCGGCGAGGGACGGTATGAACACGCCGGCACCGACGCCTGCGGCGACGAGCGCTCTGGCACGCCTGGAAAGGCCCGTTGACTTCTCGCCCTTTGACTTCTCATGCGATGTCTGCGATGTCCCGTGAGTCATGCCCTGTTGACTCACGAGGCCGAAGGAAAGGTTGTACGTGTGTCAAAACCGGTACGCGCGATGACCGCTGACGACGTGCTGACGGTCCTGGCCCTGCTGCACGAGGTGCGGGCCGAGGTCTGGATCGGGGGCGGCTGGGGCATCGACGCCCTCATCGGCGAGCAGACCCGCACCCACCGCGACCTGGACCTGATGCACCGCCGGGAGCAGGAGGACGCGGTGCTGGCGGCCCTGAACGGGGCGGCGGGCTTTGTCGAGACCCTGGACTGGCGCCCCGTCCGCGCGCAGCAGGCGTCACTCGAACCGTCGCGCCCTTTCATCTACCCCTCCTCGTGCTTCGTGACGGGCACCATCGGCGGTACGACGGTCCCGTGCCTGTCCGCGGAGCAGCAGGTCTACTTCCATCAGGGGTACGAGCCGACCGACCGCGATCGGCACGATATGGCTCAGCTGCGGCGCGTGTTCGGGATTGCCACGCACTTCTGATCACTGGCCGCCGGAAGGGTCAGGTCTGCGACACGGGACGGCGAGGCCGTCGTTGTACTCGGACTCGTCACCGACAGGTACGGGGGACGGGCGCCCCGGCTCGCCGCGCCGCCGCCGACATACGGTGAGGGCCGGCATACGGCGAGGTTGCACGATTCCCCGTCCGTGGTCCGGAAGCGGCAGCCCGTCGCCGCTCTTCTCTGCCCGCCAACTGGTCGGCCTTCGTCACCGCCAGCAAGGGCACGCAGCCCTGAGCGCACCTGATCCGTAATGCGCGGATGCAGAACGCTCGCTTTCAGGGATCAATTCACCGCGCAAGCCCGAGCTAGCCACGGTACCAATCCTCCCCGTCACTTCCGATCGCCTTGCGGAGATAGTGCTCCAGGGACCCCGACACCCAAATTCTGCTATCCGTTTCATGGTCCCACACGAAGATTTCGTCCCGTTCGCGGCTGCGCACAAAAGCGAACTGGTCACCGCCACCGTTGTCTCCGAAGAACATCAGGTCGTCGAACGGCTGATAGAGACTACGGAACTGTTCATCGTTACGGAATGCCAGATTATCCCCAAGGATCCTGCCCGCGCTCCAGATCACATCTGTTCCGTATCTGCCCGCGATGCCATCAGTTTCCAGAAGAAGTTCGCGCAGAGACTGCGGAACAATCTGATCCAGTTGCCGCTCGATCAAATTCAAGGATTTTTCGTCCGCCGGGCCCTGCAGTTCAATATTCTGAAATTCCGATGCGATTTCGCGCCACATAGGATCCTAGCTCCTCTCCTCTGATCTGACGGTGTTGGAACCGATGCATTCATCACCGCCCCGAAGAAGGCGGTTGGAAACGCTCGCCCGACCGAGCGCCCTTGCGCACTCTCGCAGGACGTACGTGCCGAAATCCTCCGCGAGTTGTTCCGGCCCGCCACGGGCATCGGAACCCGGGTCCCAGCTGACGACCGGCGCCTCGCCGTGCGCGTCCCGATCCGACATATCGAGGGAGATCAAGCCGCCCATGCCGTCGTACTGGATGACCAGCAGGTGTGACGGGAAGCTGGGATCTTCTCGGAGGCCGAACAGTTCGACGAGGGCGGCAACCGATTCAAATCCACTCATTCAGCACTCCACTTCCGGCATAGGCGGAATAGGGCAGCCAGAAATTTCCTCAGGTGCCACTCCCAGTACCAGGGCATCGATCGCCTGCGGCCACGGACCGAACCGCGCTATCCAGTCGGCTACCAGGTACACCAAACCGTTCTCGTCCATGCCGAGGAAGAAGCGCCCTCGATCCAGCTCCCCGAGCGGGAACAGATGAAGTCCCAACTCTTCGCCCCACTCGGAGAAGCGGTCCTCCTCTCCCAGGCAGAGGAGCGGATCAAGTTCAAACGGCTCGCGGGCGCAGTTAACGCCGGGACCCGAGACGGCGACACTGAGGCCACCGAACTCTGCGAGAAATTCTTGCACCGCCTCATGCGCCCGGATACCTCTCTCCTCGAACGGGAGCGCCCATTGTGCAGGATCCACCGTTCGCCGCGGATCCCAACCGGATGTCCGGAGAACGTCCACTACGTTCGACGAGAAATTTGCTTCCACACCCACTCCCCTTACACAGACTTGCTCGCGAGATACCCCCGCACCCTGGCCAGCGACACCGAACCAGCCTGGAAACTCATGCCGGCGCTCTCAGTCCCGACAGAGACCAAGATGCCCCCATCACCCGCCTCAGAGATGGTCACGGCATTCGCCACAGACGCGTCCCAGCCCTGAATGTGTACGTTGCCCGTGTCGCCGAAGACGATGAAGAACTCGCAAGTGTTCAAGCCCTTGGCCCGCCATTCGTCAGGGAGCGGTGACGGCATGACCTCGGTTTCGAGACCCAGGGTTACTGAACGGCCCCGTTCGTCGATATGCACGTGGCTCAGTGTGCATTCCGTAAGATTTGGCGGTGCCATCCCATAGAGGGCACGCAGCCCCTCCGCGGACGCCAGCACGAGGGTCCAGTCATTCGGCATAGAACCTCCTCTCATGGGTGGCGGGCAGTTCGGAGTACAGCCGAGCATCGATCCTTCGCGCGAAGAGATGCCGTCCATTGTCCGCGCCGTCAGGGGCGATCTTGAATGCGCTCACATGGCCGACGAGCAGCGAGTCGCTGCAACTGAATCGCAGGTCAACGCCCGGGCCCGAGACACTGACCCGCACGCGCCGCAACTCTTTCGGCACCAGCGCGATATCGACCGTGGCCGGAGGTCGCCAATCGGTCAGTGCGATGTCCTCGGCGGCCAGGAAGGTGATATGGCACTGGAACGTATCCACTTGCTCAGCCCGCCACTCCTCCGAAACATGATCGGGGAAGCGGGGAAGGTCAATCCGGAGAGTGATTTGTGGACCTCGCCAGTTCACGTTGACCGACCTGAGCCGCACTCCGCTCAGTTCGGGAACGTGGTCGTAACACGCATTGAGCTGCTCGGGGTTGGCGAGATACTCATCCCAGCCCAGCCGGTCATTTCGCTGCTCGCCACCTGTACACCTGGTCATTGGACACAGTCAACCAGGTGCCGTCACCGAGGGCGATGGGGTCCGGGGAGACAGCGAATGGGTACTCAACCATTGCCTCCAGCCGCAGAGTTCGCGAGTTGAGCAGCAGGTGACGGGACTCCTCTGGCCACCAGTCCTCAGCGACGGGCGCCAGCACCGTTGCCTCGTCCACAAAGCCCGGTCGGCCTACGAGTCGAAGATCTGGGCTGCTCAGCGTGCTCTCGGTCCACGCTACGGCCGCAGAACGACAGGTGCCGGGCCCCTCCATCTGGTAGCGCGTGAGAGATGCCCCGTCCCTTGCCATCTTGAGGAAAGCGCCACCAAGACTGTTCCCGGTGAACGGTTCGTCAATGGCTCCGGCAGGCAGGACCGAGAGTTCACCAGACCGGAGCGTCACGAGCATGGAGTGAAATTCGTCCTGCCCTTGTCCTGCTGACAGGAAGACGTGATCCGATCCGCTCAACGATTGCTGGAACTCATAGAGCGCAGAGAACGCAGGCAGCACGGACCTGGCCACCAGCTCCCCCGAGCTGCTGTCGAGAGCTACGCAGAGGTCTCCTTCGTACGACCCGTCCTCGCCAACAGCCCCGCAAACCGTTGCGATCACATGCTCGCCCGAGGGCGTCAATGTGCACGCCCCCTTCCCAAGTCCCCCCTCGGGCCATGCGTCGTGTCGGAAGACCCAGCGAACGGTGCCGTCATCTGCGAGGCGTGTGATCTCACCTCGCCCGCTGAATATCAAGCCGCTTCCCGCGGGCGATGCATACCCTCCTGGCTCTGGCGAGTTCCACTCCCACCTCTCGGAGAAGAGTTGTGAGGGAACAGGAGAGACACGGTAGGCCACGATGCGCGATTCTTCGCGCGTCATCAGCCAGTTCCCGCCGTCTCGCACCTGCCAACCATCAAGTCCGCCGAGTGATTCTTCGATGCCCAGGCATTCCTCCGTAGCTGTGAGTTGGGCTGCAATTACTGAGACCGCCATTCGAGGAATCTTTCTCTCGCGCTCACTGGTGGGACGCCAGCCACTCGAACTGCACCAAGTCGTCCTGCGCTCCCTTGGACTCCCTTGCCGCCCCCTTTGCAGACCCCTTTGAGAATCCACAGCAAACAGCCAGGTACGCCACAGCCCCCACCCACCCCCGCCCCACACGATGCCCGGGTGACATCAGCCACCGATCCCCACCCCCACACGACCGTGACCCCCGACGTGCCCCCGCCGACCCCGGCCCCACCCGCCGCGCCCCCGGACAAGGCGCCCCGCTGGTCACTCCCCGCGCTGATCGCGATCCTGATCCTGGCGGCGGTGCTGTACTCCTGGAACCTGTCCGGGGCCGGCCTGAACAGCTTCTACAGCGCGGCCGTGCTGAGCGGTACGCAGAGCTGGAAGGCGTGGTTCTTCGGCTCGCTGGACGCGGGGAACTTCCTGACCGTCGACAAGCCGCCGTTCGCCCTGATGGTGATGGGGCTGTCGTGCCGGGTCTTCGGCTACGGCACCTGGCAGATGATGCTGCCGATGATCCTGGTCGCGCTGGCGACGATCTGGATCGTGCACGCGTCGGTGAAGCGGGTGTGGGGTCACGGTGCGGCGACGGTCGCCGCGCTGGTGCTGGCCCTGACGCCGATCACGGTCGCCATCAACCGTGACAACAACCCGGACACCCTGCTGGTGTTCCTCATGGCCGGCGGCGCGGCGCTCGCCCTGCGGGCCGTGCACAACGGCAAGTTGCTGCCGCTCGTCGGCTCCGCGGTGTGCTTCGGGCTCGCGTTCAACACGAAGATGCTCCAGGGGTACATCGCGCTGCCCGCCGTCTTCGCGGTCTATCTCTACGCCGCGAAGCCCAAGCTCGTGAAGCGGATCGTCAATCTGCTCGTCGCCGGTGTCGCCCTCGTCGTCTCCAGCTTCTGGTGGGCGGCGGCCGTCTCCCTCGTGCCCGCCGACGAACGTCCGTACATCGGCGGTTCGACGGACGGCACGGCCTGGGACCTGATCATGGGCTACAACGGCCTCGGCCGGATCTTCGGCGGCGAGGGCAACGGCGGAGGCGGCGGTGGCGGAGGCGGCGGCTTCTCCGGGACCGCCGGGATCGGCCGGCTGTTCAACGACATCCTCGGCGGCCAGATCTCCTGGCTGATCCCCTTCGCGGCCATCGCGTGCGTCGGCGGCCTGGTGCTGCGCGGACGCGCCCCGCGCACCGACCTCACCCGCGCCGCGCTGCTGCTGTGGGGCGGCTGGACCGCCCTGCACTACCTGACCTTCGCCATGGCCGAGGGCACGATGCACCCCTACTACACGACCGCGCTCGCCCCCGGCATCGCGGCCCTGTGCGGAGGCGGCGGCGTGATGCTGCTGCGCGCCTTCCGCGCCGACAAGCGGTGGGCCTGGGTGCTGCCGGCGGGCCTGGCCGTCACGGCGGTCTGGGCGGTCGTACTGCTGCGTCGGGCCTCCGGCTGGAACACCTGGCTGTGGCCGGCCATCGCCGTCGTCATGGCGCTGGCGATCGTGGGGCTGCTCGTCTTCCGGTCCGCGTCGGGCATACGGGTACGGCTGCTGGCGGCATCCGTGGCTGCGGCGGTCGTCGCGGCCGTGGCGGGTCCTGCGGCGTACGCCTGGTCGGTGCCGTCCGGGTCGGGCGGCGGCGGCATGGGCGGCGGTACGAATCCGACGGCCGGGCCCTCCACGGGGAGCGGCTTCGGCGGCGGTCCCGGTGGCGGCGGCCGGGGTGACTTCGGCGGCGGCCCGAACGGCCAGGAGGGCGGCGGCTTCCCCGGCGGCCGGCAGCAGGGCGGCCAGATGATGCCGGGCGGCGGGAACGGCGAACTGCCCGGCGGTCAGGACGGTCAGAACAGCCAGAGCGGCCAGGCTCCCGGCGGCACCGGCGACATGGGCGGTACGCCGCCCAACGGCACCGGCAACGGCGGTACGGCCCTCGGCGGCACGGACACCGGCACCGGCAACAGCGGCCAGCCCGGCGGCATGGTCGGCGGTGGCGGCATGGGCGGTGGCCCCGGCGGCGGCATGGGCGGCGGCGCGAGCAGCGAGCTCATCACCTACCTCAAGAAGCACCAGGACGGCGCCACCTGGCTCCTGGCGGTGTCGAGTTCGCAGAGCGCCGCGCAGCTCATCCTCAGCAGTGGTGAGCCCGTGATCTCCATGTGGGGCTGGTCCGGCTCCGACAAGGCGATGACGCTGGCCAAGCTCAAGGAGTTCGTGAAGAAGGGCGAGCTGCACTACATCCAGATCGGTGGCGGTGGCATGGGCGGCGGCCCCGGCGCCGGCAGCAGCGTCAGCTCCGAGGTCACGGAGTGGGTGCAGAAGAACGGGACGGCGGTGAAGGAGAGCGACTACAGCTCGACTTCCGGCTCGACCAAGAACTCGAGCTCCAGCACCGGCACAAACTCGGGCTCCAGCTCCAGCTCGGACAACTCCTCGCAGAGCAACCAGTCGTCCACCATCTACCGACTGGACCCGTCGGACGTCAGCTGACCCGACCGGCCCACCGCCCCCCCACTCAACGGCCCCTACTCAACGGCCCCCGACTCACCAGCCGGGGGCCGTTTCGGCGTCAACTATCGCACCCATGCCCCGATTTGCCGTTTCGCGTCACCCAATGGACACGTGCAAGCCCTCGACATGACCGCATGTCCATGCCACTCTCCCGATTGCCGCCTCCATTCAACCCGCGTAGATCCCCGCGTAGATTGGGAACCCCACATGCTGGCGACACACATACGCCGCAGCCGCTGGAAGTCAGTGGCGCTGACGACGGCCGCCGTCCTGGTCGGCCTCACCACGCCGGCGCTCACCGCCTCCCCGGCCGCCGCGACGACGACGGAGTACGACGACACGTACTACGCCGACGCGATCGGCAAGTCCGGCACGGCCCTGAAGGACTCGCTGCACACGATCATCAGCGACCAGACGACGATCTCGTACTCGGCCGTCTGGAACGCCCTGAAGGTCACCGACCAGGACCCGAACAACAGCAGCAACGTGAAGCTGCTCTACAGCGGCATCTCCCGCAGCAAGTCCCTCAACGGCGGCAGCACCGGCAACTGGAACCGCGAGCACGTGTGGGCCCAGTCCCACGGCGACTTCGGCACTTCCGCCGGCCCGGGCACCGACCTGCACCACCTGCGTCCCGAGGACGTCCAGGTCAACAGCATCCGCGGCAACAAGGACTTCGACAACGGCGGCAGCAGCTTCACCAACTCCGGCGGCAGCCTGACCGACTCCAACTCCTTCGAGCCGCGCGACGCCGTCAAGGGCGACGTGGCCCGCATGATCCTCTACATGGCCGTCCGCTACGAGGGCGACGACAGCTGGCCCGACCTGGAGCCCAACGACGCCGTCACCAACGGCAGCGTCCCCTACCACGGCCGCCTCTCGGTCCTGAAGCAGTGGAACGACGAGGACCCGCCGGACTCCTTCGAGGAGCGCCGCAACGAGGTCATCTACGACAGCTACCAGGGCAACCGCAACCCGTTCATCGACCACCCGGAGTGGGTCGAGTCGATCTGGTAGGCGACCGGGCACTGTTCAGTCGCCCCGGACACGAGTCGCCGTAGCCGCGCCAGGGGCCTCGTCGGCCCCTGGCGTGCTCGGTCACCACCTGGCACGCGCTCGATCACCACCTGTACAGCGGAATGACCTGCGTCGATCCGATGCCGTTGACCCGGCTATGAAGAAGATCAGCGCGCTCGCCGCGCTCACCACGGCAGCCCTCGTACTCGCCACCCCGGCCCACGCCGACGACGGCGACCGGGGCCGTATCAACATCGCCGGCTACTCCACCGCCGGCCTCTGCAAGCAGGCGCTCTCGCTCGTCCCGTGGGCCGTACCGGGGACCGGCCCCGCGGTGGACGACGCCTGCTCCGACCGCGACCACGTCTACGACGCGCGCGACGGCCAGTGAGGCATCACGTCGTGAGGTGTGTCGGCGCGAACATCCGCAGCACCGCCGGGAGGACGACCACCGACGGGCCGGGGGTCTGAAGCGCCTTCGCCAGATCCGCCTCCAGCGTCTCCGGGGTCGTCCGGGCCCCGGGGACGCCGAACGACTCGGCCAGCGCCACATAGTCCGGCCGCGTCAGCTCCGTGGCCGTGGCCTGGCCGAACGCGTCCGTCATGTACTCGCGCAGGATGCCGTAGCCGCCGTCGTCGACGATGAGCCAGGTGACGTTCAGGTCGTACTGGCGGGCCGTCGCCAGCTCGGCGATCGAGTACAGCGCGCCGCCGTCGCCGGACACCGCGAGCACCGGACGCGTCGGGTCCGCGACCGCCGCGCCCAGCGCCGCCGGGAAGCCGTAGCCGAGGCCGCCGGCGCCCTGGGCGGAGTGCAGGTGGTTGGGGCCCTTGGCGTCGAAGGCCGACCAGGCCCAGTACGCCAGGATGGTCATGTCCCAGAAGGACGGGGAGTCGGCGGGAAGGGCACGCCGGACCGACGCCAACACGTCCTGTTCCAGGGTGAGTTCCTGGCCGGCGATCCGCTCCGACACCTTCCCCAGCACCTCACGCACCCGCTCCGGCGCCGCCACGTCCTCCCGCTCCGACACCGTCTCCAGCAGCGCCTGCAACGCCAGCCGCGCGTCCGCGTGGATGCCGAGGGCCGGGTGGTTGGACTCCAGCTTGCCGAGGTCGGCCTCGATCTGGATGACCCGGCCCCGGGGCTTGAACGTGTGGTAGTTGGAGGACAGTTCGCCCAGTCCCGACCCCACCACGAGCAGGACGTCCGCATCCTCCAGGAAGTCCGTCGTGTGCCGGTCCTCGATCCAGGACTGGAGCGACAGCGGGTGATTCCACGGGAACGCGCCCTTGCCGCCGGGAGTCGTGACCACCGGGGCCTTCAGCGTCTCGGCGAGCCTGCGAAGCTTGCCGGACGCGTCCGCCCGCACCACTCCCCCACCCGCGATGATCGCCGGACGGGCGGCTTGCGACAGCAAGTGGGCCGCCACCGCCGTCAGTTCGGGGCGCGGCGGCAGCTCCTCCGGGAACGCGTCGCCGCCCGTCACCACCGGGATCGACGTCTCGGCCAGCAGCACGTCCTGCGGGATCTCCACCCACACCGGGCCGTGCGGGGCGGTCAGCGCCGACTTCCAGGCCGCCTCGATCGCGGAGGGGATCTGGGACTGGGTGCGGACCGTGTGGACCGACTTCACCACGCCCCGGAACGACGCCGCCTGGTCGGGGAGTTCGTGGAGGTAGCCGTGCCTGCCACCGCCCAGCCCGGCCGTCGGAATCTGGCTGCTGATCGCCAGAACCGGCGCCGAAGCCGCGGCCGCCTCCTGGAGCGCGGCCAGCGAGGTCAGCGCGCCGGGGCCCGTCGACAGCAGCAGCGGCGCCGCCTCGCCCGTCATCCGGCCGTACGCGTCCGCCGCGAACCCGGCGTTGTTCTCCACGCGCAGGCCGATGTACCTGAGGTCGGAGCGGCGCAGCGCGTCGAACATGCCCAGCGCGTGCTGGCCGGGCAGCCCGAAGACCGTCGTCGCGCCGAGCCCGGCCAGCGTCTCCACGACCAGGTCTCCGCCGTTGCGGCCGGCGGGAGGATTCAGAGCGGCGGCAATCTGCGCCTCCGTCGGGCGGAGTACCAGGTCGTGGTCGTGAGTCACTTCGCTTCCGAGTCCTTCCGGGCCGCCGCGATCTGGCGGGACATGATCGTGGTCAGTTCGTACGCCGTGTGGGACGCGGCCACCGACGTGATCTCGGCGTGATCGTACGCGGGCGCCACCTCGACGACGTCCGCGGAGACCAGGTTGCAGGACGCCAGGCCCCGCAGGATCTCCAGCAGCTCGCGCGAGGTCATGCCGCCCGCCTCGGGGGTGCCGGTGCCGGGGGCGTGCGCCGGGTCGAGGCAGTCGATGTCGATGGAGATGTAGAGCGGGCGGTCGCCGATGCGCTGGCGCAGCTGGTCGGCGACCTCGTCGGCGCCGCGGCGGTAGACATCGGACGACGTGACGATGCCGAAGCCCATCTTCTCGTCGTCGGTGAGGTCCTGCTTGCCGTACAGCGGACCGCGGATGCCTACGTGGGAAAGCGCCTCCGTGTCGAGGATGCCCTCCTCCACCGCGCGCCGGAAGGGCGTGCCGTGGGTGTACTCCGCGCCGAAGTAGGTGTCCCAGGTGTCGAGGTGGGCGTCGAAGTGGAGCAGGGCGACCGGGCCGTGCTTCTTCGCCACCGAGCGCAGCAGCGGGAGCGCGATGGTGTGGTCGCCGCCGAGGGTCATCAGGCGGGCGCCGGTGCCGAGCAGCTCGTCGGCCGCCGCCTCGACCGTCTCCACGGCCTCGTTGATGTTGAAGGGGTTCACCGCGATGTCGCCACCGTCCGCCACCTGCGCGAGGGCGAAGGGGGAAGCGTCCTGCGCCGGGTTGTACGGGCGCAGCAGCCGGGACGCCTCGCGGATGGCGTTGCCGCCGAAGCGGGCGCCCGGCCGGTACGAGACGCCCGAGTCGAACGGCACGCCGACCACGGCGACGTCGGCGCGGCCGACCTCGTCGAGGCGGGGCAGCCGGGCGAAGGTGGCGGGTCCGGCGTACCGCGGGATGCGGGAGGAGTCGACGGGGCCGCGGGGCGTCTCGTTGCTGCTCATGGGGGAATGCCTTCTTTCCTACGCTTCATCGCGTATGCGGGATATCTTCCTACGACTCTACTGGCGAGCCGGCACCGGTTCGGACGCGAGTTCGGGGTTCCGCCCGGCGAGGCGCTCACGCCAGGCGGCGAGTACGGCCGCGTCGGTCGGCCGCGTCATCAAGGACACGGCGATGTACGCGCCGAGGGAGAGCAGCAGGCCGTAGTAGACGGGCTCGTTGGCGAGGATGCCGTGGGTCGCCATCAGGACGATCACCGCGACGCCACCGACGGTGACCGAGGCGAGCGCGCCCTGCACGGTCCCGCGCCGCCACAGCAGCCCGCCCAGGATCGGCACGAGCAGTCCGCCGACGAGCAGGTTGTAGGCGACGGTCAGCGCCTCGACGACGTTGTTGAGCGCGATGGCCGTGGCGATCACGGCGATGCCCATGAGGAGGATGAAGGCGCGGTTGCCCTTCACCTCGTCGTGCGGGTCGAGCGCGTCGGGGGTGTCGGGGGCCTCGTGCGACTTGCGCACGTCCTTGGTGACCTCGGTGCGGCGGACCGCGCCCCGCAGCCGCGACCAGATGTCGTTGTTCGCGACGGTCGCGCAGGCGATGAGCGCGCCGGAGGACGTGGACATCACGGCGGCGAGAGCGGCGGCCAGCACCAACCCCCTTACGCCGACCGGGAGTTCGTCCTTGACGATGGTCGCGAAGGCGTCGTCCGGGCTGCCGAGCTTGGGGTAGAGCACCTTGGCGGCCGTGCCGATGACGGCGCCGGCGAGGGCGTAGGCGAGGCAGTAGGTGCCGGCGACGGTGCCGCCCCACTTGGCGGTCTTGTCGCTGCGGGCGGTGAAGACGCGCTGCCAGATGTCCTGCCCGATGAGCATGCCGAAGGTGTAGATCAGGACGTAGGTGAAGATCGTCTCGCCGCCGATGCCCAGCGGGTCGAAGTACTCGGTCGGCAGCTGCGCCTTCATCTCGCTGAACCCGCCCGCCTTGACGACGGCGATGGGGAGCAGGAGCAGCAGCACACCGATCGTCTTCACCACGAACTGGACCATGTCCGTCAGGGTGATCGACCACATGCCGCCGAGCGTCGAGTAGGCGACGACGATCGAGCCGCCGAGGATGATCGCGACGCTGCGGTTCATGTCGAAGAGGACGTCGAAGATCGTGGCGTACGCGATCGTCGACGTGACCGCGAGCATGAGCGTGTACGCCCACATGACGACACCGGAGATGACGCCGGCCCGGCCGCCGTAGCGCAGGTCGAGCATCTCGGAGACGGTGTAGACCTTCAGACGGGCGATGCGGGCGGAGAAGAAGACCGAGAGCGCGAGCAGCCCGAGGCCGATGGTGAACACCATCCAGGCGCCGGAGAGCCCGTACTGGTAGCCGAGCCCGACGCCGCCGATGGTGGACGCGCCGCCGAGGACGATCGCCGCCATGGTGCCGGAGTACATGGTCGGCCCGAGCCGACGGCCGGCGACCAGGAACTCGCTCTTGGACTTGGCGCGGCGCATGCCCCACCAGCCCATGGCCAGCATGCCGGCCAGATAGACGACGATGACTGTGTAGTCGACGGCCATATTGGGGGCCTCCTTCGCGCACATTCCGGTGGCGTGTCGTGAAAGTGGGGGGTGGGGACGGTTCGGCAGCGGCTCGCGGGGACATCCGCCCGTACCCGCGGCTGCCGGTCTGGAACGACAGTAGGTGGCCGGAAAGCGACTGCGAAGTGTACGTTTCATCCATCTGAGGTTGCGCGAGTGTAGGAAACGTCCCATGCCGGAACCCGCCGTTCCCCCCACCCCACCGGTGCCCCTCTCGGCGCTCCTGGCCCGCGAGGACCTGGCCCTGCGCCAGATCGCCGGCCCGACGGACGCGGACACGGTGATCCACTGGGCGCACACCTCGGAGATGGCCGACCCGTATCCGTATCTGCTGGGCGGGGAACTGCTGCTGACGGCGGGCGTGCACATCCCGGAGGCGGCGGGATCGGGCACGTACTTCGACGACTACGTGGCGAGGATCGTCGCGGCGGGCGGCGCGGCACTCGGCTTCGGACTCGCTCCCGTCCACGACACGGTGCCGCGCGCCCTGGTGGCGGCGTGCGAGGCATACGAGCTCCCGCTCCTGGAGGTTCCTCCGCAGACCACCTTCTCCGGCGTGGCCCGCGCGGTCTGGCAACTGATGGCCCGGGCCCGCCTCGCCGAACTCCGCCGCGTGACGGAGGCCCAGCAGAGCCTGGCGGCAGCCGCCTCACGCCCGGATCCGGTGCGGGCGGTGCTGCGACAGCTGGCGCAGCGGGTCGGGGGGTGGGCGGTGCTGTACGGGCCGGAGGGGGCGGAGGTCGCGTCTGCGGGGCGGGTGCCGGAGGGGGCGGGGAGCGGGGTTGCGGGGCGGGCGCCGGAAGGCGCGGGGAGCGGGACAGCAGGACGGGCGCCGGAAAGCGCAGCGAGCAGGACAGCAGGACGGGCGCCGGAAAGCACGGCGAGCAGGGCCACGGAACGGACGCTGGAGAAGACGGTGAGCGAGGCGCTCGCCGGGCTCGCCGAGGTCGTACGCCCGTCGGGCCCGGGGACACCCACCTCCGCCGCCGACACCGCCTCCGGCGTCCACCTCGCCGCCTATGCCCTCGGCGCCGGGCAGGGCTTCGTCCTCGGGGTCGCCGCCCCGCAGCGCGATCCCGGCGATCACACCATCGCCTCGGTCGCCGCCGTGCTCCTCTCCCTCCTCACCGGCGAGCACCAGAGCGGCTCGGGAGCGGCCCGCTCCTCGGCGCTGGTACGGCTGCTGCTGGGCGCCGAGCCACAGGCGGTGGCCCCGCTCCTGGGCACGGGCGACTGGCTCGTGGTCCACGCAGGCCCCGACAGCCTGCCCTGCGACCCGGTGGCCGCCTCGGCGCTGGGCGCGGCGCTCGGCTCCCCGCTGGTCGACCTGGCGCGGGACGTCGTACGCGTCCTCGTCCCGGCGGACCGCGAACCGTCCCCGCAGCCCGGCTGGACCCTGGGCGTCAGCGCCCCGGCGTCCGCGCCGGACTGGCCGGCGGCCGACACCCAGGCGGCCCGGGCGCTGTCCCGGGCGAGGGCCACCCGCACGCCCCTGTTCCGGCACGGCACCCACCGTCCCGCCCTCACCGACCTGCTCTCCCTCGACGAGGCGCAGGCCCACGCCCGCACGCTCCTCGCGCCCCTGACGACCCCGCTCACCGAGACCCTGCGCACCTGGCTCTCCCTGCACGGCAGTTGGGACCGCACGGCGGTGGCCCTGTCCGTCCACCGCAACACCGTCCGCCAGCGGATCGCCCGGTGCGCGGCGCTCCTCGGCACGGACCTGGACGATCCGGACGTACGGATGGAGCTGTGGTTCGCCCTGCGGCACATCGAGCGGTGACGTGCCACGGCGAACGGTGACGTGCGGCCACTGCGAGCGCCGATACGCCGCACGAGGAGCGATGGCGCGCCACGGCCGACGGCGGCGCACCCCATCCCACGACGGCGCGCCACATCCCGCGATGATCTGCACAGTGACGCGCGTCGCACGCGCTCCGGAGGCAGCCGTTCCCGCAGTTGTCTGCCTCACAATGGGAGCCATGCCGATACCCGGGACACCCAGCCGCGCCGAGCTCGTCGACCACCTCGTCAGAACCCGCATCGCGGGCGATGTCGCGACGCCCCGCGAGAACAACCTCTCCCACTACCGCCAGCTGGCGAACGGCAACCGCCACTACTGGCTCGGCCTGGAGCTCGGCGACCGCTGGACCGACGAGCAGGACGTGCTCGCGGTGATGGCGGAGCGCGTCGGCGTGAGCGACGACGCGGAGCACCGTCACGGGCAGGACACCATCGACCCCGAGCTGACGGTGGCCGCGCTGGAGCGGATGGCGGCCCGGCTGCGCAAGGCGGCGGACGGTCAGCAGCGGGTGCTGTTCGCGACCGGCCACCCGGGCGGCCTGCTGGACGTCCACCGCGCGACGGCCGACGCGCTGCGCGCCACGGGCTGCGAGATCGTCGTCATCCCGGACGGCCTGCAGACGGACGAGGGTTACGTCATGCAGTTCGCGGACGTCGCGGTCCTGGAGCACGGCGCCACGCTCTGGCACACCCACTCCGGCGACCCGATGAAGGCCATCCTCACGGGACTTGAGCGCGCGGGCCGTCCGCTGCCGGACCTGGTCGTGGCCGACCACGGCTGGGCGGGGTACGCCGGACAGCACGGCGTCGACTCCGTCGGATACGCGGACTGCAACGACCCGGCGCTGTTCCTCGCGGAGTCGGAGGGGACGGTGCAGGTGGTGGTGCCGTTGGACGACCATGTGGTCAGCCCCCGCTTCTACGACCCGATGACGGCGTATCTGCTGGCGGAGGCGGGGCTGGCATAGCGGGCGGCCGCGTGTGCGGAACCCCACAGCCGATGGTGCGGCCTTCCTCATACGGTCTTTAGGTCAAGACTTCGTAAAGTGGAAGGCATGATCATTGCTGCCGCGGCGGCGGACGCACCTGTCGGCGGAGTCGCCGGGTGGGCCGCCGACCTGATGGAGAAGCTGGGCGGGCCCGGCGCCGGACTGGCCATCGCGCTGGAGAACCTGTTCCCGCCGCTGCCGAGCGAGGTGATCCTGCCGCTGGCGGGCTTCACGGCGAGCCAGGGGCGGATGGACGTCTTCGCGGCCGTCGCCTGGACGACGGCGGGTTCGCTGGTGGGCGCGCTGGTCCTGTACCTGCTCGGCGCTCTCCTCGGCCGGGACCGGCTGATCGCGGTGGCCTCCCGGCTGCCGCTGGTGAAGGTCGCGGACGTGGAGCGGACCGAGGCGTGGTTCCTCCGGCACGGCACCAAGGCCGTGTTCTTCGGCCGCTTCGTGCCCATCTTCCGCAGCCTGATCTCGATACCGGCCGGAGTCGAACGCATGCGGCTCCCGGTGTTCCTCGCCCTCACCGCGGCGGGCAGCCTCATCTGGAACACCGCGTTCATCGCGGGCGGCTACGCCCTCGGCGCGCGCTGGCACGAGGTCACCGACCTGGTGAGCCTCTACTCCAAGGCGATCCTGGTCGTCGTGGCCGTGGCCGTCGTCGCATTCCTGGCGGTACGCCTGCTGCGGTCGGGGCGTGGACAGCGCAGGCACTCGGGCGCGGCGGCGGAATGAGCCGTCACCGCGGTATCCGGACGACGCCCTCCTGGATCACCGACACCGCGAGCCGCCCGTCCTGCGTGTAGATCCGCGCCTGCCCGAGCCCCCGTCCGCCGTGTGCCGACGGCGACTCCTGGTCGTACAGCAGCCACTCGTCCGCGCGGAACGGGCGGTGGAACCACATCGCGTGGTCCAGCGAGGCCCCGACCACGTCCCCGACGGCCCAGCCGCCCCGACCGTGGGCGAGCAGGACCGAGTCCAGCAGGGTCATGTCGGAGACGTACGTGGCGAGTACGACGTGCAGGAGCGGGTCGTCGGCCAGCTTGCCGTTGGTGCGGAACCAGACCTGGGAGTGCGGTTCGCGGGGCTCACCGAACTTGCCGTAGGGCGGCTCGTCGACGTAGCGCAGGTCGACCGCCTGGCGGGCCTCCAGGAACCGCTCGACGACGTCCGGGTCGAGATGGTCGTAACCACGCAGCCGCTCGCCGCTGGTGGGGAGCGTCGCCGGGTCGGGAGCGGGCGGCATGGGGGCCTGATGGTCCATGCCCTCCTCGTACGTCTGGAAGGACGCCGACAGCGCGAAGATCGGCTTGCCGTGCTGGATCGCGACCACCCGGCGGGTGGTGAAGGAGCGGCCGTCGCGCATGCGGTCGACGTTGTAGACGATGGGCGCGCCCGGGTCCCCCATGCGCAGGAAGTACGCGTGGAGGGAGTGGGCGGGCCGGTCCGCGGGGACCGTGCGGCCGGCGGCGACGAGCGCCTGTGCCGCGACCTGGCCGCCGAAGACGCGCGGGACGACGGCGGAGCGGGACTGGCCGCGGAAGATGTTCTCCTCGATCTGCTCCAGGTCGAGCAGATCGAGGAGACCCTGTAGTGCCTGGTTCATGGCACCTTTTCTATGGGCAGGAAATTTCAGGAGCCTTACAGGCCCATGTCCTTCGCGATGATCGACTTCATGATCTCGCTGGTCCCGCCGTAGATGCGGTTGACCCGGTTGTCCGCGTACAGGCGGGCGATCGGGTACTCGTTCATGAAGCCGTAGCCGCCGTGCAGCTGCAGGCAGCGGTCGATCACGCGGTGCGCGACCTCGGTGCAGAAGAGCTTCGCGGAGGCGGCCTCGGCGGGGGTCAGCTCACCCGCGTCCAGGGCCTCCAGGGTGCGGTCGGCGACGGCCTCGGCGGCGTCGACCTCGGCCTGGCAGGCGGCCAGCTCGAACTTGGTGTTCTGGAAGTGGGCGACCGGCTTGCCGAAGACGGTGCGCTCCTGGACGTACTGCTTGGCGAACCGGACGGCGGCCTTGGCCTGGGCGTAGGCGCCGAAGGCGATGCCCCAGCGCTCGGAGGCCAGGTTGTGGCCGAGGTAGTAGAAGCCCTTGTTCTCCTCGCCGAGGAGGTCCTCGACCGGGACCTTCACGTCGACGAACGCCAGCTCGGCGGTGTCGGAGGTCTTCAGGCCGAGCTTGTCGAGCTTGCGGCCGACGGAGTAGCCCTCGGACTTGGTGTCCACGGCGAACAGGGAGATGCCGTGGCGGCGGTCCTCGGCGCTGGGCGCGTCGGTGCGGGCACAGACGATCACGCGGTCGGCGTGCACGCCACCGGTGATGAAGGTCTTGGCGCCGTTGAGGACGTAGTGCGTGCCGTCCTCGGAGAGCTTGGCGGTGGTCTTCATGCCGGCGAGGTCGGAGCCGGTGCCGGGCTCGGTCATCGCCAGCGCCCACATCTCCTCACCGGAGACGAACTTCGGCAGGAACCGCTTCTTCTGCTCGTCGGTGGCGAGCATCTTGATGTACGGCAGGCCGAGCAGCACGTGCACGCCGGAGCCGCCGAACTGGACGCCCGCGCGGGCGGTCTCCTCGTACAGCACGGCCTCGAACTTGTACGAGTCGATGCCGGCGCCGCCGTACTCCTCGTCCACGCGGATGCCGAAGACGCCGAGCTCGGCGAGCTTGTAGTAGAAGTCGCGCGGCGCCTGGCCGGCCGCGAACCACTCGTCGTAGACCGGCACGACCTCGGCCTCGATGAAGGCGCGGATGGTCTCCCGGAACGCCTCGTGATCCTCGTTGAACACCGTACGGCGCACGCCGCCCACCTCCACCGGTACATGTCTAAGCGCTTGCTCATTCAAGGTACCGGCGAGTACGAACGGCCGTCCAGAGGCCTCCCCCCGTAACGCTCGTCACTCTCACCGCACCCCCCTGGCGGATTTCGCCCCCGCCGCCCCTACCCGTCCCGTCCCTGGGGGCTGCCGCCCCCAGACCCCGCTTCGGCCCGAAGGGCCTCGTCCTCAAACGCCGGACGGGCTGACTTTGCCTGGTCCGGCGAAATCCAGCCCCTCCGGCGTTTGAGGAGCGGGGTCTGGGGCGGAGCCCCAGAAGGACGGGACGGGTAGGGGCGGCGGGGGCGAGGAAAGCCCGCCTCAGCCCGCCGCCGGCGATTCCGCCGCGCCGAACGCCCCCCGCGCCATCCGATGCAGCAACTCCGCCGTGACCCCCCGCCCCGGCAGCGACCCCGGCCGCCCCAGATGCGGCGTCGAGTTCAGCAGGCCGAACACCGAGTGCACCGCCGAGCGGGCCGTCGGCTCCGTGAGCTCCGGGTACACCTTGCGCACGACCTCCACCCACAGCTCGACGTACTGCCGCTGGAGCTGGCGTACGAGCTTGCGGTCGCTGTCGCGGAGGCGGTCCAGCTCGCGGTCGTGCAGGGTGATGAGGGGGCGGTCGTCGAGGGCGAAGTCGATGTGGCCCTCGATGAGGGAGTCGAGGACCGCCTCGGCCGGCACCCCGTCGGCCTCCGCGAGGCGCCGCTTCGCGCCCGTCAGGAGCTGACCGCTGATGCCGACCAGCAGCTCGGCGAGCATCGCGTCCTTGCCGGCGAAGTGCCGGTAGAGACCGGGGCCGCTGATGCCCACGGCGGCGCCTATCTCGTCGACACCGACGCCGTGGAAACCACGCTCGGCGAAGAGGCGCGCGGCCTCCTTGAGGATCTGCTCGCGGCGGGTGGGGGCGTCGGTTCTGGTGGCCATGGAAGCAATTCTAGACAGGGAGGTTAGCGGTCGTTAACCTGATGGAAATGCGTTAACGCTCATTAACTGGTCGACCACTGGTGAGGGGACCGCAGGATGCACGAGGCACCGGAGCTTCACAGCGCGGCAGATCCCGCGTCGGAAGCCTGGCGGGCCAACGAGGAGGCCCATCGGGCACTCGGGGAGGAGCTGCGCGCCAAGCTGGCGGCGGTGCGGCTCGGTGGCGGTGAGAAGGCACGCGCCCGGCACACCGCGCGCGGCAAGCTGCTGCCGCGCGACCGCGTCGACACCCTCCTCGACCCCGGCTCCCCCTTCCTGGAGCTCGCACCCCTGGCCGCCGACGGCATGTACGACGGCCAGGCCCCGGCCGCCGGTGTCATCGCCGGGATCGGACGGGTCAGCGGGCGCGAGTGCGTGATCGTCGCGAACGACGCCACGGTCAAGGGCGGGACGTACTACCCGATGACCGTGAAGAAGCACCTGCGCGCGCAGGAGGTGGCCCTGGAGAACCGGCTGCCGTGTCTCTATCTGGTCGACTCCGGCGGGGCCTTCCTGCCCATGCAGGACGAGGTGTTCCCGGACCGGGAGCACTTCGGGCGGATCTTCTACAACCAGGCCCGGATGTCGGGCGCCGGTATCCCGCAGATCGCGGCCGTGCTCGGCTCGTGCACCGCCGGCGGCGCCTACGTCCCCGCCATGAGCGACGAGGCCGTCATCGTCCGGAACCAGGGCACGATCTTCCTCGGCGGCCCCCCGCTGGTGAAGGCGGCCACCGGCGAGGTCGTCACCGCCGAGGAGCTGGGCGGCGGCGAGGTGCACTCCAGGATCTCCGGCGTCACCGACCACCTCGCCGAGGACGACGCGCACGCGCTGCGGATCGTGCGGAACATCGTCGCCACGCTCCCCGCGCGCGGGCCCCTGCCCTGGTCCGTGGAGCCCTCGGTCGACCCGAAGGTGGACCCGTACGGGCTCTACGGCGCCGTGCCGGTCGACTCCCGCACCCCTTATGACGTACGCGAGATCATCGCGCGCGTGGTCGACGGCTCCCGTTTCGCCGAGTTCAAGGCGGAGTTCGGGCAGACCCTGATCACCGGCTTCGCCCGCGTCCACGGGCACCCGGTCGGCATCGTCGCCAACAACGGCATCCTCTTCTCCGAGTCCGCCCAGAAGGGCGCCCACTTCATCGAGCTGTGCGACCAGCGCGGCATCCCGCTGGTCTTCCTGCAGAACATCTCCGGGTTCATGGTCGGCAAGGACTACGAGGCGGGCGGCATCGCCAAGCACGGCGCCAAGATGGTCACGGCGGTGGCCTGCACGCGCGTGCCGAAGCTGACGGTCGTGGTCGGCGGGTCGTACGGCGCGGGCAACTACTCGATGTGCGGCCGGGCGTACTCGCCCCGCTTCCTGTGGATGTGGCCGGGCGCCAAGATCTCCGTCATGGGCGGCGAACAGGCCGCCTCGGTCCTCGCGACGGTCAAGCGGGACCAGTCGGAGGCGCGCGGCGAGAGCTGGCCCGCGGCGGAGGAAGAGGCCTTCAAGGACCCGATCCGTGCGCAGTACGAGCGCCAGGGGAACGCTTACTACGCGACGGCCCGGCTGTGGGACGACGGGGTCATCGACCCCCTGGAGACCCGTCAGGTGCTGGGGCTGGCTCTGACCGCCTGTGCGAACGCGCCCCTGGGCGACCCCCAGTTCGGCGTCTTCCGGATGTGAAGGGCATAACAACGATGTTCGACACGGTACTTGTGGCCAACCGGGGCGAGATCGCCGTCCGCGTCATTCGGACGCTGCGCGCGATGGGCGTGCGCTCGGTGGCCGTCTTCTCCGACGCGGACGCCGACGCACGGCACGTCCGGGAGGCCGACACGGCGGTACGGATCGGTCCGGCGCCGGCCGCCGAGAGCTATCTGTCCGTGGAGCGGCTGCTCGATGCGGCCGCCCGCTCCGGCGCCCAGGCGGTCCACCCCGGCTACGGCTTCCTCGCCGAGAACGCCGCCTTCGCGCGCGCGTGTGCCGACGCCGGGATGGTCTTCATCGGTCCGTCCGCGGACGCCATCGCGCTGATGGGCGACAAGATCCGCGCCAAGGAGACGGTGAAGGCCGCCGGGGTGCCGGTGGTCCCCGGGTCGTCCGGCAGCGGGCTCAGCGACGGGCAACTCGCCGACGCCGCCCGCGAGATCGGCACGCCGGTCCTGCTGAAGCCGTCGGCCGGCGGTGGCGGCAAGGGCATGCGGCTGGTGCGGGACGCGCGGAAGCTGGCGGAGGAGATCGCCGCCGCCCGCCGTGAGGCCCGCGCCTCCTTCGGCGACGACACGCTCCTCGTCGAGCGGTGGATCGACCGCCCCCGGCACATCGAGATCCAGGTCCTGGCCGACGGCCACGGCAACGTGGTGCATCTCGGGGAGCGCGAGTGCTCCCTCCAGCGCCGGCACCAGAAGATCATCGAGGAAGCGCCGAGTGTGCTGCTCGATGAGGAGACCCGGGCTGCGATGGGCGAGGCGGCCGTGCAGGCGGCCCGCTCCTGCGGGTACCGGGGCGCGGGCACGGTGGAGTTCATCGTGCCGGGCGGCGACCCCTCGTCGTACTACTTCATGGAGATGAACACCCGCCTCCAGGTGGAGCACCCGGTCACCGAACTCATCACCGGCCTCGACCTGGTGGAGTGGCAGCTGCGGGTGGCGGCGGGCGAGCGGCTGGCCTTCGGGCAGGAGGACGTACGGCTGACCGGCCATGCGATCGAGGCCCGCATCTGCGCCGAGGACCCCGCGCGCGGGTTCCTTCCCTCCGGCGGCACGGTGCTGCGGCTGCACGAGCCCCAGGGCGACGGCATCCGCACCGACTCCGGACTCAGCGAGGGCACGGAGGTCGGGAGCCTGTACGACCCGATGCTGTCCAAGGTGATCGCGTACGGGCCGGACCGGGAGACGGCGATCAGGAAGCTCCGGTCCGCCCTCGCCGGGACGGTCACGCTGGGCGTGCAGACGAACGCCGGGTTCCTGCGGCGGCTGCTCGCGCATCCGGCGGTCGTGGCGGGCGAGTTGGACACGGGGCTGGTGGAGCGCGTCGTGGACGAGCTGGTCCTCGTCGACGTACCGGAAGAGGTGTACGAGGCGGCGGCCGCCGCACGGCTGGCGGCGTTGCGGCCTCGGGGCGAGGGCTGGATCGACCCCTTCTCCGTGCCGAGCGGCTGGCGGCTCGGGGGCCTCGCGAAGCCCGCGGGGTTCCACCTCCGGGTGCAGGACCCGGTGGAATACGTCCCGCGCGGCACCCACACCGTCACCGACGACCAGGTGTCCGTCACCCTTGACGGCGTCCGCCACACCTTCCGCCTCGCTGCCCTGCCGGACGGCAGCTGGCTGGGCCGCGACGGCGACGCCTGGCACGTGCGCGACCACGACCCGGTCACGGCGTCCCTCACCGGCGCCGCGCACTCCGGCGCCGACTCGCTGACCGCGCCCATGCCGGGGACGGTGACGGTGGTGAAGGTCGCCGTCGGGGACGAAGTGGCGGCGGGCCAGAGCCTGCTGGTCGTCGAGGCGATGAAGATGGAGCACGTCATCTCCGCCCCGCACGCCGGCACGGTCACCGAGCTGGACGTCACGCCGGGCACGACGGTCGCCATGGACCAGGTCCTGGCGGTCATCGCGCCGGCGGAGGCATCCGTGGAGGAGGAGCGATGACGCTGCCCATGACGGTGCCGGCCCCCGGGCTGCCGGCCCGCGTCCGGATCCACGAGGTCGGCGCACGCGACGGCCTGCAGAACGAGAAGGGCACGGTCCCCACGGAGGTCAAGGCGGAGTTCGTGCGCCGCCTCGCCGACGCGGGCCTGACGACGATCGAGGCCACCAGCTTCGTACACCCCAAGTGGGTGCCCCAGTTGGCCGACGCGGAAGAGCTGTTCCCGCTCGTCGGCGACCTCCCGGTGGCGCTCCCGGTGCTCGTGCCGAACGAACGCGGACTGGACCGCGCCCTCGCCCTCGGCGCCCGGCGCGTCGCCGTGTTCGCCAGCGCCACCGAGTCCTTCGCCAAGGCCAACCTCAACCGCACGGTCGACGAGGCGCTGGCCATGTTCGAGCCGGTCGTGGCCCGGGCGAAGGCCTCCGACGTCCATGTCCGCGGCTATCTGTCGATGTGCTTCGGCGACCCGTGGGAGGGCGCGGTCCCGGTCCCGCAGGTGGTGAAGGTCTGCAAAGCGCTGCTGGACATGGGCTGCGACGAGCTGAGCCTGGGCGACACGATCGGGGTGGCGACGCCAGGGCACGTACGGGCGCTGCTCACCGAACTCACCGAACAGGGCACCCCCGTGGCAGCCCTGGGCGTCCACTTCCACGACACCTACGGCCAGGCACTGGCCAACACGTACGCCGCCCTCGAACACGGCGTCACCACCGTCGACGCCTCCGCCGGCGGCCTGGGCGGCTGCCCCTACGCCAAGTCCGCCACCGGCAATCTCGCCACCGAAGACCTCGTGTGGATGCTGCGGGGCCTCGGCATCGACACCGGAGTAGATCTCGACCGCCTCGTCGCCACGAGCGCGTGGATGGCCGAACAACTGGGCCGACCCAGCCCGTCCCGCACCGTACGAGCCCTGTCCCACAAGGAGCAGTGACCCGCGATGGACCACCGACTCTCCCCCGAACTCGAAGAACTCCGCCGTACGGTGGAGCAGTTCGCGCACGACGTCGTAGCGCCCAAGATCGGCGAGTACTACGAGCACCACGAGTTCCCGTACGAGATCGTCCGCGAGATGGGCCGTATGGGCCTGTTCGGGCTGCCGTTCCCGGAGGAGTACGGCGGTATGGGCGGCGACTATCTGGCGCTCGGCGTGGTCCTCGAGGAACTGGCCCGCGTGGACTCGTCGGTCGCCATCACCCTCGAGGCGGGCGTCTCGCTCGGCGCGATGCCGATCCATCTCTTCGGCACCGAGGAGCAGAAGCAGCAGTGGCTGCCGCGGCTGTGCTCCGGCGAGATCCTGGGCGCCTTCGGCCTCACCGAGCCGGACGGCGGCTCGGACGCGGGCGCGACGCGTACGACGGCCCGTCTCGACGCGGAGACCGGCGAATGGGTGATCAACGGCACCAAGTGCTTCATCACCAACTCCGGTACGGACGTCACGGGCCTGGTCACGGTCACGGCGGTCACCGGCCGCAAGCCCGACGGCAGCCCGCTGATCTCGTCGATCATCGTCCCGTCCGGCACCCCCGGCTTCACGGTCGCGGCCCCCTACTCCAAGGTCGGCTGGAACGCCTCCGACACCCGGGAGCTGTCCTTCGCGGACGTCCGGGTCCCGGCGGCCAACCTCCTGGGCGAAGAGGGCCGCGGCTACGCCCAGTTCCTGCGCATCCTGGACGAGGGCCGCATCGCCATCGCGGCGCTGGCGACGGGTCTGGCGCAGGGCTGTGTGGACGAGTCGGTGAAGTACGCCAAGGAACGCCACGCGTTCGGCCGGCCGATCGGCGCCAACCAGGCCATCCAGTTCAAGATCGCTGACATGGAGATGAAGGCCCACACGGCCCGCCTCGCCTGGCGCGACGCGGCCTCCCGGCTGGTGTCCGGGGAGCCCTTCAAGAAGGAGGCGGCGCTGGCGAAGCTCTACTCGTCGACGATCGCGGTGGACAACGCCCGCGACGCGACGCAGATCCACGGCGGCTACGGCTTCATGAACGAGTACCCGGTGGCCCGTATGTGGCGGGACTCCAAGATCCTGGAGATCGGCGAGGGCACGAGCGAGGTGCAGCGCATGCTGATCGCGCGTGAACTGGGGCTCGTGGGCTGAGCCCGGCGTCCGCCGGAGCGAGGCTCAACAACCCTTGATTTCAAGGGCGTTGGGCCTCGCCGGTCGTACGTGGCCGCTTCACAGCGTGCGCACAACTTCGATCACAAGGGCCCCCACCCCTGGACATCAGATCAGGTTAGGCTAACCTACCTTCGAATTGTCCGGCGGGTGATCCGCCCTGTTCGAAAGCAGCGTAGCCATGCCCAACGCCAGAGCCACCCACCTCACCCGCCGCGGCATCCTCGCCGCGGGCGGCGCCCTCGGCCTCGGGGCCGTGCTCGCAGCCTGCGGGGACGACGACGCGAAAAACGGTGGTTCGGACGAGGCCACGACCGCTGCCAAGTCCGGCCCCTGGACGTTCAAGGACGACCGCGGTACCACCGTGGAGCTCGACAAGGTCCCGACGAAGATCGTCGCCTTCGTCGGTGTCGCGGCCGCGCTGTACGACTACGGCATCGAGGTCAAGGGCGTCTTCGGCCCGACCAAGACGCAGGACGGCAAGGCCGACGTGCAGGCCGGCGACATGGACGTCAGCAAGCTGACGGTCTTCGGCAACGTCTGGGACCAGTTCAACGTCGAGAAGTACGCCGCGTTCGCCCCCGAGGTCCTCATCTCCACGACCTTCGACAGCGCCGGCACCCTCTGGTACGTCCCCGAGGCCTCCAAGGACAAGATCGCCAAGCTCGCCCCGAGCGCCGCGATCTCCGTCTACGACCGTCAGCTGACCCAGCCGCTGGAGCGGGTGTGGGAGCTGGCCGAGTCCCTCGGCGCGGACCTGAAGGCCGACAAGGTCGCCCAGTCCAAGAAGGACTTCGAGGCGGCCGCCGAGCGGCTGCGCAAGGCCGCCAAGGCGCGCCCCGAGATCAAGGTGATGGCCGGTTCCGCCAGCCAGGACATCTTCTACGTCTCCGGCACCAACCTCTCCATCGACCTGGAGTACTTCAAGGCCCTCGGCGTGAACTTCGTCGAGCCGCCGGAGAGCGCCAAGAAGGAGGGCGGCGGCTGGTTCGAGTCGCTGAGCTGGGAGAACGTCGACAAGTACCCGGCCGACATCATCATGATGGACGACCGCTCCTCGACGATCCAGCCCGCTGACATCACCGAGGCGACCTGGAAGAAGCTGCCCGCGGTGAAGGCCGGGCAGGTCATCGCGCGTTCGCCCGAGCCGATTCTGTCGTACGCCAAGTGCACGCCGCTGCTGACCAGCCTTGCCGAGGCCATCGAGAAGGCCAAGAAGGTCGCGTAGGCGCTCCGCTGGGAGAGCCGGTTCAGCGCCGTAGGTCCACCGCACCGTGGTGAACTGCGCGTCCGCCGTGGCTGGTCGCGCAGTTCCCCGTGCCCCTTTGGGGCGCGTCACCTCAGGAGCACATATGACTACCGCCGTAGCCGCCCCGTTCCGTTTCTTCTCCCTCCAGGTCGTACGGACGAGGCGGCTCGGTCCGTCCATGGTCCGAGTCACCTTCGGCGGGGAGGATCTGGAGTACTTCTTCTCCGACGGGCGTGACCAGTCCCTGTCGCTGTTCCTGCCGCATCCGGGGCAGAGCGAGCCGCAGGTCCCCCTTGAGCTCGGTGACGGCTGGTGGCAGGGATGGCGTGAACTGCCGGACGACGTACGGGCCGTGATGCGGTCGTACACGCTGCGGGCGCTCCGCCGGAACCCCGACGAGATCGACATCGACTTCGTCCTGCACACCCCGGCCGGCCCCGCCTCCCACTGGGCCTCCCGTGCCGCCGCCGGCGATCGCGTCCTGCTGCTCGGCCCGGCGATCGCCGACAACCGGGCGATCCGGTTCCGGCCGGCCGACGACACCGACCTCGTGGTGATCTGGGGCGACGAGACCGCCGTACCCGCCGTCTCCGCCATCCTCGAATCCCTCCCGGCCGGCACCCGCGCCCGGGTGTGGCTGGAGGTGCATGACGCCGGGGACATCCAGGACCTGGAGACCGACGCCGACGCCGAGATCACCTGGCTGGTCCAGGAGGAGGCCGTCGGCGCCATCCGCGCCGCTCAACTCCCGCCCGCCAACCACCCGTACGTCTGGATCGCGGGCGAGGCCGGCTCCGTGAAGGCGCTGCGCCGGCACTTCGTCCAGGAGCGCGGCGTCGACCGTCGCCGGGTCACCTTCGTGGGGTACTGGAGGCAGGGCCTGACGGAGGAACAGCTGCGCGCGCAGGAGTAACAGCCCCTGAATGCAAGGCGATCGGGCGGCCACTGCGACCCAAGTGATCGTAGTCACCCTTGATGCCGCCGTGATTCAAAGGAACTTAGGTTAGGCTAACCTAAGTTGCACGCCATCACGCATGCCGCCCCGCACTTCACGGCCCGTCCCCACCGGAGGACCTCCCCATGCGCTCGCACCTGCTCAATGACACGACCGCGGAGCAGTACCGCCGCTCCGTGACCGAAGGAATCGAGCGGGTGGCCGCCAAACTCGCCGCCACCGACCGTCCGTTCACCGGTGTCACCGTCGACGCCCTCGCCCCGACCATCGACGCGATCGACCTCGACAAGCCGCTGCTCGACACCGCCGCGGTCCTCGACGAGCTGGAGGACGTCTACCTCCGGGACGCGATCTACTTCCACCACCCGCGCTACCTCGCCCACCTCAACTGCCCGGTCGTCATCCCGGCCGTGCTCGGCGAGGCGATCCTCTCCGCGGTCAACTCCTCCCTGGACACCTGGGACCAGTCGGCCGGCGGCACCCTGATCGAGCGCAAGCTCATCGACTGGACGACGGCCCGAATAGGCCTGGGCGAGAACGCCGACGGTGTCTTCACCTCGGGCGGCACGCAGTCCAACCTCCAGGCGCTGCTGCTGGCCCGTGAGGAGGCGAAGACCGACTCCTTCGCCAAACTGCGCATCTTCGCCTCCGAGGTCAGCCACTTCAGCGTGAAGAAGTCCGCGAAACTGCTGGGCCTCGGCCAGGACGCGGTGGTCTCCATACCCGTCGACCACGACAAGCGGATGCAGACCGTCGCGCTCGCCCACGAGCTGGAGCGCTGCAAGAAGGACGGCCTGGTCCCCATGGCCGTCGTCGCCACCGCAGGCACCACCGACTTCGGCTCCATCGACCCGCTGCCCGAGATCGCCGAGCTGTGCGAGCAGTTCAACACCTGGATGCACGTCGACGCCGCGTACGGCTGCGGTCTGCTCGCCTCCGTGAAGTACCGGGGCCGTATCGACGGCATCGAGCGCGCCGACTCGGTCACCGTGGACTACCACAAGTCCTTCTTCCAGCCGGTGAGTTCCTCGGCCGTGCTGGTCCGGGACGCCTCGACGCTGCGCCACGCGACCTACCACGCCGAGTACCTCAACCCGAAGCGCATGGTCACCGAGCGCATCCCCAACCAGGTCGACAAGTCCCTGCAGACCACCCGCCGCTTCGACGCCCTCAAGCTGTGGGTGACCCTGCGCGTGATGGGCGCCGACGGCATCGGGCAGCTCTTCGACGAGGTCTGCGACCTGGCCGTGGAGGGCTGGCAGCTGCTCGCCGCCGACCCGCGCTTCGACGTGGTCGTGGAGCCCACGCTCTCCACCCTCGTCTTCCGCTACATCCCGGCCGCCGTCACCGACCCCGCCGAGATCGACCGCGCCAACCTGTACGCCCGCAAGGCCCTGTTCGCCTCCGGCGACGCGGTGGTCGCGGGCACGAAGGTGGGCGGCCGCCACTACCTGAAGTTCACCCTGCTCAACCCCGAGACGACGGCCGAGGACATCGCCGCCGTCCTCGACCTGATCGCCGGCCACGCCGAGCAGTACCTGGGAGAGTCCCTTGACCGCGCGTCCTGAAAACCCGACCAAAACCCATGATTTCGTGGGGATCGGGCTCGGCCCGTTCAACCTCGGCCTCGCCTGCCTGACCGAGCCGATCGACGAGCTCGACGGCGTCTTCCTGGAGTCGAAGCCGGACTTCGAGTGGCACGCGGGCATGTTCCTGGACGGCGCCCACCTCCAGACGCCGTTCATGTCGGACCTGGTCACCCTGGCCGACCCGACCTCGCCGTACTCCTTCCTGAACTACCTGAAGGAGAAGGGGCGGCTGTACTCGTTCTACATCCGCGAGAACTTCTACCCGCTGCGGGTCGAGTACGACGACTACTGCCGCTGGGCCGCGAACAAGCTGAGCAGCATCCGCTTCAACACGACGGTGACGGAGGTGACGTACGACGAAGGGGCCGAGGCCTACGTCGTGCACACCGCCGCCGGTGACACCTACCGCGCCCGCCACCTGGTCCTGGGCACCGGCACCCCGCCCTACATACCCGAGGCCTGCCAGGGCCTGGGCGGCGACTTCATTCACAACTCCCGCTATCTGCAGCACAAGCAGGAGCTGCAGAAGAAGGAGTCGATCACCCTGGTCGGCTCGGGCCAGTCCGCAGCGGAGATCTACTACGACCTGCTCAGCGAGATCGACGTCCACGGCTACCGGCTGAACTGGGTCACCCGTTCCCCGCGCTTCTTCCCGCTGGAGTACACCAAGCTCACGCTGGAGATGACGTCGCCGGAGTACGTCGACTACTTCCGCGAGCTGCCGGAGGCGACCCGCTACCGCCTCACCGCCGAGCAGAAGGGCCTGTTCAAGGGCATCGACGGCGACCTGATCAACGAGATCTTCGACCTGCTCTACCAGAAGAACCTCGGCGGCCCGGTCCCGACCCGTCTGCTCACCAACTCCTCGCTGAACGGCGCGACGTACGAGAACGGCACGTACACGCTGTCCTTCCGCCAGGAGGAGCAGCAGAAGGACTTCCACCTCGACTCGCAGGGCCTGGTCCTGGCCACCGGCTACAAGTACGCCGAGCCGGAGTTCCTCACGCCCGTCAAGGACCGCCTGGTCTACGACTCCCAGGGCAACTTCGACGTCGCCCGCAACTACGCCGTCGACGTCACCGGCCGCGGGGTCTTCCTGCAGAACGCCGGCGTCCACACGCACAGCATCACCAGCCCCGACCTCGGGATGGGCCCGTACCGGAACGCGTACATCATCCGCGAGCTGCTCGGCACCGAGTACTACCCGGTCGAGAAGACGATCGCGTTCCAGGAGTTCTCCGTATGACGTTCACGTTCCGCCCTCTCGACCCCCTGCAGGACGCCGAGCTCCTGCACGCCTGGGTCACCCACCCCAAGGCCGCCTTCTGGATGATGCAGGACGCGAAACTGGA
The DNA here is from genome assembly GCF_039537145.1 of Streptomyces shaanxiensis. Lineage (NCBI taxonomy): Bacteria > Bacillati > Actinomycetota > Actinomycetes > Kitasatosporales > Streptomycetaceae > Streptomyces > Streptomyces shaanxiensis. Next base: position 40,561 of record NZ_BAAAZY010000023.1, read on the forward strand.
GGACGTCGAGCGCGCCTACATGGAGATCGCGGCCGACGAGCACCACCACGCCCTGCTCGGTCTGCGGGACGGCGTCCCCGCCTTCCTGATGGAGAAGTACGACCCCGCTCACCGGGAGCTGGTCGGCCTGTACGAGCCGCAGCCCGGCGATGTCGGCATGCACTTCCTCACCCCCGCGACCGACACGCCCGTGCACGGTTTCACGAGGTCCGTCATCACCGCCGTCATGGCGCACCTCTTCGAGGACCCGGCGGTCCAGCGCGTCGTCGTGGAGCCGGACGTCTCCAACAAGGCCGTCCACGCCCTGAACGAAGCCGTGGGTTTCGTGCCCGAGCGCGAGATCCAGAAGCCGGAGAAAAAGGCGCTGCTGAGCTTCTGCACCCGCGAACAGTTCTTTAACAGGCACAGTCTGGCCGCCCGAGGAGTAGCCGTATGACCCTGTCCGACGCCGTAGCGCATCTGTCCCCCCACCGCTGGGCGCGGGCCAACCGCCTCCTGATCCGCAAGGCGCTCGCCGAGTTCGCGCACGAGCGCCTCATCACGCCGGAGGCCGCCGGTGCCGGCGAATACGTCGTCCGCAGCGACGACGGCCTGACCCGGTACACCTTCAAGGCCGTGATCCGTGCCCTCGACCACTGGCAGGTCGACGCGGACTCGATCACCCGCCACCGGGACGGCGCCGAACTCCCGCTCGCCGCACTGGACTTCTTCATCGAGCTGCAGAAGTCCCTGGGGCTGAGCGACGAGGTCCTGCCGGTCTACCTGGAGGAGATCTCCTCCACCCTCTCCGGCACCTGCTACAAGCTCACCAAGCCGCAGGTCCCGGTCGCCGAGCTGGTCGGCGCCGGCTTCCAGGCCATCGAGACCGGCATGACCGAGGGCCACCCCTGCTTCGTCGCCAACAACGGGCGGCTCGGCTTCGGCGTCCACGAGTACCTGTCGTACGCCCCCGAGACCGGGAGCCCGGTCCGGCTGGTCTGGCTCGCGGCGCACCGCTCGCGCGCCGCGTTCACGGCAGGCGTGGGCATCGAGTACGAGGCCTTCGTACGGGACGAGCTGGGCGAGGAGACCGTCGAGCGCTTCCACGGCGTCCTGCGCGAACAGGACCTGGACCCCGCCGACTACCTCTTCATCCCGGTCCACCCCTGGCAGTGGTGGAACAAGCTCACCGTCACCTTCGCCGCCGAGGTCGCCCAGAAGCACCTGGTCTGCCTGGGCGAGGGCGACGACGAGTACCTCGCCCAGCAGTCCATCCGGACCTTCTTCAACAGCTCCAGCCCCGAGAAGCACTACGTGAAGACGGCCCTGTCCGTCCTCAACATGGGCTTCATGCGCGGCCTTTCGGCGGCGTACATGGAGGCGACCCCGGCCATCAACGACTGGCTGGCCCAGCTCATCGACAACGACCCGATCCTGAAGTCGACCGGCCTGTCGATCATCCGCGAGCGCGCCGCCGTCGGCTACCGGCACCTGGAGTACGAGAAGGCGACCGACCGCTACTCGCCGTACCGCAAGATGCTGGCGGCGCTGTGGCGGGAGAGCCCGGTCGCGTCCCTCCAGGACGGCGAGACGCTGGCCACCATGGCCTCGCTCGTCCACGTCGACCACGAGGGCGCGTCCTTCGCGGGCGCGCTGATCCAGCAGTCGGGGCTGACGCCGACGGAGTGGCTGCGCCGCTACCTGAAGGCGTACTTCACGCCGCTGCTGCACAGCTTCTACGCCTACGACCTGGTGTACATGCCGCACGGCGAGAACGTCATCCTGGCCCTGAAGGACGGCGTGGTCCAGCGCGCGATCTACAAGGACATCGCCGAGGAGATCGCCGTCATGGACGTGGACGCGGTGCTGCCGCCCACGGTCGAGCGGCTGCGCGTGGACGTCCCGGAGGAGAAGAAGCTCCTGTCCGTCTTCACGGACGTCTTCGACTGCTTCTTCCGCTTCCTCGCCGCGAACCTCGCGGCCGAGGGGATCCTGGAGGAGGACGACTTCTGGCGCACGGTCGCCGAGGTCACCCGGGACTACCAGCACTCGGTGCCCGAACTCGCCGACAAGTTCAAGCAGTACGACATGTTCGCCCCCGAGTTCGCGCTGTCCTGCCTCAACCGCCTCCAGCTGCGCAACAACAAGCAGATGGTGGACCTCGCGGACCCGGCCGGCGCACTGCAGCTGGTCGGCAACCTGAAGAACCCGATCGCGGGGCTTTAGCCACGGCCCCATGAGACAGGCGCGCACCCCCGGAGTACGGTCCTCCGGGGGTGCACGTCTCTACGTCCGGGGCGCGCACGCCCCTTTCTTTTAGGGGCGCGGGGAACTACGCGACCAGCCCCCACCGGCCCGCAGACGACGAATCACCAAGGAACCTGCGGCGACCGATAGAAGTTGATCCCCAACGCCTCCCACCGCGGCCCCTGGGAAGCCAGCCGCACCTTGTAGGCATCCCAGTCATGCGTGGCGGCCGGCGACCACCCGAGCTCGGCCACACCCGCCAGCCTCGGGAACGCCATGTACTCGATGTCGGCCGACTTGCTGATCGTCTCCGTCCACAGCGGAGCCTCCACGCCCCGGATCGCAGAAGAAGGCACCCCCGGCAGATAGTCGCCCGGATCCCAGTCGTACGACCGCTTCACCTCCACCAGCCCGGCCCAGTCCAGCCCCAGCGGAGTGTCGGCCGTGTACTTCATGTCGAGGTAGATCCGGTCGGCCGGGGACAGAACAACCCCCGTCCCGTTCTGCGCGGCCTTGGCGACCTGCGCCTTCTCCTCGGCACTCGTACCGTCCAGCCCCCAGTACTGCGCGAGCGCGCCCTTCGCCGGAGTAGCGCCGGTCAGTTGGTGCCATCCGACGACCGTCTTGCCGTACTTGGCGACGAGGGGCTGCACCCGGTCCATGAACTTCACATAGTCCTCGTGGCTGGTCGAGTGCGCCTCGTCGCCGCCGATGTGCAGGTACTTGCCCGGCGTGAGCGCGGCCAGCTCACGGATCACGTCGTCCACGAAGTCGTACGTGATGTCCTTGCCGACGCACAGCGAGCTGAAGCCGACCTCGGTGCCGGTGTACAGCGGCGGCGCGACGCCGTCGCAGTTCAGCTCGGCGTACGAGGCGAGGGCGGCGTTGGTGTGGCCGGGCATGTCGATCTCGGGGACGACCTCCAGATAGCGGGAGGAGGCGTACCGGACGATCTCCTTGTAGTCGGCCTTGGTGTAGTAACCACCGGGACCGCCGCCGACCTGCGTCGAGCCGCCGTAGGTCGCCAGGCGCGGCCAGGAGTCGACGGCGATGCGCCAGCCCTGGTCGTCGCTGAGGTGCAGATGCAGCTTGTTGATCTTGTACAGGGCGAGCTGGTCGATGTAGCGCTTGACCTGGTCGACGGTGAAGAAGTGCCGGGAGACGTCGAGCATCGCGCCGCGCCAGCCGTAGCGCGGGGTGTCCTTGATGGTGCCGCCCGCGACCAGCCAGGGGCCGGGCTGGACGGAGTCCTTCTCGACGGCCGCCGGGAGCAGTTGGCGCAGGGTCTGCACCCCGTGGAACAGGCCGGCGGCCCCCGCGGCGGTGATGGTGACGCCCTTGCGGCCGCTGTCGAGGCGGTAGCCCTCGGCGCCGTACGGGCCCTTGGCGAGGCGCAGTTGGATGCCGGCGCCACCGTGGGCGGTGACGGGGACGCGGTAGCCGGTGGAGGGGCGCAGGACGGTCGCGAGGTACTCTCCGACGCGGCGGGTCTCACGGGAGTCGTCGACGCGTATGTGCGTGTCGCGGGTGATCCGGTAGGGGGATCCGCTCGGGGTGACCGACGCGGGCGCGGGGACCACGCGGTCGAGCGGGGTGGGCGACGCCGCCTGCACGGGAGCGGCCCCTGTCACGGAGACGCCCATCGCGACCAGCAGCAGGGAACCGAGAAGGCGAAGCGTTCTGTGGTGCTGTCTGACACGGCCATCTCTCACAAACGTGTCCCTTCCATGAGCCGTTGAGCTCCAAGAGGTCTGGACCACTCTCTCGTGAGACTGGTGGAACAATCCACCCCATGGCGGAAATCATCCAGAAGGACGGCACGTGGGTCTTCGACGGCGACGCCCTGCGGCTGACCCCCGGACGCGACAAGAACGTCAGTCTGTTCCGTAAGACGCTGGGTGAACTGCTCGTCCCCCTGGGGGCGTTGGCGGGAGTCTCCTTCGAGCAGGGCAAGAAGGCCGGGCGGCTGCGCCTGCGCCTGCGTGACGGCGCCGACCCGCTGCTGCACGCCACCGGCGGCCGGCTCACCGAGCCCAACGACCCGTACCAGCTGATCGTCGAGTCCGACCGCTACGGCGTCGCCGAGTACTTCGTGGACGAGGTCCGCAACGCCCTGCTGCTGGACCAGGTCCCCGGCGACCCGGTCGACACGTACCTGCTGCCGGGCCCCTCCGTGCCCCTGTCGGTCTCCGCCGGGGACGGCACCGCCAGCTTCGACGGTGAGCACATCCGTCTGGAGTGGAACTGGAAGACGGAGGACGCCAAGGCCGCCGGCGGCAGCCGCTCCCTCACGCTCACCGACATCGCGGCGGTGGAGTGGCATCCGGCGGCGGGCCTGGAGAACGGCCACCTCCGCTTCACCGTCAGGAACGCGCCCACCAAGGCCCCGCCCAAGTACGACCCCAACGCGGTCGAACTGTGGGGCTTCAAGAAGGACCCGCTGATGGCCCTGGTCGCGGCGGCGGTCCAGGCCCGTCTGCCGCACCCGGCCGGGCCGGGCGTCGCGGACGTACAGGACGCGCGACCGGAGCTGCCTTCCCCTCGGGTCGCGCCCGCCGAGGACGACCACGACGCCCTCCTGCGCCGCCTGCGCGAACTCGGCGAACTCCACCGCACGGGCGTGCTGACGGACGAGGAGTTCACGATGGCCAAGCAGGCGGTTCTCAAACGGATGTAGCCGATGTGGCGGATGGAGCGCGCATGCGGGCCTATTTGGCCCGGCGCGCCACCGTGAAGTGGTCGATGCGGTCACCGGTCTCGGCGATTCCCGACACCCTCAGCCGGGCGTAGTGCCCCCGCGCCGCGGGCTCGACGTCCACCCGCAGGAACGAGTAGTCGAGGTAGCGCACCCGGGACCAGGCGACGGTCTCGTCGACCTTGCCGTCCTTGCCATTGACGAAGGAGGCCACGGACTCGACGTCCTTCACATGCCCCTCGTAGGAGTCCGGCGCGGTGAACGAGTACAGGCTACGGCCCGCCGCGCCCGCGGTCACGTAGACGACGCCCTCGGTCTCGGGGTAGGCGGTCTCGCCGATCGGCAGCTTCTTGGCCACCTTGTCGCCCTTGATGACGTCGGTGCGCTCGTACTGGTGGTTGTGGCCGTTGATGACCAGGTCCACGGTGTACTTCTCGAACAGCGGCACCCACTCCTGGCGCACGCCGCCTTCCGAGGCGTGCGAGGTGGAGGTGCAGTAGGCGCAGTGGTGGAAGAAGATCACGATGAAGTCGACGTCCTCGGACGCGCGGAACTTCTTCAGCTGTCCTTCGAGCCACTTGGTCTGGGTGCCGCCCGAGATGCCTAGGTTGGCCGGGATCTCGAAGGAGATGTCGTTGGCGTCCAGCGCGATGACCGCGGTGTTGCCGTGGACGAAGGAGTAGACGCCTGGGAGGTTCCTGGCGTCGGGGCCGTTGTCCGGGAGGTTCCAGCGGGCCTTCTCGCCGCCGTAGCCGTTGGGCGAGTACCAGGCCTCCATGTCGTGGTTGCCGTAGGCGGGCATCCACGGCACGGACTTGGCGACGGACTCGGTCTGGGCGAGGAACTGGTCCCACACCCGTGAGTCGAACCCGGTGTCGGCGGTCTTGCCCGCGCCGGCCGGGTCGGCGTAGGCGATGTCGCCGGCGTGCAGATGGAAGGCCGGGTTCTGGCCGAGCAGCAGGCTGTTGTTGGCGAGGCCGTGGTAGCCGACGCCCTCGTCGCCGAAGGCCGTGAAGGTGAAGGGCGCCTTGTCGGCGGGGGCGGTGGTGAAGGTGCCCAGGGTGCCCAGGAGGTGCGGCGCGGCGGGGTCGAAGCCCTGGTGGCCTACGCCGTAGTAGTACGTCCGGCCGGGCTTGAGGTGGGTCAGCTCGGCGTGGACGTAGTACTGCGTGTGGTCCGCACTGGCCCCGACGCCGGCCGGGGTGTAGAGGGTGCGGACCTCGGCCTCGATCTTGCGGGAGAGGTCCCAGGGGTGGGCGCCGATGCGGACGAACGGCTTCTTCACGGCGACCGGGACCTGCCACGAGACGGTCATCTCGGTGCGCGCGTCGGTGCCGTAGGCGAGGTGGCGGCCGAAGGGGGCCACGAGGGCCCCGTCGACGGTCTCCGCGGCCGGGGCGGTGCGCTGCGTCGGTACGGCGGCCTGTGCGGTGACGCCCGGCACGAACGCGCCACCCGCGACGGCGCCGAGCGTGACGGCGCCGCCTCTGATCATGTTGCGCCGCGAGAACTTGGCGCGGAGGTACTCGTGCTGCTCGGCCATGCTCATGCGCTCGGCGAGCTGCTGGGGTACTCCCATGCGAGGAATGTCCATGGCGCCACAAGTTGGTCGCTGCAAACATCCCCCCGCGGAACAACCGACCAACGAACACCCATGGGCTTTCCATAACTCTCCCAAAGCCCACTGACACCCTCTTGCCCGAAACCGGGCAGGATTCTTGCGAAAGAGCGGCTCGTACTCCAGGATCTACCGGGTGCACGACGAACTTGTTGATCACCTGACGCGGTCCACGCCCCTGAGCCGGGGCGAGGCATCGCGGGTGATCCAGGACGTGCTCGCCTACTTCGACGAGACGACCGAGGACTACGTCCGTCGCCGCCACCGCGAGTTGCAGGCTCAGGGCCTGGTCAACGCGACGATCTTCGAACGGATCGAGGCGGACCTGAAATACCGAGCGGTGGCACCGCCCGAGCTTACGCTCAGGCAGCTGCGCCGCATCGTCTACGGCTGAGGGACATATCTGTATGTGCGGAATTGTCGGATACATCGGGAAGCGTGACGTCGCCCCGCTCCTGCTGGAGGGCCTCCAGCGCCTGGAGTACCGCGGCTACGACTCGGCGGGCATCGCCGTCACCTCCCCGAAGGCGGCGGGCCTGAAGACGGTCAAGGCCAAGGGCCGGGTCCGCGACCTGGAGGCCAAGGTCCCGGCGCGCTTCAAGGGCACGACCGGCATCGCCCACACCCGCTGGGCCACGCACGGCGCCCCCTCCGACGTGAACGCCCACCCGCACCTGGACGCCGAGGGCAAGGTCGCCGTCGTCCACAACGGCATCATCGACAACGCCTCCGACCTGCGCCGCAAGCTGGAGGCGGACGGCGTCGAGTTCCTCTCCGAGACCGACACAGAGGTCCTCGTCCACCTCATCTCCCGCTCGCAGGCGGAGAAGCTGGAGGACAAGGTCCGCGAGACGCTGCGCGTCATCGAGGGCACGTACGGCATCGCGGTCCTGCACGCCGACTTCCCGGACCGCATCGTCGTCGCCCGCAACGGCTCCCCGGTCGTCCTGGGCATCGGCGAGAAGGAGATGTTCGTCGCCTCGGACATCGCCGCGCTGGTGGCCCACACGCGCCAGATAGTGACGCTGGACGACGGCGAGATGGCCACCCTCAAGGCCGACGACTTCCGCACGTACACGACGGAGGGCACCCGCACGACGGCGGAGCCCACCACGGTCGAGTGGGAAGCGGCGTCCTACGACATGGGCGGCCACGACACGTACATGCACAAGGAGATCCACGAGCAGGCCGACGCCGTGGACCGCGTGCTGCGCGGCCGCATCGACGACCGCTTCTCCACCGTGCACCTCGGCGGCCTCAACCTGGACGCCCGCGAGGCCCGCCAGATCCGCCGCGTGAAGATCCTCGGCTGCGGCACCTCGTACCACGCGGGCATGATCGGCGCCCAGATGATCGAGGAGCTGGCCCGCATCCCCGCGGACGCCGAGCCGGCCTCGGAGTTCCGCTACCGCAACGCGGTGGTGGACCCCGACACCCTGTACATCGCGGTCTCCCAGTCGGGCGAGACGTACGACGTCCTGGCGGCCGTCCAGGAACTGAAGCGCAAGGGCGCGCGGGTCCTGGGCGTGGTGAACGTCGTCGGCTCCGCGATCGCCCGCGAGGCGGACGGCGGCATCTACGTGCACGCGGGCCCCGAGGTCTGCGTGGTCTCCACGAAGTGCTTCACCAACACGACGGTCGCCTTCGCCCTGCTGGCCCTGCACCTGGGCCGCACCCGCGACCTCTCCGTCCGCGACGGCAAGCGCATCATCGAGGGCCTGCGCAAGCTGCCCGCGCAGATCGCCGAGATCATGGAGCAGGAGGCGGAGATCGAGAAGCTGGCCCAGCAGTACGCCGAGGCCCGCTCGATGCTCTTCATCGGCCGCGTCCGGGGCTACCCGGTCGCCCGCGAGGCCTCCCTCAAGCTCAAGGAGGTCTCCTACATCCACGCCGAGGCCTACCCCGCCTCCGAGCTCAAGCACGGCCCGCTGGCCCTGATCGAGCCCGCCCTCCCCACGGTCGCGATCGTCCCCGACGACGACCTCCTGGAGAAGAACCGCGCCGCCCTGGAGGAGATCAAGGCCCGCAGCGGCAAGATCCTCGCGGTGGCCCACCAGCACCAGGAGAAGGCCGACCAGACGATCGTCGTCCCGAAGAACGAGGACGAACTGGACCCGATCCTCATGGGCATCCCGCTCCAACTCCTCGCCTACCACACGGCGTTGGCCCTGGGCCGGGACATCGACAAGCCGCGCAACCTCGCGAAGTCGGTGACGGTCGAGTAACGCCCCTTCAGAGGGCACGGCGCCGAGCCCTGTCGGAGGCCCTGTGAGGCCTCCGACAGGGCTCTGTTCAGTTGCAGGTGAGATCGACCCACACCCACGGTTCGTGGTGCCAGGAGCGCACCCTGCTGATCCAGCATCAGGAGTACGACGCCCTGACGGGGACATCCTGTGCCGGCCCGACGGCCCCAGAAACAGTTTCAGCCGGTGGCTTCGTTTCCGAAGCCACCGGCTGAACACCGAGGGTGAGTGACGGGACTCGAACCCGCGACATCCTGGACCACAACCAGGTGCTCTACCAGCTGAGCTACACCCACCATGACCGGCGGTTGAGATCTGTGGTTTCTCCGACCGGCCGAGAAAAAGTGTACAGGGTCCGAAGGGGTGCTCGCGCACAGCTTTTACGGCGGCCTTGCGAGCCCCCCTCGCACACCTACTGAGCAGGCAGGACGTGCTTCGCGGCGATCGACTTCGCGGTGTCCGAGTCCGGGCCGGGCTGGGGCACGAAGACGGCCTCGCGGTAGTAGCGGAGTTCGGCGATGGACTCGCGGATGTCGGCGAGTGCGCGGTGGTTGCCGTTCTTCTCGGGGCTGTTGAAGTACGCGCGCGGGTACCAGCGGCGCGCCAGCTCCTTGATCGAGGAGACGTCGACGATGCGGTAGTGGAGGTAGTCCTCCAGCGTCGGCATGTCGCGCAGCAGGAAGCCGCGGTCGGTGCCGACGGAGTTGCCGCACAGCGGGGCCTTGCCGGGTTCCTTGACGTGTTCGCGTACGTACGCCAGGACCTGCGCCTCGGCGTCCGCCAGCGTCGTGCCACCGGCGAGCTCGTCGAGCAGTCCGGACGCGGTGTGCATCTGACGCACCACCTCCGGCATCGTCTCCAGCGCCGAGTCCGGCGGGCGGATGACGATGTCCACACCGTCGCCGAGGATGTTCAGCTCGGAGTCGGTGACGAGGGCGGCAACCTCGATGAGCGCGTCGTCGGACAGCGAGAGGCCGGTCATCTCGCAGTCGATCCACACCATGCGATCGTTCATGCGACCACCCTAAAGCTGGCGTCGCCGTTTGGGATGCCCGGCGTTGCAGCCGACCTGCCCGGGGGCCGCCGCCCCCGGACCTCGCTGCGGCCCCGAAAGGGCCTCGTCCTCGAACGCCGGGCGGGCTGGGACACAGCCCGCCCGGCGCTACGAGGTCACGTGCCGCTGCGCTGCCCCGGCAGGCTCGCCCGGCCGGCCGCGTAGGCCTCACGGCCGTTCTCCGACGGCGCCGACAGCGACGCGGACGTCCCGAGCGCGTGCGGTGCCGGTGTGCGGCGGGTCTGGAGCGGGACCGGGCCGCCCTCCGCGTAGGGCGACGGCGGCGGGCCCGGTGGCGGAGGTGGGCCGACCGTGGGCTCCGGGTCCGTCGGCCTTTCGGCCTGGGGGCGCCGGGCCCGGTACGCCGCCCGGTACGCGGCCGGCGACGAGCCGAGCTGGCGGCGGAAGTGGCCGCGCAGCGCCACCGGCGAGCGGAAGCCGCAGCGGCCCGCGACCTCGTCCACCGAGTAGTCCGACGTCTCCAGCAGCCGCTGCGCCTGCAGCACCCGCTGCGTGATCAGCCACTGCAGCGGGGCACTGCCGGTCAGCGAGCGGAAGCGGCGGTCGAAGGTACGGCGGGACATGTACGCCCTCGCCGCCAGCGTCTCGACGTCGAACTGCTCGTGGAGGTGCTCCAGCGCCCAGGCGACGACCTCGGCCAGCGGGTCGGCGCCGATCTCCTCCGGTAAAGATCGATCGAGGTAGCGCTCCTGACCGCCGGACCGGCGCGGAGGCACCACCAGACGGCGGGCCAGTGCCCCGGCCGCCTCGTTGCCGTGGTCCGTCCGCACGATGTGGAGACAGAGATCGATTCCGGCCGCCGTGCCCGCCGACGTCAGGACGTCTCCGTCGTCCACGAAGAGTTCTCGTGGATCCACGTGCACCGACGGGTAGCGCTTGGCCAGCGTCGGTGCGTACATCCAGTGCGTCGTCGCGGGGCGGCCGTCCAGCAGGCCCGCCGCGGCGAGGACGAAGGCGCCGGTGCACAGCCCGACTATGCGGGCACCTTCCTCATGCGCCCGGCGCAGTGCGTCGAGCGCGTCCTCGGGTGGCGGCGAGGTGATCGAGCGCCAGGCCGGCACGACGACCGTGCCCGCCCGCGAGATCGCCTCCAGGCCATGTGGTGCGGAGAGTTCCAGGCCCCCTGTGGTCCGCAGTGGGCCTTCCTCACCGCCGCACACCAGCAGTCGGTAGCGCGGCACGCCGGCGTCCTGGCGGTCGATCCCGAACACCGACAGCGGTATGGAACTCTCGAAGATGGGGCCGCCGCTGAACAGCAGCACCGCGACGATCTCCTTGCGGCGTCGCCCGGACAGTTTCCGGGCCGCAGCTTCCGGCGCGGCAGTGGAGTCGTGGCTCATACTGCTAAGCCCCCCTCGGTGGTCGCGGCTCCTCGGTTGTGTCGCTCCTGCACGTTTCCCCTCGGTCCTGCACGAGTCCCCCGCCGTAGACAGTCAAGATCGAATCTACTGTGTCGCGTCGCGCCGCAGTGGCCGGTTCGGCACTCGGCACATTGTCGACTTGGCAACTTGGCGTGAAGCATTCGATCACGAAGCGTTGCACTCGCGGGCCGTGCAGGGAAGTGCGCCTTGTCGCAGTGGCCAATCCACGTAGGGTGCGCAGACCCCCTGAGGCCCTTTCCGTGCAGGTGGAACGGGGGTTGGGGGGTGTTCTGGGCGGGGGATGCATGCACGCCAGAAGTTGGCTGAAAAGCAACGTCCCTGTGCGCGGAAACCGGTCAGCCGACCGGTGTATTTCCCCCAGTGTGACGTCCGCCTCTATGGGCCCCGGTTCCGGTCCTGTGGTGACGTCCGCGACGCGAGGGCGACTTGCCGCTGCGCTCCTCGTCCTTCAGCCGTGCCGCGTCGTCCTTCATGCGGGCCGCGCCGCGTTCCGATTCACGCAGCAGCACGCGGCAGACCGCCGTCACGGCCGCGAGGCCGAGGGCCGTGCCGGTGGCGCCGGCCAGGGAGGTGCCGTACCAGAGGAGGACCACGGGGACCAGGACACAGCTGAAGACCGCCCACCGGACCACGGTGGCGCTGTCCTCGGAGGGGGTGCGGGGTCCGGTCATGGGTGCGTGCTCCCTGGGCTCCCTGGGGGGCGGATCACGGTGATCAACGCCTGCTGGAGCGCTCGGTCACTGGTCCGGGACCATCCCGGGCAAGTTGAACCCTGTGCAAACCGCCTGTACACCGCAGCAACCATTGCGTTACGGGCGTCCCCTCGTGCATGCTCCCTGGAACCCGCACCGACCGTGAGCGGGTATCTGGGCTAAGGAGGCGTGCCGCCGTACCCTTGGGGTATGGGGTTGGGAAGACCATTCCCGGACACAGCTCCGCCGCACCTGCTGCATCCGTCAACGAGCTCCGCTCGCGGGCCCACCCATAAAGGATCAATACGCCGAGACAGCCATGGCCGGTCACGAATTCTTCGAACCCGCGGACCGCAAGCGGCCCGTCGCCGACCCCACGGCGGCCGAGCCCCTGGCGGCGGAAGAGCCACGCCATTCCTGCGACCCCGCCTTCAAGCACGGCGTCGTGGTCGGCTTCGACGGCTCCACATCCAGTGAGCGCGCCCTCGCGTACTCCATCGGTATGGCCCATCGCTCCGGGTCGGGCCTGATCATCGTCCACGTCGCCAACCGGCTGCCCACCACGGTGTGGGCCGGCTGCGAGCCGCCGGTCTTCGTCGACGTGCCGGACCACCGCACCGAGGTGCTCGGCCTCGAACTCGCCTGCGCCGACTACCTCGCCGAGGTGCCCTGGATCCTCGTCGAGCGCGGCGGCGACATCTGCCACGAACTCGAAGAGGTCGGGCGGGAGTACGAGGCGGACGCGATCGTCGTCGGCTCCACGCACGGCATCGTCGGGCGGATCTTCGGCTCCGTCGCCGGGCGGCTCGCCAAGCGGGCCAAGCGTCCCGTCGTTGTCATTCCGTAACTCGCCGTTGTCCCAGGTGAGATGAGCCGTTCGGGACGTCGCTCCCCTTCCTGCGATGCGTGACTTCGCTCGTGAATTTACTCGCGCGTAGAGGTGTTTGTGCCTTTGTGAAGGGCATATACCGGTCACCGCACAACTGCACATGCATGAAGGGAGCCCGCCGTGGACAACGACGTCTCTGCGGGAAACGGAATCACCACCGTGGTCGGCCGACTCGCCCTCGGAATCACCCTGTTGGCCTTCGGGCTGGGGTACACCGGAGTGATCGACGGTGTGTCAGCTGCTGACGCCGTATCAATCGCCCAGTACGTGGGCGGTATAGCCCTCTTCGTCGCCGGCCTGATGGCCCTGCGAGACCGTGACAGCGCGAACGGGACCGCGTTCGTGGCGCTCGGTGCGCTCTGGTTCACGTGGGCCGTCTCGGCCGACGCGGCCGTCTCCGCCAACGCGGCAGGGCTGTTCCTGCTGCTCTTCGCCCTGGTGGCGCTCTCCCTCACCCTCGCCGGTGGCGACCAGCTCGGTCAGGGTGCGTACGGGCTGTTCTTCGTCGGGCTGCTGCTCATGGCCATCGCCGTATTCGCCGACAACGACGGGCTCACCAAGGTGGGTGGCTGGTTCGCCGTTGCCGCGGGTGCGGTGGCCTGGTACGCCGCGACCGCCGCGTTGGCCCACTGGCCGACCGCCCTTCCGCGACGCGCGGCCGGCCGGGGGGTGACGGCCACCGGCTAGCTGCGCAGGCTGGGGAGTTGGGCGGCTCCCCGGCGCTCCGAACGGACCCCCCGTGACAGGTGGCATCACGTGGGGGTCCGTCCCCTTTTTGCGCCTAAGCCGGCGCCGCTCTCGCGGATGTGGTTGCTCGCCGCGGGGGTTGCTCCATTGTCGCTTCGGCAGTCGGGGGATTTTCTGGTACCTCGTCACCGACTTTGCGAGGCGAGCAGGGCACGGGTGCCCGGTGCGCAGCTCTCGGTGAGTTCGGCGAGTTCGGCGGGCGGCAGCCTCCGTGCGGAGCCGCGTCGACTGTGGTCGAGCTGCGCGGCGGCGGCGTGCAGCCACTGCGGCCGGGGATCGACGCCGATGAACTCGGCCAGGCGGGTCAGTTCTTCGGCCGGCTTGTCGAGGAGATCCTCGTAGGCGAGTGTGGTGCGCTGGTCGGCGGGGAGTCGGGTGAGGAACTCCGTGCCGTCGGTGACCAGTTCGGACCACAGGGCGCCGAACCTCCGCAGGGGGAGGTCCCGATCGCGTACGAGGGCGGGGTCGAAGCGGTCGTCGAGCAGCGGGGAGAGGTCCGCGGGGAGCGCGCGGACGTGCTCGGGGGTCAGGTCGGCGAAACTGTCGATGCCGGCGTGCTCCTTGATCTCGCGCAGCAGCAGGATCGTGCGGTACCCGGGATGGCGGCTCATGGACAGGGCGCAGTCCGGTCCGTCCCTGAACATGTGCACGAACCTCGCGTCCGGGAAGGCCTCCCGTAGCCCTGGTGCCCAGCCGGTCGAGTAACCGGACCGCTCCACGACGGCGGTCCGTCCGAACCGTCCGCAGAGGTGGCCGAACAGCGCTCGGTGGTGTTCGGGGGCGGTGCGCTCGGGCCATCGGACCACCGCTGCCGCGAGTTCGTCGAGCAGCCCGTCCGGGTCGTCGGTGAGGTGGGGCAGCACCATCAGGGAGAGCGCGGGGATGCCGGTGGTCCGGGCCGTGTACCTGCCGGGGCGACGGGTGTAGAGAAACTCCGGGAGCGGGAGTCCGCTGCGGATCATCCGCTCGAAGTGCGGGGCGGGGCGGTACAGCGCCTGCCAGAACTCCTCACCGGTCACCGTCCCTTCGGGGAAGGCGGCGTCGCCCACAGAGGCCATGAACTCGTTGAGGCTCAGTACGTCCGGGTGGGCGTTGAGGATGCGGGACAGGGCTGTCGAGCCACTGCGTCCCGTACCGATGACGAAGGTCAAGGAACGCATGGTCACCCTCCGCTTTCCGCGCCGGTCCCCGTCCGTGGGGCCGTTCGCCCCGCGTGCAGTCCTACTCTGCCCGGTCCCCGGGCTGCCAGGGCATGATCGAGGCCGGCACATCCCATGGGAGGAACGGCGTGACATGGTCCGAGCACGTCGTCGTGCGAGACGGTGTCCGGCTCGTCTGCCGGGACCGGGGCGGGCCGGGGCAACCCCTCGTGCTGCTGCACGGCCTGGCCGGGCACGCGGGTGAATGGGACGCCCTGGCACGGCACTTGAGTCCCCGGTACCAGGTCGTCGCGGTCGACCAGCGCGGGCACGGCGCCAGTGAGCGCCGCCCGCGGGACGTCTCCCGCGCCGCTCACGTCGCCGACGTCGTCGCCGTTGCCGACCGGCTGGCCCTACGGCGGCCGGTCCTCGTCGGCCAGTCGCTGGGCGGGCACACGGCCATGCTCACCGCCGCCGCGCACCCCGCACTGGTCAGCGCGCTCGTGCTCGTCGAGGCCGGCCCCGGCGGTCCGCACCCCGACGGTCCCGCGGACATCGGCGCATGGCTCGACTCGTGGCCGACGCCCTTCCCCTCGCGCGAGGCGGCGGCCGTGTTCCTCGGCGGCGGTCCGGTCGGCGCGGGCTGGGCGGCCGGGCTGGAGGAACGCGAGGGCGGTTGGTGGCCTCGCTTCGACCGGGACGTGATGGTCCGCGCGCCGGCGGAGAACGCCCGGCGTTCCTTCTGGCACGAGTGGGGGCAGATCACGTGCCCCACGCTGGTCGTGCTAGGCCCAGTCCGGCTTCGTCCCCGCTCAGGAGGCCGACGAGATGCTCGGCCGGCGCCCCGCCACCGTGGCCATGAGCATCCCCGGCACCGGCCAGTCGCCCTGTTGGTGACGTCGGTGAATGGCATGCATCGCCGACAACAGTCCTGCCCTCAGGACGAAGTCCTCATCACCAGCTCCGTCGGCAGCACCATCTGCGGTCTCTCCAGCCCCCGCGACACCGCCGGCCGACGGTCCGCGATCTCGGTGAGGAGGAGGTCCAGCATCCGGCGGCCCATCTCCTCGATGGGCTGGCGGACGCTGGTGAGGGGCGGCTCCATGTGGCGGGCGATGGCGGAGTCGTCGTAGCCGACGAGCGCCACGTCGTCGGGGATACGGCGGCCCGCCTCGCGCAGCACCTGGCGGGCGCCCGCCGCCGTCACGTCCGACGCCGCGAAGACCGCGTCCAGGTCGGGGCAGCGCGAGAGGAGGGCCTGCATCGCGCGGGCGCCGCCCTCCTCGGTGAAGTCGCCGGGCTCGATCAGCCGCTCGTCCACCCCGTGCCCGGCGTCACGCAGGGCGTCGCGGTAGCCGTCGACGCGGCGCTGGGCGCCGTAGACGTCGAGGCGGCCGGTGATGTGGGCGATCCGGGTGCGGCCGCGGGACACCAGGTGCTCGACGGCCGAGCGGGCGCCGCCGTAGTTGTCCGAGTCGACCGAGGTCAGGGTCTCCGCGGCCGAGCGCGGCCCGCTGATCACCGCGGGGATCTCCAGCTGGGCCAGCAGGTCCGGCAGGGGGTCGTCGGCGTGGACCGAGACCAGGAGCACGCCGTCCACGCGGTGCGCCGCCAGGTACTGGGCGAGCCGGCGCCGCTCCCTGTCGCTGCCCGCGAAGATCAGCAGCAGCTGCATCTCCGTTTCCGCGAGTTCGGCGCCCACGCCCTTGAGCATGTCCGAGAAGTACGGCTCCGCGAAGAAGCGCGTCTCGGGCTCGGGGACGACCAGCGCGATCGCGTCCGTGCGGTTGGCCGCCAGGGCCCGGGCGGCGGTGTTGGGGACGTACCCCAGCTCGGCCACCGCCGCTTCCACCGCCGCGCGGGTCGCGTCGCTGACCCGGGGCGAGCCGTTGATCACGCGGGAGACGGTGCCCCGGCCCACGCCCGCGCGGGCCGCCACCTCTTCGAGGGTGGGTCGGCCGCCGCTCCGGCCCCGCGCTCCGTGGGTTGCCATGGGCTCCGCCTTTCCCGCCGTTGTCTTCACGCCGGCCTGGAATTTAACAGTCCCGCCGGTGGGAGTGACCGCCCCTGGGGCTGCCGCCCCCAGACCCCGCTCCCACCCTTACGGGCCTCCTCCGCAAACGCCGGACGGGCTCAAGTCGGTCCAGTTAACGGCCCGATAACTGAACGCATCTCTCCGCGTCGACTCCCTTGACACCCCCGCCCGGACCGACGAACCTTCAACACATCACTTGTGGGAGCGCTCCCACAGTACCTGACACATACACATCCCGCACGTTCCCCGCCCGAGCCGCAGCGATGCAAGATGACGTTTCAACGGGCCCAACCATGCCGTTGGCCGGGGGGTCGGCACGTCAGGCAACAGGAGGACGCAATGCGCACGAGTACCCGTGGGTCCCGCCGACTGATGGCCCTCGCGGCCGCGGCCGCGCTGACGACAGGGCTGCTCGCCGGCTGCGCCGAGGACTCGGACGACGGCTCCGGGAACGAGGGCGGAGGCAACGGCGGTGGCGGCAAGACGACGCTCACCATCGGCACCTTCGGTGTCTTCGGCTACAAGCAGGCCGGCCTCTACGACGAGTACATGAAGCTCAACCCCGACATCACCATCAAGGAGAACGTCACCACCCGTACCGACGTCTACTGGCCCAAGACCCTGACGCGTCTCCAGGCCGGTTCCGGTACCGACGACATCCAGGCGATCGAGGTCGGCAACATCACCGAGGCCGTGCAGACGCAGGCCGACAAGTTCGTCGACCTCGGCAAGGAGGTCGACAAGTCCCAGTGGCTGGACTGGAAGAACGCCCAGGCCACCACCCAGGACGGCAAGCTGATCGGGCTCGGCACCGACATCGGGCCGATGGCGATCTGCTACCGCAAGGACCTGTTCGAGAAGGCCGGCCTGGAGACCGACCGGACCAAGCTCGCCGCGCAGTGGAAGGGCGACTGGGGCAAGTACGTCGACCTGGGCAAGCAGTACATGAAGAAGGCGCCGAGCGGCACCAAGTTCGTGGACTCCGCCTCCTCCGTCTACAACGCGGCCCTCGGCGGCGAGATCGAGCGGTACTACGACAAGGACGGCAACGTCGTCTGGGACAAGTCCGCGGGGGTGAAGAAGGCCTGGGACGTCGCCATGGAGGTGGCGACCAGCGACATGTCGGCGAAGCTGAAGCAGTTCGACAAGCCGTGGGACCAGGGCTACGCCAACGGCACCTTCGCCACCGTGGCCTGCCCGGCCTGGATGATCGGCTACATCCAGGAGAAGTCCGGTGACTCGGGCAAGGGCAAGTGGGACGTGGCGGCGGCGCCGACCGCGGCCAACTGGGGCGGCTCGTTCGTCGGCGTGCCGACGGCGAGCAAGAACCAGAAGGAGGCCGTCAAGCTGGCGAAGTGGCTGACCGCTCCCGAGCAGCAGGCGAAGGTCTTCGCCAAGCAGGCCAGCTTCCCGTCGACCCCGTCGGCGTACTCCGGCCTGAAGCCGGCGACCGCCACCCAGGCGTTCTTCTCGGACGCACCGATCACGGAGATCTTCTCGGCCTCGGCCGAGACCATCCCGACCCAGTACCTGGGTGCCAAGGACCAGCCGATCGGCACCGCGATCACCGACATCGGCATCCTCCAGGTCGAGCAGAAGGGCAAGTCGCCCGACGAGGGCTGGGACGCCGCCACCGCGGAGATCAAGGACGTGCTCGGCCAGTGAGCAGTTCCAAGCAGGCCCTCGCGCATCCCGCGTCGAGCGCCGACGCCGCGCCCGGTGACCAGCCGGGCGCGGCCGGCCGCGCGAACGGTCGCGGTACGCCGCCGCCGGGGAGCAGTTCCTGGCGGAGCCGGCTGTACCGCTGGGACATGAAGGCGTCGCCGTACGCGTTCATCGCCCCCTTCTTCATCGTCTTCGGGGCGTTCTCGCTCGTCCCGCTGCTGTACACGGCCTGGTACTCGCTGCACAACGTGCAGCTGGCCAACCTGGACGGCCAGACCTGGACCGGCCTGGACAACTACAAGAACCTGTTGTCCTCGGACTTCTTCTGGAACGCGCTGTGGAACACCTTCACCATCGGCGTGATCTCCACGGTGCCCCAGCTGCTGATGGCGATCGGCCTGGCGCACCTGCTCAACTACAAGCTGCGCGGCTCGACCGTGTGGCGGGTCGTGATGCTCACCCCGTACGCCACCTCGGTGGCGGCGGCGACCCTGGTGTTCGTGCTGCTGTACTCCTGGGACGGCGGCATGATCAACTGGCTGCTGGAGTTCGTCGGCATCGACCCGGTCAACTGGCGCGAGTCCGACTGGGGTTCGCAGTTCGCGGTGTCGTCGATCGTGATCTGGCGCTGGACGGGCTACAACGCGCTGATCTACCTGGCGGCGATGCAGGCGATCCCGGCCGACCTCTACGAGTCCGCGGCGATCGACGGCGCCAACCGCTGGCAGCAGTTCATCCACGTGACGATCCCGCAGCTGCGGCCGACGATCCTGTTCACGGTGGTCGTCTCGACGATCGGCGCGACCCAGCTCTTCGGTGAGCCCCTGCTGTTCGGCGGCGTGAGCGGCTCGAAGGGCGGCTCCGATCACCAGTACCAGACGCTCGGCCTGTACATGTACGACCAGGGCTGGATCATCGGCAACCTCGGCAAGGCGTCCGCGATCGCCTGGTCGATGTTCCTGATCCTGCTGATCGTCGCCGTGATCCAACTGCTGGTCTCCCGACGGCTGAGGAAGTCCCAATGAGCACAAGTGAACTGACGACTCCTCCGTCGAAGACC
Organism: Streptomyces shaanxiensis; assembly: GCF_039537145.1. Lineage (NCBI taxonomy): Bacteria > Bacillati > Actinomycetota > Actinomycetes > Kitasatosporales > Streptomycetaceae > Streptomyces > Streptomyces shaanxiensis. Next base: position 60,027 of record NZ_BAAAZY010000023.1, read on the forward strand.
GAATCCGGGAAGCCCAGGCGCGAGCGGCCCCGGGTGATGGGCGCCGGCAAGCAGCTGCACGCCGGCCCGCTCACCTACGTCATCCTGTCCGTCTTCGCGCTGGTGTCGCTGGCCCCGCTGGTGTGGACGGCGATCGCGGCCTCGCGCACGGACCGGCGGCTCGCGGAGACCCCGCCGCCGCTGTGGTTCGGCGGGAACCTGTTCAAGAACATGGACCGGGCGTGGGAGGAGGCCGGGCTCGGAAAGGCGATGTTCAACACCGTGTTCGTCGCGGGCACGATCACCATCAGCACGGTGCTGTTCGCCACCCTCGCCGGCTTCGCCTTCGCCAAGCTCCGCTTCCGGTTCTCCGGCCTCCTGCTGCTGCTGACGATCGGCACGATGATGATCCCGCCGCAGCTGGCCGTCGTACCCCTGTATCTGTGGATGGCGGACCTCGGCTGGTCGAACCAGCTCCAGACGGTCATCCTGCCGACCCTGTGCACGGCCTTCGGGACGTTCTTCATGCGGCAGTACCTGGTGCAGGCGCTGCCGAGCGAGCTGATCGAGGCGGCGCGGGTGGACGGCGCGAGCAGTCTGCGGGTCGTCTGGCACGTGGTCTTCCCGGCGGCCCGGCCCGCGATGGCCGTCCTCGGCCTGCTGACCTTCGTGTTCGCCTGGAACGACTTCCTGTGGCCGATCATCGCCCTGAACCAGGAGAACCCGACCGTCCAGGTCGCCCTCAACTCCCTCGGCACCGGCTATGTCCCCGACCAAGCGGTGATCATGGCGGGCGCCCTGCTCGGCACATTGCCGCTGCTGATCGCGTTTCTGCTGTTCGGGAAGCAGATCGTGGGGGGCATCATGCAGGGTGCGATCAAGGGCTGATGTCCGCTCACACCGCTTTTCCCGTACGTCCCCTGGGGCCGGGTCACCGCCGCCTCGGCCCCTTCTTCCCCCCTCCCCTCCTACCCGTCGGTCTCCACGACCCCCAATGGGAGCGCTTCCATGCCTGAGCCCATGTCCTCCGTGCCCTTCCCCCCCTCCTTCCTCTGGGGCGCCGCGACGTCCGCGTACCAGATCGAGGGAGCGGTGCGGGAGGGCGGCCGTACGCCGTCGATCTGGGACACCTTCAGCCATACGCCGGGCCGGACGGCCGGCGGCGAGCACGGTGACATCGCTGTCGACCACTACCACCGCTACCGGGAGGACGTGGCGCTGATGGCCGAGCTCGGCCTGGGCGCGTACCGCTTCTCGATCTCCTGGTCGCGCGTGCAGCCGACGGGCCGGGGCCCGGCGGTGCAGGTGGGCCTGGACTTCTACCGCCGTCTGGTGGACGAACTCCTGGCGCACGGCATCAAGCCCGCCGTCACCCTGTACCACTGGGACCTGCCCCAGGAGCTGGAGGACGCGGGCGGCTGGCCGGAGCGCGACACGGCGTACCGGTTCGCCGAGTACGCGCAGATCGTCGGCGAGGCGCTCGGCGACCGTGTGGAGCAGTGGATCACGCTCAACGAACCGTGGTGCAGCGCGTTCCTGGGCTACGGGTCGGGCGTGCACGCGCCGGGCCGCACCGAGCCGGTGGCCACGCTGCGGGCGGCCCACCATCTCAACCTGGCGCACGGGCTGGGCGCTTCGGCCCTGCGTTCGGTGATGCCGGCCCGCAACTCGGTGGCGCTGAGCCTCAACTCCGCGACGGTACGGCCGGTGTCGCAGGACCCGGCGGACCTGGCGGCGGCACGGAAGATCGACGACCTGGCCAACGGGGTCTTCCACGGGCCGATCCTGCACGGGGCGTACCCGGAGACGCTGTTCGCGGCCACGGAGCTGGTGACGGACTGGTCGTACGTCCAGGACGGCGACCTGGCGGCGATCAACCAGCCGTTGGACGCGCTGGGGCTGAACTACTACACCCCCGCGCTGGTCTCGGCGGCGGAGACCGAGGTGGCCGGCCCGCGTGCCGACGGCCACGGAGCGAGCGAGCACACCCCCTGGCCGGGCGCGGACGACGTCGCCTTCCACCAGACGCCGGGCGACCGCACCGAGATGGGCTGGACGATCGACCCGACGGGCCTGCACGAGCTGATCATGCGGTACACCCGGGAGGCACCGGGTCTGCCCCTCTACATCACCGAGAACGGCGCGGCGTACGACGACAAGCCGGACCCGGACGGCCGCGTCCACGACCCGGAGCGCATCGCCTACCTGCACGGCCACCTCTCGGCGGTCCGCCGCGCGATCGCCGACGGCGCCGATGTCCGGGGCTACTACCTGTGGTCCCTGATGGACAACTTCGAGTGGGCGTACGGCTACGAGAAGCGGTTCGGGGCGGTGTACGTCGACTACTCGACGCTCACTCGGACACCGAAGTCGAGTGCGTACTGGTACGGGAAGGCGGCTCGGACGGGGGCTTTGCCGGAGGTGGACGAGGTGTTCTAGGGACCGGGGACGGGGCGCGGCACGCGGAGGGGAGGTGCCGCGCCCCGCGGATTTCGGTCAGGAGAACTGACGGCCGCGTTCGACGATGCACGCGCCCCGGCCGGATGGGGGAAGACCGGCCGGGGCGCGCCCCCCGTGGTCCGGAGACGGTCCGCGTCAGTCGTAGGCCACGTCAGTCGCAGACCTCGTCAGTTGTAGGCCGCGAACGCCTTCGAGAACGCGAACTTCTCCTGGAGGACCGAGCTGCACGTCGCGTCCGCCGCCGGCTTCTCGCCTCCCGGGCACTGCTTGTCGCGGGTCGCCGACCACATCGACAGCCAGCCGAGGCCCTTGGACTTGGCGAAGTTCACCAGCTGGGTGGCGTCGTCGACCTTGAAGATCTCGGTGGTGACGTCGTTGACGCCGATCATCGGGGTGACGGCGACCGTCTTCCAGGCGGCGCTGTCGGAGAGGCCGAGCACGCTCTTGACCTGGGCCTGGGTGGCGGTGGCCGCCTGTTCGGCGTAGGTGCCCATGTCGCCGCTGTACGCGGGGCCGTAGTCCATCGCCATGATGTTGACGGTGTTGATCTTCACGCCGTTCTGCTTGGCGTCGGCGAGGAGGTCGACGCCCGGCTGGGTCAGGCCCTCCGGCATGACGGGCAGGGTGAAGGAGACGTCCAGGTCGGGGTGGGCCTTCTGGAGCTTGGCGATCGCCTGGGCGCGGCGGGTGTTGGCCGCCTTGTCCGGCAGTGCGCCGCCCTCGACGTCGAAGTCGACCTTGGTCAGCTGGTACGCGTCCACGACCTTGGCGTACGCCGCCGCCAGCGCGTCCGCCGAGGAGCAGGTCGTCGCCAGCTCGCTGCCGGCCGCGCCACCGAAGGAGACGCGGACGTCGCCGCCCTTCGCCCTCAGCTCACCGATCTGCGCGGCCACCGCGTCGCTGCCGAGGTCCGTGACACCGCCCCACTTCGGGGTGCAGCCACCGCCGTCGGTGACGAAGGCGAGGTTGTAGTCCTTGACGCCCGTCGCCGCGGCGCTCGCCAGCAGGTCGAACGCCGGGTGGAGAGACGTGTCGATGTACGGGGCGAAGCCCGCGTTGCTTCCGGTTCCGGTGCCGGGGCTCTCCGAGGGCTTGGCCGTGGGGGTGGCGCTCTGGGTGGGGGTGGCCGTCGGTTTCGGCGTCGATGTCGGCGTGGCGGATGCGGTGGACGTCGGGCGGCCGCTCGGCTCCGGCGTCGCGCTGTCGTCCGTCGAGCACTTCGCGTCGTCGATCAGACAACCCGTCGGCGCGCCCGTGCCGTTGACCACGAAGCCGACCGTCACCGACTCACCGGCCGCCAGGCCGTCCGTGTCCCACTTCGGCGGTGTCACGGTGACGTGCTGCCCGCGCACGCTCGACTCGGCGTTCCACAGGGAGCTGAGCTTCGAGCCCGACGGCAGGTCGAACTCCAGCGTCCAGTCCTTGTCCCTCTGACCGCTGGTGTTCGTGACGACGTACTGCGCGGTGTAACCCGTCGACCAGTCACTGGTCTTCGTGTACGCCGCCCCGACTCCGGCCGCCTGGGCCGTACCGGTGAACAGGATCGCGCCACCGCCGGCCACGGCCGCGGCGACGAGGCCGCCTATCGCCTTGTTCCTGGCACTGACCTTGCGCCGGTGGGTGCTCTTCACGTGTCTGCCTCACTGTTCACGGGGTTCGTGGGGGTGGGTGCGGCAGCACGCTAGCGATTCAGAATCGGGCAAAAGGCCTGATCCGGACGGGGGTTGGTGACCTTAGGACGCGCTTAAGGAAGGGATCGGGGCCGGTTAAAGGTCGAGACCAATTTGCCGGGACGGCGGCGTCGTACCGCCCCTCGATGCCCCCTGCGCACCGGCTCTCTGCCATCCAGCTGGATCCAGATCCGCACCTCGGTTCCGCCCAGCACCGACGACCCGATCCGCACGTCCCCGCCCGTCGACTCCGCGAGCCGCCGGACGATGTCCAGCCCGAGCCCGGTCGACCCGGCGCTGCCCGAGCCCCGCCCGCGCGCCATCGCCGCCTCGGGGTCGGATATGCCGGGCCCCGCGTCCGAGACGAGCACGATCACCGCGTCCTCGCCGTTGTGCACGTCGACCGCGAACGCCGTGCCCTCGGACGTGTGCCGGAAGACGTTGCCGAGCAGGGCGTCCAGCGCGGCCGCCAGATCCGCCCGGGCCACGGGTATGCGCACCGGCCGGTCCACGCCGGCCACCCGCACCTTGCGGCCCTCGTCCTCCGCCAGCGCCGACCAGAACGCCATGCGCTCGCGCACCACCTCGGCCGCGTCACACCCGGCGCCGGGCCCCGCGGCCACCGTCTGCGGCTTGGCCTCCCGGGCCGTACGGATGATGGTGTCGACCTCGCGCTCCAGCTGGGCGACGGCCGCCCGGGTCTGCTCGGCGGCCGGACCGTCCCCGAGCGAGGCCGCGTTCAGCCGCAGCACGGTCAGCGGGGTACGCAGGCGATGGGACAGGTCGGCCGCCAACTCACGCTCGTTTGCGAGGAGTTGTACGACCTGGTCGGCCATCGAGTTGAACGCGACCGCCGCCAGCCGTAGTTCGTTCGGCCCCTCCTCGGGCACCCGGGCGCCCAGCTTGCCCTCCCCCAGCTCGTGCGCGCCCTCGACCAGGCGCTGCGCGGGCCGCACCATCCGTACGCCCAGCCGGTCGGCGACCGCCACCGACCCGACGATCAGCGCGAGGCCGACCCCGGCGAGCACCGCCCAGGCCGTGGTGAGCCCATTGGTGACCTCCGTCTCGGGGACGTACACCTCGACGACGGCGATCTCGCCGGAGCTCAGCGCGACCGGCTGGAGCAGCGTGGATCCGCCGGGTACCTCGGTGGTCGAGGCGCGGCCCAGCCGTCGTACGGTCGCGATGTCCTCGGCGGCGGCCCGCTGCCGGCCGAGGTCGACGGCGGCCGCGTCGCCGGACGCCGGTATGTGCACGGCCATGCCCGCGTCCGACCCGGCCGAGGCGACGACCCGCTCCAGCTGGTCCCGGTCGGTGGTGATGGACAGCGCGGGGGCGACGGCCGCGGCCTCCCGCTCGGCGTTGGAGAAGGCGCGGTCGCGGGCCATCTCCCGGATGACGAGCCCGAGGGGGACGGCGAAAGCGACCACGACCATCGTCGTGACCGCCAGGCAGACCTTGACCAGTGCCCATCTCATCGCGGCGGCTCCAGCTTCACGCCGACGCCCCGCAGGGTGTGCAGATAGCGGGGGTTGGCTGCCGTTTCGCCCAGTTTCCGGCGCAGCCAGGACAGATGGACATCGATGGTCTGGTCGTCGCCGTACGACTGCTGCCACACCTCGGCGAGCAGTTCCTTGCGGGGGACGACGACACCGGGCCGCCCGGCAAGGAAGGCGAGCAGGTCGAACTCACGGCGGGTGAGGTCCAGGCCGACGCCGTCCAGCTCGGCCTGACGGCGCAGCGGGTCGACGGTCAGGCCGCCGACGCGGAGCACGCTGGACGGGGCGGCCTCCGCGCTGCCCGACCGGGCGCGGCGCAGGACGGCGGCCATCCGGGCCGACAGGTGCTCGACGGAGAATGGCTTGGTGAGGTAGTCGTCCGCCCCCGCGTTCAGCAGCCGGACGATCTCCGCCTCGTCGTCCCGTGCCGTGGCGATGATCACCGGCACGTCCGTGATGCCGCGCAGCATCTTCAGGGCCTCGGAGCCGTCCAGATCGGGCAGACCGAGGTCCAGGATCACCACGTCGAAACGGAAATGGGCGACCTCGCGCAGCGCCTCCAGTGCCGTCCCGACGCTGCGCACCGTGTGGGCGGCGTCGGTCAGGTGCCGGATGAGCGCCGAGCGTACGAACTGGTCGTCCTCGACCACGAGCACACTTGCCATGCGCCGCACCGTACGCCATGCGAGCGAGCCCGGTCCGGGCCTGTGGACAACTCCGCACCTGTGGACAACCGGGCGACACTCCTGGGACGCGTGAGGCAGTATGGCCCGCGATGCGCAGAGGACTCGTACACGTACTTGCTTGGTCGCTCGCCACGGGCGCGGCGGTCACGCTGTCGTGGTGGGGTGTCCATACGGTGATGGCGGGCACGGTGTACGACCGCCCGCGCGCCCTGCCCATCACCGCGGCCGACGCGACCACGCAGGAGTCGAAGCCGCTGGCCTCGTCGACGAACCGGCCGACCCCGTCGAAGAGCCCTTCGAGCTCCTCGGATCCCTCTCCGAAGCCGACCGGCTCGCCCCGTAAGCCGACCCCCTCGAAGTCGCCGACCCGGAGTCCCGGTCCCACGTCCACCACCTCCGGCCAGGTCAAGAGCTACGACACCGATGGCGGCCGTGTGGTCTTCGACATCGGCGAGAGCTCCGCGACCCTTGTCTCTGCCACGCCGGGTGCGGGCTGGTCGATGCAGGTGTGGAAGACGGAGACGTGGATCCGGGTGGAGTTCAGCGCGGGCGCGGACCGAGTGTCGGTGTTCTGCACCTGGCACGACGGGCCGCCGCGGGTGGAGATCGGGAACTACTGAGTCACCCAAAGACGCCCGTCACCGGAACACGGACGGTGGCGGAGCCGGGGATGCCACTGCCGCGAGGTCGGTCACGGGTACGGCCCCACCGGTGAAGTCGGTGAGCGCTTTGCCGTGTTCGACCCGGCCGGGGTGCGGGTCGGCGGCGGCGCGGCGGGTCAGTTCGGCGACCGGGAGCGGGCCGTCGGAGGCGACGAGGACGGCGTTGCCGAAGCGTTTGCCGCGCAGTACCGCCGGATCGGCGACCAGGGCGAGTTCCCCGAAGCGGGCGCCGACCGTGGCGATCTGGCCGCGCAGATGGGAGAGCGGCGGACCGTCGGCGAGGTTGGCGGCGTACACGCCACCGGGCCGCAACGCCCTGCGTACGTCGTCGAGGAACTCCGTCGAGGTCAGGTGGGCGGGGGTGCGGGCCCCGCTGAACACGTCGGCGATGACGAGGTCGGCCCACGCGTCGGGCACCTTGGCGAGGCCGTCCCGCGCGTCCGCGGACCGCACTCGGATCCGGGCGTTCGGATCCAGGGGCAGCTCCCGCCTGACCAGTTGGACCAGGGGGGCGTCGCGCTCGACGACCTGCTGGGTGGAACGAGGGCGGGTGGCGGCGACGTACCGGGCGAGAGTCAGCGCGCCACCACCGAGGTGCACGGCGTGGACGGGCTTGCCCGGCGGGGCGGCGAGATCGATGACGTGACCCAGGCGCCGCTGGTACTCGAAGGAGAGGTACGCCGGGTCGTCCAGATCGACGTGCGACTGAGGAGCTCCGTCGATCAGGAGCGTCCACGCCCGGGCACGGTCCCGGTCGGGTATCAGCTCGGCGAGCCCACCGTCGACACGCTCGACGACGGCTTCGGCGGCGACCGCCCGACGCCGGACGTTCCTGGACTTCCTCATTGGGTCATTGTCACAGGTGGGAGGCAGTGCCGCCCGGGCAGCCGGGTCACCAACGGGAGGCAGAGCGGTCGCCCGCCCGGGGCAGCCGCGTCACCGGCAGTTGTCGGCCGCCTCGATCAACCGCGCCGCTTCCCCCAGCGCGGCCCGCAGCGCCGCGGGGTCGGTCGCCAGGTCCGCCTCACCGGGCGGCAGCAGCCAGTCCGAGCCCTCGACCGGCGGCTCGGGGTCCAGGTTGAGGCTCAGCCCCCGGCCCTCGGTCTCCGTACAGGTGCTGCCAGGCATGTCCCAGGCGGCCGCCGTGCCCGGCGGGACCACGAAGCCGAGCGTGTCGCCACCGTCGTCGTGCAGCACGGGCCCCACCCCGTCCCCGGCCCCGCGCCGCAGGATGTCGACCGCCTCCAGGCCCTGGCGCGCCGGAACGGTGACCACGTCGCAGCCCGCGCCCGGCGGCTCGCTGCACTCCGCGGTCGGCGCATGTCCAGCCGTGGTCGACGGCGTACGAGGAACGATGCTCTGGCTGGTCTCCATCCCGACCTCCACCACGGAACCCCTTTTGCAGTCCGAAGAGTTCAACGCGGGGCGGCGTCAACGGCTACGGCGGAAGTCAGCCGCAAAGGATGGCAGTTCATGGCAGATCCCGTATGAGATATCCGGTTTGTAGCCAAACCCAGCGTGGCGGGTCCGACACAGCAGGTACGTTCTTGCCCGCCGGAGACAAGGGCACCAGACGGATTTTTCGGTCCAACTCGTCCTCGTCCCGGCATGGTTCGACGGTTCGCACGAGAGGACCCGGCCATGGCGTCGTCAGAGCTGACCTCGTCCCTGCCCCCCAGGCCACTGCGGCCGAATCTCGCGTTCCGGCAGTTGCGCGGACAGCGCTCGCCGGCCGAGTTCGCCGCCGTGGTGCGACGGGCAGCCCGCGAGATCGGCGAGCGGGTCAGCTGTGACGCGCGCTATGTCGGGCGGGTCGAGGCCGGCGAGATCCGCTGCCCCAACTACGCGTACGAACGGGTGTTCCTGCACATGTTCCCCGGCCGCACGCTCACTGACCTCGGCTTCGCGCCCCGCTCGTCCGTACGCGGACGCCGAGCGCACGCCGACGAGGAGGCGCCCCCCATGCACACCACGATCCCGGCGCACACCTCCAGTGAGACATGGATTGCCCACGAGCCGTATGACCCTCTGAACCCTCAGGACCCGTACGACCCCCACGACCCGTACGGCGCACAGCAGAACCACCTGAACCACGAGATCCACGAGGAGAGCGACGTGCTGCGTCGCGCATTCATGACCGGCGGTGGCGCCACGGTGGCCGCCGCCTCGCTGAGCCCCCTGGGGCTCGCCATCGACGCCGCGGCCGCGGAGCGTCCCGTCCGACGGGTCGGGGGGCGGGAGGCGGACGCGCTCGAGGAAGCCGTACGCCGTATCCGGCTGCTCGACGACCGGCACGGCGCCGACGGCCTCTACCGGCGCGCGGCCGCGCCGCTGCGGGCCGCCTACGAGCTGCTCGACGCCGGCACGACCCGGCAGGCGGTGGGCGACCGGCTGCACGCGGGCGCGGGTGAACTGGCCATCTCGGTGGGGTGGCTGGCGCACGACTCGGGGCGGTTCGACGACGCCCGCTCGCACTACGCGGAGGCGCTGGCGACCGCCCGGATGGCCGGGGACCCGGCCCTTGAGGCGCACGCCTTCTGCAATACGTCGTTCCTCGCGCGGGACGCGGGCCGGCCCCGTGAGGCCGTGCGGGCGGCGCAGGCCGCGCAACGCGTCGCGCGCCCCCTGGGCTCCTCCCGCCTGATGTCCCTGCTCGCCCTGCGCGAGGCGGGCGGCTGGGCGGGGCTCGCCGACCGCACCGGCTGCGAGCAGGCCCTCGTCCGCGCGCAGGCCCTCTTCGAGCGCGGCAGCTCGGACTCCGACCCCGAGTGGATGAGCTTCTACGGCGAGGCCGAGCTGGAGGTACTCGAGGCGCAGTGCTGGTCGATGCTGGGCAACTGGCGGCGGGCGGCGCGGCATGCCGGGCGGGCGGTGCAGCTGCAGGATCCGCACTTCACGCGCAACATCGCGCTGTACACGGCGGAACTGGCGGACGACCTGGCCCGGGGCGGGCGCCCCGACGAGGCGGCGGCGGCCGGGATGCGGGTGCTGGATCTGCTGGACCAGGTCCAGTCGTCACGGGTGCAGACGATGCTGGCGGGGACGGCGCGGGTGCTGTTGCCGCACCGGCGGGCCAGCGGGGTGTCGGCGTTCCTGGAGCGGCATGCTTCGGCGCCGCGTACGGCTTGAGAGTCGTGGCCGCCGGTCTCCGGGGTGCCGTCCACGTGCTAGCCGGCCAGGTGCCCCAGGTCGTTCCAGCTCTCGATCGCCGGTTCCCCGTACGCCCACCCCAGCACCGACAGGGACGTCGGATTCAGGCGGATGCGGGCGGCGAAGTCCAGGGGCAGGCCCAGCCAGCGCGCGCCTATGGAGCGGAGTATGTGCCCGTGCGCGAAGACCAGCACATCCCGGTCCTCCTCGCGCGCCCACGCCACCACCTCGTCGGCCCGGGCCGTCATCTCGGACAGGGTCTCGCCCTCGGGGACGCCGTCGCGCCAGATGAGCCAGCCGGGCCGGACGGCCTGGATGTCCGCCGGTGTCATGCCCTCGTACGCGCCGTAGTCCCATTCCATGAGCGTGTCCCAGGCACGCGCGCGTTCACCGAAGCCGGCGAGTTCGCACGTCTCACGCGCGCGTGAGAGCGGGCTGGTGCGGACCTCGACGCCCGCCAGCCCGTCGTACGGCGCCCTGTGGAGACGTTCGCCGAGGAGCTTCGCACCCCTGCGGCCCTCCTCCAGGAGCGGCACATCCGTCCTGCCCGTGTGCTTGCCGGACAGCGACCACGCCGTCTGTCCGTGCCGGGCCAGCAGGATGCGCGGTGCCATGGAAAGGCCTTTCCGGAAGAAATCAGAGGCGGACCCGTCCATCATCCCGCACGCTGTCCGGGGGCAACCCCGGGGGCGATCTCTGCGTCTTGAGGGCCGGGGCGCCCGCAGGGGGCGCGCGCATACACCGTAAAGTGGTCCGACCGGTCAACCGGGCGCCGCGACATGAAGGGGGAGGCGATCGGATGCCACGCGCCGAGACAGCTGGCGTGGAGGCGACGCCGCGGACCCGCCTGCGCTGGTGGACCGAGCTGCCGCTGATATTGCTGGTCTACGCCTGCTACTCGGCGGGGCGGCTCCTCGCCCGCGGCGACGTCAGCCACGCCGTGGACCACGGCCTCGCGATCCTGGACATCGAGAAGGCCCTGTTCCTCAACGCGGAGCACCCCCTCAACCGCCTCTTCACCCGTGAGCCCTGGCTCGGCGTCCCGGCCGACTTCTGGTACGCGTCGCTGCACTACCTGGTCACGCCCGTGCTCCTGGTCTGGCTCTTCCGGTCGCGCACCGTGCACTACCGCGCGGCCCGCACCTGGTTGATGACGTCGACCTTCATCGGCCTGATCGGCTTCACCCTGCTGCCCACCTGCCCCCCGCGGCTGCTCGACGCGAGCCACGGCTTCGTGGACACGATGGCCCAGTACAGCTCGTACGGCTGGTGGGGCGGCGAGGCGAGCGCGCCGCGGGGCATGGGCGGAATGACCAACCAGTACGCGGCCATGCCGAGCCTGCACGTCGGCTGGGCGCTGTGGTGCGGCGTGATCCTGTGGCGGTACGGCGGGACGCGTCTGGCGAAGGTCGCGGCGATCGCCTACCCGCTGATCACGACGATCGTGGTGATGGGCACCGCCAACCACTACTTCCTCGACGCGCTCGCGGGCGCCGCCGTGATGGGCGTCGGGCTGCTGCTGGCGCCGTACGTGATGCGGACCGCGGATCGGGCGCGGGCCCGGTTCGGGGCGCGGCTCGCGACCGCGACGACCGCCGCGACAGCCGGGCAGAGCTCCAGCGACACGGTCGGCGTCGGCCCGGACGACCGCGTCCCGTCCGGCTCCGGCACCCCCGTCCCCGTGGGCTCGGGCGACGCATCTTCCTCAATTGTCAGTGGCGGATGCCAGACTTCCGCGGGTGAGCGAATTCCACGGCAGCGCGAGTCCCGGTTCGGTTCCGGAGCCGAGCCGAGTGCCTCTCCCCAGGACGCGGGGGACGGCGCTCCGACACCGGCTCGCTGAGCTGCGCGGTCCGGACGTCGCGGCCAAGGCGCTGGACGCGCGCGCCCTGGCCGCCCTCGCCGCCAACCCCGGCTGCAAGCGGCGCGCGATCCTGGACGGCGCAGGGGTGAACAAGGCGGCGCTGGCGAGCGCGCTGGGCTCGCCGTCAGCGTTCGGGCAGTCGCAGTTCGCCCTCACGCGCGGGAACGCCTTCGAGGCCAAGGTCAAGGCGGACGGCGGCGCGGAACTGCTGCGGCTGGTGCACGAGAAGCTGGACCGCACCGCCGAACCGCCCGCCCACGCGCGTGTGCCCGAGCTCGCCGCGATCGGCCCCGAGGGCCGGACGGCCCGTACGGCCCTGGCGCTGCGCGAGGCCGGCGAGGCGCGCGGCGAGTGGACCCTGCTCGACCACCCGATGCTCGCGCTGGACGTCGCCGGCTCGCCCGCCTTCCTGGAGCCGGACGCGGTCGTCGTGCACCCGGACGGCAGCTGGACGGTCGTGGAGATCAAGTCCTTCCCGATGCTGGACGGCTCGGCGGACCCGGCGAAGGTCGGCGCGGCCGCACGGCAGGCGGCGGTGTACGTGCTGGCGCTGGAACAGATCGCCGCCCGTCTCGGCGCGGAGCCGACACCGGCTGAGGTGCCCCGGAGGCGGAGCGCCTCAGACAGCGCCCCCGCCCCGCGCGTGCGCCACCGCGTCCTCCTCGTCTGCCCCAAGGACTTCTCCAACCTCCCCACCGCCGCGGCCGTCGACGTCCGCAAGCAGCGCGCGGTGACCGCACGCCAGCTGGCCCGCCTCACCCGTATCGAGGACATCGCCGACGCGCTCCCCGACGGCATCTGCTTCTCCCCCGACCTGCCCGCCGACGACCTGACGGCAGCCGTCGAGTCGGTCCCGGCGACGTACGCGCCCGAGTGCCTGTCCGCCTGCGAGCTGGCCTTCCACTGCCGCGCCCGCTCCCGCGCGTCCGGCGCGGTGACGTCGCTGGGCCGTTCGGTGCGGGCCGAGCTGGGCGGCCTGACCACGGTCGAGGACGTCCTGTCGGCGGCCCGGGGTGAGACCGGCGACCCGGACGACCCGGCGGTGGCCGCCCTGCGCAGGGCCGCGCGGCTGCGTGCCGAGGCCCTCGGCCGGGAAGCCCAGACCCTCGGCCGGCAGGCCCAGGCAGCCGGTCGGCCGGCCGACACCCTCGGTCTTGAGGCGGTGGCCCCGTGTCGTTGATCGCCACCCTCGCCCGTCTCGAAGCCGTCAGCACCGGCCGCGCGCAGCCCACCGCCACCGTCCGCCACCGGCGCCTGTCCGAGCGCCCACTGGTGTTCGTGCCCCTCACCACCGCCGGTGAGGCCGGCGCCCCGCTCGGCGCGCTGGTCGGCACGGACCGGGACGCCCCGCACCTGCTGGTCGTACCGCAACCGCGCGACCGGGACCTCAGGTTCGCGTTCCTGTCCGAGCTGGCGGACATCGTCCTGCCGTACATCGACACCTACGCGGAGGACGTGGAGGCCGCCGAGCGGGGCGAGACCGACCCCGAGACCGGCAAGCGGGTCAAGGTCGAGGTCGAACTGTGCGCGGACGCCCCGCAGTTGATCCTGCCGAGCCGAGCGGGCGTCGACTTCGTGCGGCTGCTCGGCCGCTCCATGCGCTTCAGGCGTACGGCGGAGCAGGACCCGGAAACTCCCTACCCCGCGCCCCCGCGCGTGCCGTTGCTCGGCCGCTGGCTGACGCACTTCGGCGAGCGGGCCCGGGTGCCCGGTTCCTCGCTGCTGCTGGCGATGACGGACGTACTGGCCCGGCACTGGGCGACCGGCCAGTCCACGCTGGAGGACCAGCACCTGGGCGCGCTGCTCGCGTGGATCGCCCCGCCGGAGGGCGAGACGGGCGCCGAGGCGGCGCTGCGGGCGGAGCTCGCGCGGGACGCGCGGGGCCAGTTGCTGTGCCCGCCGGCCGGTCCCGCCACCGACCCGGCGTTCGACAACAAGCTGCTCGCGCCCGCCTTCGAGCGCTACGACCGCGCGCGTACGGCCCTCGCCGCCGCCGAGGACGGTCTGCAGGCCGACGACCGGCTCGGTGACCTCACCGCCGCCGAGCGGGAGATCCGCGCCCTCGTCGAGAGCCGGACCCGGCCCACCTGGGACGCGGTGTGGCGCGGCCTCGACCTGCTGCGGGAGCTGCCCGAGGCCGGGCGGGTCGAGGAGCGGTGGACCCGGGACCGCTGGTCGTTCACCGGTCACCGCGACCGGGTCGTCGCCGGTGAACCCCCGCAGCCGCGCCGCGACGACGCGGTCACCGCCGCCAACAAGCTCGCCGCGCGCGAGCGCGAGCAGGCCCGCCTGGAGGCGCAGGAGGCGCTCGACGACCCGCTGGTGATGGCGGGGCGTCGGCTGTCCGGGGAGGCGTTCGCGGGCGAGGTCACCGAGGTCGTGATGGCGTACAGCGAGGGCAAGCGGCCGAGCCCGCGCCCGCTGGTCACGGTCCGCACGGACGACCGGCCGCATCTGGGCGAGCGGGCCAAGGTGTTCCGGTCGCTGGGCGGGAAGCCGCAGTCGGCGGAGTTCGTCGGCTACGAGGAGGCCCTCGACAAGGGCGACGAGGACGGCGCGGGCGGCGAGGACGGCCAGGACGCCGGCGCGCTGCTCGTGCTGCGGGTGCTGGACAAGATGGGCCGCGGCAAGGAGCCGGAGGAAGGGTCCGTGCCGCAGAAAGGCGACCTGGTCTGCTTCACGCTGTTCGAGCACGAGCAGCGGGGCGGCGCGAAGCTGCCCGACCCGGAGGAGACACCGTGGACGCATGGCGGGCCGCCCGGGGAGCAGGTGTCCGAGGCCGCCGATCCGCTGACCGAGGAGGACGTCCTGTGACCGCCGTGTTCGACCCCGGTGCCGCGGCGACCGAGGCCACCGACGCGATCCTCCGCGACACCCTCCACGGCACCGCGCGCGGTGTCGTCGTCGACTCCCCGCCCGGCGCAGGCAAGTCCACGCTCGTCGTCCGCGCGGCCCTGGAACTCGCCGACGCCGGCCGCCCACTGATGGTCGTCGCGCAGACCAACGCCCAGGTCGACGACCTGGTGCTGAGGCTCGCCGAGAAGAACCCCGAGCTGCCGGTGGGCCGTCTGCACAGCAGCGACGCCGACCCGTACGACAAGGCGCTGGACGACCTGCCGAACGTACGCAAGTCGGCGAAGGCGGGCGACCTGAGCGGCCTCTCGGTCGTCATCTCCACGGCGGCGAAGTGGGCGCACGTCAAGGTCGACGAGCCCTGGCGGCACGCGATCGTCGACGAGGCGTACCAGATGCGCTCGGACTCGCTGCTCGCGGTGGCCGGGCTGTTCGAGCGGGCGCTGTTCGTGGGTGACCCGGGCCAACTGGACCCCTTCTCGATCGTCGGCAGCGAGCAGTGGGCGGGCCTGTCGTACGACCCGTCGGCGTCCGCCGTCACCACCCTCCTGGCCCACAACCCGGCCCTCCCTCAGCACCGCCTGCCGGTCTCCTGGCGCCTCCCGGCGTCTGCGGCGCCCCTGGTGTCCGACGCCTTCTACCCGTACACACCGTTCCGCAGCGGCACGGACCACGGCGACCGTCATCTCTCCTTCGCGGTCCCGTCGGACGGCTCGGGCCCCGACCGGGTGATCGACGAGGCGGCGGAGTCCGGCTGGGGGCTGCTGGAGCTGCCCGCCCGGCACACCCCGCGCACGGATCCCGAGGCGGTACGGGCGGTCGCGACGGTCGTACGACGCCTCCTGGACCGGGGCGGCGCGGCCACGTCGGAGCGCTCACCCGACCCCGCGCCCCTCACCGCCGACCGGATCGCCGTCGGCACGGCCCACCGGGACCAGGCGGCAGCGGTCCGCGCGGCACTGTCCGAGCTGGGCGTGACGGACGTCACCGTAGACACCGCGAACCGCCTACAGGGCCGCGAGTACGACGTGACGGTGGTCCTGCACCCCCTCTCCGGCCGCCCCGACGCCACCGCCTTCCACCTGGAGACGGGCCGCCTGTGCGTCCTCGCCTCCCGCCACCGCCACGCGTGCATCGTGGTGTGCCGGGCAGGGGTGAGCGAGCTGCTGGACGACTATCCGTCGACGGAGCCGGTGCAGCTGGGGACGCTGGTGAAGTTTCCGGATGGCTGGGAGGCGAATCACGCCGTGCTGGCACGGCTCGCCGAGCACCGAGTGGCCTGGCGACCGTGATCGACGCGTCCAGGCACCCGCTCGGCGGACATCCGGCTCAGCACCGCCCCCCTCACCGGACGGAGTCCG
>NZ_BAAAZY010000024.1:0-322112 GCF_039537145.1 Streptomyces shaanxiensis
CTGGAACGGGGCACCGGGAACCGACATGCCGGTCAGGGACTCGTTCACCAGGCCCTTGTCGCCGAGCATGATGATCCAGCCGTAGGTACGCACCAGGGCGCTGATGAAGTGCGGGACGACGACGATCAGCATGGCAAGGCCGGCCCACAGGGGCTTGAGCCGGGTGATCGCGTTGGCCAGGACGAAGCCGAGGACGAGACTGAACAGCGCTGTCTCTGCAGAGATCCGCAGCGTGGTGAACAGGACGGCGAGATTGACCCCCGTCAGCGCGTCGGCGTACCAGTGCAGCGTCAGCGATCCGTCGGGGTTCTTCAGGCTGAGGAGCAGCGTGCTGAAGATCGGGTAGACGAACAGCACCAGCAGATAGACGACGACCGGCAGCGCGTACAGGATCCCGACCCGGGTCTTGCGCGAAGCCAGGAGCTTGCGCGGACGGGCGGGGGCGGTGGCGGTGAGGGCGGCCATGGCTCACCCTCCCTGTTCGTCGGCGAAGAGGTTGACGTCGTCCGGGTCGGCGGTGATCCCGACCCGCTCGCCGGCGACGGGGCCCCGGCCGGCCGGTACTTCCAGGCGCAGCAGCGGTGCGTCACCGCCGTCGATCCGTACGCCCGCGCGGACCAGCGTGCCGACGTAGGTGGCGTTCTCCACCGTGCCGCTACAGAAGCCGTCGTCGGTGGCACAGGCCCGCAGTCGGCCCGGCTGGACCGCGACCTTGACCTGGGTGCCGGAGGCGAGGCCGTGGCGGCGCGCCTTCAGCAGGCCTCCACTGTTGTCGAGGCGGACCAGGGTGTGCTGGTCGGTGTGCTGCTCCACGCGGCCGGGCAGGAAGTTGGCCGCACCGAGGAAGTCCGCCACGAACGGCGTCTTCGGCCGCTCGAACAGCTCGCGGGGGGTGTCGAACTGCTCGATCAGGCCGTTGCGCATGACCGCGATGCGGTCGGACATGACGAGCGCCTCTTCCTGATCGTGCGTCACATAGATGACGGTCAGGCCGAGTTCCTGCTGGATGCTCTTGATCTCGACCTGGAGCTGGTCGCGGAGCTTCTTGTCCAGGGCGCCGAGCGGCTCGTCCATGAGGATGACCGGCGGGCGGTAGACCAGTGCCCGGCACAGGGCGACACGCTGCTGCTGACCGCCCGACAGCTCGCGCGGCTTGCGGTTGCCGAACCCGGACAGGCCGGCGATTTCCAGCGTCTCCCCGACCCGCCTGCGGATCTCGTTCTTCGGCACTCCGCGCAGGGTGAGCGGGAAGGCGACGTTCTCCTGCACGGTCATGTGCGGGAAGAGCAGGTACTGCTGGAAGACGAAACCCAGGCCCCGCTTCTGCGGCGCGAGCCGGGTGACGTCGCGGTCCCCGACGGTGATGGTGCCGGAGTCGGGTTCGCAGAAACCGGCGATCATCATCAGGGTCGTGGTCTTGCCCGACCCGGAGGAGCCGAGGAAGGTGACGAACTCCCCGGCCGCGATCTCCATGGACGCCTCGTCGACGGCGACGACGTCGCCGTAGGTCTTGCGCAATGCCACTACCGACAGCGATTTGCCGGTCGCGGTGGCCGGCTTGCCGCCGGCCACCCTGACGGACGGTGTGGCGACACCGAATTCAGCCACGAGCCCACTCCAACCAGCGCTTGGTGACGGCCGATTCGTTCTTCAGCCACCAGTCGACATCCGTGTCAAAGCCCTTGTCGTAGTACTTCGGCGCACCCGCGAGCGCGTTGCGCTCGTCCTCGGTGAGCTTGGCGTACGCCAGCGGAGAAGCCGGGTTCAACGGGAAGGCCTTCGCCAAGGCGGCCTGGCTCTCGGCACGCAGCGCGAAGTCCATGAGCTGGTAGGCGCCGTCCACGTTGGCCGCGCCCTTGGCGATGGCGTAGCCCGAGAACTGGCGGCGCATGCCGTTGAGCTGCCGCTCCACCGGAACGCCCTGCTTCTGCAGATCGGCGATCCGGCCGTCCCAGACGGTCGACATCGTCACCTCCTGGCGGCTGAGCAGCACACCGGGCAGCGGGCCGCTGTCCCAGAACTTCTTGATGTCGCCCCGCAGTCGGGTCAGCACCTTGAAGGCACGGTCCACGTCCAGCGGGTACAGCTTGTCCATCGGCACGCCGTCGGCCAGCAGCGCGAACTCAAGCTCCGGCAGGTCACCGTCCGGGCTGCACATCGAACGGCCACCCTGGAACCCCTTCGTGTCGAAGAAGTCCGCCCACGACTCGGGCTTCTTGCCCCCGAAGGCATCGGTGCGGTACGCGATGCACTGCCCGTAGAAGCCGTAGCCGATGGCATGGTCGGTGATCTGGGCCGCGGGGGTCTTCGCGCTCTTCACGCTCTTGACCCGGTCCAGGTCCAGCGCCTCCAGCGCGTCCTGCTTCACGTACTTGGTATGGGACATCATCGAGTTGTTGATGAGGTCGCACTGCGGGCGGCCCTGCTTGATCTGGGCAAGCAGCGGGGCGTCGTCGAGGTTGAGCACCTTGACGGAGATCCCGGTCTCCTGGGTGAACGGCGTGTAGATCGCCTTCTGGAGGGCCGCGCCGTAGGAACCTCCGCTGTCGCGGACGACCACCGTCTTGGAGCCCTTGCCGCCGCTGCCGGCGACGGACCGGCTGGTGCCGGTACCGCAGGCGCTGAGGGTGGTCGCGGCGGCGACGCCCGCCGTGACCCCGCCTATTCCTCGCAGGAACAGTCTGCGGTCTATTCGGGCATCTTTCATCGTGTGCCTCCTGGTGGTGCCGGCCGTGAGAAGGGGAGCGGCTGGGGATGTGAAGGGAAAGGGGGGCGGCTGCAAGGGGGGTCTAAGGGCGGGGGCTAGGGGCGAGGGCCCGCCTCGTCGGATCCGGCGCCCGCACCGGGGGTCCGGAGGGTGTCGGCTCGCGCGGCCGTGTCGGGGTCCCACGGGACGGCGAGGGCGGCGAGTTCGGTGCCGGGGGCGACGGTGAGGCCGTGCATGCCGTAGAAGATCCGTCCGTCGGCCGGGGCGTGGACGGTGTGTTCCGTGCCGTCGACCGGGTCGACGATGCGGCCGAGAAGGTCGCCCCCGGCGACTTCGCCGATGACGTCGGCGTCGAAGGAGAACTCCGGGTACCACAGGCCGGTGGCCTCGGCGGTGACGCCTGCGGACCAGACCCACTCGCGGATCGGTGCCGGGGCGGAACCGTCCTGGTCGAGGACGCCCAGATGGCGAAGTGCCTTCAGCAGGCCGTCGACACGGCGGAGGGCAGTGGCCTCGTCCCGCTGGCCGAGCTGGCCCACCTCGACAAGGACCGCCGAGACGCCCCGGCGGGCGGCGGCCGCGTGGCTGTTGCCGCCCTCGGGCGTCAGCCCGAGGATGACGTCCTCGATACCGAAGGCGCCTGCCAGTTCGGCCGTCGCCTTGTCCAGGTCCGGGTCACCGGTGAGGCGGTAGCCGACGAAGTCCCGCAGGACCTGGTCGATGCCGCCGCAGTGCAGGTCGATGTAGACGTCGGCGGCGTCGAGCAGGTGGGTGAAGAGCCAGGCGGCCAGCCGCTCGGTGGGTCCGCCGGCCGGGTCGCCGGGGAAGACGCGGTTGAGGTTCACGCCGTCGACCGGGGAGATGTTGAGCCGGCCCTGGTACACGGCGGGAGGGTTGGCGACCGGACAGATGATCAGCTGTCCGTGCACCTCGGCGGATTCCAGCCCGTCCGCCAGGCGCACGACGGCGTCGATGGGCGGGAACTCGCCGCCGTGCACACCCGCGGTGATGACGACCCGGGGGCCGGGGCGGGTCCCGTTCACGAGGGTCAGCGGGATGTCCGCGATGAGGGTGCCGAGGTCCGCCTGGACCGTGCCGCGGACCTTGGTGCCGGGCCGGGCCTGAAGGGAGCCGACGGAGAGGGTGGTGTCGTTCATGGTCATGCCTCCGTACGGCCGACGGTGGAGAGGAAGTCGATGGGTTGGGGCGAGGCGCCGTCCAGCGCGAGGTCCGCGGCGATGTCACCGAAGGCGGGCGAGAGCTTGAAGCCGTGGCCGGAGAAGCCGGCGAGGAGGATGACGTTCTCGGCACCGGGCAGCGGGCCGACCAGGGGGCGGCTGCTCTCGGTGTAGCCCTCCATGTAGACGGAGAGGCGTGTCGGGTCCGGGTGCAGGTCGGGCATGTGACGCCCGATCAACTCGGAGAAGACCTCCAGTTCGTCCGGCCGTACGGTGCGGTCCAGCTGGTTGGGGTCACCGGCGAGCCGGTGCAGCGCGCGGGACAGTCCGAGCTTGACCGAGATACCGTCCGGGGAGGGCAGGCCGTAGCAGTGGGTGGGTGCCGTTCGGATGAACGCCGGGCGCTCCTCGCCGAACCAGGCGTCGGGGTCGGTGGGCACGTACCAGGCGCTGACGAGGCGGCGGACTTCCACCTCCCACGGCAGGTCGGGCAGCAGGTCGTTGACCCAGGGGCCGGGCGTGACGACGGCGGTGTCGAAGCGCTCGCTGCCGGAGTCGGTGCGGATCTCCACGCCGTCGCCGACGGGGACGATCTCCCGGACCGTGCTGTAGCGGTGGATCACGGCGCCCAACTGCTCGGCGCGGCGGGCGGCGGTCTGGATCGTCAGCTCCGGGCGGATGAACCCGGCACGTCGGTCGAGCACGGCCGCGTCGCCGTCCTCGATGCGGTACTGCGGGAAGCGCTTGGCCAGGGCATCGGTGTCCAGCACCTCGTGGTCGAGGTCGTGCTCGGCGATGGACTGAAGGACGGTGGCCATCTGCTGGTGCTCGGTCGGCCCCATGAGCAGGCATCCGGTCAGGCGGCGCAGCTCGCGGCCGGTCTCCTGCTGGAGCTGCTCCCACAGGGCGTCGGCGTGCTTGAGGAGCGGGACGTACCGGGAGTCCTCGAAGTGCGCGCTGCGGAAGATCCGGGACTCGCCGCCGGCGGCGCTGCGGTCGTGGCCGGGTGCGTAGCGGTCGTATCCGACGACCTCGGCGCCGCGGGCCGCCAGCCGCCAGGCGGCCTGGCTGCCCATCGTTCCGACGCCGACCACCGCGACGCGCTTCCTGGCAGCTGACACAGGGCTTTCCTTTCGTATCACCGAGGCGCATGCTGAGCCCTCGGCGTGAGGCTGTTCGATTCGAGATGTTTTGGGCGGGAGTCAGGCCCTTCCTGTGGACCTTCGGCTCATGACCGCCGCGTCTCGCAGTCCGGCTCACTTCGTCGGGATCTCTTGAAGTGCCGTGCCACTATGTGGAATGCTGTGCTAGAATCTGGCACAGAGAATGACAGTGGCTCCAGAGGGGAGTCAAGAGGATGTCCAGTAGAAATTTGAAGGATTAACAGGGGGAAACCGGATGGAAATGAAGAGCGTCACCAGGTCACTGCGGGTCCTGGAGGCGGTCGCCCAGCATCAGCCCGTGACCGTAGGGGAGTTGACGAAGCTCTTCGGGCTGCCGAAGTCCACCCTGCAGCGCACCCTGGTCACACTGGCGGAGGCCGGCTGGCTGCGCGCCAACCGCAAGGACACCACCCGCTGGGAGATCGGCGCCCGCGTCCTGGCCGTACGACCGGCCGCCCTGCAGGGCTCCACCCTGTTCGCCGCCGCACGTGAACCCATGGTTCGCCTTCGGGACGCCGTGAACGAGACCATCCACCTGTCGGTGCCGGACGCCCTGCAGTGCATGGTCGTGGTGGACCGCGTCGACTCCGATCAGGCGGTACGCACCTTCCACACGATCGGTGACACCTCACCTCTGCACGCCACCGCCGTCGGACGGGCCATCCTCGCCCATCTTCCGAAGCGGGACGTCGAAGAACTCATCGCGGCGGGGCTGGAGCGGTTCAGCGACACCACCCCCGTCGAACCCGACGAGCTGCGCGCCGAGCTGGACCGGATCCGCACCGACGGCTACGCGGTCAACCGCAACCAGTACCGGCCGGGAGTCTGCGCCGTCGCCGCCGCCGTGCTCGACGAGGACGGCACCCCGCTGGCCGCCGTGGCCGTCTCCATGCCCGAGGCGCGGTACGACGGCGAACGCGCACCCGAGTGGGGTCGCCTCGTCGCCGACACAGCCGCGGAGATCTCACAGCGCCGCCTGGGCGCCTGAACGGCAGACGAAGGCCGCAACCGTCAGTCGAGGGCCGGCTCGCCAGCGCGCGAGCCGGCCCTCGGTTTTGCGCCAGCCCCTCCGTGCCGCATTGTGGAACACTATGCTAGAATCCGGCACGATCGTGCCGTGACTCCGTGCTGGAGTCAGTGAGAACCAGGAATCCAGGGGTCTGAGGGGGCATCGAATGGAAATGAAGAGCGTCACCAGATCGCTGCGGGTTCTGGAGGCGGTCGCCCGACATCAACCCGTCACCGTCGGGGAGTTGACGAAGATCTTCGGGCTGCCGAAGTCCACCCTGCAGCGCACGCTCGTCACACTCAACGAGGCGGGCTGGCTGCGGGCGAACCGCAAGGACACCACGCGCTGGGAGGTCGGCGCCCGCGTGCTGGCCGTACGACCCGCCGCCCTGCAGGGCTCCAGCCTGTTCGCCGCCGCACGTGAACCCATGATGCGGCTCCGCGACGCGCTGAACGAGACCATCCACCTGTCCGTGCCGGACGCCCTGCACGGCATGGTCGTCGTCGACCGCGTCGACTGCGACCACGCCGTACGCACCTTCCACGCCATCGGCGACACCTCACCCCTGCACGCCACCGCCACCGGGAACGCCGTCCTCGCCCATCTGGGGAAGTCCGAGATAGACGAGGTCACCGCGGGGACGCTGGAGGGCTACGGCGAGGAGACCATCACCGACCCGGGGCAACTGCGCGCGGAGCTCCACCGCGTGCGAGAGCGTGGCTACGCCGTCAACCACAACCAGTACCTTCAGGGTGTCTGCGCGATCGCGGCACCCGTGCTCGACGGTGAGGGCACACCGCTGGCCGCCGTGGCCGCCTCCCTGCCCGACTCCCGCTTCGAGCCCGGCCGGCTGCCCGAGCTGGGCCGGCTGGTGGCCGAGACGGCGGCAGAGATCACCGCCCGGCACCTGGCCTGACGACGGTCCCGGCGGCTCCGTGCGCGGTTGAGCGACGCGTCACTTCACGATCACGTAGATCTTGCGCACGGTTTCGACGGTCTTCCAGACACCGACGAAGCCCGGCTTCATGACGAAGCTGTCGCCTGCCCTGTAGACCACCGGCTCGCCACCTTCCGGCGTGAGTTCGACGATGCCGGCGAGGATATGGCAGAACTCGAAGGTCTCGCCCTTGATCGAGCGCGTCTCGCCGGGCGTCGCTTCCCAGACTCCCGTATGGATCATCTCCCCACGGGCGATGTCCTGAGGCCAGGTCATGAACGCGGGGTCGCCGGAAACCAGACGTTCCGGGAGCGGGCCGGACTCGTGCGGCGCGAAGGAGGGATGGGTGTCGATGGTCTTCAGGAACGACATGTTCTTCCTTTCCTGGGCGGGAGATGTGCCGGAGGCGCTGATGGGCATGACGACGGTCAACTCACGGGCACCGCGAGGTACTGGTACTCCAGGAACTCGTCGATTCCGACCCGGCCGCCCTCGCGGCCGAGCCCGGACTGCTTGACGCCGCCGAAGGGTGCGGCCGGGTTGGACACGAGACCCGTGTTCAGCCCCACCATGCCCACCTCCAGCCGCTCGCTGACGCGCAGGGCACGGTCGAGGCCCTCGGTGAAGACGTAGCCGACCAGGCCCCAGGGGGTGTCGTTGGCCCGGCGGATCACCTCGTCCTCGTCGTCGAAGGTGAGGATCGCGGCGACGGGACCGAAGATCTCCGTGTCCATCAGGCGACTTGTGGGATCGACGTCGGCCAGCACGGTCGGCGGGTAGAAGCAGCCGGGGCCTTCGGGGGTCCTGCCGCCGACGAGCACCCGCGCTCCGCGCTGCACCGCGTCGGCGACCAGCTCCTCGACCTTGGCGCGTCCCGTCCTGTCGATCAGCGGGCCGACATCGACGCCGTCCCGGGTGCCCGGGCCGACGACCAGCGCGTCCATCCGCTCGGCCAGCCGGCGCGCGAACTCCTCCGCCACCGACCGGTGCACGAAGAAGCGGTTGGCGGCCGTGCAGGCCTCACCCATGTTGCGCATCTTGGCGACCATCGCCCCGTCCACCGCCTTGTCCAGGTCGGCGTCCTCGAAGACGACGAACGGCGCGTTGCCGCCCAGCTCCATCGACGTACGGACCACCGCCTGAGCGCTCTGGGCGAGCAGCAGCTGCCCGACGCCCGTGGAACCGGTGAAGGAAAGCTTGCGAATCCGCCCGCCGCGCAGGAGCGGTTCGCACACCTCCCCCGCACGGGAGGTGGTGACGACGTTCAGCACGCCGTCCGGCAGCCCGGCCTCCTTGAGGATCGCGGCGAGAGCCAGGCTGGACAGAGGGGTCTGCGGGGCGGGCTTGAGCACCATCGTGCAGCCGGCGGCGACCGCCGGGCCGATCTTGCGGGTGCCCATCGCCAGCGGGAAGTTCCACGGGGTGATCAGCAGGCAGGGGCCGACCGGGCGACGCGAGAGCAGCATGCGGTTGCGGCCGTCGGGCAGGGTGGCGAGGCCGCCGTCGATGCGGACGGCCTCCTCGGAGAACCAGCGGAAGAACTCGGCCGCGTACGCCACCTCTCCCCTGGCCTCGGCCAGCGGCTTGCCCATCTCGGCCGTCATCAGGTGGGCGAGCTCGTCGGTGCGCTCGATGATGATCTCGTAGGCGCGGCGCAGGATCTCGCTGCGCACCCGGGGCGCCGTACGCGCCCACTCCTCCTGCGCCTGTACGGCCGCATCCTCGGCGAGCGCCGCGTCCTTCGGGCCCGCGTCGGCCACGTGACAGAGGACCTCGCCGGTGGCAGGGTCGTCGACGGGCATGGTGGCGCCGTCCGCGGCGTCCACCCAGGCGCCGCCGATGAACAACTGCGTGGGTGTGTCGGTCATGAGTTCTCTCCTGGTTGTCCGGGTCGGTCGGCGGCGGGGTCGAGCAGTTCCGCCAGGTGCAGGGCGCGGATGCCCCGGTCTCCGGCGAGATGGTCGATCTGCGTGGCGCAGCTGAAGCCGTCGGCCACGACGACGGCCGGTGTCCGCGGGTCGATGTCGTCGAGGCGTGGCCTCAGGGCGAGGTCTGCGACGGCCATCGAGGTGTCGTAGTGCTGTTCCTCGAAGCCGAAGTTGCCGGCGAGTCCGCAGCAGCCCTCGGCCTCGTCGACCTTCCGTACGCCGAGGCGGCCGAGCAGGTCGCGGGGGTGGCGGCCCTTGAAGGTGGCGTACTCGTGGCAGTGGGTCTGCAGCACGACGTTGTCCGGCAGCTCCGGTGGCACCCACCCGGGTGCGGCGAGGTCGCTCAGGGCCCCGGTGAGGGTGTGGACGCGGGCCGCGACGCGCCGGGCGGCGTCAGTGCCGAGGAGTTCAGGCACGTCACGCTTGAGCGCCGCGGCACAGCTGGGTTCGGCCACGACGATGGGCCGGTCGTCGCCGTTGTCCAGGCGGGCGACCGTGCGGGCCATGATGCGGCGCGCGAGTGACAGCTGGCCGGTGCTCACCCAGGTCAGGCCACAGCACAGGTCGTCCTGTGCCGTGCAGGGGATACCGGCGTCGGCGAGTACGCGGCTCGCGGCCCCGGCCACCTCGGGGCGGAAGGCACGGGTGAAGCTGTCGACGAAGAGCAGGGTCTTCGCCGGTTCACCGGTCCTTGCCATGCGCAGGGCCCTGCGCAGCGCTCGCCGAGAGGCGAAGGCAGGGATACGGCGTTGGGTGGTCACGCCGCCGAGGCGCGCGAGCAGCTTGCCGAGCGGTCCGCGCAGCAGCGCGTTCACCGGGCGGGCCGCGTATCCGACGAGCTTGGACGTCAGGGGCAGCCAGCCCAGGGAGTAGTGGGAGCGGGGTCTGACTCTGCCCTTGTAGTGCTGGTGCAGGAACTCCGCCTTGTACGTGGCCATGTCGACGCCGACCGGACAGTCACTGGAGCAGGCCTTGCAGGACAGGCACAGGTCGAGGGCGTCACGCACCTCGGTGGAGCGCCAGCCGTCCTGGACGGTTCCGCCCCGCACCATCTCCTGGAGCAGACGGGCCCGGCCCCGCGTCGAGTCGTTCTCCTCCCCCGTGGCCCGGTAGCTGGGACACATCACGCCGCCGGCGTCGCTGCGGCAGCGGCCGACACCGACGCAGCGGCGTACCGCTCCCGCGAAGCCGTCCTCGTCGTGGGGAAAGGTGAACGTCGTGTCCACGAGCGGGAGTTCACGCAGCGCGAGGTCGGCATCGAGGGGCGCCGGGTCGACGATGACGCCGGGGTTGAGCAGCCTCTCGGGGTCGAAGATCTCCTTGAAGTCGGCGAACGCCCGGATCAGCCGGTGGCTGTACATGACCTCCAGCAGCTCGCCCCGGGCCCGCCCGTCGCCGTGCTCGCCCGACAGGCTTCCGCCGTGCTGGACGACCAGGGCGGCGGCCTCCGTCAGGAACCGGCGGGTGGCGGCCCGCCCGGTGTCCGTGGCGAGGTCGAAGTCGATGCGCACGTGGACGCATCCGGCGCCGAAGTGCCCGTACAGCACGCCGGTCAGGCCGTGCGCGGCCAGCAGCTTGCGGAAGTCGCGCAGGTAGGCGGCCAGGTTCTCTGGTGCGACGGCCGCGTCCTCCCAGCCGGGCCAGGACTCCGAGCCGTCGACGAGCCGGGCGGCGAGCCCGGCCCCGTCTTCGCGGACCCGCCACAGCGATCGCCGTTCGGCCGGACTGTGCACGACCCGCCCACCGGTCATGCGGCCTTGTGCCTTGAGCACGTCGAGCAGTTCGGCGGCGCGGGCGTCGACGGCCGCCTGGTCGTCGCCGTCGAGTTCGACGTACAGCCAGGCACACCCCTCGGGGAGTCCGGTGACGGAGTCCGGGCCGCGCCGGGCACGCATGGTGGCGACGATCGCCTCGTCCATGCCCTCCACGGCGGTGGGGTTCCAGCGCAGGATCTCGGGGACGTCCTCGGCGGCGTCGACCACGTCGTCGTAGCCGAGGGTGAGGAGGGTGGAAGCCTGTGCGGTCGCCACCAGGCGGACCGTCGCTGCGGTGACGACCGCACAGGAGCCTTCGGTGCCCACGAGCGCGCGAGCCATGTCGAAGCCGTGCTCGGGCAGCAGGTGGTGCAGCTGGTAGCCGGAGACCTGGCGCGGTACCCGGCCCAGCTCGGTGCGGATCGGCGCCAGATTGCCGTCGATCAGACGGCGCACGTCCGCTTCCAGAGCGGCGATCCGCTGGACGGCGTCCGTGTCGTCCGGGTCGGCGGCCCGCAGTCCGGTGCGGTCGGCGACGGCCCGCGCGCCGTCGGCGGTCACGATCTCCAGCGCCTCGATGTGCCCGCTGGTGCGCCCGTGCCGCACGGACCGGTTGCCGCAGGCGTCGTTGCCGATCATGCCGCCGAGGGTGCAGCGGCTGTGCGAGGAGGGGTCGGGGCCGAAGGTGAGCCCGTGCGGGGTGGTCGCGGCGCGCAGCGCGTCCAGGATCACGCCGGCCTCGACGCGCGCGGTGCGGGCCACCGGGTCGATGTCCAGGATCCGGTTCATGTACCGGGAGAAGTCCAGCACGACGCCGGGCCCGACGGCGTTGCCCGCCATGCTGGTGCCGCCGCCGCGTGCGGTGACCGGGATGCTTGTCTCCCGGCAGGCCCGCAGCACCGCGACGACGTCGTCGGCGCTGCGGGGAAGCACCACGGCCCGCGGCGGGACCCGGTAGTTGGAGGCGTCGTAGGCGTAGAGGCCGGTGGAGCCGGGGCCGGTCTCCACCCGCAGGCCGGGAGCGGTCTCGGCGAGCCGTACGACCAGCGGCTCCAGGGCCGTGGTGGTGTCCGTCATCGCCGTGCCGCTCCCGATGTGCCGGCCTCGACCGCGGTCGCCCACGCCTGGAGGCCCTCGTCCACCGCCGACTCGTCAATGACGAGTGCCGGGATCATGCGGACGACCTGGTTCCAGGCGCCGCACAGCAGCAGGAGCAGGCCCTCGTCGACGGCGGCGCGCTGCACGCGGGCGGCTGTCTCGGGGTCGGGGCTGCCGTCCTCGGTGACGAACTCGGTGGCGAGCATGAGGCCGAGGCCGCGCACGTCGCCGATGCCGGGCGTCCGGTCTGCGACCGTCTCCAGGCCCTGGCGCAAGCGCTTGCCCATGGCCTCGGCGTTCTCGACGAGCTTCTCGTCGCGGACGACGTCGAGGGTGGCGCAGGCCGCGGCGCAGGCCACGGCGTTGGCACCGTACGTGCCGCCCTGCGAGCCGGGCCAGGCCTTGGTCATCAGCTCCTCGGAGGCGGCGATGCCGGACAGCGGGAAGCCGCTGGCCAGGCCCTTGGCGGTGACGAGGATGTCGGGTGTGACGCCGAAGTGGTCGTGGCCCCAGAAGCGGCCGGTGCGGCCGACGCCGGTCTGCACCTCGTCGGCGATCAGCAGGAAGCCGTGCCGGTCCGCCCGCTCCCGCAGCCCTTCCATGAACGCGCGGTTGGCGGGCACGTAGCCGCCCTCGCCGAGCACCGGCTCGACGATGATCGCGGCCGTGTCGGCGGGCGAGGAGATCGTCTGGAGCGTGTAGTCGAGCTCCTTCAGGGCGAAGCGGGTGGCGGTCTCCTCGTCCCAGCCGTACCGGTAGGCGGACGGGAAGGGGGTGACGACCACGCCGCTCATCAGCGGGGAGAAACCGGAGCGGAAGCGGGTGCCGGAGGTCGTCATGGAGGCGGCGGCGACGGTACGGCCGTGGAAGCCGCCGTGGCAGACGACGACGTTCGGCCGGCCGGTGGCCTGGCGGGCCAGGCGCAGTGCGGCCTCGACGGCCTCGCTGCCGGAGTTGGTGAAGAACAGGCTGTCCAGGCCGGTCGGCAGCACCTCGCCGAGCTTGTCGACGAGGCGGCGCAGCGGCTCGTGCATGACTGTCGTGTACTGGCCGTGGATCAGCGTGCCCACCTGCTCCTGGGCCGCCGCGACGACCTTGGGGTGGCAGTGCCCGGTGCTGGTGACGCCGATGCCGGCGGTGAAGTCGAGGTAGCGGCGGCCGTCCTGGTCGAAGAGGTGGACGCCTTCGCCCCGGGCCGCCACCACGGGTGTGGCCTGGCGAAGGTGCGGCGACAGTGCGGTCATGTTCGTCTCCCGGCCTCAGTGTTCGGTCTGCTGCGGTCTCCCGAGCATCTCCGCGGGCGAGAGGTGCGCCAATGCGCGATCTGTCCGGCCTGGAGGCGACATCCGGACGATGTGTCAGCCGCATCGGGGGCATCCCGGGTGATGCTCGCTCAAGGACCGCACTTGCGCTGGTCAGCGACGCTTGTCACAGTGGCCGGGCACTTCCGGGCGCTGGGCCGTGCTCGGCAGGGACCCCCTGGAGACATGTGAACGACAACCACCCGGCCGGCCATGGGCCCACCCGTGAGGTCACCGTGGCCGACGTCCTGGCCCTTCCGGTCCTGGCCGCGGGACAGCCCCAGGTCGTCATCGGTGTGCCGCACCTGGACCGGCCGGTCAGGTGGGTCCACATCACCGAACTGACCGACCCCGCGTCCTTCCTCAAGGGCGGCGAACTCGTCCTCACGACCGGCATGCCGCTTCCGGAGGACGCGGCCGGCGTGCGCCGCTACGTCGACGAACTGGCCGGCGTCGGGGCCGCGGCGCTGGTCATCGAACTCGTACGCCGTTACCACCGCCCGCCGGATGCGCTCGTCGACGCCTGCCGCGTGCGAGGTCTCCCCCTCGTCACGCTCGCCAAGGACGTCAACTTCCTGGAGGTCACCCAGGTCGTGCACGCCCTGCTGCTCGGCAACCAGGCGGACGCGATGCGCCGCACCCAGCGCATCCACGAGGCGTTCACCGCCCTGACCCTGCGCGGCGCAGGCCCGGAGGACGTTCTGCGTGCGGCGGCGGAGATGAGCGGCCGCACGGTCGTTTTGGAGAACCTGGTGCACCAGGCCCTGATCTGCGAACCGTCAGGGCTCACCGTCGAGGAGGCACTCGCCGACTGGGAACGGCGCTCCAGGGCGACCGGGTCCGGCGACAACACAGCGATACGCGGTCCGGAGAGCTGGCTCACCGCCTCCGTCGAGTACCAGGGTGAGCGCTGGGGTCGCGTGGCCATGCTCCCGGCGCGCACCGACGGACCGGCGTTCGGGCCGGAGGACGTCACCCTGCTGGAGAGGACCGCGATGGCACTGACCGTCGCGCGCCTCATCCACCCCACCCCATGGGAACGCACCGCACACCGCAACGCCCTGCTCGACCTCGTGGAACAGCGCCACCGCTCCGCGGAGGACGCCCGCGCCCGCTGCGCCGCACTGGGCCTGCCGACTGAACGCAGCCACTTCGTCGCCGCACTGGTGGACCTACGTGCAGGGAAGGGCGAAGGAGCCGAGACCGAGTCCCGTCTGGTGCAGGAGCTGACAACGGCAGGCGTGCCGGCCCTCGTCGGCGAACTGGCCCCCGACCGCCTCGGCATCCTGCTGGCTCTGCGCACCTCCCAGCCCTGGCGTCCCGTCGTCGAGCGCCTGTCCGGCACGGTACTGGGCCTGGCCCCGGAAGCAGTCGTGAGTGTCGGCTCCGAGGTCACGGACCTCACCGACACCGCCCGCTCCTTCCGTGCGGCGGCCCGCGTCGCCGAGGCCACCCCACCCGGCCAGCCCCTCCCCCCGGACCGCTCCTTCCACGAGCTGTCCGACATCGGCCTGCGCCGCCTGCTGTACGCACTCCGCGAGGACCCCCGTGTCCAGGAGTACACCGAACGGCAGCTCCGGCGCCTCATCGACCACGACGCCCAGCACGGCACCGACCTGCTGACGACCCTGCGCCACTACCTCGACGCGGCCGGCAACAAGACCACCGCCGCCCGCCGGGGCGGCCTCTCCCGCGAAACCCTGTACCAACGGCTACGCACCATCGAGCGCCTCCTCGCCCGCGACCTGGAATCGGGCGACCAGCGCACCGAACTCCACGTGGCCCTCACGGCCCTCGATGCGTTGCGAGCCGACTGACGCAGAATCCCGGTGCGGCTGACGGCAGGGACGCTCAGTCCTCGTAGCGCAACTCGGTCGTCGCCGGCCTCGCGGTGTGCACCGTGCCGCCGAGGCCGCCGATCCGCAGTCGCCAGGGGTACGGGCTGTCGGTCGTGACGCGGAGGTGGTCTCCCGCGCGGTGGACGTCGAAGCGGGCCGTCTCACCGGGGCCGTCCGTGTGCGGGATCACGACCGTGCGTCGGGCGCCGTCGGCGAAGGCGTGCACCATCAGTTCGACGTCGTCCGCCCAGGCCGACAACCTGGCCGACGGCCTCCGAGCCGACCTTGCCCGAGGTGGTTCACGAAGACGCCGTACCCACGGTTGGTCAAGTGGAACGGGATGTTCTTGTAGGCATGTTCGCTGCTGGTGCCGCCGTCGGCCTGCCAGATGTCCACCACTTGCCCGTTCGACGTAGCGCCCCTGGACGACAGTCGAGCCGAACTGTTCGCAGACCGTGGGGGCTCGTTGGTGCCCCAGCGGTTGTTCTGCTGCGGTTTTCCATGAGCTCGGCCCTCGTGGTCAGCACGCAACCAAGACAGGGCTGCCGGCGTGCCGACTCGATGCTGACTGACCTGCAACGTGGCCCTGGCCGTCGCACTCGGCGGAGACTGCCTGGCCGGCGAGAGCCAGTCCGGTCGCCGAGAGCAGCGGCATCGTCGGCTTCGGCGTTGTACTGGTGCTCGCCCACTCCGAGAAGCAGGAGGCCATCGCGACCTGGAAGAAGACCTTCGGCCATCACCCGCTCGTCGCCTTCCGCCGACCATGGCCGGACCCCTGGGGGAAAAGCAATAGCCCTCCTGCGGCCGGGCAACGCGGGTTCCGCTACCGCAGCCGTCCACATCGCGACCGCCCAACTCGCCCTGGCACGACTCCCAAGCGCCTGCGGCTGAGACGACCATCGCCGACATGGCCCACCGCGGCACCCACTTCCTTGACACACCGTCACTCGCCGGAGGCTCCGACGCGTGAGAACGGAAGCGCCGTAGCGCATCATGCTTTGCCGGTTGTTCTGCCGGGTGAAATACTGGCGCGCTGCGGAAACAGCGGAGCATACGGGGGCGTGATGGACCAGGCGGTGACCGCAGCCATGCTGCAGGTGGCGGATGTGCATAAGTCGTACGGTCGAGGCGCCAGCGCCGTTCATGCCCTGCGGGGCGTTTCCTTCGAGGTCCCTCGGGGGGAACTCGTCGCTCTCAAGGGACGCTCGGGCTCGGGCAAGACCACTTTGCTCAACATCGTGGGTGGTCTGGACGAACCGGACAGCGGACGCGTCACCATCGACGGGCTGCACCTTCGGGACCAGGGTGAGGACGCCCTCCTCGCGCTGCGCCGGGAGCGCATCGGCTTCGTCTTCCAGTCGTTCGGGCTCATCCCCATCCTCACGGCTGCCGAAAACGTGGGCGTACCACTGCGGTTGCGCAGGGCGGACCCGCGCGAGCGGCGGGAGCGCGTCGAACTGCTGCTCTCCCTCGTGGGGCTCGCGGACCATGCCGCGCAGCGCCCGGGTGAGTTGTCGGGCGGGCAGCGCCAGCGGGTCGCCATCGCCCGCGCCTTGGCCAACAGTCCCTCGATTCTCATCGCCGACGAGCCGACCGGCCAATTGGACGCGGAGACCGGGCACTCCGTGATGGAGCTGCTGCGCGCGGTCGTCCGCAGCGAGCGGATCACGGCTCTCGTGGCCACCCATGACACGACACTTCTCGACCTTGCCGATCGTGTGCTGGAGCTGAAGGACGGCCAGATCGCCGAATCCTAGCCCGGTCGTCTGCATCACACCGCAGACGCGGGGTCCGGCATCAGGCCACGTCGGAGTGGGCGGGCCGGATGTACTCGGTTCGTCTCAGAGCCCCGGCCGCTCCTCGGCTGAGCCCTGGCCGTGACGGTCGTTGCGGGCGTCGTCCGGGCGGACGGCGATGTGGTCGGGCTCCAGTTCCAAAGCGACGCGGTCGCGCATCCCCAGGGCCCGGGTGTACTCGGCGGGGAGTTGGAGGCGGCCGGCCCGGTCGAGCATGGCGTATTCGCGGGCAACCAGGTTCTCCTGGCCGGTGGCGGAGTCGACTTCGCTGTGGCGCAGGACTTCCGTCGCCGTGCGGCCGTCCCGGATGGCGACCGTACGGCGGACCTCTGCGGCAACGGACTGATCGTGCGTGACGATCACGATGGTGGTCCCCAACTCCTCGTTGGCGGTGCGGAACGCGGCGAAGACCTGTTCGGCGGTGTGGGAGTCGAGTTCGCCGGTGGGCTCATCGGCGAGCAGGACCGCGGGATCGTTGGCGAGGGCGACGGCAAGGGCGACGCGCTGCTGCTGGCCGCCGGACATCTGGTGCGGCCGACGGTCACGACATTCGACTACGTCCAGCAGGTCGAGGAGTTCCATGACGCGGTTGGCCCAGGTTCGGCGCCGGCCTCGGGCGCGAGCCAACTGCAGGGGCAGGGCGACGTTCTGTGCGGCGGTGAGATAGGGCAGGAGATTGTGGGAGGTCTGCTGCCGGACGAAGCCGACGGTCTTGCGACGGTAGGCGAGTCGTTCCTTGGAGGACATCGTGACCAGGTCGTGGTCGGCGACACGGGTCGCGCCGGCGGTGGGTTTGTCCAGTCCGGCCAGGATGTTCATGAGGGTGGACTTGCCGCTGCCGGAGGCGCCGACCAGGGCCATGAGCTCTCCCTTGCGGACGAGGAGATCGAGGCCTTGCAGTGCCTGGACCTCCACGCCGTCGGCGGAGAAGATCCGTACCAGCCGGTCGCAGGTGATCAGGGCGTCGTGACCGTAGGCAGCGGCGTTGCGCGCGGCGAGGGCACGGTCGGCGAGCTCGTGGAAGGTCGGGCTGCTGGTCATCGGCTGCTCCTGGGTGGTCGGAGGGGCACGGGCCGGTGCCGGAGGGCGCTTGGTCTCGAGGCTCTGCTCACTGTCTAGTTGTCACCCAGCCTCAGTTCGCGCACCGAGCCACGTCGGCTGGTCCACCAGGCCTGGCCGGCGGGCACACCGATGGCCAGGAGCAGCACGGTGAGCGCCGGAACCGCGAGCGAGAGCGGATCGGTGCGCAGCACGGCCCCCTCGAGAGCGGACGGCGAGGCCAGGGCGATGGTCGTGAGGTCGATACCGGGCGACAGCAGCTGAATGCCGACCCAGCCGGTCAGCATGCCGCCGGCCGCGGCCAGGAACGCCTGTGGGAGGGCCGTGAGGATCAGAAGTCGGCGGCCCTGGGCCCGGGTCATGCCCATCGTGCGCAACCGGGCGAGCAGGGCGCTGCGTTCGGGCGCGGTGCGCAGCACGGTCAGCACGAGCGCGAGGACCGCGTACCCGGCGCCCGCGGCGACCGCGACACCGTACAGGCGTTCCGCGCCGGACTGCAGCGGTGATTCGACGTGCCGCGCGCGTTCCTCGGCACGCAGCCGGACGGCCGCCGCCGTGCCGTCCGCCACCGAGCGCAGCGCCCGGCCGTTCAAGGCGTCACCGGTCAGCAGCAGGGTCGTCGTACGCGCCGAGCCGCGGGGAAGGCCGGCGCGGTCGACGATCAGGAAGTCGTCACCGAGCACTGCCGGGGTGCGGTCTCGGACCAGGACGATCCGGACGGTGACGGAGGTGCCGTCCGGGAGCAGGACGGAGTAGGGGTCGGTGCCATACTCGTCGGCCACGCGAGTTGAGGCCAGCGCGGGCAGGGGCCGGTCGGCGCTGCCCGTCGTACCGGCGTCCGCCTGCCGGAGGCTCGCCGCGTCGAACGGCCCCAGTCCCGTGTGGTGCGACAGGTGCGCATAGGCGTCAGGGTCCACACCGGCCAGCGGTACCGGCCGGCTGCCCAGTGAGGGTTTCGCCTCGTCGGTGACGCTTACTTCCGTCATGTCCCGTACGCCGGGCAGTCGGCGTACTCGGTCGGGCAGGGCACGAGGAAGTTCACCGGTGATGGTCTCGATGCGGCCGTCGGCGCCGACGTGGAGGAGCGCGGCCTGGTCGCGGGCCGCCGTGACCCCTGCCAGGACCGAGCCGCCGAACGCGGCCGTGGTCAGGGCGCTGAGCAGGGCGAGCAGGGGCAGCACGGCGAAGCCGGGGGCACGAGCCACATGGGCCAGCGAGAGCGGAATCACCAGGCCGCGCATGCGAGTGGTGGCCTTGCTCAGCGCACGGAGCGGCAGGGGGTGGAGGCGTGCCAGCAGCAGGGCCGCGACCATGCCCGTCAACAGTGGGGCGGCGGCCACCAGACCGGTGCTGCCGGATCCCTGTCGGCGCAGTGCGGCGACCGCCACCGACGCGATCACCAGGACGGTCAGTTCCGCCACCGTTCGGCGCCGCGACGGCCGGGCGGTGGTGAGGTCCTCCCGCCCGTCGTGCATCCGTACCGTGCGGTGCGCCACCACGGCGCGCAGCGGGAGCGCGCCACAGGCGAGCAGGGTGACGGCGAGAGCGGCGGCGACTGCGGGTGCAGTGCGGGCATCGGGCAGGACGAGCAGTGCGGCGATCAGTCCTAGGGCGCCGGCCGGCACGGCCACCACCGCCGTCTCCGCCAGCAGCCGAACGGCCAGGCCGGGCAGTGAGGCGCCGCGGGCACGCAGCAGGGCCAGCTCCGCGTGTCGGCGATCGGCTGCCACGCCGCCGGCCATGGCCAGGACGATCAGGGCGAGGCTGCCGGTCCCGACGGCGGCGAGGAGGAGCAACGAGTCGATCCCCGACCGTAGTCGGGCATGGTTCGCGAGGACCTCGTCGAGATGCGTCTGGGCATCCAGGTCCCCGTCGACAACCTCCCGCATCCGCTGCAGTCCAGGCCCCGTCTCCAGGGAGGCCACGGCGGACGCCAGACGGTCGAGATCGTGGCCGCGCAGGGTGGCGACGTCGGGGGCCACATGCCAGTACCGGTGCGGTTGGCCGGGGGTACCCAGGAGTGCCGGGCCGGCATCGGCGGCGAGAAGCAGGCCACCGAGCCAGTGGACGTCCGTCGGCGAAAGTTCGGGCTGGCGGCTCAACGAGGGGGTGCGCAGCACCGGCAGTGCCGACCAGTAGGCACCCTCGGGGGCGCGCGGGACGACGATTCCGGTGACCCGGACGGCGAGCGGGGCGCGCTCCGAGCCTGGTACGTGGATCACCGAGCCCACCCGGATGTGGAGCGTGCGGGCGGTGTCCACGGTGACGGCGGCCTCGACCTGCGCGGTTGCCGCGGTCACTGGTGCGCCCGTGGTGCGTGGCAACCGGCCCGCGCTGAGCCGGGCGTGGGAGGCCAGGTCCTGCTGGGCGGCGAGCACCAGTTGGGCGGGCAGGCCGGCGGGCCGGGGAAGCCAGGGATCGGGCGCCTCCAGGGGGACGGTCGTGCGCACGCCGTACGACGACTGCGCGGGGTCGGGCACCAGCGGCGCCTCGGCGGTGGCGAGAACCTTGGCCCGCGCCGCGGTCAGCGGACCGACGCGCAGGGCGGCCTCCATCTCCTCGACCGTGTCCATCCAGGGCAGCGGGACCTCCATCTGCACGGTCGTCCGGTCGGGTGGGGCCTGCTCGACCGCCTGGCGCAGCCCCGCGTCCCCGTACCGGTCGACGGCACGCGGGTACGCGGCGGCCAGCGCCGCGGTCACGGCCACCAGGAGCGCGAGGGCAACGGACGTACCGGCGAAGGCCCTCAGCCGGGTCCGCAATCCGGCACGTACATGCGGTGGCACCGCCTTCGTCCCCCCGTCCTGCGGGGGCACCGGCTGCGTGGTCACTGTGTCACCTCGTCCCTGAGAGCCATCACGGGCTTCGCCCGCCGAAGGGCGAGGGCCACGGCCACGAGGGCGGGGCCCGCCGCGAGGGCCGCCAGCAGGGCGGCCAGACGCAGGAGCGGGAGTTCGACCTGGACCGGCGGGAGCGGTCGGGTGGCCTGCCCGGTCAGGACGACAAGGGGAACCAGCGCGTGCGTCAGTACCATGCCCAGGACCGTGCCGACCAGCAGCGCCAGGGCCACGAGGACGCCGTGCTCCATGGCGACCAGCCGGGCCAGCCGACGGCGCGGTGTTCCCAGGGCGCGCAGCACGGCGAACTCACCGTCCCGGGCTCGCATCGCCCCTGCCGCGCTCACCGCGAAGCCGAGCGCGGCGAAGAGCACCGTCACCACTGCCGCCGCGATCAGCGCTGCTTCCGGGGCGGCCCCGAACGGGTCGGCGCGCAGCTCCGCCGCTATCTCGTCGCGCACCGTCACCTGCTGCGGATCGACGTCGGGCAGGGCGCGCACGGCCGCTGCGGTGGCGCCGGGTGCGGCCGTGCTCAGCCACCACTCGGTGGGCTCCAGGCTGGTTCCGTAGCGGGCCTGCAGCGCCCGGTTGACGGCCCGGAGATCGACCAGCAGGGCCCCGCCGTCGTGCGTGGTGGCTTCCGTCGTGGGCAGGGCGCTCGCAGTGCGGACGATGCGTACGGGCAGGGAACGGCCGCCGAAGGTCACCTCCACGCGCTGGCCTTGGCGCGCACCGGACGCGGCGAGGAACCGGTCGGTGGCGACCGCGACGATCTCAGGGGCCGCGGGCTGGGCGACCTTCAGCCGGACCTCCAGCGGCAGGGCGGGCGGCGAGAGGCCGGGCAGCTGGTACCCGGTGCTGTACGTCATGGTGACGGGTGCCGTCGACGCGAGCCGGGGACGGGTCGGCCGGGCATCGTCGTCGGGTGGGGCGGCGGCCGCGTCGGCCTCGACCGCGGTCGTCCACCTCGTCGGCAGGGTCAACTGCCGGACGTCACCGTCGCCGGCTGTCGCCGTGAGCGCGCCGAGGACCAGGCGGTGCCGGTGGGGGCGGCCGGCCGGCTGCTGCGTACTCAGTTGGAGCCCGGTCAACGCCAGCGGGCCCCGGGCGCCGTTCAGATCGGGGATCAGCCGGTGCGGGCGGCCGTCGGCGGCGAGGCTGCCGGACGGTATCTCGTAGGGGGTTCCGTGACGGTCCCGCACCGTGAGCGTGACGTCCGCCTCCGACCCTGGCGCGGTGCTGTGCAGGGCAACGGTCAGCGTGAGCCGGGTGGTCCCTTTCGGTATCCCGATGCCCGCGGGTGCCCCGCGCGGCGCGAGCCCGGCGAGTAACGGACCGTTCGTCAGATCGCGCCGCGCCAGCACCGTCCCAGCAGCCTCCGTCGTGTTCAGGGCCACAACGGTCGCCTCGCGGCTCCCGGAGAGCGACACCGTGTCACGGACGGCGGGGGCGACCGCGTCCACGTGTGGGAGGTCCGCGTAGACATCCGTACGGCCCACCCCGCCGCCCCCGGAGGACAGGACGCGCACCTCGGCACCCGCGCGGAAGTCGGCCTGGTCTGCCTGGGAACGGTGCCAGGACGCGTCCTGCCCGATCGCCACCACACCCAGCGCCACGCAGATGACCAGGAGCAGCACCGGACCCGCTCCCCGCATCGGTCGGCGACTGAACTGCCAGCCGACCATGGCCGCGGTCAGTCCGGGCTCGCGGGTCAGAAGTCGCTCGCCGGCACGCGCCAGCAAGGGCAGCAGCCGCAGCACCAGAACCGTTCCGGCGAGCAGCACCAGAGCGGGCGCCACCACCAGAAGCGGGTCGACGCCGAGAACCCCCTCACGGTCGGCGGTGACAGCACCGGACTGCTGGCTGCCGAGCAGCCAGAAAGCGACACCGGCCACAGCGAGCAACCCGACATCCGCCCCGGCACGCAGCGGTGCGGGTAGCGCTCCCGCCCGCACCGCGAACGTGCCCGCGAATGTCGCCCGCCACGCCGGGACAGCCACGGTCAGCGCACACAGCGCGGCCACGCCCGCGGCGACCGCCCACACCTCGAGTCGGCCCCCGGCCGGCACGTCGACGCGCACGCCGGTCCGGCCCAGGGCACCCTGCCCGGCCAGCAGCCGCGTCAACGGCCCCGACACCAGCGGCGCGACCACCACCGCCGGCACGGAGATCAGCAGGGCCTCCAGCGCGGCCAAGCTCGCCAGCCGTGCCCGGGTGGCGCCGCGCGCACGCAGCAGCCCGGTCTCGGCCATGCGCTCGGAGTCGAGCAACCGTGCGACGAGCAACAGGGCGCAGGCCGCGAGCAGTCCGAGCTGACCGGCGACGATCAGCATGCTGGAACGCGAGACGAGCAAGGAGCGTTCGATGCGGTCCAGTACCTCGGGCAACGCGGTGTCCGCTGTGGTCGCACTGCTGAGCGCCGGCCGCTCGCGCAGCTCCGCGGTCCCCGAGCGGGCAGCCTCGCGCAGCGGGCCGATCCGTTCCGTCGTCAGCGAGGAGTAGTCGGCCGAGACCAGCCAGCCCGACGCGCCGACACTCACCCGGCCCGACGCCGGCACGCCTGCGGCGGTGAGCAGGGGACCGTACGTCATGAAATTCGACGCCTGCACGCCGCGGCCGCCCAGGTCGTCCAACTGCCAGTAGGGTGCCCGGACGTCCACCGGTTGGTACACGCCGGTGATCAGCACGCGCACCGCCGGGCCGTCCAGCCGGTCGGTGACGGTCAGCCGGGAGCCGGGCGCCACACCGAGCCGCCGGGCGGCGCTCTGCGGCAGTGCGGCCTCGATGGACCCGGCGGTCACCGCCTCACGGGGGAGCCGCCCGGCGACGGTCCGCACCTGTGTGCGGTCCAGGGCCGCGAAGTACGTGAGGTTCGGGTTTCCGTCCCGCTCGGAGGGCGGCCGCAGCGCCCCCGGCAGGGCGTAAGGCCCCGACCGCAGCAGGGTACGCACCCGCACGGGCAGCCCGGCGAAGATGCTGCGGGCCCCCTCCCGCACGGCGTCGTCGGCCGCCTGCCGCTCGTCGGCCGGCACGTCGGCCTTGATCACCAGAGCGGCCTGGGCAGCATTGCGCTGCTCTGCGAGCGACCGCCGCAGTGCCGCATCGCCTATCGCGCCCGAGTAGGCGGTGAGCGCGGCCAGCACGACCGTGGTCAGCAGCACGGTCAGCAGCACGGCACCAAGAAGCGCGCGATACGCCCACGCTCGCAGCACGACTAACCGCAACACGCCCGCAGGCACGGCTCGTTGCCTCACCAAACCCCCCGTTTTCAACCACACGGACCGGAACGCGATGCGGCGTCGGTGGCGTGCGGGTGCAAGAGGGAATTGTAGGACGGACTTTGGTCGCTTGTGATCGAATGTCGGCGGTTTTTGAGGGTCCTGCCGTCGAACAGGCCTGCCTGATACAGATGGTCAGTCGGAAGCGGCGCGGGACCGGAGTTCGTTGAGCGGAAAATCGATCACAGGTGAAGCCCTGTCTGCTCGGTCGAGGCCCTCAGGGTCGGCTCCTGGAACGAAGCGCTTCGTGCCGCCGCAGCCGCTCTCGCCCCGATCCAAACGGTCCAGCCCCGCCGCCCGAGCACAATGATCTCGGCGGTCGGTGCCGTGGGCGGCGGACAGCAACAGGGGGATGCCTCAGGCGAGGGCCCCGTCGAAGTCGTCGATCACCCCGTCCCGGCCTGCCGCGGACAGGGACTTGTCGCTGACACTGGCGATCCAGCGCGTCTGCACGGCGACCTGGTTCAGGCTTCAAACAACCCTCCACGGCGCCGAGTCGGGCCACCATCATCCCTTCGGGATCCCTCGCCGCCCATGTCCTGCGCACGTAAAAGCCCACCCGTGGTTGCACAGACCAGGACATGCGCCCCCTCAGGTCGAGCGTCACCCCGGCGGGATTCGACGCGGCCGACTCCATACACGCAGCCTTACAACCTGGGGTCCGCGACGTGGGCGGACGAACGGGGTCTTGCGCGAACTGCGCAGCTAGGCCTGTCGGACACGCTTCCGACTGCCGCAGGATGCGGCCGTCTCCCGCCGGCTGTCCGTGCCCCGACGCGCACGCGGCACAAGGCCGGCCGCCTTCTCCGCAATGTCCCGGTCGACCTCCTCCAGCAGCTCGGTGTAGGTGTCGCCGGTGAGCTGGATCGAGGAGTGCCGGAGCACCTTCTTCACCGCGAAGATGTCGCCGCCGCCCACGTGGGTGAGCGTGGCCGCCAGGTGCCGGAGGTCGCGGAGGTTGATCGGCGGCAGCCCGGCCCGCTTGCAGATGCGGCGGAACTCTTCCGACACCTTCTCCGGATGAAGCCACGTCCCGTCAGGCTCGGTCCACACCTTGCCCATGTCGACCCAGTCGGCAACCTCCGTACCCTTCGCGCGTTCCTCCGCCACATGCCGGTTCCGCTCGTCCCGCTCGGCGAGTTGCTGCGCGCGCCGCTCCCGCAACACGCCGACGTCGAGGGAGTCGAGGGCGATCGTCGAGGACGACTCCTCCGTCTTCAGGGCTGGCCCTCGCCGAGGAGAACGCTTCGGCCACCTGGGCGGATCCAACGGGTGAGGCTGCCGCGACCGCCTTTCTCGTCGCCGCCGGCGTAACACCGCAGATGGCTGCGGTCCGCGTACGGGCCGTTCTGCTTGAGTCGTACAACAACTCATTCGATCGGGGCTAGGGCCTGCGGTTTTCCATGATTCCGGCCTTCGAAGTCAGCACGGAACCAGCACGGGGTTGGTGACGTGCTGAACTCGGTGCTGGCAGGCCTACGTCGCAGC
Source organism: Streptomyces shaanxiensis (assembly GCF_039537145.1). Classification (NCBI taxonomy): domain Bacteria; kingdom Bacillati; phylum Actinomycetota; class Actinomycetes; order Kitasatosporales; family Streptomycetaceae; genus Streptomyces; species Streptomyces shaanxiensis. The sequence goes on from NZ_BAAAZY010000024.1 coordinate 25,372, forward strand.
ACGCTCCATTGGCCCCGACTGCATCCACACATGGTTGCTCAGTGTCACCAACAGCCTGAGCCAACAGGGATAAACCAACCTCCCAACGGCACCGTGATGGCTCTGCGCGTGCTGCCGAAGAAGGACGACGAGGAGAGCCCTGAGGGAGCAGATGCCTCCCGGGCCCCCTTGAACTATGGACCGCAGGAGACCCGCACATGAGGACCGCACGCCGCCGCACCGGAGTCGCCGTCACCCTCGTCGGTGTGCTGATCGCCGCCATCGGCCTGATCATCTACATTCCGGCGAGCATCGATTCCGACGCCGCGGATGAGGCGCCATTCCGGGCCGACGCGGACAAGCGGATCGCGGAGGAAGACAAGACATTCGGGCTCGTACTGATCGGCCTCGGTGCCGCTGTCACTGTCGGGCGATGGGCCGTGCGGCCTCAGCGGTAGCGAGTGATCCGAGAGCGACCCGGCTCAAGGACCGGTGAGCCGAAGGGTTCGGTGGGCGAGCCCGCACACTCGACGACCGGGTCCAGGACGCCAGCCCCTACTTGGGGGGTGCACCGGCTGCGGCGGACCGCAGCCGGTGAGAGGGCTCCTTCGTCGAAGTTGGGGCGCAGCCGCGTAGCCCGGTTCACAGCGAGGCGGTCTCCGACGCGGTGGTCCACGCGAAGCCGTCCGGGTCGGTGAACGGCTCGGCATCGCTGCCGATCGTGAGCCGGTGCGATCCGGTGCCGTCGGGAGAGACACCGGCGACCTTGGCCAGGCCGCGGCGCTTGTACAGCGCGAGCTTGACGGGATCGGCCCCGGTGGCGAACTCGACGTACTTGCCGCCGAAGCTCTTCGCCACGGTGAGGCCGTGCTCGACGTAGAACTGCTTGCTGGCCTTCACGTCCTCGACGCCGAGCAGGAGAACGAGCTCGTCGAACTGCCGGGTGGCCGGGCCGGTGTCCTTCTTCGACGACGACGCGACCTGCCAGATCGTCCCGTCCGGTGCCTGTACGACGCCCCCATAGCCCCAGAGCGACTTGCTGGCGGGCTTCAGCGTCGCGGCACCGGCCCCGACGGCTGCGTCGATGAGGGCGTTGACGTTGGCCGGCTGGGACACCACGAGCGACAGCGTGAACCCGCGGAAACCGGTCGACGGTGTCTCCGACGCCCGCAGGCGTACCTGGCTGCCCAGCTGGAACGCGGTGGTGTAGAAGCGGTCGGCGGCTGTGGGGTCGGCCACCTCAAGGGTGACGGATGCGATGGAAGTCATGACAAAGACGCTAGCTACGACCACGAGAACGGCGCTTCTCGATTCCTGACCAGAACGGAACCCAGGCGCACGACCGAGGGGCCGAGTCCGGCGACGCGAGTGCCTCACGTGGTCAGATCGCCATCGCTTCCTTGCGCTCGCACGGGCCAGCCAATGCCCGGGTGCAGGACCAGGACCATGACGTGTGCGTACGGCGCGATCCCGCCGGGCTTGCTCGATTCGGTGACCGGGGTCCACCATCGGCAGGCTCGCGACAGACGACGCGTGGCGGCAGGGCGTACGGCTGACGACGGCGCCGCTGATCGCGCACGCGCTCCACGCGGCGCGATCAGGTCAGGTCAGGTCAGTGGGGGTAGCTCCCCGTCGGAGGTGCGGTCACGCTCGGAGGACAGCGACTCCTTGATCGCGCGGAAAAAGGACCGCCGCTCGACCAGCTGGGCACCCCGCACCTCGGCCAGGGGCTCGGGGCGATACCCGAAACCGACCGGAAGTGAGGGCAGCCCGAGCGTGGCGAACGCCTCGTCGAGGTGCTGTCGTGGATCACCGGTACCGCGCAGTACCGCGGTGAGGGGTCGGTGGTCCGTCATGCCGTATGCAGCCGCCAGCGCGGTCGCCCGGTCCTGTGCCTCCTCCTGCGTCGGCATCTCGGCGGGGTCGGCCCACCAGGCGTGAGCGGTCACCAGGCGGCCGTCGCGGTACAGGTGGAGGGTGTAGTCAGCGCCCTCCTTGGCCGCCACCAGGACCGGCCACTTCTCACCCCGGCTGAAGGTACGGGCCAGCCGGGGCAGCCTGCCCTCGCCGAGCAGGGTCGTGCGCGTGCCCTTGCGGCGGCCCGGAGGTTCCGCTGAGGGCGCGGTCTCGACGAAAGTGGCGTTGCCGGGTACCGGGACGAGACGCATGGTCGTGCCGGTGATCAGGATTGCCTCGCGGACGTCCCGCAGTGGTGCGCCGGCCAGAGCGATGGCCATGGCCGCGGGCGGTGGCGTCGCTCGGGCCGTATCCGCAGTATCCGTCGTGTCTGCGTCCGTTGTATCCGCCGTGCTCGCAGTGTCAGCCGCTCTCGACGGGCCGACGGCGGTCGGCGCTGGTGCGGAGCCGCCGAAGTACGGTGTCCGGCGGGCGACATGGGCGCGAACCCCCTGGCGCATGAGGAGGAAGATCTCCCGCGGATCGCCCAGGTACGCCCATGGGAATGTGCGCGCGTCGGTGCCGATGAGGCGGAAGACCTCCAGGGCTTCGGCCTCGCGCCCGGAGCGGATCAGCGCGAGCGCGAGGTGGTTGCGGAAGCCCGCCGCCCGCCGGTCGCCCGGCCCGAACACGGCGGACAGCTCCAGGCCCGACTCGACAAGCCCCTCGATCCTGGACCACGCCAGCGGCCCCTGTCCGATCCCCGCCTCGTGCTCCAGCGCGTACTCGGTGACCGCGTGCAGAGGCAGTCCGCGCAGCGGTGAACCCTCAGGGGACGCCGCGGCGGCCGACTCGGCGAACTCGAACATCTCCACGTGCGAGCCGTACCACTTCTGTGCCAGGTACTGAACCGCGCGGGCATGCAGCCCCACGTGATGCGGGTCGGCTTCGCGCCCCCGGGCCAGATACTCGTCGAACACCTCGCGGGGAGCTCCGAGCCCCATGGCGTGGGCGATGAGGATCCGCCAGGGAACGGGGTCTTCGGGGTTGAGGTCGGCGGCCGTCTGCAGCACCGGTTCCGCGTCGCGCAGGACGGCGTGGAACGCCCGGAACTGCTCCTGCGACACGTGGCGGGCGCGCGCGGCGGTACGTATCTGCCAGGCCCGGTCGATCTCCAACTCGGCCGCCACCAGGCCGAGATCGGGATCGCCGGGACGCTCCTGCCGCCAGTCCTCGAGCCATCCGGTGTGGTGCAGGGCGAGTTCGGCCAGGGCGGAGCTGTACTCACCGCGCCGTTCCCAGTCGCGGGCGATGCGCGCCTGTGCCAACAGTTCCGCCGCCGGTGCCCAGGCACCTGACCGGGCCGAGGAGAGCGCTGCCCGCAGAGCGGAATCCGGCGCGTCCACCTCCACTGTGCCGTCGGGCGGCAGTCCCTCGCCGGTGGCCGCGAAATGCCGCATCATCCGAGGCACCGCGAACACTTCAGGCAACCTGCCCACAACCCACCCCTCCCCCACTGCCCCCCGGCCGCGCACAGTCGATCATCGCCGAGGCGCAAACCTTACCGACCGCCCCGCCCGGACGTGCACGAGACCGACCACGCCGAGGGGCCGTCAGGAGTAGGCTCCGCGACCGCCGAACAGACGTCCCAAGGAAGCACCCACCAGCTCCCTCGCAACCGTCAGCTCCATACACTGCTCATAAGAGCCTCGCAGCAAGGTCTCCCGGGACGACCCCTTGCGCGTGGGCCGCCCCGAGTGCAGCTCCAGTTCAATCCCCATGACCCCTCCTTCGGCTTCGGACACCGAAGCTTCGCAGAGATCATTTGTCAGACACGACCTGGCCGGAGACGATGCCCGGCACCGGCAGGTGAGCCGGTATCGGGTCTTGTCTGCCTTGGAACGGACAGAAGCCGAGAGGAGCGGCAGACAGCAGGCAGACGGCCTACCGCACCCAGCGAGTGCCGGTGGTGCGGTGCACCCCGTTGCGGTCGGCCAGATCGCCGCCTGCCGCGGCCAAAGACCCCAAAGGATGCGGCGAGATCCATCCACGGCGTGGATGAGCCGGATACGGGATGCGGATCGCGCGGAGGATGGCAACCGGTCTCCCCTGCGCGGCGAGCAAGGCGGCAATCGTCAGACGGACCCGGACGCTGGCCGGCGCGCTCGGCCTGGACATCCGGGTGAACGCGGTCGCCCCCGGCTGGATGGAGGGCGAGTGGATGGAGCACGCGCTCGGCGACAACTACGAGGGCCTGATCGCCCGACGCGCCAAGCGCACTCCCCTGCGCCGCTGCGTCACCACCGACGAGGTGGCCGCGACGATCCTGAGCCTCGCCACGGGCAGCCCATTCGTCAACGGTGAGACCGTTGTGATCGACGGCGGCTACACGGCCACTACCTGAGGACGCCCGCGATGATCGACGGAGTCGTGGCCTTCCCGGCCGAATTCGCCGCGCGTTACCGGGAGTCGGGCTACTGGCAGGACCGCCCGCTGCGGGACGTTCTGGGAGCCGCCCTGCACGAGTACGTCGAGCGGATCGCCCTGATCGACGGAGACAAGCGTGTCACCTACCGTCAACTCGACGAGGGTTCCGGTCGCCTGGCCCGCCATCTGGCCGACCGGGGCATCGGCGTGGGTGCTTCGACTACGTCCGCGTGGTCCGCCGGATCGCCGAGGACCAGGACCGGCCGCTCCTCACCCTCACGGTGGAACTCCTGGAAGAGCTGCTCGTACGAGAACCGGCGACCCCCGAACGCGTGCTCGCCTCGATCGAGATCGACCCCGACGACCCGGCCGTTCTGCTGCTGTCCGGCGGAACGACCGGCATTCCCAAGCTGATCCCGCGCAGTCACAACGACTACGCGTGCAACACCCGCCTGGCGCTGCCGGTCTGCGACGTGCGCCCGTACGACGTCCTGCTGCTCGTCCTGCCGATCGAGCACAACCTGCCGCTGGCCTGTCGTCGGACGGCATCGCGTGACCCATATCCACCTGGTGCCCTCCCTCCTGATCAGGTGGATGAGCGATCCAGGCATCACGCGGTACGACCTGTCCTCCCTGCGCGTCCTGCAGAGCGGCGGACAGCGTCTGCAGCCCGAAGTCCGCGATCGCGCCGGACAGTTGATACCGACCGCCGCCGTCCAGGAGAACTTCGGGATGGCCGAGGGGCTGCTGATGTTCGTGCGCCTCGACGATCCGGAGGAGGTGCGCCGGCAGACGTGCGGCCGCCCTGTCTGCCCGGACGACGAGATACGGCTGGTCGACGAGGACGGCACCGACGTCCCCGAGGGCGGGGTCGGCGAGCTGTGCGTGCGGGGCCCGTACACCCTGCGCGGCTACTTCCGGGCGCCCGAGCACAACGCCCGGGCGTCCACCTCCGACGGGTTCTACCGCTCGGGTGATCTGATGCGCCGCCATCCTTCGGGCAACTACGTGGGCGAGGGCCGCCAGAAGGACCTGATCACCCGCGGCGGCGAGAAGATCAGCGCCGAGGAGATCGAGAACCTGATCCTCGCCCACGCCGATGTCGACAACGCCGCCTGCGTGCCCGTTCCTGACGAAGTGCTCGGGGAGCGGATGTGCGCCTGCGTACTGCTGCGCCGCGGCGCCCGGCTGGACCTGCCGGAACTGGTGGTGTTCCTGCTGGGCTTCGAGATCGCCAAGCACAAATTGCCCGAACAGTTGGCCGTGTTCGACGAGCTTCCCCTCTCCCCCATCGGCAAGGTGTCCAGGAAGGATCTCGTCGACCGGCTCACAGCCCGGCAAGGAGCAGCATGAACGAGCAGCAGCAGCCCCGCCCCCTCGTCCACCGGGAGATCCGGGACGGGGTGGCGGTGCTCCGCATGGACGACCCGGAGCGCCGCAACGTCCTGTCGCCGCGAATGGTGGGGGATCTGGTCGACGCCATCGACGCGTGCGAGCGGGACGTCGCCGTGAGCGCGATCGTGCTCACGGGCACGGGCCCGGCCTTCTGCGCGGGCGCCGAACTGGACAACCTGCTGGCCGCCGCGCAGGGCGAGGAGCACCGGCTGCGGGAGGTGTACGCGGGATTCCTGCGCGTGGCCTCCTGCCGGCTGCCGACCATTGCCGCCGTGAACGGCCCCGCGGTGGGGGCGGGTCTCAATCTCGCGCTGGCGTGCGACATCCGGCTCGCCTCTGAAGAGGCCCTGTTCGACTGCCGGTTCGCCCAGCTCGGACTGCACCCGGGCCACACCTGGATGCTGACCCGTGCGGTCGGCCACAAGCTTGACCCAAGAAGAGCGATCTGATTTGAGGGGGGCGGGCGCGGCTCGGCATCGGCCGATTCGGGGGCAGAGTGTCGGCTGACAGCGTGCGGCGCAGTTACAGGGTGTACGCCAGCAGGACGACGCCGATGGCGAGGCTCAGTGGTGCCGCCGCGAGGGGCACGGGAATCCACGCTGATGACCAGGTAGTCGGTGGTGCCGAGACCAAGCAGGATCGCGTCAACGCCGAACCGCGGTCCATCCCCATGCAGGGCCGCCACTCGTGGAAGCCTGAGCGTGCAGCCGTACGGAGGGCCGGAGCTGAGCCTGACGATCATGAGGCCGCCTTGTGGCATCAGCTGACGCCGGATTCTCGTCACCCGGACAGACCAGTACGGCCTGACCTCGTCCCCGACCCCGAGTCAGAGAATCCTGCCTCCGGCTCGCCGGGCGATCTTGGCGTGAGTCCCGCACGATGGTGCTGGTTGCCCGGACATGGGTCGCTCAGGGCAGACGCTTCGCAGGTGCGGCGGACTGCCGCCCCTTCCTCACGCGGGAGCACCCCCATGGCAGTGATGACGGAGGAACTCGTACCGGTGCTGGAGGACGCGCGCCAGGCTCATGCTGCGGTCCTCGACCGGTTCCGGGCGGATGCGACGGTCACGCCGCCGGGCGCGTACCGGCAGATGCTCGAACGCCAGGCTGCCGAGGTCCAGGTCAGCGTGCAGCGGATTCGCCGCCAGGAGCGCGCCCTGCGGCCCCGCGGCCTGCTGAGCACCGCGGTCGGTGTGACGCGGTCCGTCTCGCGCGGTGCGGTGCGCGCGGCGATACTGCCGCTGACGATCGGGACGGCGGTCGTGAGGGGAGTGCTGCCCGGCGCGGGCCCGGCCGATCCGCGACGGCTGCTGAGGAACGCGGAGGACGAGTACGCGGCCGCGGCGCGGGCGCTGGCAGCGTCCCGGGCCGGGGAGGTCCTGGCCGAGCAAGTGGACGACCAGGTCACTGCCGATCTGCTCAGCTCGCTACGCCGCCAGGACGAGGAACTGCTGCGGGAACTGCAGGCCACCCTCGCCGAACATGCCCGCACCATAGCGGCGTCCGCCAACGGCTTCGGTCCGGACGAGAGTCGGAACGGTGGCTTTGCCGAGATGGCGGCCCACACGGTGCGGACTTCTTGGACCGGGGTGCGTGACGTGGCCCAGCGCGGCGTCCGGCGGGCCTGGGGCGCGACCCAGGGCATGGTGCGGGATACACCCCGGACCGGGCCCATGGCCGAGGAAATCCTGGGAGCGGTCAGGCGGGAAGAGGACCTGCCGATTCCCGAGTTCAGCCGGCTCAGCATGCACCAGATCGAGAGGCGGCTGCGCATGCTGTCCCAGTTGGATCTAACCGTGGTCGAGGGCTATGAGCGCGCGCACGCGAACCGGGACCGAGTCCTGGACGCCATCGAGCAGCTGCGCGGTGAGCAGCCGTGGACCGGCTACGACGCCATGGACACGGAGGACATCAGCGCGAGCCTGCAGGACGCTCCATCCGGTCAGGCCCGTCAGGTGCTGGAGTACGAACGGCGCCATCGGCAGCGGCCAGAAGTCATCACCGCCGCCGAGGCGCGCATCTCCGGTTGACCGGGCGTCGCCACGGGCGGTGAATCATTCAGCTCTCAGCGTGGCTCGAGGAACTTGCTGTACACGTCTCGTCGCCACCGATAGTGATCGGCGGCGGCAGTTGGGGACAGGGAACCGACACTGTCGGCCTGCGCTTCACCGTGTTCGCCACCAACACCAGGAACACGCCGATTGCCGCAATCGAACTGCGGCGCCGCCGACGGGCCCGCGCCGAGGACCGTATCCGCGTCGGCCGCGCCACTGGCCTGCGCAACATCTGTCTCTCCATGATGCCGCACGGGACGAACCGGACGATCACGCCCTCTGCCGATCCCGAGGAGGCCTGACCACCAAAATCCACCTCGCCTGCGACGGTCGCGGGCGGCCTCTCGCGATCCTGGTGACACCGGGCCAACGCCACGACAGCATCTGCGCACGCCCCCTCCTGGAACGCATTCGGGTCCCGCGCACGGGCCTCGGCCGACCTCGCTGCGGACCCGACGAAGTCATCGCGGACAAGGCCTACGGCTCCCGAGGCTTCCGGCCTACCTGAGCCGACGCGGCATCGCGCAGACCATCCCGGAGAAGGCCGACCAGCATCGAGACAGACGAAGCCGTCGCCCGTAAGTGCAGCCACAAGGCGCTGATGAGCCTGGCCCGACCGGCACGGGTCGCAAGAGGCGCGTCGTACTCAACAGCCGGGAACAGCCGTTAAGTTGACATACCTGTAGCTTGCGGATGGTAAGGGCGAAGAGGGACGATTAGAAGCGGTCCCTGACAGGGGCGGTCGGTCGAACACACAAGGGGTGACGGTGATCGAGCGCAATCTCACGCAAGAGGAGGTGGACGCTCTCCCATTCGAACACAACCTGTCGGATGGCCACGCCTTCCGCTCCTGGACACACGCCGAATCTGCGATCATCGCCCAATCGGCGCGCTTCTTCGCCGAGTCCGACCGCAGGGGCGGGCAGCGGGCCGAGGCCGAGTACATACGCCGCTACCTCGCGCTCGGGGGGCAGTCATACATCCCGGACTACTTCACCGGGCTGATGTCATACTCCGCCTCGATGGCCGTCGAGATCGTAGCCAATCTGCTGCGCCTCCGGAGGCTTTCCGCGGCCCTGATCGAGCCCTGCTTCGACAACATCGCCGACATCCTGCGGCGCCACCGCGTACCCCTGCAGCCCTTTCCGGAGACCGTACTGACGGACGGAACGGCCGCGTTGGAGGCGCTGCTCGAGACGCTCACAGCGGACGTGATCTTCCTGGTGAGCCCGAACAATCCGACCGGTACCGTGGTGAGTGAGGCGGCGTTCACCCGGATCGTCGAGTACTGCGTGGCCGAGGGGAAGCTGCTCGTTCTGGACGGGTGCTTCCGGGTCTATCTGTCCGACGAGGAGGTCTACGACCACTACAGGATCCTCGCTGCTTCTGGAATCGACTGCGTGGTGATCGAGGACACGGGAAAGGTCTGGCCTGCGGCCGAGTTGAAGGCACCCTTCCTCAGCGTCTCGCCGAGGCTGGTTAGCGCCGTCATCGGAATGCACTCGGACTTCCTTCTGCACCTCTCGCCTTTCACCGTCCGACTGATCACAGAGTTCGTGTGTCTCGCGGAGGCCGATGGTGGCCGCTATCTACGCGAACTGGTCGTGGAGAACAGGACGCTCTTTCAGAGCAGGATCCCTGGTTCATTTCTGAGGACGGACGACACTCAGAAGCTGGGCCTGGCATGGCTGGAGGTGTCGGCCGGCGGACTGGATGGAGAGGGCGTCCGCAGGCTGCTCGCCGAGCGAGGCGTCCATGTCCTGTCCGGCGAGAGGTTTTACTGGTCGTCACCGCACCTGGGTCGACGGCACCTTCGCATGGCCCTGTTGCGCGACCCGGACATCATCGTCCATGCCTCGGCGGTGATTGCTGATCTCTGGGACGAGCTCGGTGTGGGCTGATCACGGAGATATCGGCACAGCGGCAAGGGCCCGGGCCGAGCGCTGGGTGTCCGGGTGGTTTTCGCCCAGCACCCGGCATCGCCGCATCCAGGTGTCGCGGTGCAGTTCGCGGGCGCGTGTGTAGTCCTCAAGGGCGCACAAATCGTCCGCGAAGCTGTAGGCGGAACGGAGCGTGTCGGGGTGGTCGTCACCGTGCAGCCGTCGCCGCCGGTCCCAGACGTCCTCGTTCAGCGCCCGCGCTTGGGGATACTCACCCCTCCGGTGGAGGGTGATGGCGAGGAAGTGTTCCGTACGCAGGGTGTCCGGGTGGTCCTGGCCCAGTCGGTGCCGCCGCTGCCCCAGCACCCACCGCTGCAGCTCCAAGGCTTGCTCCAGTTCACCCAGGTCGCAGAGGTCCGAGGCGAGATGGTGCGCGGAGTGCAGTGTGTCGGGATGGTCCTCGCCGAGGACCTGCCGGCGTCGCTTCCAGACGTCCGCGTTGATATCACGGGCCCGCTCGCGCTCGCCGAGCTCATACAGGTCGGAGCCGAGGTAGTGAGCCGACTGCAGTGTGTCGGGGTGGCTCTCGCCGAGCAAGCGGCGGCGATGCCGCCATCCCTCCTCGTCCAGGGCGCGCGCCCCGGCAAAGTCCCCCAGGTCGCAGAGGTCGGCAGCGAGCTGGTGCGCGGAACGGATGGTGTCCTGATGGTCCCTACCGAGGACCCGGCGCCGCCGATCCCAGACTTCCTGGTCAACATCCCGGGCTTGTGCGTATTCACCGAGCTCGAACAGGTTGGACGCGAGGTTGTAGCCGGAGTGGAGCGTGTCGGGATGGTCGGGGCCGAGCCGGGCCATCCATGAATCCCGGGTGATCCGGCAGATGTCGACCGCGGACCGGGATTGGCCGGAGAAGTACAGATACCGTTGCACCTTCAGGACCAGGGCACGGAACGCCTCTGCGTCCAGCTGGATTCCGGGTAGGGCTGCGGCGGACGACAGGAGCTCCCTGACGTGCGGGACGATCAGCCCGTACTCCGGCCAGGATTCGGGCGTGTCCGGGTCGCCCAGAGTGATCGTGGCGAGCAACTCCTCAGCGGCGTGGTGAATCCCCCCGTGCTCGGCGAGCGGAAGCCTCGCCCGGAGCAGAGTATGAACGAGGCGGTGCATCTGCAGGGCGTTGTCGGCGTGCCGGGCCAGTCCGAGGGTGACGATCTTGCGGACGGCCAGAGCGGCCGTCGCCGTGTCACCGAGCTGGACGCCGAACCGAGGTGGCCCGACAGTGGGATCGGAGCCCAGCGGAATCGGCTCCGGAGCGAGAAATGCGAGCCGGTCGAGCAGAGCAGCGGCAGCCGGCCCGGCAGTCGTCACCAGCCGGTCACGACTGGTGACGACCACTGACACCAGGCCGGGGTGGGCAGAGACCGTGCGGTCGTCCAGGCCGCTCGCCGTCGGCTGGGATTTGAGGAGCGTGAGGTAGTCGGCGGTCTCCAGGCCGGTCTCGTCCAGGAAGCAACCGACTTGCTCGACCGAGAGGGGCAGATCGCCCACTGCTGCGGCGACCCGGTCGGCGTCTTCGGGGGACAGGGACGGACAGCGGCGCGACAGAAGCGTGATCGACTCGTCTCGCTCGAACTCGGTAATGTCGATGCGCGTACCGATTCGTCCGATGCGGGGATCACGACCGGTGATGAGTAGCCTCCCTCCGTCGGGAGGGAGGAGATCGTTCATGCCGCCGAGATCGTCAAGGTTGTCGTACACCAGCAGCCAGTCCCTCCTGGCCGCCAGTTCCACCCAGAGGGCCCGTATCAACAGGGACGGCTGCACGGCGGTGAGCCCCAGCTGGGAGGCCAGGGCGGTGAGGCTCGCCATAACCGCGGCGGGCTGGTCGGCGCCCACCCACCACACCAGCCCGTAGTCATCGGCGTGGCGATGGGCGTATTCGAGGGCTAGTTGGGTCTTGCCGATACCGCCCATCCCGATGAGCGACACCCAGCCATGTTCCTCGGCGCCGCCTTCTCCTGCGCGCCGCATGTTGTTGCTGACGCGCTTAAGGAGGGCGATCCGCCCGGTGAAGGCCTGATTGCGCGACGGAAGCGCGTGGATGGGCCTCGAGCCGGTGATCGGTCCGTTCGACGGCGGGGGCGCCAGGTGCACGTGGTCGATGCGCGCGGCAACGACTCCGGCGGCGATCGCCGCCGTTCCGGCCGCGATCGTCGGGTGGGCGGGCGTCTCTCCGGAACCGCTTAGCCCTCGTGCGGTCCCGGGGGCGAAGGGTGGTGCCCGGTCGTCACTCCTTCCGCGACATTCCCTCCGACAACGACGCCACCAGTTTCGACCTGGAGGCCAAGCGTCAGGCTGCCGCCGCTCTGATGCGCCAGGCCGGCCTCGTGGCGTTGCAGGCGGTCGACGGATGCGGCCAACTCAGCGGCAAAGCCGGGATCTTCCTCCGCCACGTCGGCGATCGCGTCCGTCGCCCGCCGCGTCGTGCGCTCAGTCACCTCGCCGTCGACGGCCTGCACCAGCAGCCGCGTGACGGCGGGATCGTCGCCGACGACCCCACTGACCAGCTCGTGCAGGGCGTCCATGCTCTCGTCGAGGACCCGGTCGATCTCGGCATCGGGAGGGCTGCCCACTCTCCGAACGTTCCTGACGAGGTAGCCGACCGTCGCCCCGGCCACTAGTTCCAGTCCGGGTGTAGGCACTGTCCCTCCCCGCTGTCGCCTGAGACAAGTAAACACCCTGACGGCCCACTTGCTGTCAAATCGTTTCCGACAAGGTTCGGGCCGAAATACGCCAAGGTGTGTCCATCTGGTGGCCTTGTCTTGCTTTCGATGGTTGCTGTGGCCCCCTGACCATCAAGGACGCAGTCGAAGAGAGGGAACGGCCCGTCGCGCGGGCTCGGACGCCGTAGTACACGGCGCTGCGCTGTGCCTGCGGGCGCACCATCGAGGCGCATACATGACTGTCACCGGACCGGCCGTGGCGGACGGGCCGTTGGACGTACGGAGGGTGGTCCGGGCGAGGGTGCGGCGTAGGCGGGGTCGGCCCCGTTGAGTGGGAATGAAGGGGGAAGTGTGCTCACCTGTCCGGGGGCTTCCTCAGAGGCCCGGCGGCGGCCGCAACCAATGGCGGGTTTGGACTGTCTTCTGGGAATGTGAACACACACCTGCCCCGGCGCTGGGCCGAGCGGCGCGGACTGCGACTTTGGCCGGTGGGCACGGTCCTCGCCCTGACCTTCACCGCCGCGGTCCTTGTGGCGGTCGCGGTGTTCTACACCGGGTGGGAGCTCCTTGGTGCCCGGGGGCTCAAGGCCGAGCCCCGCATTGAGTCTCAGACGCTGTTCGATCTGGTGAAGCTGTCGTTCGGCGTGGTCGCTGGCGCCGGTGCCTTGGTGGCTCTGGTGGTGGCGTACCGGCGCCAGCGCGTCGACGAGGACGGTGCCCTGCGGGAGGCGACCCGCTTGCACACCGAGCGCTTCACCACTGCTGTCGCCCAGCTCGGCGAGGAGTCCGCCGCCGTCCGCCTCGGCGGGGTGCACGCTCTGGCCGGCCTCGCCGACGACGCTCCCACCCGTCGCCTGCGCCAGACCTGCATTGACGTTATGTGCGCTTACCTTCGCCTGCCGTACACCGTCGAGGCAGACCTGCCGGCAGACAACGCCCAGGCCCGGCACGCGTACTTGGCCCTACGGGAGGTGCGGCACACGATCATCCGCCTCATCCGCGACCATCTGCGGCTTGAAGAGCACCCGCACTCGTGGCGGGGGCACGACTTCGACCTCACAGCTGTCACGTTCGACGGTGGCGATCTCTCGAAAGTGCACTTCGGCGGCGGGACGGTCGACTTCAGCGACTCGGTCTTCTGCGGAAGCATGGTCGACTTCCGGGGCGCGCGGTTCTCCGGTAGCACGGTCGACTTCAGCAGGGTGGACTTCAGCGGCGGCACCGTCGACTTCAGTGGCTCGGACTTCTCCGCAGGCACCGTCTATTTTCGCGACGCGCGGTTCTCCAGAGGCACGGTTCACTTCAGCGGCAGTCGCCTCGGCGGTGGCACGCAGTTCTCGGGCAGCGCGATCGTTTTCAGTGGATCGGAGATCTCCGGCAGTACGGTCAGCTTCGATGGCGCGTGGTTCTCCGGCGGCCACTTTTTCTTCGACAGGGTGGACTTCTCCGGCGGCACGGTCGACTTCAATGGCTCACGCTTCTCCGGCGACGTTACCGTCGAGTTCGGCGCGTCGTTCTCCGGCAGTACGGTCAGCTTCTGCCGCGCGAGCTTCTTCGGAGGCATGGTCAACTTCAGCGACGCGGTCTTCTCCGGGGGTCTGGTCGACTTCCGCGCCGCGCAGTTTGCCGTCGCCCGGGTCGTATTCGGCGGCATGGTCAGCGGAGCGAGGTTCTCGGGTGGGCGCGTCGACTTCCGCGGCGCGGAGGGTGTCGCGCCGATCAACCTGGTCCCGACGGACGGGTCGCCACTACCGGCCGGGTTGAGTCTGCCGTCCACGTGGCATCCGTCACGGACGTAATCCTTCCGCCTCCCCGGGACAGTTGCGGGCTTGGTCCTCCACGATCTCGGCTCGTACGACGTCATGGACTGGCACCGCGACCTTTCGCGGGGACGCGGGCTACCTGCCGGTCTCGGCGGACCCGGCATGTCGGGGAGACCGCGCCCTTCGCGCCCGGGGGCGCGTCCCGGGAAACGGCCCCATGGAAGAGAATCGCCCTCACAACAGGGTTGAGCGCATGCCGCATCGGCAGGGGGAAGTGTTGTGCCGCGAAGAATTAACGAAGCAGAAGCCGTCGAGGCGATGACAAGTCGCGGAACGCGCCCCATCGAACCTTTCCCTGGGACACAACTTCCTTGGAAATGCCGGTGCCTGACCTGCCACGAGGTGAGCGCTCCGCGCTACAACGACGTCGTCAATAAGGGCACCGGAGTCTGCAACAAGACCTGCCGGTCACTCAAGATCGCTGGAAAGCTGACCCGCGACGGGGCGCAGGCTTGTGCCGTCATGCTCACGTGGGGCTGGGAACCCCTTGAGGACTACCCCGGGGCAGGCAAGCCGTGGCCGGCCCGATGCATCCACTGCGGAGCCATCAAGCCGAAGAAGCTGTCGCATGTCCAGAACGGCCGAGGCGGCTGCACAAACTGCGCCGGACGCGATGTCACCGGGGAATCCGCGCGAGAACTGATGATTGGGGCCGACCTAGAACCCCTCATCGGCTATCCGGGGTCACTACAGCCTTGGCTCTGTCGCTGCTCGCGCTGCGGTCATATCGGAACTCCCACCTACGCGAAGGTTCGCGCTCGCGGTCACCAATGCTGGTCATGCCGCTCGGAGAAGATCGCTGACGCGCTGCGGCTCGAGGACGAGGTGGCCATTGCCAGCATGCTGGAGAAGGCACTCGAACCGCTCGTACCCTACCCAGGCAGCACGGAACGTCCCTGGAAAGCACGCTGTGCGGCCTGCGAGACGGTCCTGGACCCGGGACCGACACTGCACAACATCCGTGGTCAGCAGGGAGGCTGTCCGACCTGCGCAGCACGTGGGATCAACCCGGCTCGGCCGGGCTATCTCTACCTTGTAGTCCACAACGGCTACCAGGCTTTGAAGTGGGGCATCGCCAATATCGAACAACGCATCACCCAACACCTCTCCCAGGGCTGGCAGTTGGTCGCCCGCTGGAACTTCGATCTCACCGGTGACGCATGGGCGTTCGAACGCCAGGTCAAGACGTGGGTCCGGGCCCAGGGGATCCCTCGGGCACTGACCGCCGACCAGATGAAGTACGGCGGCCATACAGAGACCGCCTCTCTTGCCGATATCAACCCTGAACTGGTCTGCCAGTACGTCGAATCCCTGATGGGCGGCACCTCACCGCAGTCGCCTCCTGGTGCACGGCCCTGAGGCTGCGAGACACCTGTCGATCGGTTGGCGTCGCCGCCACAGTGAGGCCGAAAGGCCCCACCGCGACGGCCGGATGGCCTCTGCGCCCGCAGGTTCGGATCGAGGCACCCTCCCGGAGGGATGCACACATGCTGAAGCAGGGCAGTAGGGCGCTGTTGTGGCGGTGGCGGCGCAATGCACTCAAGCGCCGTTCCGATGTCGTCGAAGCCTGGCTCGGCGTGGCAGCGGTGGCAATGTTGTTGCTCTCAGCGCCGACGGTGAGCGTGGTGGCAGCGGGGAGCAAGGCCGGTGCATCCACCACCGTGTGTCTCGACGACGTCGGCCTTGTGCAGCCTGCGCCGCCCACGCCGGCTCAGGCCAACTCGCAGGGTGTTGCGTTCGGTGCAGCCGCCGCCGCGGGCACCGGCGTGCTGGTTGTGGGCGGCTGGTGGGCCGCCCGAGCACGGCTGGATAGGCGCCGCAGAGCGCAGTGGGAGCTTGCCTGGGCCGAGCCCGACGCGCACCAGGGCCACCGGCACGCATAGACCATCAGACTGCTCGAACATGCCAGACACCCAGCAGACCCATCCGCCGCGCCCTGGCGGCTGTGACCTCGTTCAGCGGGTCCTGGCGCGCATCTCATGAACCAGATCACGCTTCTGCGTGCCGGTGACAGAGCGGTTGTGCGAATGAGGACTGCACTGCCAGCTCGTCGGCGACGCACCCACAACATGCCTCGGCTGAATCCCGGGCGAGGCTGGCCCGGTGAGGACGCGTCGCCTCCCAGTGCTCCCGGAAACTCGGGTTCCGAAAGAAGATTCGTAGGTTCCCGTACAACTCCTCCAGAGTCATGCCTCCGACACGCCACTCCAGCAGATATGTCCTGTACACGGCCTCGACGAAGAGGAACAGCTGGCGCTTTGCGGCGGGGATCGCGGATCCATACACATCCAGCGCGGCAGCAAGATCTGGGTTGTTGATCGCCTCGCCAAGTAGACCAAGACGCATGTCGTGCACCGATACCAGGCTGGTTACGTGGTCGTCCTGATGCCGCCACCACTCTTTGGCCAGATGTCTGACCGCACCGCGAGAGGCTCGTCCTCGGCGGGCTTCGGCAAGCCCCTCTGAGAAACCGGTCAGGAACCGGCTCGCGCTCATGCCGAACCGTCGGCCGCGAGTCTTCCCACCCCATATTTGTCCCGCCTCGCACGCTCAACAGCCGACGCAATTCGTCTATGTCCGCGCCGGTGGGGTTACGCCGCATACCAACGTCCACGATCATGGAGGCAACCCCGCCTCCAACTGAGCTCCCGTTCGTCTCCCCGCAGGACCGTCATGGCAGCGGCGCCAACCTCACTCCGCACCACCGCGGGCAATCTCTGCCTGGGCCCGACCCGGCCGCCCTCGCCGAGGAGCTCGCGGTACGCGGCCTCAAGGTCTCCGGCGGCACCGCGTTCGGCGCCCTGCACCGCCCCGAGGCCTGGGACGAGATGCTCGCCCACGTCCGCCAAGTCGCGGAGCTGACCGCCGCTGGCGGGCCATCACCGGTGTGCTGGCCGAGGCCCTGATCTACAGCGGGCCCGGAGTGATCACCCTGCGGTCGAACGTCGTGCAACCGACCCGGGCCTGGTTCGCCCGGCACCGAGGCTGGAGCCGATCCGACCCGAGGCAGTGCCGGACACGGCGACAACGGAAAGCAGGACGAGCGCGCACGCAGGGCCGAGTACCGTCCAGGGCGCCAGTTCCACGTAGGGCTGGTTCTCCGACAGCAGCCGCCCCCACTCCGGCGTGGGCGGCTGCTCGCCCAGACCGAGGAAGCCGAGGGAGGCCAGCACCAGGACCGTGGTGGGCAGCCGCAGCAGGGCGTTGCGCAGGACGGTGGGCAGAACCGCCGGCAGGTAGTGGTGGCGCAGCAGATACCCCGGCCCGGCGCCGAACGAGACCGACGCGAGCATGTGCCCACTGGCCCGTTCCTCTTCGATCAGCGCCGCGGCCTGGGCGGCGTACGGCGTCCAGCCGACCAGGCACACCGCGAGCGCGGCACCCCACACGGACGGCCCGGTCACCGCTGTGGTCAACAGTCCGGCGAGAACGGCCGGGAGCGTGGACGCGACCTCCACCAGTCCCGCGCTCACCCGTGCCGCGCTGCCGAGCAGCAGCCCGACCAGCATGCTGACCGCCGTCACCGCAAGGGCCACGCCCGCAGTGCGCAGTGCGCCGTGACCGAGCCGGGCCAGCAGATCACGGCCGAGCGAGTCCGTGCCCAGCGGGTGCGCGGCCGAGGGCGGGAGCAGCCGGGCCGACGTTTCCACGTGGAGGGGATCGCGCAGCAGTCCGGCGATGACCAGGACGAGCAGGGCGACGGCGCAGGCTCCGGCGGTCCAGCGCGTGGAGCGCCCTCGAAGGAGGGCCGGCGCGTGCAGGGCGGGCAGAGCTCCGGCCCGCAGAGCCGGGCCGAGCAGGGTGCGACGCAGGGCCTGGATGAGGAGGCCGGCGGCGATGCCCAGCAGGATGAGGGCCAGTGTCGCGGTCTGCAGGGGCGGGAGGTCCTGGGCGATGGCGGCGTCCAGGGCCAGGCGGCCGAGCCCGGGAATGTTGAAGATCTTCTCCACCGCGACGGCACCGCCGACCAAGCCCACGACGGTCGGCAGGAGTTGCGGGAGCACACCGGCCAGCGTGCGACGCAGCGCATGGCGGGCGATGTGGCCGGGCGCGAACCCGAAGGCGTGCCAGGTCCGGGCCCACGGCTCGTTGAAGGCGGCGGGCAGCGACTGGTCGAGCAGACCGCCGATCATCGCCCCGGACGGCACACCGAGGGCGAGCGCGGGCAGCACCATCGACGCCGGCCCCTCCCAGCCGCTGGACGGGAACCAGCCCAGCCACACCCCGCACACCGTGGCGAGGAGCGAGGCGAGCAGGAACTTGGGCAGCGCGGCGAGGACGGCCGCCGCGATGCCCGCCCGCGCCCGCCGCAGCCGTCGCCGGGAGCCGAGGTACAGAGTGCGGGTGCAGACCAGCGCGGCGACCGCGACCGTGACCAGGAGCGCCCCGAGCATCAGCGTCACCGACACCGCGAAGGCGGTCGTCAGCTGGGGCAGGACAGGTTCGCCCGACACCCAGGACGTGCCCGCGTCACCGTGCAACAGCCCGCCCAGCCAGTGCGCGAGATGCGTGAACGGCCCCTCGTCCAGGCCCAGTTGCTCCCGTACTGTTGCCAGCTGCGCGGGGGTCGGGTCCTGGTCGGCGGAGCGGGCACGCAGGACGGTCAGCGCGGGGTCGGTGCCGGACAGCCAGGGCAGCAGGGCCACGGCCGTCAGCAGAGCGGCCCCCGCGGTGAGGCGGCCAATGCCCGTGCCCCATGGGAAGCGACGGGCATCGGCGCCGGCCGATGTCACGCTCATCTACTTCAGACGCGTGTCGACGTCGATCAGCGACCGCTCGCGGGGGTCGAGGAGCACGTCCTCGACATCGGTGCTGATGCCCTGCACGACCCTCTCGTGGACCAGCGGCACGACGGCGTCCGTGCGCAGGATCTCGGCCTCGGCCCGCATGGTCTTCTGCTGCCGCTGCGTGGTGTCGCCTTCCTCGGCGGCGGCCTTGATGGCCTGGTCGACTTTGGCGTCCTTCAGACCCGCGATGTTGTAGACGCCGTCGCTGGTGAAGTCGCTCGCGAGGTAGGCGACCGCGTCGCCGGTGTCGAGGAGCGTCACCCGGGAAAAGACGAGCGCGTCGTACTTGCCCGCGAGGAGGTCGGCCTCCATCTGCGTGTACTCGCGTACGTCCTGCTTCACGGTGAACCCGGCCTTCTCCAGCTGCTGCTGCAGCACGGTCGCGGCCTCGGGCAGTTCGGCGCGGTTGGTGTAGGTGGCCAGCCGCAGGGTCTTGCCCTTGGCCCTCACCTGCGCGGTGGTCGCGGCCTTCGCGCGGCCGGTCACCATGACGCGCTTGTCGGCCGCCCAGGAGACCGCCGGCCCGAACAGGCCCTGCGCGGGGTCGGCGTACCCGCCGAAGACCGAGTCGACGAGGGCGGAACCGTCCACGGCCTCGCGGGCGGCCGCCCGGAGCGGGGCGTCGGTGAAGATGCCGCTTCGGGTGTTGAGGATCAGGCTGTCGGTCCGCACGGACGGGACTTCGTGGCGGGTGTCCTTCTCCAGCAGCTTCGCCTGGGCGGTGGGAATCCACTCGGCGATGTCGACGTCGCCGCTGCGCAGGGCGTTGGCGCGGGCGGTGCCGTCGGCGATCCACGTGACGTCTATGCCGGACGCCTTGGCCTTGCCACCCCAGTAGCCGTCGTAGCGGTCGAGCGTGGCCTTGGACTTCCCGGTGAGCTTGGTGATCTCGAAGGGACCGGTGCCGGTGCCGACCGGGCTGACGGTGCCGTCCTTGCCGTACGCCTTGGGGGCGAGGATGCCCAGCGCGGGGCTGGCGAGCCGCAGCGGGAGTACGGGATCGGCGGTCTTGGTCGTGATGGTGACGGTATCGGCGTCGTCGGCCTTCGCGGTGAGGGTCACGTCGCTCAGGACACGGGGCTTGGTCTCGGCGGCGCCCGCCTGGTCGAGCGCGTTGACCACGGACTCGGCGGTGACCTCGGTGCCGTCCTGGAAGGTGGCCTTGCGCAGCTCGAAGGTCCAGGCGGTGTCGTTCTTCTGCTTCCAGGACTTCGCCAGCGCGGGCGCGGCGGCGCCGTCCTTGTCCAGCGCGGTGAGGCCTTCGGCCACGGAGAGTTTGCTCAGCACGGTGGCGTCGTTGCTGTACGGCGACAGCGCCTGCACGGGCGGTACGGCGAGGGCCACCCGCAGCCGACCGCCCGAACCGCCCTTGTCGCCCGTACCCGAGCCTTCTTCCCCTGACACGAAACAGCCGGCCAGCAACGGAGTGAGAGCAAGCGCCGTGACGAGACGGCGGGGGGTCGTACGCATGGAGGTCCTGTCGCGCGGAAAAGGGGGATCTGGCCCCCTTGCACGCCAGGCGGATCGAGAGGGCCACGTCAGCATATAAGGCGAGCCTTACTTGATCTACATCGGTAGGTGAATTCTCAACCAATGGAACTCGTGAAGGGCCGTTCGGCATACCTGCGGCCGTCAGGCCCGGGCTTGGCGGGCTCCCGCGACCGCCTCGGGCCGGAGCAGGTCGGCGCCCGCACGGGGCCGGTGCGCCGGAGCGCGCTGGGCCGTGGCCCGGGCCGTGAGACCAGGACGGCTCCCTTTGGGAGGGAGGCGAGCCTGATCACCTCACACCGCACGCGGATGGCGTGGCCAACTATCACCGAGCACAGTGGCCATCAGGGTTTCGGCCAACTACGGCTGGAGGTCACAGTTCTACTGCTGAAACGGGGTAGGCCCCGCCGGCACGGAAGCGCCCCACTGATCGCTGGCGTCACCCGACGCTGATCCGGCCTGGTGGCGGCTACGGCACCTCAGCCACGTTCGCCCGAGTCCAGCTGCGGCAACTGATCGAACACCTCGTCCGCGAGGGCGGTGAGCTGGTTGCTCTCGAGTGGGCCGGTATCGGGGTGGTCTCGCATGACGGCTCTGACGTAGCGAAGAATCCTGATGCTGTCCCGCATGAGCGGCAGGCTGCTCCTGCGCAGGAGCGGCAGTGCGAACTGGCGGATGCTGTGCCATCGACTGGCCTGGTGAATCCAGACCGGTGCGTTGTGAACCGCATCCCGTATGACCTCGTCGTCGCGCCGGTAGTGCCGCCGCAGGACGTCGAACAGGCGGTCGGCCAATTCCCGTGCGTAGGGCGCGTGCCTGCTCCATTCGTGCGCGGCACGGCTGAGAGCTTCGTGGGCCTCGGTGGGGCGCTGCAGCCACAGCAGTGTCAAGGCGAGGCCAAGTTGTGCCCACTCATAGTCGGGTTCCAGGAGAACCGCACGTTCCAGATCGGGCAGGGCCTGCGCCGGCTTGCCGGCTGCCCAGTACAGCCAGCCGCGGGCGGCGCTCGGCCATGAGTCGTTGGGCGCCATGGCAACGGCCCGATTGAGATCATCGAGGGCTGCGTCGGCGTGGCCCAATCGCCCAGTGGCCCAGCCCCGCCATGTGAGGGCCCAGACGTTTTCCGGCTCGGCGTCCAGCGCACGGTTGAGAGCGGCTACGCCGTCGGTGAGTCTCCCCAGCCGACACAGCACAAAGCCATGATTGGCGTGCACATAGGCTGTGTTGTCCTCAAGTTCGAGCGCACGCTCAATGGCGTCCAGAGCCTCCACGGCACGGTCGGCGTGGTACAGGCATGCGGCTCGTTCCACCATGGCCCACGCCGATTCGGGATGCTGCTCGACAGCGTGGTCGAAGTCCGCCAGGGCCTGGGCAAGGTGTCCCTTGCGACGCAGAAGTCGTCCTCGGTGCACGCGCGCTCCGAGATGTTCGTCGGCAGTCTCGACCGCATGGTTGAAGTCCTGGAGCGCAGCTTCGTCTCTGCCCAGTGTTTCGAACGTCAGCCCTCGGAAAACGAGTGCCTGGACATGGTCTGGTTCGGCGGCAAGAACCTGGTGGAAGTCGTCCAGGGCGTCGTGGTGCCGTCGCATCAGTCGGTAGACGTAGCCGCGTCGTGTCAGAGTGTCCGCGTTGTCCGGCTGGAGCTGCAGCATGCGATCGACGTCCGCCAGACACGACTCCAGTCGGTTGGCGAGTTGGTGCAGCCAGGCTCGTTCGGCGAGCGCTGCGATCCGATGACTCTGGTCCAGGCGACTGTCGCCCAGCAGCATGGAGAGGAAGTCGGTGCAGTCCCTCGCGTCGTCGCCCACGGTGGCGGCAAGTGCTCCGCCGAGCCTTGCCAGTCGAGCGGCGGCGGAGTTCTCGCCCGCTTGGGCGATCGCGTCGGCCAGTCGCCGTGCCATGACCGTACCGACTTCGGCTGCCCGCACCGCCGCGCACAACGCACTGGCCAGGGCGCCTTCCGGATACGCGCACAGGAGATGGTAGGTCTCCTCCACCGCGCAGTCCTGCCAGTTCGGATCCCACCAGCCGTCCCGCTCGTCCATCCGCAGGCCCTCGCGCCAGCTGCGCCATGCGCCTGCCAGGTCATGATGCCGCTGTCGCCAGCGCTGGGGTGAGCGGCTGCGTTCCAGCCGTAGCATCGCGGCGCGCACCACGTCGTGGAATCGGACCTGCCCGGCATCGTCTTGGACGAAAGGCAACGTGCGCAGCCATGGGTACAGCTCGTGGCTGACAGGGTCACCGAGCAGGACATCCATCACATCCTGGTTGACCACACGGGGCAACGCGCAGGCCAGGGCCGCCGCATGGCGCTCCGGCGGCTCCCACTTCAAGAACCGGTCGACGGCGTCGCCCGCGTGATCAGTCACCGCGGTGATGTCGGTCGGCCGACTCTCGGCCAGCATGGCCACCAGTACGGGGAGGCACCCGGTCATCCCGAGGATCGCCTCCACGACGGGCTCTGTCGTCATGCCCTTGGCGGCCAGCAGCAGGCGTGCTTCTTCGTCCGTGAACGGCTGCAACGGCAGATAGGCGATGGCATCCAGGTAGGGCGCCCAGGTTCCGGGATGCAAGCGGCGCTGTCCCGCGACGGTCAGCACCAGGTTCGCCGGCAAATCCCCGTAACGGCCGTTCACCAGGTCGAGCAGCCACTTGCCGAGGAACACCTCGGTGCGCTCGTAAGTGTCAAAGAACAAGGCCAGCCAGGGGGAATCCCCGGCGAGCCGGCGCAGGAGATCCACGAACGGTCCGCTGAGAGCCGCCGCGGGAGAGAGCGGCAAACTGTCGGCGGTCCGGGCCCGCTCCGCCAACGCCGCTCCCACCCGACTCGCGGCCTGGCTCACCTCCTCCGCGGTCACGGCGCTGGCCAGCGGCCCGACGACGGGTAAGCTTTGCGCCACCGCCAGTCCGACCCCAGCCGCAACCCGTCCCGTTGCTGAGGGGCCTTCCGCAGCAAGGTCCGGTACGTTCTGGGCTTCCCGCAGTTGTTGACGGTGTGCCGCGAGTGCCTTGTCGAAAGCCTTCGATGTGCCCTTCGGCGCCAACTGGCCGACCAGCGACTCCAGAGTGTCAGCCAAGCTGTCTGACGTCTCGTCCGCTCGCGCGGTCAGCGCTCCCGCCTCTTCCCTCGCCACGCGCTGGAACTGCTCCATCAGCAGCGTCTTCCCAACGCCTGCGTCACCGTAAATGCAGAACAGGAAACGTCGTTGCTCCTCAGCAGCCGCGAAGTTCCCACGGAAACCGCCGAGTTCACTCTGCCGACCCACAAAGCCGGCCTGCCGTCGGCGCCGGATCAGCTCTTGCATGCTCGGGGTCTGAGCCACCGCGCCACCCCCCTTGGTGCTGGACACTTCCCTTACTGTGACAGCGGCCGGGACGGTGCGCACCGAAAAGCGCAAGCCGGCGAACCGGCGGGGTTCCGCCGGCCGACGGACGGGGGCGCAACATCCTCGGTGGGGTGTCGGCCCCATCGTGGCCGTCGATCCGGCGTACACCTCGAAGAGGGGCGCCGAGCACTGGCAGAATCCCCTCGCCAGCAAGAACCGTAAGACCACTCGCCACGACAGCGCATCGGACACCGCCCAGGCCACACCCGGCACCCGAGGACGTAAGGGACCCCGCCCCCGCATTCCCGGACCACGCACACGATGCATGCCGCCGGACGCGAAGCGAACGCGGGCGATCAGGACATCACAACCGTTCGGGACGTCCGCAGTGCACAGGTTTGGGTCCAACACCCACTCCCCTGCTCACCGCTCAGGAACGGTGAAGCCGGTGCATCAGCCGGCCATGGCGGCAACCGGGGCATGGTGCGGCGGCGGTCAGGCCGCGGCCTTCTTGCGGCTTCCGGCCCGGGCGAGTGCGTCGACCAGCTCTTCTCGGCTCATCTTGGAGCGGCCCGCGATGTTCTGATCGGTGGCCCTCTGGTACAGCTCCGTCTTGCTCAACTGTTGAAGCTCGTTCTTGCCGCCCTGGCCACGCTTCGACGAAGTGCGCGATTTCGACGGTGCCTTCTCGGCGGTGGCTTTCCCCTTCGCTCCCGGTCTGCGCACCGCCTTGCGAGCGGTCTTCTTCTGCCGAGGCGCCGTCGGCTTCTTGGCTCTGGTGCCCTGAGCTTGGTCAAGGCTGCCTTGCAAGGCGGTCATCAGATCGACGACGTTGGTGGCCTGCGGTGCTTCCTCCGCCGCCGCGGTCTCCTGGCCCTCGGCCTTCGCCCGTACGAGCTCCCGGACTTTTTCCTGGTAGGTGTCGTGATACCGGCCCGGATCCCACGGCATGTCCAGGGCGTTGATCAGCTGGATCGCCATGTCCAGCTCCTTGCCTTTGCCTGCCCGGCGCGAGGGCAGTTCGGGCAGTTCCTGGGCGGGATCGCGGACCTCGTCCGCCCAGTGGAGGGTCTGGAGCACCAGGACCTGGTCCTCGGCACGCAGCGCGGTCAGATACTGCTTGCCGCGCATCACGAACGTGGCGATGCCTACCTTGCCGGATTCCTCCAGCGCCGCACACAACAGCTGGTAGACCTTGGTGTACTCCTTACTGCGGGGCGCGATGTAGTACGTGCGCTCGAAATAGACCGGCTCGATGTCGGCCAGGTCGACGAAGTCGCTGATGTCGATGGTCCGGGAGCGGCCCGGCGCGATTTCGTCGAGTTCGTCCGGCTCGACGATGACGTACTCGCCCTCGGTCACTTCGAAGCCCTTGACGATGTCCTCGGCCTTCACTTCCTTGCCGGTGCGTTCATTGACCCGCCGGTTGCGGATTCGGTCTGCGGTGCCGCGCTGCAGCTGGTGGAAGTGGACGGTGTGATCCTCGATCGCGGTGTACAGGCCGACCGGCACGCTGACCATCCCGAAGGTGATCACGCCGGTCCAGATCGCGCGTGCCATGACCGTCCACTCCCATCCGTGCGCAATTTCGCGCCCGGCACAGATGCCCCTGCTGACTACGCTGGCATTCCTGCACGCCCGGCGCGCGCTGGGAACAGGGCGGCCGTGCGGCCCCCCGGCTTTCCGTCCCGCCGCAGGCCACGTGGTGACGCGGCGGCATTCGCGACGGTTATCGCGCCCATCCGAGTGCCGCGACCGTCGCATTCCCCGCCGGCAGGGAATCCGCGCGGTCACCCCCCGATTGGCTGACCAGATCGGGCCCCTTCTGCAGCGCGGCAGTCACGGCGGCGGTGGGCGAACTGGTCCTTTGTCAGGGTTTCCAGACCTCTGGCCCGCCCTCATGCCATTCGATCAGACCCGACTCGGCGACATCCAACTCGTCCCATCCGGTCAGGCCGGCGTTCTGCAGGAACACGGTGAGCTCGTGAAGGCTGTACGCGGTGCCGACCGTCTCGTCCCCGACACGCACCTTGCGGCCACCGCTCTCGGCCGGCGGGTAGACGATCACGCGGGGCTCGGACATGGCACCAGCCTCACCCCTGGCCCGCGGTCCCGCATCCCCAGCGCATGGGCAGGCCGGCGTAGGACGTGGCCCAGAGCAGTCGGCCGACCCTATTGGCCCGGCCTGGCTCAAGGTGCCCGGCGGGCGAGTACCAGTTCGGTGCCCAACTTGAAGCGGGTCGCCCGCCGGGCAGATCGGTCGGAGACCAGTCCGGCAATGCCCTGGTGGGTCTCGGCATAGGTTTCGCCCGGGCCGGTGGACGGCTGCAGGGGCCGCCACTGCTTGGAATCGGCGTTGGTGTGCTCCACACAGATCCGCGGGGAGGACTGCCGGCGCCGTCGCTCACGCCGGGCACGGCGCTCGCCCGGCGGCGCGTCGTTCCTGGGCTTCTTCGGCGGGGCGCAGACTTGCGCAGGGAACTCGTCGGCCAGGCCCCGGTAGCCCTCGTCGACCTCCGCCTTGACCATCGAGTGCCAGCGAAACTGTTCAGCGATGCCCTCGGTACGAACGGCCGTCTGGTCGTGCATCCGGCCAGGCCGGACCACACCGCTGAACACGGTGCGGCCCTGCGCGTCGCGCGCCGACGGCGGACCTGTACTTCGGTCCCGTCGATCTGCAGGTCGACGCCTTCTGCCTCGGCGTAGGCGAATACGTCCTCCAGTGTGCGCAGCCGCAGCCGCAGCCCGGGCCGGTCAGGCACGGCGCAGCCGCGGGCCGCCAGCAGCGGGCGGACCGCTCGGACCGCCGCGGAGACGGTGGAGCGGTCCACGCCGGACAACTGCGCCAGAGCGGCGTGCGGAGCCCCAGCCGCAGGTGCACCAGCGCAACCAGAAGCCGGTCGACGAAAACCAGGCCTTGCTTGGGCCCGGCGCCAACAGCCCGCCTGCGGTCCCCGCCCCACCGCTCACGCAAGGCCGACTCACGGGCGCCCTGCCACTTGGGGCGAGTTCTTCGAGCAACTCGCCGAAATCTGCGCGGAGACCCCGGACAGGACAGGGTGGGAACAAGCCGCACGGACCCAGGATCACGTCACAACTGCCCAACCCGTGCGGCCCTTCGCCTGTGACGGCGAGGGCGCCTGCCATGATCGTCACTATGGGGATACACATCGCACCGGCCGGGGTGACAGACTTCCACCAGATCCTGACTGATCACCCCCGTTACTGGGGCGAACGCGACCTTCGGTCGCTGCACCTTCTGGCAGTGGTCCAGGAGTTCGGTTCCACCTGCTTGGTTGCCCGAGCCGAGGACGGCATCCGTGGGTACATTTTCGGGTTCGTCACCCCAGACGGCACCGGGTACGTGCACCTGATCGCCACGCGGGACGACGCCCGTGGGATCGGTCTCGGCCGTCGTCTGTATACGGCGTTCGCTGACGCAGCGGAAGGTCACGGTGCACGGCAGTTGAAGGCGATCACGTCCATCGAGAACACCGGCTCGATCGCCTTCCATCGCAGCCTCGGCTTCGACACGAAGATCGTTGACGACTACAACGGCCCCGGTCTTGCCATGGCCGTCTTCCACCGAGATCTGCCGCTCAACATCTCACGGACCTGACCAACCAGCCGTCACTGGTAATCGCTCTCCATGCAGTAACCGCCGTGGTCCCCGTGCCGGAGCATGCGCAGGACGGCCCGCTCGGCGAGTCCCCCGGTCGTGGGAATGCCTTCTGCGCCCCCGTCGCCGCGGTGCGGCACTGCCTCGGCAATCGTCACCCCCTTTTTCCGAAGAGCTCGATCACTCGCGGGCTGATGTAGGAGACACGGCAGACCTGGGGTGTTGCCGAGGTAGCCGGCCACCTCACGTGCCACACGGGCGATGGCAGACGGCGGGCGGTCTCACTGCGCGCGGCGGGAAGTACCCGAAACGCGGTACGCCAGCCATCAAGGCTTCCCGGACGGTACCCGACGGTCGCCTGCGGGTACTCGGTGGCCGCACGGCGGTGAACGGGAAGCCCCGCTCCCACGGAGGGATGTTGCCATGACTCAACATGTCCGCGACGTCATGACGACCGACCCGGTGACCGTCGAACCGCAGACCTCGGTGACGGCGGTGGCCCGGATGATGCGAGACGAGAACATCGGTGCTGTTCTGGTCACCGAGGGCGATCAGCTACGCGGGCTGGTCAGCGACCGTGACCTGGTGGTTCGCGCGGTGGCCGAGGGTGGCGACCCGGGCCGGACGACCGTGGCCAACGCATGCAGCGAGGACCTGGTCACGGTCGGGCCCGACGACGACCTGGCCCTCGCGGTGCACGTGATGCGTGAGCATTCCGTGCGGCGTGTACCGGTCGTCGACGAAGGACATCACGCGGTGGGCATCGTCGCCATCGGTGACCTGGCCATCGAGCGCGATCCCGAATCGGCTCTCGGCGACATCAGCGCCGCCGAACCCAACCGCTGAACGACCAACGCGCCCCGCGGCGAGCGCCAGATCGCACCGGGCGGCGCGACGACAACAATCGACTGGTGGTGTGGTTCGCAGCGGTGGCGGTCCGCACCCGGGCGCGGCATATCGAGGAGAACGTCGTCGCCGCTACGTCGCCCTGACCGAGACCGACCTGGCGATTGACGAGGCGCTGCCTCACGGCGGACCCGCGCGCGGTTCCGCCGAGCCAGTCGATTGGTTGGCTGCCGCCGGACTGGGAACGCATGGCCCGCAAGCACGGCGCAGCCCGATCAGGCACGGCCCGCCGTGAACAACTCCGGCCAAGGCGTTACCGGGCGAGTCGATACCGCGCCAGCGGAAAGCTGGAGGACAAGGTCGCACTGATCACCAGCGGTGACTCCGGCATCGGACGCGCGGTCGCGCTGCAGTACGCGAGGGAAGACGCCGATGTTGCCATCGTCCAGATTCCCGACGGCGAGAGGGTGATACCAAGGCTGCCTATTGCTGGGCGGGCAGTCCGTCTCTGGTGGACGATCTGTATCGGATGGCAATCCCCCCCGCGCCGCCCAGCTCAGCCCACGACGCGACGTCGCCCTCGACACGCGCTGGTAGGCGCGATCGGTCGGCGGAGGCCGCGCAGCCCGTGGCGGCGGCAGAGGGTCCAGTTGCTACATGATCAGGGTCTCGTGCTCATGCGTGCCATGCTCACGGTGAGCGCGGTACCGCTCCAACAGCGCATCCGCCGCTAGCAGGGCCTCATCGGAGGTACGGGTCCCGGTCATCACACAGAGCTTGTACGTGACGTCTTCAAGAGCGCAGCCGGTGCGAGCTGTGGGGAGCGCCTCGTGTTCGATGCTCGCCTGAGTGAACTTGGCCAGCACGGCACGCAGCTCCTTCTCCGCCGGAACGATCATGACGATGTCCCCTCTCACGCATCGCAGCGCACGACGGCAGACGCCACCGTCGGGAGCAAACTGCACGCTGGGCTTCTCACGCCACCTCTCGTCACCGAGCAGCGGCGAGCGGAACTCCAAGTGCCCAGGGCAATTGAGACTATTCCTGCCTCACCGGCTCCGCGGCGGTCACGCGGTACATCCGCACGGGTGTACCGGTGTCGATCGGCGCACAGCGCACGCCGTGCGAGCGGCCCGCGTTGGACACCAAGCACCGCGTCAAGGCTCCGATGAGTCGAGGTCCGGTCCTGCCGTTACTGGGCGGCGGAGACGCCGAGCAGGAGATGGACATCGAGCGCGCGCATCGCCCACGAACTCATCGCCGTAGTCCGCGGGACACCCCCGTCCGACGTCCCCGAAGCGCCGGGCCCCGCCTGTCTCTCACTGCCCCCGGCAGCCTCGGGACTGTCCGTGCCGGTCCTGGGCAACGGCTCAGACATAGGAGTCGGCGAAGGCCCTGCATGGCGGCCGCCCGACTGCGAGCCCTCGTATTCGCCACGGACTTCACCCGCCTCCCGGCCAGCCGCCGCTGGCCGCTGTTCGCCGTCCAGGCGGCCATAGCCGGAGCGAAAGCGGACTTTCCCCTGCCGCTGACCGGAGCAGCAAGCCCGCTGGGCACCCTCGACCTCTACCGCGAGAACGCGGGATCCCTCAACGGCGAACTCGGCCCTTTCGCGCCGGCCCCGCAGCAGTGGCGTTCCCAGGCATCCTCGGGTGCCTGGGTGATGGCGAAGTCGATGCGGCCGATGGCGTGCAGGTGCTGGGACTTCGGCACGGCCAGGACGTAGCCGACGCCGGCCTCCTCCAGCATGCGGCGCAGCCGCCACTCCTGGCCGTAGGCCGAGTCTGCGGTCACCCAGGCGATCGGCAGCGGCGAGGCCAGGGCCCGCATGATGACACTCTTCGCGAGATCGCCCTTGGTGGCGAACGCACGCTCGTCGGGAATCTTCGCCTCTGCGCAGCGGTCCGGATCGGAGGTCCAGGACTTCGGCAGATACAGCTCCCGGTCCACCAGCGCGCGGCCCCTGGAGGAGGCGTAGGCGGCGAACACGCCGATCTGGCAGTTCTCCGTGCGGCCCGCCGTGCCGGAGTACTGCCGCTGCACCCCGGCTGAGACGGTGCCCTTCTTGATGGACCCGGTGTCGTCGATGATCAGCACCCCGGCCGTGTCCCCGAGCTTCTCAGCGACGTATTCCTGCAGGTCATCGCGGACCTCGTCGGGGTTCCAACAAGCCCGGCTCAGCAGATGCTGCAACCCTGCGGGGGTGTGGTGACCGGCATGCTCGGCCAGCTGCCAGCTGTTCTTCCGGCCCACTGGTCCGAGCAGGCCGTGCACATAGGCCCGCATCCGCCGCCGAAGATCCACCCGCCCGAAGCGGTGACCGATCCGTACCAGCAGCTCTTCCAGTTCCGCCGACCAGACATCGGGCCGCTCATCATCTTGCACGACAAACCCAACGGCCCACCGCACGCGAAGTCACGAACTCCCGCCACCTGACGGCACATCAGCCAAGCACACTCACAAACACGCCCCTGACCAGCAGGAATAGCGAACTGCGACTGGAGTACTAACCCGGGTGTTTCGAGACCGGCCTCGGGACTGGTGAGGTCGCATGTTCAGGGAAACGCCGATCCAGCCCAGGGTGAGGGGCAGGGCGAACGCGCGGACATCCCTGCCCGCGCTGCGGAGTCCAGCCGGGGCTCGCCGTGCTGCTCGCACAGCGGTGCGGTCATCGGTGCCCATCACACCGGACGGTTCGCAAGGTGCCCCGTCTCGCGAAGCTGCTGCGGGTGCAGCCCCCGGCTGACCACGCACCCGGGCAGTCGTGGCGACCCGGCGCCCCGCCCACAGTCGGTGGCAGCGGCTTAAAAGTCGTCCCGGCCTACAAAGTACGGGATCCCGATCGCTCGCGCCCGGGCTGCCTCACCTTGGACTGTCCCCTGTCCCGGGAACGACACGCCCGCCTCGATGTCAATCCTCGCCACCGCATCCACTTTGTCATAATTTTCCGGGTATTCACCGTGCCCTCTCGCAGGAATGCCGAGGCCTGCCCCACCATGTCCGACGGACAGCCCAACCGGACGCACACGACGCGCGGCCTGCGCGCACACCTGCTGAGGGTCTGCGCCGCTTGCGCTGCCACCGCGATCGTGGCGTCGCTCGCCGCCTGCTCCGCCGCCGGCACGCCCCACAAGACGCAAGCCCCGCCACGGACGGGTGCGCCGGCCCCCGGCCCACCGGCGCCACCGCGCGAGAAACGGGGCGCGACTCTCGCGCGGGCACTCAAGCCGCTCCTGCCGGGCGGCGACACTCGGCTGGCGGTGGCGGTGCTCGACCTCGACAGCGCCGACCAGGAGATCGCGTCGTACGGGGAGGACTCGAAGTTCGCCACGGCGAGCATCGTCAAGGTGAACATCCTCGCGGCGCTGCTGCTCCAGGCGGAGGACGAGGACCGCGAGCTGACAGCCGCGGAGCGTCGGCACGCCGAGGAGATGATCCGGTCGAGCGACAACGCCGCGGCGCACGTCCTGTGGCGGGCGATCGGCGAGGCGGAGGGCCTTGACGCGGCCAACGAGCGGCTGGGACTCTCCTCGGCACAGGGCGGCCCCGACAACCGCTGGGGCCTCACCCAGACCACAGCGACGGACCAGGTCAGGCTGTTGCGCGCTGTCTTCGCCCGAGGGCCGGTGGCCTCCGCCTCGTCGCCCGACGGGCTGAGCTCGGCGTCCCGTGCCTACATCCGGGAACTGATGGGCCAGATCGTGGAGGAACAGGACTGGGGAGTGTCCGCGGCCGGCTCCCGAGATTCCCGATGGGCCCTCAAGAACGGCTGGCTGCAGCGGAACACAACCGGCCTGTGGGTCATCAACAGTGTCGGTCAGGTCACGGTGCACGGACATCGGTATCTGGTATCGGTCCTCAGCGGCGGCAACGCTTCGATGAGAAGCGGGATCACCCTGGTCGAGCGGGCCGCAAGAGCGGCGATCGGCGCGGCCAGCGCACACGTCCGCCCCTGGCCGCAGTGAGCGGTCCCTCGGGCCCGGTGCGGCGCCGAATCTGAGGAACAGCCGCGTCAGATCGCGTGCCGGCCCTCCGACATGGCTGATCGGCGCTTTGTCCCCGGGTGATCGAGCGGCGGGCCACGATGTCGGTCAGCTATCGGGAGCTGTCGGTCCGATGTCGGTGGCTTGTAAGCGGGGTCTTGCACCTTTCCGGAGACGGCCGGCCGGAGCTCACCGGGCGGCCCCGATCCCGAAGGAGCCACCATGCGCACCCCTGTCACGATCATCGGCGCCGGACTCGGCGGACTCACGCTGGCCCGTGTCCTGCACGTCCACGGTATCCCGGTCACGGTCTACGAGGCCGAGTCCTCGCCGTCGGCGCGCATGCAGGGCGGGATGCTCGACATCCACGACTACAACGGCCAACTGGCTGTGCAAGCGGCAGGCCTGATGGACGAGTTCCACGCCATCGTCCTGGAGGGCCGCCAGGCGATGCGGGTCCTCGACCGGGACGGGACCGTCCTGCTGGACCAGCCCGACGACGGGACGGGCGGGCGCCCCGAGGTGCAGCGCGGCGAGCTGAGGCATATCCTGCTCGACTCACTCCCGGCCGGCACCGTCCGGTGGGGGCACAAGGCGAGCGGCACCCGTGCCCTCGGTGAGGGGCGCTGCGAGGTGACGTTCGCCGACGGCACCACCGTCGTCACAAGCCTGCTGGTCGGCGCGGACGGCGCGTGGTCACGGGTGAGGCCGCTGCTGTCCACCGCCACACCGGAGTACACCGGTACCTCGTTCGTCGAGACCTACCTGTTCGACGCCGACACCCGGCACCCAGCGGCCGCGAAGGCCGTCGGCGGCGGGTCGATGATCGCGCCCTCACCGGGCAAGGAGATCTTCGCTCACCGGGAGAGCGGCGACACCCTGCACACCTACGTGGCCCTCTCCCAGCCGCAAGACTGGTTCGCCGCCATCGACTTCACCGATGCCGCCGCGGCCACCGCGCGGATCGCAGCGGAGTTCGAGGGCTGGGCGCCGGAACTCACCGCGCTGATCACCGACGGCGACACCGCACCGGTCCTGCGCCCCCACTACGCTCTGCCGTTCGGGCACCGGTGGGACCGAGTGCCGGGGGTGACCCTGCTCGGCGACGCCGCCCACCTCGCGGCACCGAACGGCGAGGGCGCCAACCTGGCCATGCTCGACGGCGCCGAACTCGGCAAGGCCCTCCCCACGCACCCCGACGACATCGAGGCCGCGCTCACCGAGTACGAGCAGGCCATGTTCCCGCGCAGCGCCGAGGTCGCCGCCTTTGAAGGGGCCGGGGTCCACAGGATCGACTCCGACGACAACACAGCCCACGGCCTGATGGCCGCTGTCCTGTCTCAGGTGAGTCCGGGCAGGAACATGCATTGACCTGCGGTGCCCGGACTTGAGTGCGACGGGATCTTTCGTTGCGTCTCACTCAAGTCCGGGCATGCGGATCAGGCCTTCGGATCCTCCACGGGTGGGTAGGTCACTCGTGCTGCGATGGGTCCGTTTCCGCTGCTGTCGCGTCAAGGGTTGCGAGGTCGAAGCCGGTGTCGGTCAGGACAGCGGCAGCTACTCCGCGGCCGACCTGGGCGAGGCCGATCAGGAGGTCGTCGCAGTCGATGCGATCGGAGCCGTTCTGCTGGGATCGTGCCTCCGCGATATCGATTGCCTTGCGGGAGTAGGGAGTCCAGGCGATCCGTTCGGCCGCTTGGGAGGCGCCCATGCTCAGCCGCGCTCCGACGGACTTGTGGACCGCCTCGGGAGAGACTCCGGCGGCCTGCAGGAGGCGTGTGGCGCTGTTGTCCTCCGCGGTAAGGCCCCGCAGCAGGTGCTCTGTACCGATGTAGTTGTTGCGGTGCTGCACGGCCGCTTGCTTGACGTGGACCATCGCTTGGCGAAGGTCGCCGGTCATCATCTCGGGGCTATAGCGCTTATGCGGAGCGTGGAAGCGCTGCTGGACTGCTTGCCGGGTCACTCCTAGGGCGGTGCCGATGTCCGTCCATGAGGAGCCGTGCATCCGGCAGTGCTCGACGTAGTCCTCGACCAAGTCGTCTGCCAGGGCCTGCAGATGGCCTGCGAGTTGCGCGGCAACCGTCAGCAGCGCGAGCCAGTCGGGCTGTTCCTGTCCGCCGGGGTGGTGTGCGGTGTCGCATCTCCGGTCGACTTCCGCGATGAGATCGTCCAGGTCTGGAAGAGCCATGAGGCAAGTACGCCTTGACAGTTCAGGATTGTCAAGGCGTACTTGCCTATCTCACCTGTGGGGGGCGAGTGCCCGGACTTGCTTGAGATGTCAGCAGACCCCATGAGCCGTCGGCACACCATGACTTCCGTCCGCGGAACGGTCACCGTGACCGGTCTACGGACGCAGGTTGATGACCCGGTCCGACTGGCCCCACCCCTTTATGTCGCCGAAGCTTGATGCCCAGTAGGTTTGTGCCGCCGAAGCTCAAGTGGCTGGAGGCCTCCAAGTGTCAGAGCGCGGCGGTGTGGCGGAGACTGATCTTGAGCTGGGAGACGGCCGTAGATTGCACGTCTACGACACCGGCACGGAAGATTCCGACAGCCGTCCCGTAGTCTTCTGGCACCACGGCACGCCGAACATCGGGGCCCCTCCCGAGCCCCTCTTCCCGTCCGCCGACCGGCTCGGCATCCGCTGGGTGTCCTACGATCGGCCGGGCTACGGCGGGTCCACACCCCGCCCCCGGCCGGGACATAGCGTCAGCCGCCGGAGATGTGGCCGCCGTCGCCGACACGCTGGGCATCCAGCGATTCGCGGTCATGGGTCATTCGGGTGGCGGTCCGCACGCCCTCGCCTGCGGCGCCCTACTGCCCGATCGTGTCCTCGCGGTGGTCAGCGTGGCGGGGCCGGCCCCGTTCGGAGCCGAGGGGCTGGACTGGTTCGCGGGCATGTCGGACTCCGGCACGGCATCCTTGCTTGCCGCCACCAAGGGGCGCGCGGCGAAGGAGACCCACGAGGCGTCCGCCAAGTATGACCCGCAGATGTTCACCCCAGCCGATCACGCCGCGCTCACCGGTGAATGGTCCTGGTTCGGCGATGTCGTCGGTCCAGCCGTGGAGGCCGGCCCGGGCCCGCTGATCGACGACGACCTGGCGTACGTCAACCCATGGGGATTCGACCCCTGGCAGGTCACGCCACCCGTCCTCTTTTTGCACGGCGGCAGGGACCGTGTCGTGCCCAGCTCCCACAGCCAGTGGCTCGCGAACCACTGCCCCACGGCAGAGATGCGGCTGAGCCCGACCGCCGGCCACATCTCCATCCTCAACGCCGGCGCAGCGGCCCTGGAATGGCTCGCAGATCGCTCCCATTCCTGATCATCTCGACGCTCGATCACTCAGGACAGTTGATCGCCCGGCAGTTCGGAAGTTCTCCGCAATCGGATCGCCCCCGCCCGGAATTCCTCTTTGAACGACGGTGTCCGCTGACGCACGTCCATAACTCATGCGTTCTTGGTGAAATTTGGTGTGCAGATATGTTGACCTCTGTTCGAGGTCTCTTCTACGTTGCGGAAGCCCACCAAGCCGCCCAACCCGCATGCGAGGTTGCGCGGTCGCAGCTACCCAGAAAGGGATGTCGTGCCACGAGAGAACCATCGCGGGACAGCTTGCCTGGCGGCAGTGCTGGCCGGCGTCACGGCATTCGGCGCAGCCCTCGCCTCCCCCGCCTCCGCGGCTCCCGCGGACGCCTCCCGCCCCGCCTCGCCGCCGCCCGTCAGCGACTTCCGCGGGGTCAACTGGGCCGACCCGCGCGACAACTACGCCGACGACGCGGTCGTACCCTCGGGTCTGTCCACCTCCGACAGCTACGCCACGACCTACGCCAAGTCCAAGGCGATCATCGGCGGGTTCTCCGAACTCGGCGCCAACACGGTCCGCCTCCCGGTCAACCCGACCTCCGTGAACGGCCCCTTCTGGAAGGCGTACCGGGGCGCGATCGACGCCGCCACCGCCAAGGGCTTCAAGGTCATCCTGGGCTACTGGGAGGCCGACAACGCCAAGGACGGCAAGATCGACGACCAGGCCTCCTGGGACCAGATGTGGGCACGGATCACGTCCGCCTACGCCCGCAACTCCCAGGTGTACTTCGAGCCGATGAACGAGCCGTTCGGCTACACCTCCCAGGAGTGGCGCGACGTGGCCGCTCGTTGGGTGACCACGCACCGCTTCATCCCCCGCGACCGGATCCTCATCGGAGGCATCAAGTACAGCGAGGACGTCAAGCCCGTGTGCGCCGACAGCCGGCTCGACGGCACTCGCATCGCCCTGCACAACTACGGTTTCTGGCACACCGACTGGACCAGCGTCGACCAGTGGAAGCAGGACTTCAAGGAGCGCATAGGCACCTGTGCCTCGCGCACCGTCCTCGACGAGTTCGGCGCCACCATGACCTCCGGCCTCGACTACAACGGCCCGGTCAACGGCTCCAGCGAGATCGCCTACATCCAGGCCGCGACCGACACCATCCGGGAGTTGGGCCTGGGCTCTGTCTACTGGCCCGGCCTGCGCAACGGTGACACCTACTCCCTCACCACCCTCCAGGGCACCGGTACGCGCCTCAGCCTGAAGGTGAACAACTCCAGCGGGCTCGACCGCCTCCACTGGGCCTGGAAGCAGTAGCACCACCCAAGCGCGGCCCCGACCGGCGAGGAAACCGGTCGGGGCCGCGGGCGAAGCGCGTGGCCGAACGGCGGTCCGGCCCACGGTCGAGGCGCTCCAGCCAAACGATCCCCCGGGCCCGCAAGAGGCCAAGCCCGGGGACACCGTCCCCTCCCCCACAGCGAGCCACGCGGTGCCTGGCCGGCGGCCCACCCGCGTGTGTGGTGGCCGAGCCTGGGCATTCGGACTGCGGGAGGTCTCCATGAACACGGGTGGGTTGGCATGGACCGGACGATTCCGGGCGCGGCGGACGGCGGCACGGGGTTCGGTCACCGAGGGGGCGGCGCGGGCGGGTCTCGCCGCCCGGGGCGTGATCTACCTGCTCGTCGGTGCGCTGGCGCTGCAGATCGCCTTCGGCGACACGAACGAGGAGGCCGACCGCGGCGGGGCACTGGCGGAACTGTCGCAGCAGCCGTTCGGCGCGGTGCTGCTGTGGGCGCTGGGCGTCGGACTCGTCGGCATGGCTCTGTGGCGGCTGTCCGAGGCGGTCTTCGGCTCGGTCGGGAAGGACGGCCGCAGCGTGCGCAAGCGGCTGCTGGCGGCCGTCCGCTGCGCGTTCTACGTCTTCGTCGCCTACTCCGTGCTGTCGTTCGCGGCAAGCCGGAACCAGAGCGGCGGCGGATCCAGCGACCAGCAGTCACGGGACGCCACCGCCCGGGCACTGGAGATACCCGCCGGGCAGTGGCTGGTCGGCGCGGCCGGGCTCGCCATCGTCGTGGCCGGTGGCTGGATCGGCGTACGGGCCATCCTGCGCAAGTACCACGACAAGCTCAGGCTCGGGCAGATGAGCCACCGGACACGACAGCTGGTGGACGTCACGGGCGTGGCCGGCGGCGCCGCTCGCGGGCTGGTGTTCGCCGTGGCGGGTGTCTTCGCCGTCCGTGCCGCCATCGACTACGAACCCGATCGGGCGAAAGGGCTCGACGACACCCTGCGTACCTTCGCCGACACTCCGCTCGGCCCCTGGCTGCTGGCCTGCGTCGCGGCCGGGCTGGTGCTGTTCGGTGTGTTCTCCTTCGCCATGGCCCGCTGGCGACGGGTGTGAGCCGCGTCCCCGCCGGTGACATGTGTGGGCGGCGTTCTGTGGGAAACACGAAGCGAATGAGCGAATCCGAGATTCCGTATGGCGACGGCCGGCCCGTGGACGTGTACCTGGACCTCCTGCGCATCCGGATGGACACGGAGGATTACCGCCTTCTGCTGCGCATGGTGGAACCGGTCCTCCGGGCGATCGAAGAGGAGCGCCTGTCCAGCCTCGACCTCGCGCTCGACTCAGGGCCCGGCGAAGAGCTGCCCCAGGAGGTCCGTGACGAGGCCGCTCTCGTCATCGCCACCGCCGTCACCGGTCGCATGGACAACGAACTGATCGAGATCGACGTCGACGAGACCGGCCCGGTCCGGATCG
Organism: Streptomyces shaanxiensis; assembly: GCF_039537145.1. Classification (NCBI taxonomy): domain Bacteria; kingdom Bacillati; phylum Actinomycetota; class Actinomycetes; order Kitasatosporales; family Streptomycetaceae; genus Streptomyces; species Streptomyces shaanxiensis. The sequence continues at coordinate 63,664 of NZ_BAAAZY010000024.1, forward strand.
TCACGGACGCGACCACCGCTTCCGACCCCGTCCGCCTCGGCGAGATCGCCGACTACATCAGGGAACGGCACAAGGAGACCGAGGAGCTGCGCGGTATCGCGGAGGTCAGTGGGCTGCCCACGGACTTCTGACCGGCAGCGGCAGCGATGTCACGGCCGGGGATGCCGATTCCTCGGCCTGTGCGGCGTGCGTCGCCACGCCCGGCCGACATCACGTCGCGCAGCGACGCAGTCACAAGGAGTCGGCAGGGGGATGCTCCGGTGCGGTGAGCACAGGGGTCCCGCTGCGGCCCAAATCGGAGTGCTGGAGACCCTGGGGCTCGCTCCGGAGGGCTGAGCCAGTGCGCACCTCGGCAGGAAGCGGCCGGCTGACAGGATGTCCACATGACGAGCAGCCAGTCGATAACTTACGTACGGATTGCCGAAGTTCTCACAGAACTCGGGATGATCACTGAACAGACGGCCCAACGAGTCCTGGACGAGTTCGCCGACTTCGCGGCCAAGCCGATCGAGGATCGCTATGAGGTCGCCAGTGCCCTCGAATCCTTCGACGTGGCTGTTTCCATTCACTCCGACGACGTCGACTTCGCGGACGAGCACTACGAATGGCTCCTGAACGAGGCGGCGAATCTCACCGGAGGAAAGGTCACCGTCTCCAACTACCGCTTCGACAAGGCCTACCCGGACGACGAGGACTGCGGTCTGGGGACGATGCACTTCGAATGCAACGGCAAGCCGCTGTCCTTCGGCATCGAGCAGGAGTCGAACGACTACCTCGACATGGGAGCAGCGCAGGAGGCCATCGAGGCGCTCGACCTCGGTGACGACCCCCGGGAATTCCGCCGCGTCGAGCAGGAAGGCCCACACCTCAGCGACGACATCATGGTCCTGGCCTCAGCCGAGCAGCGGGAAGGTCTTCTCCGCCTTCTGGGCCTCACGTTCGAGGCTCGGTGGTATCAAGGCTGACTGCGGATCGAGCCGTTACCGGTCAAACAGCCTGAACGTCATTTCGCGAAGCAACGCCGTTCACACCCGACGACGCGGCTCCCGGGCATCGGCGCCGGTGCCCCGTCGTCGGGATGCCACCGCTTCCAGGGACAGCGCGAGGACCGCCCGGTCGTCGTCGTCCGACTGGGCCGACTGGGCCGACCAGCGTTCCGCGTCGGCCCGTACGAACGACACGACCGTCTCCGGGTCGGGTGCGGGCTCGCCGCAGAACCGTTCGCCGAGGCGTTCGAGGACCGGGTAGAAGACGCCGTCCGCGTCGCGTGCCTCGCTCACCCCGTCCGTGTGCAGGACGAGGACCTCCGCCGGTTCGAGGCGGTGCACCGTCGTGCCCTCCCCGTCCGGCGCCAGTGCGCCGAGCCCCAGTGGCAGTCCGGGCGCCGTGACCAGCCGCCGGGCGCCCTGCGGGCCGACCGCCAGCGGGGCGGGGTGGCCGCGGTCGACGATACGTACCTCGCCGCGGCCCGGCGGGAACTCCAGCACCAGTGCGGTCACGAACAGCTCGGGGTCGCCGTCGTCGCCGGCCGGGCTGTTGCGGGCGATGCTCAGCTCCAGCCGCCCGGCCAGGGCGCTCAGGCTCTGCCACTCGTGGGCCGACACCCGGAAGCTGCCCAGCACCGCCGCGACCGTCTGGACCGCGTCCAGCCCCTTGCCGCGGACGTCACCGATGATCGCCCGTATCCCGAAGGGCGTCTCGCATACGTCGTACAGATCCCCGCCGACGAGCGTGCCGCCCTCCCCGGCCTCGTAGAACCCGGCGGCGCGTACCGGCCCGAGCCTGCGCGGCACGGGACGCAGCAGGGTCCGCTGCATCGCCTCGGCGACCGAGTTGGCCCGGATCAGGTGTTGCCGGGTGCGCTCCCGCTGCCGGGCCAGCGCGACGGCGGCTATGCCGATGAGGGTCGTGGCGATGTAGACGGCGACATGGTGCTGTTCGTCGAAGTGGCCGGGGCGGCGGGCGGCCATCCACATCTGCAGCCCCAGGCACACCAGCGTCGACAGGGCGGTGCCCCGCGGGCCGCGGGTCGCGGCGGCCAGCGGCGGGACCGCGATGAGCATGAAGCTCACCGGTTCGCGGCCTCTGACGATCAGTTCGGCCGCCACGTCGACGAGTACCGCGGCCAACGGCAGCCACCACACCCACCCGCGCGGGGAGGGAGGTCGGAGGTCGGAGCGGAGGTTGCGGTCGGACACGGCGCGCCCTACCTTCCGGGCCCGGTGGGGCGGGACGTCGAGCCCGCGGTGCCGTTGGCCGTCGTACCGCGGGCCGGCCCTCGGATCGCCTCGGGCATCCCGGCCTCGATACGGGCCAGCTGATGGGTGAGGCTGCGCAGCCACATGTCGAGGTCGACCAGCACGGGCAGCGCCGGACCGGTCGGTTCCGCGGGTGCCTGCTCTGTCCGCGGCGGCTGTGGGCGCTCGCCGTCGCACAGGGCGGCGAGCCGATCGGTGGTCTCGGCGAGCGTGCGGGCGCCGGTCCGAGCGCGGTCGGCCGCATTCGGGGGCAGGGCGGTCGTGGACAAGTCGAAACGGGGCAGCCACTGGGCGCCGAGCAGGATGTGGTTGGCCGTGATGAGCACGGCGTGCCAGTCGGCGCGCACGGATGCGCTGCTCCCCGGTTCGCTGCGGAACTGGGCGTAGGCGGATTCCGCGAGGCGCAGCCGGTGCACAGCGGGCAGCGTCGGCGGGGCGGGGGCCGAGCCCGGCGGTACGGCGGTCAGCATCTCGACGGTGCCCTTGATCAGCGGGCCGCACTCCCGCAGCAGCCCCGCCATGGTTCTGCGTACCTCTTTGCGGGCGCCGGCCGGCCAGGCGAGCATCGCGCACAGCAGCCCGATGGCGCTGCCGGTCACCACGTCGACGATCCGCGCCTCGGCCAGTCGCCATGAGGACGGGGCGATCTGGGCGAACGCGGTGGCCACCACGAGGGTGAACAGGCCCTGCGCCCAGGCGATGCCGAGCAGCGGGCCGAGCGCGAAGGCGATCAGCATGGCCGGTGCCAGGATCGCGGCGTACGCCTCGGTGTGCCGTCCGAGGCCGATGAGCAGGGCGCCCGCGGCGACCGCGCCCACGAGGTTGCCGGTGACGGCCTGGCGGATGGCGGTCCAGGTCTCCCCGACGGTGGTCCGGCTCAGCGTCAGCACCGCCAGCAGCACCCAGAAGCCGTGGGTCAGGTCGAGCGAGCCGGCCACCAGGCGTGCGGCGGCCAGGGCCACGGCGATCCGTACGGCGTTCTGGAACTGCACCGAGCGCAGCGTCATGTTGCCGGTGATCCGGCGCAGCCACAGCTGGGGCGTGGCGGCCTCGGTGTACCAGAAGAGTTCGCGCGGCTCGGTCGGCGGGGTGCGCCGCCCGTCGAGGCCGACCCGTACGGAGATCTCCAGGATGCGCACCGACTCGGCGACGGCCAGCAGCGCCGCCTGCCGACGCAGCACCGCTACCGGCGGTACCTCGTCGGCGGACCCGGTCGCCTGCCGCAGGCGCACCCGCTGGAAGTCGTCGATGGCCTGGTCCATCCGCTGCGGGCCGGGAGCGGCCCGGCCCGTGCGCAGGGCGGCGGCGGTGTCGTCGCACAGGGACACGACCTGCGGCAGCAGTGACCCGGACGCCGTGTCGGTACGGCCCCTGCCCGGCTCGGCGCCGTACCGGACGAGTTCGCCGAGTTCGCCGGTCTCGGTCAGATGGGCGAGCTGCTCGAGCAGCCGACGGGTGGCGGAGCCCGCCTGGGAGAGGCCGCGTACCGCGCGGCCCGGACCCGCGGGGCGTTCCGCGGGCGGGACGCTCGACAGCCGCAGCCGCGCACCTGCCTTCCGCAGGGCCTCCGGGGGCAGGCCGCCGCGCCCCGCGATGGTGTCGCCCGCCGTGGCCAGGGCCTCGGCGAGGGTCGTCCGGTACGTCGGCGCAGGCGGTTGCGGCAGCAGGAACAGCTCGCACAGCGCCAGCACCGCCACGCCGAAGGTCAGTCCCGCCAGCCGCAGCCACAGGGTCTCGGGTTCGTACGGCGGGAAGCACGCGAGGATGTAGAAGAGCTGGAGTCCCGGCGCCGCCCCGGCCGGACGCGGGCCCGCGATCGCCGCGAAGGCGAGGAGGAATCCCACGACGAGCATGCCGAGCACCGCCGCCCAGGTCCGCACCGCCAGCACGGTCCCCAGCGCCACCAGCAGCAGGCCCACGGGCAGCGCCTTCAGCATCACCTCGGCGCGTTGCCGCCCGGACCCCGGGATCGGGGACAGCAGGCCGAGGGAGATGGGCGCGAACAGGGCGTACAGCGCCAGCACCGGCTCGTCCAGCCCGTACACGAAGGTGTAGAAGCCCGTGGCCGCGGCGAGGGTCACCCGCACCGACCGGTGCAGGATCAACGTCCGCTCCGCCGTGCCCTTCACGGCAGGCGCCCGCCGCGTGGCGCCCGCGAGCCGACCGGCGGGACCCCGCCGAGGACCACGAGCCGATGGCGTACGGCCATGACGGCGACGGAAGCCACGAGGATCACCGCGCCTCCGAAGCGCAGGATCGCGTCGTACGCGGCCTCGGGCGTTCGCTCCGGCACCATCACCGTGATCGCGGCCGCGGCACCCGCCGGCGCGACGCCATCCAGCGTGACCAGGAACGTCAGCAACACGCCCGATGCCTCGCCGGCCCGTTCGGGGGCCACGACCTGCTGGGGGGCGACACCGGCGAAGGCCCGGCCGAGACCCAGGCCCAGCCCGCACCAGGCGAACACCGGGACGTAGGGCCACCAGCCCATGACATGGCTGAGCGCGATCATGCCCGTACCGGCGACGGCCCCGGCCAACGCCATCACCGACATCGGCCCCGGGTGCGCGGACAGTCTGGCGCCGAGCGGCCCGCTGAGCGCGACGAGCACGGCGGCCGCCAGGAACACCACGCCCGCGTCGAGCGCGAAGAAGTCGAGCTGGATGCAGAACAGAGCGACCGCCACCGCGATGAAGGCTCCCGTCCGCGCGGCCGGCGAAGACTCAGCGCGCATGAGCACGTTCCTCTCGGGCCGACGCGCCGCACCGGCGTCGTGGCCGGGCCGGACATGCGATCCACAGCCCATTGTCGGCCGACCCGGTAGGGACCGCAGCCCGACGGTTCCACGCCGGAACGCCCCCACATCGGAACCCGAGCCAAGGCAATGTTGCCGAATCGGCAAACAGGCTCGTCTTTTCGGCGCGGCCGTCCGGATGATCGGCGTCGGGGCAACGAACGACGATAGGGGCGGCCGCGCGCGCAAGGGCGCGGGGTGTCCCGGAGGAGGGCGCATGTCGCAGCACATCGGGGAGATCACTCACCGGTCGGTGTCATCGCCGGCCGGGCGGGCAGGTCACGGCCGGATTCACCTCGTGGAGCAGGGAAGCGGGCCGCTGGTGCTGCTCGTCCACGGATTCCCGGAATCCTGGTACTCCTGGCGCCACCAGCTACCGGTGCTCGCGGCGGCGGGATACCGCGCGGTCGCCATCGATGTCCGCGGCTACGGCCGTTCCTCCAGGCCGGTCGCAACGGAGGCGTACCGGATGCTCGACCTGGTGGCGGACAACGTCACGGTGGTGCAGGCCCTGGGCGAGGAATCGGCGGTGGTCGTCGGCCACGACTGGGGCGCGGCCATCGCCGCGAACTCCGCCCTGCTCAGGCCGGACGTCTTCAGGGCGGTGGGGCTGCTCAGCGTCCCCTACACGCCGCGTGGCGGACCCCGCCCCACGGACGCCTTCGCCCGGATGGGCGGCGACGAGGAGTTCTACGTCTCCTACTTCCAGGAGCCCGGCCGCGCCGAGGCCGAGATCGAACCCGACGTACGCGGCTGGCTCACGGGCTTCTACGCGGCCCTGTCCGCCGACACCATGCCCGCACCCGGCGCCCCCGATCCGCACTTCGTCAGCCGGGGCGGAACGCTGCGAGACCGGTTCCCCACCGGCCGGCTGCCCGCCTGGCTCAGCGAGGGGGACCTCGACGTCTACGCCGGGGAGTTCGAACGGACCGGCATGACCGGAGCGCTCAACCGGTACCGGAACATGGACCGCGACTGGGAGGACCTCGCCGCCCTCGACGGCGCCCCCATCCCCCAGCCGTCCCTGTTCATCGGTGGCAAACTGGACACGTCCACGACATGGCTGGCCGACGCGATCACCGCGTATCCGGTGACGCTGCCGGGCCTGACCTCCTCCCACCTCCTCGACGGCTGCGGCCACTGGATCCAGCAGGAACGACCCGACGAGGTCAACCGCCTCCTGACCGACTGGCTCGCCGCCCTGCCCGCGTGACGCGTCATCGCACCGATGAGGTCTGCGGGTCCGAGCGGTCACCACCACGTACGGCTCTCGCACCAGAGCGTGCAGAAGGACGTGATGACAGTGCCGACCAGCTCCGACTACGCCAAGGTCAACGGCCTGGACATGTACTACGAGGTGCACGGCGCCCACCACGAGGGCCGGCGACCGCTGGTGCTGCTGCACGGCGGCGTCACCACCATCGGCCTGTCCTTCGCCGCCGTGCTCCCCGCTCTGGCGGCCGACCGGCACATCGTGGCTCCCGAACTCCAGGGCCACGGACACACCGCCGACACCGACCGCGACCTGACAGTGCCGAACCTTGCCTCCGACGTGGTGGCGCTGCTCGATGAACTCGGCATCCAGCAGGCCGACTTCCTCGGGTACAGCCTCGGCGGGCTGACCGCGCTCGAGATCGCGGTCAGGCATCCCGGACGCGTGGGACGGCTCGTGCTCGCCGCCACTCAGTACAGCCAGGACGGCGTCCACGACGAGGTACGCGCCGCCGACTTCGACTCCCAGCGGCTGCCCAGCCAGGCGGACTTCCAGGAGATGGCCGACGCGTACGCGGCCTGCGCACCGTATCCCGAGCACTTCGAGGACTTCCTCGCCAAGGTCTCCGCGTCGGCCCACGCCCCGCTGCCCTGGACCGCCGACGACCTGCGCGGAGTGCGGGCACCCACGCTGCTGGTCATCGGCGACACCGACTTCGTACGCGTCGAGCACGCGGCCGCCATGCAGCGACTGATTCCCCGGGCCCAGCTCGCCGTCCTGCCCGCCACCACGCACATGACGCTCATGCGGCGCACTTCTCTGCTCCTGCCGCTGGTGAGTGAGTTCCTTGTTGAGTGACGGGTGTGGCACGCATGCCAGTGGAACGGTCAGCAGCGAGAACGACGCCCTCACAGTCACCGGAGCCGATGCCGTCACCCTGCTGATCTCCGTCGGCACGAGCTACACCGACTACCGGAACCCGACCGCGGCAGCGAGGGTGAACACCCCCGTGAGCGCCCCGCCGCCGATCGCGGCCCCGGCGGCGACCAGCGCCGTCACCACGGCCTCGGTCACGTCAGGCGCCCAGCGCCGCGAGCACCACGGACCTGGCCTCCTCCTGGACCTGTCGCAGATGGTCGGTGCCGAGGAAGGACTCCCCGTAGATCTTGTAGACGTCCTCGGTGCCCGAAGGACGGGCCGCGAACCAGGCGTTGGCGGTGGCGACCTTGATGCCGCCGAGGGCCGCGCCGTTGCCGGGGGCCTCGGTGAGCACGGTGGTGACCGGCTCGCCGGCGAGGGTGTCGGCGGTGACCTGGCGCGGGGACAACTTGGCGAGCAGCGCCTTCTCCTCGCGGGAGGCCGGGGCGTCGACGCGCGCGTAGGCGGGGGCGCCGAAGCGGTCGGTGAGCCCGCCGTAGTGCTGCGAGGGGGTCTTGCCGGTGACCGCCGTGATCTCGGAGGCGAGCAGGGCCAGGATGATGCCGTCCTTGTCGGTGGTCCACACCGAGCCGTCGCGGCGCAGGAAGGACGCGCCCGCCGACTCCTCGCCGCCGAAGCCGAGGCTGCCGTCGGACAGGCCGTCCACGAACCACTTGAATCCGACCGGGACTTCGACCAGCTGCCGGCCGACGTCCGCCGCGACCCGGTCGATCATGCTGGACGACACCAGGGTCTTGCCGATGCCGGCGCCCGCGGGCCACTGCTCCCGGTGCGAGAACAGGTACGAGATCGCCACGGCCAAGTAGTGGTTGGGGTTCATCAGGCCGCCGTCCGGCGTGACGATGCCGTGCCGGTCGGCGTCGGCGTCGTTGCCGGTGGCGATGTCGAACCGGTCGCGCTGCTCGATGAGCGAGGCCATGGCGTACGGCGAGGAGCAGTCCATACGGATCTTGCCGTCCCAGTCCAGCGTCATGAAGCGCCAGGTGGGATCGGTGAGCGGGTTCACCACCGTCAGGTCGAGGCGGTGCTGTTCGGCGATCCGGCCCCAGTAGGCGACCGAGGCGCCGCCCAGCGGATCGGCACCGATACGCACGCCGGCGGCCCGGATCGCCTCCAGGTCCAGCACATTCGGCAGGTCCGACACATAGCTGCCGAGGAAGTCGTGGCGGCCTGTGCCGGGCGCGGCCAGGGCGCGAGCGTAGGGGATGCGCCGTACGTCCTTCAGGCCGCCGGTGATGATCTCGTTGGCCCGGTCCTGGATCCACGAGGTCGCCTCGGAACCGGCGGGGCCGCCGCTCGGCGGGTTGTACTTGAAGCCGCCGTCGGCGGGCGGGTTGTGCGAGGGAGTGACGACGACTCCGTCGGCGAGCGCCGAGGTGCGGTTCCGGTTGTGGGTGAGGATGGCGTGCGAGACCGCCGGGGTGGGCGTGTAGCCGTCGGCCTGGTCGATGAGGACGGTCACGTCGTTGGCGGCGAACACCTCCAGCGCCGTGATCCGCGCCGGCTCGGACAGGGCGTGGGTGTCGGCGCCGAGGAAGAGGGGGCCGTCGGTGCCCTGGGCGGTCCGGTACTCGCAGATGGCCTGGCTGGTGGCCGCGATGTGGTCCTCGTTGAACGCCGCCGCGAGGGACGAGCCGCGGTGTCCGGAGGTCCCGAACGCCACCCGTTGCCCAGGCTCGGCCGGGTCGGGGTGCAGCGCGTAGTACGCCGTGACCAGGCGGGCCACATCGATGAGGTCCTCGGGCCCGGCGACCTGCCCCGCTCGCGCGTCCTGCATTTCCCCACTCCTCCGCAAGGGTCGACCGTTGGGTACGGCCCTCATTCTCCCCTGCCCGGCCCACCGGGACGCGCACTCGGGCGGCCGTTGCGGCACGCGCACGGCGGATACGACGCCGCAGCTCGCCTGCCCGACCGGACCCGGACAGTGCCTGCCGAGACTCCAACTCGCGGCGCTGGGCGGCGAGTTGTCCCTCCATGGCGCGCTACTGGCCGCACGTGGCCTCGGTGCCCGGCCCGCACCGGAGCCCGCGCGCCGGCCTCGACTCACCGCAGCCACACCACCAGCGGTCCACTGTCGACGGCGATCCGCAGCGGCTTCGCCAACTTGTCGACAACCTTCTGACCAACGCCCGCCGTCACACGCTGTCCGGCACCACAACCACGCTGGGACTGGGCACCGAAGACGGGTGCCGGATCATCGAAGTGATGGACGACGGGCCGGGCGTGGAGCCCGGACTACGGGACAGGATCTTCGTGCCCTTCGTCAGGGGCGAACAAGCCGCAGCCGTCGGCAGCGGCCTGGGACTCAGCGTCGTCGCCGCCGTCGCCGCGGCGCACGGAGGTACGGCCTCCCTGGAACCGTCCCGGCGAGGGGCCTGGTTCCGGGTCAGGCTCCCCGCGTCCCCCGGAAGGTCTGGCGCGCCCATGGCGGTACCGCGGCCCCGATCCTCCGGTGCCCGAAGTCTCCATGGCATGCGCTCAGCCGCTCCTGGGCCGTTCACATAGCCCTGTCCCACAGCACATGGAGGGTGGGGGGCTTGCGGAAGACCAGGCCGTATGGGGCCGCAGGGCGGTCGGGGTCGAGGCGCAGGGCGGGGAGGCGGTCGAGGAGGTGCTGGAGGGCGATGCGGGTTTCCAGTCGGGCCAGGTGTGCGGCGAGGCAGTAGTGCGGGCCGTGTGCGAAGGCCAGTTGGAGGCGGGCGTTCTCGCGGCGCACGTCGAATCGGTCGGGGTCGGGGAAGACGGCCGGGTCACGGTTGGCTCCCGTCAGGGAGACGGTGACGAGGTCACCGCGGTGGATCGCGGCCGTGCCGAGGACGGTGTCCCGGGTGGCGTAGCGGTCCACGACCGCGGCGCCGGGTTCGAGGCGCAGTGATTCCTCGATCGCGGCGTCCAGCAGATCGACGTCGGCCCTGACCAGTGCGAGTTGGTCAGGGTGTCGTAGCAGGTGCAGCAGCGCGTTGGTGATCATCGCCTCGGTGGTCTCTATGCCGCCGAACATCAGCACCGCGGCATTGGATGCCACCTCGGGCACTGTCAGTTGCCCGGCGGCCGAGGCGAGGAGGGACGAAGCGTTCCGGTCGGCGACGGTGGCTTCCACCGCACGTCGCAGCTGCGTGTACGCCGCGACGCCCGCGGGTCCTGCCTCGTGGCCGGCGGTGATGTCCGAGACCGACTGCACGATGGAGTCGTACCAGGCGAGCACCATGTCCCCGGTGGTGCCGACCAGCCCCAGTGCCTCGGTCACGACCGCGACTGCGAGGGGTCCGGCGAAGGCACGTCGCAGTTCGGCGGCGCCTGCCGGCTCCAGCGTGGTGATGAGTCGGTCGGTCTCCCGCTCGATGAACGCGGCGAACCCCTCCCGCACGGCACGGGGGCGGAAGGGGTCGGTGAAGGGCTCGCGGTGCCGGGTGTGGTGGTCGCCGTCGAGGGACAGCATGCTGGGGCCGACTACTTGCGCCGTGGAGAACCGGGGGTCGTCGACGGTGAAGGTCTCTGCGTCCCGCATCACGCTCAGCGCAAGATCACGACGGGTCACCAGCCAGCCGTCCAGCTCGGGGAGCCAGGAGACCGGCTCCTGCGCACGGAGCAGCGCCAGGCGCGGATGCGGATCCCGCGCGAGTTCGGCGAGCGTGGTCGCGGCACCGAGCGGACAGGAGTCGACGACGCTCATGGTGTGCCGTGGCCGGGCAGGGATGAATCGATCACGTTGCTGAGGCTAACAAGCGCTCCGAAGCGGAGGAGGCTGAAGGATCTGCACAAGGCCGGTCAAGGTCCGTCACGACGACTGGGTGCGGCACCCGTCCAGCGCTCGCAGCGCTTCCTCGGCCGCCGCGCGGGTCCGCTCCCCCGAGGCGTCGGAGGCGGCCGAGGAATCCTCGGCGATCGCGGTGAGCCGGGCGCGCAACCGTCCCGCGTCCTGCGGCAGTCTCCCGGTGGCGGTCAGCCAGTGAGCCAGGCCCTGTGCCGCGTGGTAGCGGACCGTCTCGAACGGGTCGTCCAGGGCGTGCACGAAGCGGGGCAGGTCCTGGCCGGTGTTCTCGTCGGTGGCGTTGTCCGTGTCGAGGAGCGAGAGCGCCGCGGCCCGCACCTCGGGCGAAGGGGTCCGGTCCACGATCTGCCGTAGGCCTGGCAGCGCCTCCGCCAGGCCGATGAGCGCGTTGTGCGTCTGCCAGGTCGTGTTCGGGTCGGCGGTCAGGTGGTCCACCAACGCCCGGGCGACGGAGCGGCGTTCCCAAGGGCGGAGCCCCTCGTCCACCAGCGACTCCAGGCCGTCGACCGCGCCCGCGCGCACATCGCGGTCGGGGTCGTCCAGCAGCGGGAGCAGGAGCCAGACGGCATCCCATCGCCCGGCCTGCCCGATGCCCTTCGCGGCGGCGGCACGCGTACGTCCGGGCAGGCCGGAGTCGGTCACGGCCGTGCGCAACACCCTGGCGGCGGCCCGGGTCCCCACGGCACCCAGTGCGTACGCGGCCGAGGGGCCTGCGACGGCGTCGCCGAGCCAGCGCATCGCCGGCCCGGTCACCCGTTCGTCGCCCCGTCGGCTCAGCCGGCGCAGGAGCGAGGCCGCGGCGCCCCCGTCCCGCTCGGCTTCCAGAGCCGCGGCCAACGCGTCCCGCGTCCGTGCGTCCTCCATGTCCAGCAGCCGACCCGCCACCGCGATGCGTACCTCGGCGGAATCGTCGCGGAGCCCTGCCAGCAGGGAATCGACGAGGCGCGCGGTCCAGTGCCGGGGAAGTAGTTCGAGAGCCCGTACCCGAGCCTCTCCCCCGTCCTGTTCGGCCGTACGGAGCACCTCGGCGCTGACGGCCGGGTCGTCCCGGAAGCGGTACAGCAGGCTTCGGGCGCGTCCCCGGACAGCGCCTTCCGGGTCGCCCAGGAGCGCAACGAGTCCCGCCGCATCGCTCGGCGCACCGAGGGCCGCCAGGCCGTCCAGGGCATTGATCCGCAGGTGGTGGTCCGGATCGTGGAGCAGGCGCGAGAAGGCTTCCACGAGTATCGGGCCGTCGAGGCCGAGCCGGATCGCGGCGCGCGAGGCCCGGCGCCGTACCCACGGGTCCTCGTCGCCCATCAGGGCGGGCAGCGGCACACGGCCCGCCTCGGCGACACCGAGCCGGCCCAGCCCGGCCGCCACGGCCTCACGTACCTCGGGCGCGGGGTCGTCCACCGACCCGGCGAGCACCCACGCGTGCTCGTCCCGACCGACTCTGCTCAGTCCTTTCGCGGCGGCCGCACGCCGCCAGGTGTCGCCGTCCTTCAACTCCCGTAGAAAGAAGGCGATTTGCTGGTCCGCTCCCATGAACACCCCGATCAGTCGGACCAGCGAGCCGGGCGCAGGTTGTGCGGGTACGCGGAGAAATTCGGGTGCGAGGCATCCCTGCCCGTGACCATGATGTCGATCATGACTGTGTACGCCGACAGGCCTGTCCGGCTCGGTCGGAGTCGTATGTCCGACGGGCGGTTGCTGGGCTGGGCCGAGTGGGGGCCGTCGGACGGGGTGCCCGTCCTGTTGTGTCCGGGTGCGGCGACGAGCCGGTGGCTCGGTTTCGGCGCGGGGGTCGTCGAGGCCCTCGGCGTTCGTCTTGTCTCGGTGGATCGCCCGGGGCTGGGGGCGTCGACGCCCGCACCGGGCCGCACCTTCTCCGATTTCGCCGGTGATATGCGTGAACTCTGTGTGATGCGAGGGCTGGGGCGCCCGGCAGTGGTCGGGAACTCGCAAGGCGCGCCGTTCGCTCTCGCCTGCGCGGAGGGGGGCGTCGCCTCGGCGCTGGCTGTCGTCTCCGGCGCGGACGAGGTCGCCGCACCGGAGTTCGCGTCCGTGCTGCCGGTGGATCTGCGTGGGTTGGTCGAGCGGACCGCGCGCGATCCGGGCGGTGCCGAGGAGTTCTTCGCCGGCTTCACCGCGGATGCGATGTGGGGCATGGTCATGGCCGCGAGCCCCGCGTGCGATCTGGCCGTGTACCAGGACCCTGGCTTCGGCGCCGCGTACGGGAGGGCCTTGGCCGAGGGGTTCGTTCAGGGTGGTGCCGGCTACGCCCGCGACACGGTGCTGGCCATGGGGCGATGGCCGTTCGCCCTCGACCGGATCGCCGTCCCGGTCGACATCTGGTACGGCGAGCGGGACACCGGCCACTCCCCCGACAACGGGGCGCTGCTCGCCTCCCGTGTGCCCGGTGCTGATCGCCGTGTCGTCCCGGGGATCGGCGGCGCCCTGCTGTGGACACATGCCGAGCCGGTCCTCACTTCCCTCCTCGAGAAGGCCGCCGCCGGCGCTTGAGCGACGCGCTCCTCCCGTGGCCCTCGTCAGGGTTCCAGGACGCGGTCCGGTCCCAGCGGCACCTCGTGCAGCAGCAGTCGGCTGCGCAGTTCCCGCACCCCGAAGTCGGCCTTGAGGCGGTCGATGACCGTTTCGAACTCGCGGGCGTCGGTGCAGGCCATACGCAGTTGGTAGTCGTAGTCCCCGGTCAGCCGCATCGCACCGACGACCTGCGGCACTTGGTGCAACTGCCCCTCGAACGCCGTACGGTCCACGCCCTCGCGCAGGCGGACGTCGCTGAGCAGTTCGAGCCCTCGCCCGAGCGCCGCGAGGTTCAGCTCTGCCCGGTACCCGCGGACGATTCCGGACGCCTGGAGGCGACGTACCCGGTCGGCGACGGTGTTGGCCGACAACCGGACCTGGCGACCCAACTCCTGATAGGTCGCCCGGCCGTCGCCGAGGAGGATCGTGAGGATCTGCCGATCGATGCGGTCCATGGCACCCATGCTACAAATGCTCGGCCCTGCAGGGGAACAGCCGATTTTTCCTCGGCGAAACAGCCACCTGTGCCGAGAAGTCCGAGCCAAAATCGGCATCGTCGGTGCCAGGCTCGCAGGTATGGAAATCCTGCTCCTGCGGACCGCCCTGGCCCCCTCCCTCATCCTTCTCGTCTCCGTCGTAGCCAGGCGTTCGGGCCCGCGTCTGGGCGGGCTGTTGCTGGGCGCGCCGACTACATCGGGGCCGTTTCTGGCGCTCATGTGGCTGGACGGCGGGAGCGAGGCGGCCGCGCGGGCCGCGCACGGCAACATCGCGGCTCAACTGGCCGTCGTGTCCTTCTGTCTCGCCTACGGGCGGCTGGCGCCCGCCCTGCGTCCGGCGCGGTCACTGACAGCGGCGCTGGCCTGCGCGTCCGGCGCCGGTCTGGTCGCGGCGGTGTGCGCGAGCGTCTGGCTGACGGCGGCCCTGACCCTGGTCGTCATCTGCCTGGGGATGTGGACCTGGCCCGCTCCGGCACCCACGGAGCCGGCGCCGGGCCGTGCCCTGAGCCGGGAGATACCGGTGCGGATGGCGGTGTCCGCCACGACGGTCCTGCTCGCCGTGAGCGCCGCGGACACCCTCGGCTCCTTCACCGGCGGCATCCTCGCCGCGTTCCCGGTGCTGCTGGCCGTGACAGCTCCTTCGATCCACCGTTCGACCGGCGCGGATGCCGCCGCCGCGATGATGCGCGCCGCCCTGACCGTCGCACCGGCCACCCTCGCCTTCCTACTGGTGCTCCATACGGCCTTCGCCGCTGCCGGGACTCAGTAGCAGGGGCGTACGTCGGCACACCGACCACAGGATGCGCCGAACACAATGGAAATGCCGCGCCTGCCGGACCTCGCTAGCCTCCTCCGCATGCCCGACAACAGCACGCAGGCACCACGCGACGACAGGCCCGAGGAGTCCCGGCGGGCGCGCCTGAGCCGGACCTTCGACGAGGACGCGGAGCTGTACGACCGTGCCAGGCCCGGATATCCGCCGGGGCTGTACGACGACCTGGAGGAACTCGCGGGTGCCCGCGCGGGCAGTCGGGTCCTGGAGGTGGGTTGCGGGACGGGCCAGGCGACGGTGCCGCTGGCCGGGCGGGGCTGTCGGATCACGGCCGTCGAGGCGGGGCCGCGCATGGCCGAGGTCGCCCGCCGCAACCTGGCCGGGGCCGCGGCGGTGGAGGTGGTGACAGCGCGGTTCGAGAGCTGGCCGCTGCCGGAGGAGCCGTTCGACGCGGTCGTCTCGGCGACGGCGTTCCACTGGATCGACCCGGCGGTACGGATGGTCAGGGCCGCCGACGCGCTGCGTCCGGGTGGGGCGCTCGCCGTGGTGCGCACCCAGCATGTGTGGGGCGGCACCGAGGAGTTCTTCGTCGAGGTCCAACGCTGCTACGAACGCTTCGACCCGGACACGACGCCCGGGCTGCGGCCTCCCGCGGCCGCCGAGGTCCACGGATCGGACCATGCGCGGGAGGTGGCGCGTAGCGGCCGGTTCGGCCCGACGGTCTTCCGCCGCTACGAGAAGGACCTCACGTACACCACGTCGGAATATCTCGACGTGCTGCGGACCTACTCCGGCCACCGGGCTCTTCCGGAAGCCGCCCGGAACGGGTTGTTCGAGTGCGTCGCGGGCCTGATCGACAGGCGGTACGGCGGGCGGGTGACGAAGCGACATCTCATCGAGCTCGGGGTGTCGCGGCGACGGTGACGCCGTCCGTCAGTGGGATTCGCGGCTGACCTCGGAACCGCTGGAACCTACGAGGAAGTCGAGGTCGGCGCCGGTGTCGGCCTGGCGGACGTGGTCGACGTAGAGGCGTTCCCAGCCGCGCCGGGGGTTGGCGAAGCCGGTGAGCGTGGCCTCGTTGGGGTGTCTGCGGGCGAGTTCGTCGGCGGGCAGGTCGACGTCGATGCGGCGGGCCTCGACGTCCAGGGTGATGACGTCCCCGGTCCGGACGAGCGCCAAGGGGCCCCCGGCTGCGGCCTCGGGTGCCACGTGCAGGACGACCGTGCCGTACGCCGTGCCGCTCATCCGGCCGTCGCAGACGCGGACCATGTCGCGGACGCCCTGTTCGAGCAGCTTCTTCGGCAGGGGCATGTTCGAGACCTCGGGCATGCCCGGGTAGCCCTTGGGGCCGCAACCGCGCAGGACGAGGACGGAGTCGGCGTCGACGTCGAGTCCCGGGTCGTCGATCCGGGCGTGGAAGTCCTCGATGGAGTCGAAGACGACGGCCCTGCCGCGGTGGCGCAGTAGATGCGGTGAGGCCGCGGCCGGTTTGACGAGGGCGCCGTCGGGTGCGAGGTTGCCGCGCAGGACGGCGATGCCGCCCTCGGCGACCAGGGGTTCGGCGCGGGTGCGGATGACCTCGCCGTCCCAGATCCCGGCGTCGTCGAGCGCGTCGACCAACGGCTTGCCGGTGACGGTCAGGGCGTCGGGGTCTAGCAGGTCGCGGACCTCGCGCAGGACGGCGAGAAGGCCTCCGGCGCGGTGGAGGTCCTCCATGAGGAATCGGCCCGCGGGCTGGAGGTCGACCAGGACCGGGACACGGGAGCCGATGCGGTCGAAGTCGTCGAGGGTGAGGTCGATGCCCAGGCGGCCCGCGATGGCGAGGAGGTGGACGACGGCGTTGGTGGAGCCGCCGATGGCGGCCAGCGCGACGATCGCGTTGTGGAAGGACGCCTCGGTGAGGAAGGAGCCCGGCCGGCGGTCTGCGGCGACCATGTCCACCGCCAGGCGGCCGGTGGTGTGCGCGGCCTCCAGCAGACGGCTGTCGGGCGCCGGGGTTCCCGCCACGCCGGGGACGACCGTGCCCAGCGCCTCGGCGACCAGCGCCATGGTGGAGGCGGTGCCCATGGTGTTGCAGTGGCCGCGGCTGCGGATCATCGCCGACTCCGAGCGGGTGAACTGCTCCTGCGAGAGCGTGCCCGCGCGGACCTCCTCCGACAGCCGCCACACATCGGTGCCGCACCCCAGCGGCCTGCCCCGGAAGGTCCCGGTGAGCATCGGGCCGCCGGGCACGACCACGGCCGGCAGGTCCACGGACGCGGCGGCCATCAGCAGCGAGGGGATCGTCTTGTCGCAGCCGCCCAACAGCACGACGCCGTCGATGGGGTTGGCCCGCAGCATCTCCTCCGTGGCCATGGCGGCCATGTTGCGCCACAGCATGGCGGTGGGCCGTACCTGGGTCTCGCCGAGCGACACCACGGGCAGGTCCAGCGGGATGCCGCCCGCCTCGTACACGCCGTCACGCACCGAGGCGGCGACCTCGTCGAGGTGCGCGTTGCACGGGGTCAGGTCCGAGGCGGTGTTGGCGATGGCGATCTGCGGCCGGCCGGTGAAGGCGTCGGCCGGCACGCCCCTGCGCATCCACGCCCGGTGGATGTAGGCGTTCCGGTCCTGTCCCTCGTACCACTGTGCGCTGCGCAGCCTCACCCTGGACCTCTTCCAGCAGTCGGTACGGTGGTCTACAGTCCGGAACGCCATGGAGCATACGCAGACGTACGTCGTCTCGACAGACCACGGAAACGGCGGCCGCCGATGCGCGCGTTCGTACTGACCGCCCCCGGCGCGTACGAGGTCCAGGACCTCCCGGCGCCCGTGGCCGCACCCGGCGAGGTCGTCGTCGACGTCGAGCGGGTCGGCGTGTGCGGCACCGACATGGAGTTCTTCACCGGTGCCATGGCCTATCTCCATCAGGGGCACTCCAGGTACCCGATGCGGCCGGGCCACGAGTGGGCCGGGCGGGTGGCGGTGGTCGGTGACGGTGTCGATCCGGGGTGGATCGGCCGCCGTGTCATGGGCGACACGATGCTGGGGTGCGGCAGTTGCCGCCGCTGCCTCCGGGGCCGTCAGCATGTGTGCGAGAAGCGCCAGGAGGTCGGCATCCGCGGAGCGCGGGCCGGGGCGCTGGCGGAGCAACTCGCCGTACCGGCATCCTCGTTGCACGCCCTGCCCGACTCGGTCGACGCCGAGCTCGGCGCGCTCGTGGAGCCGGGCGGCAATGCCCTGCGCGCGGCGCGGGCGGCCGGGCTGCGTGCCGGGGACCGCGCTCTCGTCCTGGGGCCCGGGACCATCGGGTTGCTGGTCGCGCTGTTCCTGCGGGCGGCCGGCGCGGAGGTCCACCTGCTGGACCGTGCCGACAATTCGCCGGCGTTCGCCCACGCCCTGGGCTTCGAGCACGTATGGGACGAGGACTCCCTCCCGGAGCTGCCCTTCGACGCGGTCGTCGACGCCTCGAACGCGGCGCATCTGCCGTCCAGGGCAGTGGAGTTGGTCGAACCAGGGGGCCGGCTGGTGTACATCGGGCTGGCCGGCGAGCCCAGCAGGATCGACACCCGCGCGCTGGTGCTGAAGGACGTGGCGGCGGTGGGCATCCTGTCCGCCTCTCCCGGCCTGGACGCCACCATCCGGGCGTACGCGTCCGGCGAGGTCGACCCCAGGCCGCTGGTCGCGGCCACCGTGGGCCTGGATGAGGTCGGCGCGGTGCTCGCGGGTGAGCGGCCGGAGGGTGCCGGACCTGGCCCCAAGATCCATGTCGACCCTCGGTCGAATCGGACGGGCAGGCCTTCGAGGA
This sequence comes from Streptomyces shaanxiensis, assembly GCF_039537145.1. Lineage (NCBI taxonomy): Bacteria > Bacillati > Actinomycetota > Actinomycetes > Kitasatosporales > Streptomycetaceae > Streptomyces > Streptomyces shaanxiensis. The sequence goes on from NZ_BAAAZY010000024.1 coordinate 82,222, forward strand.
CGACTTGAAGGGTCACCGCGGGCATGACCGGCGGTTTCGTGGCTGCCGGCGTACGACGACCTGGGCGTCGTCGACGACCTCGACCTGGTCGGACGCGGTCGTTCACCCCGCCAGACGTGGTGGCGGCAGTGGTCCGCCGGCGTCGTGCCGGGTGTCGCCGGCTGATCGGGAGGCGACGACAGCTCAGCTGACGTGTGCGGAAATGGTTCGCGCGCACTCCAGGGACTCTGTGTGGGTGGTGTCCACCTCCAGGTCGTAAGAGACCCCCTGGTGCACCACGTCCGCCTGCAACGCGGCCATCCCCGGGACGCGATCGCCCCGTGCGATCTCGCGGCCTGCGGCGACCGTGCTGTCGCAGCGGACGCCCACCCACAGCACGGTCAGCCCGGCCACGGCCTTCTGCCACCGCTGCTGGGACCCCGCTCCGCCGAGGAAGACGTCGTCGATGATGATCCTGGCTCCGGCCCGGGCCATCGCGACCACGCCCTCCTGCCAGGCCGTCTGCAGGACCATGAAGTCCTTCCCGACGTTCACCCGGCCGTCCGCCGCGAACTCGATCCCGTCGTTCGACGCCTGCATCCTCGCGGGCATGGCATCGACCAGCGAGTCACATCCGAAGGCCAGCCAGGGATCCGGCAGCGCATCCTGCAGACACCGCACGATCCCGGACTTCCCCGAGCTGGAACCGCCGTTGAGAATGATCAACTGAGTCGTCACGGGGGTCACGGTAGGACGTCTCCCAGGGGGAACGTAAACGAATATTGAACGGCCGTCCTCGTGTCGTCTCTGCCGGCTAGGAGACATCCAGAGCCGCAGCCGCGGTCTGCAGGAAGCGGTGCCGCTGAGGGGCCACGTCGATCGCCTCGTCCCAGGACCCCTTGTAGAGAATTTCCTCCGCGATTCTGATCAGACGTTCCTGCATCCGAGGGTCGTCGCTCTCGCGGAATCGGCAGAGAACAGCGTCCCATTCGGCTTGCACCTCGTGCGGTATCGCCATGGCCGTGAGGTTGCTCAGGACCTGATCGGCGAGGGTGGTGACGCTTTCGGGACCGACGACCTTTATGCGGAAGGCAGCCGTGTGGAGACTGCCGCCCAGTTCCTGAACCATCCGAAAGTTGTCGTATGTGGGGGGCCGCTCGAAGTGGAACCGTCCACGGGCCAGGACGTATGCGTCCCAAGCACTGAGGAACTGTTCATAGGCTGCGGCACGTTGGTCGCGAATCCACTGTGTGCGCTCGGTGTGCGCCTGGCGAGATACCTGCTCCAGTACGGAGGCCGCGCTCTTCTCCGCCCCGATCCTGGCTCCGATGATCGCGGCCATTCCGCCTACCGAGGCTCCCAGCAGACTGACCGCCCCGGCCGCAATCGCTGCCCACCGCTCGTCCATAGGCCATTCCTGCCCGACTCGCGTCGGAGTTCACCCTGCCGGCAGGGCAAGTCGGGGCGGGGCTACCACCGCGCCCGGTTGTGCGGCGGCAGCCCGCGCCCTCAGCGCCTGAAGTCCGCACCGACCGCCGCGGCGACGACCCGGTCGCGTTCCGCCCGCGTGAGGAGCCCCTCGGACAGCCAACCGTCGGCGAGGGCGCGTACCGATTGGACGAAGTGGGCGGAGGTGTCGAAGGGGCCTGGTTCCAGAGGGCGTCGAGGAAGGTCAGGCCGTCGCCGCGGGGGTGGTTCGGTACGCCGGAGTCGGTTGTGCTGAAGACGATGAAGGGTTCGGAGCGCTTGAAGTAGGCGTGGTAGCGGGTGTCGTCCGCGATGTGGAACGGGGCCAGGGTGAGACCGTGTGCCGTGAAGTGGAGCGGGCGGCCCTCGGGGGCGATCGCGTCGGCCAGATCGCCGCGGAGCGTGAAGTCCTTGTAGAAGGAGAACGCGCGGAAGTCCGGGTCGGGGGTGCGGGCGACCAGGAGGACCGGGCCGTAGAACAGTGACTGGACGGTGGGATCGTCCAGGGCCCTTTCGAACGGCGTATACGGCCCCGGCCACAACGGCTTCTTCAAGTCACCGGACGGAACCGAGGACTGGATGGTCTATCACGCCAACAGCTCCGCGAGCGGCGGCTGCGACATGAACCGCTCCACCAGGGCGCAGAAGTTCACATGGAACGCCGACGGCACGCCAAACTTCGGTACGCCGGTGGCGCTGGGTGTCCCGCTGACCGCGCCGTCCGGAGAGTAGCCGGACGAGTGGGACCCGGGTCATTCCGGAGAGTGACAGAGCCCAAGCGGACGGCGACCAACTGGCGCCTGCTCCCGTACAGTTCGCGGCATGGACGCCGAAGCCAGTCTCGACTCACTCCCGCAGGTGCCCGGAACCGAGCGACCGGTCCCCACCGTCGATCCCGAACTCGTGAAGCGGTGGCATTCGGAGGGAGGCGAACTGGTCGAACTGCTGTCCCAGGTGCGGGAGCGGGCCGGCGGCGTCGCCGGGGTCCGTCTCGGGCCGGCCCTCACCGTTCTCGTCACCGACCCGCAGGCGGTCCAGCATGTGCTCGCCCTCCGGCCGGACCGGTACGTCAAGCGCTCCCACCGCGCCCGTCTGCTGATCGGCGACGGTCTCCTGGCCGCCACCGGTGAGGCGTGGAAGCGGCAACGCCGCTTGCTGCAGTCCCAGTTCACCGGCACCGGGATGCGCCGCTACGAACATCGGATCACCCAGGCGGCCCGGACCACCGCCGAGCGCTGGGAGGCGTACGCCCGTACCGGACAGAGCCTCGATGTGGGGAAGGAGATGCACCGCTTCGCCCTGGACACCATCTGGCGCTCCCTCACCGGGCACCCCCTCGACGACGAGACCGCACACGAGTTGGAGGCCGTGGAAGCAGTGGGGGCCGCCCTGCCGACGCTGCCCGCGGATGCCGACAAGGCGCGGGACGCGGTCGCGGCCGATCTTGCCAGGATCGACGCGGTCGCCCTGCGCGCCATCGAGGCCGTCCGCGGCGGGGATGCCGGACCCGACGGCCCCGGCCTGCTGCACATCCTGACCGACGCCGCCACCGAACGCCCCGAGTACACCGACCAGTTGATCCGCGACGAGCTGGTCACGCTGCTCGCGGCCGGGCACGAGACGACGGCCACCACCCTGACCTGGCTCTACCTGCTGCTCGACCAGCACCCCGCCGCCCGCGAGGCGGCGCTGGCCGCCGGCGACGCGGGCTCGGAGGAACGCCGCCGGGCCGTCCAGGCCCTCGTCCACGAGACGCTCCGCCTCTACCCGGCCGCCTGGCTCCTGCCCCGCCACGCCGCCGAGGACGACACCCTCGTCGGCCACACCGTCGAAGCGGGCACCGACCTCCTGGTCTGCCCGTACCTCACGCACCGCGATCCGCGGCTGTGGCCGGACCCGGAGCGCTTCGACCCGCAGCGCTTCCTCACCCCGGGCGGCCGCCCCACCCATCCGGGCGCCTACCTCCCCTTCGGCATCGGTCCCCGCGCCTGCCTGGGTCTGCAGTTCGCACTCCGCGAGTCGACCATCCTGCTCGAACACCTGCTGCCGGCCCACACCGTGGCGTTCTCCGCCACGCCCACGAAGGCGCAGTACGGCATCACAGTCCGCCCGGACGGTCCCACGCCGGCGACCTTGGAGCCTGCGCTCGTCTGAAGGCGGTCCGTGCAGGGCCGAGGCCAGGCGCGGTGCGGCGCTGTCCCCCTGCTCCTGGCCCTGTCGGCGCTCGGGTACGGTGCCGCCATGGAGTTGGACGAAGACGGGGTGCGCCTGCCGCGGCTGCGGATGCGCGATGTGCTGGCGCGTGGGGTGCTGTTCGGTCTGGGGGCGGTCGTCCTGGTCGCCGTCGTCGCCTTGTTCGTCCCCCGCCACAGCGCACGCCTGGAGTTCCTCGCCGTCGCCGGCGGGCTGTCCGGCGTGGGCGCCCTCGTCTTCCTCCTGACCGGCTTCGCCTTCTGGGGAGCCTGCGCCGGCGACGTGCGGCGCTTCCGTGACTGGCGGACCATCACCGGCCAGACCGAAGCCGTCACCGTCTTCGCCCCGTTCAGCCTGCGCGTCGGCGCCATGGCGGCCGTCCTGGCGCCTGCAGCGATCGGCCTGTACACCGTGGTCGACGCAGCCGCCTACGACAGCTGGCTGCACAGCCACTGATCGCCTGGCGACGTCAGAGTGCGCCACTTCCGTTCGGTCCCGCAGCCGGGACCGGTCCCGCGTGGGCGGCGGTAGTAGTGACACGTTGCACCGTCAACTGATCACGCACTCACTCTCCTCCGGGGGCGCGCATGCCGGTCAACGCCATGCCATTCCGCATAGCCGCAGGTCAGGAGCCTTCCAGCCCCGCTCAGTGGATGCTCGTCGTCGCGATCATTCTCTTGGGGCTCTGCTGTGTCCTGGTGTTCATAGGAGGGATGGGCTTTGGATGCCTCGGCGTCGTCACAGCCGCACTTGTGCTTCCGCTCGGCCTTTACGTGGCCACTTCTCTGGGCGCCGGTGAGTTGACGGCCGGGCTGGTTGGTGCGCTCGTCGCGGAAGTCGCATTCCTGGCTTCGAGCCTGACTCTTGCCGGCGTACTCGGTCGTCGGAAGTACCGAGCGCACCAGGCCAAGTTGAACGAATGGAATCAAATTCGCAGTCGGCCACGATCGGTTGCGGAGATGCGGGACTACTGGGACAGAGGGGAGTGAGCTGCGGTCGGCCATGCCTTCCCACGCGGGCCGACCGAGTCCGACCGGCCCGCCTGTCACGGAAGTTCAGACGGTGGACAGGTCGATCGCCCGGTCGACGTCCTGTGGCTGGAGCACGCGCAGGATGCCTTCCAGAAGGTAGTAGTCGGCGTACGGGAGGGAGATCTCGACCCCGTCCTCGCTCGGCCGGTTGCGGGTGCAGCGGGCCACGGCCGCGTCCGCGCGGCTCGAGTTCCTCGTCAGGCAGGTCTCCGACAGTGCGGTGAGCAGCCTCAGCGCCACCTCGCGGTATGCGTGGCGGCCGGTGGCCACGGACAGGTCGAGCAGGCCGCACGCCATGATCGCTCCGGCCGAGGCGTCCTTGATGTCGTACGGCTGTTGCGGGGCGCGGTAGTCCCACACGGGTACGTGGTCCGGGGTGAGCGCGCCCACCGCGAAATCCGCGAGGCTGCGGGCGGTGGCCAGGAACTCGGGGCTCTTGGTGCGCCGGTACATCGTGGTGAATCCGTACAGGCCCCATGCCTGGCCGCGCGACCAGCACGACGTGGGGCTGTACCCCTGCACGGTGTTCGGGCCGATCGGGGCGCCACTGGCCGGGTCGAAGTCGTACACGTGCGGGGTCGATCCGTCCGGGCGGGGGAAGACGCGCCGGGTCGTTCTCGCGTGCTCCACGGCGATGTTCAGGTACTTGTCGTCGCCGGTCTGGCTGCTCGCGAACGCCAGCAGGTCGAGGTTCATCATCGTGTCGATGATGACCCGGCCGGCGTTGCGCTCGTCGTTCAGCGCGCCCCACGCCCTGATGAAGCGTCCGCGCGGGTTGTACCGCTGAATCAGGGAGGCGGCCGCCCGCAGGGCTCCGGTCCGCCATGCGTCGTCGCCCGTCAGCCGCCAGGCCGTGACCCATGACGGGTAGAAGAGGAAGCCGAGGTCGTGCGTGCCGGTGTCGTACTGGCGAGGGGCCAGTTTCTCGGCGGACGCCAGGGCCCACCCGCGGAAGTCGTCGTCCTTGCTGTGGAGCCATGCCATCCACAGCGTGCCCGGCCAGAACCCGCCGACCCAGTCGCCGTTCTGCGAGTAGACCCACTTCTCGAACTTCGTGCCGACGGGGAAAGCGGTCACGGACGGTGCGACGGTACGGACCTTCTCGACGGCGTAGTCGGCCGCCGCGCGGAGCTTGTGCAAGGTCGGTGCCGGTGGTCTGCCGACGGTCGTAGCCGCGGCCGGTGTCGACGCGGCGCCAACCGCCGCGACACCGGCCGCCGAAGCCAGCACAGTACGCCGGGAAACACTCATGCTGGTCCCTCCAACTGGTCATCGGGGGAAAGGAGTTGACCGAGCCTTGCACGGCGGGCACATCGCTGTACACCCACGTGAGCAATGTTCATGTACGTGAACCCCTGCAGCACGTGCCGGTTCTGGACGAGCCCTTCGGCACCGTCCCGGACGGTCTCGCCGAGCCAGTGCTGTATCGGAGGAGCTACCGTCCCCGCCCGGCCCACTCCCGCGCCGAGAGAACCAGCAGCGCCTCCGTCTGCCGCGGGTCGGGCAGGGGGCCGTGGTCTCCTGTGACCCGGAGGGCGGAGGCTGCGGTGATGTGGCCCAGGCGCAGGGCCTGGGTCGTGGTCGTGCCCCGTAGCAGGCCCGCGAGGAAACCGGCCGCGAAGGCGTCGCCGGCGCCGACGGCTTCCACCACGGTCACGCGCGGCGTCGGCACGGTGTGGGCGCCCTCCTCGGTGAACGCCGTCGCGTCGTTCGCGCCGTCCTTGACGACGAGGATGTGGGGACGCGGCAGAAGTGCCCGCACGTCTTCCGGCGTCAGCTTCTCGCCCCACAGCGCCTGTGCCTCGTCCAGTCCGACGAAGACGATGTCGGCCCGGTCGGCCAGCTCGCGCAGCACGGCCGGGGCGAAACCGTCGGGCCACAGGGCGGCGCGGTGGTTGACGTCGAAGCTCACCGCGTACGGTCGTGCGCCGGGCTCGGCGGCGAGCGCACGGATGACCAGCTGACGGCACGAGTCGGACAGGGCCGGGGTGATGCCGGTCAGATGCAGCAGCGCGGCTGTGCGCACGGGCGGGCCGTCCAGCACCTCGGGGCCGAGGGCCGAGGCCGCCGAGCCGCGCCGGTAGTAGTGCACGCGTGTTCCGGCCGGGCCCGGGTCCTTGACCAGCAGGCCGGTCGGGCGGTGGGGGTCGGTGCGCACATGCGACACATCGACTCCTGAGGCGGCCACGGTCGCGCGTACCCGGTGCCCCAGAGGGTCGTCGCCGAGCGCGGAGAGCCAGGCGACGGGGACACCGTGGTCGGCGAGGTACATGGCGACGTTCGACTCGGCTCCCGCCACCGACAACCGCAGCTCGGCCGCGTCCAGCAGAGGGCTCGGCGGATCGGGGGCCAGCGCCGCCATGGTCTCGCCGATGCAGACGACGGGGCCGGTTGCGGGGCGCCACGGGCCGGTCATGCCTGGCTCCCGGTGGCCGAAGGAAGCCGGGCGGCGTCGACCCGGCAGGCGGGCGTCGGGGTGCCGGGCACGTCCACGCGCACGCTGAACAGGGCGCCGTCGTCGTCACCCGGTACGGCCAGGCCCACGCGGGCCGTTGTGATGTGCGGGACGTCCCGGGCGAGGCACACGCCGGCCGGCTGCCGCGCCGGCAGCCGCAGCGTACGGTCGAGCGTGCCGTCCAGCAGGTGGCGGCGCACGGCGCCGGAGCCCCAGACGGCGATCCACACGGCGCCTTCGACGTCGACCACCATGCCGTCGGGACTGCCCTCACGGACCGTCAGGAACTCCTCCGGTGTGCCGAGGTCGGCCGTCACCGGGTCCACCGGGTAGCGCCGGACGACGCCCCGAGCGCTGTCGGCGAGGTACATGACGCTGCCGTCGGGAGTGAACGCCGGTCCGTTGGGCACGGTGATGCCCTCCAGGACCCGGACGACCGTGCCGTCCCGGTCGAGCCGGTACAGCGAACCGGCGGCCTCGTCGGCGTCGTACGCCATGCTCCCGGCCCAGAACCGGCCGAACGGGTCGGCGACGGCGTCGTTCATGCGCATGGGTGTCCCGGTGTTCTCCTCCGGGCGTGCCAGCCAGTCGACCGTGCCGTCGGGGTACAGCAGGCAGCGGCCGGTGCCCGCGGCGGCGATCCAGGCGCCGTGGTGACCGGCCACGGGTGCCACGGCGCCCAGGGGGACGGGGAGTTGGGCCACGATGTGCAGGGGGGCCGTGGGATCGTTCGGGGCCGTCAGCAGACCTCCGGCGAGGATGTCGACGAGGACGACGCCCGTGCCGGTCCAGCGGATGCCCTCGCCCAGTTCGAGACGGTCGGGGCGGGTGGGCCGCGGGGCCGCGGTCACGGGGCCGTCTCTTCCACGACCTTGCGGAAGGCGCGGGCGCGTTCCCTCAGCGCGGTGAGGCTGCCGCCGTCGGCGGCGTCGCCGACAAGGGGTGAGCCGACGCCGACCGCGAGGGCCCCGGCCGCGAGACAGGCGCGGGCGACGGCCTCGTCGACCCCGCCCACCGGGACGAACGACGCCTCGGGGAACGGGCCGCGCAGGGCCTTCAGATAGGCCGCTCCCCCGGCCTGGCCGATCGGGAAGATCTTCAGCGCGGCCACTCCCATGGCCTGGGCGGCGATGACCTCGGTCGGGGTCAGCACGCCCGCGAGGACGGGCATGCCCAGCTGCTGTGCCGCGCCGACGCCGTCGCCCAGTCCCGGGGTGACCGCGAAGTCGGCTCCCGCTCGGTGTGCGGCGCGGGCGTCCTCGGCGGTCAGGACGGTGCCCGCGCCGAGGGGGCGGTCGGGGCCGAGGACGTGCCGGGCGCGTTCGATGACGGAGAGGGCGTCCCTGCCGGACAGCGAGACCTCGACCAGTTCGACGCCCTCCTCGACCAGGGTCAACACGGTGTGCAGCGCGGCGTCGGCGTCGTCGCCCCGCACGATGGCGACCAGGCGGTGCGTGGCCAGCGCGGCGGTCAGGTCCACGGACAGTGCTCCTTGTGGGTGGGAGGCGAGGGGCATCGGCAGGCCGCGGTCAGCGTAAGGCGCCGGCGGAGCTCGCCCGATGCCGGTACGCGGGCCGCTTCCGCGGGACCCGCGCCGGCGAGGTCGAAGACGCGGCCGAGCATGGGCTCCACGCCCGTGCTCCGGGAGGGGTGCGGCTGGGGGTAGCCGGCGAGGTTGCGCCACGGGGCGATGGACACGGGCCGGCTTTCCGCCCCTCCGTTCGCCTCTCCGTCCGCCCGTAGTTCCAGGGCCAGTCGGTCGTGGCCGTCGTGGACGCAGCCCAGCGGTGTCTCGACGACGGCTCCGACCGCCGTGCCGTCGTCGGGGCCGAGCCGGTCGAGGGGCAGTCCGTGGGGTGTCGGCCATCGGCCGGTGATCCAGGGTGCGCCGGCGGGCCAGGTCTCGCCGAGCAGCGGGGCGGCCTCGGGGAAGAGGCGGGCGCTCGCGCCGGCGGGCATGTGCAGGGACGCCTGCCGGGAGAGGTCCAGCAGGGCGTGCGCCGCCCAGATGAAGCGGAAGCCGGGCTGTGCGGTGAGGGTGTAGTCGACGTGGGCGCCGTCGGCCGTGGCGCGGATGGACCGGGCGAGGGCGAAGGAATCGCCCTGTACGTGTTCGGTGTCGCCGGTCCGGGTCCACGGGCGCGACCAGGCGTCTCCGTGGTCGGGAAGGCCGCGGACGGTGGGGATGCACTCCTCCAGTCCACCCGCGTCGACGAACGCGTCGCCCGGTGCCACCTTGTCGCGTTCCGGCACCGGGCGGTGCCAGAGCCATTCGCGGCCGGGAGAGCGCAGGGACGTCCAACGGCCGCCGTGCGCGGGGTCGGTGGTGATGGCCGGCACGGCCGTCACCACTCGGCGAACGAGTCGTCGGCGTGCCGCCAGACCGGGTTGCGCCAGGCGTGTCCGGTGCCGTCGGCGGCACGTACGGCCGCCTCGTCGACGGTGATGCCCAGGCCGGGGGCGTCGTTGCGGGGTGCGTGTCCGTCGACGAAGCGGAACGGGGCGGGGTCGGCGAGGTAGGAGAGATTACTAATTTAAAGAAACATGGGCTCGCCATCGACCGCTTCCCTGCTGCGGCCGCACCGGGTGGAACGATGCCCCGATGACCCACCTCGCGGATCCCGACCGCTACAACGGCACCATGCTCTACCGGCGCACCGGACGCTCAGGACTCGACCTCCCCCTGCTGTCCCTGGGGTACTGGCACAACTTCGGTGACGACCGCCCCTTCGAGAGCCAGCGCGAGATCGCAGTGCGCGCGTTCGACCTGGGGATCACCCACCACGACCTCGCCAACAACTACGGCCCGCCCTACGGCGCCGCGGAGATCAACTTCGGTCGCCTGCTGAAGCAGGACCTCGCGCCGTACCGGGACGAGCTGGTGATCTCCACCAAGGCGGGCTGGGACATGTGGCCCGGCCCATACGGCCAGGGCGGCGGCTCCCGCAAGTACGTGCTCGCCTCGCTCGACCAGTCGCTGCGGCGGACGGGACTGGAGTACGTGGACATCTTCTACTCCCACCGCCTCGACGCCGGCACCCCGCTGGAGGAGACGATGGGCGCGCTCGACACGGCCGTACGCCAGGGCAAGGCCCTGTACGTCGGCATCTCCTCGTACGACGCGGAGCGCACCCGGCAGGCGGCCGCCATCCTCCGCGAGCTGGGCACACCGCTGCTCATCCACCAGCCGTCGTACAGCATGCTCAACCGCTGGATCGAGACCGAGGGGCTGCTCGACACCGCCGAACAGGAGGGGTTCGGGGTCATCGGCTTCACGGCGCTCGCGCAGGGGCTGCTGACCGGGCGCTACCTCGACGGTGTCCCCGCGGACTCCCGGGCCACGCAGGGCAAGTCGTTCGACGAGACATGGCTCTCGGGCGACATGCTGCGCAGGCTCCGCGCGCTCAACGACATCGCGGCCCGGCGCGACCAGACCCTCGCCCAGATGGCGCTCGCCTGGGCCCTCCGCGACCGGCGGGTGACTTCGCTGGTGATCGGCGCCTCCCGTGCCGAGCAACTGGAGCAGAACGTCGCCGCGTTGGAGAACCTCGACTTCGCGGCCGAGGAACTGGCCGAGATCGACAAGTACGCCACCGAGGGCGGCGTCGACCTGTGGCGGGACGCCCGCACCGGCAACCTCGACTGAGGCATGGACGGCCATGGAGGACGGTCATGGAGGACGGTCATGGCGGACGGCCATACCGGAATTCAGGCCTGCATTGGTATGGACCTGACACGCCGTCATCGCTAGGCTCTGCCCGACCCTGAATGAGAGCGCTCTCACATTGCGGTTGTTCCACCCCACCTTGCTGGAACGACGAAGGGCAACTCCCTTGAGACGCATCAGACTCACGTACGCAGGCCTGGCCGTACTCCTCGTGCTCGGCGGCTGGACCGCGTCCGGCACCGGGCCCGCCTCGGCGAACGACGCCCCCGCGGCGACCGACGACGCACCCGCCTCCGCCGGCCTGCTGCAGGCGATGCAGCGCGACCTCGGCCTGTCGAAGCAGCAGGCCGAGGCGCGGCTGGCCGCCGAACGCACCGCGATGGACCGCACGCCGCAGGCGCGGAAGGCCGCCGGGTCCGCCTACGGCGGCGCGTGGTTCGACGCGGAGAGCGAGCGGCTGACCGTGGCCGTCACCTCGGACGCCCCGCCCGCGACCGTGCGGAAGGTCCGGGCCACCGGAGCGACGGTGCGCACCGTCGCGCACAGCGCGCGCGTTCTCGACGCGGCCAAGGCCCGTATCGACCGCATCTCCGCGCCGACGGGCGTCAGCAGCTGGCACGTCGATCCGGTGGCCAACACGGTCGTGGTGAACGTCGTACGCGACAGGCAGGCCGACAACGATGTCCGGCGCTTCGTCTCCCGCGCCCGGGCAGCCGGACCCGTCACCGTCGAGACGGTCGCCGCGGCTCCGCGCACCTTCGCGGCGGGAACGGTCGGCGGCGATCCCTACTACACGGGCAACGTCCGCTGTTCCATAGGCTTCTCGGTGCACGGCGGATTCGTCACCGCGGGGCACTGCGGCCAGGCGGGGGCCGGGGTCAGGGGCTGGGACGGAAGCTACATCGGCTCGTTCCAGGGGTCGTCGTTCCCGGACAACGACTACGCCTGGGTGAGCGTCGGCAGCGGCTGGTGGACCGTGCCGGTGGTCCTCGGCTGGGGCACGGTCCCGGACCGGCTGGTGCGCGGCTCGGCCGAGGCGCCCGTCGGCACCTCCATATGCCGCTCCGGCTCCACGACACACTGGCACTGCGGGACGGTGCTGGCCAAGAACGAGACGGTCAACTACAGCCAGGGCGCGGTGCACCAGATGACCAAGACCAGCGTCTGCGCCGAACCCGGGGACTCCGGAGGCTCCTTCATCAGCGGTGACCAGGCGCAGGGCGTCACCTCGGGTGGCTGGGGCAACTGCTCCGGCGGCGGGGAGACCTGGTTCCAGCCTGTCAACGAGATCCTCAACCGCTATGGGCTGACGCTGCACACGGCCTGATCCGGCCGGATCGGGCAGGTGTGGGCCGAGTCGCTGTCCGGCTGCCGGCGGGCGTGCGGCAGGATGAGGACATGAGCGTAGTCAAGATCAACGTACTGACCGTCCCCGCCGAGCAGCGCGAGACGCTCGAGAAGCGGTTCGCCTCGCGTGCGCACGCCGTGGAGAGCTCCGACGGGTTCGAGTGGTTCGAACTCCTGCGGCCGGTCGAAGGCACCGACCAGTATCTCGTCTACACCCGGTGGCGTGACGAGGAGTCCTTCCAGGCCTGGATGGAGGGCCCGATGAAGTCGGCCCACCAGGGCGGCGGCGCGGAGGGCGGCGAGCGCCCCAAGCCCGCGGCCAGTGGGTCCACGCTGTGGTCCTTCGAGGTCGTGCAGCAGGCGGCGCCGACGAGCAAGTAGCGGTTGCCGGCCGGGGGTGCCTGCCCAGGTGCCCCCGGCCTGTCGGCCTCATCCCGCGGGCGCTGCGGTCAGGCGGCGGAGGCTCGACGTCCCAGGAGCAGCTCGGCGATCGCGGGCTGCTCGGCGTTCGGGTTCTGTCCCGCCTCCACCCGCCACAAGGAGCCCTGCAGCACCCGCCCCAACGTCCAGGCCCGGGCCCGCTCGCGGTCCACGCCCAACGCCTCCGTCAGCAGATCGAAGCGACGCGTCAACCGGCCCTCGCCGAAGCGGCTCCACAGTGCGGGCAGCACCTCGAAGCACGGGTCCCCCGCCAGCGGCTTCGGATCGATGGCCGGCCAGGGTTCACGGTCGGCGGCGAGGACGTTCTCGAAGTGCAGGTCCCAGTGCAGCAACCGGTCCCCGGTCTCGTCCACGACCTCGCGCACGGCCGCCGCGCAGTCCCTCAGCAGGCGCGCGTCCGCGTCGGCGCCTCCTCCCCAGCTCCGCGAGTACCGGCGGCAGCCGCTCGAACAGGCCTGCGGTGACCGCATCGAGCGGCCGCAGCCCGGCCGGTCCCGGTACGGCCGTCAGCCGCGCGAGCAACTCCGCGAGGATCCGGGTCGCCTCCATCACCTCGGGCACGGTGAACAACGGCCGGACCTCGTCGAGCCGTTCGAGCAGCAGCGTGCCGGTCTCCGGGTCCTCCGCCAGCCGTTGTACGGCCCCGTCGCCACCCCAGGTCCGTAGTGCGAGCCCCTCCCCGGCCGTCTCGTCGTCGACGTCCTGGAGTTTCAGCGCGGCCGGACTCCCCGTCGCCGCACACCACGGGCAGCACGACCGAGGCACGCCCGCGCATCGGCGCCCCCTCCTGGCGAAGCCCCCACCGCTCCAGAAAGACCGCGCCCCGTTCCACCGGTCCCCCGCTCACGATCCTCCCGGTGTCGGGCCGTGCGTGCCATCGGCCTCCCGGCGGCGGGACGGTCGGGTCACCGCCGCCAGGACGAAGGTGACGCTGATCAGCAGGGACCAGGCGCCGATCTTGTCCACACCCACGGGCTCCCAGCCGTCGAGCTGGTAGGGGTAGCGCCAGGCACCGAGGTAGGTGGCTAGGTTCTCCGCGACCCAGAGGAAGAAGCCGATCAGGACAAAGGACAGCGCCAGTGGCATCCGGCGGCGGACTCCGCGGACCGTGTAGCGCACCGAGGTGCCCGCGGTGACGGCCAGGAGCAGGCCGGCCAGGAGCCAGCGCGCGTCGGGCAGCCAGTGGTGGCTGAAGAAGTTGACGTAGACGGCCGCGGCCACGACCGCTGTCGCACGGGGCCGGTAGCGGACCAGCTCCAGGTCGAACAGGTGCCAGGCGCGGCAGACGTAGCTACCGACGGCCGCGTAGAGGAACCCTCCGTAGAGCGGGACGCCCGCGAACTTCAGGACGGCCGGTTCCGGATAGCTCCAGGATCCGAGCGACACCTTGACCAGTTCGAAGGCCAGGCCGATGACATGACACAGGGCGATCACGGCGATGTCCCGGCCGTTCTCCCAGCCACGCAGCCAGAACAGGAGCGTGAGCAGCACGCCGTAGGCGACGAGCAGGTCGTAGCGGGCCACGGGCAGGCCGGGCAGCAAGGTCGACGCGGCCACGCCGGAGAGCAGGGCGATGGCGAACGCGCAGGACCGGGTCTGGTTCCAGGCGAAGTCGAGCAGGTGACGGACCGAGGCGGCCAGGGGGCCGGTGTTGATGGTGGTGAGCATGATGCCTTGAAGGACGGCTCCCCGGCGTGCTCGGTTCGTCAGCACCAGTTCGTGTTCGTCAGGGCGTGGCCGTCGCACGCCGGCAGGGCGCGCGAGACACGTCCGTTGAGGTTGCTGCCGATCTTCATGTAGGCGTGGTCGATGCCTTGGTCGGCCCGACCTGGCGGAACGTACCGGCGCAGCCGCCGACGGTGGGGTACTGGCCCTCGAAGGCGTAGGCGCCGTAGTTACCGCCCGAGTGCGGTGCGGCGTGCGCGGTGAGCGGCGTGAGCGCCGGCATCGGCGGCGCCTCCTGTGGCCAGCAGGGTCTGGAGCGGTCGGCGGCGCATGCGGGCCCTTTTTCGTGGGTCGGTGGTGTCCTGGGTCGGTGGTGTCCTGCTCGTCATCAGGACCGTAGGGGCGGCGCGCCGTGCGGGCGGTACCTGAGAAGTCTCAGGGTGTTCATGACCTCGGGTTTCCCTAGAGTTCCCGGCTACGGTCAACGTCCGCTCCGGACCGGCGCGTTCGTACGCCAAGGTCGGCAGCGTCGCGGCGAACCAGCCGCGCGGCGCGCACTGCTGGGTGCGCGGCGAGACCATCAGCGACAACGGCTACACCAACGACGTGTGGGTCAAGCTCGTCGAGGGTTATGTAAGCGCCGTCTACCTCAAGGGCAACGAGTACGGCGACCTGCCGTCTTCCGCGACCTGCTGACAGCCGGCACAGGGGAAGGGGCCGAGGGAGGGGGGACACGCGGAGCGCCGCCGCAGGGTGAAAATCCGTTGCGGCCCCCCTCCCCTCCCCCGATCCTGAGCCCATGCCTTACACCCTCCGTCCCGCCGGCCTCACCGACGCGGCCGCCATCACCGACCTGCTCAACGACATCGATCGGATGGAGATAGGCCGCCCCGAGACCGACCTGCACACCGTCGAGGCCGATCTGAAGCGGTCCGACGTCACTCTGGAGCTCGACTCGTGGCTGGCCTTCGACGGCGACCGGCTGGTGGCCTACGGCCTGCTGTGGGACGAGTCGGGAGGTGAGCGCGTCGACATCGATCACTACGTGCTGCCCGACCACCAGCGGGCGGGCGAACTCCTGCTGGACGCGATGGAGGTCCGCGCCCTGGACAAGGCCCGCGCGAACGGTGCGTCGAGGGCGGTGGTGCATCTGCACCTCAACACGGAGCCGACGATCGACACAAGGCTGATCGAGCAGCGGGGCTGGTTCGCCGTACGGCGGTATCACGTCCTGCACCGGCCGCTGGACGCCGCCGAAGACCTCGTCCCGCAGGCTCCGCCCGGCGTACGGCTGCGGGCGTGCACCGACGAGGCGGATCGTGCGCGGGTGCACGCGCTGTACCAGTCGAGCTTCGCCCAGCACTTCGACTTCCAGTCGCGTACGTACGACCAGTGGCTGGAGGACGTCGACGCCGACGTGCTCGACTGGTCGCTGGTGTGGATCGTCGGCACCGAGGAGCTGGGGGACGCCGGGTTCCTCATCGCCCGCGACGACCGTGAGGCGATGGGCTGGATCCGGAGCATCGGAGTACTGCGTGAAGCCCGTGGTCAGGGTCTCGGTGGCCTGCTGCTGCGGCACGCCTTCGGCGCCTTCGCCGCGCGGGGACGGGAAACGGTGGGGCTCGGCGTGGACACCGCCAACGCCACCGGGGCTCCCGCCCTGTACGCGCGGCACGGACTGACCGTACATTTCGCCGTCGACACCTGGGAGGCGGTCCTGAAGTGACCCTGCCCGCCTCCGACGAGGGCGGCGGGCAGGGATCAGTCCGCTGCCGTCAACGCGGATGCACGTAGGGTCGCTGCAGCCCGACGCTCCCGCGAACGCCGTCGGCGTGCCCGCCGCCGGCAGCGACACCGCGCCGGCCGCGCTCACCGCGGGGATCTTGAGATGGCGTGACGACCGCCCAATGCCTCCCAACTCCCGGTCTCAGGCGGCGGCCGGACCCTCGGCGTCCGCGAGGGCCTCGCGCTGCTTCGCAAGGGCCTTGCGCCGCCTCTCGTGGCGGAGAGCCGCGGCCGTGGCCAGTGCGCCGAGTCCCTCCCACAGGCCCACGCCGAGGAAGCCGGACGGGGCACGGCCGCCGAGCACCGCCAGTGTGAAGACCGTGCAGGTCAGCAGGCGGAAGGGGACGGTCCAGCGGAAGAACGCCCGCCAGTCGGAGAGGGCGGCCAGCACGTAGTGCACGCCCATGTTGAGTGCGGCCATGGAGGACGCGGTCAGGAAGACCGGTGTGTGATCGCCCTCCGCACGCCCGGCGTCCCCTACACGGGTGAACCCCATGACGGCGAGGAGGGCGTCCGGGGCGATGAGCCCGACCCCGCCCATGGCGGCGGCGAGGATGCCGAACACGGCCATGGTCCAGCCGGACGGGGAGCGGGGCAGGAGTCGCACGAAGTCCTCCGTGGGCCTGGGGAGTTGGGGCTGTGGAGTCCCTGCATACCCTGCGGGTCCCGTGCGGTGAGGACAGGGGTCGGGGACCGGTGACCGGGGCCGTGCCGGCCTGCTCCCGAGGGCCGTTTCCCGACCGGAAAACACTTGGACTGCGCGGTCGTCGTCGCGGGACACTTCCGCACTCGAACCCAAGCTCACACGGCCGTTGCCGGCGATGACCCCTGCCCGCGTGACGCGTGGCAGGCCGCCGCAGAACAACACAGGGTTGGGATGGAAACCCCTCAAGCACGCAAGGTCCAGCCGGGCAAGCGCTCGGTACTTCTCGCACTTCGCTACTACGGACGGGAGTTGGCCAGGCTCCGCCGGCTGACGCTCCCCACGATGCTGCTCTCGGCGCTGGGCAACATCGGAATCAACTACGTCGCGCCGCTGATCGTCGCCAAGCTCGTGGGTGACATCGCCGACGACAAGGACATCACCGTCGACTCGGCGCTGCCGTACGTCCTCGGCTTCGTCGGTGTCCTGCTGCTCGCGGAGACGCTGTGGCGCATCGCCCTGCACTGCCTGAACCGCCTCGACGCCCTCGGCATCGAGCACCTGTACGTGATCGGGATGGACGAGCTGTTCGCCAAGGACGCCGCGTTCTTCCACGACAACTTCGCCGGATCGCTGACCAAGCGCGTCCTGAGTTTCGCCTCCCGTTTCGAGCAGTTCGTCGACACGCTGACGTTCCAGATCGTGGGCAGCTTCGTGCCGCTGGCGTTCGGGGCGGTGGTGCTGTGGCGGTACGAACCG
The DNA here is from genome assembly GCF_039537145.1 of Streptomyces shaanxiensis. Classification (NCBI taxonomy): domain Bacteria; kingdom Bacillati; phylum Actinomycetota; class Actinomycetes; order Kitasatosporales; family Streptomycetaceae; genus Streptomyces; species Streptomyces shaanxiensis. The sequence continues at coordinate 99,654 of NZ_BAAAZY010000024.1, forward strand.
CTGCTCGTGGTCGGGCTGCTGGTGATGATCGCTGTGACGGCGGTGTGCGTGGTGCCCCTCATCCGGCGCCGCCAGGCGCTCGTCGACGAGCGTGAGGAGGCGATCGCCCGGGTGTCGGGCCATGTCGCCGACAGCCTGATGAACATGGACACGGTACGAGCGTTCGCCGCCGAGGGGCGCGAGGCGGCCGAGCACCGCGCCCGCGTCGCCGCGTCGCGCCGGCTCACGCTGCGCTCGTGGGACTACGGCAATCTGCGCATCGACACGCTGGTCGCGCCGATGTCGGTGCTGACCAACGCGCTGGGGCTGCTGCTCGCGGTCACGCTCGGCGGGGGCGCGCATGGCGTGGAGGCGATCGTGGTGGCCTTCACCTACTACAACAACGCGACGCGGATCATGTTCGAGTTCAACCAGATCTACCGCCGGCTGGAGAGCTCGATGACGGAGGCCGCGCAGTTCACGGAGCTGCTGCTGACACCGCCGACTGTGCTCGATCCGCCGTCGCCGGAGCCGCTGGTGCGCGGGGCCGCCGATGTCCGCTTCGAGCGGGTGGTGTTCGCCCACTCCGGGGGCCGGCCGCTGTTCGAGGGCCTCGACCTGGACGTACCCGCCGGGTCGAAGATCGGCCTCGTGGGGCGGTCCGGTGGCGGCAAGACCACGCTCACCAGGTTGCTGTTACGGATGACGGACGTCGACTCCGGCCGGATCCTGATCGGCGGTCAGGACATCAGCCGGCTGCGCCAGGCCGACCTGCGCGGTCTGATGGCCTATGTGCCGCAGGATCCGGCGATGTTCCACCGCACGCTGCGGGACAACATCGCGTTCGCCCGGCCGGACGCCACCGACGCCGAGATCCGCCGCGCGGCGGAGGCGGCGCACGTCACGGAGTTCGCCGACGCGCTGCCGTACGGCTTCGACACCATGGTGGGCGAGCGCGGCGTCAAGCTGTCCGGCGGTCAGCGCCAGCGGGTCGCCCTCGCCCGGGCGATCCTGCGCGACGCACCGATCCTGCTGCTCGACGAGGCGACCAGCGCGTTGGACTCCGAGAGCGAGATCCTCGTGCAGGAGGCGCTGTGGCGACTCATGGACGGGCGGACGGCACTCGTGGTGGCACACCGGCTGAGCACGGTCGCCGGCATGGACCGGCTCGTCGTCCTGGACCGCGGACAGATCGTCGAGCAGGGTACCCACGACGAACTGCTCACGGCGGAGGGCGCCTACGCGAAGCTGTGGCAGCACCAGTCGGGCGGCTTCCTCGACGACTCTCCGGCGCGGGCCGAGTTGCCCTGAACGGAGACGGCTTGCGGCGGGCGGCCGGCGGATGCGTTCCGCCGCCCGCCCGCCGCTTCGGTGGTCGGCCGGTCCGGCTTCTCGGGACCCGTCACGGGGAGAGTCCGGCGCGGGCGCAGGCGGGGCGGAGCTTTCGGGTGCAGATCTGGTCGACGGTGTACACGCCGCCGTCGACGAGGGTCTGCTTGATGGTGTCGGCCGTCACCGCTTTCGGAGTGAGCAGTACGGCCGGGATGTCCTGGGTGGTGGCGCTGTCCAACGTCGTCGTGGCCATGTCCCGGACGTCCTCGCCACGCCCCAGCGCCACGGCCATGTCGGCGGCTGCGGCGGCTTCCGTCCTGAACGGTTTGTACACCGTCATGTACTGCTCGCCCTTGACGATGCGCTGCACGGCGTCGAGGTCGGCGTCCTGGCCGGTGACGGGGGGAAGCTTCCTGACACCGGCCGTCTTGAGAGCGGCAATGACTCCTGCGGCGATGGAGTCGTTGGCCGCCAGGACGCCGCCGATCCGGTCCGAGCCCAGGGCCGTGATGGCGGCGGACATGTTGGCGTGGGCGTTGTCGGTGCTCCACGCCGCGGTGTCGTAGGACCTTGCGATCTTCAGCTTGCCCGTGATGACGGACAGCGCGCCGCTGCGGAACCACGCCGCGTTGGCGCTGGTGGGGTCGCCGTTCATCATGACGATGTTCCCGCCGCCCTTCATGGCCGCCAGGAGCGCCTCGCCCTGGAGCCTGCCGACCTGCGCGCCGTCGAAACTGACAAAGCCCGAGATCGGTCCTTCGGTGAGCCGGTCATAGGAGATGACCGAGGCACCCGCCTTGCGTGCCTCCTGGACCGAGGAGCGCATCGCCTTGCTGTCGGCAGGGTCGAGGATCAGGACCTTGGCCCCTTTGGTGATCATGGAGATCATCTGTTGCTGTTGTCTCGCCACGTCTCCCCCGGCGTTGGCGTACGCCACGGTGCAGCGAGGACACAGCTCCTTCAGCCGCTGCTCGATCAGCGGCTTGTCCCATTTCTCCCAGCGAGGGGTCACTCGGTTCGGGAACAGAAGGCCGATCGTGAAGCTGTCCGTGCCCGCCTCGTCCTCTCCCCCGCAGGCGGCCAGGGACATCGTCATGAGCCCGGCGACGAGCGCCGCGGCGATCTGCCGCGCACGGATACGGGTACGGGTACGGGTACGGGTATGAGCCCTCAGGGCAGGCCCCGTCGGTCCCCTCATGGCACGCCCCCCAGGTCCCCTGGCGGCACCGAGCCCGCGAGGGCCGGTTCGGGTCGCGGCACGCGGATCTCGCTCCACACCTGTTTGCCGCCGGCCACCGGCACGGAGCCGAAGGTCTCCGACATCGCCTCGACCAGCAGCAGGCCCCGGCCGCCGGTCGACTCCCAGTCCACGATCACCGGTTTGGCCGGCGCCCGCGGCGAGCCGTCGGTCACGCTCACGCGCACATGGTCGCCGCGGAGGATCAGGTCGAGGCGGACCGAGCCCTGGGTGTGCACCAGGGCGTTGGTGACCAGTTCGGACACGACCAGCAGCACCCCGTCGGCCGCTTCCGCCACCTTCCACCGGCGCAGGGTGCGCGAGGTGAAACGGCGGGCGTGCATGACGGCGTCGGGCAGCCGCCACACTTCCCAGCCGGCCCGGATCGGCCGGGCGGTCATGCCGTCGTAGCGCAGCAGCAGCAGCGCGACGTCGTCCTCGCGGCGGCCCTCGTCGCCGAGCAGTTCGTCGGCCATCCGCCCGGTGTCGGACGGGTCGGCCGCGGCGAGCGCGGCGCGGGTCCGGTCCATCCCCTCGTCCAGGGGCAGGTCGGCGGCCTCGACCAGGCCGTCGGTGACCAGGGCGAGCACCGTGCCCGGGGTCAGTGCCACCGCGGTCATGGGGAACTCCGCCTCGGCGAGCACGCCCAGCGGGAGCCCTCCCTCGACCTGCACCTCCTCGGTGGTGCCGTCGGGGTGACGGACCAGCGGGGAGAGGTGCCCGGCACGGACGAACAGCGCGTTGCCCTCCTCCATGTCCAGTTCGACATAGCAGCAGGTGGCGAAGAGGTCGGTCTCCATGCCGACGAGCAGCCGGTTGGCGTGCGAGACGACCACGTCCGGCGGGTGGCCCTCCACCGCGTAGGCCCGGACGGCAGTGCGCATCTGGCCCATGATCGTCGCCGCTCCGGCGCTGTGTCCCTGCACGTCACCGATGACCAGGGCCACCCGGTCCTCGGAGATCACGATCACGTCGTACCAGTCGCCGCCGACCTGAAGACCGCGCCGGGCGGGCAGATAGCGGGCGACGGCCGTCCCGCCGGGCAGTTCGGGCAGGCGCCGGGGCAGCAGGCTGCGCTGGAGCAGCGTCGCGAGTTCCTGCTCGGCGTCGTAGGCGTGCGCCCGCTCGAGGGCCTGCCCGACCAGCCCGGCGGTCGCGGTCAGGACGGACCGCTCCTCGGTGGCGAACTCGTGCGGCTGGTCCCAGCCGACCAGGCACACGCCGACGACCCCGCCCCTGGCGGGCAGCGGCAGGACGGCCAGCCCTCCGGCGCCGATCCCCGCGAGGCCCGGTTCGAGAGCCGTGCCGGCGGGCCACAGGTCCATCCGACCGTCCCGCAGGGCCAGTTGGAGGGTGGGGAGGGCCCGCACCGGGGCGTCGGGCCACTCCGAGCGCCACTCGGAACGCCAGATCTCCGGCCAGGCGGCGGGCTGCGGCGGGTCGAGCACGATGACCACCAGCCGGTCCTCCCGCAGCTCGGCCAGCGCCACCCGGTCGGCGCCCAGCGGTTCGCGCAGTGCGGTGACGACCACACGGCCGACGTCCTGGACCGTCACGGCGTCGTCGAGTGCGGCGGTCAGCCACTGGATCCGGGACACGTCGTCGGCGCTGCGGCGCTGCACCGAGGTCGCCGTCACCACGCCCAGCACCTGCTGCGGCCGGTCGTCGGAGCTCACCGCCATCCGGCACCGCAGACTCAGCCAGCGCACCTCGCCCGTGGGGTGGCGGACCCGGAACTCCAGCTCGCGCCGGGCGGACTCGGGGGTGGTCGGCTCCAGGACCGACATGAGCGCGTGCATGTCCTCCGGGAGGGCGTTCGCGAGCAGTGTGTCCGCCTTGCCGTCGAAGTCGGCCGGGGTGATGCCGACCAGTCCGAGCAGCGTCTCGTCCGCGTCGACCACGCCGGTGTCCGGCTCCAGAACGAAGGAGCCGACGCGCAGCGCGCGCAGGGCGAGGCCCAGCAGGGGCGGCGCCCCGGTCCGGTCGGCGCCGGTCCGCAGCAGATCGGCGACGGCGTCGGCGTACCGCTCCAGGAAGCGGCGTTGCTCGGCGTCGAACCCGTCGGCGGACGTCCCCACGACGACGAGGCAGCCCGCCCGTCCGCCCTCCGCCCTGAGGGGCAGTGCGCCCAGTGACGTCCCCCCTCGTGGCGGTGTCGGTCCGCCCTGGTCGTCGTAGGAGGCGAGGGCCGCGGGGTTCAGCCACAGCGGTCGGTCGGCGCGGACGGCCCGCGCGGCGGGTGAGTCGCCGGACCGGGGCAGCAGCTTCGGCATGCCGTACTGGGCGGCGCCGACTCCGGTCATCTGGGCGGTGCCGACTCCGGCGGTCCGTGCGGTGCGGTCTTCGGCCGTCTCCAGCAACCGGAGCTCCTCCTCCCCGGCGCCGGGCACATAGACGGCCGCCATCGCCACTCCGGCGAACGCCAGGGCACGCTCCACCGGCGCGGCCTGGCGCTCCGGAGGCGTTGGACCGGTGCCCGCGGCCCCGGCCTCCGATGCCCGCAGCTGCGAGACGCCGGTCCGGGCAGGGCCGTCATGAGGCATGTCCGCACCTTCCTCCCGCCCCAAGGCCACAGGTGCCGACAGACTGAGATCGGGGCGTTCAGCTTCCAGCGTCTCATATGGGGGTCAAACAGACAGATCAGAATGAATTCTCCGTCGCGGATGATTCCGCCCTCGACTTTCCGCCATCGGTCGGGCTCCAAGCCGGCCGGGTTCGCCATCGCGTTCGCAGTTCATCTCGGCCGGTGCCACACTTACGGCATAGCCGCTTTGCCCCTGTTTGACACAGCATGTTCCCCGATCTCACGCAGTACGTTCGCCGTGACGCCCGGCGTCGGCAATGCGGCTGTTCGTCCTGGGCGCCCTCTTCACCCCGCGAGGTGAAGGAAAGGGAGGTCTCTCGCATGAAGGGCTGCGCACGGGGGGCGGTCGTCGCGGTGGCCGCGGCCGCGACGGCCGCCGCGCTCGCGGCCTGTGGGGAGAGCGGCGGGAGCGACTCCGGCGGGGGGAACGGGCCGAAGATCGGCGTGCTGCTGCCGGACGCCACCACCGCACGCTGGGAGACCAACGACCGGCCGCTGCTCGACCGGCACATCAAGGAGCTGTGCGAGGACTGTGAGGTCGAGCATGCCAACGCCAAGAGCGACGTGGCGATCCAGCAGGCCCAGATGGAATCGATGATCGCCGAGGGGGTCGACGCCATCCTGCTGGTGGCCGTCGACTCCAAGTCCCTGCGCCCCACGGTCACCAAGGCGGACGAGGCGGGTATCCCCGTCATCGCCTACGACCGTCTCGCCGAGGGCCCCATCGCCGCCTACGCCTCCTTCGACGGCGAGGAGGTCGGCAGGCTCCAGGGCAGGGCGCTGGTGCGGGCCATGGACGACGACGGGGTCGGCGACCGGATCGTCATGATGAACGGCGATCCCAGCGACCCCAACGCGGTGTTGTTCAAGAAGGGCGCCCTGTCCGAACTGGAGGGCAAGGTCGAGATCTCCAAGGAGTACGACACCCGCCAGTGGCGGACCGAGATCGCCCACATGAACATGTCCGGCGCCATCTCCGCCCTCGGCGCCGGCAACATCGACGGGGTCTACGCCGCCAACGACGGCCTCGCGGCCGGCAGCATCTCCGCCCTCAAGGCCAACAAGGTCGACCCGCTGCCCCCCGTCACGGGACAGGACGCCGAACTCGGAGCCCTGCGGCGCATCGTGGCCGGCGAGCAGTACATGACCGTCTACAAGCCCTTCGAGCCCGAGGCCTCCGCCGGCGCCGCGCTGGCCGTGGCCGCGGCCCGCGACGAGAGCCTCGACCGGGTCGCCCAGGACACGGTGCGGACCAGCACGGGCAGCACGGTTCCGGCCGTCCTGCTCACCCCTGTGTCCGTGACCGTCGACACCATCGAGGACACCGTGGTGAAGGACGGCGTGTACACGATCCAGCAGATCTGCACCCCGCAACTCGACGCCGCCTGCGCCAGGGCCGGACTCACCTGACCGACCGGCTGCGGAGCCGGACCGGCCACGGGAAGGAGATGGTGTTCGTGCCGAGTCCCCCCTTGCTGGCGCTGCGCGGTGTGTGCAAGCGCTTCGGGGTCGTCGAGGTCCTCACCGACATCGAGTTGGAGATCCGCGCGGGGCAGGTCGTCGCGCTGCTGGGCGACAACGGAGCCGGCAAGTCGACCCTGGTCAAGGTGATCTCCGGAGTCACACCGGCGGACCGGGGCGTCATCGAGTGGGAGGGCCGGCCGGTCCAGATCAGGCGCCCGCACGACGCCCGGGACCTGGGCATCGCCACCGTCTACCAGGACCTCGCGCTGTGCGGGAACCTCGACGTGGTGGGCAATCTCTTCCTCGGCCAGGAGGTACGCCGGTACGGGTTCCTCGACGAGGTCGAGATGGAGCGTCGCACCAGTCTGCTGCTGGAGCGTCTGACCAGAGGGGTCCCCGATCTGCGCGCACCGGTCGTCTCCCTGTCCAGCGGTCAGCGGCAGACGGTCGCCATCGCCCGCTCACTCCTGGGCGACCCGCGGATCCTCCTCCTGGACGAACCGACCGCGGCGCTGGGATTCGAGCAGACCAGCGAGGTCCTGGACCTGGTGGACCAGCTGCGCGACCGGGGCCTCGGGGTGCTGCTGATCAGCCACAACATGGGCGATGTCAAGGCTCTCGCGGACCGGGCCGCCGTGCTGCGGCTCGGTCGCAACAACGGCTTCTTCGACGTGAACACCGCGCCCCAGGAACAGATCATCGCCTCCATCACCGGCGCCACGGAGAACGTGCCGCGCCGGATGGCCCATCGGGAGGCAGGGTGGTGAAAGGGATGCACAGCGGGGCGGAGGCGCCGGCGCCCTCCGCACCCACCGCCAAGACCGGCCGACCGCCCCGTGGTGCGGCCCTCGCCCAGCTGCTCGACAGCGGCGTCGCGGTCCTGCGGCGCAAGCTGAGCGCCGGCGAGCTGGGCTCGCTCCCGGTCGTCCTGGTCCTCGCCGCCGTCTGGATCACCTTCCAGTCCCTCAACGCCAGCTTCCTGTCCCCCCGGAACCTGTCCAACCTCAGCGTGGACATCGTGGGTACGGGCCTGATCGCCGTCGGCATCGTCTTCGTCCTGCTGATCGGTGAGCTGGATCTGTCGGTCGGCTCGATCAGCGGTCTCGCCGCCGCCGTCTTCGCCGTGCTGAACGTGAACAACGGCGTGCCGGAATGGCTGGCCCTCATCCTCGCGGTACTCGCCGGCACCCTGGCGGGAACCGTGCAGGGCTACTCCGTCGCCAAGACGCGGGTGCCGGCCTTCGTCGTCACCCTCGCGGGGCTGCTGACGTTCAACGGCCTCATGCTGTACATCCTGGGGACCAGCGGCACCGTCAACCTTGACGAGAACGGGCTTGTCGCCGAGCTGACGAGCCACTACTTCACCCACGACGCCGCCGCCTACGGCCTGGCCGCGGTCGGCACGGGCCTGGTCTTCCTCGTGTCCCACCAGGACCGGCGGCGGCGGATGGCGATGGGCATGCCGCACCGCTCGTTCCGGGGAGTCGTCACGCGTACGGCGTTCCTCGCGGCGGTGGCGTTCACCGCCGCGTATCTGCTCAACCGGTTCCAGGGACTGCCGCTCGCCCTGCTGATCTTCCTCGTGGTGGTGGCCGGCCTCGACATCGTGCTGCGCCGCACGCACTACGGGCGGCAGGTGTACGCCCTCGGCGGCAGCATCGAGGCGGCCCGCCGCGCCAGCCTCAACGTGACGGGCGTGCAGACCGCCGTGCTCGCCGTCTCCGGCACCATGGCCGCGATCGGCGGTCTGTTCCTGGCCTCGCGCATCACCTCGGTGAGCCAGGGGGCGGGCTCGGGCCTGCTGCTGCTCAACGCCATCGCGGCGGCCGTCATCGGCGGCACCAGCCTCTTCGGCGGCCGCGGTACGACCTGGTCCGCCGTGCTCGGCATGCTGGTCATCCAGTCGATCGCCTCGGGCATGGTGATCACGGACACCCCGACCGCCGTCCAGTTCATGATCACGGGCGGGGTGCTCTTCGCCGCCGTGGTCATCGACGCCCTGGCACGACGGTCGCAGGAGGCGCATGGGCGGGCGTGAGGGAGCAGCGTCATGCCGTCGTCAACGGCAGCTCCGCGAACGTGTGCCCCTCCCAGAGGCGGCGCGAGGCCTCCTCCGGGTACGCGGCGACCGTGGGTTCGGCGTCGAGGAGCCGGACGAGGCGGTTCTCGGTGTCGTAGGCGGGCCAGCCCGGGTCGCCTGTGCGGGCGAACCCGGTCCAGGCGGAACGGATGAGGGCCGAGAGCGCCTCGGTCTCCGACGTGGGCTCGGGGCCGATCAGCAGCGCGCCGAGCCCGTCGTACCTGCCGAAGGTCAGGGGCACGTCGAGGCCGTGGCACGCGCCGAGGAGGCCGCCGTTCGCCGGGGCGGGCCAGGTGAGCTCGTACAGGTGAGCCCGGCCGCCGCCCGCCACCTGGGCCTCGGCCAGATGGAGCGAGGGCATGCGGAAGAGCCAGTCGGACTGCACCAGTTCGAAGAGGTGCTCCGCGGAGGCGTCCGGGAACGCCGCACGATAGGCCCGCTCGGCGTCCGGAACCGGCCCGAACATGCCCAGCGCCATCGACGCCGGCCCCTCCTCCACCCGGCCGAGCAGCCCACCGAGCAGCAGGAAGAGGCGGTACTCGTCCCGGTTGTGCCCGGCGATCAGCTCCACGTCGCGTCCGGCGCCGTCGGCGAGGCCCTCCCACGGCGTCGCGGGCAGCACCTCACCGTCGACGACCGGAGAGTACGGCGTCGGGGTGAGGGCGACGGCGCCCCACCGGTGGACGTACTCACGCATCCGGGCGCCGAGCGCGGCGCTCGCTTCGGGCAGCTTGCGCGGGTCCACGCCGGACAGGTCCGCCACTGTCGGACGCAGCCCCAGCTCACCGGCCACGGCCTCGGCGATGTCGGCGGCCAGCGCGTCGGAGAAGAAGGTGCCGGGAACGCTCTGCGCGATGGCGCGGCGGAACAGGCCGCGGGCCCTCGGCATGACCATCAGTGCGGCGGCGGAACCGGCCCCGGCCGACTCACCGAAGACGGTGACCTGGTCGGGGTCGCCGCCGAAGGCGGTGACGTTCTCGCGCACCCACTCCAGGGCGGCGACCTGGTCGAGCAGTCCGCGGTTGGCTGGAGCGCCCTCGATCCGCAGGAACCCCTCGACGCCGACGCGGTAGTTGAGGGTGACGACGACCAGGTCGCCGTCGCGGGCGAGGCGGGCCGCGTCGTAGGCGGGGTCGTCGGCGGAGCCGAACTTGTAGGCACCGCCGTAGAGCCACACCATCACCGGGCGGCGGGCCGCCGGGTCCGCCTCGGGCGTCCAGACGTTGACGGATAGCCAGTCGTCGCCGGTCGGGCCGGGACCGGGAGGAGCGCCTTCGGGACCGAACGGCTCCTGCGGAGGCGGCGGGCCGAACGCGAGGGCCTCCCGGACGCCGTCCCAGCGCTCCACCGGCCGCGGCGCGGCGAAGCGCGCCTCGCCCACGGGCGGCTGCGCGTACGGGATGCCGCGGAACACCGCGAGGCCGCCCTCCAGGCGACCGCGGACCGTACCGGCCGGCGTACCGACCTCCGGGAACTCGCCACTGCTCATCGATCACTCCTCGGAGATCGGGACCTCTGTGAAACTGAGTTCACCCGACGAACATACCGGTCCCGTCCCGATTGCGCATGCCCCTCGCCCACGCTGAACGGCGTCGTCGCGAGCGTGCGGCCGGCCGCCTCCCCGTCAGTCGGCGCAGCAACCGTCCGCGGTGCCGGCGCCCTGGTGGGTGTCGAGTCGGCAGAAGCAGGACGCCTCGATCGGTACGTCCGCCAGTGCGACGGCGAGACGCAGTTGCTGGGCCACCATCTGGGCCTCCTCCACCTTGCCCCGGCGCATCAGGCACTCGTGGAGGCCGTGCAGGGACCAGACGTTGCCCGGATGCTGCAGGGCGCGCGGAAGGGTGCCGTCGAGGCCGAGGTCGGCACGGTAGACCGCCTCGGCCTCCTCGACCCGCCCCTGTTCGAGGAGGAGCGCGCCGTAGGCGTGCCGGGTGGGCTGCATCCAGCCCCACGGCTCGTCGTAGGGGAGGTTGTCGTCCAGCTCGATGGAGCGTTCCAGCGCGGCGAAGGCGGCGTCGTGATCGCCCTTGCGGTATTCGAGTTCGCCGTCGAGCATCGCCGAGGCGATCGCGAGGATGTCGGCGCAGGTGTTGTTGAAGAGCATGCGGGTCTCGGGGACCCGGGCCACCGCCTCACGGAAGAGCCTGCGCTCCGCCTCCGCCTCCGGGACGCGGTGGGTCGAGGAGAGCGCGACGCCGCGGGCGTAGTGGATCATCGCGGTCGTCACGCAGTACAGCTCGGAGTCGGCGGGCAGCGGCAGGTCCAGGATCTCGTCCCAGCGGCCGAAGCGGATCAGGGCGTGGACGCGCATGGCGAGGAAGCTCTCCAGCCAGTCCGCCATGGGCGGGCTCGGCACCCGCAGCAGGTCCTCCGGGATGGACGCCTCGAGCTGCGCCGCGGTCTCGAGGGCGACCCGGGACTGGCCGAGGAACATCGCGCCGTAGATCTTGAAGTGGTAGTTGTGCGAGCGGTACAGCGTGTAGAAGTTCATCGCCCCGGCTCGGGCGTGGTACTTCTCGTCGGCCGCGATCGCCGTGGTGTTGTCCGAGACCACCCGCCGGTAGTCGCCGCAGAGCACCTCCAGGTGGGAGGGCATGTGGAGGAGGTGCCCGGCGTCGGGCACCAGGCCGCGCAGCCGGTCCGCGACGGGCAGCGCCACCTCGGGTGTCGGGGACATCTCCATCAGGTGGATGTACAGGTGCACCACCCCCAGATGGTCGCGTCCCGCGTCGGTGGCGAGGGCACGGTCGAGGACGGCCTTGGCCTCCAGCGTGCGCGCGCCCTCGGCCGGTTCGCCCGTCCTGAGGTCCCACAGCTGCCAGGGCGTGAGGTTCATCAGCGCGTCGGCGAACAGGGTGGCGATGTCCAGGTCGTCGGGGGCGAGTTCGTAGACCGCGCGCATGCTGTCGGCGTACGGGGCGTTCCAGACCGAGCAGTCCTCCACGGCCTTCGCCTGCGGGTAGCGGGCGCGCAGGGCGGCGATCAGCGCCCGTTCGACGGGGGTCGCGGTCGCCGCCTTCTCTTGGGCCAGCTCCACGGCGGCGTGGGTACGGTCCACGGTGCGGGCCAGGTCCTGGTCGTCGAAGAACTCCCAGGGTTTGTTGTAGTTCGGTCCGAGCGCGTAGGCGATGCCCCAGTGCGCCATGGCGCAGTCGGGGTCCGCCGCGACGGCGGCCTCGAAGCAGGCGACGGCCTCCTCGTGATGGAAGGCGTACGTCCATGTCAGCCCTCTGTCGAACCAGAGCTGGGCCTGCGCGGAGGACGTGGTCACGGAGCGGGTGTGGGTACCGAGGTCGTAGTACTCCATGGGGCTGTCTCCTGCCTGTGCCGCGTCACCGGTCACGTATCCGAGTCTTCCCGAGAGCGTCCGCCTTGCCGACCCCTGTGCCGCCGGGTCGGTGCTGTGCGGACCCCGCAGCGACAACGGGGCGGGCTGCCGCGCGGTTGCGGGTTTCCGGCACATCCGGTCGAGGCCGGTGGCATGGCTCGGGCTGTGTCCGGCCCCCTGCTTCACTCCGGTCCCGCAGACCTCTGGTCAAGCCGCCCAGGTGCGGGCAAGGTGCGTCGTGGCGCATTCTTGCTGTGTCGCACGCGTGAGGGCGTACGAACGAGGTAGGGCCGATGACTGGGAGCGCCGAGGGCGCAGAGCGGACGCCCGGCAGGCTGGCGGCGCTGCTGATCGATGCCTCCGCGGAGGCGATCAGCGCGGCCGGCGGCCACGCGGGTGGGGTCTATCTGCGCTCAAGCACGCCCGGACTGCTGCGTCTGGCAGTCCTGGAGGGTTTGCCGGGGCCGCTGTTCCGGCCGTGGTGGCGGCTGCACGTGGACCGGCCGTTCCCCGTCGCGGACGCCTATCGGCTCGGCGTCGAGGTGGTGCTGCCGAACGCGACGGAGACGATGCGCCGCTATCCGCAGTTCGCGGCCGGCCTGCCCTTCCAGTTCGGGTCCGTGCACGTGCCCGTCATGAGCGGCTCGACCGTCTTCGGAGTACTCACCGTGCTGCGGCCCTCGGCGACGGACGCCACGGAGCTGCTGCCCGCACGCGAGCGCATGGCGCACCTGGCCGAGGAGCTGGGGAGGGCGCTGGAGAAAATGGAGGACGGGGACGCGTCGGCGGTGTCCTGGGAGGCCGGGCCGGTATGTGTCCGCCCGCCGTCCGGCCGCTCTCCCTCGGGGCGCCTGGGCCGGTTCGCGTGGGATCCGTTGACGGACGTCGTGACGGCGGACGACCGGCTGAACCTCGTACTGGGCCGGGCCGCGGGGGAAGCCGACGGCACCGCGGAGGCGTTCGCGCGGGACGTCGCGCCCGGTGACGCCGAGCGGATCCTGGCGGCTCTGCGGGAGGCGGCCGGGGGCCGGCCACCGGCGCTGCCGCTGTACGCGCGTGCGGCGGACGGTGCGCTGCGGCTCGTCGAGGTCTGGGGGCCGTACGACGACCCGGCGCGCTCCGGGGCGCGGGGCGTCCGGGGTGTCGTCCTCGATCCGGGGCCGGGCACGGTGGCGGACGCGGCGGCCGATCTGCTGCCGGACGGGGTGTTCTGCCTGGACCGGGTCGGAACGGTCGTCTACGCGAATCCGCGGGCGGCTGCGCTGCTGCGCCGGCCGCGCACCGAGCTGCTGGGGCGGCCGCTGTGGGAGGGCGTGCCATGGCTGAACCAGCCCACCGTCGAGGATCATCTGCGCGGAGCGCTGCTGTCTCCGGATCCGGTGCACTTCCACATCCGAAGACCGTCCGCCCATGGGCGTGAGACCGCCGCCCGCCCGTTCGGCGGCGACTGGCTCGCCCTGTCCCTCTACCCCGGCCCGGACCTGCTGACCTGCACGCTCCGCCCGGGACACCGGATGACCGACAGCCCGTCCGGCCCGCCGGAGGCGCACGGCACGCCGGAGACCGCCGGCACGCCGTCGCTCGCTCCCCTGTACCGCCCCATCGTCCTCGCCATCGCGCTGACGGAGGCGGTCACGGCACGGCAGGTGTCCGCCGTGGTGATGCGGGAGCTGCTGCCCGCGTTCGGCGGCCGGCGGCTGGCCATCTACCTGCTGCAGGAGCGGCATCTGTTCCTGGCCTGGGAGGCCGGCTTCCCCAAGGGGTTCCTCGCCCCGTTCGACGGTGTGGGCCTGGACGAGCGGCTGCCCGGGGTCGAGACGCTGACCAGTGGGCGCCCGCTGTTCTTCGACTCGATGCAGGACCTCGCCGACGCCTATCCGGGCATCGCGCTGGACGCGACGGAGGGCGCCCGCGCCTTCCTGCCGCTGATCGCCTCCGGGCGCCCCGTCGGCTCCTGCATCCTCGGCTTCGACCGGCCGCGCAGCTTCAGCACCGAGGAACGTACGGTGCTGACCGCGATGGCGGGGCTGATCGCGCACGCCATGGAGAAGGCGCGGCGCTACGAGAGCGAGGCGGCGCTGGCCCGGGGGCTGCAGCAGGCGCTGCTCCCGCGGAGGCTGTCGCAGCACCCGCTGATGGAGACCGCCGGACGCTATCTGCCCGGCACCCAGGGCATGGAGGTGGGCGGGGACTGGTACGACGTCATCTCCGCCGGCGACGGGATCGCCCTGGTGATCGGCGATGTGCAGGGACACGGGGTGCAGGCCGCGGCGACCATGGGCCAGCTACGCACCGCCGTGCGGGCCTTCGCCTTCGGGGACCGGCCGCCCGACGAGGTCATGAGCGGCACCAATCGGCTGCTCATCGACCTCGACTCCGGCCTGTTCGCGAGCTGCTGCTACATCCGGCTGGATCCCGTGACCGGCGTCGCGCGGGCGGCCGTGGCCGGGCACCCCCGGCCGCTGCTGCGCCGCCCGGACGGCCGTACCCACGTCCTTGACCTGCCCGGCGGTGTGGTGCTCGGCGTGGATCCCCTGGCCCACTATCCGGTGACGGAGCTGCAGATGGAGCCCGGTGCCGTGCTGGCGCTGTACACGGACGGGCTGGTCGAGCGGCCCGGTGTCGACATCGACGAGGGGATCAGCGCGCTGCGGGTGGCGCTGGCCCGGGCCGGTGCCCCGGCCGCGCGCGGGGGCGGACGCTCGCTGGGGGGCGTCGCCGACAGGCTCACCGCGAAGGCCCGGCACACGGCGGACCGCCCCGACGACATCGCGCTGCTGCTCGCCACGCGGCGGATCGCCCCGCTGCCCCGGAAGTGAGGGCGCAGGGGCCTCGCCACAGCCGAGCGCCGGCGGTGCCCGCGTCCGCGTATCCCTGTGACGGGGACGGGAGTTGCCCGGATTCGGTGTATCACTCCCGTGATCGTCCTGTGTGCGGGCTAGCGGGTCCTGTCACGGTCCGTGACGTCTCTCGCCTCCTGGGGCCCGGCAGTGTAGACATGGGCACATGGTCCGACTATTGGGTCGATCCGGGGCCCGGTCGGCCCGTCGTTCCAGCGGTCTGAGCGCACCCGGTGCGCCCGACCGCGTCTTTGGGATGCCCGAACGGGGAACGCCGCCCGACACGCACGACGAGGAGCCGCGCAAGGGGCGGCTCTCCCGGTTGCGGTCGGCCGTGGGCGGGCGCAGCGTCGCCGGGCAGGTGTTCCTGCTCCAGGTGGTGATCGTGCTGCTGCTGGTCGTCGCCGCGGTGGTGGCGCTGGTGCTGCAGGTGCGGTACGACACCACGCAGGAGGCCCGGCATCGTTCGGTGGCGGTCGCCGAGGCGTTCGCGAACGCGCCGGGCACCCGTGAGGCGCTGGACAGCCCGGATCCCTCCGCCGTGCTGCAACCGCGGGCCGAAGCGGCGCGCGAGGCGACGGACGTGGACTTCATCGTCGTCATGAACACCGACGGCGTCCGCTACACCCATCCCAAGCCGGACCGCATCGGGAAGACATTCGTCGGGAACATCGAACCCGCGCTGGCCGGGGGCGTCGTGGTCGAGGAGATCACGGGCACCATCGGGCCGCTGGTGCAGGCGGTGGTGCCCATCAAGGACCCGGACGGGAAGGTCGTCGGGCTGGTGTCGGCCGGCGTGACGAAGGCGACCGTGGGCGGTACCGCGGACCGGCAGCTGCCGCTCCTGCTGACCGCGGCGGCGGTGGCACTCGCCCTGTCCACGGCGGGCACCGCGCTGGTCAGCAAGCGGCTGCTGCGGCAGACGCACGGCCTGGGCCCGCACGAGATGACCCGCATGTACGAGCACCACGACGCCGTCCTGCACGCCGTCCGGGAGGGCGTGATCATCGTCGGCGGCGAGGGGAAGCTGCTGCTCGCCAACGACGAGGCGCACCGCCTGCTGGACCTGCCCGAGGACGCGGAGGGGCGCCCGGTCCTCGACCTCGGTCTCGCTTCCGACACCGCCGAGCTGCTGGACTCCGGCCGGATGGCCACGGACGAGGTGCACCTGGTGGCGGACCGGCTGCTGGCGGTCAACCAGCGGCCCACCTACCTCAGGGGCCGGCCGTCCGGCAGTGTCGCCACGCTGCGCGACTCGACGGAGCTGCGGGCCCTGTCCGGCCGGGCCGAGGAGGCCCGCGAGCGCCTGAACATGCTGTACGACGCCGGGGTGGGCATCGGCACCAGCCTCGACGTCACCCGCACCGCCGAGGAGCTGGCGGAAATGGCGGTGCCGCGGTTCGCGGACTTCGCCACCGTCGACCTGTTCGACGCCGTGCTCGGGGGCGGGCAGCCGGAGGCGGTGACGCTGCTGCGGCGCACGGCGTTCAGCGGGATACGCAAGGACGCGCCGCTGTATCCGGTGGGCGAGCAGATCCGTTTCGTCGACTCCTCGCCGCAGGCCCGCGCGCTCAGCGACGGGCACGCCGTCGTCGAGCCGCGGCTGCAGACGGCGCCGGGCTGGCGGGCCCAGGATCTGGAGCGGTCGGCGCAGG
The DNA here is from genome assembly GCF_039537145.1 of Streptomyces shaanxiensis. Taxonomy (NCBI): domain Bacteria; kingdom Bacillati; phylum Actinomycetota; class Actinomycetes; order Kitasatosporales; family Streptomycetaceae; genus Streptomyces; species Streptomyces shaanxiensis. The sequence continues at coordinate 116,153 of NZ_BAAAZY010000024.1, forward strand.
TGGTGGAGTTCGGCATCCACTCGCTGATCGCGGTGCCGCTCAGGGCGGGTGCCCTGGTGCTGGGCGTGGTCAGTTTCTGGCGGTCGCAGAAGGGCGAGCCGTTCGACAGCGACGAGGTCGCGCTCGCCGAGGAGCTGGTCGCCCGGGCCGCGGTGTCCATCGACAACGCCCGCCGGTACACCCGCGAGCACAGCATGGCCGTGACCCTGCAGCGCAGCCTGCTGCCCCGCAGCCTGCCCGAGCAGAACGCCCTGGACATCGCCTACCGGTACCTGCCGGCGCAGGCCGGCGTGGGCGGCGACTGGTTCGACGTGCTGCCGCTGTCCGGGGCCCGGGTGGCGCTGGTGGTGGGGGACGTGGTGGGCCACGGGCTGTACGCGGCGGCCACCATGGGCCGGCTGCGTACGGCCGTGCACAACTTCTCCGCGCTGGACCTGCCGCCCGACGAACTGCTCGCGCTCCTCGACGAGCTGGTCGCCCGCATCGACCAGGACGAGGCGCAGGAGGGCGACAGCGCCCCGGTGACCGGCGCGACCTGTCTGTACGCCGTCTACGACCCGGTGTCCCGGCGGTGCACCGTCGCCCGCGCCGGTCATCCGCCGCCTGCGCTGGTGCGCCCGGACGGCACCGTCGAGTTCCCCGACGTGCCCGCCGGTCCCCCGCTGGGCCTGGGTGGGCTGCCGTTCGAGTCGGCCGAGCTGGAGCTCGCGGAGGACAGCCGGCTCGTGCTCTACACGGACGGGCTCGTGGAGGACCGGGAGCACGACATCGACGAGGGCCTGGAGCTGCTGCGCGCCGCGCTGACCCGGGCCGGGCATTCCCCGGAGGAGACCTGCCAGGCCGTACTGGAGGACAGGCTGCCTGTCCGGCCGAGCGACGACATCGCGCTGCTCGTGGCACGCACGCGGGCGCTCGGTCCCGCCCAGGTCGCCGAGTGGCAGGTGCCGTCCGACCCGGCTGCCGTCGCCCAGGTGCGCTCCGCGGTGACGCGGACCTTGGAGGAGTGGGGGCTGGAGGACCTGTCGTTCACCACGGAGCTGATGCTCAGCGAGCTGGTGACCAACGCGATCCGGTACGGCGGCGACCCCATCCGCGTGCGCATGCTGCGCGACCGCACCCTGATCTGCGAGGTCTTCGACAGCAGCAGCACCTCGCCGCACCTGCGCTACGCGGCCATGACGGACGAGGGCGGGCGTGGCCTGTTCCTGGTCGCGCAGCTCGCCGAACGCTGGGGCACGCGGTACCTGCCCGCCGGGAAGGTGATCTGGGCGGAGCAGCCGCTGCCGTAGCGGCGCCTGCCTTGTAGATTGGTACGAACCTTTGACGCGACGGGTGCCTCTCATGAGCCGCGTCTGATAGGAAACCTTCCTATCAGTGTCACGTACGGCCAACTCCCCACCCCCCACCATCATTTGGAGCCGCCGTGAAGCACCCCACGCACACGTCGCGCCGCACACTCCTCGCCCTGATCGGCGCGTCCCTGGCATCCGTCCCGCTCATCGGCTCCCCCCGCGCCGCCGCGCTCCGCGCCGCGGTGGGACTCGACGACCCGGCGAAGAAGGAGATCGCCATGAAGCTGGTGTCGAGCGCGGAGAACTCCTCGCTCGACTGGAAGGCCCAGTACAAGTACATCGAGGACATCGGCGACGGCCGCGGCTACACCGCCGGCATCATCGGCTTCTGCTCCGGCACGGGCGACATGCTCGACCTCGTCGAGCTGTACGCCGACCGCCGCCCGGGCAACGTCCTCGCCCCGTACCTGCCGGCCCTGCGCCGGGTGAACGGCACCGACTCGCACGACGGCCTCGACCCGCACTACCCCCGCGACTGGGCGCGGGCCGCGCAGGACCAGGAGTTCCGACGGGCCCAGAACAACGAACGCGACCGCGTGTACTTCAACCCGGCCGTGCGGCAGGGCAAGACGGACGGGCTGCGTGTCCTCGGCCAGTTCGCTTACTACGACGCCATCGTCATGCACGGCGACGGCGACGACCCCACCAGCTTCCGCAACATCCGCAGGCGCGCCCTGAACCGGGCCCGGCCGCCGGCGCAGGGCGGCGACGAGGTCACCTACCTGCACGCCTTCCTGGACGCGCGGGTGTGGGCCATGAAACAGGAGGAGGCCCACAGCGACACCAGCCGCGTCGACACGGCCCAGCGGGTCTTCCTGCGCAAGGGCAACCTCGACCTCGAAACACCGCTCGACTGGCAGGTGTACGGGGACAGTTACCACATCGACTGACCGGGAACCGGGACTCGGCACAGCAGCGGGCACGGTCGACCACCGTCGGCCGTGCCCGTCGCCGAGAGCCGTTTCCAACCCATAGAATGCGTTTATGAGCTCATAGGCCGGACCCGCGTACCGACTTAGGCTTGCCTTAGTTTAGGCTTCCCGACGAGATCGTTCTGTCGCCGCTCGAAGGGAACCTGATCATGCCCCGCCCCCTGCGGGTAGCCATCGTCGGAGCCGGCCCCGCCGGGATCTACGCCGCCGACGCCCTGCTCAAGTCCGACGTGGCCGCCGACCCCGGTGTGTCCATCGACCTCTTCGAGCGTATGCCGGCGCCGTTCGGACTGATCCGCTACGGCGTCGCCCCCGACCACCCCCGCATCAAGGGCATCATCACGGCCCTCCACCAGGTGCTCGACAAACCGCAGATCCGCCTCTTCGGCAACGTCGACTACCCGAACGACATCAGCCTGGACGACCTGCGCGCGTTCTACGACGCGGTGATCTTCTCGACGGGCGCGACGGCCGACCGCGAGCTGCGCATACCCGGCATCGACCTTGACGGCTCGTACGGCGCGGCCGACTTCGTCTCCTGGTACGACGGCCACCCGGACGTGCCGCGCACCTGGCCGTTGGAGGCCGAGAAGGTCGCCGTCCTCGGTGTCGGCAACGTGGCCCTGGACGTGGCCCGCGTCCTGGCCAAGACGGCGGACGAGCTGCTGCCGACGGAGATCCCGCCGAACGTGTACGAGGGCCTGAAGGCCAACAAGGCGCTGGAGATCCACGTGTTCGGCCGCCGTGGCCCGGCGCAGGCGAAGTTCTCCCCGATGGAGCTGCGGGAGCTCGACCACTCCCCCAACATCGAGGTCATCGTCGACCCCGAGGACATCGACTACGACGAGGGCTCGATCGAGACCCGGCGCGGCAACAAGCAGGCCGACATGGTCGCCAAGACCCTGGAGAACTGGGCGATCCGCGACGTCGGCGACCGCCCGCACAAGCTGTTCCTGCACTTCTTCGAGTCGCCGTCGGAGATCCTCGGCGAGGACGGCAAGGTCGTCGGTCTGCGCACCGAGCGCACCGCCCTCGACGGCACCGGCAACGTCAAGGGCACCGGCGAGTTCAAGGACTGGGACGTCACGGCGATCTACCGTGCCGTCGGCTACCTCTCCGACAAACTCCCCAAGCTGCCCTGGGACATCGACTCGGGCACCGTCCCGGACGAGGGCGGCCGGGTCGTCCAGGAGTCCGGCGAGCACCTGCAGTCGACGTACGTCACCGGCTGGATCCGCCGCGGCCCGGTCGGTCTGATCGGCCACACCAAGGGCGACGCCAACGAGACGGTGTCGAACCTCCTGGCCGACTTCGCGAACGGCCGTCTGCAGACGCCGGGTTCGCCCCAGCCCGAGGCCGTGGAGGCGTTCCTCGCCGAGCGCGAGATCCGCTTCACCACCTGGGAGGGCTGGTACAAGCTCGACGCCGCCGAGAAGGCGCTCGGCGAGCCGCAGGGCCGTGAGCGCGTGAAGATCGTCGAGCGCGAGGACATGCTGCGGGAGAGCGGCGCGTAACTCACCGACGCGGACCGGGACGGCCGGAGGTTTCGATCCACCGGCCCTCCCGGAATTCGCGCGCCCGGGGTGATCACCGCCTGTTAGCGTCCCCCGGCGTTCTCACTCCTCGAACCCCCTTTCTTCACCCGGCTGCGCACTGCGCGGCGGGTGCTCGTCGCCGGCGCCGGCGGCGGTTTCGATGTCTACGCCGGTGTCCCGCTGGCCCTCGCGCTGCGGGCGGCCGGCAAAGAGGTCCACCTCGCCAATCTGTCCTTCGCGGACCTGTACGGGCTGGACCTCGACGTCTGGGTGGACCACGACGTCGCGGCGATACGCCCGGACACCGCGGCCCGCGGTGACTACTTCCCCGAGCGCACACTCGCCCAGTGGCTCGGCCGGCAGGATCTGCCCGACACCGTGTACGCGTTCGCCCGCACGGGCGTCCGGCCGCTCCGGGCCGCCTATCGCGCACTGCTGGACCATCTGGGCGGCGTGGACGCCATCGTGCTGGTCGACGGCGGCACCGACATCCTGATGCGCGGCGACGAACACGGCCTGGGCACACCCGAGGAGGACATGGCAAGCCTGGCCGCCGTGGCCGGGCTCGACGAGGTCCCGGTGCGGCTGGTGGCGTGCCTCGGCTTCGGCGTGGACGCCCATCACGGGGTCAACCACTCCCTGGTGCTGGAGAACCTCGCCGCGCTGGACCGCGAGGGCGGCTATCTCGGCGCCTTCTCGTTGCCGCGCGACAGCCGCGAGGCGGGCCTCTACCTCGACGCGGTGGAGCACGCCCAGCGGTGCACGGCGAGTCATCCGAGCATCGTGCAGGGTTCCGTCGCCGCAGCCGTACGCGGCGACTTCGGCGACGTACGGTTCACCGAGCGCACCAAGGACAGCGAGCTGTTCGTCAATCCCCTCATGGCCCTGTACTTCTGCGTCGACGCGCCCGCCCTCGCCCGCCGCAACCTCTATCTCGACCGGCTGGAGAACACCGCGCTGATGCGCCAGATCAGCTCGGTCATCGCGGAGTTCCGCGACGAACTCGACCACCAGCGGCCACCTCGGGCCTACCCGCACTGATGCACCCGCGTCTCGCATTCCGGTGAAGTCGGTACAGCTCTCGCGAGGGCTGTATACACTCCTGATCTTCACGGAAGCTCCACACAGGGGGGTAATTCTCCATGCGCATACGCCTTGTCGTCACAACTGCCGTCGCCGCCGGCACGCTGGCCGCACTGTCCGCCGTACCGGCCCAGGCCACCGAGTACTCGTCCGCGCTGAAGATCAAGGGCATCCAGTACGACGCGCCCGGCAGCGACTCCAACAGCTGTTCCACCGGCAACACCGACGAGGAGTACCTGACGATCAAGAACTACTCGTCCGGTACCACGGTCAACCTCAAGGGCTACGTCGTGAAGGACAAGGCCGGCAACCGCTTCGCCTTCACCGCGAACCACTACCTGCAGCCCGGCGACTACGTGAAGCTCCGCGGCGGCAACGGGACCGACTCCGACTCGCGCAACGTCGTCTACCGCGACAACTGCAACTTCATGTGGAACAACGACAAGGACTCGATCTACCTGTACAAGCCCTCGGGCGCCGGCGCGGACTCGCACTCCTACACCAGGAGCGGGAACGACCCCGACCGCAACGGCTACATCACCTACCACGGCTGAGCCGGCGGTGAGGCGTGAGCAGGACCCGCCCCAATGCGGATGGTGGGCGGGTCCTGCTCACCGGGCCATTGTCATGAACGGGCGTGGTGCGGGCCACGAGTGAGCGGCAGTCGGGCTGTGCGGAGCGCGCACACCCCGTGTGCGGACCCCCGCTTGATCGGACGCCACCCGTGGCGACGATACTGGTACCAGCACGTGCCCCCGCTCATAGATGGACTCATGCCCAGCTCTGCCAGCGCCCGCCCCACGATCCCGCCCTCGGTGTGGTTGGCCCGTGGCCGCCACGTCGGACCCGCCGCGGAGGACGTCCTCCGGCTCAGTCTGCGGCAGCTCAAGGACAGCGGGGTCATAGACGACTTTCTGGAAGTGCCCGAGACCGAGGGCGCCCAGGAGAGCGTCTTCGAGGCCCGATGGCGGGTCGCCGAGTCGGTGACCGTGCGCGCCCGGCTGACCGTCGGGCACGACTCCGGCAGCGGGCAGGAGTGGGTACTGGTCGCGGAGGCGGAGGCCCCGTGGGATCCGCGATGGCCGTCGCCGGCCGCCAAGTTCTGGCCGCAGGATCGGGACGCGGCCTGGGACCACGACGCGGTCACGGGCCTGCGCCTGCGGGACATCAACCCGCTGCCCTCGGACGACAAGGACGTACGGCGCGTGCTGCGGGACTCCGTGCGCGACGGCTGGAGCATCCATGTCGTCGTCCACGAGGCCATGTCGACGGACGAGCGCGGCCGCGTCCCCCTGGCCGGGATGCTGCCGCCGGGCCTGCGGCACCGGGTCGTCGAGCACCGGGCCTCGCCCAGCCAACTGCGCGTCGTCAACTGGGCGCTGCGGGACGCCGGCGTCGAGGTGCCGCGCGGGGGTGCCGTGGTGCTGCCCGGGACTCCGGCGCCGTCCGACTACGGCGTGGACGACTTCGCCGTACGCAGCGTCTTCCTCGACGGTTCGGAGCCGGCCGAGCTCATCCACGCCGTGACGCGCTTCGCCGCGCTGCCCAGGCCACTGCCGGTCGGCGCCGAGGAGGCCGTCACCGCCCTGCGGGAGGACTGGCGGCTGCTGACGCTCGAGGAGGAACTCGCCCGTGAGCGCAGGCTGGTGAAGATGTACGCCGAGGCGCTGGAGGCGATGACCAAGTCCCGCGACCTGTACCGGGAGGCGGCCGAGCAGGCGCACGCGGCGCTGGCCGCCTACCGGGAGTCCGCCGACGCCGTGGGCGAGACGCGGCCCCAGCCGCCCGTCGGCTCGCCGGCGTCCCCGCTCCAGCAGCTGACCCGGACCTTCGAGCGGCTCAAGGGCTCGGCCCGCTCCCGCAGGAATGCCCCCGACGCGGACACCGCCCAGGAGGCCGGGGCCGTCGAGGAGCAGCCGGAGGCGTCGGACCGCTAGCGGCGGCGCGAGAAACACGGGACCCGGCTGCGGCCTGCCCGTGCGCGCGGGTGCGTACGACGGCTGCGAAGGACTCGTACGGGACGCGTACTGCGTCGGGCGGGTTCGCTCCGGTGCGGGGATGGACGGACCGCCCGCCTGACCAGGCAGGTGTCCGGCCCGATCGTGCGTCTTCCGTCCTGACGGGTGAAGAGGTACGCCAGGTGACCGCCGTCATGCAATGCACACGCCGCAACCGGGAATCCGTCCAGCAGTGCGTGTGGTGCGCACCGAGGGCTGAAGGAGGGTCCGTGGAGTCGACCACGACACTGATCGTCGTCGCCGTGGCCCTCGCGGCCGTCCTGCTCGCCGTGGCCGTCGGGGTGCTGGTGCGGCTCGTGCGCACGCGGCGCAGCCTGCGGCGCGCCGGGCTGCCGACGGGGCCGCGATGGGTGTTCTGGGGCGCTCTCCTCTACTTCGTGCTACCGGCCGATCTGGTGCCCGATCCGGTGTATCTGGACGACATCGGCGTGCTCCTGCTGGCACTGCGTACCCTGCGCCGTTCTCCCGATGCCGGGCGGCCCGACCCCGTTGACTACGGAAAGTAAGGAAACCAACCACTCGTTCGATTCGTTTAAGTAAGTGGAAACCAAAGGGCGTCGACGGACCGAGGGGCGGCGCCGGGTGACCAAGCTCGTTCGGAGCAGCACCTGTGAGGGAGAGACGATGCAACCGTTCGCGCTCAACTATGCACGGCCGGCAGCGGAGTTGGAGGTCACCGCTCCGTACGTCTACGACTCCGGGCTGCAGTTGAACGTGCTCCGTGACGGGCGGATAGCCGCCAGTGATCATGGGCTGCTGCGAGAACTCGGGACGACTACGTCCACGGCGGGCTCGAAGACTCACTTCGACGACTGAACACAGGTCGGCGACGATGACCGTCTTGATTCTGACCAGCGAAGAAGACGTGACGGCGGACATGGTGGTCGTGCACCTGAACGCCACGGGCGTCCCGGTGGTCCGCCTCGATCCCGCCGACCTGACCGGCGGGGTCGCGCTGTCGGGCGAGTTCGTCCACGGTGCCTTCCGCGGGCATCTCTCGGCCGCCGGACGGCTGGTGAGCATCGGCGGGCTGCGCTCCGTCTGGATGCGCAGGCCGGGGACGGCGGCAGCGCGCGCGGCCGCGCCGTCCGCCTGGCTCGCGGAGGAGGCCGGGCAGGCGCTGTACGGCATGCTGCGGGGCTGTGACGCGCGCTGGATGAACCATCCCGACGCGGCCCGCCGGGCCCGTTACAAGCCCTGGCAGTTGCGTCTTGCCCAGCGCTGGGGCCTGCCCGTGCCGGCCACCTTGATCACGACGTTTCCGCAGGCCGCCCGGGAGTTCGCCGCGCGGTATCCGGATCTGGTGGTCAAGCCGGTGTCCGGCGCGCATCCGCAGGATCCGCCCCGGGCGGTGCCGACCAGCAGGGTGGCTCCGGACGCGGACTTCTCCGCCGTCGCGTTCGGCCCCACCCTGCTGCAACGGCGGGTCGCCAAGCGGGCCGACATACGTCTGACCGCGGTGGGCGAGCGGCTGCTGGCCGCCCGCAAGGCGACCGGCGCCGACGCCGAGGTGGACGTCCGCTTCGCCGAGTCCGCGGCGCCGTGGCGGCCCGTCGAGGTCGCGCCACGGGTCGCCGAGGCCGTCCGCGCCTATCTGCGGGACGCCGAACTCGCCTACGGCGCCTTCGACTTCGTGGAGGACGCCGACGGGACGTGGTGGTTCCTGGAGTGCAACCAGTCGGGTCAGTTCGGGTTCGTCGAGGTGGACACGGGCCAGCCGATCGCCCGCACCATCGCCGAGTGGCTCGCCCGGCCCGTGTCCGGGCAGGAGGCGCACGTCAACGGGGCGAGCGCGAAGGTCACGTGATCGGGCTCAGAGCTGACCAGGGCCCGGCGGCAGGGCGCTGCGCTGCCACGTCGGGGCCGGGGGTGCGGGCCGTACGGGAGCGGGTGCAGTGCCGCCGGACAGCAGCGGCTGCATGGCGAACTCCACTTCCCGGCTGACGCGTTCGGCCTCCCGACGCACTTGGGTGGGGATGTCGCCGCGCTCCGCGATGAGCCGGTCGTAAATGGGGGAATCCTGGAACACCCGTCAACGCGCCTTTCCTGTCGTGGCCCTGTGTGCATTTGGGCACGGCTGTCGAGTCTAGGCGCCGACGCACCCTGAAGTATGAATTCTGCCAGAGCGCTTGACGGGCGACGACCGGGCGCTTCCAGGAACAGGGCGGCCCGTCCCCGGGTCAGGCACCCGTCGTCGAGCCCGGCCGGACGATCATCAGGATGGTGACGGTGGCCCAGAGCAGGTTGAAGATGCCGGTGAACATCGCGAGTTGCACCGTGGCCGCGTGCTCGACCGGCTTCTCGGCGTCCAGTTGCCCCAGGAGTTCCTCCTGGCGGGGCAGGACGAAGGCGACCAGGATTCCGGCTGCCGCGGCCGTCAGGGCGATGGACGTGATGAGCCAGCCGCTGCCGAGGACGCCCATCGCCAGGGCGGTGGCCAGGCCGAGGACGGGGACCGACACCCCGATGCCCGCGTAGACGCGGCAGATGCGGTGCAGGAGGCGGACGGTGCCCACCGCCACGGCGCCGTCCGCCTCCGGGACGCGGCGCGCCGCCGGCGGGAACATGCTGGCCGCGACGGTGACGGGGCCGACGGCGACGATGGCGGCCAGGACGTGAAGGATGAGCAGGATCTTGGTCACCGGGCTCACGGTAGGGATCTCCCGGGTGATCGCACAGCGGCTGAAATGACAGTTACCAACGGATTCTCGCCAACCGCTGTGAACGGCCCCCTTCTGCCGCGTCTACTTCCGAGCACTCCACCTACCTGGGCTTCTGTCGATGGCGGGAACCTGCCTAAGGTGGCGCTCATGCACACCGTGGCGATCCTGGTTCTCGACAACGTGGTGCCGTTCGACATGGCGACGCCCTTCCAGATGTTCGGCTGGACGCGGCTGCCGGACGGCCGCCGTCCCTACCGGGTCCGGCTGTGCGCGGAATCGCCGGAGGTGCCCACCGAGGGCTTCGCCCTGCGGATCGACCGGGGGCTCGACGGACTGGCGGACGCGGACACGATCATCGTGCCGGGCTGCGACTCGACGGGGGCGCCCTCCCCTGGCGTGGTGACGGCCCTGCGGGAGGCGGCGCGAGCCGGCACGCGGATCGCGTCGGTGTGCGTGGGCGCCTTCGTGCTGGCCGAGGCGGGCCTGCTGGACGGGCTGCGTGCCACCACCCACTGGATGGCCACCGACGACCTGGCCCGGCGCTTCCCGCGCGTCGAGGTGGAGCCCGACGTGCTGTACGTCGACAACGGGCAGGTCCTCACCTCCGCCGGAGCAGCCGCGGGACTGGACATGTGCCTGCACATGATCCGGCAGGACCTCGGTTCGGCGGTGGCCGCGCACACCGCGCGCATGGCCGTCGTACCGCTGGAACGGGAGGGCGGGCAGGCGCAGTTCATCGTGCACGAGCACCCGCCGGTGCCGCGCGGCTCGGCGCTCGAACCCCTCCTGGAGTGGATCGAGGACAACCTGGCCAAGGAGGTCACACTGGCGGAGATGGCGCAGCGCTCGGGCATGAGCGAGCGCACCCTCAGCCGCCGGTTCCGTGAGCAGACCGGCACCACTGCGCTGCAGTGGCTGCTGCGGGCGCGGGTGCGGCGGGCCCAGTATCTGCTGGAGAACAGCGACCACCCGATCGAACGGATCGCGCGGCAGGCGGGCTTCGGGTCGCCGACGGCGTTCCGTGACCGCTTCCGCCGGGTGGTGGGCACGACCCCGCACGCCTACCGCTCCGCGTTCCAGGGGAAGCCCGCGATTCGCGTCCAGACATAACCGGTGACCCGCCCTGGTCGGTCACGGTGGTAAAAATCACCCGAGTCCCATACGGGCTGTGCACAGTTGGACAAGGGGTATCGATCCTCCCCAAGGACGGTGTACACCCATGAACTACTCCAGCCGCTTTCTCTGTGTTCTCTACGTCGCCACGAGCGCGGGGCTCGCCTGGACCACGGTCCTGGCGTTCCGGTACGGCCCCGTGTGGGCCGCCTGCCTGTTCGCCGCCGCCAGTCTCGTGCCGCTCATCGCCGTCGTACGGGAGACAGTGATCGGCGAACAGCGGCGGTGGCTCCTGGAGTTGGTCGCGCGGGCCGGGCGGGCCGGCGACGCCGCGGAGGCGATCGTCCAGGCAGAGCTCGACTCGGCGTGCTGCGAGCGTTGGTGGACGAGCCTCGGCAGCGCGCACGACCTGACGTGCCGGCACGGGATGCCGCACAGCAGCAGCGCCGCCTGAGCGTGCACGGGTCAGTGGCCGAGAGCCCGGTCGACCTCCTCGTACAGGAGCCGGCCGCGAGACGTACGGCCATGAAGAGGTCGGCGGCAGAACACCGCGGCGGGCCCAGCACCAGGCAGGGCCCCGACCGCGACCGGGCCGCGCTCATTGGAGTGGACGCTTCGGACGAAGATCGTTCAGCAGTGGGCGACGTACCCTGCACGACCGGAAACGCACCCCATGACCAGGCCGCAGGCGACGCGCAGGAAGCGCGCGAACGGGGTGGAGTCACGGCAGCGGATCCTCGACGCCACCGTGGAGATCGCCGGTGAGCGGGGCTACGACGGCACCTCCATCGCGGCCGTCAGCGCCAAGTGCGGGTTGCCCGCGAGCTCGATCTACTGGCACTTCCAGGACAAGGACGATCTGATCACACCCCTGGAGCGAGTCACCGCCATGGCCGCGAACGTGGCCAGGTCACTCGTCGACGCACCGGACTTCCTGCGCCTGGGTCTGATGCTCGCCCTGGAGCGGCGGCCCACGGAGCCCCGGGGCCGCACCGTGTTCCTCCGGGTCCGCGAGATCACCCACCAGAAGATCACCGAGGTGCTCACCACCCTCTTCCCCGGCCTGGACGAGGCCGCCGTGCACACCCTCGCCGTCTACACCGTCGCCGGCGCCGACGGCCTGTTCGTGCATCGGAAGGTCACCGGCGACGCCGTCGATCTGGTGGCGCTGTTCGAGCGGCACGCACGGCTGGTCCACGACGCGGCGACCCGCATGGCGGCGGCTCGGTGATCCGCCAGGACCCGGCCGCCTCAGGCGACCTGCCCGCTGTGCAGGGACGCGTAGGCGCCGTTGCGGCGCAGGAGTTCCTCGTGGGTGCCGATCTCCTGGATCCGGCCGTCGCTCATCACGACGATCCGGTCCGCGCCCCGCACGGTGGACAGCCGGTGTGCGACCACGAAAGTGGTACGGCCGTGCAGGAGCCGGGCGAGGGCCTGCTGGACGAGCGCCTCCGACCGGGTGTCCAGGGCCGAAGTCGCCTCGTCGAGGACCAGCACCCTCGGGTCCCGGATCAGCGCCCGCGCGATGGCCAGGCGCTGCCGCTGCCCACCGGACAGCCGTGCCCCGCGCTCCCCGACCAGGGTGTCGACGCCCTGCGGCAGCCGGTCGACGAACTCCAGCGCGTTGGCGTCGCGCAGCGCCGCCCGCACCGTCTCCTCGTCGGCGTCGTCCATGCCGTACGCCACGTTCTCCCGGATCGTGCCGTCGAAGAGGATCGACTCCTGCGGCACGACCGAGACAAAGCGGCGGTACGTGCGCAGGTCGAGGGTGTTCATGTCCGTCCCGTCGAGCAGCAGGTGACCGGAGGTCGGACGGATGAAGCCGATGACGAGGTTCAGGACGGTGGACTTCCCCGCGCCGGAGGCACCGACGAGGGCGATGGTCTCCCCCGGTGCCACGGAGAGGTGGAAGTCCCGTACGGCAGGGCGGTCGCTGTCCTCGTAGGCGTACCCGACGCCCTCGAAGGTCACGGCGCCGCGCAGCGAGGTGAGTTCGGCCTTGCCCTCGTTGTCCTCCAGCTCGGGGGCCTGCAGGACCTCGCCGACGGAGCGGACGGACTCGAGCCCCTTGGTGATGACCGGGGCCAGCCCTGCCAGCGTCGTCGTGGAGTTGGTGAGCGTGGTCAGGAACGCGCTGAGCATCACCACATCACCGGCGGTCACGCCCCAGACGTCGTAGTACGAGATCAGCGCCGCGCCGGCGAGAACGAGCACGCCGACGACGTTCAGCACCACCCAGGCCAGCGAGCCGAAGCGGCCGTTGACCAGGTCGAGGCGCATACCGGAGGTCAGCAGCCGGTGCAGGGTGCCGTCCATGCGGCGCAGCGCCTTGCCCTCCAGGCCGTGGGCGCGGGTGACCGGGATGAGGCGGGTCATCTCGGTCACCCGGGAGGACAGCGTCTCGACCTCGTGGCGGAAGTGCTCGTTGTGGGTGCGCAGCCGTGCCCTGAGGCGCGCGACGACCAGGGCCGCGGCGGGCACGATCACGAGGAAGACGGGCACGAACTCCGGTGTCCGTACGGCGATGATGACGAGGCCGCCGATGAGCACGGTGCCCGCGCCGAGGCCCGTCTCCGCGGTCTGCTGCACCATCTGCTCGACGGTTTCCACATCGCGCACGACCTTGGCCTGCAGCACACCGGCGCTGACGCGCGAGTGGTAGCCGATGGAGAGCTGCTGCATACGCGTGCACAGCGCGGAGCGCAGGCCGGTGCCCATCCGGCGGACGCTGCCGTACAGCAGGCGTACGTACAGCACGTGCAGCGGGTAGTTGACCAGCAGGATCAGCATGATGACGCCGGTGCTCAGCCAGAGCCTGCTGATCGGCTGGTGCTGGACGACGGTGTCGATGATGGACGCGGTGATCAGCGGCAGCAGCCAGACCGGGCTGTGTTTGACCGTGAAGATGCCGACCGCCGCGGCGAGGCGGCGGCGGTCGGCGCGGAACAGGTAGGCGAGGGTGCGTACGGGGTGTTCGTCCCGGTAGCGGTGGTCTAGCGGTCTTTCGTGTGACGACGCCATCGGCGTAGTCCTTCCCAAGGTGCCGGATGCATGGCAAGCGCTTTCCTATCCCAACGGGGAAGGACTACACACGCGATCGGCCACCGATTCCCGAAAGAGTTTCAGACGGCGTCCAGCTCCGCGATCTCCTCGGCGGTGAGCGCGAGCCCGGTCGCGCCCAGCGAGTCCAGGATCGTCTCCGGCCGGCTCGCACCCGGGATCGGCACGACGACCGGCGACTTGGCGAGCATCCACGCCAGGCACACCCGCTGCGGACTCACCCCGTGGGCCTCGGCGACCCGGGCGAACGGGGCGTAAGCGGAGCCCAGTTCACGGGCGCGGGAGATACCACCGAGCGGGCTCCAGGGCAGGAACGCGATGCCGAGCTCGTCACACAGGCGCAGCTCGGGCTCGCTGGAACGGAACGCCGGGGAAAACTGGTTCTGCACGGAGACCAGCCTGCCGCCGAGGATCTCGCCTGCCTCCCGGATCCGGTCGGGGTTCGCGTTGGAGATCCCGGCCATCAGGATCTTGCCCTCGTCGAGCAGATCGCGCAGGGCGCCCACCGACTCGGCGTAGGGCACCCTCGGGTCGGGACGGTGGAACTGGTAGAGCCCGATGGCCTCCACGCCGAGCCGGCGCAGGGATGCCTCGCAGGCCGCCTTGAGGTGGCGGGGGCTGCCGTCCAGCGTCCAACTGCCGTCGCCGGGGCGCAGATGGCCGCCCTTGGTGGCGACCAGGACGTCCTTGCCACGGTCGTGGGAGGCGAGGGCCTTGGCGATCAGGGTCTCGTTGTGGCCGACCTCGTGCGCGTCCCGGTGGTAGGCGTCAGCGGTGTCGATCAGGGTCACGCCGGCGTCGAGCGCGGCGTGGATCGTGGCGAGGGAACGCGCCTCGTCCGGGCGTCCCTCGATCGACATGGGCATCGCGCCCAGTCCGATCGCGCTGACCTCGACGTCACCGATGCGGCGGGTGTGCATGGGCTCGTGACCTCTTTCGCCTGTCACGCAAGGAACGTTGATGTCCGGTGGGCGACGGTGGATCACGGCCGCCGGACTCACTCAAGCGTGGCCGTCCCCCGGCGAGAGGTCCAATAGAAGATGGAGAACGCATTCAGCGACGGCACCGCTGAATCACCCGTACTGAAGCCGAATCTCCCCTACTGAGATCGACCGCCTGCTCCCTTGCGCCGCATCCCGGGAGGTATGACACGCTCACCTCGACCGACTGCCGGACCGACCTGCCGCCCCGGCATCGGTTCGCGAACACTTCGGCACAGTGAGAGGCGACGGCATGCGGATAGGACTCCTCGGCACCGGACCGTGGGCCCGGATGGCCTACGCGCCCGCCCTGAGCCGGCACGGCGAGCTGGACTTCGCAGGTGTGTGGGGCCGCCGTACGGCCGCTGCCAAGGAGTTGGCCGACAGCTACGGCGTGCCGGCGTACGACGATGTCGACGTGCTGCTCGCCGACGTGGACGCCGTCGCCGTGGCCCTGCCGCCGGCCGTCCAGGCCGACTTGGCGGTACGGGCGGCGCGGGCGGGCCGGCATCTGCTGCTGGACAAGCCGCTCGCGCTGACGGTGGCGGACGGACGGGCGGTCGTCGAGGCCGTCGAGGAGTCCGGCGTGGCCTCGGTCGTCTTCTTCACCGCCCGGTTCCAGCCGGAGACCGAGGCGTGGATCACCGAACAGGCCGCTGTGGAGGGCTGGTTCACCGGGCGGGCACACTGGCTCGGCGCGGTGTTCAGCGGTGACGACAGTCCGTTCGCGGCCTCGCCGTGGCGGCGGGAGAAGGGCGCGCTGTGGGACGTGGGGCCCCATGCCCTGTCCGTGCTGCTGCCGGTCCTGGGTGACGCTCGGCGTGTGACCGCCGCGGCGCACGGCCCCGGCGACACCGTCCATCTGGTCCTCGAGCATGTCAGCGGCGCGTCGAGCACGCTGGCCCTGAGCCTCACGGCACCGCCCGCGGCGGCGGGGGCGACGGTGGAGCTGCGGGGTGCGGCCGGGGTGACGCTCCTGCCGGAGAGCTCCGACGGCGCGGTGGCCGCGCTGATGCGCGCCGGGGATGCACTGCTGGCCGCCTCGGGCACCGGGCAGGCGCACGCGTGCGACGCGGCCTTCGCTCTGCGGGTCACCGAGATTCTGGCCGCGGCCGAGGACCTGTTGAACGACGGAGCCTGACGGGTCGGTCGCCGTCAGGCTCCTGGCGAGGGTTCACCGAGGTCGAGGACCTCGCGCAGGACGAACACCGCCCGCTCGGCGTCAGCGTCTCCAGCACCAGCGGCATCGCCATCGAGACGCTGTCGGCCAGGACGAGGCGAGCCGGTCGCCCGTATCGCCCCTCGCGCCCGGCCTGTTCGCCAGCCCGACGAACTGACCGATCAGTCCTCGAACGGCTCGTCGCTCCACCGGAACCACGCCCTGTCGCCGTCGACGTGCAGCAGGAACTCGGCGACGGGGCCTTCCGGTGAGGACAGGGAGACGCCTCTTCGGATCTCGTCGTAGACCGCCTCCCATTCCTCCCGGCCCTCATCGAGGCCCTGCTCCAGCAGGGCGAGTTCACGGGCGAACAGATCGCGGACCGTGGCGTACCCCGGGCCGGGTGTGAAACGGCCCGACAGCCAGGGGAAGTCGGCGTCGTCGATCAGGATCTCCCCGACCGGCTCGTCGCCGCCGCGCACATGCCAGACCTCGCCCTCGAACCCCATGCTCGCCTCCCGTACCCGCTGTCGATCACACCGTCGGCCAGCATGCCACCCGGCACTGACAGGCGGCCCGGACCCGCCGAAGGTCCGGACCGCCTGTCGTTCACCGCCCCTCGGGTCCATGCCTCCACTGGCCCTCGGGGCTACGTCTCGCTATGCCTGGCCCGCCGCATGGAAGTTGATGCGTTCCTTGGCGACGGGGAAGCCCGCCTTGGCGAAGTTCGCGGCCATGGGGAAGTTGCCCCGGTCCGTGCTTCCGCTGACGAACTCCGCGCCCTGCTGGGCGAGGAAGTGGGTGCACTCCGCGAGGAGGTCGTAGGCGTAGCCGTGGCCGCGCTGTTCCGGGACGACGCCGATGAAGCCGATGGTCGGGCCGGAGGGGTTGTGGGCCGGGATGTGGATGCCTGCGAGGTCGCCGTCCGGGGTGTGCGCGAGCTGCCACCACTCCCGTGGGGACGGGCACCAGTGGAAGAAGTCGAGCTCCTCCTGCGCGGCCTGGTCGAGGCCGCCCTCTTCGATGGCCCGCAGGGCGTGGGCGTCGAGGGTGGCGGAGTGGATGCGGCGCAGCGCGTCGAGGAAGACCGCGTCGTCCGGCTCGGCGCCGAAGCGCAGGCGTCCGGGGCGCTCGGGCAGACCGAGCTCGGGGGTCCAGCGGTACAGGAAGCGTTCCACGAGGAGTTCGTAGCCCGCCGCCCGAGCGGCGCCGAAGCGGGCCTCGGCTGCGGCCTTCAGGGCGGGATCGTCCCGCCAGCCGCTGGGCAGGTTGATCTCGAGTTCGACCCGCCAGGGGACGGAGCGCAGGAGTTCGGCGCCGGCCTCCTCCTCGCCCTCGGCCACGTCGAACCAGTTGATGTTGACGGGCTCCGAGTCGTCGGGGCCGCCCCACCAGGCGCCGCGAGCGACGACCGTGCCGTCGCGCAGGGCCACCCGCTGCCACTCGGGGCGGAACCGGGTCCGCCGGTGTCCCTCGCGGGCGCCGAGCGGGTCGGGGTGGGCGTCGAAGAGATGGGCGTCGCTCGCGGTGAGCGCGCGAATGACCAGGTCGGTCACGGATTCCTCCGGGATACGGGCTACTTGGAGCGCTCCCGGTCAGATCTCACGAACCACGCCGGGGCAACGGGAGAGGGAGCGCTGGAAAGGTGTGAACTGCACGGCACTCGCCTCCTTCCGTCCGTCTCAGGGCGTGGAGCCACACCGTACGTGATCTTTCGGGGGTCGGTCCACGGAATTTCTCGGCACTTGACGGAGGGCTCTCCTCGTCGTCCGGGAGCGCTCTCAACGGCCTGGCCGGGCTTAAGTGAACCTTAGGCAAGGGTTAAGCGGTCGTGCCCATTCTGTGGGCTTTCAAGTTCCCCCAGTTCAGCGGGATTTGAGGCGCCGCCAGAACCATTGGCCCACTCCGGAACCGTGCGTAACATCGGGGTCCATCGATGGCGGCGACCATGGATTGAGAGCGCTCTCAGACCGATCGCTCTCGCGTCCTCCGTCCCCCACCGAGACCCAAGTACCCGCACAAGTACTCCGGGAGACCCCCCACATGACATCCCGCCATCAGCGCCATCTCGGTCGACGCAGGCTGCTTTTCGCCCTCGGCGGCGCGGCCGTGGCCGTCCCCACCGCCGCCACCGTGGCTCCGTACGCCCTTGCCGGCACACCCGTGGACGGCGGCACACGTGCCGCGGCGGCCGCACTGCCGCTGACGATCGTCAACAACAGCGGTTCCTTCGGCAACGCGAACGTCCACGTCTACATCGTCGGCAACCAGGACGGCAGGCAGGTACGCGTCACGCCCGACGGCACCCTCGCTCCGATCACCCTGTCGGACAACGGTTCCGACGGCTTCACCGATTACGCGATCAGCCTGTCCGGCAGTGGCGAGACCCGGCTTTCCCTCCCCCAGATGTCCGGCCGGATCTATGTGTCGGTCGGCCAGAAGCTCAAGTTCAAGGCCGTCGCGGACGGCAACGGCAACGCGGCGCTCCAGTACCCGGCGGGCTGGGTGACGTCGGACCCCAACTACCCGGTGGTGCACGACTGTGCCGAGTTCACCTTCAACGCCGCCGGCATGTTCTGCAACACCACCATGGTCGACATGTTCAGCGTGCCGCTGAGCATCCGGCTGACCGGCGCCAAGGACCAGACGACGGGCACGCTGCGGGCCGGCGGGCGGGCGGCAGCGTTCGCCGCGGTCCGTCAGGTCGAGGACTTCGCGCGGCTCGTCGTGGACGACACGCGTGTCATCGCCCCGGGGCACGGCCTGGACGCCGGTCTGTTCGCCAAGGACTACCTCGCCCCGTACATCGACGAGGTGTGGAGCACGTACACCGGGCGGGACCTCACGGTCACCACCAACGCGGGTACGTTCACGGGACGGGTCCGCGGCGATCGGTTCGCCTTCGACGGGCCCGCCCAGGTGTCCTTCGGCAAGCCGTCGACCCGGGACGTGCTGTTCTGCGACGGCAACCTCGCCGCCCCCAACGACGGCACGACCGGCCCCGTCGCCGCCGTCCTCGGCGCCGGATTCAACCGCTCGACGCTGCTCAGCCATCCCGCCCAGCCGACGACCGACCCCGCCACCTTCTTCCGCACCGACCTGACCAACCACTACGCCAAGGCGATGCACACGGCGACGGAGGACGGCAAGGCGTACGGCTTCGCCTTCGACGACGTGGCCGACTTCGCGTCGTACATCCAGGACACGGCGCCGACGGGGATCCGGCTGACGCTCACGCCCTTCGAGAGCTGACGAGAGGGGGCCGCCGGGGCCCGGGTGGGCGCGAGGTGCCCGGCTTCGGTTGTTTCCCTGCGGTGCGCAGAGGTACTCCTGGTGTCCAGGGGGCCACAGTGCACAGCGGGTCCCGGCGCCTCCGGATGCAGGGTCCGCTCCGGCGTTGAATGGTGTTAACAGACCCGATGACCGCACCGGGCCCGAAGAAGCATCCGGATCCGAGGAGCAGAGATGATGCCGACGTCCCAGCCCGAAACATCCGGGCCGTCCGAGGAGCGCGCCACCCCGGACGACCTGCTCCACGCCCGCACCGGCACCGAAGTGTCACCCGAGGACATCGTGCTTGCCTCAGGCAAGGACATCACCCCGCGCAACCTGGAATGGGCGAAGCGCAAGCTTGAGGCAGAGGGTCCCTCCGCCCTCGACAAGCTGCTGCCCTAGCCGTACCGGCCACGATCCGCACGGGTCGCCCTCGGGTGCGGGCCGGCACCCGGGGCGACCGTGTGCGCCTGCCTTGGCCGGCCCGCGGACCTCACCCCGCGGCCTCACCCCTCGTCCACACACAGCACCGGCACTCGCTGGACGACGTTGTTGGCGAATCCCCCGCGGTTCCAGAGCTGCTCGAGTGGTTGGCCGTGCCCCTCGGCGTCGGTGGCCCGCGCGCTCAGCACATGGTCGCCCGGGGTCGCCGTCCAGCCGTACCGCCAGTGGCGCCATGCCCACCGGTGGCCGGTGTCCGGCTGCAGCTCGGCCTCCCGCCAGGTACGCCCCGCGTCCGCGCTGACCTCGACACACGTCACCGGCGCCCGTCCGGACCAGGCACGCCCTTCCAGAGCCACCGGGCCGGGCCGGACCACCCGTGCCCGGGACATGAAGTCGGGGAAGCCGGGTGGGACGAGCAGGGCGCGCGGGGCGATGCGGGTGACCGGCTCGCCCTCGTCCTCGGGGTGCTGCCGCAGCCGGTAGGCCACGGCCTGCTGGAAGCCGGTGAACGGCACGTCGGTGACCTCGACCTCGCGCAGCCACTTCACGTGTGCCATGCCGTACCAGCCGGGCACGACCAGCCGTAGCGGACGGCCGTGCTGCGGGGGCAGCGGAGTGCCGTTCATCGCGTACGCCACCAGCACCTCGGGGTCGCTGCCCGTGGCCACGTCCAGGGGGAGCGCGCGCCGGTAGTCCTGCTCGATGCCGCGCTCGACCCCGTGGTCGGCGCCGGTGAAGACCACGTCGACCGCGTCGGGTTCGACTCCTGCCTGCGCGAGCAGCAGGCGCAGCGGTACGCCCGTCCAGTCGGCGGTGCCGACCGCCTCGACGAGCCAGGGCTGGCTCACCGGCCGTGGGGTCAGCAGGGCCCGTCCGTTGCCCGCGCACTCCAGCGTGATCCGGGTCGTGACCTGCGGGAACGCCCGCAGGTCGGCCAGGCCCAGTCGCAGCGGGCGGCGGACGCGGCCGCCCAGCGTCAGGTGCCAGGGGGTGTCGTCCGGGGCGTACGGGATGTCGTAGTGGGTCAGGACGTAGTGCAGGCCCGGTGGGGTGAGGTCGTAGCGCAGGGCTTCGAGCGGCAGGCCGTGGTTGCGGGTCGCGAGCGCCAGTTCGTCCCGGCCGATGCCCTCCTCGGGGGCGGCCAGCCGGGCCGGTGCGCTCGCGTCGGCGAGTCGATGCCCCATACCTGCATTATCGACCCGTATGCACGGTATGGCACCGTGCGCGAGCGGTGGCACAACTTCCGTTTCCTTCCCGGCACTTCACGCGCAGAGTGGTTTCCGGCTCGCCCTTTCGTAAGGGCTCCTCCGGCTGTCAGACTCCGGAGGGTGCCCGACTTCGACATGCTCGTCATCGGATCCGGCCCGGGTGGCCAGAAGGCCGCCATCGCCGCGGCCAAGCTGGGCCGCCGGGTCGCCGTCGTCGACCGTCCCGACATGGTCGGCGGCGTCTCCATCCACACCGGGACCATCCCCTCCAAGACCCTGCGCGAGGCGGTGCTGTACCTGACCGGTCTCACCCAGCGCGATCTGTACGGGCAGAGCTACCGGCTCAAGGAGGACATCACCGTCGCCGACCTCACCGCCCGCACCCAGCACGTGGTCGGCCGTGAGGTGGACGTCATCCGCAGCCAGCTCTCCCGCAACCACGTCGCCCTGTACGCCGGGACCGGCCGCTTCGTCGACCCGCACACCGTGGCCCTGCGCGAGGTCACCGGCCACGAGCGGCTACTGACCGCCGAGCACATCGTCATCGCCACCGGCACCCGGCCCGCGCGGCCCGGCAGTGTGGAGTTCGACGGGCGGACGATCCTGGACTCGGACAACGTCCTGGCGCTGGAGCGGGTGCCGCGGTCCATGGTCATCGTGGGTGCCGGCGTGATCGGTATGGAGTACGCCAGCATGTTCGCCGCGCTCGGCAGCAAGATCACCGTGGTGGAGAAGCGTGCCGGGATGCTCGACATGTGCGACGTCGAGGTGATCGAGTCGCTCAAGTACCACCTGCGGGACCTCGCCGTGACGTTCCGCTTCGGGGAGACCGTCGCCGCGGTCGAGCGGCATCCGCGCGGGACGCTGACCATCCTGGAGAGCGGCAAGAAGATCCCCGCCGACGCGGTGATGTACTCGGCGGGCCGGCAGGGGCTCACCGACGGACTGGACCTGGACAAGGCCGGGCTGACCGCGGACCCGCGCGGCCGGATCACGGTCGACGAGCACTACCGCACCGAGGTTGCGCACATCTACGCCGTCGGCGACGTCATCGGCTTCCCGGCGCTGGCCGCGACCTCGATGGAGCAGGGCCGGTCGGCGGCGTACCACGCCTGCGGGGAGCCCGTCGGCCGGATGCACAACCTCCAGCCGATCGGCATCTACACCATCCCGGAGATCAGCTTCGTGGGGCGGACCGAGGACCAGCTCACCGATGAGTGCGTGCCGTTCGAGGTGGGGATCTCCCGCTACCGCGAGCTGGCCCGGGGGCAGATCATCGGTGACTCGCACGGCATGCTGAAGCTGCTGGTCTCCCCCGAGGACCGCACGCTGCTCGGGGTGCACTGTTTCGGTACCGGGGCGACGGAGCTGATTCACATCGGGCAGTCGGTGATGGGGTGCGGCGGAACGGTCGACTATCTGGTCGACGCGGTGTTCAACTACCCGACGCTCGCGGAGTCGTACAAGGTCGCGGCCCTGGACGCCACGAACAGGCTCCGGCAGATCGACCGCATCGGGGACTGAACCCCGCGCCGGACTCCCCGGTGGCCCACATCGCCACCCCACGCGCCGTTCCGAGCCTCCGGCGTGCGCTCTTGAAGCCTCAATGATGTGGCTATCATCACTCGCACACACGGCGTAACTGCACGGCGACGCAACGGCGTACAGTGTCCGCCACCCCTTTTCGCCGCCCCTGCCCGAGGTCATCCCTCTCCGGTTCGTGGCGTTGTACCACCCCACCCCCCATACGCGTCGGGGCCTGGTCGCCCTCGCGCCGTGCAAGACGGAGAGCAGCGCATCCATGAGCAACAACAGGGGCAGAGGGCTGCAGGCCAATGTCCTCGGTACGTTCGACACGGTGGTGATGGCGGTCGCGGGCAGCGCCCCGGCCTACTCGCTCGCCGCGACCACGGCGGTCCTCGTCTCGGCGGTGGGGCTGGCCAGTCCGGCCGCGCTGCTGTACTGCGCGATACCGATGCTGGGCATCGCCCTGGCCTTCAGCTATCTCAGCCGCATCGACGTGAACGCGGGCGCCAGTTACTCGTGGGTGGGGCGAACGCTGCACCCCTTCCTCGGGTTCATCAGCGGCTGGGCGCTGGTGATCTCGGCGACCATCTTCATGGTGGCCGGTTCCCTGCCCGCGGGATCGATGACGTTGGCACTGTTCGACGAGCAACTCGCGGAGAACACCGCCCTGTCGACACTGGTGGGCGCCGGCTGGTTCCTGATCATGCTGTTCGTGGTGCTGGGCGGCGCCCGCCTCACCGTCCGGGCGCAGCTCGTGATGTCCGGTGTCGAACTGGCCATACTGGCCCTCTTCGCCGTCCTCGCCCTCTTCCACTCGGACAACGCCCGGGCGTTCGACTGGTCCTGGCTCGGCTTCGGGCACTTCGACGGGGTGACGGGGTTCGCCTCGGGGGCGCTGATCGCCGCGTTCTACTACTGGGGCTGGGACGTCACCAGCAATCTCAGCGAGGAGACCCGCAACAGCCGCCGCACGACGGGCCTCGCGGGGGTCATCGGGGTGGGCATCGTGTTCCTGTTGTTCGAGGTGTTCACGATCGCGGTGAACGTCATCCTCTCCGCGAAGCAGATCCAGGAGAACGACGCGAATGTGCTGGCGGTGCTCGGTGCGGAGATCTGGCCGGGCTGGGGCGGCAAGTTGCTGATCGTGGCGGTGATGCTGTCCACCATCGCCACGTTGGAGACCACACTGATCCAGGTCACGCGTTCGCTGTTCGCGATGGGCCGGGACCGTACGATGCCGTCCGCGCTGGGCAAGGTGCACCGCCGGTGGAACACGCCGTGGGTGGCGATCGCGGTGGTCGGCGTGGTGGCGCTGGCGATGTTCATCGCCGCCAACGCCCTGGGCACGGTGGGCGACATCCTCTCCGACGCCATCTCGGCGATCGGCTTGCAGATCGCCGTCTACTACGGGCTGACGGGTCTCGCGGTGGTCGTCGCCTATCGCGGGATGCTGCTGAAGTCGGTGGGCAACTTCGTGTTCGGCGGGCTGTGGCCGTTGTTCGGGGCGCTGTTCATGTTCTGGATCTTCGTCGAGTCGCTGGGTGAGCTGAGCGGTTCCGCGATCGCGATCGGCATCGGCGGCCTCGCGGCCGGGCTGGTCCCGATGCTCTGGTACTGGCGGCAGGGCAGCGACTACTACCGGCCGGCCAAGCTGGACGCCACCCGGACCGTCGAGGCGGACTATGTTCCGGCCGGCCCCGGCGGCTCGAACTCCCTTGTCCACGAGGGCCTTTCCACCGACTTCTGAGGGAGCCCTCGATGGCGAGAGACCGCTTCGCTCCCGACTTCGACCCCGACTGCGGGGACGCGCCCCTCACCTGCGCCCGTCAGGACATCGTCATCGGGCGCTGGCAGGGGCTGCGGGAACTGCTGCGCGCCACCGGTCCCGACTGGCTGGTGCGCGGCCACCGGGTCCGGCTGCTCGCACAGGCCTGTGCGGGCAGTTCGACGGTGGAGTCGTGGCTGGCCGCCGAACCGCACAGCCCGGACGCGCTGGTGCTGCGGGCGGCCACGGAGACGACCCGGGCGTTCAATCTGGCGATCGCGGCGGGCCGGGGTGTGCCGATCGACCAGCACCGCATCGACACCGCGGTGCTGTCCTGCCTCAGGGCCGCGGACTCCTACCCGGACGACCCGACGCCGTGGATCTCGCTGATCTCCGTCGCACGGCTGTACCCGGCGGGCGTACGGCGGCAGGAACTGGGGCGCTGGTGGGACGAGTTGCACCAGCGCGACCCGTTCAGCGTGGAGGGGCATCTGCAGGTGCTGCACTACTACTCCTCGCGCTGGCACGGCACCCACGGCCTGATGTACGACTTCGCCCGCGACGCGGCCGGAGTCGCACCGCCCGGCTGCCCGCTTCCGGTGCTCGTGCAGTACGCCCGCGTCGAGGAGTTCCGCTACGCCCTGGACGCGGCCAAGGGGCAGCACGCCTCCATGGGGCTCGGCCAGCACTGGAGTCACGACGGCGCGGTCAGCGACGTACGCCGGACCTGGGAGCGCTGGATCACGAACCGCGCCTCCGCCGACGTGGCCCCCGGCGAGCTGCGCGATCTCAACTACCTGGCACACGCGGCCTGTCAGGCGGGGGTCCGTGACATCGCCGCGGCCCTGTTCCGGATGCTGGGGCGCCGGGCGACACGGGCTCCGTGGGGGTACACCGGCGATCCGGAGAAGCAGTTCGTCAGGTGGCGGGGGGAGGTGGGGCTGCGCCGGTGAGAGGCTGTGCGACCACCGTGACGATGAGGATCGTGTGTGGTCGCTGGGACCATCGTGGCGCCAGGAGCTTCCGGTCTCCAAGTCCTGTGACTGCGAAGGGACATGGGCGGCGGCGGCCCCCCAGGGTGAGGGTGAAAGCGCTGCCCGCCCCTGCGCGCCGATGTGCCACCTGTGCGCCAGTGCGCGGGGCGCTCTCTACGTGCCTGCTGGGCAGACTGATGAGAGTCGGCTTCACCCGCGTTCAGCGGCAGGAGGTTTGGGCATGGCGGTACCGCGCATGGGTCAGCGACACAGAGCGATCCTCCGGAGAATGGGCATACTGGCCGCCTCGATGGGGCGCGGGCGACGGGCGTGGACCGGAGGACGCCGAAGGTCCGGGGCCCGGACCAGGTGGCTCCTGCTGAGCGTCTGCCTGATCGTGACTGCCTTCGGCTCCAGCACAACATCGATGGCCGCTGCCACCAAGCCGTCGGCCCAGCAATGCGACGAGGTGCCGACCGGCGTCGACGCCCGCGACCACTGGCTGAGGTTCAGGGTGCCGCCCGGGCTCATGCCGGACCCTCAGTTCGACGGGCGCCCCGCGAGGATCCAGGTGCATCGCGTTCAGCCGGTGTACGCGAACGGCAAATGCCCTGGAGTGCCCAACAGGGCCGCAGTGCTGATCCACGGCCGCTCCGTCACCGCCTCGCCGCTCTTCGACCTGCGCCACCCCGCCCCGGAAGGTGACTCGCTCAGCGTGCAGGACGGACTCGCGCGGGCGGGAATCGACACCTTCGCCCCGAGCCTGCTCGGCTACGGCCACTCGACGCGCTTCGACGAGGGCCTGAACGATCCCGCCAACGCGAGCCTCAGGCCCTACAACCCGGACGGCACCTGTTCGCACCCCGAGGGGTGCGACCGCACCCCCAACCCGATCTTCCCCCTCGATCAGCAGGGGACCCTGCTCCTGACCAATCCGCTGGGCGGGGAGAGGGTCGCGCACTCGAGCAATCAGCGCTTTGCGAGCACCGACGTCTGGGTACGCGACATCCGCCAGGTCATCGACGACGCCATCACGCGCGCGCAGCCCACGGACGGCAAGGTCACCCTGCTCGGCCATTCGCTCGGTGGGCTGCGCGTCGGGCGGACGCTGTACGCAGCCAACCCCAACCCACTCCTTCCCGGCAGCGCCGACGTCATCGCGAAGGTCAACCGTGCCGTGTTCATGTCCTCGCTCTTCGGTGGACCGACTGAGGAGACGGCGCCCCCGGCGGGCTTCGTCACGTTCCCGCTGACGCTTGACCGCCGCCCGGGGGCACCGGTGCTGCCGCCGGATCGCGAGGCCGTGTGCACCGGGCGTGTCGTGCCCGGCAGCCAGGATCAGTTCTGGGAGCAGATCATGGAGCAGGACACCGAGGGGCGGAACTGGGGCGGGAACGACCCCGGCAACCCGACCGGCCTCAACCGCTCGCCGACGTTCTCCAGCTACGGCTGGAACACCGCCGTCGCGGGGCAACTGACCCCGCCCACACTGGTCATCCACGGTCTCGAGGACGCCACGGCGCCGCCGGCCAACTCGTCCGCCATCTTCAACGCGCTCCCGGCGTCGATGACGAACAAGGTGCTCGTACAGGTCCAGTGCGCAAGCCACCAGATGCCGATGGAGGGCTGCTCCGGCCCACGCTGCACACCGGAGTCCGGAACCCCCTACGGTGGGCGCCCCGGTGAACCGTGGGCCGGTCCCCATGCCACGGTCAAGGCGGCGCTGATCGAGTGGATCAGGAGCGGGACCTTCAACGGCTCCGCGAACGGACAGTTCACCGTCAACGAAAGCGGCGTGGCCAACGCCGGCCCGTAGAGCGACCCCGGGCCCTCAGTTGGCAGCGGTGGCAGCCGCGGTCAACGCCCAGGGTGGAGGCTCCGGGGCAACCCGGAGCCTCCACCCGTCACTGGCCGTCCCCACCTCTCCTCGATCCGCCCGACCCGCCACACCAGCAGGGCGACGACCCACGTCACGACGAAGAGGCCCACGACCACGAAGCCGGCGGTGTTGAGGTCGAGGCCGGCGATCCAGTTCCAGAACGGGCCGTGCAGGGCGAGGCGGTCGGCGAGGAGGCCGAGGAGTTCGACCGTGCCGATGAGCAGGGCGACCGCGACGGACAGGCCGGTGACGATGAGGTTGTAGTAGACCTTGCGGACCGGCTGGGAGAACGCCCAGCCGTAGGCGAAGTTCATGAACGTGCCGTCGATGGTGTCCAGGAGGGACATGCCTGCGGCGAAGAGGACCGGCAGGCAGAGGATCGCGTACCAGGGCAGACCGGATGCGGCACCCGAGCCGGCCAGGACGAGCAGGGCGACCTCGGTCGCGGTGTCGAAGCCCAGGCCGAAGAGCAGGCCCAGCGGGTACATGTGCCAGGGCTTGGTGATCGACCTCGTGGCGCGGCCGAGGAGGCGGTTCATGAAGCCGCGGTTGTTCAGCTGCTCTTCGAGGGCCGCCTCGTCGTAGCTGCCCGAGCGCATCCGGCGGAACACCTTCCAGATCCCGGCGAGGACGACCAGGTTGATCGCCGCGATCAGATAGAGGAAGGCTCCGGAGACCGTCGTACCGATCAGAGCGGTGATGTCGTGGAGGCGGGAGTCCTCGTCACTGACCGGTCCGGCCAGGGTCTTCACGCCGAGGGAGAGCAGCAGCGCCAGGGCGAAGACGACGCTGGAGTGGCCGAGCGAGAACCAGAAGCCGACCGACAGCGGCCGCTGCCCCTCCCCCATCAGCTTGCGGGTGGTGTTGTCGATCGCCGCGATGTGGTCGGCGTCGAAGGCGTGCCGCATACCGAGCGTGTACGCGGTGACGCCGATGCCGATGCCGAAGGACTGCTGACCGATGCTGTAGTGCCCGGGCGCCACGACGGCGACGAGGGTGAACCACCCGATGACGTGCAGGGCCAGCACGAACGCGGCCATGCCGCCGACCCTGCTCCACTCCTGCCGCGTCATGGAGGTGCGGACGCGGTGCCAGGCCGTGCGCCGCGCGGGGGCCGTGGCGGGGAGGGTCGGAGTGGAGTCAGGGGCAGCCGTCATCGGGGAGGGAGCGTCTTTCTTCCGGAGGGCGGCTGCGATGTACAGCCTGCGGCCATCCTGCGGTACTTGCAAATCATGTGCAGTAAAGGCCGCGGCAGTTCTTGCCCATGGAAACCAAACCCGCGGGCCATGGAGAGGGAAAGCGCGCAGGGACGGGACGGCGGACGCCCGTCAGGGAGCGGCGTTCGGGCCGTCCGGCCGGCTGCGGCGCTGCTCCACCATCTCCCGGCTCAGTTCCTCCGTCTCCGCGTCGGTCAGCCGCTCGAAGCCGCCCTCTGTGATCACCGAGACGCTGGGGAAGATCCGGCGGTTGATGTCCGGTCCGCCGGTCGCCGAGTCGTCGTCGGCCGCGTCCCACAGTGCGTGCAGCGCGGCCAGGGCCGCCTCGTGCCGGGACAGGCCCGCGCGGAACAGCTTCTTGAGAGCGCTGCGGGCGTACGGCGACCCGGAGCCCTCGGCGTGGAAGTCGTACTTCTCGTACGGACCGCCGGTGACCTCGAAGTCGAAGATGCGGCCCCGCGCGCCCTCGGACGCCTTGGTGTCGTAACCGGCGAGGAGCGGCACCACGGCGAGGCCCTGCATGGCCTGGCCGAGGTTCTGCCGGATCATGCCGGCCAGGCGGGACGCCTTCGCCTGGAGGGACATGGGAGTGCCCTCGATCTTCTCGAAGTGCTTCAGCTCGACCTGGTACAGCTTCACCATGTCCAGCGCGAGCCCGACGGTACCGGCGAAGGCGACAGCGGTGTGGTCGTCCGCGGGATGGACCTTCTCCAGGTCGCGCTGGGCGATGAGGTTGCCCATGGTGGCCCTGCGGTCGCCGGCGATCAGTACGCCGTCGCGGTAGGTGAGGGCCAGCACCGTGGTGCCGTGCGGGAATCGGTCGGGTGCGGCGCGCACACCGTCGGGGAAGGGGCGGCGCATGGGCAGCAGGGCCGGGCGGTGTGCCGCCAGGAACTCGGTGAAGGACGAGGTCCCCGGAGTGAAGAACTCCTCCCCCAACCGCCCGTCGTGCTCACTGCTCGCCATGACATTCCCCCTCCGCCGTTCAGCCGACAACCGGACTCCTACCTGAACGGGCCGACCGGGAAACGCCTTTGGCGCTCACAGGGCCCGGCGCCGGACGAGCACCACAAGCCCGGGAAGCAGCGACAGCCACACGTCAGCAGCCGGTGGCCGAGCACGGCGGAGGCGGCCACCGCGGCCGGTGCGCCGACGGAGGTGAGGGCGAGGGCGGTCAACCGCGTCGAGGGAGCCGAGTCCTTTGCGGATCTTCCGATCCGTCCCCGCTCTTGCCTCGATCTTCCTACAACCGCAGGTCAGAGGCTCTTTGTCATTCTGCCTCTGCGCCAGCCTTGCTGATCCTTCGTCGGACAGCACCAGACGTACGACGGGACGGCTCGTGGCTACGCTGCCCCGGACCAGCTCGCCAGCGCGGCTCGGATCCATGCGGGCCGCGGTGCGCGGCCGAGCCCCGTCGGCTGGCCGACGACAGGCCCCCTTCGGCGGCGCGTACAGCTGGGCACGGTTACGGGCGCGGGCCGCGTCGTCCTCCGCCGCCATGCCCATAGCCGTCTCAGCGGCGTTCAGGAGCCGCCTCAGCGGCCACGTGTGCGGGTCGACGCCCTGGAGGGCGAGACTCCCGTCCCACGCCTCCCAGCCTGCCGCGACGGAGTCGAGGATGCGGCAGACGACGTAGTAGGGCGGCTACCACCACCGAACAGCTCGACCACCCATTCCAGGAGTTCCACGATCACGCGCGTGGGCAGGCGGAACCCATCGACGACGCGGGAGCCCTCGTGCTGGGCCGCGTACTCCTCGGCCTGGTCCAGGTCGCGGAACGTCTCCAGCGTCTCACCGTCCTTGACGACGTCCAGGCGCAGGAAGAGGTCCGCGGAGTCCTCCAGCATCTGCCGGGCGAGGAACAGGCGCAGCGCGCGGACCGTACGGCGCACGTCCTTGGGGTCGGCTTCGGCGAGGTTGTCCATGTCGACGCCCTTCGCCTTCTGCGCGTCCCGCAGCTCGGCGTAGGCGTCCATGAACTCGTCGCCCATGACCTCGGGTTGGAAGTGCAGCTCGGTCCCGCCGATGTCGGCGACGTGCGGTTCGGTGTGAAGGGCGAACAACTTCCTCACGGGTGGTTCCTTGTCTCCCGCTCCTCGCCCGGCCCAAAACCAGCGGCGCTATGCGAAGCGTAGCCGGACAGCATCACCCTCTCCTGGCCCGACGTCTTGGCCGCCTCCGGCCCTCGCGACACAATGCTGTGGCGTGCCTCGTAGCGGGGGGGAAGCATGCTCTCAGGACCAGAGGCGACCATCGTTGCTCGCGCAGGCGGCGCGGTCCTGCGGGGAGCAAAACAATATGCGACCACGTCCTTGGAATGGCCTTCGCTGCACGCCAGTCTGATGGAGCTGCACGCGATCACCGATGAGTGGTGCGAAGCCGCCGAACTGACTGCAAAGCTTATGCAGATGGTGCTCGATGGCGAGGTCGGGCCGCCACGTCGGACTTGGCCCAGGGGGAACCTCGACTTCGGTGACCCGGAGGTGATGAGCACCAGGCGCTTCACGAACCTCATGACAGTAGTGCGACATCGCCTCCACATCGAGCAACAGCTAACGCCGAAAGTTCCCCTGGTCAAGAGGCTGACCCCCGAGCAGAGGAGGAGAGCCGCGCGGCGGAATTTGCGCAACATGATGCGCGTGTACTGCCCCGAGCTGCTCTCCGATTTCGAGAATGCGACAGCCCGTCGGTATGAGTGGGTCAAAGCCAACGCGTCGGCAATCATGGAAGCCCTGATCACTCAGCCAGATGACCTTGATTCACTACGGACCTGGGCAGAGGAAGCCCGCCAGTGCGTTTGTGGCGGTGGCGGCGGAATCCGCTCCGGCGGCGCAGCGACGTCATCGAAGCCTGGGTCATGCTCGCTGGGTGGCTGCTGGCCCTCGTAGGCGGCCTGATCGCAGGGCTGACGGCGGCGGACGCGATCGGGCGGTCCACCGACCGGCAGCGGGCAGAGCGCCGCGAGGTCTCGGCCGTCCTCGTCGAAGACGCGGAGGACAAGGTTCGCACCAGGGCAGTGGGCGATCCTCGAGTGTGGGCGACGGTCCGCTGGACCGCGCCGGACGGTTCGACACACACCGACGAGGCCAGAGTCTCAGCCTTGAGTCCGGCCGGGAACCGGGTCTCGATATGGATCGACGAGGACGGTCGCCTCAGTGCCGAGCCTCTGACCGACGAGGAGGCGCGGTTCCATGCGGCCTCTGGAGGGGTGCTGGCCGGAGCGGGTGTGAGCGGCATCGCGCTGGGCGCTGTCTGGGTGGCCCGCCTGTACTTGAGCCGACGGCGTTTGAAGCAGTGGGCTGCGGAGTGGAAGCGGATCGACACGCGATGGGGGAAGAAAGCCGGCTGACCAGACCGGTCGAGGGTAGTGCCACAGAGACAGGTCTACGGTGTGGCGGGGTCGGCCGGACGGGGGTGGCGGCCGAGGAGTTCGGCGAGACCCTGACGGGTGGCGGCCAGTACGACCCGGTCCTCGGGCCGTAGAACGTACCCGGGGTGTAGCTCCCAGACGAGCCCGGGGGGCCTGTCGTCGCCGTCGGCCGGATGGGCCGCCGCGAGATCGGGACGACGGTCGGCGGGGGCGGCGGCGTCGAGGGCCAGGACACGCCAGGCCCCGGGGCGGAAGGCTTCGGCGACCGTGCGCCCCTCCAGTTGCGGGTGCCCTGCGACGACGAGGGCGGCGAAGAGGAGCACCTTGCGTTCCACGGGGATGGCGCCGAGGATCTGGCGGCCCATCATCGCGCCGGCGAAGGCGGGGGCCGCGAGGCTGGAGACGCTGCGGCTGCGGGTGAGGGCGTGCGGATGGGCGGTACGCAAGGTTCGGTAAACGGCGGTAGCGAAGTCGTCGTCGTACAGCCGCAGCGCGACACGCAGGTCGGGCTCGACGCAACGGGCGTACAGGACGGCTTCGAGGTTGGTGGTGTCGGAGCTGGTCAGGGCGAGCAGGGCATGCGCACGGTGGACCTTGGCGGACTCCAGGACGCCCTCCTCGGTGACGTCACCGATCACGGTGGGAATGCGCAGGCGACGGGCGAGTGGAATGCCGCGTGCCTCGGGGTCCAACTCCACGCAGACGACGGGGATGTCGAGTTCCTTCAGCCGGGCCAGCACACGGGTTCCGATCTTGCCCAGGCCGAGCAGGACGACATGCCCGGACAGGCCACGCGGCGGACGGCGCAGGGCGGAGGCGCTGCGGAAAGTGCCCAGGCCCTCCAGCACGGCAGCGGTCATCACCGGCAGCAGTAACAACCCGGCTAATCCGGAAAGGAGTTGGATGATCTGACGGCTCAGCGGCTCGCCGATCGCCGGGTCGTCGATGGCGAACAGGTCGAGCAGGGTGAGGTAGGTGGCGTGGACGAGGTCGTCGTCGGTGGTCAGCCAGGAGGCGACGGCGAGGCCGAGGACGCAGGCGAGCAGGCCGGCCAGCGACCAGCGCAGCCGACGCGAGAACAACTGGGAGAGTGGGGCTCCCCGGCCGGCCAGCCGACCGGTGGGCAGTACGGGCCCGCTGTACGAGACGGCTTCCAGCACCACTGTGCCGTGTCCGGTGCCTGCGGTCACCGCGTTCTCGTCCGGGAGGAGTTGGGGCGCCTCGGCGCCGCTTCTGTCCGAACCCTCCGCTCCCGCGGGATCGTTGGCGGTCGCCGACAGCAGAGCAAGGGTGCACAGGCCGGGGTCGACGACCTCACCGCGGCGCGGCGGAGTACGCTCCACCGCCCGCAACAGCAGTCCATCCGCCTGAACGACCTTGCTGGTACCCGCAACAGCGGTGGCGGCCAGTGCCGGGGCGGCGGTGTCCGCGTCGGACATGACAGTGGTGGAGGCGTCCAGAGCCACCGGGTCCAACCCTGGTGAGGCGACGATGGCGGCCTGGTCCAGGAGCTCTTCCAGCTGCTGGCCGAGCTTGCGGTTGTACAGCCGGATCACCAGCCGCACCTGTGGGTTGAGGCGCCGGGCGATCAGCGCCGTGCGGATGTTCACCTCGTCGTCCTCATACACCAACGCGAGCGCGGCGGCCCGTGCCACCCCGGCCGCGGCGAGCACCTCGTCGGTGACCTCCGATGCTTCCAGCACCTGTTCGTCATCGGCGGCATCCGGTGCGGTGCCCGCAACTCTGGTCATCACCGTGGACACCCGGCCGAAGAGCGCCGTCGCCAGATCCCGGCCGGCCGGCGACGTACCCGCCGCGACGCCGCTTCGGGTGGGGGCCACGAGCGTGACGTGCTCGCGGTAGACCTCGCGCAGTTCGTCCGACAGCCGGTAGGCCAGCCCGTCATCACCGCAGACGATCATGTGCCCACTGCGGGGTGGCATCTGGCGCGGGAGAGACGACATGGAAGATCACTTTGCCGCAGTCCGGCAGCTGTTTCCATGCCCACGGGACGGAGAACAGCAGAGCGCCACGGCGGCACGATGTTCGCGCCTTGCCATTCGTCCAATTGAAGTGCATGTGGTGACTCTGGCTCGGGAGGTACCTCATGGCCCGCAGCCACCGCTTTCACCCCGACCGGGACGGACATTCCGTCGCGGTTCAGCCGGCAGCGTCGGGTCCCGCCGAGCTGCTCGTAGACGAAAAGGTGGTCGGCGCGCGACTCCGCAGGGATGCCGAAGCACCTCGCGTCTCCCCGGTCAATTCGCACAACGAGTGGGACCCGCTGGAGGAGATCATCGTCGGGCGTCTCGATGGCGCGACGATCCCCTCCCGCCATCCGGCCGTCGTCTGCAACGTCCCGCCGTGGACGGGGCGGTTGCTGGGACTGGCCGGCGGCTTCAAATATCCGCGCGTGCTGATCGAGCGGGCGCAGCGCGAACTCGATCAGTTCGTCGATCTTCTGCGGTCCCTCGGCGTCACCGTCAGGCGCCCGGATGTGGTCGACCACAGGCGACACTTCGGCACGCCCGACTGGTCGTCGCGCGGTTTCTGCAACACCTGCCCGCGGGACAGCCTGCTCGTAATCGGCGACGAGATCATCGAGACCCCGATGGCGTGACCGTGCCGGTATTTCGAGACTCACTCCTATCGAGCGCTCCTCAAGGACTACTTCCGGCGAGGCACGCGCTGGACGTCGGCTCCTAAGCCGCAGCTCACCGACGCGCTGTTCGATGCGGATTTCCGCATCCCGGAACCTGGCGAGCCCATGCGCTACATCCTCACCGAGTTCGAGCCGGTGTTCGACGCGGCGGACTTCGTGCGCGCGGGACGCGATCTGTTCGTCACACGAAGCAACGTCACCAACCGCATGGGCATCGAGTGGCTGGGCCGCCATCTCGGGCCTGTCTATCGCATCCATGAGATCGAAAGCCGCTGCCGCACGCCCATGCACATCGACACGACGTTCGTCCCGCTCGCACCCGGCAAGGCACTGGTCAACCCTGAGTACATCGACGTCGGCCGCCTGCCCGACGTCCTGAGCAACGTGGGACATCCTGGTTGCCCCCGAGCCCGACCCGATCGACGAGCCCTTGCTCAGAGTCACCTCAATGTGCGGCAGATGGCTCAGCATGAACGTGCTCATGATCGACGAGAAGCGGGTGATCGCCGAGCGGCACCACCGGCATGTTGCACGCACTGGAGAAGTGGGGGTTCGAGCCGGTCCCATGCGACCTGCTGCACTACGCGCCGTTCGGCGGCTCGTTCCACTGCGCGACGCTGGACGTCCGGCGTCGTGGCACGCTCGAATCGTATGTAGATTGACCGGCCCATCAACACGGGCCCAGGCCGCGTGGCCGATGAGGTGGGTCGGCCTCACGTCACGTTTCCGAGCCTCGTACCCCGCTTGTCCCTCCAGCGCGGCGTGCCCGGCCGGAGAGTTCGTCCCTGTTACACAGGCCACCCAACAGCGTCGAGTCATGAAATGCGCGCCATCACCAAGGACTGCACGTCAAGAAGGCCATGATCGAATCACCGTGAAGATCCGGTGACACTGACAGGCCGTTGCCACTGCTGCCGGGACCGCCTCTTCAAGGTGGTCAGCGACGACCGGAGTGATCGGTGTCGTCGACCCGCGTCGCCAGCACGGTCCATGGCTGCGCCGCGCTCACAACAGGGCGGCCAGGAGACAGCAGTTGCCCGGCCTGGTCGGACGGGTGGTGCGGCGGCGCGAGTAGGCCGGGGCAAACACCATGCTCGTGGCCGAGAAGCTCTCCGAGGACCTCTGCCTCAAGGCGCGCCTGGCCCGCCTGCCCCTCACCCAATCTCCACAGCCGCAAGGGCCTGACCAGCCTGGTCACATCAGGCGGCCAGCTGGATTCCCGCCGGGATCGTCGGCCAGCCCGATCGCGGCCTTCAGGCGCTTGCCCACTGGTTCCCGCCGCACCTAGAAGCTACGGCAGACCGCCATCGCGATCTCCAGACCGTGCTGCCCGACCCGGCACGGATCGGCGGAACAGTCCGCCGGCAAGGTTGGATCGGTGTCCCGCACGCTGATCTCCACGGCGCCGTCGTTGACCTCCAGGTCCAGCAGGCACGGGCCGGGGGCGTATTTGCGGGCGTTGGTGACCAGCTCGCTGACCACCAACTCGACCATGCCCATCGCACGGTCCGACACCGGGATCCTGTGAACGGCCTGCACCTCGGTCATGAAATGACGGGCAGCATGCCGGGCCTCAGCGATCGGCTCGCTGCCGTCGAAGGCCATGGCGGACAGGATCGAGCGGCTGACCAACGGCTCATATTCGTCTTCGTGCACCACTGAGCCACACCGCCACTCTTGTCCTGAGCGCTCACGGTCAACTACGCGCATACCCCCGAGACGGCGCCGCACACGGCTCCAGAGCGGCAGAACTGACCCCCTTCACACAGGGCGAACCATGCCCCAAAGGATCTCCGACGCTTTCAGACTTCAGGTTCGGAAAGAGTCATTATGGAGATTTCTCCGCCGCTCGGCACACAGGGCAAGTCAGCTGACGGGCCGCAAGGTCGTGGATCACCTTGCCCGGCTGCGCGGGCCCGCGCAGTATCTGGCTCTCGGTGTGCACGTGATCAGCGCACACACCCGCTCCGCACACGCAGCACACGGCGACCGCGGCTGCAGTACGACCTTGCTGGACACATTCATAGCAGTCCATGGCGAGTGCCTTTCGTTTCGGGAGAGCGAGGGATCATGCAGTTGCAAACCACGGCTCTCCTAAGCCCCAAGAGGCTGCGCTTCTGGGGGCTTGCAATTCGTACACTGAAGGGGCATGTGGTGACTGGCCTTGGAGGTACCTCATGGCCCGTAGCCACCGTTTCCACCTCGACCGAGACGGCCATTCCGTCACGGTCGAGCCAGCGTCGGGCCACGCAGAGCTGCTGGTCGACGGCAAAGTGGTCGCCTCGCAGCGGCGGCGCCGCAAGGGTGCCACGGTGCTGGCCGCGGAGCTGCCCGGCGACCCGCCGCATCCCTTCACCGTCCGCGTCGACCGGTTCAAAGAGGCGGGGAATCCGCCTGTCTGCCTGATGGAGACCGGCGGTGTGCGCGAACTCATGCCCGACACACCGCTTGCCTCTCATCGGGCACCCTCCCCAGGTGTCGGCATCCCGCGGCATCCGGTGAAGCGGCTGGGGAGACTCGTGCGCCGGCGCTTGCGGCACTTGCAGACCGGTAACCGCCGTTAGACGACCGGTGGTCGAGGTGTCCCCGGCTGTCCGAGCGGTCTTGCGTGGGTCGGCCATCACTGGTTCTCCGTTCCGCCGAGTGTGTGGCGCTGCACGATCCGGGAGATGTCGCGGGCGGTGATGATGCCCACCAGGTGCTGGCCGTCGGTGACGAGGATGCGCGGGTCCATGCCCGGGCGGAGCTTTTCGAGGACGTCTTCCAAGAGGTCGTCCGGCGCGCAGGTCGTGATGTGCGACAGCGCGGTCGCCACGTCCCGCACGCGCAGTGTCTGCCGCTGCTCGGCGGGGATCCGCGCGAGCTGAGGCAGCCGCAGCAGGCCACTGGGGCGCCCTTGGAAATCGGTCAGGACGAGCGTCGAGTGGTGGGCACGCAGAGCCACGTCGTGGACGCAGCGTTCCACGGTGAACCAGTCCGGGCAGGTCTCCACGGGACCCGACATGGCATCGGCCGCTTTCACCCCGCGCAGAGCGGGGACCAGCC
The DNA here is from genome assembly GCF_039537145.1 of Streptomyces shaanxiensis. Classification (NCBI taxonomy): domain Bacteria; kingdom Bacillati; phylum Actinomycetota; class Actinomycetes; order Kitasatosporales; family Streptomycetaceae; genus Streptomyces; species Streptomyces shaanxiensis. The sequence continues at coordinate 153,412 of NZ_BAAAZY010000024.1, forward strand.
GGGCGCGCTGACGCTCGGCGCCGGCGACGATCACGAGGAAGAAGCCGACGAGCGCGAGCCACAGACCGCCGAAGGCTCCGCGCAGGACGGCGATCCATCCCAGAGAGATGAGCAGGATGCCGAGGATCTGTCCGCCGCGTGCGGCTGCTCTATCGGCACGGTCACGGTCTCCGGTACGCCACCACATCAGCGCCTGCACCACCCGCCCGCCGTCGAGCGGCGTGGCCGGCAGCAGGTTGAACACGCCGAGGACGACGTTCACCCACCCGAGCCAGACCAGGACGGCCGCGGGCACCGCCCAGCCGGACACCGCGTCCAGCCCGATGCCCGCCCCGATCGCGGCCCCGCCGACGACGAAGCTGGTGAGCGGTCCGCTCACGGCTACAAGGAAGGTCGCGCCGGCTCCGCGCGGTCTGCCCATCTCGGTCATCCCGCCCAGCGCCCAGAGCGTGATGCTCTTGACCTCGATGCCCTTCTTAAGGGCCGTGAACGCGTGGGCGGCCTCATGTGCCAGAAGGCTCCCCAGGAGCAGCAGGGCTCCGACCAGGCCGGCGACTGTGTACGTGGCGCTCGACTGATCCGGGACCGAGGCGGGGAGTGTTCGGCTGCCCAGGCTGGATCCGAAGAGCAGCACGAGCAGGGGCACCGACCAGTGGACGCGCAGCGGCACCCCGAGAACGCGTCCCATCCGTACGGAGCCGTTCATCGCCCTCTCCTGGGGACTGAAACCGGCGGTCCTGCGCACGTGCCGACGGGCCGGGGCGTCCATAGGACCGGACCAGCGCGGTGTCCCCCCACTGACAGTCTCACTCGCCAGGGGCGGATGGCCGAAGGCGTGGCTTCCCTGGGCACGTGGGGTCACCTTTCGCGTGTGGACGGGGTGCCGGAGTCGCCGCCGTGACGGGGCCGGTTCCGGCTCGGGGCGTCCGGGGCGGCGGTGTGGCGCTGGTAGATGTCGGGGATGCCGTCGGCGTTCACGTCGAGGTTCTCTTCCTCATACAGCCGCCGGTATTTGCTGTTCCGCGCTCTGAGCAGCACACAGGCCAGGAGGGCGGAAGCCAGGGAGCCCAAGAGGACCGCGGCCTTGATGTGCTCGAGGTCCTCGGGGCTCGGATAGACGAGTTCGCCGATCAGCAGCGAAACGGTGAAGCCGATCCCGGCCAGCATGGCCACAGCCAGCACGTCCGCCCAGACGAGGTCCCGGCTGAGGCGGGCTCCGGTGAAGCGGACGGCGAGGTAGGAGCCGCCGAAGATGCCCAGCACCTTGCCGGCCGCCAGTCCCACGGCCACGCCCAGCGGCTCCGGGTTGCTGACTACGTCCCCGAAGGTGTCGCCGGACACGCTGACGCCGGCCGCGAACAGGGCGAACAGCGGAATGGCCACCCCGGCGGAGAGGGGGCGGACCAGGTGCGCGATGTGTTCGGCCGGGCGCCGGCCGCGCTCACCGTCCTTCGCGACCCGCAGCAGCAGTCCCATGGCGACTCCCGCCACCGTGGCGTGCACCCCGCTGGCGTGCGTCAGGCCCCAGATCACCAGGGCCAGGGGCAGGTACCAGTACCAGCCGTGTACGCACCGTCGGGTGTGGAGGTGGAAGAACAGGCCCAGCCCGAGGGCGGCGCCGATGAGGGCGGGGAAGCTGATCGTCGAGGTGTAGAAGACGGCGATGACGAGGATGGCGCCCAGGTCGTCGACGATCGCGAGCGTGAGCAGGAAGGCGCGTAGCGCGGAGGGCAGATGGGTGTCGATGACCGCGAGGACGCCGAGTGCGAAGGCGATGTCGGTGGCCATGGGGACGGCCCAGCCGTTCCATGTTCCTCCCCGGGAGGTGGCGACGAGTCCGTAAAGGAGGGCCGGTACGGCCATGCCGCAGACTGCGGCGATCACGGGAAGTACGGCTGTGCGTCGGTGGCGCAGTTCGCCGACCACCAACTCGCGTTTGAGTTCGGCGCCGGCGACGAAGAAGAAGATCGCCAGCAGTCCGTCGGCTGTCCAGTGGGCCACGGAGAGGTCGAGACCCAGTGCGTCGATGCCGAAGTGGAAGTCCCGTATGGACTCGTACGCGCTGCTCAGCGGAGTGTTGGCCCACACCAGCGCCGCGGTAGCCGCTGCGAGCAGCACCATGCCACCGACGGTCTCCGTGCGCAGGGCGTCCGTCACGAACGTCCGCTCGGGCAGTGGGAGACGGTCGAGGAAGGTGCGGTCCTTGCGGTTGCCACCCGTCATAGGGGTTGATCTTTCGGTGGTTCAGCAGGGTGTCCTGGCGCTTCGAGCCGACAGTGCTGTTCAGGCCTGGAGGAGTCGTTTCAGCAGGTGGGAGGCCGTGACGACGCCGAGGAGACGGTCGAGGCCCCCGGCGTCCCGTTCGACAATGGCGATGAGCGGACTTCGGGTCTGGGCCAACAGTTCGGTGAACTCCATGGCCGTGCGATCGGGACCGGCAGCGGGCGGGAAAGGCCTTCCCGCCGGAAGACGGCCGGCTAGGGTGCGTCCCGCCAGTGCTCGGCACAAGCGATCGGCATGCGGCTCGTCGATCACGGCGGCGAGCACCGGGTCCTCCTGGATTGGCTGCCTGGCCGGGCCGACAACGAGCAGACCCGTCAGCCGCTGCTCGACGAGCAGTCTCTCCGCTTCCACGGCATCGGTGTCCGTGCTGACCGAGACGTACGACTGCGCCGGATCACGTGCACGCGTGAACTCCCCTCCTTGGCAGTTCCAGTTCGGTTGCTGACGGCGTTGCGCGGGCACGGTTGGCCCGGTGCCTGTCCGGGTCCGAGGGCCGCGGCGCTGAGTATGGACAGTCACGGTCGGCGCCAGGCCCTTTGCCGGTGGTCCCTGGTTGTCGCCGGACGGGGATGGCTTGGCAAGGATCGCCGTGAGAATCAGGCCCGCCAACGCGACGATGAGCAGTGCCACGATGACCTTCCGGCGCAGGCCATGCCCTCCACCATGGTCGTCGGCGTCATCCGGTTCATGGGGGAACTGGTGGTTCAGCGCATCCATCAGCGACACCAGCTCGGGATCGTCCCGGGCTAGGCAACGCTCGATCTCAGAGAGGATGCGCCGGTCGTCCATCGAGGGGTTCATACCGATCACCTGAGTCCTCCGGCGGTGCGCAGTCCGTCTTCGACGTGATCGGCGACCACCGGCGTGATCGTGTCGTCGATCCTCATCACGAGCACCGTCGGCGACTGCGCCATGCTCACCGCGGGGGCCGCGAGAAGGCAGCCCAGCGACACCAAGAGGATCCGGGCAATCCTCCGGAACGATGAAAGGAGGCGCCTTCGGGGCACAGTCGTGGTACCCCCTGTTGCATCGGTCTCCAGCGGGCGTTTTACTCACTGATTACCCTTGCGGCCCAGCCGGACGCCTGCCGATGACCGCGCAAACAAGGACGTCTCGCACCCCCTGTTTTGCCGCTCTTCGGCAAAATGGGAGCATGCCGACGCGAAAACGCCGCTCGGAGTCGCATACGGCGTCACCCGGTGCCACGGTGCCAGCACCGAATGCCGCACCCGCCGCTGGAAAAACGCCCACGACCTCAACTGCGGACATGAGCCGCCACGTGGGGCACCTCGCAGGGATCTCCCTCAGTAATCGGGGTCTGCCCCAGGAGGAACTCGAGGGTCTGCGCCAGCTCGCCGCCACGGCGGCCGACCGCGGAACGGCCCTGCCGCTCCTGGTCGCCGAATACGTCGACTCCGTCTCCCGCGCCTGGACCGACCTGCCCGCGATTCGGCGGGCTACGGAACCTCAAGAGCTCAAAGAGGCAGCCTCCGCCCTGATCAGGGCGGTCGGTGACGCGACCGTGGCGCTGACCGAGGGCTACGAATCCGCCCACCGCGCAGCCATCCGCGGCGAAGAGGCAACGCGGCGGGAATTCGTCGGCGACCTCCTCGAAGGCCGCACCGACCTCGGCCGACTCGCCGAGCGGGCCGAACGCTTCGGGCTGCGGCTCGTCGGGCCGCACCAGGTGAGCGTGGCCCGCGCCGAGAGCGCATTCGAGGCAGGCGATGACACCACCCGATATGTCGAGGAAGCATTGACCGCCTGCTTCGGTGCGCGGGACGTACTGATCACCACCAAGGACGGCCTACTCGTGTGCGTGTTTCCCGGCGCGCTGCCGGAGGTTCCGGACTCCTTCGCCGCCAAGGTGGGCGACGCCGTCGACGAGTCGTGCCGGATCGCCGTCAGCCGGCCCCGGCCCGGTCCCAGCGGCATCGTCCGCTCCTACCAAGAAGCCCGCAGCACCCTCGACCTCGCCGTCCTCCTCGGCTTCACCACCCGGCTCGTGCACGCCTCGGACCTGCTCGTCTACCAGGTCCTGGGCAGAGACCGCGCAGCCATCACCGACCTGGTGGCCACCGTTCTCGGCGGCCTCGAGGGAGCTCGCGGCGGGCCCAGGGCACTCCTGGACACCCTGACCGCGTACTTCGCCAGCGGCTGCCTGAACACCACCACGGCGCGTCGTCTCGGGGTGAGCGTGCGCACGGTCACCTACCGGCTCACCCGTATCCGACAACTCACCGGCCACGACCCCACCGATCCCGACCAGCGCTACATCCTGCAGACCGCCGCGCTCGGCGCCCGCCTCCTCGACTGGCCGTCGCACTCGCTGCAACCCGCCGAGTGATCCGCTCCGCTCCCTGCGGGTACAGCGTCAGGCATGAGCGAGTGGTCGCCAGTGCCGCCGGATGACACCACCGGTCTGCTGCCAAGTGGCATCCGTGGACGCGGCATCGCGCCTGCAAGGCCGTGGGCGTTCCGCATCCCTTCGCGTGGACCGGCTGCGCAGGGCTGGCCGATTGATTCGACTCACGGACGCGGAAGACGTACGAAGACTGCCGGAAGAGGGCAATGCCTGTCCGCCCGCCTCTGTGCGAGCCTCCTCCTGCGCTGGAGTTGCGGGCGGGAAACCACGGAGGAGTGGCATGAGACGAAGTTTCGCGGTGCACGCGGGTGCAGCACTCGTGCTGAGTGTCGCTCAGCTGTCCGCCGCCGCTCTCACTCTGCTCCCGGGGCACTCGGTATTCGGGGACGGAAAGCTCGCGGTCGGCCTTTCCATGCTGGCGCTCTTCCCTGTTTTCCTCACCGCCCTCGTCCGCGGCATCCTCCTCCAAACAGATGGGGTTCGTCTGGGTCGAAACCCATCGCTGCAGTGGCTCGCCCTACGCTGTCTCCCGCGTTCCGTGCAGGTGTGTCTCCTCGCCGTCTTCGCCGCGGGCATCGCGCTGGTCGTCAGCAGCAGCGGAGAAGACCGGCAAGCCCTCGACCCCCGGGACGGCCGCTACTACGCCGTCTACACCGGCATCCCGCGCCAGGAGATCGAGATCTCCCGAACCGAGTACGAGGCACTGATCAAGATCGATCAACGCACCATGTTCGCCATTCCGGGACTGCTGAGCGCCGGGGCAGCAACACTCGTACTGGTCACAGGACAGCTCCGGACAGCACCCGGCGTCGAGCGCGCATAGAGAGGAGCACACCGACTCCGGCCACAAGCGGCATGATCCGCGCACTGGCCCCCGCAGTCCCCGCCAATGCAACAAGTTCGTCGGCGAGAAGATCGTCTTCACTCCGGTCCCTTTGCTCCTCTCTCAGCGTCACTCCTCCCCTGGCTTCGAGACCGGACGAGCCGCATGCCGGGCAACGGGGTTGGTCGTCAGGTGGCGTGGGTCGGCGGCGCGGTTGATCGCCGTCTCCACGGCAGCGACCCGGTCGGCGAGCAGCCCGAGGGTGGCGACCGCGCGGGTGAAGGGGTCGTCGTCCGGGCCGCCCAGCGTCTGGGTACGGACGTACGCCGCCTTCAGATCGGCCCAGCGCAGCGCCTGTTCGTCCGTCAGTGTGCCGCGTAGTTCCGCCAGTTTCAGGAGGTTGGCCTCGGCGCCGGTGGTGAGGGTCTGGGCCTCGGCCGTGTAGTGGTCGTCGATCAGAGCCGCCAGCTCGGTGTCGTTCATGACCGGCTGGATGCGCTGGGCGATCTTGTTCATGTTGCGGTAGGAGCCCTGGAGTTGGAAGGGCGGTTCGGTGCGGGTGGCGTCGGACTGGCCGGCGGAGGCGATGTAGGCGGCGTTGACCGCCAGGACCGTCGCGCGGGCCGTGAGCAGGTGGCGCAGGACGGCCAGGATCCGCTCCCGTTCGGCGGGTTCGTACGGGTGGGTCAGTCGGTCGGCGCGGGCTGCGGTGTCCCCCTCGGCGAGGCGGATCAGCAGGTCGAGGTCGGTGCGGTCGCGGCCGGCGAGCGGGGCGAGGACGGGGTTCGCGGTGAGGGCGTTCTCGATGAAGCTGAGCGCGAAGGCGTGTTCCTTGCCGGTCAGGACGTCGCCGAGGTTCCACACGTCGGCGCGGTTGGCGAGCATGTCGGGGACGCGGAAGCGGCTGCCGGACTCGGTGTAGGGGTTGCCGGCCATGCAGACGGCGAACCGCTTGCCGCGCAGGTCGTAGGTGCGCGGTTCGCCGTCCCGTACGCCCTCGATACGGCGGGTGGCGTCGCACAGCGGAATGAACTTCTGCAGCAGTTCGGGCGAGGTGTGCTGGATGTCGTCCAGGTAGAGGAGCGTGTTGTTGCCGGCCTCCAGCGCGAAGTTGATCTTCTCGATCTCCTGGCGGGCGGTGACGTTCGGGGCCTCGGCCGGGTCGAGGGAGGTCACCGCGTGGCCCAGTGCCGGGCCGTTGACCTTCACCAGGATCAGGCCGAGACGGTCGGCGACGTACTCCATGAGAGTCGTCTTGCCGTAGCCCGGCGGGGAGATGAGCAGGAGCAGGCCGCCGGTGTCGGTGCGCTTGGTGTCGCCCGTAGTGCTCAGCTGCTTGGCGAGGCTGTCTCCGACCAAGGGGAGGTAGACCTCGTCGATGAGCTTGCTGCGCACGAAGGCCGACATCACCTGCGGCCGGTACTCGTCCAGGCGGAGGCGGGTGCGCTCGGCGGCCACCAACGCGGTCCGGCGGCGCTGGTACGCCCGATGGGCGGGCACCTCGCTGACGCGGAACTCCCTGGTGCGGGCGAGGATTTCGTCGATGCGGACGGTGAGCGTGCGGCCGTTGATGCGTGGGTGGGTGCCGAGCATTCCCTCGACTGTTTCGGTCAGCGGTGCGTTCGACTCGTAGCGGGGCAGGTCCGAGCAGAGCTCGGCGGCGACCGCCTCGGCCAGGTCGCCGGGGGTGATGTCCGTGCCGGTCGCGGTGGTGTACGACGTCAGCCATGCCTCGACGAGCTGCCGGCGGGCGGCCTGGTCGGCGAGGGCCGCGAGGTCGTCGTCGTAGGCGGACGTGCCCACCGTACGGCGGAACTTGTCGAGCAGTGTGCGGGTGCCGGCGCTGATGACGAAGCCGTCGGGGCCGCTCGTCAGCTCCTCGAAGAGGTAGGCGGCCGCCGCATCGGTGCCGATCGACTCCGCCAGCTCGGCCTGCAGGTCGGCGATTGCGGGTGCGAGGCCGAACGTGTCGCGGGCGCGGGCCATGGACACCGCCCGCCGGGTCCAGCTGTCGCGCTCCTGGGCCGTCGTGCCGTACGCCCAGAAGAGGTGGGCGGCGGCGCGGGCGGCGGGTTCGTGGCGGAGCAGGCCCGCCGAGTCGTTCAGCCGCAGCAGCGCGGTGAGGATCAGGGTCGCGTCGTGGTCATGGACGCCGCGCTCGTAGCCCTCGTCGTACGCCGCCTCCGCGGCGTGCCGGACCAGCGCGGGCAGGTCGGCCTCCGCGAGCGCGGCCGGGCCGTGCTCGTCGAGCAGGCGGGCGGCGAGGTGCTCGGCGCGGTAGACCTCCGTGGACTCCGACGGCAGCGGGCGGTCCCAGTACGGGCGGGTCGCGGCGAAGTCGGGATCCGTGACCGGCGAGCGGTAGTCGGTGCCGGTCAGCGCGAACGCAAGGCCCTCGCCGTGCGGGACCAGGGTCAGGTCAAGGGGCTGGGTGTTGACGGCGAAGCGGTGGGTGCCGAGGCGCAGGGTGCGGCCGTCGTCGGCGTAGAGGTCGGTGCGGTCGCGCAGGGCGCGCAGGGCCTCCTGGCGGGCGGACTTCAGGCGGCCGTCCAGCTCTTCCGCCCTGACCTGGTCGGCGAGTTCGCGGAGCTCGTCGGCGATACGGCGGACCTTGGCCGGCATCGGGTCGGAGGAGAAGTACGTGGCGACGGCGTCCGCGTCGGCGAGCGTGGCCGCCCGCCGGGTCACCGTCCGCAGCACACGGGACGCCGAGTCGGCCAGGCGCTCGGCGCGGCGGGCCCGGGCGTCGGCGAGGGTCTGCTTGCGGGCGGAGAACGCCTCGTGCACCTCGTCGCGTTTGTCCGCGAGTTCACCGAGGAAGTCGTCGAACTCGGCGAACCGGGACTCCAGGTTCTCCACCTGCACGAGCATGCGGGCGAGTTGCTCGTCGCAGGCCTCAGGGCTGTCAGCGGCCGCGAGGGAACCGGTGACAGCCTGTCCGAGCAGCGCGAACTCGGCGGCGAATTCGGCGCGCCCCTCACTGTCGAGGAGTGCGCGGCGTCGGCCGTCGAGGGTGGCTCGGGCGCGGTTGACGCCGCCGAGGACCTCGGCGATGCGCTCCAGGATGGCCGTACGGACGGTGGCGTCCCCGATGTCGAGCCCGGCGACGACCTCGGTCACCGTGCGTAGCCCCTCGGCGAGTTCGTCGAGGCGGGCGGCGACGGGCGCGGCCTCGGCAACGGTGCCGATCCCCTCGGCGTCCATCACGAGCCGCTCGATGTCGGCCCGGTGGCCGGCGAAGGCGTCCTCACGGGCGAGGTGGGTGACGGCCCGCTGCCCGAAGGCGGCGAGGTCCGATTCGACGTCGGCGGCGAGTTCGTCGATGCGAGCGGTGTCGGCGTACCGCATGTCCCTGAGGGTGAGCAGGTGCCCCTGGGCGTGTCGGAGTTCGGTCAGTCCCGACACCCAGGCGGCGGCGCTGCGCGGGGCCTCGCCGCGCAGGCGCCGTACGACCGCGGCGACGTGCGCTGCGGCTTCGGCGAGCGCGTCGGCGGCCTGCCGGGTAAGGGCCTGGACGGTCTCGAACTCGGCCAGAACCTGCTCGGCGGTCACCCTGACCTGTGTGAGCGGCTCGTGCAGGGCGCCGAGTTCAGGCTCGCCGAGCCAGTGGTAGGAGTCGGCGGCCCGGACACACGCGGCGGCCAGCGCCTCGTAGATCTCGCTGGTCGGGGTGGTCTCGGCGACAGCGCGCGTGATGGACAGGCAGTCGGAGATGCCGCGCACGAGGTCGGCGTTGCCGACGCGGGCGAGCGGGCCGGTGCCGACGGGCTGGGCGGCGGCGTGGGTGTCGGAGACGTACGGGGAGTTCCACAGCTGGAGCGGGTGGACGCGCTGCGGCTCATCGCTGTCCGCACGCAGGACCACGAGTGTGCCGTCGTCGAAGAGCGCCCAGCCGTGGCAGGACAGCGGGGTGTCGACCTCCTTGCGGATCATGTTGTAGGGCAGCAGCAGGCTGCGGCCCTCCACGCGCGCGTGGAACGCGAAGAGGACGTCCTCGCCGTTGGGCGAGCGGACCGCCCGCTCGAATTCCAGGGCTGCCATGTCCAAAGGGGCGGCGAGGCCGTCGAACGTCTTGTGCGCCCCCGTGGCCAGACAGTAGCCGCCGGGGAAGACGATCCCCTGGTCCTCGGGCAGTGTTCGGCAGGCCCGGCCGATGCCGTCGAGGCGGACGACGCTCTTGGTGAGCGTGTTGAAGACCAGATAGCGGTGGACGTCCTCCTTATAGGGGAGGACGTCCAACAGGATGAGGACGCCCACGCGCGCGTACGCGATGTCCGCGTCGGCGAGGGACTGCAGCGGCTCGGCGACCGGCTCGGCGTAAACGCCCTCGCCCGTCTCGGTGTTGTCCTCGACCTTGACGGTGAGGGTGCCGCCGACGGTCTCGACGAAGACCTCGCCGCCGATGGAGACGTGCGGGTGGCGGCCGAGGACGTGGTCCTCGCGCGTCGTCCGGGTCCACTCGAAGTCGTGGGAGGGCGGGAAGACGTGGTCGCGGTCGCCGCGGGCGTCCAGGAAGGCCGCCCGGCCGCCGTCGGTCAGCGCCCAGCGCAGGACACGGATGTCGCCGGCCTTCTCGCCGGTCTGGAAGACGGCCAGCAACTTACCGTCGATCGTGCGGAGTTGCAGGAGGTGGGCCTGACGGTAGTAGCGGTAGAGAGCCGCGAACTCCCGCACGAAGGCCGGGTCGTCGAGCAAGCCCGGCACGGCGTCCTCGGGCAGCCGGTTCAGGTCCCGGTCGTACAGCGCGAAGACGTCGCCCACCGTCGTCTCCGGCTTCAGGCCGAGGAAGACGTTGTGACCGAAGAGCAGGGCGTCGCCCACGGAGACGATGTCGCGGGGCACGCAGTTGTGCTCGGTGCGCAGCCGCTCAGTGCTCGTCAGCTCCAGCCGGACGGAGCCGAACTCCTCGGTGCGGCGGGCATTGAGCGCCTCGGCGCGGCGGGCGAGTTCGGCGGCCTGTGCGGTGAGGCGGTCGCGCAGCACCTCGTATGTGCCGGTGTCCAGACCGGTGGTCATGGGGTCCCTCTCAGGAAGTCGAAGAAGGCGTGGTCCGGAGCTGCCGTCCCCTGTGCGGCAGCTCCGGACCACGGGCCAGGTCGGGCCGTGGCGGCGCAGGTGCAGTCCTGGCGTGCCCGTCAGGCCCCGGCGTCGCGGGGTCAGGCCCTCGCGCTGCCGTTCAGTGCGGCCAGCGAGGTGTCGGCGAGGCCCAGTTCGCCGGCCTTGTCCAGGAGCTGCTGGAACTGTCCGGCGTTCGCGCCGCCGTTGTTCATGAGCTTCATCAGCAGGGCGGAGACGGTCAGGTTCTGCACGTCGGCCGTGGAGACCGAGCCGAGGATGCGGCTGAGGTCGTCGGTGAAGCTCGACGTGCCGTCCAGCCAGGGCTTCGCCAGCGCCTGAGCGGTGTCGGAGTGCTGGATGAATCCGTCGACGCCCTTGCCGAGGGCGATCGAGGACATCAGCCGGTCGAAGAAGACCGAGTCCCCGCCGACGATGTTGATGTCGGCGTTCTCCAGCCCGGTGGCCAGCACCGTGGCCTGCGCCTCGGCGACCTGCCGCTGCACGTCCAGCCCCGCGAGCCGGATGTCCTTCTCGGCCTCCAGACGCAGCCGGTACTCCTCGTGACCGCGGGAGGCGTCGTCCAGGGCCGCCATCGCGGCCGCCTTCTCGGTCAGACCAGCCGCCTCGGCCTTCAGCTTCCCGCTGATGCCCTCAGCCTCGGCCAGCGCCTTGGCCCGCGCACCGTCGGCTTCGGCACGCAGCCGGGCCTGAGTCGCCTCGGCCTCCGCACGGCCGGCCTTCTCGATGACCTCGGCCTCCTTGTCGCGGACCTGGACGGCGGCCAGGCCCTCGGCGGCGGACTCCGCCTGGATGCCCTCGGCGAGCCGCAGCTTGGCCTGCGCGTCGAGGTCGGCGCTCTTCAACCGGGCCTCGGCCAGGGTGAGTTCCTCGGCGGCACGGTGCACGGCGGCCTGCTCCGCTGCCTCCGCTGCCTTGATGTCCTTGACCAGCTGCTCCTGCGCCTCGGCCTCGGCAGCGATGATCACGGCCTGCCGGCCGCGCTCGGCCTCCTCCACGGCACGCAGCTTCTTGATGGCCTCCTCCTGCTCCGCGACCGTACGGTCCACGGCCACCCGCTCGCGGACGACCTCGGCGATCTCCCGCTTCTCCCCCTCGACCTCCTTGTCGGCGGCGATCCGGGTCAACTGGGTCTCCCGCTCCCGGGCGATGACCTCCAGAAGCCGGTCCTTCTCGATGCGCTCGTTCTCGATGGCGATGACCCGCTCGCGGTTCTTCTGCGCGACGGCGACCTCGCGGGCCTGGTTCTCGCGCTGCACACCGAGCTGTTCCTCGGTCTTGAGGAACGCGGACTGCGCCCGCAGCCGCTCCTCCTCCACCACCCGAGCCGTCTCGGCCTCCTCCCGGGCCCGCACGGTGTCGATCTCCCGCCGCTGCTTGATCTCGGCGTCCGCCTGACGGCGCTCCAGCTCCAGGATGGCTTCTCGGGCATCGACGTTCTGCCGGGTGATCTCCTTCTCCTCGGTGCGCTGGGCCTCGTTGGTGCGCACGTGCTCCACGGCCGTCAGCTCGGTGATCTTCCGGATGCCCTGTGCGTCAAGGACGTTGGCCGGGTCGAGCTGGGTGAGCGGCGTCTGCTCCAGGTAGTCGATCGCCGCGTCCTCCAGGTGGTAGCCGTTGAGGTCGACGCCGATGACCTCGATGATCCGGTACCGCAGCTCCTCGCGCTTGGTGTACAGGTCGGTGAAGTCCAGCTGCTTGCCGACGGTCTTCAGCGCCTCGGAGAACTTCGCGTGGAACAGCTCCTGCAATGTGTTCCGGTCGCTCGCCCGTGCCGTACCCACAGCCTGGGCGACCTTGATGACGTCCTCCACGGTCTTGTTGACCTTGACGAAGAACGAGATCCGGATGTCCGCGCGAATGTTGTCCCGGCAGATCAGGCCTTCCTTGCCGGCCCGCGTGATCTCTATGGTCTTCACCGAGATGTCCATCACCTCGGCCTTGTGCAGCACCGGCAGCACGACCTGCCCGGTGAAGGTCACGTCGACCTTGCGCATCTTGGAGACGATCAGCGCCTTGCCCTGCTCCACCTTGCGGAACAACCGGGCGACGACGAGTACGACGAGCAGGCAGGCGACGACGAGCACGCCGATGCCCACGATCATGGCGACCATGGCATACGTCCTTCAGGCGTAAGGGAATTGAGCATGAAGAGGAGGGGCCGGAGGTGAGATCCTGCGGCAGCGCCGCTCAGGCGGCGCGGTCCCGCGAATGGAGCGCGGCATCGTGCGGCACGCCCCCGTGGGCATCACGGCCGCGAGCATGCGGCAGCGCGGCAGCGGCGCCCGTGCGAGCCTCGCTCAGCACGGGCAGCCCGGGTTCATCCGGGTAGAGGCGGTGCAACGGCCGCACGATCAGGCAGGTCGCGGCCCAGGCGACGATCAGCGCCCCCACGGGCACGACCAGGCGCAGCACACCTGCGACGAATCCTGGGCGCGCGAACCCGGCCAGGACAACCGCCGCTCCGACACTCAGCGACCAGGCCAGCACCGTCAGCAGCGAGAAGGCGACCGTCACAGGCACCCCGCCCATGCGCCACGCCCGCAGGTCCACGTCCCCGTCGAAGCTGTCGGCGTCTGCGACGCCCACGGCGGCGAGGAGCCAGAAGCAGACGACCACGACGAGGGCAGTGGTCAGCAGGATCGTGGGCAGGCCCGTGGCCGCTGCCAAGAATGTCTGCATCTCCCCGCCCCCTTTTCCACCCTCGGCACGCATACCCGCGCCGACGCCAGCCGGTCCGGCGGCGCACGGCTCCTGCGGTCCCAATGCGGACACCTGCCGGTGCCGGGCAATGGAACCAACGGCCGTGGCCCCTGCGAGACATGCTGCCCCACCGGATCCCGCCCGCGCATTGCCGGTTTCCGGCAGTGTTCATCAATGCCTGCATGCCGGTGACCGCTAAGAAACCGTTACCAGCGCGTCAAGAAGCCGGGGACGACGTGACGGACCGGGACATTCCCCAGCAGTATTTCGACGGCTACGCCCGCATCCTGACGGACGAGCCTCGGCTACCGCCGACGCCTCGCCCGCGACGAGATCGCTCCCTAGCGGCCCTGGAAGAACGGATCGCGGACGACCGACCGTGGCCTGCACGTCCTGGCCAACGCGTACATGGCACCGCCCACGCCGCCTGGCCCGACCCCCCCGGCTCGGACGACAGCACGCTCGCCGCCGTACAGCTGGCCATCGACGCCTTCGCCGAAGGCTGCGAAGGCGCCCAGCGCCTGGCCGTACGCCAAGAAGATGCCGCCTGCCGTGAGTTCATCGGACGAGCTCCTCCACGGCCGCATCGGCCTCGGCCGCCCCGCCGAAAGCGCCGAGTACTTCGGCCTGCGCCTGTCCCACGCGCACACGGTCGCCGTCGCGCAGGGCCCCACCGTCCACGCCGAGGGCGACCCGACGCCCGGCAGGTGGAACGGGCGCCCGTCCCCCGCTTCGGCGACCTCAGCGTCCTACTCACAGGACGGTCGGCTGCTGCGCATCGCCTCCGGCCGCCAGGACGAGGTACTCGCCTACCTCGCCAAGCAGGCACACGCCGCGACCGACGGCGGCCGGGCCGCCATCGGCCCTACCCAGCCCGGCCCCGGCGGCGTCGTCCAGTCCTACGAAGCAGCCCTCAACGACCTCCAGCAGCCGAGCGCCTCGACCTCGGCAACCCGGTGCTGCGCGACGCCGATCTGCTGGTCTACCCCGTCCTTACCCGCGACCGCCAGCCCAGGGTCGACCTCGTCCTCGACGGCCTCACCGCGTACTTCGACTCCGACTGCATCGCGCACGAGGCCGTTCGACGGAGTGTCTCCCCCGCCCGGCCTGCAAAACATTGCCTGGGCGGTCCGATCTGTTCGTGCATGGGACACCGGAAGGCCAGTACTTCAGTCCTCCCCGGAACGCACCGGCCCGCCGCAGGGGCCAGCCGCACAAGGCTTCAACAGGGTGACCGAGAACCATACTTGACTGTGCGGGGACCATCCGTCCCCTGATGGCTTTCGGTACGGAAGAGGCGGTAATCCGGTGAGCAGCGACAGCCAGGGAGTGGCGAAGGCCGAGGTGCGGCTCAAGTGGGACCCGAGTCCCTGGGATCAGCCACCTCATCATCTCGACATCATCGCCGCCACTTACTCGGCGGACGCCCCCTACGGGCCGCCGGTATACGTCGTCCACTTCGACAGCCGCTCACCGGACGGCACCATCAACATGAGCCGGCACAGCCAGACCGGTCAGGGCTTCGGCTATGTCGAAGTGATGACGCTGGAGCTTGATCGCCTCGCATCCTCCTTCGCACGGGTGGTTGTGGGCGTGGCGATCCACCAGAACAGCGGCCCCAAGACCTTCGGTGACATATCGAACGCCGGTGTGCTGGTGGTCGAGGGGTACAAGGAGCTACTGAAGAACGAATTCGCGCAGGTCGCCGGATCCACCGCCGCGACCGTCGCCGAGTTCACCCGGGATACCTCCGGAGCCTGGGAGTTTCACGAGATGGTCCGAGGGTTCGACAGCGACGCCGTGGTCTTCGCTGCAGAGATGGGCAGCGCCCCATAGCGCTGACCGCCAGCAGCACGGAAACGTACGGCCGACCCCGGTGGCGCCTTCATGAGCTCCTGGAACCGGAACGGCAAGCACCCCGAAAGCATCGCCGTCTCGGCCCCGGCATCACTCGCCCGACTGGGGCGGCTGATCGTAGGCCGAGACGCGGCCCCCGTCAGCGAGGTGGCTGAGACGGGAGGGTATCGGGGGTGGCGCCCTCGGCCTTGGCTGCGTCGGCGAGGGCAGCAGCAGCGGCTTCTTCGGCCTGAGCCGTGTCGCTGGCGGCCTGGGCAACCATGTCGTCCGAAGGCTTCTCCCGGGTTGCCGACGACTGAGGCAGTACCTCGCTGAAGGCGCGGGACACGCCCTGGAGCGCGGAGGTGACCTCGCTGGGGATCACCCAGAAAGTGCTGCCCGAGCCTTGCGCGAGTTGGGGCAGCATCTGGAGGTACTCGTAGGCGAGAAGCTTGGGGTCGGGGTCGTTGCGATGCACGGCCTGGAACACTTCGTCGATGGCCCGGGACCGGCCCTCGGCCTGGAGGATCGCAGCGGTGCGGTTGCCCTCCGCGCGCAGGACGGCGGCCTGCTTGTCGCCTTCGGCGGTGAGGATCTGCGACTGGCGTTGGCCCTCGGCCCCGAGAATCGCGGCCCGCTTGTCCCGCTCGGCTCGCATCTGCTTCTGCATCGCGTCCTTGATGGACTGGGGCGGGTCGATGGCCTTGATCTCCACCCGGTTGACCCTCAGCCCCCACTTCCCGGTGGCCTCGTCCAGCACGCCACGGAGCTGGCTGTTGATGGTGTCCCGTGAGGTGAGCGTCTTTTCCAGGTCCATGGACCCCACGACGTTGCGCAAGGTGGTGACGGTGAGCTGCTCGACCGCCTGAAGGAAATTCGCGATCTCGTAGAAAGCCGCTCGCGGGTCGGTGACCTGGAAGTACAGGACGGTGTCGATCTCGACGACCAGATTGTCCTCGGTGATGACCGGCTGCGGTTCGAAGGAAACGACCTGTTCCCGAAGATCGATCACCGGATGAACGCGGTCGATGTAAGGGATCACGAGGCTGAGGCCGGGAGTCAGGGTCCGGTGATAGCGGCCGAGTCGCTCGACATTACGAGCGCGCGCTTGAGGAACGATACGGACCGCCCGCACCACGGTGAAAACCGCGAACAGCGCGACGATCAGGCCGGCAATGAGGAACGCCGAGGTGTCCATGGTTTCAGTCCCTGGGGTAGACGATCGCGGTGGCGCCGCTGATCTCCATGACGTCGACGGTCTTTCCAGCAGGAATCACCAGCGTCTCGTCGTAGGCGCGGGCCGTCCATTCCTCTCCGTCAATACGGACCCTGCCGCCCAGGCCCGTCACCTCCGAGACGACATAGGCAGCCCTGCCAACCAGTGCGTCTACGCCGAATCGCGCCGCTTGGGGTTGCCGCACGTGGCGCAGCGCAATGGGGCGTACGAACAGCACGGTGACCGTAGCGACGACGGTGAACACCAAGAATTGGAAGGGCAGCGGCAACCCGACCGCGGCGGAACCCGCCGTGACCAACGCGGCCACGCTCAGCATTCCGAGCGCAGCGGTAAGGGTGAAGATCTCCGCCACAGCCAGCACGGCTGCGATGATCAACCAGATCACAGATAGATCCATTACCGTCCCTTCTTACCGGTGCGGGTGCGGAAGGGATTGAATCTCACCATTGGACCCCGACACGGGACAGTCGCGGTACTCCTGGGATATGGAAACCCTGCCGAACGAGCGAGGGCGTACTGGTGCAACGCACCGCAAGCGACACTTCACACCTTTACAACTACTTTACCCATTCGGAGAAGATCGCTCATTTCACGCCGACGAATGGGTCTGCTCTCGCTCGGGAATGAGAAGGTCCGCCACGGCCTCACGGATGCGTTCAGGATGGCGGTCTTCGGCAGTTCGGTGAGGATCATGCGTTCCTCGGTGCCCGCCCCCGCCTTCAGCCTGCCCTCGGCCACCGGCCAGACCGTGCCCCTGGACGACCTCCTCGCCGCAGGCCCCGTCGTGCTCACCTTCTACCGCGGCGCCTGGTGCCCCTGCTGCAACATCGCCCTGCGCGCCCTCCAGCAGCACCACACCGACATCACCGCACGCGACGCCCGCCTGGTGGCCGTCTCCCCTCAGATCCCCGATGAGTCCCTCTCCCTGACCGAGAAGCGCCACCTCGCCTTCGACGTGCTCAGCGACATCGGCTCCGACACCGCCAAGCAGTACGGCCTCGCCTTCGACCTTCCCGACGACCTCGCCACCGTCCACGACAAGCTCGGCTTCGACCTCCAGCGCGTCAATGGCGGCCACCCGCGCACACTTCCGCTGCCCGCCACCTACGTCATCGACCGCGCCGGCACCGTCCGCTGGGCCTTCGTCACCACCGACTACACCACCCGCGCCGAACCGGCCGACATCCTCGCCGCCCTCGACACCCTCGGCTGAGCGCGCTTCGCGTCGAGCACGGCGACGATGTCCACGAGACTCGGGGTGCGGCACGGCTTCGGCGAGCACCGTGCAGCTAGCGGAGACCACGGCAACAGGACGGCGGATGGCACGCTTTCGTCTTCATGCCTGGGCGCCGCAGAGCCGGCAGCTGCATCGTGCCGCAACCTGGAGAGGCCGTGGACCAGCCTCAGGCGCGGGCGAGTTCGGCGGCGCCGAAGGAGACGTCGAAACGGTCGCACCAGATGCTGACGCTGGTGTAGCGGGCGGGGTCGATGTCGTCGGGCAGGGCGTAGTTCTGGCTTCCCTTGTTGCCCTTGAGCTTGCCGAGGCTGACGTACTCCCCGTCGTCGAAAACGTGCCAGCCGGCCTTGCCCTCCTTCACCGGCGCGTCGGTCAGCCACACACGCAGGTCCGGCCCGTTGCTGGTGTCGAGCTTCTCCAGCCGCACGACGTGGGAGCCGTCGGCCAGCCGCACGAGCTTCACCGCGCCCGACGTCGCGTGCTCGTGGCTGATCAGCTCACCGCTCGCCAGCGTCTGCGGACCAGTGGCAGGAGAGGGCTGCCCTGAGGGCACCGCCGCAGGAGGAGCAGAAGTCTCCACGACCCCGGGCAGGGCCTCCTCGACGGTCTCGTCCTGCCACAGCTTCCACGGCTGGAACCAGTACAGCCCGAAGCTGACTCCAGCGACCACTACCGCCAGCGCTCCGATGACCAACGGCCTGCTCAGTACCTTTCTCACGCGCCCCATCCCCGCCTCGCCTCCTGAGTGTTCACCTACGCTGCCCATTCAACGCAAGCGGACTGCCGTCCCGCACCCCCAGGAGATGACCGAACCCTTACGTCGCCGTCCCACCGCACCTGGACGGCCGACAGCGGCATCACCGCGCGTGGCTACCAGGACACGGCGGGTCGGGCCCTACGGGCAAGGCGGGACGAGAACGCCACACCCCAGCAGATGTGGCCAGGCCGGAGCATGGGAGCGCGTCGGCAGGCGGAGGTCGGGCTTACTGGACGTGGATGACGATTACCGAGGCCGACCGACAGCTCACGGCTGGTCTGCACCGGGTACCCCTGACATCTGCCCTGCGAAGACAGCGCTCGGCTCGTGTGGCGAACACTGCGACGCCGTTCGCAGGACACTGACCTTTCCCCAGGTCAGATCGTTTCTGCACCGATACCGCTTGGTGGGGCGGGTGGGACTCGAACCCACGGCCGACGGATTATGAGTCCGCCGGGAGTGGGCAGCAGGGCGGCCGAGCGACCGCCGTGACCGCACCGGCGACCGGTATGCCGCAGCGGATCAGGAAGCGCAGGCTCACCGCGCCCGCGCCGAGGCCTGCGGGCAGCACCTGGTTGGCGGCGGAGGCGGCGAACTGTGCCGCGACGAGCCGCCCAGGGTGCAGACGTCCGGGCACCGCGCCCTGCAGGGCGCGGTGCCGCGCAGGGCCACGTCGCCAAGGTCGCCGCGGCGGCCACCAGCGTCATGCCCGCTCGTCCGCGCCCAGCGCCGGGGCGATGCGGACCTCCAGGCCGTCGAGGCGGTGCCGCTCCCAGTCGCGGGCGTACCGGGGCGGTGTGCCGCCGGGGGCGGTGAGGGCGCCGACCGGGACGCTGCGGGTGGTCCGCAGGATCTCGGCCGTCGTGGTGTTGGCGTTGTGGCCGCGGGTCGCGCCGGACGAGCAGCCGGTGTAGTAGGCGACGGGGATGGCCTCGTGCCCGGTGAGCAGGCAGGGCGGGCGTACGCCGAGACGGTGGAGTTCTGCGGCGGAGCGGGCCCAGGACTGGCGGCCCGCGGTGCTGCGGTCCACGGTGCGGTCCAGGACGGCGTACTGCACGGCCAGATGTCCGGCCAGCCCGACGCCGATCACGGCGGCGGCCGCCGGGCGCCACCGGCCGTTCGGCTTCCTCGCCAGGTGGAGCAACGCGTCCGCGACCGGGATGGCGAGCAGTGCGTAGGCGGGCAGGAGGAAGCGGGGCGCCGCGTATCCGATCATGAACAGGTACGGGAAGGCAGCCGTCGCGGCACAGAGCAGCGGCACCATGGTGCGGGTGGTGCGACCGGCCAGGACGGCGATCGCCAGACCGCAGGCGGCGAGCAGGGGCAGGACGAACCACCAGGCGTAGACGACCGGGTGGGGCATCTGGCCGTCGCAGGGCCGGCACAGGGTGCTGCCGACCAGGCTGCGCACCTGGTCGTCGACCGCGAGGTTCCAGCCCAGGTCGCCCTGGATCCGGGAGGCCTGGTTCAGCCGCTCCCGCAGGCCGCCGTAGCTGACGAACGCCTCGATCACCCACTCGGCGCCACCTGCCACGAGGCCCGCCGCCAGGGCGACCCCGAGCCGCCGGTGCCGTGCCGCGACCGCGAGGACGAGCAGAGGGAGCACGACCCATACGGCGTCGGTGGGCCGCATCCACGCCATCAGCGCGGCACCGGCCAGGACGCCCCACAGGGCTCGCCCGTCGAGGCGGTCGGCGCGGGCGCGCAGGAAGCAGCCGACGCAGAGCAGGGCGCCGAATGCGACCCAGAGGTTGGGCATGGCCTGCGGGCCGTAGAAGAGGGTCACCCACAGGGTGGCGAACAGGGCGCCCGCGCCGGCCAGGACGCGGGGCGGGAACAGTCCGCGCCAGGCGCGCAGGGCCAGGTACAGGGCGAGTCCGGACAGGACGGCGAGATAGACGCGCAGCAGGGTCGTGGACGAGGACCAGGAAGCGACGGGCCACACCAGAAGCGATACGCCACGCGCGCGTGGCGCGCTGAAGAAGGCGGCCGGGGCCTCGGTGCCGACCTGGCTGACGTACACCACCTCGTCCCAGCCGAGGCCCATCGAGGGCCGCGCGAGGAGGAGTTGGGCGAGGGTGAAGGCGCCGGCCACCGCCGCGAGCAGGCCCGCGCCGCGCGCTCGCCAGGACCCGCCTGGCACGGTCGCCGCGTAGCGCCGCTCCATGCTCATGAGCATGGGCTTCGTGCCGTGCGTCATCGTCCACCCCTTATCCCTACAAGTCCGAAAACAGGGACAAACTAACCCGTAAGGGATGTGCACGCAGTGCGGAGTTCGGCCAGGTGCCTGATGCCGGCGGGTGACACACTCTGCGGTGTGAGCCTGACCTTCGACGATCTCCTCACCCGCGCCCGGTCCCTCCCCCGCGACGGCCGCCGCGCCGTCCTCGGTATCACCGGCAGCCCCGGCGCGGGCAAGACGACGCTCGCCGAGCACCTGGTGCGGGAGCTGAACGGTGCCGGGGACCCCTGGGTCGCGCATGTGCCCATGGACGGCTTCCACCTCGCCGACGTCGAACTGGACCGGCTCGGCCGCCGGGACCGCAAGGGCGCGCCGGACACCTTCGACGCGGCGGGGTACGCGGCGCTGCTGCGGCGGCTGCACGAGGAGGCCGGCGGCGGCACCGTGTACGCGCCCGGCTTCGAGCGGGTCCTGGAGCAGCCGATCGCGGGCGCCGTTCCGGTGGAGCCGACGGCCCGGCTGGTGGTGACCGAGGGAAACTACCTGCTGCTGGACACGGGCGCGTGGGCGCGGGTGCGCCCGCAGCTGGACGAGGTGTGGTTCTGCGAGCTCGACGAACCCGAGCGGATCGGGCGGCTGGTCGCCCGGCACGAGGAGTTCGGCAAGGCGCACGAGCAGGCGGTGGCCTGGGTGCTGGGCTCGGACCAGCGCAACGCGGAGCTGGTCGCCGCGACCCGCGACAGGGCCGACCTGGTGGTGCCGGGCACGGCGCTGCCCGTCCCGCAGGAGACGCCGGCCGCCCGCGCGGGGGCCTGACCGTATGGGGCTGGACATCACGGTTCTGGCCGTGGACTGGGAGCGGCTGGAGTCCACGCCGGTGCGTGAGCGGCTTCCGCTGCTGGAGGAGGCCGCGTTTCCCGACGTCGACCTCGACTGGGACGCGCCGCCCGAAGTCGGGTGGGTGTGGCCGGCGGTACCGGGTCCGCACTGGTGCGGCCGGTACGCGTTCCACTGCACCAGCGGCTCGTACAAGCCGCACTTCTGGGCGGGGGAGGCCTGGGAGGACGTACGGGACTTCGCCGCTCCCGCGCTCCGGGAGAGCCTCGACGGGTTCCTGGCGGGCCTGTTCTGGCACGACGACCCCGCGCCGCCACCGCTCGACGGCCTCCTCCACGGCGATCCCGATCCCCGGCGGCCCGGCCTGCTCGTCGCGTGCCCACCGAAGGCGGTGGCGGAACTGGCCGCGCGGTGGGCCACCGCCGAACCGCTGCTGGACGGACTGCGCGAGGCATACGCCGTCCATGCCGCGCGTCCCGGCGGATGGATCGAGGACTTCGACGCGTTCGCCGTACTGCTCCGCGAGTGGGCGGCAGTGGTGGGCGAGGCCGAGCGGCGGGGGTGGGGGCTGCTCGGCCTGCCCTGGTGACCGCGACGGCCGACGGGGCCCGGCGGTCTACTCGGCCCGCAGGGTCAGCTCCGGCTCCCCGTGCGCGTCGCCCGCCGCCTCGCCGATCACGGCGGTGAACGCCTCGGTGCGGACGGCCAGCCCTGAACCGTCGTACGCGAACGTGGGCGCGAACCCGCCCGTCGGTCCGTAGCGTACGGCGAAGACGTGCAGGTCCTCCGGGGCGCCGGGGGCCGGTCCCGCCTCCAGGGCCGTCGAGCTGACCAGGTGCCGCCAGCCCTCGTCGGGGTTGCCGTAGCCGCGGGGGTCGGCCGCCAGGGCAAAAGCCGCCTCTTGCTGGGTCCGTTCCGCGCGGGCGTCGAATTGGTCCACACCGTCCGACTCCGGGTGGGTGAGGCGGAGTTCGCCCGCCGACGTGACCTGGCCCTGCGCGGTCCGGCGCACCCGGTCGCCGTCGTCGGCGGCGTACGGCAGGCCGGCGAGCAGGTACGGCGTCCCGGGCAGCCGTTCCACCGCGACGGTCGTCCAGAGGCTGGTGCCGTCGGTGACGTACAGGGACCGGACGTGGCGCAGGACGTGATCGCGGCCGACGACCGGCTTGGTGACCAGCTTGGCCGCGAGGCCGTCGGCGCGGACGTCCCGGACACGGACCTCGCCCATGGGGCGGCAGAACAGGAAACCGTCCGTCACCGGGCCGAAGCCGTGCTGCCGGTTCACCGCGGCCGGGAGGTAGTACGTGCCCGCCGCCTCGACCAGCGACGGCGTCATACGGTCGTCGAAGGCCACCGAGACCGTCCCTGCGCGGAGTTGGTGGCGCGTGGGCGTCGTGGACGGCGTGCGGTGCCAGCGGGTGCTGTCCTGGATCTGCCAGACCAGCATCCAGGCGAAGTGACCGTCGACTCCCCCGTCCGCCTTGACCGCGTGCCGACCCCAGCGGGTGTCGCCCCGGTAGCGCCCCAGGTCGGAGCCGATCCGGGCGCCGAAGTAGCGCAGCCCGAGGACCGACTCGAAGCCGCTGTGCTGCTCGCTGTAGCGCGGGCCGCCGTTGTCGAAGCCGCCGCCCGTGAGACGGGCGTCGATGTAGCGGGCGAGCGCGTCGCCGTCCTCGGCGAAGATCTCCTCGCCGCTGATCCGGTGCGCCTGGGCGAGGAAGGACAGGGAGATCGGGCCGTAGTTGTTGTCGTAGGCACCGCCGTGCTCGGGAGGCAGCAGGGCGCCGCGGTCCGCGACCCGGTGGGCGCGGATCTTGTCGGCGTACAGGGCGATCGCCCGCGAACGCACCTGCTCGCCCTGGCCCGGCGGGAGATGACGGGCCAGCATCAGCCCGCCGACGACGCAGCCGATGGCCTGGTTGCCGGCCTCCTGCGGATTGAAGAAGGTCGCCTCGGTCAGCCAGCTCCAGTAGCCGTGCGCCACCTCGACGAGTTCGGCGCGCTGCTCGTCCTCGACCAGCCCCTCCGCCAGGTCCAGCACATTGACGGTCTGGAGCAGCGCCCACACCGTGCTCGGCCAGTCGCCGATGGGGTGCGCGCCGGAGGCCAGGGTGTAACGGGCGTACGGCAGACCGGAGCCGCGCACCGTCAGGTTCGGGTAGCCGGGGTTGTCGTCGACGTACACCCGCTCGCGCAGATGGAAGGCGAGGCTGCACCGCACCGCCTCCGGCAGCCGCGGGTCCTTGCCGCGCTGCCAGGCGAGGGCGAGGAGCGAGGTGATGCCGAGGGACGTGTCGCCGATGTCGTCGACGCAGTCCGGGTGCTCCAGGTTGCCCTCCGGCGTGAGCCGGGCCAGGGCCTGCTCGACGACGTCGGCGAGGACCGCGTCGTACGCCTCGGGGCTGTCCGGCAGGTCGTGCAGCGGGCCGCGCTGGTGCGTGAGGTGCACGGGAGGGGACGTGAGGTGCACGGGGATCAGCCCTTCATGCCTGAGATGGCCATGGCGTGGTTCGTCGGGGTCACACGACGGGTGCGGGCCGGCGGGCGTGCAGTGCGACGGTCAGTGTGTGCGGGCCGAGTCCACCAATGTAGACGCGGTTCCCGGTCGTCGCATCGGTGCCGCCCACCACGGTGTAGTCCTGACCCGGGTCGTACCGCAGCACGTCGCTCCGGTCCGGACCGGCAAGCGGTTCGCCCGCCTCGACGTCGGTCTCGATCCGGATCTCGTCGTCACCGACCCGGTAGGTCATCGGCGCGGTCGTCAGGCACCAGCGTCCGTCGCCGATCGGTACGGCGCCCTCCGGCACACCGCCCGGCCGGAAGGTCAGTTCGAGGGCCCAGGGCACCCGTGGTCCGCTGATGTCGATCCGCAGGTCGGCCCCGTCGTCCCGCAGGTCCACCTCGACTCGGGTCGTGTGGGAGACCTCGTCCTGGGGCCGGTCCGGGAAGGCCATCGCGGCGGAGAAGCGTCCCTCGTCCACCAGTCGGTAGCCGCCGTCGTCCCGCCTCTCGTCCTTCGGGAGCGGCTGGTAGTAGGCGGCCGTGAGGGTTTCGGTGAGCCGGTACCGGTCGGGGGCGAGCTGTTCCATGTCGGCGGAGCGGAACGGGCCCAGGTCGAAGAACCCCCGCGAGAGACGGACCGCGTCGAGGACGGCGTCGCCGGCGAACATGCGCAGGAAGGTGGGGTTGCAGGCGAGGCCCGATCGGATGCGCCGGTGCTCGGGCACGTCGGAGCCGCCGTACACCACCGTGTGCGCGGCGGCCGAGGCGCGTGCGGCGAGGCGTGCGGTGGTGAGGTACCGGTCACGCGGAAGCGTCTCCGCCTCCGGGGACGGCAGGGCGCGGCACAGGTCCGGGGTGAGGAGGCTCTGGGCGAGCAGGTCGGCGGCGTCGATGCCGCCGGCGGCCGCCAGCCGTGCCGCCCGGGCGAAGTCGCCCCGGCCGGTGCGGATCGCGAGCAGCCGGTAGTGCGGCAGGTAGGGCGCCAGCGGGAACGAGTGCTTCTGGTCCTGCCGTCGCGAGTGGACGGTCTCCACCGTGCCGTCCGGCCTGATCAGGTCCAGGGTCGTGGCGAGATTGCGCTCGACGGCGTCCAGCAGGTCGGCGCGGCCGAGTACGTCGGCCAGCAGCAGCAGCGACGGGTTGGACACGTGGGCCGCGTAGTTGGCGCTGCGTTCCGAGTACAGGCCCTCCGCGTCGATGTCGACGCCCTCGGCGAGCCACTCCTCGACGCGGTCGAGCAGCCGGTGGTCCGGGAACGACCGGTGCAGCCGGGCCAGCGCCGCGCACAGCTCCCAGCGGTGGTTCGGGGTGTGCACCCCACCGCTCAGGAGACTGCCGGAGGCGGCGCCGGCGATCTCGGCGAGCGCGGCCGTGACCTCGCGCAGTTCCGGCCCCGCGCCGACGGCGAGGACGTGCGCGTCGCACACGTCGTTGACGGTGAACGCGGAGTCCGGCGGTGACTGCACGTTGTCGCCGCCCGCGAAGAGGCCGGAGGCCGTCTGCACGGCCCGTAGGGCTCGGAGGTGGGTCATCGAGGCGGCGACGGCCTGCCCGCTGCCGTGCAGTGCCGAGTCCGGGGAACGGTACGCCGCGACCAGGGTCTTCACCCGCCACGCCAGACCACGGTGCGGCACACCGGCGGGTTCCTCGTCGGGGCGGGCCGCCAGCGGGGCGGCCTGCCGGTCGGCGGCGCGGGCCACCGCGCGGACGAACTCGTGGTCGAGCGGGGTGGGCAAGGTCAGTCCTTCAGTCCGGCGTTGATGTCGGCATTCATGACGTACTTCTGGAACACCAGGAAGACGACGATCAGCGGAACCATGGAGATGACCGATCCGCCGAGCAGCACCGACCAGTTGATGTTCTGCGCCCCGACGAGGCTCTGGATGCCGATCTGCACCGTGAACTTCTCTGGGTCGTTCAGCATCAGCAGCGGCCAGATGTAGTCGTTCCACCTCCACTGGAACGACAGGATGGCCAGCGTCAGCATGATGGGCCGGGAGAGCGGCACCATGATCCGCAGGAAGATCGACAGCTCTTTCGCGCCGTCGATGCGGGCGGCCTCGATGAGTTCGTCGGGGACCGTCAGGAAGAACTGGCGGAACATGAAGCAGCCGGTCGCGGTGAGCAGGGCCGGGAGGATGATGCCGGACAGCGAGTTGTAGAGGCCGAGGTCGCGGACCACCAGGAACAGCGGGGCGAGCATGACCTCGGCCGGCAGCATCGTGGTGGCCAGGATGCAGAGGAAGAAGGCCTTGAGCCACTTGTTGTCGTACTTGGCCAGCGCGTACCCGGTGCAGCAGCTGACCCCCACCGTGAGGATCGTCGCGATCACGCACACGATGATCGTGTTGATGAAGTACCCGGAGAAGTTGGCGCTCGCCCACGCTTCCTTGTAACCCGACAGGGTCGGGTCGTCGGGGAACACCGTCAGCGGAAGGGAGAACAGGTCTCCCGCCGGTTTGAGGGAGCTGAGGACGAACCACACCACCGGCACCCCGTAGAGGGCCGCCAGGACCCACAGCAGAGTCGTCGCGGGAATCGCGCGCCGAAGCCCGCCGCTCGCCGCGCCGCGGCGCCGCTTCCTGGGGACGGCCGGCACGGAGTCGGCGTCGGCCTTGCGCACTGTGTCTGTGGTTGTCATCGGTTCTCCACCCGCCGGTTGACCATCATCTGGATGATCGCGACGGCCATCAGGATGAGCATGAGCACGAACGACGCGGCGCTCGCGTAGCCGATCTGGCCCGACTTGAACCCCGTCTGGTAGATGTACTGGACCAGCAGGTTGTTCGACGTTCCGGGTCCACCGTTGTTGAGGGAGGCGAACACCGCGTATTCCTTCATCGCGTGGATCGTGTTGAGCAGGATGACGATGAAGGACGTGGGGGCGATGCTCGGCAGGGTGATGCTGAAGAACTGGCGCCACGGACCGGCGCCGTCGAGCGCGGCCGCCTCGTAGTACGACGTCGGGACGTTCTTGATCGCCGCGATGAACAACAGCATGGAGAAGCCCGTCCAGGCCCAGGCCGCCGCCACCACGACCACGAGCAGTGACAGGTCCGCGTTCGACTGCCAGGGAACGGCGCTTCCGCCGACCTTCTCGATGAAGTAGTTGACCAGTCCGAAGTTCTCACCGAACAGCCATCGCCACAGGACACCCACGATGATGGGCGACAGCAGCCACGGGATGAAGAAGAAGATGCGGGCGACCGACGCGCCCTTGGCGTGCTTGCTCACCAGCACGTTGGCGATGAGCAGCGAAAACACGAAGTTCAGCGGAACGAAGAGCACGGTGTACAGCAGCGTGCGGGTCGTCGCGGCGTAGAAGGTCGAGTCCCCGAGCAGCTTCTGGTAGTTGTCCAGTCCGACGAACTGGAACGCCCCTACGCCCGTGTAGTTCGTGAAGGAGTAGACGAGCCCGATCACCGCCGGCCAGACGAAGAACAGCGCGAAGAGCACGACATTGCCCGCGATGAGGACGAGCGGTGCGAGGGTGTACTTGCTGCGTCTCCTGGGCGGGCTCACGGACACGTCCGAAGCGTCCGGGGCGCGTTTTGTCATCTTCCTGACTCCGTGCTGGTGGAATGGTTTCCTGGGGCTCGGGCCATGTGCCCGGCATCACGTGGGTCCTGGGGGTCCGGGCGGCGGGGTCGAGACCCCGCCGCCCGGACCCGTCGGCCTACGCTCAGCCGCCGACCTGCTGGTTGTAGCCGTCCACGATGTTCTGCAGGGCCTTGTCGGACGACTGCTCACCGTTGATCGCCTTGCCGAGCTCCGCCTTGGTCGGGTCGTCGGCGAGGCTCTTGCCCTTCAGCACCCAGTTCGTCTGCGCGCTGTTGAAGTAGCCGGAGATCGGGTCATAGAGCGGGATGGACTCGTTGTACAGCTTGAACGCCGCCTGCGCCGCCTCGGACTTGAAGGGGTACTTCGGGTTCAGACCGCTCTCGACCGGCAGGAAGCCGGAGGCCTCGCACAGCGCCTGGTAGTGGTCGGGCTCGTACAGCCAGGACAGGAACTTCTTCGCGGCGGCGGCCGCGTCGGCGTTGTTGTTGAAGCCCACCGTCATGCCGCCGCTGTTGACGTCACTGGCCTGCACCGGCTGGGCCGGCGTCGGGACGCTCGCCCACTCGAACTTCGTGATGCTCTCCGAGTAGGCGGCGACCTGCCACACGCCGGACCAGTAGGCGACGACGTCACCGCTCTGGAACATGGCCGACGGGTCGGCGCCGCTGGTCCACACCGACTTCGGCATCGTCTTGTCGTCGTTCCAGCCGACGAAGGTCTTCACAGCCTTCTTGGTCGCCGCGTCCACCGAGAACTTGCCGGAGTCGTCGGCGTGGACGTACTTGCCGCCCATCTCGTAGACCATGGCGCGCAGCCGGGACGGCGACTGGTCGAAGGTCAGGGAGTACTTGGCGTTGGTCTTCTCCCGGACCTCGTTCGCCGCCTTCATGAACTCGGTCCAGGTCCAGGTCTTGTCGGGCGAGGTCGGGTAGTCGACGCCGGCCTTCTCGAAGAGCGACTTGTTGATGAACATGCCGGACGCGGTGACGTCCGAGGGGATGGACAGCACCTTCCCGGACGAGTCCTTGGCGACGAAGTTGGCGTTGATCTTGTTGGTCTTGTTGTTGGCGATGTCGCTGAGGTCGATCAGCTTGTTCGACCAGATCGGGTCGAGCGCCGGCACGGCCGCCACGTCGGGCAGCGAGTTCGCCTGCGCGGAGTTGCGCAGCTTCGTCGCGTAGCCGTCGTAGGGGATGTTGACGAGCTTGACCTTGACGCCGGTCTCCTTCTCGTACTGCGCCACCATCTTCTTCCAGCCCGCGTCCTGCCCCGGAACCGTGGAGATCCAGAACGTCAGCGACTTGGAGGTCCCGCCCGAGTCGGATCCCCCTCCGCACGCGGAGAGCAGCAGGGCACCTGCCGTGGCCACGGCAGCGAGGGGGACAAGGCGGCGCATACCGCCGCGGCCGAGTCGGCGGGAGCGCCGCACACCCACAGTGGTCATCTTCGATCCCTTTTCGTCATTAGGGGACGGAGCACGGCGCCGACCGAGGCGGCACGGGTGCATTTTGCAGGAAAATTCGCTTTCCGGAAGGGGCGGCCTCGCCCGGCCGCGTCGTCCACGCGGGGCGAGATCCCCGGCCGTCCTGGCCGTCACCGCACGGGCACGCCCTCGTGCGGTTGCCGTACGTCGAGTACGGGCGGGAGGTTCGCCCCAAGCCGGCGTCCCGGCCGACTTAGAAAGCGCTTGTCCGGACATTGGCAGACCGAGTCCGAAACCGTCAATCCTTCGTCCGCGCCGCGTCGGTCACGGTTTGGACTCCTCTGGCGACCGCGAGGCGGGCCGCGCCGACCACGGTGCCGAGATCACCGACCTGGCTGCTGACCACCTCGGTGGGCCAGCTGAGCCGCTCCAGCTCGGCCCGCACGCCGGGCAGGAGCTGCGGAGACGCGCCGGTGCTGCCGCCCAGCACGAGCAGTCCAGGGTCCAGTACGGCGGTCACGGCGGCCGCCAGCCTGCCCACGTCCACGGCGTGCCGGGCGACGACGGCACGGGCCGGGGCACTGCCCTGTCCGGCGAGCGCGAAGAGCCGCTCGGCCGTACGCGGGCCGGCGCCATCGGTCTCCGGCCATGCCTCGGCGGCCCGGCGCAGCAGGGAACGGGCCCCGATGTACTCCTCCAGGGCCTCGTGGCGGGGCTCCAGGTCGTCGTCCCAGGGGTAGGGCAGCCGGGCGAGCTCTCCGGCGGCTCCGTTCGCCCCGGCCAGCACCTGCCCTCCTACGACGATGCCGAGACCGATACCGACGCCGATCCGCAGATAGCCGAAGGTGTGACGGCCGCGCGCCGCGCCCTCGTGCAGTTCCGCGAGCGCGGCGCAATTGACGTTGTTCTCCAGATGGACGGGGACTCCGGGCGGCAGTGCGACGGCCACCGCGTCGAAGACGGGCCGCGCCTTGGCAGTCGCCGGGCGCATGCCGGAGCCCTCCTCCCCCCGGGCCGTGACGTCACCGACGGCCACGACGATGGTGCGCAGCGGGGCGTCGGCGGGCAGCGCGCGGAGCGCCTCGCGCACCACGTCGGCCGCCTCGTCCCGGGGTCCGGTGGCCTCGGCGAGCAGGGTGCCGTCCAGGGCGCAGCCGCGGACCCGGGTGAGGGCGGGGCCGAGGTCCACGGCGAGCACGGCACCGGCGGCCGGGCCGAGGCGGTAGACGGCCGCGTTGCGGCCCGTGCCGCTGGAAGCGGTGCCGGAGTGGGCGGCCAGCTGGACGCCCTCCAGTTCGGCGACGGCGGCGGAGACCGTCGGTTTGGACAGCCGCGCAAGGCTGGCGAGCTGCGGCCGGGTCGCGGTGCCGGCCTGGGCCAGCACGGCGAATACATGGCTCGCGCTCTCGGTCAGACGGGGGGCTCTTACCACGTCGTGTTCCACAGTTCCCCCAGGTGACAGGCTGCTCTCCCGGGCCGATCGGCTCGGCGGAAGGCGGCGATGGGTTGCCCTGGCGGCACGCTTTGCCGACCCGGGCGAAAGGCCCGGGAAGCCGACTGCGCGACGCCTATTGACACGCACTGTACTTCGTTAGTTAACTTCCTAACGAACGTCACGGTACTCGCCTGCCGTGGTCCGTCCAGAGGCCCGTCCCGGGGCTTCCCTAGCTCTTCAACTGTCTTGCCCTCCGGCACGGTTCGCCCGCCGTCGCAGCACACAGCTCACCGACGAAAGAGGATCCGTGCAGGTCACCCCTTTGTCTGGCCCTCTGATGGTCGGCATCGACGTGGGCGGCACCAAGACGCATCTCCGCGCGCTCACGGGCGACACCGTGGTGGCCGATCACGTCCGGCCCAGCAGCGGCTGGCGGCCGTGCGATCCGCTGGCTGCCGCCGGCTGGCTGGCCGCGCTGCTCGCCGAGGCCCTGCCCAAGGGCACACGCCCGTCCGCGCTGGCCGTCGGCGCCCATGCATGCGAGACCGCGCGTCAGTGCGCACAGATCCGTACCGCGCTCCAACTGCACTTCGACGTGCCCGCGCTGGTCATGGGCGACGCCGAACTGCTCGTGCCCGCAGCGGGCCTGGACAAGGGTGTCGGCCTGGTCGCCGGCACCGGATCCGTCGCCGTGGGCCGCTTCGCCGACGGCACACCGGTCCAGGTCGGCGGCTGGGGCGCGCTGCTCGGTGACGAGGGCGGCGCCGCCGGTCTCGTACGCGAGGCCGTCCGTGCCGTATGGGCCGCACACGACCGCGGCGAGGAGCCCGACGCGCTGGCGCTCGGTCTGCTGGCCGCCTTCGACGTCCCCGAAGTACCCGCGCTCGGCGCCGCGTTGGAGTCCGTCACGGCGGCCTCCGCCGAGTGGGGCCGGCACGCCCCGGCCGTCTTCACGGCCGCCGAGGCGGGCTCCCCGCTCGCCCGCACCGTGATCGCCGAGGCGGGCCGCGCCCTTGCCGCGCTCGTCGAACGCCTCGCCGCCCGTGGGGTGGTGGTCGACGACGTCGTGGTCGCGGGCAGTACGGTCCTCGCCCAGCCCTCGCTGTACGACGCCTTCGTGTCTGCGCTGGCGGAGAGTGTGCCGACGGCCCGGCCGCGTCCCCTGCGGGCGCCGCCGGTCGAGGGCGCGGTGGCGATGGCCCGTTCACTCCTGTGACACCTGTCGGACGCCGGGCCATCCCGAGTCCGACACAACTCGCCCGTAGATCTTCGCTCGTACGACTCGACCCCAAGCGCTTTCTGCACGCCTCGTGCGTCTCCCGCGCACCGGACGGTCGAGTCGATCATTTCGATCCCCACCCGGCCGTACGGCCGAAGAACTCAAGAGAGGCTCGCATGCCGTCACCCGCCGGGCTCCACGCCAACCCGTCCATGAACAGAAGGCGCTTTCTCCTGACCTCCGTCGGAAGCGGGGCGGCCCTGGTGGCCGTCCCCGCCTTCGCCGGCTGGCTCCCCTCCGCGGACGCCAAGGCCGCGACGAACGCCGCCGCGTTCGTCGACGACTACAAGACCAACGTCGTCGCGAACCAGACGCCCGAGACCAATGCGGTGATCCGCGTCCTCGGCGGCTTCGCGAAGGTGTGGAAGACCGGCGGCGCCTGGAACACCGGCACCCCGCTCACGCCCGAGGTGCTGCGCGCCAACATGCGCTACTGCGCCCGGATCACCGCCGCGCGCACGGACGCCCAGGCGAAGGAATCGTTCATCATCGACCGGCAGCACCAGAGCTACTCGGTGATCGCCGGCATGGGTCCGCTGGCCGACCTGTACAAGTCGGGCGCCAGGGCGGTCACTTCGATCACCAGCGCGCCGGACGGCACTCCCGCCGGGAAGATCAGCGACGCCCTGCCCGCGGACGCGCCGGCCGGTTCCGCGATCGGCGCCGGCTCGTACGACTCCGAGCTCGGCAAGGTGGCCAAGCTGGTCGACACCGTGCGCGGCCCCTTCGCCTCCGGCAACCCGGCCAAGTTCGCCTTCCAGTACCCGCGTCCGTGGCGGATGAACGAGGACAGCGAGGTCGTCGACACCGGCAGGAAGGACGAGTTCGGTTTCCCTGTCTACGAGTCCGAGGTGGTCGTCGCCCCGCAGCTGCTGCGCCAGCGCAGCGAGAACCCCGCCGAGGACGGCGGCTTCCCCAGCGGCCACACCAACGCCCTGCACCTGGCGGCCCTGGCGTACGCCTACGCCGTGCCCGAGCGGTTCCAGGAGCTGGTGACCCGCGCCTTCGAGCTCAGCCACACCCGCATCGTGGCGGGCATGCACTCCACGGTCGACGTCCTCGGCGGCCGCATCATGGCCACCGCCCTGGCCGCCGCCGCCCTCACCGACCCGGCCAACGCGGAGCTCAAGGCCGCGGCGCGCGCCCAGGCCCTCGCGTACTTCGAGGAGCGGACCGGCACGACGGCCGACACGCTGTACGCATACGCCCACTCGGCCTCCGCCGACACCGACCCGTACGCCGACCGCGACGCCAACGCCCGTACGGTCAAGCCCAAGCTGACGTATGTGCTGACCCGGACCGGCCGCGACGAGCCCCTCACCGTGCCGAAGGGCGCGGAGGTGCTGCTGGAGACGCGGCAGCCGTACCTGGACGCGGCGCAGCGTCGCGAGGTGCTGCGCACGACCGCGCTGCCCGCCGGGTACGTCCTGCTGGACGGCTTCGAGCAGTGGGGGCGGCTCGACCTGTTCACCGCGGCGGACGGTTACGGCGCCTTCGACTCCGACGTGACCGTCACGCTGGACGCTGCGGCCGGGGGCTTCGGCGCGGCGGACACGTGGCGCAACGACATCCGCGGCGAGGGCGGCCTGACCAAGCGCGGCACCGGCACGCTCACGCTGACGGGGCACAACCGCTACCACGGCGGCACGGTGGTCGAGGGCGGCGTGCTGGTCGCCGGTTCGGCGAACGCTCTCGGGCAGGGCGACGTACGCGTGGTGGGTGGCACGCTCCGCGCGGACAAGGTCGTGCGTGTGCGCGGTGCGTACGTCCAGGAGGGCGACACGACCCTGGAGCTGCTGCTGCGCAAGAACCACGGTCCGGCCCTCGAGGTGTCCGGCCGCGTGGTGCTGGGCCGGGGCAGCGTGCTGTCGCTGCGTCTCGACGCCGAGCGCCCGCCGGTCGCCGGGACCACGATCCCGGTCGTCGAGGCACAGCGGCTGCGCGGCCAGTTCGACCGGGTGGAGCTGAACTCCGACACGCTGCGGGCCGTACCCGTCTACACGACGGACGGTCTGTCGGTACGACTCCTCAAGCGATAGCCGCGTCCCCCGGCGGGTGCTGATGCAGAGTAGGCCCATGGGCCGGCTCTGGATCAGCACCCGCCGCCGCGGGGTCGGCGGCACCGCGGAGCGGATGATGGCGCTCGAACCGCACTCGGCCCCGGCATCGGGGGCGCGCCCCACCGCCCCCCGCGCTTCGGGCACTTCCCGTGCGTCCGAGGCCCCGCGCTGGCGGCGGTGGGTCGGGCGGCCCTGGCTCATGCCCCTCCTCGTGGTCGCGCTGCTGGGCCAGATGGCCGTCGCGATGGTGACGACGGCCGTGCAGCAGACCCCGACGATCGACGAACCCGTGTACGTGGGCACGGCGGCCGAGTATCTGCACGAGCACCGCCTGCGGCACAACCCCGAGCATCCACCGCTGGGAAAGCTGGTCATCGGCGTGGGGGTGGCGCTGGCCGATCCGCATGTCGACCGCTCCTTCACCGGCGATCAGGGCCGGTTGGGGCGGCATCTGCTGTACGAGTCCGGCAACGACCCGTGGCGACTGATGCTGTTCGCCCGTCTCCCCGTGATCGTTCTGACGCTGCTGTTCGGGTTGATCGTTTTCGCCTTCGCCCGTGAACTCGCCGGTGTGGTCGGGGGTTTGGCGGCGCTCGCGCTGTACGCCTTCTCCCCCGACCTCATCGCGCACGGCTCGCTCGCGACGCTGGACGTTCCGGCGGCCGGGTTCGTACTGGCGTCGGTCTGGCTGGTGTGGCGGGCCCGGCGCCGGCCGCAGTGGTGCGTGCCACTCGCAGGCATGGCGCTCGGGGCGGCGCTGGCGACGAAGATGAGCATGCTGGCGGCGGTCCCGGTGCTGCTGGCACTCACGGCCCTGTCCGTGTGGTGTGCGAGGCCGTCGACCGAGCCGCGCCGCAGGGCGCTCGTGCGCGCGGTCGGGGGCGTCGGCGTCGTGGCGTTGGCCGCCGTCGCCGTCGTATGGGCCTCGTATCTCGTGGTCGATCCGAGGCTGCGCTGGGCGCCGGAACAGCCGGTGCCGGTCGTGCGCGGGCTGCGAGGGCTGGTCGTGGATCTGCTGCCGTTCCCGGAGGCCTACCGGGACGGAATGCGCGTCCAGTTCGCCTTCGAGAACTACCCGTGGCAGGGCTTTCTGTTCGGCCGGCTCTACACGGGCTCGCTCTGGTACTACCTGCCGGCCGCGCTGCTGGTGAAGACGCCGCTCGGCATGCTCGTGCTGTGGGCGGCGGGTGTCGTCGTCTTGGTGGCGGTACGGCGGCTGCGGCCGGTGGCGACGTATCTGCTGGTGCCCACGGGGGTGCTGCTGGCCGCGGCGATGCTCGGGTCGCGGGACTTCGGCACGCGGTACGCCGTGTTCGTGCCGATGTTCCTGGCGGTGGCGGCGGGCTGTGTGCTCGCGGTGCGACGGCGGTGGGTGACGGTCGCGGTGGGGGCGCTGGTGCTGTTCGTCGCGGTCAGCTCGGTGCGGACGTATCCCTACTATCTGCCGTACTCCAACGAGGCGTTCGGGGGCCCGGAGAAGACGCGGCTGCGGTTGCACGACTCCAACGTGGACTGGGGCCAGGACCTCGGCCGGCTGGCCGACCGGCTGCGCGAGCGGTACCCGGGCGAGCGCGTCTGGCTCGTGTACAAGGGCAGCGGGGTGCCGTCCTTCTACGGCATCCGCGCCGCCGATCCCCGCAAGGTGCCGGTCGGCGAAGTGCGCGGGCTGCTGGTCGTGTCGGGCTCCTCGGTGGCCAAGGCGACCGGGCGGCTGGCCGAATTGATCGACAGCAGTCGCCCCATCGACACGGTCGGCCATTCGATCACGATCTATCGCCGCTGAGCGTTGCCCCTCGCAGTGCCCAGGGTCGCCACGATGTGTGAGCTATGTTGAGGCACTGTGGGAGACAAAGGAGCACCGGTGCCATCGCCCCAGCAGGCACGCGCGCAGGCATCCGCGATCACCTCGGGAAAGACGGCTTCGGAGGCCGAGGCATCCCCGACTTCCCAGCTCAGGACGCTTTTCGACCAGCCCAGGCTGTCGCCGGGGCAGCGGCGCATCGCCCAGTATCTGATCGAGCACATCACCGAGGCCGCGTTCCTTTCGATCACCGATCTGGCGGACCGGGTCGGCGTGAGCCAGCCCTCGGTGACACGCTTCGCCGCGGCGGTCGGCTTCAGCGGTTACCCCGCGCTACGGGAGAAGCTCCAGTCGATCGCCCTGGGCACCCTCGCCGGGGGTCCGGCGGCGGCCGAGGAGAACGGCGCCAACGAACTGCAGGCCGCGGTGGACGCCGAGATCGAGAACCTGGAGAACCTGCGGCGCGACTTCGCCTCCCCCGACCAGGTGATCGACATCGGCCGCAAGCTGTCGCAGTCGACCCCGCTGACCATCCTCGGGCTGCGCATCTCGGGGTCCCTCGCCGAGTACTTCGCCTACGCCGCGCGCCGTATCCACCCGGACGTGCGGCTGGTGACCCGGGGCGGCAGCGTCGCCTACGACGCGCTGCTGCAGTCGCGCGAGGCCGGCGGCACCTGGGTGCTGGCGTTCTCCATGCCGCGGCACGCCCAGGAGACGCTCACCGCCGTCCGGGTCGCGCGCAGCGCCGGGCTCAAGGTCGCCCTGGTAACCGACCTGGCGCTCGGGCCGGTCGCCGACACGGCCGACGTCGTCTTCGCCACCGGCACCGGCTCCCGCCTGGTCTTCGACTCCTACGCCGCGCCCGGCGTGATGGCCGCCGCGCTGCTGCAGGCCATGACCGACGCCGACCCGGAGCGCACACAGGCCCGGCTGGAGGAGTACGAGCACATCTCCGACGAGCACCAGTTCTTCCTGCGGGACTGATCCCCTCCATCGCCCGCTCGCGCAGGGCCCCATCCCCTCAGGCAAACCGGAGCACAGCGGCACCATTCATTTCAAAGCGCGCATGAATGTTTTCATACGTCTTGCAAAGCGGACGGCATATATAAATACTTCACACGCACCACCCGCCCGCAGAAAGCAGTCGGTCCGCTCATGCGCACGTCACCCCATCCGCCGTGCGAACGCCGCCTGCCTTTTCCGGGCTCCTCCGCGAACAGCCGAAGCCGCCGTCTCCTACCCGCGTCGGCGCCCGGGCTGTTCGGTCGGGCATCGCCTGCGCGAGCGCCCGTGGCGGCGGCCCCGGTCATCCCCTAGGCCGGGGCCGCGCCGACCCCGTCGGACACCCCATACGACGCCGCACACCCGGAAGCGATGACCATGCCACTGACGACCACGCGCATCAGCACCGACTGGCCGTGCCAGGTCAAGACCCCCGGTTCCTACGACTGGGAACGCTCCGCGACCAAGTGGCTGCGCGAGTTGGTGCCGGCCCGCTACGCCAGCTACCCCGCGCTGATCCGCCACCCCGTGCTGCTCGCCCGGCACGCGCAGATCCAGGTCCAGAACGAGATCCGGGTCGCGCGCACGGCACTGCAGACGGCACGGGCCGACCTGCCCGCGCTCGGCATGCCCGAGTCGGTCATCGAACACACCATCAAGTTGTACGCGGCGGAGGTCATGCAGCTCCAGCACATCGCCCGCAGCGTGCGCGCGGTGTCCCAGGCGCTGATCGACCACGGGCGCTGAGCAGTTCACCCGGCCCCTGAGGTCGCCGCACAGGTGACCGTCGCCGCCGGCTCCCCGGTCGAGTCCGAGGTGTCGGCGAGGAACCCGAAGGTGACGCTCGCGCCGGGCGCCAAGGTGCCGTTCCACGAGGCGTTGGAGACAGTGGCCCTGCCGTCCGCGGTCGTGGAGAGGGCGCCGTCCCAGACCTGCGTGAGGCGGGCTCCGTCGGGCGGTACGACCGTCGCGGTCCAGCCGGATGCCGAGGACGCGGGCGCGTTGGTGACCGTCACCTCGCCCTGGAAGCCGCCCTGCCAGCTGTTGACGGTCCGGACGGACGCCGTGCAGGCGGGGTCTTCGGGGGCGTCCGGCGCGGGCGGTGCGGGCTCGGCCGACGCGGAGGCGGTCGGGGACGGAGCCGGTTCCCGGGCCGCGACGTCGTCGTCACGGCCGGCGAACAGGAGAGCGCCCCCGAAGCCGATGACAGCGGCCGCCGTCACGGCCACCGCTACGGCGGTACGACGAAATCCGGGGCCGGAGACGGCCGGACCGGGCTGGACACCGCCCCGCCGTACGCCCCTCGTCTCCCCGGCGACGGACGGCAGTTCCTGTGTCGCGTCCTCGGCACCGGGCAGGGGCACGGTCTCGTAGCGGGCGTTGTCCTCCTCCCACTCCTTGAACAGCTCCGCGAGGGCGTCGGTGCGACGTGGGCGCAGGACGTGGATGGGTTCCAGGGCCGGGCCGTCGTCCGGCTCCTCGGGCTCGGGCCGTGTGGGCACGCCGCTCTCCTTCCGTCCCCGTCCGCACGGGGCATCGCCAATCCCCGAGGAGTGATACGGGGTTGGCGTCCCGCCGGTTCAGCGGAACCCGGCGGGCGCGCGGCGGTCAGGCCTCCGCGGCGAGGAAGTGGTGCAGGGACGCCGTCATCGCGGCGACGAAGGCGTCCCGTCGTGTGTCGTCCAGGGCGTCCAGCGACAGATACGGGTTCAGGTCCTCCAACTCGACCAGCAGGAGCTCGCCGCCCGGCGCGCGGCAGGCGTCGACGCGCTGGATGCCATGGCCGATGCCGTTCCACTGGATGAAGCGCCGGGCGAACTCCAGGTCGCCGTCGGCGGGTTCGTACGGTTCCAGTTGCCAGCGTCGGTCGGTGTGCGGCGCGTACAGGGCGTACTGGAAGTCGTGGTCGACGAAGTAGAACGAGACCTCGTAGGCGAAGTCGACACACGGCTGGACCAGGACATCCCCGCCGGCCGACTCCCGCGCACCGTCCATGGACACGAACCGAAGTCCCATGGAGTCGGCGCCGAACTTGGGCTTGACGACGTACCGGTCGGCCTCGGGCAGGAGGCTCAGATCCTCGGCACGGTCCACGGTGGGGATGACCGGGTACCCGGCTGCGGTCAGGTCGAGCAGGTACTGCTTGCCGGCCATGTCGGCCTTCCCCGTGAGCGGGTTGTAGACGCGTGTCCCGTCGGCGGTCGCGCGTCGGCGGAACTCGTCGTACGCGTCCTGGTGGGCCAGGACCGGGCCGCTGTTGCGGACGACGACCGCGTCGAAGGCGTCCATGAGCGCGACCGTGTCCCGGGGATGGCACAGGGCGAGGTCGAAGTCGTCGCGCAGCCGGGAGGTGAGGAAGATGTCCTCGTCGCAGTAGCGGCGCCCGCGTGCCTGGTAGGCCAGGTCGGTGACGTACAGGATGCGGGGTCGGGCGGGCGGCATGCGGGGCTCCTCGGCTGCGGCGGCAGCCGATCGTACGCGGGCCGGCAACAACGGACAATCAGCAGGTCGATCAGGGTCGCCGTACCTGCGCCGCGACGCTCGCCCCGGCTACTCGGTCAGGCCTCCGGCTCGCCGAGCCCGCCGCGCAACCGGCGCGTCCGCAGGACCAGTTCGAGTTCGAAGCGCCGCTCGGGATCGTCCAGGTCGTCGCCCCACAGATCCCGGATCTGGCGTAGCCGGTTGCGCACCGTCTGGGGATGGACACCGAGCCGGGCGGCCACCTCGGGCGCGCCGCCCTGGGTCTCCAGCCAGGCGAGCAGGGTCTCGGCGAGACGGCGGGCCTGTTCCGGTCCGGCCTCGGTCAGCCGGTCCAGCCGACGGCGCGCGAGGTCGTCGATCAGTATCTCGGCGGGGAGCAGGACGAGCGCCTCGGCGTGCTCGCTGCAGCGCAGGAGGCGGCCCTGGGGAAGCAGGCCCTCCTGGATCATCTTCGCGGCCGCCGTCGCCCAGTGCAGTGACGTGGCGGCCCGCGTCACGGGAACGCTGGGCCCGATGGCTCCGGACCAGCCGCCCATGGCGCGGCGCAGCCGCTCGACGCGGCCGGGTGCTTCGGGATCCGGAAGCACCAGCCGGGGCTGTTCACCGTCCATGTCCAGCAGGACCTCGTCACCGAGGGCGGGCGTGACGAGCTGCTGGGTGGGGCGGAGCAGGACGGCGACGGCGATCTCGTCGGGCAACGGCCAGTCGACGGCGACGGCGCGTTCCGCGAGGGCGGCCGTCGGGTCGGTGCGGTGCTCGGTGAGGAGGAGGTCGACCAGCAGGCGCTGGCGACGGATCCGCTCCCCCGCCTGGCCGGCGGCGACCTCGGCGTAGCCGTGCAGGGAGTGGGACACGAGTTCGTCGAGGTACTCGAACGCGGACTCGGCGAGTTCGTACATCGCGGGTGGCGGGATCTCGACCTGCTGCCCGATCTCGGCGAGGCTGCGCCAGGCCAGCCGTACGTTGAGCCGGTAAATCGCCTGGAGGGAGTCCAGGCGGCGTCCCGCGAGGGCCTGGTTGCGGCCGAACTCCCGGAAGACCTCGGGGAGTTCGCGGGGTCGTTCGATGTCGGTGGTCAGCTGTGCAACGAAGCTCTCGAGCGCGAGCCGGATCGCCATGAGTGCCTTCGGCTCGCCCGTCTCGTCGGTCGTCAGCTCCAGGTTGGGGAACTCCCGGCGCATGGCCCGCAGGATGTCCTGGGCGATGTCCGGTACCTGCTCCATGGCCAGGTCGGCGAACCGCCGTACCTGGTCGGGCGGCACCTTGCGCCAGGCGGGGGGTGCGGGCACGGGCACCATCTCCTAGCGGTCCGCGGACGGCGTGGACGGCGCGGGTGCGGACCGGTCGCCGGAAGGGTCGGGGAAGGTGACGAGCGGCACGTTCGGCTGCTCGGGGGTGGCGCTCAGGGCGGTGACGAGGCCGAAGGCGGCGCCCGTGGCCAGGGCGGCGGAGAGTGCGCAGGTCAGCAGGGCGGCGAGGATTCTGGGCATGGGGACGAGGAGCCTCTCGTTCGAGGAGGTGGTCACCCAGCGTTCCGGCCCGGTCCGGCACGATCAGTATTGAGTCACTGTTGACACCGGGTCAATAGCGGCTTAATTTCGCCGGTCATAACTACTTACTCCCCGGTAGGCCATCTTCGCCCCGGGTGAGCCGGACTGTCCAGCGCACGGCCGCACAGTCCGCCTCCTTCCGCTGCCACCGGAGTGCCCTCATGCGCCGTACAGCTTCCGTTCTGCCGCTGATTCTGCTCGGTTTGGGCGTGTTCGCGCTGGTTTTCGGCCAGCTGCTCGACCGGTATGTGGAGCCACGGGTCAAACGCACGCCCGTGGACGTCGAGACCGACTCGGTCCTCACCGGGACCGGCAGCTATTTCGACACCGGCGTCCTGGAGACCGTGCACGGGAAGCAGATCACGATCACCCGCCGGATCGTGGGCGACGTGGCCGCCGCCGAGCGCAGCGGACACGCGGTGTGGAACGTCTCCACGCAGATCGACACCCCCGCCACCCTGCCGCTTCGGGACCCGCGCAGGTCGCTGCAGTGGACCACCGAGCGCTGGGTCACCGACCGGCGGACCAACCTGCCGGTGCACTGCTGCGGCGAGCAGCCGTCCTTCCAGGGCGACGCCTATCTGAAGTTCCCGTTCGACGTGCACAAACGCACCCACCGCTGGTGGGACGGCGTGCTGGGCGGGGCCGTACCGCTGAAGTACTCCGGCACCGAGAAGGTGCTCGGACACGAGGGCTACCGCTTCACCGGAAGCGTGGCACCCAGGCGCACGGGCGTGACCCGCGAGGTACCCGGATCGCTGGTGGGACGGCCGAAGCAGCGGCAGGTGACGGCCGAGGAGTGGTACGCCAACGCCCGGATCGAGCTGGTGGTGGAGCGGCGCACGGGCCGGATCATGAACGCCCGCATCGCGCCGCGGATCACGCTCCGCGCTCCCGGCGCCCGGTCCGACGCGGTCACGCTGCTGGCCAGCGACCGGCTGGAGTTCACCGACGCGACCCGGCGCACCCAGGTGGCGCAGACCGCACGCGACAGTCGCCGGCTGGAGGTCCTGGGCGAGACCGCGCCCACGCTCACCACCGTCGCGGGCGGTGTGCTCACGGCCGCCGGACTGACGTTCCTGGTCCGTGAGCGGCGGCGACGAGCGGCACCGGCGGACTCACTGCGGGTGGACAGGACTCACACAGGTGACTGACCCGGGCGTGTGAGCAGGGAGAAATTGTCACCCGCGTGCGTAGCCGTACCGGGCGGCCTCTCCGAAAACTGACGTTACCAACCAGTACCTCCGCGTTCTCCCGGAACCGGCCCAACCGTCACACAACGTCCCCGCCCAGCGTGTCTTCCCCGGACGCCCGGCTCCCCACCCCCCGCATCCGACGAGTTGGAGCAACGATGCCCCAGCACGCTTCCTCCCTGGTCCCCGGCCAGGAGAGGATCACCGCCGCTCACGCCCATACCGCTCCCCCGCACGCCGGTCGGCGTCGTACGCCCGGCACCGACGGCACCGCCTCCGGCACGTCCCCTTTCCCGCGCCGGATCGTCTTCCTCGCCCGCCGCGACCTGGACAACCCCGCGGCAGGCGGCTCCGAACTGCTCGTCGACCGCGTCGCCGACGGCCTCACCGCCGCGGGCCACCAGGTCACGCTGCTGTGCGGCGGCCCGGCGGCATACCGCGACTACCGCGTGGTCTCGGCGGGTGGCGACGCCGGTCATTTCCTGCGCGCCAAGCGGGCGTTCGCCCGTCAGGTCGGCGACTGCGACCTCCTGGTGGAGGTGTGCAACGGCATGCCGTACCTGGCACCGCTGTGGCACAAGGGCCCGACACTGTGCCTGGTGAACCATGTGCACACCGACCTGTGGGACATGCGCTACCCGGGTCCCATGGCCCGGCTGGGCCGCAGGCTGGAGCACTGGGCGCTGGCCGGCCCGCACCGCGGCAGCCTGACGGTCGCCGTGTCCGACTCCACCGCCGCGGCGCTGCGCTCCATCGGCGTCCGGCCGGACCGGATCAGGGTGGTGCACAACGGCGTCGACGCCCCCGGGCCGCTGCTGCCCAAGGCCCCCGAGCCACTGTTCATCGCGGTCGGGCGACTGGTCGAGTACAAGCGGATCGATCTGCTGCTACGGCTGTGGGAGCGGGTGCGTCCGGTCACCGGCGGGCAGCTCGTCATCGTCGGCGACGGCCCCGAGCGGGAGCGGCTGCAGGCCATGGCCGGGCCCGGTGTGGTGTTCACCGGCCGGGTCTCGGAGGCGGAGAAGCACCGCTTGCTGTGCCGGGCGTGGCTGCTGCTGCACCCGTCCCTGGTCGAGGGCTGGGGCCTGGTGGTGACCGAGGCCGCCGCGCGCGGCACTCCGGCGGTCGGGTTCGACATACCCGGTCTGCGGGACTCCGTCGTCAACGGGGTGACGGGTGTGCTGGCCGGGGGCGAGAGCTCCTTCGCCGCTGCCTGGTCCACGCTCGCGCTCAGCCCCGAGCGCCGCAGGGTCATGGGCCGTGCCGCCGAGGCGCGCGCCGAGAACTTCCGGTGGAGCAGCACCGTGCGGCAGTTCCGGGAGGTGGCCGCGGAGGCGTGTCGCGCGGCGGCCCGGTCCACGCCGGGCGGCCCGACCGTGGTGCCCGACCCTTCCCTGCCACGCGACGCGCCCGGACCCGTCGTCCCGCCGCAGGCCACCCGCCGACCCACCCGCGCCTGAGGTGACCGCACATGACTGAGGCCGTCGAACCTCCCCTCAGAGACCCCTCCCTGCGCAGATCGCTCACGCTGTTCCGAGCCTTCCTGCGGGAGCGGACCGACCCCGACCGCTGCTACTCCCTGCTGGCCCGCGACGCGGTCGCCCAGGTGGCACGCCACACGGACCTGCGGGGCCGGATCGTCCTCGACGTCGGCGGCGGCCCGGGCCACTTCACCGAGGAGTTCCGCCGCCGGGGCGCCCACGCCTACCTCTTCGAGCCCGACCCGCGCGAGCTGGGAGCGCGGGGTCGCCCGCCGGAGGGCGCGGTGGTCGCCGACGGCTATCTGCTGCCGGTGCCCGACGGAGTCGCGGACGTGTGCTTCACCTCGAACGTCCTGGAGCACGTCGCCGACCCGCAGACCTTCCTCAGCGAGCTGGTCCGGGTGACCCGGCCCGGCGGACTGGTCTACGTCTCCTTCACCAACTGGCTCTCGCCGTGGGGCGGCCACGAGATGGCGCCCTGGCACTACCTCGGAGCAAGCCGGGCACGCGAGCGCCACCGGCGACGGACCGGCCACGAGGCCAAGCACACCGTCGGCGAGAACCTCTTCCCCGTCCACATCGGGCCCACCCTGCGGCAGGTGCGCGCCCGCGAGGACGTGCGCGTCGTCTCGGCCCGCTCCCGCTATTGGCCCGTCCTCCCGAGCGCCGTCACCCGGATCCCCGGGCTGAGGGAGTTCGCCACCTGGAATCTCCTGCTGATCCTGCGCCGCACCGCAGCTCCGGCGACGCCCCTCGGCAACCAGGCACGTCTCAGCGAGGCACGTTCATGAGCACCAC
Source organism: Streptomyces shaanxiensis (assembly GCF_039537145.1). Classification (NCBI taxonomy): domain Bacteria; kingdom Bacillati; phylum Actinomycetota; class Actinomycetes; order Kitasatosporales; family Streptomycetaceae; genus Streptomyces; species Streptomyces shaanxiensis. The sequence continues at coordinate 197,314 of NZ_BAAAZY010000024.1, forward strand.
CGTCCAGGCTCCCGCACCCGCCGCCCCCGCACCCGCGCCGACCGCCGCGCCCGTTCAACGGCACGGGCGACGCCTGCTGTTCGGGTTCTGGGCAGCTGTGCTGACCGCGTTCCTCGCGGTGTCCCCGGGACGGATGACCTTCGAGACGAAGCTCGGTGTGGCCGCCGATCCGCTGCGGTTCCTCGGCGACCTCGGCCGGTTGTGGCACGACCGTGCGGGCTTCGGCGGCATCTCCGACCAGTACGTCGGTTACGCCTTTCCGATGCTGCCGTACTACGCCCTGACGGACCTGGCGCACCTCCCGGTGTGGCTGGCCGAGCGACTGTGGCTGTCGATCGTCGTGACCACGGCGTTCTGGGGTGCCCTGCGGCTGGCGGAGCGGCTCGGTGTCGGTTCGGCCCGGTCCCGGCTGCTGGGCTCGGTGGCCTACGCCCTGTGGCCCACCTTCACCGTCGTCGTCGGCTCCACGTCCGCCGCCGCACTGCCCGGCGCCCTGCTGCCCTGGGTACTGCTGCCCCTGACCTCCGCGACACTGAGCCCCCGTATCGCCGCCGCGCGCTCGGCGCTGCTCGTGCCGTTCATGGGCGGAGTCAACGCGGCCTCGACTCTCGCATCGCTGCTGCCAGTCGGCCTCTACCTGCTCAGCCGCCCGAAGGGCCCCCGCCGTCGCGCACTGCTCGCCTGGTGGCTGCCCGGCGTGGTGCTGGCGACCGCCTGGTGGACGGTGCCGTTGCTGCTGCTGCGCTTCTACGGCGAGGACTTCATGCCGTACGTCGAGCAGGCGGACACCACCACCGCCACCATGTCCGCGACCGAACTGCTGCGCGGGGCGGGCAACTGGGTGGCGTACCTCCACTTCGGCGAGGCCTGGCTGCCGGCGGGCTGGACCGTCGCCGCCTCCGTGGTCACCGTGCTGGGCTCGGCGTTCGCGGCCGCCCTGGGCCTGGCGGGACTGGCCCGCCGGGACATCCCCGAGCGGCGCTGGCTGCTGCTGACCGTGCTGGCGGTGGCGCTGCTCGCCCTCGCCGGATACGGCGGCGCCCTGGGCGCGCCCTTCCACGACACCGTGCAGAGCTGGCTCGACGGCACCCTGCGGCCGTTCCGCAACATCTACAAGTTCCAACCGGGACTCGCCCTCGCACTCGCCCTGGGCCTGGCACACCTGACGGCGGTGCTCGCCGAGCGCCGGGGCACCCGGGCGCCGTACGGCCGACGCTACGTCCCGGTGATCGCGGCGCTGCTCGTGCTGCCGGGCCTGGCCTGGCCGTACGCGAACGGCACCATCCTGCAGCCGGGCGCGTTCACCAAGCTGCCCTCCCACTGGGAACAGGCCGCCGACTGGCTGGACGAGCACGCCGCGGACAGCCGTGCGCTCGTCGTACCGGCCACCGCGCACGGCATCCACACCTGGGGCTCCCCCATCGACCAGCCCTTCGACGTGCTTGCGAAAACCCGGTGGGCACAGCGGGACTTCGTGCCGTTCGGCACCGCGGGCTCGCGCCGGGCCATGGACGCGGTCGAGCAGGCGCTGCTGTCGGGCGATGAGGTGCCGGGCCTGCGGGCGTATCTGGCGCGGGCGGGGCTGCACGAGGTGGTCGTGCGCAACGACCTCGACCCCGACCAGATCGGCTACGTGCCGCCGCAGACGGTGCGGCGGACCCTGGAGGCCTCCGGCTACCGCAAGGCCGCCGGCTTCGGCCCGCTCGTGACCGCCGGACGCATCCCCTCCGACACGCCCGTCCAGGTGCAGGGCCTCTACCCACGTCTCCAGGCGGTCGAGATCTACGAGCCCGAAGGCGCCGCCGAGCGACCGGTGCGGGTCGGTATCGCCGCGGCCGGGGACACGGCCGTCGTGACCGGCGGTCCCGAGGCGCTGCTCCAGCTCTCCGCCGACCCGGCGCTGCGCGACCGGCCCGCCGTGCTGGCGGGGGACGCCCATCCCGGCGTCGACACCCCCGCGGTCAAGGCCGAGGCCGACGGAATGCGCCGCGCCGACACCCGCTTCGGCCTGGTCAACTCCAACACCTCGTACACCTACACGCCCACCGAGCGGAACCCCTCCGGCAGCCTCCAGGACCCGGGCGAGGAACCGAGGCAGATCCTGCCCACGCAGGGCGTGGACCATCAGACGACGGCCGTCCTGCGCGGCGCGGCGTCGGTGACCGCGTCCAGCAGCGGCAACTGGCTGTTCCATCTGCCGCAGTACGACCCGGTGAACGCCTTCGACGGCGATCCGGACACCGCCTGGGCCGAGGGCAGCCCGGGCGAACCCTCCGGCCAGTGGCTGCGGGTGGGCTTCGACCGGCCGACCGAAGTCCCCTCGGCACTCCAACTCACCCCACTGCCCGCGGACGCCACGCGGCCCGCCCCCACCCGGGTGCGGATCGAGACGGACCGGGGTTCGGCCGACAGCACCCTGCGGCCGGACGGTGAGCGGCAGTCGGTCCGTGCCCCCGAGGGCCGGGCGAAGTGGCTGAAGGTCGAGATCCTGGACGCCGAGTCGGCTCGCCAGGGGCTGTCGGGCGCCGGATTCTCCGAGGTGTCCGTGCCGGGCGTGCAGGTGACCCGGCTGCTGGCCCTGCCGACCGACGCCGAGCACACCGCCGCCGACGCGCAGGTGTACTCGCTGCACCGCGGCACCGACCCGGGCGGGCTTGCTCCGGGCTCCACGGAGGCGGGACTGCACCGGCAGTTCCACACCCGCGGCGACACGAGCGCGTACGACGTGTCCGCCCGGGCCGTGGCCGTCCCCGGCGACGAACTGGACCGCCTGCTGGACCGCGTCGCGCCGCAGCAGCGCCAGAAGATCACCGCGTCCGCCGACTCCACGAGCGGCAGCGGGACCGCGCTCGGCGCGCGGAACCTGGTCGACGGCGACCTGACGACCGCCTGGATCGCCGGGGAGCGGCCCGTGATCCATCTGAGCTGGCCCGGCCGGAAGAAGATCGACGAGATCGTCTTCGGGGCGGCGGGCGGCCTGTCCTCCCGTCCCCAGGAGGTGCGGATCAGCTCGCCGCACGGCACGGCGACGGCCGAGGTGGACGCCGACGGACTGGCGCGGTTCGACGCGATCACCACGGACCGCCTCGACATCACGGTCACCAGGACCGCGCCGCTCACCCTCTACAACCCCGTGGCCGACGAACGGCTCCAACTCCCGGTGGGCCTCAGCGAGCTGTACGTGCCCGCGCTGGCCGACCTGCGGGTTCAGCGGCCCGGACCGGACGCCCGCTTCTCGCTGCCGTGCGGGCAGGGCCCGGCGCTCGACGTCGACGGCACGCTCCACCCGACGAAGGCGTCCGGCCAGGTCCGCGATCTGACGGAGCGTCGACCGGTGAAGGTGGAGCTCTGCGGGGACGAGGCGCAACCGGGCGGTGTGGAACTGGCCTTCGGCAGGCACCGCGTGGAGGCCAACGGCACCGGGCCGCTCGCGATCACGGACGTCACGCTGTCCCGGGGCGAGCCACGCGCCGTCTCCGGTACGGCGGGCCGTGAGGTCACCGTGCGGGAGTGGACCGGCGACAGCCGGGAGGTCTCCGTGTCCGCCGGGTCGGGCGCGGCGGCGTACCTGCGGACGTACGAGAACCTCAACGACGGCTGGAGGGCCACGCTCAACGGTGAGGAGCTCATCCCGGTCCGGCTCGACGGCTGGCAGCAGGCCTGGCTGATCCCGGCCGGGAAGTCCGGGACCGTGCGCATGGAGTACGAGCCCGCCGGGCTGTACCACGCCGGGCTGATCGGCGGGGCTACCGGTGTCGCCGCGCTCGTGGCACTCGCCTTCGTCGGCCGGCGCCGTGCGGCTCGAAACGCCGCCGGGGACACGGGAGTTCCACCGGCGCCGGGTCCGGTTCTCGGCACCGTGGCGCTGACTGTCGTCCTGGCGCTGGTGGCGGGGCCGCTCGCTCTGGTGGTGCCCGTGCTCGCGGTGGTCGCCCGGGTACGGCCCGGCGCCCTGGTGCCGGTCGCGGCGGTGGCCATGGCGGGGGCGGGCATCGCGGCGGCCACGGGTGCGGGCGCGCCGGTGGCCGCGGATCTCGGGGCGTTCGGCGCGGTCGCGCAGGTGCTGGCCCTCGTGGCCCTGGCCGCGGCCGTGGTGACGAGCGGCACGGGCCGGCCGAGAACCCGCTTCGGCGGGAGGGGTGGTGCGCGGTGACCGCGCCTCCGGTCGAGCCCCGTGTCGGGCGTGGCAGGGCTCCGGTGTCGGCACGGCTGGCGTTCCCGACCGTCGACGAGGTGTCCCGGCACATCCTCAGCGACGACGAGCCGGAGACGGTCCACATCGAGGTCCATCTGCCCGGCCGGCCGGACCCACGGCGACTGCAGGAGGCGTTCCACCGGGCCCTGCTCGTCCACTCCCGGATCCTCGTACGCCAGGCGCCGCACCGCTGGTACCGGCGGTCCTACGAGTGGGAGCTGACGGGCACGCCCGACGTGGACCCGGTGAGTTTCGCCGGGCCGGGACGCGACGCGCTGGCCCGCGCCCGGTCCCGGGCCCTCGCGCTGTGCCCGCCGCTGTCCCAGTCGCCGCCCCTGCGTCTGGAGGTGGTCGCGCTGGACGGTGTACGGACCGTCCTGCTGCTCACCCTGCACCACACCGCGCTCGACGCGCCGACCGGGCTGCGGGTTCTCGCGACGACGGCCGCGCTCTACGGAGGAGGGGAGAGCGCGGCCGTGGGCGGGATCTCGCCCCCGCGCCGGGCGCAGGTCGCACAGCACAGGGACGGCCGTATGCGACGGTCCCGGCCCGCGCGGCTGGCCTCGTCCACCGTGGCCCGGCCGCCGCGAGGGGGCGCGGCCGCCAACGGCATGCTGCTGAGGGAACTGCCGCTGCCACAACCTGATCCGGCGGCTCCCTGGACCGTCAACGACCGGCTCCTGGTCGCCGCCTCCCTGATGGTGAGCCGCTGGAACCACTCCCACGGCGGGCCCGACCGCCCGGTGCGGATCACCATGCCCGTGGACGACCGTGCCCGCGACATGGCGATGCCCCTCGGCAACGGGACACGCCTCGTCGAGGTGCCGGTGACGCCGCAGGACCGGTCCGACGTGCCACTGCTCCTGGCCCCGCGTCCGGATCCGGCCGCGGTGACCCGGCTGCTGCACACCACCGCGCGGCGCACCCGGGCGCTGAAGTCGCAGCGCCGCGCACCGCTCGGACCGGGGGCGTCCCTGCTGACCGCACCCGTGCTTCCGGTCGGGCTGCGCGGAGGGCTCACCCGTGGCGTGCGACGGGCCGTCGCCCCGTGGACCTCGACCCTGCTGCTCAGCAACCTCGGACGGCTGCCGTATCCGCTGGACTTCGCCGACGCGGGGCGGGCCGGTGCCGTGTGGTTCTCCGCGCCCGCCCGCATGCCCCGCGGACTGAGCCTGGCGGCGGCCTCCACCGGCGGCCGACTGCACATGACGCTGCGCTGGTCGCGCGACCTCCTCGACGACGCGGCCGGCGCCGCCCTGGCCCGGCTCTTCGAGGAGTGCCTCTGCACGACGTACGGCCCACGGAGCACCTCATGACCGCCCACGCCACCGCCCCCGGTCTGCGCGACTTCTACGAGGACCCCGCCGTCCCGGTCGCCTCCGGCGAGGACCGCAGCCGACTCCAGGCGCGGTTGCTGGCCCGCGCGCTCGGGCCCGTACGGCCGGGCCGCGAGCCCGCGACCGTGCTCGACGTGGGGTGCGGGGACGGCTCGGCGGCGGCCGTCGCGGCGCGGATCCTGGACGGGCACCGGATCGTGGGCGTCGACTGGTCGCAGGACGCGCTGCGCCGGGCGGCGCTGCGACTGCCCCGGGTGGTGCGCGGGGAACTGTCCGACGGCGGGCTTCCGTTCGCTTCCGCCAGCGCGGACGCGGTGCTGTTCAGCGAGGTCGTCGAGCATCTCGTCGACCCCGACAGCGCCCTCGACGAGCTGCGCCGGGTGCTGCGGCCGGGCGGCCATCTGATGCTCTCCACGCCGAATCTCGCCGCCTGGTACAACCGGGCGCTGCTGCTCGGCGGCGTGCAGCCCGTCTTCTCGGAGGTGAGCCTGCGCGGTGTCCACGGCCGGCCGGGCAGCCAGGTGGTGGGCCATCTGCGGCTGTTCACGGCGCGTGCGCTGCGGGAGTTCGTGACCGCGTCCGGTTTCGAGGTCGTACGGCTGGAGGGAGCCCCCTTCCACGGGGTTCCGCGTCCGCTGCGCCCGCTGGACCGGCTGGCCTGCCGGGTGCCGTCCGTGGCCTCGATCCTCCTCGTGCACGCGCGGCGGAGGTAGCGCGATGGTGTGGGGAGTGGCCGCGGCACTGCTGGCGAACGTCCTGTACAGCACCGGGTTCGTGCTGGAGAAGCGGGCGCTGGCCGGGCTGCCGCCGCTGTCCGCCGGTCGGCCGGGCCGGGCGGTGCTCCTGCTGGCCGGCAGCCCGCTGTGGCTCGGCGGAGCCGTGGCCCTGGCCCTGGGCTTCGCCGCTCAGCTGGCCGTCTACCGTGTGCTGCCGATCGCCGCCGCCCAAGGGCTGTTCGTCACCGGACTCGTGCTGCTGCTCCTGCTCTCCTCGGTGGTGCTCGGCGAGCGGCTGACGGCCGGGGAGCGGCGCGGTCTCGCCGTCATCGGGGTGGCGCTGCTGATGATGGTGGCCTCCCTGCACGACGGCACCGAACCGATCGCCCGCACCGCTCCGGCCGGCCCCCTGCTCGCCCTGTGCCTACCCACGCTCGCCCTCGGCCTGTGGCTGTACGGCACGGCCGAGCGCCGCGCCCGGCGGCGCAGCGACCGTCCGGCGCCGACGGGCGTGGTGTACGCGGTGGCCATCGGGCTGGTGTACGGGGTGAGCTCGCTCGCGATCAAGGGCGTGTCGGGACACCTCGCCACCGCGGGGCTCGGCGACGCCGTCCCGGCCCTGCTCGTCTCCCCCTACCCCTACCTCCTGCTCCTCACCGGAGCCTGTGGCCTCGTGCTCTCGCAGACCGCCCTGCAGCGCTGCCGGGCCTCGCTGATCGTGCCCGTGTGCACCACCGTCACCTGTGTGTTCGGCGTGGCGGCCGGCACGGTCGCGTTCGGCGAGCCGCTCCCCCAGGACCCGCTGCGGCTCGTCCTGTGCCTGGGCGGCACCGCGCTCGCCCTGGCCGTCGACTGACCCTGCCCCGTCACCACACCGACCGACCCGCACCCGAAGGGAACCGCTCATGAGGCCCGACGACCCGTTGCTGAAGATCCTGGTCTGCCCGCTCGACAAGGGCCCGCTGATCCTGGACGGACAGGGATCCGCGCTCTACAACCCCCGGCTCCGGCGCCGTTATCCGGTGATCGACGGCATCCCGCAGCTCCTTCCCGCCTCCGGGGAACCGGTGACGGACACGGAGCTCGCAGCACTCAGTACCCTGCCACCAGCGCACTGAGTGCCATCAGCCTCGCTCTGGTGCTACGTTCCCGTTCATGAGCTCCAGCAGTGCGGCGCCCGGCCGCGGCGAGAAGGCGGAGGCCGCGACGGCGAAACCCCCGATGCGGGAGGCCCTGGTCGCGGCGGCGTTCCAGCTGTTCACCGAGCGGGGCTACGAGCAGACGACGGTCGACGACATCGTGGCGCTGGCCGGTGTCGGGCGGCGGTCGTTCTTCCGTTACTTCCCGTCCAAGGAGGACGTGGTCTTCCCCGACCACGAGCGGTGCCTGGCCGACATGACGGCCTTCCTCGCCACGAGCGGCGCGGAGCACGAGCCGGTGCGGCGGGTGTGCGACGCGGCCCGGCTGGTGCTGCGCATGTACGCGGAGAACCCGGCCTTCTCGGTGCAGCGCTACCGGCTCACCAAGAAGGTGCCGGGGCTGCGCGCGTACGAGCTGTCGGTGGTGTGGCGCTACGAGCGCGCCCTGGCCGAGTATCTGCGGGAGCGCTTCGCCGGCCGGCGCGACGGAACCCTGCAGGCCGACGTGATCGCCGCCGCCGTGGTCGCGGCGCACAACAACGCGCTGCGTTCGTGGCTGCGGTCGGACGGGCAGGGCGACTCGAGCGCCGCGGTGGACCACGCGCTGGGGTATGTGCAGTCCGCCTTCGGTGTCGCCCCCGCCCCGGGTCCCGCGCTCGACGAGGAGCCCGACGACGTGGTGGTCGTGGTGTCCCGGCGCGGAGCCCCGCTGTGGCGGGTCGTGCAGGAGATCGAGACCACGCTCGGGCGCGACTGATCCGGGATCCCGCCAGATTCAGGGTACGGAGTGCCTTTACGTCTGGCACTGAGTGCCATACGCTGCGGCTGTGCGCGGTGGCACGGTGAACCGCGCACGTGCGTGCCCGGATGAACCGAGCACGTGGGATTCCGGCCGAGCGCAGGGAGTTGACCAGCGTGTACCACCACTCAGGCAGCGTTGTTCGTCAGACCGCCGGCTTCGGGGCCGGTCTCCTCGACCCCGCGGCTCCGGACACCGACGCCATGCTCTTCCAGCGCTGCACCTGGTGCGGCACCGCCATGTACCACCGGCTGCTGTGCCCGGTCTGCCAGGGCAGTGACCTGCGCACGGAGCGCAGCGAGGGCGTGGGAACGGTCCGCCACTCCACCGTGCTGCACCGCAACACCCCCGCCGCGCGCAACGTGTCGCTGGTCGAGATGGCCGAGGGGTTCGTCGTACGCGGCCGGGTCATGGGCCCGCCCATCGGCATCCACAGCGGGGACCGGGTCCGGCTGTCCACGGCGAAGGACCCGGTCCGGGGCGAGCCGGTGTTCCAGCTGGTCGACGAGCCCTACCGGGCCTGGACCTGAGCCGCCTGTCCCTGACCGCCTGAGGCGTCCCGGATCCCGGGGAGCAACTCCCGTACGTCGACGGGCCGCCCCGTCTCGAAGCACTGGTTCGCGGCGAGCCCGACGGCCAGGGCCAGCGCACCGTCGCGTTCGCATGCCGTGGGGTGCCCGGCCGGACCCGCGTCGACCGACTGCGCGGGATCGACGGGGCCGAAGAGGGCGTCGAGCATGCGCGGGTCTCCCCCGCCGTGCGCCTCGTGGGCGGTCACGAGCGGAACGTCCACCGGAGGCCGCCAGAGCGGACGCAGCGTGAGCCGTGCGCCGCCCGCGTGCTCCGCCGCCGTGTCCCCGTGCAGCGCCCCGCTGCGCGAGCCGATCCGGGTCCGGGGCCGCTGCCAGCGGCTCTCCTCGACTTCGAGTTCCAGCCGTCCGGCGCTGCCGTTGAACATCACCCGGTAGCCCTCCCACGGGGAGTACGCCGTGAGGTGGTACGTCATCGTCGTGCCCTTGGCGTACCGCACCAGGACGGCCATGTCGTCCTCGATGGTGACGGGCCCGTCGAAGACGTTGCGGTCGCGGACGTACCCGTCGTCCCGCTCGGCGTCGAGGTAGAGGGCGCGCAGGGTGTCGTCGGCCGCCAGGTCCAGGGCGAAGGGATCGTCGGCGGCCGGTCGGCGCCGTGGGCGCGGTCGTAGTCCCGGCGCAGCCCGTGGCGTTCGCCCGCCGCACGGCCGTAGAAGCCGAGCCGCCCGTAGCCGAAGACGTCCCTCGGCTCGTCGGCGAGCCACCAGTTGACCAGGTCGAAGTGGTGGCCCGACTTGTGCACCATCAGACCGCCGCTGTGCCGCTTCTCCCGGTGCCAGCGGCGGAAGTAGTCGGCGCCGTGGCGTACGTCGAGCAGCCACTCGAAGTGCACGGAGAGGATCTCGCCGATCGCGCCCTCGGTGAGCAGGGCGTGGACCTTCTCGTGCACGGGGTTGAAGCGGTAGTTGAAGGCGACGGTCAGGGAGTTGCCGGTCTCCCGGACCGTGTCGAGGATGCGGGCACAGCGGTCCGCGTCGACGGTCATCGGCTTCTCGGTGATCACGCGGCAGCCGGCCTTCAGGGCCGGGACGATGTACCGGTCGTGCTCGGCGTCGACGGTGGTGACGACGACCTTGTCGATCTCCTCCTTCGCGAGCATGTCGGCGAAGCGGTCCGGCTCCCACTGGGTGGCGACGGGTTCGCCGGCCTCGGCCAGCAGCCGGTTGTGGAAGGCCATGCGGGTGGGGCTGGGGTCGCAGAGGGCGGCGACCAGGTGGTCGGGGCGTTCGGCGAGGGCCCGGGTGAAGGTCTGGGCGCGGTGGCCGGTGCCGACAACGGCGGTGCGGTGACGGGGAGTTCGGCTCATGGGGGTGGCCTTTCCCGTCGGCCGGTCACCCAGTCCTCGGTGAGACGGACGGCGCGGCCGGAAATCGTTCGCGCCACTGCGCCCCCTTCCTTCACAGGCAACGCACAAGCATCTCCTGCCGTCCTCTCGGAGTGAGGGCCCCGGGGCCGTCCCGGGGCGAGCGGAAGGAGGGGCACGTGATCCGTGCCCGGCGAATATGGGTCACCGCGGTGGCGTTACTCGCGGTGGTGGGGGCGTCGCCAGGGTGGGCCCAGGCTCAACCGGCGTCCGACGTACGGGCGTTGGCGGACCCGGTCGACGAAGGCGCCGGTCTGCCGGACGACTGGAGCATCACCGGTGAGGGCACCGCGCGGAAGCTGGTGTGGCGGTCCGACGACCGTGTACCCATGGGGGATGCCCGGGTCGAGTTCTACGCCGGCGACCGCCTGCTCGGCCGTCCCGCCCCCGGGAAGGACGGGCGCACATTCCGGCTCGGCCTCGACGGGGTCCGTCTGGACTCCGTGCGCGACCTTGAAGTACGGGCCGCCGGACGCCGGTTGGACGCACCCGAGGCCACGTCCGGCGCACGCTCCGCGGTGACCGTCCCGCAGCGGCTGCCGGTGAACCAGGTCGACCCCGGCAAGCCGGGCGCCTACCGAACCGTCACCGGCGAGTACGACCTCGACCCGGTACGGCTGCCCGGTTTCGCCGAGCCGGTGGAGATGCGGGCCGTGGTGGTGGCGCCCAAGGACGCCGACGGCCGCCGTCCGCTCGCTCTCTTCCTGCACGGACGCCACTTCACCTGCTACACCCCGCAGGGCGAGATCACCGGCGACTGGCCCTGCGCCGCCGGCTCCAAGCCGGTGCCGAGCCACCGGGGTTATCTGCGCGACCAGCGGCTCCTGGCCTCCCAGGGCTATGTGACGGTCTCGCTCTCCGCCAACGGCATCAACGGCCAGGACTGGCAGGCCGAGGACGGCGGCGCGCAGGCCCGTTCCTCGCTCGTCCGGCAGCATCTCGCCCGCTGGGCCGACTGGTCCGCCCACCCGGCCACGGCACCGGAGGCCGTACGCAAGGCACCCAGGGCCGATCTGTCCCGGGTGCTGCTGGTGGGTCACTCGCGGGGCGGCGAGGGCGTCAACCGGGCCGCGATGGACAGCCTTTACGCGCCGCCCGCGGCCCAGGACGGCTATCACGGCCCGGTGCGCTGGCGCATTCGCGGCACCGTCCTCATCGGCCCGACGATCTTCGGCCAGAATCCGGTCGCCGATGTGCCGTCGATGACCATCCTGCCGGGCTGTGACGGCGACGTCTCCGACCTGCAGGGCGAGGTGTACGTCGACGGCACCCGTCAGATCAGCCGGGGCACCGCGCTGCACAGCGCCGTGTACATGGTCGGCGCCAACCACAACTTCTTCAACAGCGAGTGGACGCCGGGCCAGGCCGTGGCGCCCGCCGACGACGACTTCTGGCACGACGAGGAGCAGCCCGACCCGGTCTGCTCCCCCGGCACGAGGACCCGGCTGACCGCAGACCAGCAGCACAAGGCCGGCGCCACCTACATCGCGGCGGCGGCACGGCTGTTCGTCGCCGGGGACGACCGGGTCCGCCCGCTGCTCGACGGCTCGGGCCGCCGCGCCCCCTCGGCCGGTCCCGCACACGTCCTCACCCACGCGGTGGGCGCGAAGCGCGGTCCCGGCTTCCTGCCGGACGGCAAGGTCACCGTGAGCGGCGCCCGGCTGTGCTCGGCGGTGGACCCCTCCGCGGCCAAGGCCTGCCTCTCGTCGGAGACGGCCGGAGGCTCGCCGCACTTCGCGCGGTGGGACACCGACCGTGAGCCCGGCCGCCGAGCGGTCGCGCTGAGCTGGACCGCGGCGGGATCCGCCGCACGGATCCGGCCTCAGCAGCCGCTGTCCCTCACCGGCGCCAAGGCGCTCGCGCTGCGCGTCATCGTGCCGCCCAACACCACCGGGACGCAGCTGGACGTCTCCGTCACCGACGTCTCCGGACGGCACCGGACCCTCGGCCGGGTCAAGGTCGACGGGCTGCCGGGGTCGGACCGGACCGCCTCGTACTGGGCGCGTGAGGTGCGTGTGCCGATCGGGGCCGACGACGCGGCCGCCCTCGACCTGAAGCACGTCAAGTCCCTGGAACTGACGCCGCGCACCAGGTCCGGGCGGGCCTGGCTGATGGACGCCTGGGCGTGGCGGCCGGGCACGCCGGTCGTGCGGGAGGCGTCGCTGCCCCGGGTCGACGTCGGCCGACTCACCGTCAAGGAAGGTGACTCGGGCGTTCGGACCTACCGGGTGCCGGTGCGGGTCTCCGGGCAGGGCAGCGGGCAGGTACGCCTGTTCGTCGCCGACCCGGTCACGGGCAAGGTCACGGACCGGCTGGTGACGGTCCGGCCCGGGACGCAGGGCATCGACGTACCGGTGAAGGTCGAGGGCAACACGCGCTACGGCTATGAACTGGCGCACGACGTCTTCGTGAAGGCGGTCCGTACCGCCGTGGTGGGCTCCCACCGGGGCGGGGTGACCGCGGAGAACGACGACCCGATGCCCTCGATCTCCGTGACCCCGGTCGCGGACCGGGTGGCCGAGGGGAAGCCGTTGAAGTGGCGGGTGTCCCTGTCCGCGGTGGCCGATGTCGAGATCGGCGGGTCGTTCACCGTGCTGCCGGTCACCGGTGGCCAGGAGCTGTCGACGAAGGACGTCGACCCGCGCTGGCTCCTGGACAACTCCGGTGCGTCCCCTGATCCGGAACGCCCGTTGTCCAAGGTGGACGGTCTCTATCTGTGGGCGTCCGTCGACGCCGGGGAGAAGAGCACGGAGTTCGTGGTGCCGACGCTCAAGGACGGCGTGACCGAGCCGGCCGAGTCGGTGCGCTTCCAGATCGCCGACGAGTCCGGTGAGCCGGTGCCCGGCGCGCCGGTGCTGACGGGCACGGTGGTGGACGCCCCGTGACACGTCACCGGACGTCCGTGAGGTAGGTCCGGGCGCGGTGCCGCGGATCAGGGCGTCAGCGTGATCCGTATGCCGACTGTGCCGTTGACACCGCGGCGCAGTCGGCTGCCGAGCAGCGTGAGGCGGCCGGTGATCCCGTACTTGCGGGCGATGAGCCTGCGGTAGCGGGCGCTGGTCGCCTCGTCGCAGATCTCGGCGGTGGCGGGGACCGACTCGCCGGTGGGCCTGCCGCGCAGGTCACAGGGGCCGACGAGGACGTCGGCGCGGGCCCGGATGCGCTTGACCTTCCAGGAGTCGGCGACCGTCCACACGCCCAGTGCGTCCCCGTCGCGGACCACCCAGACCGGCGTGGGCACGCCGGTGCCGTTCTTGCGGTAGCTGGTGATGAGCAGGTACTTGCCCGCTCCGAGCTGTTCCAGCGACGTGTCGTCCATGGCCGGAAGTGTAGGCAGCGGGTGGGACGCCGATCGTCGCGCCCCGCCCCTGCCCGGTCAGTCGAGTGCCGCGACCATCCGCCGGACGCCCTCCGTGATCAGCTCGGGCGACGTGGCCAGGTTCAGCCGGACGTGGCCCGCGCCGCCGGTCCCGAACGGGATCCCGGAGTTCAGTGCGACCCGGCCGCGGTGCAGAAAGACGTCCGCCGGGTCCTCGTCGAGGCCGAGGGCGCGGCAGTCGAGCCAGGCCAGGTAGGTGGCCTCACCAGGGCGGTAGGTGATCGCCGGGAGGTGCTCGGCCAGGAGGTCCGCGAGCAGGCGCCGGTTGTCGTCGAGGCCCGCCAGCAGGGCGTCGAGCCAGCCGGTGCCGTCGCGCAGGGCGGCGGTGTGGGCGATGACGCCGAGGTGGCTCGGCCCATGGCTGACCTCTTCGGGCAGTCGGGCCAGGTCGGCGGCGGCAGCGGGCCCGGCGACGGCCAGGGCCGCCTTGAGTCCGGCCAGGTTCCAGGCCTTCGACGCGGACATCAGCGACAGCCCGCTCCCGCCGCCCGGGACGCTCAGGTACGGCACGAAGTCGACACCGTCGGCGGTGAGGGGTGCGTGGATCTCGTCGGCGACGACGCGCACGCCGTGACGGTCGGCGAGGGCGGCCACGGCCGACAGTTCCTCCGCGGTGTGCACGGTGCCGGTCGGGTTGTGGGGGCTGCACAGCAGGAAGGCGGCTCGCCTGCCGCCCGCGACCGCCCGCCGGAAGGTGTCGTCCAGCGTGTCGAGGTCGATGCGCAGGTCCGCACCCAGCGGAGCCTCCACCACCTGCCGGTCCATGTGCTCGACGAACTGGTGGAACGGCGGATACACGGGTGAGTTCACCACGACCGGATCGCCCGGACCGGTGACCAGCTTGAGCATCTCCACCACGCCGAGCATCACGTCGGGCACGATCGCCGTCCGCTCCACGGCGAGCCCGCCCCAGCCCCACCGCTTGTCCGCGAAAGTGGCGAGCGCCTCCGCGTACCCGGCGCCCGCCGGGTAGCCGGTGTCGCCGAGGGCGAGGGCGTCGGTGACCGCGCGGACGATCGGTTCGGCAAGCGGTACGTCCATCTCGGCCACCCACAGCGGCAGCACGTCGTCGGGGTAGGTGCGCCACTTCATGCTCGTACGACATCGGAGGCGGTCCAGGGTCAGGGCGCGAAAAGGATTTGGTTCTCCGGACGTCTCGTGCGGGATCCTGGTCATGGGGCACAAGATAGGGGGCTGTGCGGTGGCCGGGAACGGCGAGAACGCGGCCTGGGCGGTGCCGGGCCGCGGTTTTCTCGAAGTGGCCTGCGACGAGTCGGGGTCGGACGGTGAGAATCTCACCGGCGGGAACACCGATGTGTTCGCGCACGCCAGTGTGCGGCTGCCCGTGGAGTCGGCCGCCACACATGTGCAGGAGGTCAGGGACCGGATTCGTTCGCCCGCGTCGGAGTACAAGGCGAACCATCTGCTGCGGGAGAAACACCGGGCGGTGCTGGAATGGCTGCTCGCGCCCGCCGGTCCGATCCATGGGAACGCCCAGGTGCATCTGATCGAGAAGGCGTACTTCGTCGTGGACCGGGCCGTCGACCTGCTGCTCGGCGACGCCGCCGACGCGCTCGGCCTGTACCGGGCGGGGCGACGGGAATTCGGCGACGAGCTCTGGCGGGAATTCCTGACGGCGGCCAACCAGTTGCTGCGGGTCAGGAACGACGGTGCGCCCCAGGAGCCCGTCGACGCGTTCTTCCGCACGGTGCAGGTGCTGCGGCGCGCGGATTGCCGTACGGAAGTGGCCGAAACACTGGACCGACTCGCGATGTCCCGTTCACGCGCCGATTCCTATCGGACGCGACTGGTGGACGGACCGACCCTCATTCCCGTCCTCAATCCCTTGCTGCCCGCCATCGTGAATACGGCCGCGTTCTGGAGTGCCGGTGGACGGTCCGTGCGGCTCGTCCACGACCGGCAGAACATGCTGACGCCGGAACGCATCGCCTGGATCGAGGAGACGGCCCGGCGGGCCGGTATCGGCTTCGGTGGGCTGCGGCTGGTGCACTCGGTGCTCGATCCGCGGGTGCAACTCGCCGACTTCCTCGCGGGAATCGCCCGCAGGATCGCCTCCGACGAGCTGAACGGACAGGGCGATCCGGCACTCACCGCACTGCTGCGTCCGTACGTGGATCCGGCGTCGATATGGGGCGACGAGCGCAGCTGGGCAGTGCTCGAGCGGACCCGCGCACAAGAACGATCACCTGTGCGGTGAACACGGGCGGCCCGGGCCACGTATGGAGTGAGGGTGCTCAACCACGGGAGGGCCCCGCGGCGTTGACGCCGCGCTGTACTGGTTCGGGAGCCATGCATGAGGCACGCACGACGACGTCTCGTCCGGCGAGTGACACGGCTGGCGGCGGTCGGCGGACTCCTCCTCGGAGGAACGATGGTCACACGCGCCGTGGCGAGCGAACCACCGGACGCCTCCGCCGTCCCCCGCACGTACGCGGCTTCGGCCGCCGACACCGGCAGCGGTCTCGTCTCGCGCCTTGGCACGTCCCGTACGGCGGGCAGCTGGCTCGGTGCCGACGGGAAGCCGGTCGTCGCGGTCACCGACGAGGAGGCGGCCGCCGAGGTGCGCAAGGCCGGCGCCGAGGCGAAGATGGTCGACCACAGCATGGACGAGCTGAAGTCGGCGACGTCCACGCTGCGTTCGGCGCCGCGCGTGGCCGGCACGGCGTGGGTCATGGACTACCAGTCCAATGAGGTGGTCGTACGGGGCGACAGCACCGTCTCCGCCGCCGACTGGTCCCGGATGACTCAGGTCGCGGGCGACATCGGGGGCTTCGTGCGCATGGAGCGCACCGAGGGCACGTTCACGACACGGCTCAACGGCGCGCTGCCGCTGCTGTCGACCGCCGGGCGCTGTTCGGCGGGCTTCAACGTCACCGACGGACAGCGCGACTTCATCCTCACCGCCGGGCACTGCGGGCCGAACGGTTCGGTGTGGTTCGCCGACAACCGGGGCGACCAGCAGATCGGCCAGACGGTCCAGCAGAACTTCCCCGGCGGTGACTTCTCCCTCGTGGAGTACGCGAACGGGGACGCGGGCGCCGGCGCCGACGTCGTGTCCATCGGCGACGGCAAGGGGGTGCGGATCACCGGCGCCGCGGATCCCGCCGTCGGGCAGCGGGTGTTCCGCAGCGGCAGTACGAGCGGGCTGCGTGACGGCGAGGTGACGGCGGTCAACGCCACAGTCAACTACCCCGAGGGGACGGTCACCGGGCTCATCGAGACGAACGTGTGCGCCGAACCCGGGGACAGTGGTGGTCCGATGTTCTCCGAGGGGGTCGCGCTGGGGGTGACCTCGGGCGGCAGCGGCGACTGCAACGCGGGCGGTACGACGTTCTTCCAGCCGGTGACGAAGGCGCTGGAGGCGCTGGACGTCAAGCTGATCGTGACGGCGCAGAACGGTTCGGGTCAGGGTGCCTCACCGGCGCCGTCGGCGACGCAGAGCGCGGTCGCGCCCGGGGACGCGTCGCCCGGCTCGTCGGTCTCGGTGAGCGGCGCCTCGACGCTGCTGTCCCGCCTCGCGGACCCGAAGAACGTCGGTCCCGGTCTGCTGGTGGTCGCGGGCAGCCTGGTCGCGCTGGCGGCGACCCGGTTCATCCGGGCGGAACAGGACCGCAAGGCGTACCGGCGGTACTACTCGGCGACGTGGGGCTGAGGCCGGCCGCATGAGAAAGGCACCCCTGGTCCCAGGGGTGCCCGGTGAGGTGGCGCGACGGATGGTGAGGTGCGCCGAGGAGGGTGTTCGGGGCTGGGCCGAGGCGAGTGCTCAGGCCGCCTTCGCCGACTGGGGGGCCGCTGCGGCCCACTCCAGGACCAGGCGCTGGTACTCCTCGCGCTGCTCGACGCTCAGTGTCCCGCCCGACCGGCGCCACAGCGCCCGGATCTCCTCGTTGACCTCGTCAGCCGATCGCTCGGAGGCGAATTCAACAGTGGTGGACATGCTGTGAAGCATAAGGCTCCAGGGGTGAAGGCGCTGTGAGCAAGGTCGCACAATACGGGCATATCGAACCGTGTTGCTGATCACGTCCATCTGCCAACACCCCTCGCCGAGTTCAGGCGTCCACCGCCCCCAGCACCAGCACCTGGATCGCCAGAACGGCGGCTCCGCGTGCCCAGTCGTGAAAGTCGGACACCTTGGTCTCCAGGTCGATCGGCGCCGCGAGCGGGTGCCGGTGGGCGCGGATGGTCTCCGCCACGGTCTTGCCGGCGACCTCCATGAGCCCCACTCCCTCTCCGGCGAGCAGGATCTTCTGCGGCAGCACGAAATTGCCGATCTGGGCGACCAGGGTGCCGAGCGCACGGGCCGCCTCCTCGATCACCCGGGCGGGCATCGGCTCACCGGCCGCGGCGAGCCGCAGGATCTCCTCGTACGTCCCGTCCCGGCCGGTGGCGGCCTGTACCTGGTAGCGGATGTTGGGGATGGTCAGCAGTGAGACGGCGCTGCCTCGCGCGCCGTCCGGGGTGAGCGGTCCGTTGGGGTTCACGATCCAGTGCCGCCCGAAACCGCGGTCCTCCTCTGCGTACGGCACCCGCTTGCCGCCCAGGACCAGGCCGTAGCCGATGCCGGCGCCGATGGTGAGCACGACGAAGCGGTCGAGGCCGCGGCCGGCGCCGAACCAGGTCTCGGCCTCGACGAGGGCGGCCACGTCGTTCTCCACGACGACCGGCAGCCCCGTGCGCTCCTCGACCAGCTCGGCGAGCGGGACGTCGCTCCAGTGCAGGAACGGGGACTCCCCGACCACGGCTCGGTCCTCCACGAGACCGCCCACGCCGATGCCGATGCCGGCGAGCCGAGGGTGGTCACCGGCGAGTTCGTCGGCCATCTCCCCCAGCAGGTCCACGACTTCGGCGGGGTCGTGGGTGGTGAGGGGCCGGTCGTGGCGGGCGACGATCTCGCTCCTGAGCGTGGTCACGACGCCGTAGACCATGTCGTCGGTGATCTTGAACCCGAGGAAGGAGAGGGACTCGGCGACGACGTCCAGCGGCTGGGACGGGCGGCCCTGGCGCACCTCCGCCGGGGCGCCCGCCTCGGGGACCTCGACGAGGAGGCCCGACTCGATCAGCGGCTTGGTCAGCCGGGTGAGGCTGCCCGCGGACAGGTTGAGCCGTCCGGCGAGTTCGGTGCGCGACAGGGGGCCGCCGAGGAGCACCTCGATCGCGACGGAGCGTTCACCGGGGCTGAGCGGAAGCCAGCTGGCGGCTACTGGGGTCATGGTCGTCAGGCTCCCACACGATTCTTTCCCGCAGGATTTCTTTCTCTGCAAAATCAACCAGGCCAGCGTAAGGCAGTGAGACGGGCCTGGAGAAGATGTTGACGCGCCTCTTGACGGTTGGATTCTTCCGCCACAAAAGTAAGTGGCCGAGGACGAGCCGCAGACGAGGGAGTCTCCCGATGACCATCGCCTCCAGCAGCCCTCCGTCGCGTCTGCCGTTGGGCGACGCCACGGGGACAGGGACGAAGCAGAGGACCAGGCGGGCGGCGGCCCGCGAGAACCAGGGCGACGGGCGGCTCGCCGCGGTGTTCATCGCGCCGGCGCTGCTGGGCTTCGCCGTCTTCCTTCTGTGGCCGACGCTGCGGGGCATCTATCTGAGCTTCACCCGCTTCAACCTGCTCACTCCGGCGGAGTGGGTGGGGCTGGACAACTACGTGCGGATGGTCAACGACCCGATCTTCTGGGACTCGCTGACGGTCACCGTCGAGTACGTGGTCATCAACATCGGGGTGCAGACGGTCTCGGCGCTCGCCATCGCCGTGCTGCTGCAGCGGCTGACGCAGTCGGCGGTGCTGCGCGGGATCGTGCTCACGCCGTATCTGATGTCGAACGTCGTCGCCGGTCTGGTCTGGCTGTGGATCCTCGACACGCAGCTCGGCATCGGCAACGAGATCGTCACCGCCCTCGGCTTCGACCGCATTCCCTTCCTCGCGGACGAGACCTGGGCGATCCCCACCATCGCCCTGATCAACGTCTGGCGGCACGTCGGCTACACCGCGCTGCTCCTGTTCGCCGGGCTCCAGGCGATCCCGAACGACGTGTACGAGGCGGCCAGGGTGGACGGCGCGAGCGAGTGGCGGATGTTCTGGCGGATCACGATGCCGCTGCTGCGGCCGGTCCTGGCGGTCGTTCTGATCATGACGGTGATCGGTTCGTTCCAGGTGTTCGACACGGTCGCCGTGACGACCGCGGGCGGTCCGGCTAACGCGACCAACGTGCTCCAGTACTACATCTACGGCTCCGCCTTCGGCCGCTTCCAGTTCGGCTACGCCTCGGCGATGTCCGTCGCCCTGCTGGTCGTGCTGAGCGCGATCACCGTCCTGCAGTACCGGCTCACCCGGGCCGGCCAGACCGACCTCGGCTGACGGAAGGGAGACACCGACATGACTGCCGTGACGACAACGACGACCGGGATACGACCGGTCAAGCGCAGGATCTCCCCGGGCCGGGCCGTGGCCTGGACCGCGATGGGCCTGATCGTGCTCATCACCCTGCTGCCGTTCTACTGGATCCTGCGCACCGCGCTCTCCACCAACGCCGGCCTGAACGCCGACCCGGCCAACCCACTGCCGGTCGACCTCAGCACCAGCGGCTTCGAGCGGGCCCTCGGGCTGCAGTCCGCCGAGGAGGCGGTCGCCCAGGGCGGCGCAGGCGGCGGGCTGGACTTCTGGCGCTATCTGCTCAACTCGGTGATCGTCTCGACCCTGATCACCGCTTGCCAGATCTTCTTCTCGGCGATGGCCGCGTACGCCTTCGCACGGCTTCGCTGGCGCGGCCGGGACAAGGTGTTCGGTCTGTTCCTGGCCGGGCTGATGGTGCCGACCATCTTCACGCTGCTGCCGAACTTCGTGCTCATCAAGCAACTCCACCTGGTGGACACCTTGTTGGGCATCGCGCTGCCGAGCCTGTTCATGACCCCGTTCGCGGTGTTCTTCCTGCGGCAGTTCTTCATGAACATCCCCCATGAGATCGAGGAGGCGGCGCTGCTCGACGGCGCCGGGAAGGTCAAGATCTTCTTCCGGGTGATCCTTCCGATGGCGTCCACGCCGGTCATCACGCTGTCCGTGCTGACGTACATCACCTCCTGGAACGACTACTTCTGGCCGCTGATGGTCTCCTACAGCGACAGCTCGCGCGTGCTGACCGTGGCACTGGCGATCTTCCGGGCGCAGACTCCGGCGACCGGCGTCGACTGGTCCGGGCTCACGGCGGCGACGCTGATCGCCGCGCTGCCGATGCTCGTGCTCTTCGCCTGCTTCGCCCGCCGCATCGTCAGCTCCATCGGCTTCACCGGGATCAAGTGAGGGACCTGAAGATGCGACTTCGTACGCTGACCGCACTGGCCGGAGCGCTCACGCTGTCCCTGGCGACCGGCTGCGCGCAGGGCGACTCCACCGGGGCGTCCGCGAACACCGTGACGTACTGGCTGTGGGACGCCAACCAGCTGCCCGCCTACCAGGCCTGCGCGAAGGGGTTCGAGAAGGAGAATCCCCGACTGCGCGTGAAGATCACCCAGTTGGGCTGGAGCGACTACTGGACCAAGCTCACCGCAGGGTTCATCGCGGGCACCCAGCCGGACGTGTTCACCGACCACATCCAGAAGTTCGGCCAGTTCGCCGACCTGAACGTGCTGGAACCACTGGACGACCTGAACATCGACGAGTCCGCCTACCAGCCGGGGCTGGCCGCCAACTGGATCGGCCAGGACGGCCACCGGTACGGCACCCCGAAGGACTGGGACACCGTCGCGCTCTTCTACAACGACAAGATGGCGAAGGCCGCCGGGCTCACCGCGGACCAGCTGGGCAACCTGTCCTGGAACCCCGAGGACGGCGGCACCTTCGAGAAGGCCATCGCCCGTCTCACCGTCGACAAGAACGGCAAGCGGGGCGACGAGCCGGGGTTCGACAAGAACAACGTCAAGGTGTACGGGCTGGGCTCCAACGGCGGCGGCTACGGCGACGGCCAGACGCAGTGGAGCATGTTCGCCGCCTCCGCCGGGTGGAGTTACACGGAGAAGGCGCGCTGGGGTACGCGGTACCAGTACGACAGCAAGACCTTCCAGTCCGTGATCAAGTGGTACTTCGGGCTCGCGAAGAAGGGCTACCTGGCCCCGTTCTCCGACTACAACGTCCAGTCCAACCAGGCCAACACCCAGGTCGCCGCGGGCACGGCCGCCGCCGCGTTCGACGGTGCCTGGATGATCTCCACCTACGCGGGCTTCAAGGGCAGGGACGTCAAGAGCGCCCCCACACCCGTCGGCCCGACCGGCAAGCGCGCCACCATGATGAACGGCCTCGCCGACTCCATCACCAAGGCCTCCAAGAACAAGGAGGGCGCTCGCAAGTGGGTGGCCTACCTGGCCTCCGACGAGTGCCAGAGCGTCGTCGGCAAGGCCGGGGTCGTCTTCCCCGCCACACCGGCCGGCACCGAGGCCGCCATCGCCGCCTACAAGGAGAAGGGCATCGACGTCTCGGCCTTCACCGAACCGGTGGCCGACAAGAAGGACTTCCGGACCTTCTCCTACCCGATCACCAACTACGCGGCGGACGTCACGGCGCTCATGCAGCCCGCGATGGAGGACATCTACGGCAACGGCAAACCCGTGACCGGCCTCGACCAGACCAACAGCCAGATCAATCTGATTCTCGACCAGTGAAGGGCACCCTCCACATGACGTTCTCCCTCGGCATCGTCGGCGCCGGCCAGTTCTCGGGCCAGTTCGCGAAACTGTTCCTGGCCCATCCCGGCGTCACCGACGTCTACGTCACCGACCTCCTCCCCGAACGAGCCGAGCAACTCGCCGCCGCCGAAGGCCTGACCGGCACCTTCCCCTCGTACCAGGCCATGCTGGAGTCGGAGGCCGTCGACGCGGTCGCCATCTTCACCCAGCGCTGGACGCACGGCCCGCTCGTGCTCCAGGGCCTGAATGCCGGAAAGCACGTCTACTCCGCCGTCCCCATGGCGATCACCACGGAGGAGATCGCGGCGATCATCGACGCGGTCAAGGCGACCGGCCTGACGTACATGATGGGCGAGACCAGCCAGTACAACCCGGCGACGGTGCACGCCCGCAACCAGATCGCCGAGGGCGCCTTCGGACGGCTCTTCTACGCCGAGGGCGACTACGTCCACGACATGGACCTGGGGTTCTACGAGGCGTACCAGTACAGCGGCGGCGAGAACTGGAAGGCGACCGCCAGCTATCCCCCGCTGCTGTACCCGACGCACGCGGTGGGCGGCGTGCTGGGGGCGTGGCAGACGCACGCCGTCAGCGTCTCGGCGATCGGAGTCGTGGACGACCGGGGCGACGGTGTCTTCGACAAGGACGTCAGCCAGTTCGGCAACGACGTGTCCAACGCGACCGCGCTGTTCGCGGTCGCGGGCGGCGGCTCGTTCCGGACGAACGAGTTCCGGCGGGTCGGCTACCCCTCTCACATACGGGAGTCGCGTTTCCGGTTCTTCGGCACCGAGGCCAGCATGGAGCAGCTCGCCACGGTGGCCCTGTGGCAGGACAAGAAGGGCGTGAAGGACATCAGCGAGCTGCTGGAGCCCAAGCCCACACTGTCTCCTGATGACCCGTCACTTCAGCACATCGCGCCGGATCTGCGGGCCGCCTTCACCTCGGGTTCAGCACCGGTGCACGACCGCTCCCGCCTGCCGAGGGAGTTCGACAACCTGCACAACGGCCACGAGGGCAGCCACCACTTCCTGGTCGACGACTTCGTGACCGCCGTCAACACGCGCACCCTGCCGTCCGTGAACGCGTGGGTGGCCGCCCGCTACACCCTGCCGGGCATCGTCGCGCACGAGTCCGCACGGCAGGGCGGGGTCAGGCTGGAGATCCCGGACTTCGGGGACGCCCCCGAGGCGTGACGTTTCTCCGCGAGCCGGGTGCCTGCGCCGCGTCAGGTGCCCGGCTTGCGGCCGTACACGAAGACGTCGTCGCCGTTCTTCAGCAGCGACCAGTACTTCTTCGCGTCGGTCTTGGTCATGTTGACGCAGCCGTGCGAGCCCGGCGGGTTCCACATGCTGACGCCGACCGAGTGGAAGGCCTGGCCGCCGTCGAAGAACTGGGCGTAGGGCATGGGCACGTTGTAGATGCTCGACACGTGGTCGATATTGCGCCAGTAGATCTTCTTCAGGCCCGTGCGCGTCTCGTAGCCGTTGCGGCCCGTGCGGACGGGTACGGGGCCGTAGACCAGCTTGTCCCCGTCCTGGATCCAGCTCAGCTGGAGCGTGAGGTTCACACAGGCGATGCGGCCCTTGTTGACGGGGCACTTGCCGTCCTTGTTGGGCTTGTTGCCGACGGCCTTCTGCTTGTTCATGAGATCCATCACGCCCCAGGTGACGGGACCCGCGTAGCCGGCGTTCGGGCTGATGCCATGCTTGGTCTGGAAGGCCTGGATGGCCTTGCAGTCGGCGGCGGACTGCTTGCCGTCGACCGGCCGGCCGAGGAACTTCTCGACCTGCTTCTGGTACGGGCCGGTCTGGGTCGTACAGCTCGGCGCCGCCTGCGCCGGTGCGGCGGCGATTGTGAGCGCGAGCGGTGCGACGAGTCCGCCGGTGATGCCGAGTGCGACGGCGCGCCGTCTGCGTATGTCCCCCATGGCCGGGCCTTCCCCTTGCGTGGTCCTGTGAACTTCTGCCTGGTAGACCAGCGTGCGGGGATGTCGGTTGTGGCCTTGGCCGGGCTGTGACCAAACGGTGAAATTTGGCCAGGCCGGAGGTCTCGGAAGGGGGCGTGGGTCACGCGGCGCGCCGCGCGCCTCAGATGTCGTCCGAGTGCCGGAGCGCCACCTGGAATCCGGTGTTGACCGCGGTGAGGCCGCCGTCGACGGTGAGGGTGGTGCCGGTGATCCAGGCCGCGTCGCGGGACGCCAGGAAGGCGACCGCGGCGGCGATGTCCTCGGGTTCGCCGACCCGGCCCAGGGGGTACAGCCCCCGGACCGCGTCGAGGTCCGCGTCCCGCCCCTCCCAGGCGGAGGTGCGCACCGTGCCCGGCACCACCAGGTTGACGCGGACTCCTCGGGCGGCCGCGTGGCCGGCGAGGGTCCGGGTGAGGGAGCCGAGGCCGGCCTTGGCGACGCTGTAGGCGTGGTTGCCGAAGTCCTGGAGGCCGTTGACGGAGCCGATGCTGACGATGGCCCCGCGGCCGGTGGCGGCCAGGTGCGGGAGCGCGGCGCGGCAGCAGCGGTAGGGGCCGGTCAGGGTGATGTCGAGGTCGCGGGCCCATCCCTCGTCCGGGAAGTCCTCGAAGAGCGGAGGGTCGGGGGTGCAGGAGGCGGCGCTGTTGACCAGGACGTCGAGCGAGCCGAAGGCCTCCACGGCGTGCGCGACGGCCGCCTCGACGGAGTCACGGTCAGCGACGTCGCAGGCCAGCGCCTCCACCGTGAGCCCCAGGTCCCTCAGGGCCGACGCGGTCTTCTCGGCCTCGGGCCCGTCCCGGTCGGTCACGAGGACGCGCGCGCCCTCCTCGGCGAACCGGCGAGCGGTGGCCGCGCCGATGCCGCGGGCCGCTCCGGTGACCAGGACTCCGTACCCTGCGAAGCGCGTTGTGTCCGTCATGGACCGCACCGTAGTGCCGGGACGATCATCCGGGCAGGTAGCGTGCGTCCATGTCCGTGTTCATTCAGCAACTCCCCGCGCTCATCGGTGTCGTGATCGGTGCGCTCGGTTCGTATGTGGTGGTCGTGCGGGGCGACCAGGCGAGGTTCCGGCGGGAGCAGGCGGCGCGTTGGGAGGAGCGGCGGCTGGCGGTGTACGCCGACTACGCACAGTCGGTGAAGAAGACGGTCACGGTGACGTACCGGGTCGCTGCCAAGCTCGGCAACGACCCGCACCCGGATCCCCTCACCCTCGAAGAGGCCAAACCGCTGTTGGCCGACGCGACCACCCGCCGGGATCCCTCCGGTGAAGCACTGATCATGCTCGGCAGCCCCGAAGTCGTGGACAAGGCACGGGCTTGGGTCGTGACGGCGATGGAGATGGAGCACTTCGTGCGCGCGAGCAGGCAGGATGCGGAAGCCTGGCAGGCTCTGCTGGAGCGGCAGCGCGCCGGACGCGAGGGCTACTACACGGCAGTGCGGGACGACCTCGGCCTCCCGCCCGGCCACTCGGCGCGCTGGTCGCTCCCCGCAGCCGACCCGGTCCCGCCTCAGCGGTAACCCGTCGTGTCCGCCGGCTTCCCCGCGTCCTGGACCTCGACGAGGTACCGCCAGGCGTCGGGGCGGCTGCCGTCGAGGTCCGTGAAGCCGTAGACCTGCGCGAGCTGCCCGCCGGAGAGGGACTCGCCGTTCCAGCGGGCCACGTCGGGATCGGCGGCGAGGGCGGCGACGGCGCGTCCCACATAGCGGGGGGTCTCGGAGATGGCGAAGTGCGGGACGCGTTCGAGGGCGTCGCGCCAGTTGTCCTCCCGTACGCCGAAGGCCTCCAGCATCATCTCCGAGCGCAGCCACCCCGGGGTCAGCGCGACGGCGGTGGCGCCGCGCGGTCCGAGTTCATGGCCGAGGGAGAAGGCCATGCGCAGGACGGACGCCTTGGCGAGGTCGTAGAAGAAGGAGGTCCGGTAGTTGTCGCGGTTGTACTCCGCGGTGCCGTCGGTCATCTCGACCACCAGTCCGCCGGGGTGGCGCAGGAGCAGCGGCAGGGCGTGGTGGCTGGTGATCGCGTGCGTCTCGACGGCCAGCCGGAGCAGGCGGAGGCCCTTGTCGAGGTCGTGCTCCCAGACGGGGCTGTCCCAGGCGAACAGCTTCTCGCCGCCCCAGATGTCGTTGACGAGGACGTCGAGGCGGCCCTGCTCCTCCGCCATGCGGTCCACCAGGACGCGGACCTGCGCCGGGTCGAGATGGTCGGTGGGTACGGCGATGCCCTGGCCTCCCGCCTCGGTGACCAGGTCGGCGGTGTCCTCGATCGTCTCGGGGCGGTCGTACTCCGAGCGCCGGCCGCGTGTGCTGCGTCCCGTCACGTAGACGGTGGCCCCGGCGGCCCCGAGCTCCACGGCGATACCGCGTCCGGCTCCCCGTGTCGCCCCGGCGACCAGTGCGACCTTGTCCTTCAGCGGCTGTGACATGTCCGGCCTCCCGACCCTGTACGAGCGATGTCGCTATCGAGGGTGCCGGGTAAGCCGGACATCTTCTGTCGTCTTTTACGGGCGGGTGTGGCCTTTCCCGGGAGGGTCACCCGGCCGGGCGCAGTCGCGCGTCGAGTGCGTCGCAGGTCGGCACCGATCATCGGTTCTCCGCCCCCGACGATGGGTTCCCGGTCTCAGTGGCCGCGGTCGATCCACTCCTGCAGGTGCGGCGTCTCCGTGCCGATGGTGGTCGCGTCGCCGTGGCCGGTGAGGACCTTGGTCTCGGGCGGGAGGGTGAGCAGGCGGGTGCGGATCGAGTCGATGATCGTCGGGAAGTGGGAGTAGGAACGGCCGGTGGCGCCGGGGCCGCCCTGGAAGAGGGTGTCGCCGGTGAAGACGACGCCCAGGCCAGGGTCGTGCAGGCACACCGCGCCCGGCGCGTGGCCGGGGGTGTGCAGGACGGTCAGGTCGGCACCGGCGGCCTCGATGATCTGCCCGTCCACGAGATGGGCGTCGGGGTCGCGGTCCGGATGGGTCTGCTTCCACAGCGACAGGTCGTCGGGGTGGAGCCAGATCGTGGCGCCGGTGCGGTCGGCCAGGGCGGGTGCGGCGTCGATGTGGTCATTGTGGGCGTGGGTGCACACGATCGCGGTGAGGCGGCGGTCGCCCACGGCCTCGGCGATGGCGTCGGCGTCATGGGCGGCGTCGATGACGATCACCTCGTCGTCGTCGCCGACGATCCACACGTTGTTGTCGACGTCCCAGGTGCCGCCGTCCAGCGTGAACTGGCCGGAAGTGACCAGGCGTTCGATGCGCGCGGCCCCGCTCACAGCGTCACCACCGAGCGCAGGACGTCGCCGCCGTGCATCCGCTCGAACGCCTTCTCCACCTCGTCGAGTTGGATGGTCTCGGTCACGAACGCCGCCAGGTCCAGACGGCCCTGCAGGTGCAGGTCGATCAGCATCGGGAAGTCGCGCGAGGGCAGGCAGTCCCCGTACCAGGAGGACTTCAGCGACCCGCCCCGGCCGAAGACGTCCAGCAGGGGCAGTTCCAGCTTCATCTCCGGCGTCGGCACACCGACCAGGACGACAGTGCCGGCGAGGTCGCGGGCGTAGAAGGCCTGCTTGTACGTCTCCGGGCGGCCGACCGCCTCGATGACGACGTCCGCGCCGAAGCCGCCGGTCAGCTCGCGGATCTCCTTCACCGGATCCGTCTGCTGGGAGTTGACGGTGTGCGTGGCGCCCATCGCGCGGGCCGTCTCCAGCTTGCGGTCGTCGATGTCGACGGCGATGATCCTCGCCGCCCCGGCCAGGCGCGACCCGGCGATCGCCGCGTCCCCGACACCGCCGCAGCCGATCACCGCCACGCTGTCACCACGGCCCACCTGACCCGTGTTGATCGCCGCGCCGATCCCGGCCATCACACCGCAGCCCAGCAGACCCGCGACCTGCGGTGCCACCGACGCGTCCACCTTGGTGCACTGCCCGGCCGCCACCAGCGTCTTCTCCGCGAACGCACCGATACCCAGCGCCGGAGACAGCTCCTGCCCGGACGAGGCAAGGGTCATCTTCTGCTTGGCGTTGTGGGTGTCGAAGCAGTACCAGGGCCGCCCCCGCAGACACGCACGACACTGACCGCACACCGCACGCCAGTTGATGATCACGAAGTCCCCGGGCTCGACGTCGGTGACCCCTTCACCGACGGCCTCCACCACACCGGCCGCCTCATGCCCGAGCAGGAAGGGAAAGTCGTCGCTGATGCCGCCCTGCTTGTAGTGCAGGTCGGTATGGCACACACCGCACGCCTGCACCTTCACCACGGCCTCGCCCGGCCCCGGATCGGGCACCACGATCGTCTCCACCCGCACCGGCTCGTCCTTGCCCGGTGCGATCACACCGCGAACTTCCTGCGCCATGGTGCTTCACCCTTCCCTCGGCAGCCCTTGGTCCACTCCCGACCCTAGATGTGACTGATCAGTAAAGGCACGGGACAGAGCCCTTCACATCACCATCCGGCCACCACACCTGGATACCCCCGGGGGTACCTCTGCTATCTTTGACATATACCCCTGGGGGTAATTCTTCCGGCGGGTTTCACGTGGAGACGGGGAAGACGAGGAGAGAGGAGCACTGCCGTGTATTTCGTCGACACCATCGACGTGCCGGGGCTCGGGAACCGCAGCTATCTGGCGGGCGGTGCGCACAGCGCCGTGGTCGTCGATCCGCCCAGGGACATCGACCGGGTGATCGCGGCCGCCGCCCGGCGGGGGGTGCGCATCACACATGTCGCCGAGACCCACGTCCACAACGACTACGTGACCGGCGGCCTGGAACTGGCCCGGATCACCGGTGCCGCCTACCTCGTGCCGGCCGCGGCACGGGTGGGGTACGAGCGGGTGGCGGTCGCCGACGGGGACCGTACGGAGATCACGGACGGCCTGGGGCTGCGTGCCCTGGCCACTCCGGGGCACACCCCGCACCACACCTCGTACGTCCTGGAGGAGTCCGGGCGCGCGGTGGCCGTCTTCACCGGCGGTTCGCTGCTGATCGGCACGGTCGGGCGGCCCGACCTCGTGGAGCCGCGGCTGACCGAGCCTCTGGCGCGGGCGCAGTACGACTCCGCGCACCGGCTGGCCGCCGAGCTGCCGGACGAGACGGCGGTCCTGCCGACGCACGGTTTCGGCAGCTTCTGCTCCGCCACGCAGGGGGCCGGCGGGTCGGCGACGACCATCGGGCGCGAGCGCGCCGTCAACGAGGCTCTGGTGAAGGACGTGGACGCGTTCGTCGCGGACCTGCTCGCCGGGCTGGACGACATCCCGGCGTACTACGCGCACATGGGCCCGGCGAACGCGGAGGGTCCGGCGCCGGTGGACCTGACCCCGCCGCGCCCGGCCGACGCCGGGGAGATCGCGGCGCGGCTGGCCGCCGGGGAGTGGGTGGTGGATCTGCGCAACCGGGTCGCCTTCGCCGAAGGCCATGTCGCCGGGTCGTTCAACTTCGAGGCCGAGGGGCAGCTCGCCACCTATCTGGCCTGGCTGCTGCCGTGGGGCAAGCCGGTCACGCTGCTCGCGGAGAGCCCGGCCCAACTGGCCGACGCCCAGCGGGAACTCGTCCGGGTCGGCATCGACCGGCCGGCCGCCGCCGCGACCGGCTCCCCCGCCGACTGGACCCCGCAGGGCGAGCGGCCGCGCTCCTTCCCGCGCGGCACCTTCGCCGACCTGGCCGCTGCCGAACGGGCCGCACGGGACGCCGTCGTGGTGTTGGACGTGCGGCGCGACTCCGAACGCGCCGCCGGTCACATCAGGGGCTCGGTGCACATTCCGCTGCACCGGCTGCGCGACCGTCTCGTGGAGATACCGGACGGCACCGTGTGGGTGCACTGCGCCGGCGGTATGCGCGCGGCCATCGCCGCCTCGCTGCTCGACGCGGCGGGACGTGACGTCGTCGCCGTCGACGACGGGTTCGCCGCGGCGCACGACGCCGGGCTCCCCATGGCGCGCATCACCGTGGCGGAGGCTCATGAGCGGGCGGGCGCGGACGCCGTTCTCGTGGACGTGCGCGAGCACGACGAGTGGGCCGCCGGACACGCTCCGGGCGCCGTACTCGCGCCGCTGTCGGCACTGTCGTCCGGGGAACTGCTCCCGCAGGCCGCACAGGGCCGGCCGGTCGTCGCGATCTGCCGCTCCGGGAAGCGCTCCCGGGAGGCCGCGGCCCTGCTCGCGGCGCGCGGCACCGATGTCGTGGACGTCGTCGGGGGCATGAGGGCCTGGGCCGAGGCAGGGCTTCCCTTGGTGGCGGAGCCGGGGGCGCGCGGTGGTGAGTGACGGCGTGAGGGGAGCACGGGAGATCCTGGGCGATACGCGGGAGTTCGCGGGACGAGCCCGGGAACTCACGAGCCCTGCCCGCCGGTCCGCGGCGCGAGCCCGGGAGCTGCAGACCGAAGCCGTGCCGCCCCATCCCCTCGGCCGCGCACGACCCCTGCCCCTGGATTACCACGCCATGTCCCCCCGCCCGGGTTCCCCACGGTGAGCGCCCTTGTCCTCGGTCTGCTCGCCGGTGCCGTCACCGGGCTCGCCCTCGGCGCGTTGGGAGGTGGCGGCAGTGTGCTCGCCGTGCCCGCGCTGATCTATCTGCTGGGCTTCACGCCGGCCGCGGCGGCGACCGCGAGTCTGGTCATCGTCGCCGTCACGTCCGTCACCGCGCTGGGCACGCATGCCCGCGAGGGCACCGTGCGCTGGCGCGCCGGGGCACTGTTCGCGGCGGCGGGCCTGGTGCCCGCGGCGGTCGGCGGGGCGGTGTCCGGGCGACTGCCTCCCGGGGTGCTCACCGGGGCGTTCGCGGTGATCGCCGCTGTCGCCGCGCTGCGCATGCTCCGGCCGTCGGCCGCCGTACGGAACGACGACGTGCCGGTGCGTCCCGTTCGGGTCGTTCAGGCCGGGGCGGGGCTCGGCGCGGTCACCGGAGTGCTCGGGGTGGGCGGCGGCTTCCTCGCCGTACCGGCGCTGGTGAACGTGGTGGGGCTGCGCATGCGGGCCGCCGTGGGCACGAGCCTGCTGGTCATCACCGTCAACTCGCTGGTCGCGCTGGCGGCTCGGGCCGGCTCGGGCGCGCCCGTGGACTGGACCGCCGTCGCACCCTTCACAGCGGCTGCGGTGCTCGGCGCCTGGGACGGCAAGCGTCTCGCCGCGAAGGTCTCCGGAGGCACGCTTCAGCGGGTCTTCGCGTACGTCCTGCTGGCGGTGGCCTTGTTCATGCTGGGCGACGCCGTCGCGTGAAACCTACGGCCGCGACGTCCACCGCCGTGAAATCGACGGCTGTGACACCCGCGGCCGTGACACCTACGCCAGCGACAGGAACAGCTTCTCCAGCCGGGCCTTCATCTGCTGCGTCGTCTCGCCGTCCCGCTCGCTCTTGTCGGCCTCGGTGAGGCACTGCTGCAGCCCGGTCGCGATGATCGCGAAGCCGGCCCGGTCCAGGGCCCGGGAGGCGGCGGCGAGCTGAGTGACGACGTCCTCGCAGTCGCGTCCCTCCTCGATCATCTTGATCACTCCGGAGATCTGCCCCTGCGCCCGGCGCAGACGGTTCAGCACCGACTTGAGGTCATCGCCCTCGAACTGCAGCTCCACGATCACTCCCTCTACATACCCTTGGGGGTATTTTACCCCCTCCCCCGAAAGGATCTCACTTCCCATGAACCCGCAGCTCAACCCCGACTCCCACGACCCCGCCCCCCTCGCACCCTCCTCCCTCAACCCCGACGAGGCCCGCACCCGGCTGCCCGGCCTGACCGTCATCGACGTGCGCACGCCGGGCGAGTACGCCGCCGGGCATCTCCCCGAGGCCCTCAACATCCCCTTGGACCAGCTCGACAGGGCCCTGCCCGCGCTCCGGCGGCTTTCCGGCGAGCTGCTGGTCGTCTGCGCCTCCGGCGCCCGCTCGGAGAACGCGTGCCGTGTGCTCGCCGGGCACGGCATACGGGCCATGACCCTGACGGGCGGCACCCAGGGCTGGGCCGGGCTCGGGCACGAACTGCACCGGCCGGCATCGGGCACGCGTGCCGCGTGGGCCATGGAGCGCCAGGTCCGCTTCACCGCGGGCACGATCGTCCTGGCCGGCCTCGCCCTCGGACTCCTGCACCCGGCCTGGCAGTTGCTCTCCGCGGGGGTCGCGGGCGGCCTGGTGTTCTCGGCCCTCACCAACACCTGCGGCATGGCCGCACTGTTGTCGAAGCTGCCGCACAACCGTCCGCGCCCCGCCGACCTGGAAGTGACCCTGGCCGCTCTGGCCGAGCGCGGGCGGCCCGCGGTCACCTGAGGAAGTCCCGGACGGCCCGGGCGAGACCGGCCTCGCCCAGGCCGTCCGTGTCGCCCAGGGCCAGCAGGCGGTGCGGTACGTGGACGAGCGTCTCGGCGACGTGCCGGGCGGACAGTCCGGGCTGCCCGGGCTCGACGAGCACCACGTCCGCATGGTCGGCGGCCAGGACAGCTGTGCGCAGGCCGACCTCGTCGAAGGGCCGGACGGTGGCCGTGTAGAGCACGGTCAGGTCGAGGCCGGCCGTGGCACGCAGGACGGGGTCCAGGGTGGCGCCCACCGCGGCGACGACTCCGTCGAGCCCTTCGCGGACGAGCTCGAAGCCCTCGGTCGCGCCGCGTGGTTCGGCGTTGGAGACGCCGGACACGTGCACGTACGCCCGGTCGCCGCGGCGCACGGCGCGCTCGATCGCGCGGCGCACCTCGGCGGGGTGGCCGGGGACGTGCACGGCCCAGCGGGGGTCGGTGGCGAACCTGGTCAGCTCGTCGGCCGTGCCGTAGCCGACGAGGACGGTGCCGGGCGCCGCGGGCGCGTGGGTGCGGGACCGGGGAAGGGCGTCGGCGGCGGCGAGCAGCATGTCGGAGTTCATGGGGGAACCTCCTGGGAGCGGATTCATCGCGGCGCGTCAGGAATTCGTCAAGAAAGCGTTCTGACGGTCCCTCACGTGCCCATTAATTGCCCGGAGTCACCCGTTCCACCACCATGCGATTGAATCTTTAACAGCCCTACAGGAATATGGCCGTCTCTTTGCCTGATCCGGGCGCACCGCTGGGTGAGCGCATGGGACTCCGGTGCGTAGCTTGAAAGTGGTTCTTTCCAGTACGCCGAGCGGTAGGGGAGTCCCGCCATGGCCGAGAACGAAACACGTCCCGTGGCCCGTCCAGCCGTCCATCTGATCGCGGGGCCGACCGGGGTCGGCAAGAGCGCGGCGGCCACCGCGCTGGCCCGGGCGACCGGCGCCCCGGTCGTCGTCGCGGACCGTCTGCAGTGCTTCACCGACCTGGCCACCACCAGCGCCCGCGCCGGGGCCGACGTACCGGGCGTGTGCCGGTACTGGCTCGGCGACCGGACCTTCGCCGACGGCGACTTGCCCGCGTCCGAGGCGACGGACGCGCTGATCGCGCTGGTCGAGCGGCTTGCCTCCGAGCACCCGCTCGTGATCGTCGAGGGTGGCTCGATCTCGCTGCTGCGAGAGCTGTGCGACCGCCGGGCGGAGCTGTCCTGGCGACTGACGGTCCGTCTCCTGCCCCTGCCCGCGCACGACGAGTACCTCGCCACCCTGACCCGCCGGGCCCACGAGATGCTCACCCCGAGCACCTGCGGCCCCGGCCTCCTCCAGGAACTGGCCACGCTCTGGCGCGATCCCCGCCGGCGGTTGCTCGCGGCCTCCGTGAACGGATTCGAGGCCGTCCTCGAATGCTGCGCGAAATATTCACTGGACGTGGCGAGCATCGACGAACAGGACATCTCCGAGCATGTCCTGAACCGTATCGCCGCGCTCATCGCCGAACGGCACGCGGAGCACGGTTTCCTCCAGCATCGGGTGTTCGGCGAAATCTTCGAAAACCCGGTTCCGGAATCGGATTTCGGAGTGGGTGCGCTGGAGCGTGCGGCATGAATACAACTCCGGATGTGAAGGAGGCGGCCGTCGATTTCGGCCACATCGTCGACTCGCGTCCGCTCGGCGTCCTCACGGCGCCGTCCGCCGCCGCCGTACAGGAACTCCTCTGCTTCGCCGCTCCGCACGGGCTGCCGGTCTCCGCCCGCGGCGGCGGACAGGCCCTGTTCGGACAGGGGCAGGCGCACGGTGGCTACGTCGTCGACATGGCCGCGCTGAACGAGGTGCGGTGCGCGCCGGGCGAACGGACGCTGACCGCCGGGGCCGGCGCGTCGTGGCACGATGTCGTACGGGCCGCGCTCGCCGAGGGCCTGACGCCCCCGGTCCTCCCCGACCACCTCGGCAGCAGCGTCGGCGGGGTGCTGAGCACCGGCGGCTTCGGCGGCTCCAGCCACCGGCACGGTCTGGTCGCCGACCAGGTGCGCGAGGTTGAGGTCGTCACGGGCACCGGCGAGCATCTGACCTGCTCGCCCGACCGGCATCCGGACCTGTTCCGCGCCGTCCTCGCGGGACTCGGCCAGTGCGCGCTGATCGTCGGCGCCACGCTCGCGCTCGTGCCCGCCCCGACCCATGTGCGCCGCTACCGCCTGTACCACGACTCGCCCCACACCTACGTCGCCGACCAGCGGCGGCTGGCCCGCGACGACCGCTTCAGCCATGTCACGGGGCAGGCGCGGCCGGCGCTCGGCGGCGGCTGGCAGTACATGATCGAGGCGGTGGCGCCGTACACCGACCAACCCTGCTTCCGTCAACCGACCGCCGACGACGAGCTGTTGGTCGGCGACCTGGACCACGACCGCGACACCGAGGAGATCGCGGACCTGTCGTACGCCGAGTACCTGCACCGCCTGGACCGCGACGAGCGTCTCCTGCGCGCCACGGGCGAGTGGCACCGCCCGCACCCATGGCTCACGCTGCTGCTCCCGGAGGCGGCCGTGTCCTCCTTCGTCTCGGCCCTGCTGACCGAGGACGCCCAGCACGGCCTGCGTACCTGCGGCACGGTCCAGCTGCGCCCCTTGACCGGCCGGAACCTCCACGCCCCGCTGCTGCGCAGGCCCGCCGGCGAACTCCTGTGCCTCCTCTCCCTGATGCGCACGGCACCGCCCGACCGGCCGGGCGTCGTACGTCGCCTGGTGGCGGCGAACCGGGCGCTGTACGAGCGGTCCAGGACCGTCGGTGGGGTCCTCCACCCGGTCGCCGCCCTGCCCATGGGGCCCGACGACTGGCGCTCCCACTTCGGCCCCGACTGGCCGGAACTCGTCCGCGCCAAGGACCGGTACGACCCGCACCACATCCTGACCAGGGGGTACGGGCTGTGGGCGTGACAACGGTGACCGTCTTCTGCGGGGCCTCCCCCGGCAGTCGGCCGGACCATGTGCGGATCGCCGCCGAGCTCGGCCGTGCCCTGGCCGAGGCGGGCCTGCGGCTGGTGTACGGCGGTGCCCGCATCGGTCTGATGGGGGCCGTCGCGGACGGCGCCCTGGCCGTCGGCGGCTCGGTGACCGGAGTCGTACCGAGCCGCATGGTGCCGTACGAGATCACCCATACCGGGCTCACCGGCCTCGAGGTGGTCGCGGACATCCATCAGCGCAAGGCACGCATGGCCGAGTCGGGTGACGCCTTCGTGGCTCTGCCCGGTGGCCTGGGCACGGCCGAGGAACTGCTGGAGGTGCTGTCGTGGGCGCAGTTGCGGATCCACGACAAGCCGTGCCTGCTCCTCGACCCGTTCGGCTTCTACCGTCCTTTGCTGTCGTTCCTGGAGCATGCGCGGGACGAGGGTTTTCTCCATCCGGGGGATCTGGAGCGGATCGTCGTGTGCGGGTCGGCCGAGGAGGTGGTCGCCCGCCTGACGGACCGGGCCCCGGTGGCCCCGGGCAGGGCGGCCGTGGTGCGGGCACCGGCGGGCCGGACCGCGTTCCTGTTCTCCGCGGCCGGGTCCCAGCAGCCCGGCATGGGGCGCGAACTGTACGGCTCCTCCGCCGTCTTCGCCGACGCTCTCGACGAGGTCTGCGCGCGCCTCGATCCGTATCTCGCCCTGCCCCTGCGGGACATGATGTTCGCACCGGCCGGGACACCCGAGGCCACGCTGCTCGACCGTACCGTGTTCGGATATCCGGCGATCTTCGCGCTGCAGGTCGCGCAGTACCGGCTGCTGGAGGGCCAGGGGCTGGAACCGGACGTGCTGTTCGGGTACTCGGCGGGGCACATGGCGGCCGCGCACGCGGCGGGTGTCTTCTCACTCGCGGACGCCTGCCACGCGGTCGGCACGCTGTCGTGCCTCATGAGCACCTTGCCGGAAGGGGGACGCATGGCAGCGGTGGAGGCCTCCCCCGAGGAGCTGCGCCTGGGGCCTACGGCGGTGATCGCGGCGGTCAACGGACCCCGGTCGGTGGTGGTGTCGGGTGACCACGACGCGGTGACCGAGATCTGCGGGGAGTGGGCGGCCCGCGGTCGCCGCACCCATCTGCTGCGCGCCGACGTGGCGCCCCACTCCCCTCACTTCGAGCCGCTGCTGGCCGACTACGGCCGCGTCCTGGACACGCTGGACCTGCGTGCGCCGCGTGTCCCGCTGGTCTCCGACACCACCGGCGAGCCGGTGGGCGCCGAGGCCGCCCGGCCCCACCACTGGGTGCGGGCACTGCGCGATCCCGTCCGTTTCGCGGACGCGGTCACCCGCATGCGGCGTGACGGTGTGACCGCCTTCGTCGAACTGGGGCCGGGCGAGGTCCTGTCCGGCATGCTCGACGCCTGTCTGCCGCACGGGGACGACCGGCCGATCGTGCTCTCCGTCGCCCGGAACTGGCACGCCCCGCACAGCCGGGCCGACGTAGCCTGAATGCTCCGTCCGACTCCGAAGGAGCGCCGTGAGCACAGACCGGACAGCGACCGACCAGCCCGCTTGGCGGCTGCTCCTCGGCTACGTACGGCCCCACCGGTGGGCCCTGCTGACGGGCGCCCTGCTGTCGCTGGTCACCGGGGCCACGGGGCTGCTCCTTCCGCTGGTGGCGCGGGACTTGATCGACGACCTGTCCCACGACCGGGCCATCACCGGGGCGTTGCTGATCATGTCGGGACTGGTGGTGGCGAACGCTGCGCTGGGCGCGCTGGGCTCGTACGTGCTGCGGCGCACCGCCGAGTCGGTGGTGCTCGGCGCGCGGCGCGCCCTGTCGTCGTATCTGCTGCGGCTGCGCATCACCGCCGTGGACCGCAGTGAGCCGGGCGATCTGATGGCCCGCATCACCTCGGACACGACGCTGCTGCGCGAGGTCACCACCGACTCCCTCGTCGGCCTCGGCACGGGCGGACTCACGCTTGTGGCGACGGTGGCGATGATGGGCCTGGTGGACCCGGTGCTGCTGGCGGTCACGCTCGCCGTGATCCTGGGCGCCGGCACGATCCTCGGCGTGATCGTGCCGCGCATCAACCGGGCCAGCCGCCAGGCGCAGAACGCGGTCGGCGTGATGGGGGCCTCGCTGGAGCGGATACTCGGCGCGCTGCGCACGGTGAAGGCGTCCGGCGCCGAGCACCGGGAGGAGCGGACCCTGCACGAGGCCGCCGAGGAGTCGTGGCGGCAGAGCGTACGGGCCGCCAAGTGGTCGGCCGCGGCGGGCAACACGGCCGGACTCGCCATGCAGATCGCCTTCATCACGGTGCTCGCGGTGGGCGGGGCGCGGGTGGCGACCGGGGCGGTCGACGTCGGCACGCTGGTCGCCTTCCTTCTGTACGTCTTCTATCTGATGTCGCCGATCCAACAGGTCGTCGGCGCGATCACGCAGTACCAGACGGGTTCGGCGGCGCTCGCCCGGATCCAGGAGGCGCTGCAGCTGCCCGCCGAACCGGCCGCCGCGCCCGAGCCGTTGCCCGCCGCCGGGGTGGAGCCCGCCGCGCTCGCCTTCGAGGACGTCCGCTTCCGCTACGCCGACGATCTGCCCTACGTCCACCACGGGGTGACGTTCGCCGTGCCCGCGCAGGGCATGACGGCGTTCGTCGGCCCGTCGGGCGCGGGCAAGACCACCGTCTTCTCCCTCATCGAACGGTTCTACGACCCCGAGTCGGGGACCATCACGCTCGACGGGTGGGACCTTGCGGACTGGGAGCTGCCCCGCCTGCGGTCCGCCATCGGCTACGTGGAGCAGGACGCCCCGGTCCTGTCGGGATCCCTGCGGGACAACCTGCTGCTCGGCAACCCCGACGCGGACGACGACGCCCTCGCGCGGGTGCTGAAGACGACCCGGCTCGACGGCCTGGTCGCCCGGCTGCCCGGCGGTCTCGACACGCTCGTCGGACACCGCGGCACCAAGCTGTCCGGCGGGGAGCGCCAGCGCGTCGCCATCGCCCGCGCCCTGCTGCGCCGCCCCCGTCTGCTGCTGCTCGACGAGGCGACCTCGCAGCTGGACGCGGTGAACGAGGCGGCGTTGCGCGACACCGTCGCCGATGTCGCCCGTACGACCACGGTGCTGGTCGTCGCGCACCGGCTGTCGACGGTGACGATGGCCGACCGGATCGTGGTCATGGACGCGGGGCAGGTGCGCGCGGTGGGCACGCACCGCGAACTCGTCGCGGAGGACCCGCTGTACGCGGAGCTGGCGGCGACGCAGTTCCTGGCGACGGCCGGCTGACGACACCGACCGCGCCGTCGGGGGCTCAGCCCTCCAGCCTGCGCAGCCGTTCCGCGTCGCAGGTGCGGGGGCAGGTGGAGCATGCCTCGTCCGGGCGGATCGTGTAGTACATGCAGCAGCCCGCGCGGGTGCGGGTCGGGTGCCGCTGTCCGTCAGGGGTGGTCAGGTAGCGGAAGTCGGCGCCGCCGGGGTACGGGGCGACGGAACTCGGCAGCAGTGCGGTGGCCGCGCGTACGGCGTCGCCCTCACGGCCGAGGATCCGGCCCAGATACCAGATGCCGGAGACGAGGTCGTCGGAGACCATGCCCCACAGGGCGCGCGGGCCACGCCGTACGAGTGGGCCGATCGCTGCCAGGAGCGGCGCCATGTGGTCGGCGACCACCTTCCTCAACTCTGCGCGCAGCGCCTCTTCGTGAGGGACCGTCAGCGCGTCGGGAAGGCCGGCGTCCGCGTCGTCGGGGAGACAGGCGAAGTCGGTCCCGGGGGTGAGGGTGAACACGGCCGAGTCGAGATCCAGCCGCAGTTCCTCGGCCCGAATGCGCGGCACCCTCCGCTCCAGGTACCAGGGTCCGCTCATGAGCAGCGCGACCGACCAGGCGTAGTCGTGCAGGGCGCGCGAGGCGGCCGCGTCGCGGCGCGCGGCGACCGTGTAGCGGTCCTGGATTCGGGCCGCCTCGGCGTCGACGAACGCTTCGAGGACGGCCGGTTCGGATGCCAACTCGGCCGCTGTCACGCCCGCCTGTCCCGCTTCCTCGCCCGGCTCGGCGACCCGCACGGACAGGACTTCGCAGAGGTCGGTCAGTCGGCGGTAGACGTCACCGAGCGTGCGCCGGGGCGGGGCGTCGGTCGGCGGGGTCGTCAGGGCCAGGGACATCGACGCTCCAGTACGGGATTTTGCACATGCCGGTGAGGTAAGGCTTACCTTATACACGTTGTCGCTGGACAATCACTTGATCACGTCCGGAACGCGATCTTCTATTGCGAACGTCACAGAGATCACACAGCAGTTGAAATCTAAAGCAAGGCTAACCTAATCTCACGGCTTGTGACTGCGACCCAACAGGGCGCACCCCCCACAGGTGTGCCCTTCCGTGCCCTCAGGCACATACCGATCTTCCTCACCGGCATCGCCGCCCTCGCCCTCTGCACCGCCCTGAGCCTCGCCCTCGGCGCCCGTTCGGTGCCCCTGTCCACGGTGGCCGGGGCTCTGTTCGGCGACGCCCATGGGCGGGACGCGCTCGTGGTGACCGGGCTGCGGCTGCCGCGTACGGTCATCGGCCTGGCGGTCGGGGCCGCGCTCGGGGTCGCCGGGGCCGTCGCACAGGGCATCACCCGCAATCCGCTCGCCTCCCCCACAACGCTCGGCATCAACGCGGGCGCCGGTTTCGCGGTCGTCGTCGCCATCTTCGCGCTGAAGCTCAACAGCCCCGCCCAGTACGTGTGGTTCGCGTTCGCGGGCGCGGCAGGCGCCGCCGTGTTCGCCCAGGCGCTGGCCCGGCGCGCCGGGGACATCGACGCCGTACGGCTGGCGTTGGGCGGCACCGTCCTCCAACTGGTGCTGCTGTCCTGGACGTCGGCGGTGATGCTGATGAACCAGCGCACCCTGGACGAGGCCCGCTTCTGGCTGGCCGGGTCGCTCTCCGGCCGCACCCTCGACGTGCTGTGGCCGGTGCTGCCGACCCTGCTGCTCGGCCTCGTGGTCGCACTGGCCGTCTCCCCCGCCCTCAACGCCCTTGCCCTGGGCGACGATTCGGCCCAGGCGCTCGGCGTCCCGGTGGCACGAATCCGGCTGGCCGGCGGCATCGCGGTCGTGCTGCTCGCCGGGTCGGCGGTGGCGGTGGCCGGTCCGGTCGCCTTCATCGGGCTGGCCGCGCCCCATCTCGTACGGCCGCTGCTCGGCGGCGACCACCGGCTGCTGGTGCCCGGCTGTCTGCTCGCCGGTCCCCTGCTGCTGCTCGCGGCCGATGTGCTCGGCCGGATGGTGATCCGCCCCTCGGAGCTGGAGGTCGGCATCGTCACCGCGTTCCTGGGCGCGCCGCTGCTCGCGCTCCTGGCTCGAAGGGTGGCCCGATGAGCACGACGAAAAGTGGCTCCACAAGCGCCACGAAGGGTGGCTCGATGAGCGCCACGACCGTCCCCGTCCGGCCGAGGTCCACGGCTCGTGCCCGGATCCGCCGCCGCGTGCTGCTGTTCGCCACCACCGGTCTCCTCGCCCTCTTCGCCCTGCTCACCGTCTCCCTGACGACGGGTGAGATCCCGATGCCCGCCGGCACCGCGCTGCGCGCGCTGATCGGCCTCGGGGATCCGGGCGACGTGCTGGTGGTGCAGGAGTTCCGGGCGCCGCGCTCGGTGGCCGCGATCGTCGCCGGCGCCGGGCTGGGCGCTGCGGGCTGTGTGCTGCAGCGGCTGTTCCGCAATCCGCTGGCCTCCCCGGACGTCATGGGCATCACGGGCGGCGCGTCACTGGGCGCGGTCGCGTTGATCGCCGCCGGGGCCTCGCAGTCGCTGATCCCGGTCGGGGCCCTGGGCGGCGGGCTGCTCTCGGCGCTGCTGCTGGGCGTGTTCGCCTGGGGCTCGGGCCTCGCTGTCACCCGGCTGGTGCTCACCGGGCTCGCCGTGCAGGCCGGGCTCGCGGCCGCCGTGAACCTGATGATCGTGCGCTTTCCGGCCGAGCTCGCCGGATCCGCGCTGCAGTGGACCACAGGCTCGGTGTACGGGCGGACCTGGGTGGAGGTGTGGGGAGCGGGCGGCGCCATGGTACTGGCGCTCGCCGCCGCCCTGGTGATGAACCGTCAATTGGCCGTGCTCGACCTCGGGGACGACTCGGCGGGCGCGCTCGGTCTGCGCACCTCCCGCGCCCGGCTCCAGCTTCTCGTCCTCGCCGTCGTGCTGGCGTCGCTGGCCGCCGCGCTGGCCGGCCCGGTGACGTTCGTGGCGCTCGCCGTACCGCACATCGTGCGGTTCCTCACCGGGCCGCCGACCGCCGCGTCCCTGGCCCTCGCCGGACTCACCGGCGCGGTCCTGCTGCTCGCCTCCGACCTCGTCGTGCAGCACCTGCTGCCGATCGAGGGGCTACCGGTCGGCGCGGTCACCGCCACGCTCGGCGCACCCTGGCTGCTGGTGCTGATGCTCCGCCAGAGCTCGCCGGTCCAGAGGAGCCACGGATGACCGGCGCGCCGGACGAGCACACGACCGGCCTTCAGGAACCGCACATGCCGCCCACCGGCCGTCAGCAACCGCACCCCCAGGAACCGCACATGCCCCCGACCGGCCCCCAGGAGCCGCAGATGCCCGCCACCGCCAACCAGCTCTCCACCCAGGGCCTCGACCTGCGCTACGGCGACCGGCTGGTGGTCGGCGGTCTCGACCTGACGCTGCCCGGCGGTGCCGTGACGGCCATCGTCGGCCCCAACGCCTGTGGGAAGTCGACCCTGTTGCGGGGCCTCAGCCGGCTCCTCGCCCCGGCCGCCGGGACCGTCACGCTCGACGGGGCCGACATCCACCGGATGTCCGCGCGGACGCTGGCCCTGCGCATGGGTCTGCTCCCGCAGCAGCCGGTCACCCCGGAGGCGATCACCGTCGAAGCGCTCGTACGCCTCGGCCGGTACCCGCATCAGCGGCTGCTGAGCCCCTGGTCCGCCGCCGACCAGAAGGCCGTCGACGAGGCCCTGGAGCGCACCGGCACCGCGGCCCTGCGCGACCACCCCGTCGACCGCCTCTCCGGCGGTCAGCGGCAACGGGCCTGGATCGCACTGGCGTTGGCGCAGGACACCGAACTGCTCCTGCTCGACGAGCCCACCACCTTCCTCGACCTCCGGCACCAGCTCGACGTACTCGACCTGGTCGCCGCCCTGCACTCCGAGGCGGGCCGCACCGTGGTGATGGTGCTGCACGACCTCGGACAGGCCGCCCGCTACGCGGACCACATGGTGGTCCTCAAGGACGGCCGCCTGGCCGCAGCCGGCGCCCCGGCCGACGTCCTCGACGCGGAGCTGGTCAAGTCCGTGTTCGACGTGGACTGCCGGGTGATCCCGGACCCGGAGACCGGCACCCCGCTGGTCGTCCCCAAGAGCAGCGCGGTACGGCACTCCGCCGTGTCCGGCTGATCAACCACTAACAGAAAGTCCCCCACGCTCATGCGCTCTCCCCTGCGCGGATTCGGCCGGCTCCTCGCCGTGCTGCTCTCCGTCCTGCTCGGTACGGCCGTGCTGGCCGCCTGCGGCAGCGAGAAGTCGTCCGACGAGGCCGACACGGCGAAGGCCTCCGGCGCCTCGTCGACCGCTTTCCCCCGCACCCTCAAGACCGTGATGGGCGACGTGAAGATCCCGTCCCAGCCGAAGCGGGTCGTCGTGCTCGACACCGGTGAGCTGGACGACGTCACCCTGCTCGGCATCGACCCGGTCGGCGCGGTCGCCCCGCACTTCAAGACCGAGGGCGGTTTCCCGACCTACCTGGACGGCGAGTTGAAGGACACGGTCGACGTCGGCCCGCTCCTGGAGCCGAACCTGGAGAAGATCGCCTCCCTCAAGCCCGACCTGATCCTGTCCTCCAAGGTCCGGCACGAGAAGGTCTACGACAAGCTCAGCGCGATCGCCCCGACCGTGTTCACCGAGACCACCGGCGGTGTCTGGAAGGAGAACCTCAAGGTCCACGCCGAGGCGCTGGGCCTGGAGAAGGAGGCCGCGGCCAAGCTGAAGGAGTACGAGACGCAGGCCAAGGCGCTCGGTGAGGCCATCAAGAAGAAGGACGGCGGCACCATGCCGACCGCGTCCGTGGTCCGCTTCATCGCCGGTCCGACCCGCCTGTACCAGTCCAACTCCTACAGCGGCGTGGTCCTCAACGACATCGGCCTCCAGCGCCCGAAGACGCAGATCTCCAGCGACCCCGAGGTCACGATGAAGGACGTCAGCCCCGAGCAGATCGACCAGGCCGACGCCGACCTGATCTTCGTCACCGCCGCCGACGCCGAGGACAAGACGCAGAAGGCGCAGGTCGTCTCCAACCCGGTGTGGAAGAGCCTGCCCGCCGTGAAGGACGGCAAGGTCTTCGAGGTCCCGGACGAGACGTGGATGTCCGGCATCGGTGTCCAGGCGGCCGAGGAGATGCTCAAGGACGTGGCGAAGGCCACCGGCGTGGAGCTCCCGGCGAAGTAACCGCCGCTGTTCTTCCGGGGCGGGCCGCGCGCGACCGGCTCGGCCCGCCCCGACCCCCCACCCGCTAGCGGAAGTTGCTGCTCTGCCATGCGCCTGTACCTGCTCGCCCTCAACCCGACCGACTCGGTCACCGAGGGCTTCCTGCCCGCCGCCGCCCGCCTGGGCCTGGACGTCACCGTCCTCACCGACCAGCCCGACGCCCACCGCCGCACCTACCCGGAGATCGAGGTCCTGGAGTGCGACGTCCGGGACCACCGGGCCGTGATCACCCGGATCTCCACCCACCACCGCCCCGACGCCGTCTTCACCAACAGCGACCACCTCCAGACCCAGGCCGCCCTGGCCGCCGCCTACTTCGACCTCCCCGGCAAGGACTGGCGGGCCGCCCTGCGCTGCAAGGACAAGGCCGAGATGCGCCGCCGCCTCGCCGCGGCCGGCGTGGACACCGTCTGGTCGGCCGAGCTGACCGAACCGGTCGCTCCCGGCGACGCGCCGTACCCGTGCGTGGTCAAACCGCGCGAGGGCGTGGCCAGCGAGGACGTCGTCCTCGTCCACGGCCCGGAAGACCTGGTGGCGGAAACCAAGTCGATCCTGGACCGCCGCCCGGACGCGGTCCTGGTCGTCGAGGAGTACCTCCCCGGCGAGCTGTTCACCCTGGAGACCCTCGGCGACGGGAACGTCCGCCATGTGCTCGGCGGCTTCCACACCGAGCTGTCGCCGCCGCCGTACTTCATCGAGGAGCGCCTCACCTTCGTCCCCGCCCACCCCGAGCCGGTCGTCGAGCAGGTCCTGGCGCAACTGGACGCGCTGGGCGTCGGGTTCGGCGCCTGTCACACCGAGTTCGTGGTGCACGAGGGGCGGGCGCGGATCATC
This sequence comes from Streptomyces shaanxiensis, assembly GCF_039537145.1. NCBI lineage: Bacteria > Bacillati > Actinomycetota > Actinomycetes > Kitasatosporales > Streptomycetaceae > Streptomyces > Streptomyces shaanxiensis. The sequence goes on from NZ_BAAAZY010000024.1 coordinate 241,991, forward strand.
GAGGTCAACTACCGCGCCATCGGCGACCAGTGCGATCTGCTGCTGGCCCGCCTGCTGGAGATCCCGCTCTTCGAGCACATCCTGCGCACCCACCTGGGCGAGCCGCTCCCGGCCGACCTGGGTGCCCGGCGCGACGGCGCCGCCCGCCTGGAGTACCCGTGCGCCGACCGCGCCGGCACCCTGGTCGGCGCCCCCGAGGCCACGGACCTCGACGTCGACGGGGTGCATCTGACGTACCGTCCGCTGCGGTCCGTGGGCGAGCGGCACGAGCTGTACATGACCAACCGGGACTACCTCGGGGTGCTGCGGGCCACCGGAACCGACCAGGGCACGGTGGACCGGGCGGTGGCCGACTTCCTGGCCGAACGGCAGTGGGAGATCCAGCCGTGACCGCCCCGACCGTGACGGACACCTGCGAGGCGGAGCTGCTGCTCACCCGTGTGCTGAGCGCCCTGCTGCGCGAGGACGTGGTCGGGCTGCGCACGCGCAGTGTCCTCGAGCACCGGCCGAACGGTGACTGGCTGAGGCTGCCCACACCCGAGGGTGACGCGCTGCTGCTGCCCGTCGAGGAGGACGGCTACCAGTGCGAGTACGCCGCCCGGCTGCCGCTCCTCGTGCGGGAAGCCGACGGCACCGAGCTGACGTCGTACGACACCGTGCTCGGCGCGCTGCGCGAGCTCGCCGAGCCCGTGGACCGGGGCGGCTTCGACGCCTTCGCCGAGGAGTGCCGGCAGACGCTCGCCACGACACGGCTGCACGCGGCGACGCGGACGGAGGTCCTGGCGCGGCTCGAACCCGGGACCGGCCTCGGCGGCGCTCTGGCGTACGACGCGCTCGCCGCTCGCCTCGACCACCCCGTCTACCCGACCGCGCGCGGCCGCTCCGGACTGACGGCGGAGCAACTGCGGGCGTATGCCCCGGAGTTCCACCCGCGCTTCGCGCTGCGGTGGCTCGCTCTGCCCCGGGAGGCGGTCACCCTGACCGGCACGCTCCCGGAGCTCTGGCCCACCCCGGCGACGCTCGGCCTGACCGAGGTGCAGGACACCCATCTCGCACTGCCCGTCCACCCGTTGACCGTCGAAGCATTGTCGGACGCCGACGGCCTCCCGGACGGCGCGGTCCTCGCCGACCGCGCCCACCTCGACGTCGTACCCACCCTGTCGATGCGCACCGTCGCCACGGTCGCGGATCCCTCCCTTCACCTCAAACTCCCCCTGGCCACCGCCACGTTGGGCATGCGCAACAAGCGGACCGTCAAGCCCGGCACACTCGTCGACGGCGCGGTGGGACAGCGGCTGCTGGAGGCCGTGATCGCCCGTGAACCCCGCTTCCGGGACACGATCCTGCACGCCGACGAGACGACGTACGCGCACGCAGGCCACGAGCTGCTCGCCGTCCTGTGCCGCCGCTACCCCGCCGGGCTCGACGACTCGACGGTCGTTCCAATGGCGGCCCTCCTCGCGGAGGCCTCCGGCGGACGGCCGGTCGTCGACCATCTCGCCGACCGCTTCTACGGCGGCGACCCGCTAGCCCTGCTGGACGCCCTCCTGACGCTGCTGTTCGACTGGCAGACCACGCTCTTCGGGTACGGAATCGCGCTGGAGTCGCACCAGCAGAACATCTCGGTGGTGCTCCGGCCGGGCGGCGACCTGCGGCTGCTGTTCAAGGACAACGACGGGCCGCGCATCAACGCCGAGCGGCTGGACGCCGTACTCCCCGGGCCGTGGGACTTCGACGACGCGCGGATCTTCGGTACGGACGACGGGCCGGTGGCCGATGTGTTCGCCACCATCACCGTCCATCTGTGCGCCGGGTCCTACGCGTTCGGACTGCCGAAGCATCGTGACGCCCTGCTGGACCTCATCCGCGACCGGCTGTCGGAGGCCGTGGACCGGCTCGGCGGCGACGCGGCGGCCGTCCTGCGCGCCCGTGTCCTGGACGCGCCGCGGCTGCCGGTGAAGGCGATGGTCTCGGCGGGGACGCTGCTGTCCAAGGAGCGCTCGGGTGCGGCCGACATCAACAAGCACTACACGAGCGGCCCCAACTACCTGCTGCCCGGCGGTGGTTCGGCATGAGCGCGCAGGCGCTGCGCATGCCGCGCTCCGGGTTCGGGCGCGGGCATGTGCAGGCGGTGGCCGGCTGCTACTTCGTGGCGTCGTTCGCGGCTCTGGGGCTGCCGCCGTATCTCACCGAGATCCTGCCGGAGCTGGGCGACCACCAGGCCCGCTGGGCGGGGGTGCTGTACATCGTGCCGACCGTGTTCGGCGCGCTCGGCGCCCCGCTGTGGGGGCGGCTCGCGGACCGGTACGGCCGTAAACGGCTGCTGCTGCGCGCCCAGTTGGGGCTCGCGGTGTCCTTCGTGCTGGCGGGCTGGGCGGACTCGATGGCCACCTTCACGGTGGCGCTGGTGCTGCAGGGAATCCTGGGCGGCACGTTCGCCGCGTCCAACGGCTATCTGGGCGCCGCGCTGGAGGGCCCCGCGCTGTCCAAGGCGCTCACCCTGATGCAGGGCAGCGCGCGGGCGGCGCTGGTCGTGGCGCCGATCGTGGTCGGCTCCCTGTCGGGCTGGCTCTCCCCGCACCGCCAGTACGCACTGCTCGCCGTACTGCCGCTGACGGCCGCGCTGTTGCTCGCCGCGCTGCCCGAGCCCGAGCCCGTAGAGCGGCCACAGAGCCGGCCGGAGGCCGCCGACGAGGCGACCCCGGTGGTCTCACTGAAGGTGCTCTACGCCCTGGAGTTCGCCTTCGTCTTCTCCACGGTCATCTCCTTCCCCTACCTGATCGCGCTCGTCGACGCCCGAATACCGGGGACCTCACCGGTCCTGTCCGGTGTGCTCTTCGCCCTGCCCCACCTGGTCTATCTGGTGTCGGCGCTGGCGGTGCACACCGCGTTCCGGGACCGTCCGCGGGCCGGGATCGCGCTCGGCTTCGCCTGTATCGCGCTCGGCCTCGCCGGACACGGGATTGCCGGTTCCCTGGCCTCGCTGATCCCCGTACGACTGCTGCTGGGTGCCGGACTCACCCTCGGCCTGGTGTGCCTGTCGGTGCTGGCCGCCGACTGCGCCAAGGGCCGTGCGCCGGGCGGCATGTTCGGGTCGCTGGAGTTCTTCTCCAAGGCCGGCGCGATCGCCGCCGGCGTGGCCGCGGCGGCGGGCAGTGCCCGCTTCGGACCGGCCGCGCCCGTGCTGATCGGCGGCGCAGCCGCCGCCGTCACCGTCTTCGCCACGCTCCTCCCCTCCTCACTCCCCACACTGAACCACCGCACCCGCCGGAGCAGCTGATGCCCTCCCTGACCGACTCGCTCGGCAGCGCCCCCAAGCTCTCGACCTCGCTCGAAGAGGTCGGTACCCCCGTCGCCCGCACCTCTCTGCCCACCGCCGAGGACGCGGTGGCCCACACTCTGCTCAACTGCCTGCTGCGCGAGGTCTCCGGCCCCGAGCACCAGACCGTGGTCACCGACGGCCACCTGCTGCTGCGCCTGCCCCGCCGCGGGGTCCTGCTGCGCGCCGCCCTGCGCCGTACCTCGCTGCTCGGGGCGCACCGGTTCACCGGGCCGGTGAGCGAACAGCGCGACGGCGACTGGACCGAGGTGGACTGGCGTCGCCTGGCCGAGTACACGCACGACGAGCTGACGCTGCGCACGGGCGTGCGCAACGAGGAGTTCCTGGAGCAGATCGCCTCCAGCCACGAGGCGGTGGCGACCGCGCTGTCCGGCACGCGGGGTCCCTCGGACTCCGCCTCCGGAGACCGGCTCTCCGCCTACCTCGCCTCCGAGCAGTCCCTGCTCTTCGGCCACCGCTTCCACCCCACGCCCAAGGCCCGCACCGGCGATCCGCGCGCCTGGTCCGCCTACGCCCCGGAGGTCGGGGCCGCCTTCCCGCTGCGGCACCTCGCCGTGCGCGCGGACCTGGTCGCCGAGGAGTACGCCGACGCCTCGGCCGTCGCCCCGCTGGACGGGCAGCGCACGGACCTCCCCGAGGGCTACCGTCTGCTGCCCGCCCACCCGTGGCAGTACGAGACGCTCAGCGAGCACCCGTTGCTCCGCGCGGCCCTCGACCGCGGCGACGTCCTCGACCTCGGCCCCGGCGGACGGCCCTTCGCCGCCACCGCGTCCGTCCGCACCCTGTACGACGGCGACAGCTTCCTGAAATTCAGCCTGAACGTGCGGATCACCAACTGCCTGCGCAAGAACAGCAGTTACGAGCTGTCGGGCGCCGTCGCCCTCACCCGCGTCCTGGCCCCGGCCCTCGCCGACCTGGAAGAGCGGTTCCCCGGCAGCGCGGTGCTGCGCGAGCCCGCCTACCGCACGCTGGCCCTCCCCGGCCCGGACGGGACGCCGGACCGCGAGCTCTTCGAGGGCTTCGGCGTCATCGTCCGCGAGGGCCTGCCGCAGCGGCTCGCGCCGGGCACCACTCCCCTGCTGGCGGCCGCGGTCGCCGACGAGTACCCGACCGGCGCCGCGCACATCTCCCGGCTCCTCGCCGGCGCCGACGAGCAGGCGGCTCTCGACTGGTGGTCGGCGTATCTCGACCTCCTCCTGCCGCCCGTCCTCGCCGCGTACTTCGACCACGGCCTGGTCCTGGAACCCCACCTGCAGAACGTCCTGATCTGCGTCGACGGCGACGGCAGGCCCGCCCAGGTCCTCTTCCGCGACCTGGAGGGCACCAAGCTGGTCCCCGACCACCACGCGGACACGCTCGCCGGGCTGCCGCCCGAGGTCGCGGGCCCGATGACGTACGACGCGCAGCGCGGCTGGGACCGGGTCGTGTACTGCCTGCTGGTCAACCATGTCGCCGAGCTGCTCGCCGCCCTCGCCGACCTGCACCCGGCGGCGGAGGCCGCGCTGTGGGCGCGGGTGCGGGCCACGCTCGAGTCGTACACCGACCGGTTCGGCTGCCCGCCGCGCATGGCGGCCCTGCTCGCGGGCGTGCCACTGCCCGCCAAGGCCAACCTGCTCACCCGCTGGGAGCGCAAGGCCGACCGTGAGGCCGGCTATGTCCGGCTGCCGTCCCCGCTCGCCGAGGCCGTCCTGGGCGGCGCGACGAGGGCCACCGTCCTGCGTGACACGACCGGGGGCACCCGATGACCGAGCCGACACCCGCGGTCCGCGACCGCGCCCTGTCCCTGCGGCCCGCCGAACTGCCCGCGTACATCTACGACTTGGCGTCGCTGCGCGACCACGCCGCCGCCGTGCGGGACGCCCTGCCCGAGCGGGTCGAGCTGTACTACGCCGCGAAGGCCAACCCGGAGCCGGAGATCCTCGCCGCGCTCGGCCCGTACGTCGACGGGTACGAGGTCTCCTCGGGCGGCGAACTCGCCCACGTCGCCGAGGCCGTGCCGGGCCGACCGCTCGCCTTCGGCGGTCCCGGGAAGACGCCGGACGAGGTGGCGGCCGCGCTGGGGGCGGGAGTCGAGCGCTTCCACGTCGAGAGCGCGTACGAGCTGCGCGTGCTAGCCGAGTTGGCGCGGGCGCACGCGCCGGGGCGGCGGGTGGCGGTGCTGCCACGGGTCAACCTGCCGGTGGCCGACGGGTCGTTGGCGGGCAGCTCGCTGGCGATGGGGGGCCGTCCGACGCCCTTCGGGACGGACCCGGCGCAGACCGTCGAGATCGTGCGTGCGCTGACGGACGGGACGTATCCGCACCTCGAACTGCGCGGCATCCACGCCCACTTGGCCAGCGGCCTGGAGGCGGCCGAGCAGGTCGCGGTGGCGGAGTCGATCGTGAGCTGGGCGACGGGCCTGGGTGTGCCGCTCGCCGAGGTGAACGTCGGCGGCGGCATGCACGTCGACTACGCCGACCCGGAGCGCCGCTTCGACTGGGCCGCGTACGGCAAGGGGCTGGCCCGCCTGACCGAGGCGCACCCGGGGCTGACCCTGCGCATCGAGCCGGGCCGGGCGCTCACGGCGTACTGCGGCTGGTACGCCACCGAGGTGCTGGACGTGAAGCGGAGCCACGGCGAGGAGTTCGCCGTCGTGCGGGGCGGCACGCACCATCTGCGGACCCCGGCGACGAAGGGCCACGACCAGCCCTGTTCCGTGCTGCCGGTGGACTCCTGGCCGCACCCCTGGCCGCGGCCCGCGGCGGAGGGCGAGCGGATCACGCTGGCCGGTCAGCTGTGCACGCCGAAGGACGTGCTGGCCCGCCGGGTGCCCGCGGCCGGGCTCCGTGCCGGGGACCTAGTGGTGTTCTCACTGGCGGGCGCCTATGCGTGGAACATCTCCCACCACGACTTCCTGATGCATCCCGGGCCGGGCTTCCACTTCCTGTCGCCGCGGGACGGAAGCGCCGGGTAGCGAGTCGTCACTCTCGGCACACACGAAGGGCCGCCCGGCACGATCCGGGCGGCCCTTTCGGTGTGTCGGTGCCCTAGCGGAGGTGTCCCAGCTGCGCCGGGTTCAGGGCGTTGATGCGGTCGAGGTGCCCCAGCTGCTGGGAGACCCGCGGGACCCGGGTCTTGTGCTGCTCGGGGATGCCGGTCGTGGCGAGCGAGTCGAGCGTGCTGATCGGGTTCAGCGGTCCGCCCGCGTTCCGGGTGTCCACGGGGTGCGCGTTCGCCAGCGGAGCGGCGAGGCCGGTGATGCCGGCGGCGAGACCAACGGCGGCTGCGATACGTCGTGTTGAGATCATGCTTTCAGCAACGCGGGCGGCCCGCCGCCGGACACGGCCGCCCGGCGGCGCTCACCCGTCAGGCCCAGCGCACCGGGCGCGCTTGCCGAGTCCGGCGAGGCGGAGGACTCTCGGAGGAGAGGTCTTCGCGGCCGCCCCTCGTCCTGCCGCGGGCCTCGGAGGAGGTCACCATGGGCACCGCCACAAGCCCTTCGTTCGACACCGAGACACTGCGCCGGGGCATAGAAGGACAGACCCCGGAGACACTTCTGTCGCTGTACGCGGACGACGCGGAACTGCGCGTCGTCAACCGCAACGCCCAGCCCAGCCACCCCAAGGTGCTGCACGGCCGGAACGAGATCGCCGACATGCTCCTCGACGTCTACAGCCGCGACATGACGCACAAGCTGGAGGGATGCGTCATCCAGGGGGACCGGGCGGCCTACAGCGAGTCGTGCGAGTACGCGGACGGGGTGCGCGTCCTGTCCGAGTCCATGATCACGCTGCGCGACGGCAAGATCTCCCGGCAGATCCTGATCGAGGCGTGGGACGAGTAGGAAAGGCGGGAAGGGAACGGCCGACGGTCCAGGCCACCTCACGGCTGACCTGGACCTTCGCCATGGTCTAAGGGGTTCTCAGCGTCGTGACCAGGTCGCGCGGCAGTCCGTGGGTGTCATGGAGGTAGCGGTAGTCCTCGTCGCTCAACGGGCCGTCGAACTCCGGCCTGCCGAGCACCCGGCGCCCCCGCTCCAGCAGCCTGCCGAACCGCCGTTCCTCGTCAAGCAGCACCTCGCGCACCGGACCTGTTCCGCCGGGCCGGCGGAAGTGGTCCAGCGTGTGCCGCAGAACCTCCTCGGGCAGGTCGGAGAGGGTGCGCGAGGGGTCGTCGCGCCACAGAGTGGTGAGGGCACGGCGGATCAGCCTGCGCAGGACGTAGCCGCGTCCGGTGTTGGAGGGCCGTACGCCTTCGCCGATGACGACGATGCCGGACCGCAGGTGGTCACAGACGAGGCGCCGCGACGTCTCGTCCAGGTGCCACAGCGAGGGCAGGACCCTCATCCAGGGTTCGAACAGGTCGCTGTCGTACACGGAGTTGTGGCCCTGCAGCACCGTCACGAGCCGCTCCAGTCCCATACCCGTGTCGACACCGGGCTGTTGGAGGGGCTGGAGACTGCCGTCCCCGAGCCGGCGGTAGCGCATGTTCACGTGGTTCCACACCTCGACCCACCGGGGGTCGGTGGTGGGGGTGCCCTGTGGTGGCGTGCCCGGATCACCGGTCCAGACGAAGATCTCGGAATCGGGGCCGCACAGGCCGACGGGGCCGTGGGACCACCAGTTCTCCTCGCGAGTCAGCTCGACGGGCAGCCCCAACTCCCGCCAGGTGCGCAGCGATTCACTGTCGGGGCCGACCTGGTCGTCTCCCCCGAAGACGGTGACGTACAACCGCTCCGGCGGGACACCGAATCCGTCGCGCAGCAGCTCGTGTCCCCAACGCAGGCTCTGTGAATGGCCGTAGTCGCCCAAGGACCAGGAGCCGAGCATCTCGAACATCGTCAGATGGGTCGGGTCGCCCACCTCGTCGAGGTCGCTGGTGCGCAGACAGCGCTGGACGTTGACCAGGCGCCGTCCCAGGGGATGCGGGCGGCCTTCCAGATAGGGAGTGAGCAAGTGCATGCCCGAGGTGGTGAACAGCACCGGGTCGGAGGGCGGCGGCAGGAGGGTGCCGCCGGTGACCTGCTCGTGGCCCCGTTCGCGGAAGAAGTCGGTGAAGGTGCGGACGATCTGGTCGGTGGTCGGCGTGGTGTTCATCGCGGGTTCCTTCGGGTCGTCGGGGCATGACGACCGGAACGAGCCGCGGAACAGAGTGCGACGAGGAGGATGAGGGTCGCGCACACCGGCGGTCCGTTTCCGGCCGCCGGGAGAAGTGGGATCAGGCGTGGGCAGCCGGGGAGCTGGTCGCTCGCGCGGCTGCGGTGCGGGTGTGCCTGATGACCTTCATGGAATCGACGGTAACAGCCGGGCTCCGAGCCGTCGCCGGGATTTTCCGGGCCCGAGCCTTGAACAGCGTGCGTGGCCTGAGCAGCCTCCGTGGCCGCGGACAGCCTCCGCTATGGTGGCCGTGGGCCGTGACTGGCGCTGAGGTGGAGTACCACCGGGGAGCGGCCTCGCAGAGTCGATGCCGTGCGCCTGGGCGAACCGGACACCCAGCCCAGGAGTGGATCATGACCCAGGCCAGACTCATGGACGGCACCGCGCTCGCCCGGCGCATCGTCGAGGAGACCGCCAAGCGGGCGGCCGACATCACCGAACGCACCGGCACCGCGCCCTGCCTCGCGACCGTACTGGTCGGCGAGGATCCCGCGTCCGTCACCTACGTCCGGATGAAGCGGAACCGGTGCCGCACGGCCGGTATCACCTCACGCCATGTGCCGCTGCCCGCCGACACCACCACCGAGCAACTCGTCGGCACCCTGCGCGAGTTGTCGGCCGATCCCGGTGTGCACGGCATCCTGCTCCAGCACCCGATGGGCCCGCACATCGACGAGCGGGCCGCGTTCGAGGCGATCGCGCCGGAGAAGGACGTCGACGGTGTCACCTTCGCCTCCTTCGCCACGATGAGCTTCGGGCTGCCGGGGTTCGTGTCCTGCACGCCCGGCGGGATCATGCGGCTGCTCGACGAGTACGGTGTCGATCCGGCGGGCCGTCGTGCCGTGGTCGTCGGCCGCAGCGCGATCCTCGGCAAGCCGGCCGGCATGCTGCTGCTCGCGCGCGACGCGACGGTGACGTACTGCCACTCCCGTACGACGGACCTGTCGGCGGCCGTCCGCGAGGCGGACATCGTCGTCGCGGCGGTGGGGCGCCCGCGGCTGATCCGGGGGCAGGACGTCAAGCCCGGCGCCGTGGTGATCGACGCCGGGTACAGCCCCGGCAACGTCGGCGACGTCGACTTCGACTCCGCCGTCAAGCGGGCCTCGCTGATCACGCCGGTGCCGGGCGGCGTCGGTCCGATGACGATCGCCACGCTGCTGGAGCAGACCGTGGACGCCGCCGCCCGGCAGCTCGGGGTGTGATCAGCGCATCCAGGCGCTGTACGACATCACGTCGCCGGCCTTGACGCCGTACTCGGACTCAGCCTTGGTGAAGGTCGTCTCCAGGCCGAGGACGGCGCCGTCGGAGGGGTCCATGATCAGCATGTGGCGGGCGCCGGACGTCTCGTAGACGTACGCCTGCCCGCTCCTCCCCAGCCGGTCCCTGACCTGCCCGACGGGGCGCAGCCCGTCGGCGTCCGCCAGGAGTTCGGCGAGCACAGCGGACTCACGGGCGCCGAGAGTCCAGTGGTCCAGCAGGATCTTCGTGGCATCCAGCAGTTCGGACGTGCTCAGCGGCTCGCTGTGGTCCGACAGGAAGGCACGCACCGCCTCTTCCAGATAGGCGCTCAGCTCTACGGCGTCGTGCGGGGGCGGCGACTTGGGCGGGGCGTCGCTCCAACTCGGCGGGTACGTCCGCCTGCTGAGGACGTGGCCGTCGTCGACGACCCGCGGCTCGCCGCCCCCCTCGACGAGGACGGGCCGGCCCGGATGGCGCGGGTCGGTCGCCACGACGATCTCCGTGTGGCTGTCGTCGGCGTTCCAGCGGACGATGCGCTCCTCGGGGAGGGTGATCGGCGGCTTGTCCTCGGACATGCCCATGCTCCACGACTGCACGTGCGTGCCCTTGCGGAGCCCGGGCGCACCGTCCCGCGCGTCGGCTCTCGCGCGTTCGGCCAGGGTCTTCAGGGACACGGGGGTGGAGTCGGCCCGCACGACCAGCGGGCGGGGGGCGGCGATGGCGGGCGCGGTGGTCTGGCCCGTGAACAGCAACGCCGACACGAGCGCGGCGACCACGCCGGTGGCGGCGAGGCCCCACAGCAGCCGGGGCCCACGGCGGGCGTCGGAAGGGCGCTCGTGCAGCAGCCGGTCGAGGTGCCGTTCGGCGTTGTGGTCGAGCGGCCCGTCGCCGAAGTGAGGGCCGTCGGACGGCACCGGGTTGGCGCCGCGCAGGAGGTCGAGTTCGTCAGCCATGGCCGTGTTCCTTTGCCGGGGTCGTGGGACTCATGCGGTCGATCTCGGCTCTCAGCCGGCGCCGCGCCCGGTGCAGCCGCATCGACGCGGCCCGGCGGCCACAGCCGAGCACGACGGCGACCTCGTCGACACCGAGCTCCTCCCACGCCGTCAGCCGCAGCACCTCCTGGTCGGCCGGGGAGAGGCGGGCGAGCGCGTCGTGCACCCAGGCACCGGGTGACTCGGCGCCGGGGCCGGCCTCGATGTGCCGGCCGTGCGCCGTGTCGTCGTTCCCGAGCCGGTCGACCAGTCGCCGACTGCGCCCGTAGCCGCGTACCGCGTTCGCCAGACAGTTGCGTGCCACGCCGTACAGCCAGGGCAGCGGGGCGGCCGGGAGGTCGTCCCGGCGCCGCCAGGCGACGGTGAACACCTCCGCCACCACTTCCTCGACCTCACTCGTACGCCCGTCCAGTCGCCGCGCGACATAGCGGCTGACCGCCCAGTAGTGCTCGCGATAGGCAGCGGCGAAGATCTCGTCGTTGCTCATGTCCCGTTCGTGTCCGGCACCCGCCGGATCGTCACACCCGCTTCCGTGATTCTTGTCGCGTCCTCAGAGTGTGACCTCCGGTCGAACGCCGGACACAGGCGGGGCGTGAAGACGATCAGAAACGCCAAGAAGGTCAGGGCCGTCCAGTGGCTGACCACCACCGACCACAAGACGATCGGAACGCTGTACCTCGTCACGTCGTTCGCGTTCTTCGTGATCGGCGGCGTGATGGCGCTGCTCATGCGCGCCGAGCTCGCCCGTCCTGGTCTGCAGATCATGTCGAACGAGCAGTTCAACCAGGCGTTCACGATGCACGGCACGATCATGCTGCTGATGTTCGCGACGCCGCTGTTCGCCGGCTTCGCGAACTGGATCATGCCGCTGCAGATCGGCGCGCCGGACGTGGCCTTCCCCCGGCTGAACATGTTCGCCTACTGGCTGTACCTGTTCGGCTCGCTCATCGCGGTCGGCGGCTTCCTCACCCCGCAGGGCGCGGCCGACTTCGGCTGGTTCGCCTACGCCCCGCTGTCCGACGCGGTCCGCAGTCCCGGTGTGGGCGCGGACATGTGGATCATGGGCCTGGCCTTCTCCGGCTTCGGCACCATCCTCGGCTCGGTCAACTTCATCACCACGATCATCTGCATGCGCGCCCCCGGGATGACCATGTTCCGCATGCCGATCTTCACCTGGAACGTGCTGCTGACCGGTGTGCTGGTCCTGCTCGCCTTCCCGGTGCTGGCCGCCGCGCTGTTCGCGCTGGAGGCGGACCGCAAGTTCGGCGCCCACATCTTCGACTCGGCCAACGGCGGAGCGTTGCTGTGGCAACACCTCTTCTGGTTCTTCGGCCATCCAGAGGTGTACATCATCGCCCTGCCGTTCTTCGGCATCATCTCCGAGGTCATCCCGGTCTTCTCCCGCAAGCCGATGTTCGGCTACATGGGTCTGATCGCGGCGACCATCGCGATCGCGGGTCTGTCCGTGACCGTGTGGGCGCACCACATGTACGTCACAGGCGGCGTACTCCTGCCGTTCTTCGCCTTCATGACGTTCCTCATCGCCGTACCGACAGGCGTGAAGTTCTTCAACTGGATCGGCACCATGTGGAACGGCTCGCTGAGTTTCGAGACTCCCATGCTCTGGGCCTTCGGATTCCTGATCACCTTCGTCTTCGGCGGCCTGACCGGCGTCATGCTCGCCTCACCGCCCCTGGACTTCCCGACGTCGGACACCTATTTCGTCGTGGCTCATTTCCACTACGTCATCTTCGGCACCGTCGTCTTCGCGATGTTCGCCGGATTCCACTTCTGGTGGCCGAAGTTCACCGGCAGGATGCTCGACGAGCGCCTCGGCAAGATGACCTTCTGGACGCTGTTCATCGGTTTCCACGGCACGTTCCTCGTCCAGCACTGGCTGGGCGTGAACGGAATGCAGCGCCGGATTCCCGACTATCTGGCGGTGGAGGGGCTGACGCCCCTCAATTCGCTGTCGACGGTGTTCTCGTTCGTGCTCGGGCTGTCCCTCCTGCCGTTCTTCTACAACATCTGGAAGACCGCGAAGTACGGCAAGAAAGTCGAGGCCGACGACCCCTGGGGCTACGGCCGCTCCCTGGAATGGGCGACCTCCTGCCCGCCGCCGCGGCACAACTTCGTCGCCCTGCCGCGGATCCGATCAGAGTCCCCGGCGTTCGATCTGCATCACGCCCCCGCGCCGGAGAGGGAGTTGACCTCACTGTGAGCATCACGGAGAAGTTCCTCAACGACATCGAGGGGCATCTGCTGCTCGCCGCGACCCGCGAGGAAGGCCGTACGGCCGCCGCGCGATTCAGCGCGCCGCTGGACTGGCTGACCGACGCTCAGCGCGGCGAGGTGGAGCGGCGGTTCGAGGCGGAATACCTCGCACTCGCCCGCGCCTCCTGGCAGCACACGGCGGTGCGTGCCGGGAGACTGCGGGACGAGTACGAGGCGACCTACCGTGGCCTGCGGCGCCGTCTGCTGGCCGGCTGGCTGCTGACCTGCGCCCTGGCTTTCGGTTGCCTTGTCGTGGGCGTCGTGCCTCGCCTGGGCCTGGGCTAGCTCACCGTCCACTTCTGGTTGTTCTGGCCGTTGCAGGCCCAGAGCACCAGCTTCGAGCCGTTGGCCGTGGCCGCGCCGTAGGCGTCGAGGCAGAGCCCGGCGTTGACGTTGGTGAGGGTGCCGTCGCTGTTGAGGTTCCACTTCTGGTTGTTCTGGCCGTTGCAGTCCCAGATGACGACCCGGGTGCCGTTGGTGGTGCCCTGGTTGTAGGCGTCGAGGCACTTGTTTCCGTACACCACCAGTTCCTTGCGGGAGCTGTGGTACTGCCACACCTGGTTCTGGCCGCCGCCGCAGTCCCACAGCTGGGCGTCGGTGCCGTTGGCGATGGTGTTGTCGTTGATGTCCACGCAGCGGCCGGACCCGGTCCCCATGATCAGCGTGCCGTTCTTGCCGGGCAGCGGCCGCACGACGATGCCTTCGAGCGTCGGGGCGCCGGAGAAGGAGATCGTGTTGGTGCTGCCCTTGAAGAGGGAGACGTTGACGGAGATGTTGCCCGGGCTCGAGCCGGTCGGCGGGAAGGAGACCTTGGTGGAGGTCTGGCCGTTGACCGTGAGGGTGGCGGTCCGGGCGGTGGAGGTGTTGTTGGTGTAGGAGACCTCGACCGTCTTCAGACCGGCGCTGCCCGCCACCACTCCGGAGAAGCTCGACGTGCCGTTGTACGTGCTCGCGGACTGCTCGGTGCCGCCGGTGACGGTGAGCATCACGGAACCGCCTGCCGGGACGCTGGTGGTGTGACTCGTGCCGGTCGTGGCGACGTTCTGGCGGGCCCACAGGTCACGGACGGTCGCGGAGGCGTTGGTCAGGCCGAGGTCGGACCAGCGGACGGTCATGTTCTGCGTGGTCGAGGTGCGGTTGAGGAGGACGACGGCACGGTTGCCGCTGCCGGAGAGGACCTTGCCGTAGACCTGGAGGCCGGAGGTGTCCTCGGCGACCTTGACGCCCTGCAGGCCGCGTGGGTCCTGGTCGACGGCGATGACCTCGGGGTTGGTCAGGATGCTCGTCGTCTCGGTGGTGAGGGTGGTGAGGTCGAGGCCGGCGAGGAGCGGGGCGCCGGAGATCGCCCACAGGCTCATGTGGCTGCGGCTCTGGGCGGCGGTCAGGCCGTTCATCCCGACGACCATCATGTCGGGGTCGTTGTAATAGCCGGTGTGCTGGGCCGTGGGGTGGATGTTGCGGTCGAAGGCGGTGAGGACGTTGCCGTACGACGGTGTGCCGCCGTGGAAGAAGATGTCCGTGTTCGTCCGCCACATCGGTCCCATGCCCGGCGCCCAGTTCCAGGGGTTGGAGTAGCCCCAGTTGCACAGGGAGAGGGCGAGCGGGCGGCCGGTCGTTGCGGTCGCGGCGGACACCGCGTTACTGATCGCCTGGTAGGTCGTCTTCGGGTCGAGGCCCTCGGCGTCACCGCCGCACCAGTCGACCTTCACGAAGTCGAAGCCCCACCGCGAGAACTGGAGCATGTCCTGCTCGTAGTGGCCCTCGCTGCCCGAACCGGGCGCGGCCGGGCGGCCGGTCGGGAAGTAGTAGCCGCAGCCGTCCTTGCCGGCGTCGGTGTAGATGCCGGCCTTGAGACCCTTGCTGTGGATGTAGTCGGCGATGGCCTTCATGCCGCCGGGCCACTCCGCCTCGTCGACGGTGATGTTGCCGCCGCTGTCACGGGTGCCCTGCCACCAGCCCTCGTCGATGTTGATGTAGTCGTAGCCGGCCTCGGGCAGACCCGCGGCCACGAACGCGTCGACCTGCCGCTTGATGACGTTGTAGTCGACCTTCGCGGCGAACGCGTTCCAGGACGCCCAGCCCATCGGGGCCGTGGGCACGGCTATCTGACGGGACGTCGTCGCCGCCTGGGCCGGTGCGGGCCCCGCGAACAGCAGGGCCGCGGTCGCGGCGAGCACCAGGACGAGGGCGCGTACGGCCGCGGATCTGAGGCGGCGTACGGGATTCATGCGGGGCGGGGGGTACATGCGGCTCCTAAGTGCGGGAGAAACACTCAGCTCGTCCGATATTTCGAACTCAATTCGGCACATCGAACATGTCGCGCCGAAATTAGAGCCACGCGTGGGTGAAGTCAACGGCCGGGACAGACCTGAAGTCGCCTTTTCCCACGTCCCGTTGGCGCACAGGACCGCCCGCACCGCCATACTGGCCGAGTGCGCGTAGCGATCATGACGGCGGGCTCCCGGGGCGATGTGGCCCCCTACACCGGCCTCGGGCACGCCCTGTCCCGGGACGGACACGAGGTCACCCTGGTCACCCACGGCCGCTTCGAACGGCTCGTGGCGGGATCGGGCGTACGCTTCCATCCGCTGCCGGTGGATCCACGGGCGGAGCTGGAGTCCCCACGCGGGCGGAGCCTGCACACGAGCGCGACCGGCGTGGGCAAGCTCGTGCGCGTGGTCGCGCTGGCGCGCGCCCTGGCCGGGCAGATGACCGACGCCATGCTGACGGCCGCGCGGTCCAGTGACGTCCTGCTCCTGGCAGCCTCCACCGCACCACTGGGACAGGCCATCGCCGAGGGCCTTTCGCTGCCGAGCATCGACCTCCCGCTGCAACCGCTGGCCCCCACCCGGGAGTTCGGGCCCCCGATACTCGGCGGCCGCTCCTGGGGAGGCCCTGGCAACCGCATCGCCGGACACGGCGTGAACCTGGCCATCGAGCGCGTCTTCTCGGCGGCCGTACCGGACGTGCGGGCGAGGCTCGGGCTGTCTCGCCGCGGAGCTCCCGGCACCCGAACGGGCCGCGTGCTGCACGGTTTCAGCCCCCTGGTGGTCCCCCGGCCGCGCGACTGGCACCAGGACCTGGAAGTGACGGGTTACTGGTGGCCGTACGACGGTGCGGCTCAACTCCCTTCCGAACTGCGGGACTTCCTGGACGCGGGCCCGCCGCCGGTCTATGTGGGCCTGGGCAGCGCGACCGTGCCCGATGCGGCGGGGCTGAGCGCCGAGGTCGCGGGCGCGCTGCGGCGGGCCGGGCTGCGCGGGGTGATCCAGCGAGGGTGGGGCGGGCTGGAGGCCACCGGCGACGACGTCCTGACCATCGACGACGTACCGCACTCCGCGCTGTTCCCGCGGATGGCCGCCGTGGTCCACCACTGCGGTGCGGGCACGACAGCGGCGGGACTGCGCGCCGGGGTGCCGGCCGTCCCCGTGCCGGTCCAGTTCGACGAGGGCTTCTGGGCAGGCCGCCTGGTCGCGCTGGGCGTGGCGCCCCGGGCCGTACCGTTGCGGAGGTTCACGGCCGAGGCGCTCACGGCGGCCGTACGGCAGGCGACCGGCGATCCGTCCTACGCCCGTCGCGCCCGGGCTCTGGCCGAGGGGCTGCGGGACGAGGACGGGGTGGCTCCCGTACTCGATGCGGTGAACCGGCTCGGCTGAACCATCGTTCAGCTTCATTCAGCGTGCGTTCAGCGGGGGCATCGCATCCTGGAACCGCAGGTCGGACCGCACGGCAGAGCGGGCACGGCACCGCGCGGCACAGGGAGTGGACATGAAGCGCAAGGGCAAGTGGATCGTCGCAGGCGTGATCTCGGCCGCGCTCATAGGCGGCGGAACCGGGCTCGCCGTGGCCACCGCCAGTGGGGACGACGACTCCACCGAGAAGCCGATCACGGGGGTCGCACTGGAGAAGGCGAGCGCCGCCGCGCTGGCGCACATGGGTGGCGGCAAGGTCACGGACACCGAGGTCGGCGACGAGGACGGGTACTACGAGGTCGAGGTCACCCTCAGCGGCAAGCAGAGCGACGTCCACCTCGACAAGGACTTCAAGGTCATCAGCACCGAGGCGGACAGCGAGAACGAGAAGAACGACAAGGACTGACCCTCGAGGGCACCGCAGGCAACGACCCGCTCAGGCCCCGGCGACCCGCGGATCCGCCGGCTGGAGGATGCCGAGGAGCAGACGGACGAGCTCGTCGACGACCTCGTCGAGGGTCGCGTCCACCCACCCCGCGCTCCAGTCGTGCAGCAGACCGTTGACGCTGCCGATGAACGCGGTCACGGCGAGGCGGTAGTCGCGAGGTGCCGCCTCCCCGCGGGCGACGGCGGCCGCCACCTCGGCGCAGACCAGGTCGATCCACTGGGCGCGGCGGGCGAGGCGCTGCTCCTCCAGGCGCGGGCTGACGCCGACGATCTCGACGAAGGTGATGCGGATGCGGCGTGGGTCGGCGGTGACGTTCGCGGCGTACGCGCGGAAGATCGCGGTGGCGCGTTCGGCGAGCGGCCGGTCGACCACGTCGGCGGCCACCGCCAGCACGGCCTCCTCCGACCACCCGTTGACCTGGAGGTGGAGGGCGGCCAGGACGTCCTCCAGGCTGCGGAACTCCTCGTAGAACTGACGGGTCGACAGGCCCGCGGCCTCGCTCAGCGCCGCGACGGTCGTGCCCCGGTAGCCGGGGCTGTCGCCGAACAACTGGAGCGCCGCGTCCAGGAAGCGGCGCCGTCGCTCGGCCTGTCGCTCCTCGGCCGACTTGCCGCCGTAGCGGCCGGTGGGCGCCTTGAGCCTGCCCGCCACACTGTCCTCCCGCCACCTCACCGACCCGACGGCCAATTTTGTCGTGTCCGCGGTCTTGTGGAGAAGGGCACCCCTTCCTTACTTTTCAGTAAGTTGATTCTGAAACCGCTTGTGTTCAGATCCGCAGCAGCTCTGCTCTTGGCATGCCCCACTCATGAAACCCACCCGAGAGGAAGGGAGCAGTCATGCCTGCCATCAGACCCAGGCACCTGTGCTCCGTAGCCGCCGCCCTCGCCCTGACCGTCACCGCCCCCGCGACCGTCGCCACCGCCGCCGACTCCTCCGCCGCCCTGCGTGAGGTGATGTTCGTCGGCAACAACTGGGACGGCACCGCCGATGTCATCAAGTCCTCCGGTGACTTCGCGAAGATCGGTCGCATCAATGTCGTCCCCGACAAGGACGAGCGGATGGCGGAGATCAACGCCGATCCGATCAAGTGGATCTACTTCATGGCGATCCGCAACAGCGTCGGCGAGGGTCACGACCAGTTCGTCGACGACATGTACTCCACTCCCGACGGCACGTCGATGGTCGTCTCCCGGCCGAGCTTCGCCGATGTCGTGTCCATCGACCTGGCCACCGGTGACATCAACTGGCGCTTCCCCGTGTCCGGTTACCGCGCCGACCACATGGCGGTCTCCCCCGACGGCAAACGGGTCGCGGTGTCGGCCTCGACCTCGAACACCGTGCATGTGCTGGACATCGACACGGGCAGGGAGCTGGGCAAGTTCGCGACCGGCGACAAGCCGCACGAGAACATCTTCACGCAGGACGGCAAGTACATCTACAACATGGCGATCGGCGACGTGAACACGCAGACCGACGCCCCCTGGCTGGACTGGACGAAGGGCGACCGGCGTATCACGGTCGTCGACGCGACGACGTACCAGCAGGTCAAGGTCATCGACATGCGTCCGCGCCTCGACGCGATCGGTCTGACGGACTTCTCCGACGCGGTACGGCCCGCCGTGTTCTCGCCGGACGAGTCGAAGCTGTACTTCCAGGTGTCGTTCTTCAACGGCTTCTTCGAGTACGACCTGGCCACGGACAAGATCACCCGCACCAAGACCCTGCCGAAGAACCCCGCGACCAGCGACGACCGCACCACCTTCGTCAACGACTCGCGCCACCACGGCATTTCGATGAGCCCGGACGGCAGCAAGCTGTGCGTCGCGGGCACGATGGACGACTACGCAACCGTCGTCAACCGCACCACCCTCCAGGAGGGCCCGCTCGTCACCGCCTCCAAGCCCTACTGGGCCACCGTCAGCGGTGACGGCAAGTCCTGCGTGGTCTCCGAGAGCGGCACCGACCAGGTCACCGCCATCGACTTCGCCACGGGGCGCAAGACGGTGTCCGTCCCGGTCGGCGATCATCCGCAGCGGGTCCGGCTGGCCCATGTGCCGGCCGACTGGACCGGCCCCTCGGTGAGCTGATCAGCTCAGCGCCTTGAGCACCGCACCCACCCCGTCCTCGGTCGCCATGTGCCGCGCGGCGACCGAGGCGGCACGGGCGTACGTCTGCTGCCGTACGGCCCGACCGAGCGCGTCGGCGAGCCGCTCGACGGTGAGGGCGGCGAACGGGATCGGCGCGGTGGCCGCGCCGATCGACGCCAGCCGTCCCGCCCAGAACGGCTGGTCCGCCGTCACCGGCACCGGGATCGCGGGCACCCCGGCACGCAGGGCCGCCGCCGCGGTGCCCGCCCCGGCGTGATGGACCGCCGCGGCCACCCTCGGGAACAGCAGCGCGTGCGGTACGTCGCCGATGCTCAGGACGTCGTCTCCGCCGTCGGACCCGAGTCCGGCGCTGCCCGCCTGCACGATGCCGCGCACCCCGGCGCGGCGCAGCGCACGGACCGCGATCTCGCTCAGCCGCTCACCGTGCCCGGCCGCCATGCTGCCGAAGCCGATGAACACCGGGCGCGCCCCGGCCGCGAGGAAGTCCTCGACCTCGGCGGGCAGCCGACGGTCCGGCGCGACGTACGGCCACCAGGTGCCGACGACGTCGAGACCCTCGCGCCAGTCCGACGGACGCGGCACCAGCGCCGTACTGAAGCCGTGCAGCACGGGCCGGTTCGCCCGCTCCTGCCGACGGCGTGTCTCGGCAGGGGTCCGCGGTGGCAGGTCCAGGCGGCGGCGCAGTTCGGTGACGGCCTCGGTGTAGACGCGGTCGACCATGCGCAGCGCGATGCGCCCCGCGGTGCGGTTGCCGAGGCGGCCGAGGGAGCGGGTGCCCATGACGTTGGGCGGGAAGTCGCCGGTCGGGGCGGTGGGTTGGAGGTACGCGTCGACGGTCGGGATGCCCATGGCCTCGGCCACGTGCCGGCCGAGCGGTGCGGTGGTGACCGACAGCAGGAGCAGGTTGGTGCCCGGGTCCACCACGTCGGCGAATCCCCGGCCGAGTTCGGTGACGTACGCGGCCGCGGTGCGCATCAGTTCACGTCTGCCCTCGACTCCGCCGTGGGCCTGCGGGCGGGTGGGCAGCCCTCTGAACTCCAGGCCGGCCTCCCGTACAAGGGGCGCGAAAGCGTCGGTCGTGGCCAGGGTGACATCATGCCCGGCCGCGCGCAGGCCCGCCCCCAGGCCCGTGTACGGAGCCACGTCACCCCGCGATCCGGCGGCGGCGATCAGGATCCTCATCTGTCCTCCTCGGGGTCCGCCCGGCGGGCCGCGTTCGCGTGGACGGCCTTGCACAGGTGGGCGGCGAGGCCCGGCCGTTGCTGCGACGGCGGTACGACGAGCGCGAAGGCGCGCGGATCGGCGGCGAAGTCGTCCGCGATGCGCCGGTGCATGTCGGGCGGACAGGTGGTGAACCAGCGGGCGATGTGCAGGCGGTGCTCCTCGGCGAGATCCATGGCCCGCTCGCCGTCGGCGGGCTCCCCCTCGTCGAAGGAAGCGAGCAGTTCCACGCGCCAGGCGGCGGCCTCACGCATCAGCTGCCGCCAGTCCTCCTTGGTATGGGCGGCTGCGCGAGCCATCGACTCCCGATGTCCCGCCGAGTCCTGCCACTTGAGCTGGGCCTCGGTGGCGTAGCTGAGGTCGAAGCTGATCTCGCCGAACACCTCGAAGCGTTCCTCCGGGGTCAGCTCCACGCCCGTCTGCCGGACCTCGATGGCCTGCTCGGCGACCTCGGCCAGGCGCTGCAGCCGGCCGATCTCCTCGCTCAACTGCCGCAGCCGGGCCCGGAGATGCTCCAGGGCATTCGCCTGCGGGTCCTGGAGGATCTCGGCGATCTCGTCGAGGGGGAAGCCGAGTTCGCGGTAGAAGAGGATCTGCTGGAGCCTGGCCAGATCGGCGTCGCTGTACAGCCGGTAACCGGCGCCGCTGCGACCACTGGGCGAAAGAAGTCCCGCCCGGTCGTAGTGGTGCAGCGTGCGCACGGTCACCCCGGCGAAGGCCGAGACCTGCCCCACGGAGTAGCTCATTCACCTGCCCTTTCGTCGAGGTACAGCGTGCGGCCTGACGTAAGGGGAGGGTCAAACGGCGGTTCTATCCGACGGTTCGCGCGGCCCATGCGGAGAGTTCGGATCGTGCGGCGTTCAGCAGAGCGGTCGAAGGTGCGCTCGCCCCGTTCGTCACCAGCGCGTAGTGCAGTACGCCGGAGTCCGCGTCGGTGAGCAACAGGCGGCGGCTGCCCGTACCGCCCGGTTCCGCGGCGACACCGACCGGGGTCGTCGAGGTGTACGACGGCGGCGCGTACGCCGTGCCCAGGTCGGAGACCACGGTCGTGGACCCGGTCGGGAAGGACGCCGGAAGGTGCAGCTCGGTGGGCGCCGTGCCGCTGTTCGAGCGCCACACCAGCAACCCGTACTGGCCCGATCCCACGAGCTGCGCCACGTTCGGCAGTGAGCTCGGCACCGGGTTCCAGGTCAGGGTCGTGTTGCCGTCACGTGAGCGGTCCTCGTAGGTGAAGGCGACGGTCGTCCCGGACGTGGCGCTCGGGTAGATCCGGTCGAGCATCCGGGCGTCCTGGCGCAGCACCGCTGTGCCCGAGTCGTCGAGGCGTACGGCGGACAGGTCCTCGCCGTTCCAGGCGTCGCCGTCGGTCTGCACCTTGTCCGGGTTGTCGTTCATCAGCTCCTGGTGGCGGCCGTTGTAGATGTCCCACTGCCACTGGGAGCCGGAGAGGACGGGGCCGGAGCCCGCCGGGTTCGACCACCAGTTCGCGCCCTTCACCCGGGAGTCGAGGGCCTGGTACATCGCCTTGTAGACCGTCGGCGCCTTGTCGGAGACGGATCCGGTGAGCGGGTGCCCGAACTCGCTGATGATCGCGGTCGTCCCGGTGGCGGAGGCGCGGTCGCGGACGGTCCCGAAGTCGCCCACGTACTGCCCGTCCTCGGCCTTGCCCCACATGAAGACGCCGGAGATGGCCTTCTGGTCGTAGAAGTGGGTGTTGAAGACGTAGCGCGGGCCGAGGGTGCCGGCGTCGAGCAGTCCGCCCTCCTCCTTCTGGAAGTCAATGTTGGCGTTCCAGAAGAGGGTGGGCTCGACGAAGGCCGGCTTGGCCTGCCAGCCCGCCGCGTCCATGCGGGCGCGGAACTTGACGTAGAAGGGCCACAGCACGTCCTTCTCCCACGTCCGGCTGGTCTGGCCGGTGTCGTAGGTGCCGGCGTGCGGCTCGTTCCACGGGTCGAACCCGACGACGCCCGTGAACTGGGCGGCGGTGAGGTTCTGTTTCACATACGCCATCGCCTTCTGGGCGGTGTCGAGGAAGGCGTCCTGGAGGCCGTACTCGTTGTGCCAGAAGTCGTACGTCGACTGCTTCACGGCCTCGTTCGAGGTGATGTTCTGGCCCCAGAACGGGCAGATCCCGCAGTATTCGTCGGGATAGTCACCGAGGTCGACCGCCCACTTGGGGGCGCCGTCGCCGGTGTACCAGCTGTCCGCGTCGAACAGCCAGCGGGAGTAGAGGTCCTGGTGGAAGTCGGGGTACACGCGGATCCCGGCGTCCAGGAACGCGCGCATCTGGTCGGTGGCCTTCGCTAGGTAGGCGGTGTCGACCTGGCCGCGCACGGGCTCCGCGTAGGCCCAGGAGAGCAGGAAGCGCACCGAGTTGCCGCCGCCCAGCGCGCGCAGCGCGGTCGCGGACTTCTTCGCGTCGGCGGTCGACGCGAAGGGCAGACCGTTGTTCTCCTTCAGTTTCGTCTCGCCGGAGACGTTGTAGCCGCGCAGCACGACCTCACGGCCGTTGCCGTCGACGAAGCGGCCGTTCTGCACGGTGAGGGGGGTTTCGTCGAACCAGAGGGAGCCGGGAAGGGTGGCGGCGGTGGCGGGAGTGGGGCCCGCCACCGTCAGGGATCCGAAGAGGACGACCAGGACAACCAGCAGTCGCGACCGTATGTTCGGCATGTCCACTACAGTCCGGTGATTTCAGGACACAGTCAACACCCCTGACTCTGGAGTAAGTTCAGTCTCGGCCACCACCCGGGTCTCATCCCTCGCTGGACAGACCGAGTTCCTCACGAGCCTCCCCGACCCACCGCAGGAGACTTCTCAGCTCCCGACCCTGCGCGTCAGGTTCAGCAGGTACTCCTTTCGGTTCAGCGGGTTGAGGTCGGTGCGCCGACGTCCCGGGAGCGTGCCGCGTGGGGCGGGTGCGTAGTGGTCGAAGGCGCTCTCCAGCTCGCCCTCGCCGCGCGTGAGCCCCGGTAGGTGCTGCTCCAGTTCGTGCACGTGGGCCGCGGGCACCGAGCCCTCCAGCGAGCAGGTCTCGCCCCGCGTCTGCGTGCTCTGCGGCACCGCGCGCAGCCTGGTCAGTACCGGCAGCAGGGCGGCCAGGGTGTCGGTCGGGGCCTCGAGGCGGAAGCGGTGCATCGGCTCGTGGACCTGGGTGCCGGCCCGGCGCAGCGCCTCGACCAGGACCAGCGGGGTCAGACCGCGGAAGTCCTGGCCGGTGCTGGACATGCTCTTGTCGAAGCCCTGGTGGGCGTGGCTCTGCCGGGGCGAGTAGCCGGAATGGGTCATGGTGACCGTGCAGTCGGGGATCTGCCAGCCGTGCAGGCCCTGGCCGAGGGTCTCGCGGACGGTGTCCTCGACCGCCTTGAAGAAGGCGTACGGCATGGAGCCCAGCTCCACCTCCAGGCGGAACTCCACTCCGGATCCGACCGGCGCCGGGTCGACACGCAGGCCGACCGTGGCGAGGAACGGGTTCGCGTCCTTCTTGTTGAACTCGACCGCCGCGCCCGGGCCGACCGGCCGCTCGACGCACAGCGGCGTCGTCTCGCGGAAGGTGACGTCGAGGCCGAAGTCGTCGGCGAGCGTGGCCTGGATGACCTCCTTCTGCACCTCGCCGTAGAGGGAGACGAACGTCTCCTGCCGTACCTCGTCGTGGCGCAGGTCGATGAGCGGGTCCTGTTCGGCCAGGCGGGTGAGGGCACGGTGCAGGGCCCGCCGATCCGTGCCGCCCGCCGGGTCGACCACCGTTTCGAGGGTGGGCGGCGCGAAGTGGTGCCCGTAGGCCTTGCGGGGCTCGCCGATCGCGTCGCCGATCCTGATGTCGGCCAGGCCCCACAGCTTGGCGATGCGGCCCGCCGCCACCTGGTCGTTCGTCACGTCCGTGCCCTGGTCGAAGACGCTGATCGCGGTGATCCGGCCCTCCGCACGGGAGTCACCGAGGGCGCCCGTGTCGCCGGTTTCTCCCGCGGCGCCGAAGCGGATGCGGTCACGGGTGCGCAGCGTGCCGGAGAACATCCGCGCGTAGGCGACCTTCTCCCCCGCCGCTCCCCGCTCGACCTTGAAGACGGTGCCCGAGACCGGGCCCTCGGCGACGCCGTCCGCGGCGGGGAGCAGTTCCCTGATCCCGCCGACCAGCTCCGCCACTCCGGCGCCCGTGACGGCGGACCCGAAGTACACCGGGTGGACCAGCGCCTGCCGGGTCTGGTCGGCGAGGGCGGCGCGGAGGCGGTCGTACGAGAGCGTCTCCTCGACGTACGCCGTCAGCAGTTCGTCGTCGTGGTCGGCCAGGACGTCGAGTGCCGAAGGGGCGAGGCCCGGGACGAACCGGGCGTCGCGCGTGCCCAGGCCGTGGGCCGTGCCCATCGGCACCCCGGCCGACGTCAGCCGTTCCGAGACGGCCCGCAGGACGGCGTCGTACCGCGCGCCGCGTCGGTCGATCTTGTTGACGAAGACGAGGGTCGGGATGCGCAGCCGTTGCAGCGTGCGCATCAGCACCCGGGTCTGCGGCTGGACGCCCTCGACGGCCGAGACGACCAGCACGGCGCCGTCCAGGACGCCGAGCACCCGCTCCACCTCGGCGATGAAGTCCGGGTGGCCCGGGGTGTCGATGAGGTTGACCGTCACGTCGTCGAGCGTGAAGGAGACGACGGCGGACTTGATGGTGATGCCGCGCTGCCGCTCCAGCGCGAGGGAATCGGTCTGCGTGTTCCCGGCGTCGACGCTGCCGATCTCGTCGATCACGCCCGCGGTGTGCAGCAGGCGTTCGGTCAGGCTGGTCTTACCGGCGTCGACATGGGCGAGGATCCCGAGGTTGAGCAAGTGCACGAAGCGTCATGTCCTTCGATGAGGGGGTCATTCCTTCCGGGGTGGACATGAACGCAGTGCGCATTGCTGCTCCTTCTTGGGTGACGATCTCGAGTGACGACGGACCCGTGCAGTGCAGCAGGACCGGGCCCGCACAAGCAATGGATTAACGCTCAACGAACCCCGTCGCGGCCCTTGCCGCAGCACTCGCCGCGTCACCGCCGCCGCCATAGAGTGACGTACATCACGTTCGGCCGATGTTTCTTCTCCATTCCCGCCCGAACGGCCCTTGGAGGGCACATGACTCACATCTCGCTGAAGGTGGACGGCACGACCTACGAGGACGACGTGGAGCCCCGTCTCCTCCTGATCCACTACCTGCGCGACCGCCTCGGTCTGACCGGGACCCCGATCGGGTGCGACACCTCGAACTGCGGGACCTGCACGGTCGAGCTGGACGGCACGGCCGTCAAGAGCTGCACCGTGCTCGCCGTCCAGGCGGACGGGAGCGAGGTGACCACCGTCCAGGGGCTCGCCCATGACGGCGAGTGGACGGCCCTGCAGCGGGCGTTCCACGAGCGGCACGCGCTCCAGTGCGGCTACTGCACCCCGGGGATGATCATGGCCGCCCGCGATCTGCTGCGCGAGCACCCGCATCCCACGCCGGACGAGGTGCGTCATGGGCTGGAGGGCAACATCTGCCGCTGCACCGGCTACCAGAACATCGTCCGGGCGGTCCTGGACGCCTCCGAGGAGGAGGTCACGGCATGACCGAGACGACCGAGCGGGAGGTCGGCCGCGCCCGGACCCGCAAGGAGGACGCGCACCTGATCACCGGGCAGACCAACTGGACCGACAACATCAGCGTCAACGGACTGCTGCACCTGGCGATCCTGCGCAGTCCGATGGCTCACGCCCGGATCGACCGCGTCGACGTCTCTGCGGCGCTCGAACGCCCGGGAGTCATCGCCGCGTTCAGCGGACGCGACGTCGCGGAGTCGATGGGGTCCCTGCCCTGCGCGTGGCCCGTCGCCGAGGGCACCGTGGTGCCGGACCACCCGCCGATCGCCGTCGACGAGGTGCGCTACGCCGGTGACCCGGTGGCCGTGGTGGTGGCCCGCGACCGGTACACGGCCGCCGACGCGCTGGAGGCCGTCGAGGTCGACTACACCCCGCTGCCCGCCGCCCTGGACATCGAGGGGGCGCTGGCCGAGGGCAGCCCGCTGGTCCACTCGGACAAGGGCACCAACCGCTGCTACGACTACCGCACGTCCGACGGCGACTACGCGGCCGCCAAGGCCCGGGCCGACGTCGTCGTGACCCGCCGCTACCACCAGCAGCGCCTCATCCCCACCGCGATGGAGCCGCGCGCCGTCGTGGTCACCCCGCTCGCCGCGTCCGGCGAGTTCACGCTCTACTCCTCCACCCAGATCCCGCACGTCCTGCGGGTCCTGCTCGCCGTCACCACCGGCATCCCGGAGAACAAGATCCGCGTCGTCGCCCCCGACGTGGGCGGCGGATTCGGCTCCAAGCTCCAGGTGTACGGCGAGGAAGTGATCACCCTGGTGCTGGCCAGGCGCCTCGGCCGGCCGCTGAAGTGGACCGAGTCCCGCTCCGAGGCCAACGTCGCCACCCACCACGGCCGCAGCCAGGTCCAGGACATCGAGGTCGCCGCCCGCCGCGACGGCACCGTGCTGGGCCTGAAGGTCTCGCTGCTGGCCGACATGGGCGCCTACCTGATGCTGCTCAGCCCGGGCATCCCGATCCTCGGCGCCTCCATGTACCCGGCGATCTACAAGATGGGCGCCTACGAGTTCTCCTGCACCGGCGTCTTCACCAACCGCACCCCGATCGACGCCTACCGCGGAGCGGGCCGCCCGGAGGCGACGTTCGCGATCGAGCGGATCATGGACGACCTGGCCGCCGAGCTCGGCATGGACCCCGTCGACCTGCGGCGCCACAACTGGATCCGGCACGAGGAGTTCCCGTACACCACGATCGCGGGGCTCACCTACGACAGCGGCAACTACGAGGCCGCCACCGACAGGGCGCTCGCGCTGTTCGACTACGACAAACTGCGCGCCGAGCAGGCGGACCGCGTCGACCACGCGGACACCGTACGCCTCGGCATCGGCGTGTCCACGTACACCGAGATGTGCGGCCTCGCGCCGAGCCGCTGGCTGGGCGAGATGCGCTATGCCGCGGGCGGCTGGGAGGCGGCGAGCATCCGGGTGCTGCCCACCGGCAAGGTCGAGGTCATCACCGGGACCAGCCCGCACGGCCAGGGCCATGTGACCTCCTGGAGCCAGATCGCCGCCGACGCCCTCGGGGTGCCGTTCGACGACGTCGAGGTCATGCACGGTGACACCATGCTGGCCCCCCATGGCATGGACACCTACGGCTCGCGCTCGCTCGTCGTCGGCGGTGTCGCCGTCCACGAGGCGGCGCGCAAGGTGGTGGACAAGGCCCGCAAGGTCGCGGCTCACCTGCTGGAGGCCAACGAGGCGGACGTCGACTTCGCGGACGGCGTCTTCTCCGTCAAGGGCTCGCCCGAGGCGCGCAAGACCATCCAGGAGGTGGCCTTCGCGACCTTCTCCTCGCACGACCTGCCCGACGGCATGGAACCGTCGATCAACGCCGAGCACGTCCTCGACCCCGACACGTTCTCGTTCCCGCACGGCACCCATCTGTGCGCGGCCGAGGTCGACACCGAGACGGGTGCCGTGCACATCCGGTCGTACGTGTGCGTCGACGACGTCGGCAAGGTCATCAACCCGATGATCGTCGAGGGCCAGCTGCACGGCGGCATCGCCCAGGGCATCGCCCAGGCGCTCTACGAGGAGGCCGTGTACGACGAGGAGGGCAACCTGGTCACCGGCACGCTGGCCGACTACCTGGTGCCGGGCGCCCCGGACCTGCCCGAGTTCGTCACCGACCGTACCGAGACACCGGCCACCTCCAACCCGCTCGGAGTCAAGGGGGTCGGCGAGGCGGGCACGATCGCCTCGACGCCGGCCGTGGTCAACGCGGTCGTGGACGCCCTGCGGCCCTTCGGAGTCCAGGACATCCGGATGCCCTGCACACCGGAACGGGTCTGGCAGGCCGTTCGGTCCGGTCGGTCCGATCAGTCCGGTTCCTCGGCTCGGTCCGGGAAGGAGGCGTCGGCATGATTCCCGCCGCATTCGAGTACGCCCGTCCCAGCAGCGTCGACGAGGCGGTACGCACGCTCGCGGACGCCGGCGAGGACGCGAAGGTGCTGGCCGGCGGGCAGAGCCTGCTCCCGCTCATGCGGCTGCGGCTGGCCTTCCCGGAGCTCGTCGTGGACGTCAACCGGATCCCCGAGCTGCGCGGGGTCCGGGAGGACGGCGACACCCTGGTCATCGGCGCGATGACCACGCACCACGACGTCATCGCGGATCCGCTGGTCCGGCGGCACGCGGGGCTCCTGGCCGCCGCCACCTCCACGGTCGCGGACCCCGCCGTACGGCATCGCGGCACCTTCGGCGGCTCGCTCGCACACGCCGACCCCGCCGGGGACCTGCCCGCGGTGGTGCTGGTGATGAACGGTGAGCTGGTGGCCCAGGGGCCGCGCGGGCGGCGCACGATCCCGGCGCGGGAGTTCTTCGTCGACTATCTCCAGTCCGCGCTGGAGCCCGACGAGCTGCTGGTCGAGGTCCGGATCCCGAAGGCGGACGGCTGGGGCTTCCGCTACGAGAAGTTCCACCGGATCGCCCAGGCCTGGCCGATCGTCGGCGTGGCCGCGCTGGTGCGCCGCGGCGACGGGCACATCGCCGAGGCGCGGGTCGGGCTGACCAACATGGGCACGACCCCCTTGCGGGCGGCGGCCGCCGAGGAGGCGCTGTCCGGCGCCGGTGATCCGGACGCGGTCGCGCAGGCCGCCCAGGAGGCGACGCAGGGCACCCGGCCGACCCAGGACAGCTCGGCCTCGCCCGAGTACCGGGCCCATCTGGCACGGGTGCTCACCAAGCGGGCGGTGCTGGCGGCCGCCGGGATGGGGTGAGCGACGATCACCGGCATGGACGGCCCGGAGCAGGTGCGAGCCCGCCTGGAGGAGACGGGGTACCTCGTCGACGACGGGCTGGCCATCGCCTGCTTCCTGGCCCTGCGCCTGGGCCGGCCGCTGTTCTGCGAGGGCGACGCGGGCGTCGGCAAGACCGCGCTCGCCTCCGCCCTCGCCGAGGCGCTCGACGCCCCGCTGATCCGGTTGCAGTGCCACGAGGGCATCGACGCCTCGCAGGCCTTGTACGACTGGGACTTCCCGCGCCAGCTGCTGCACCTGCGGGCCGCCGAGGCAGCCGGTGTCACCGACGCCGACCGGCTGGAGGGCGAGCTGTACGACCGGCGTTTCCTGGTCGCCCGGCCCCTGCTCAAGGCGCTTCAGACGCAGCCGTCGGTGCTCCTGGTCGACGAGATCGACCGCGCCGACGACGAGTTCGAGGCGTTCCTGCTGGAGCTGCTGTCGGAGTTCTCGGTCACCATCCCCGAGCTCGGCACGCTGCGGGCCGAGACGCCCCCGGTGGTCGTGCTCACCTCCAACCGCACCCGCGAAGTGCACGACGCGCTGAAGCGGCGCTGCCTGTACCACTGGTTCGACCATCCCGACTTCGCCCGCGAACTGGCCATCGTCCGGCGGCGGTTGCCACACGTGTCGGCACGGCTGGCCGAGCAGGTCACCGCCCTGGTGCAGCGGCTGCGCGGCCACGACCTGCTCAAGCCGCCGGGTGTCGCCGAGACGATCGACTGGGCCGAGGCCCTGGACGCGCTGGGCGCGCGTGAGGTCGACGCGGAGCTGGCGGTGGCGACGCTGGGGTCGGTCCTCAAGTACCGGGAGGACGCGGAGCGGGCGCGGGGCCTGGACTTCGCGGCGGTGCTCGCGGCGCGAGGGGCGTGACGGCCGTGCTCGCCGGGGACGCCGCGCTCCTCGGCTTCGCCCGTGCCCTGCGTGCGGCGGGCGTCGACGCGAGTGCCGAGCGGGTGCACGCGTTCCTGTGCGCGGTGGACGTGCTGCGGCCGGGGATACGGGCGGACGTGTACTGGGCGGGGCGGCTGACGCTGTGCGGGGACCGGGACGATCTGGAGCGGTACGAGCGGGTGTTCGCGGCGTGCTTCGGGGGTGGAGAGCCGGCCGAGCGGAGGGGGGCCGCGGCTCCCGCCCCACGTCTGCGGCTCGTCGTGGGAGACGCGGGTGCCGAGCGCCGTGCTCCTGGAGCGGCCGACCCCGCTACCCCGCCCGCCGCCTCCCTCGCCAGCTCCGCCGAGGTCCTGCGTCACCGCGACGTCGCCGACCTGGACGCGGCCGAGCGCGACCAGGTGCGCCGGCTGCTGGCCGCCTTCGCGCTGCGCGGCGAGGCACGGCGCTCCGCGCGACGGCGCCCCGACCGGCGCGGGGCCGTCGATCCGCATCGCACCGTACGGGAGCTGCTGCGGCACGGCGGTGAGCCCGCGCTGCTGCGCCGGCACACCCGCACCGAGCAGCCGCGCCGGGTGGTGCTGCTGGTGGACGTCAGCGGCTCCATGGCGCCGTACGCCGACGCGCTGCTGCGCTTCGCGCACGCCGCCGCGCGAGGCGGTCGTACGGAGGTGTTCACGATCGGCACTCGTCTGACCCGGGTGACGCGGGAGCTGACGCACCGGGACCCGGACCTGGCGATGGCGGCGGTCGCGGCGGCGGTGCCCGACTGGCGCGGGGGTACCCGGCTGGGCGAGCTGCTGCGGGCGTTCCTGGACCGCTGGGGACAGCGCGGCATGGCGCGTGGTGCGATCGTGGTGGTGCTGTCCGACGGCTGGGAGCGCGGCGATCCGGAGCTGCTCGCGGGCCAGATGCGGCGCCTGCACCGACTGGCGCACCGGGTGATCTGGGCCAACCCGCGCAAGGCCCGCCCCGGCTACGCGCCCCTGGCGGCCGGGATGGCGGCGGCGCTGCCCAGCGTGGACGCGTTCGTCGAGGGGCACAGTCTGGCCGCCCTGGAGCGGCTGGCGGCCGTGGTGAGAGGAGCGGACGATGCGTGAGATTCTCCCGGTGCTCGGCGGCTGGTACGCGGCCCGGGTGCCGTTCGGGCTCGCCACGGTGGTCGCCACGAGCCGCAGCGCCCCGCGTCACCCCGGTGCCGCGATGGCCGTCGGTCCGGACGACGAGGTCGTGGGCAGTGTGTCCGGCGGCTGTGTCGAGGGGGCCGTCTTCGAGCTCGCGCAGGAGGTGGTGGCGAGCGGCGAGGCGCGGCTGGAGACCTTCGGGTACAGCGACGAGGACGCGTTCGCGGTCGGGCTGACCTGCGGTGGGGAGATCACCCTGCTGGTGCGGCCCGTGACGCCGGCGAGCGATCCGTCGTTCGGCGAGGTCGCGGAGTCGGTCGCGGCAGGTCGTCCGGTGACCGTGGCGACGGTGACCGACGGGCCCGCGCCGCGCGGGGCGACACTGGTGGTGTGGCCGGACCGGGTCACGGGCACGCTCGGCACGTCCGGCCTCGACGTGGCGGTCACCGCCGACGCGCGCGGCGAACTCGCCCTCGGCGCCACGGGGTTGAGGCACTACGGCCCGCACGGCGAGCGCCGCGAGGACGACGTCACCGTCTTCCTGCACTCCTTCGCACCGCCGCCCCGCATGCTGGTCTTCGGCGCGATCGACTACGCGGCCGCGGTCGCGCGCATCGGGGACTTCCTCGGCTACCGGGTGACGGTGTGCGACGCCCGGCCGGTCTTCGCCACGCCGAAGCGCTTCCCGGAGGGCGTGGAGGTGGTCGTGGACTGGCCGCACCGTTACCTCAGCGGCACGGACACCGACGAGCGCACGGTGATCTGCGTGCTCACCCACGACCCGAAGTTCGACGTGCCGCTGCTGGAGGAGGCCCTGCGCCGCCCGGCGGCCTACATCGGGGCGATGGGCAGCCGCCGTACGCACGACGACCGCATGAAGCGGCTGGCCGAAGTCGGGCTCGCCGAGGGCGAGTTGGCCCGACTGCGCTCCCCGGTCGGGCTCGACCTCGGAGCCCGTACGCCCGAGGAGGTCGCCGTGTCCGTCGCCGCCGAGATCGTCGCGCTGCGGTGGGGCGGCACGGGCGTCCCGCTGACGGCCACTGCGGGCGCGATCCATCCATCGTCGTAGCAGCCGGTTGGAGGAAGTCATGGAGCTGCACCACGAGTTCACCGTCCCCGTCCCGGTCGACGAGGCCTGGCGCGCGCTCCTCGACATCGAGCGCGTCGCGCCCTGCATGCCCGGGGCGAGCGTCGAGGAGTACGACGGCAAGACCGTGTCCGGCGCGGTGAAGGTCAAGGTGGGGCCGATCACCGTCACGTACAAGGGCACCGCGGTCTTCGAGGAGCAGGACGAGACGGCGCACCGCATGGTGCTGATCGCGAGCGGCCGGGAGACGCACGGGCAGGGCACCGCACGGGCCACGATGACGGGCACGCTCGGCGAGAGCGACGGCGGTACGGCCGTGTCCGTGCACACCGATCTGACGGTGACCGGGCGCCCGGCGCAGTTCGGGCGCGGGGTGATGGCCGAGGTGGGCGACCGGCTGGTCGGGCAGTTCGCCACGTGCCTGTCGGAGCGGCTGGCCGAGCCCGCCGGGAGGGCGGCGGCGGCCGACGAGCAGCCGGGCGAGCCGCTCGACCTGCTCCGCACGGCCGGGGTGCCGGTGGCCAAGCGGGCCGCGGCGGTGGTGGCGGTGGTAGTGGGGGTGCTGGTGGTGGCACGGGTACGGAAGTGGCGGCGAGGCGGACGTAAATGAGCGCCGTCAGCCGGTGTAAGGCGGGCGCGAAGGGGTAGTCACGCCACAACGGAGGCATCCGTGCCTCCGAGCCACAGCCTCTGAGCGGGAAGGAGGTCCATGACAGCGCATAACCAGCGCCGGGCCGCTTCCCACGCACGGAGCGGCCCGGACCCTTTGTCCGGCCGTCAGCGCTGAGGCAGCCGGTGCAGCTGCACGTCCGTGAGCCGGCCTTCTTCCACGATCGCGGTCATGTAGGTGCAGTGGGGCTGTCGGCGGCGGTCCGTCGGGGAGCCGGGGTTGAGCAGGCGCAGGCCTGAGGGCGCGGTGGTGTCCCAGGGGATGTGGCTGTGCCCGAAGACCAGGACGTCCAGGTCGGGGAAACGGGCGGCGCAGCGCGCCTCGCGGCCCTGGGCGGGGCCGGTCTCGTGGATCATGCCGAATCGCAGGCCGCCGAGTTCGACGTACGCCACTTCGGGGAGGCGGGCGCGCAGGTCGGGTCCGTCGTTGTTGCCGTAGACGCCGACGAGCCGGGCGCAGCGGCTTTCCAGCAGGTCGAGCGTGGCCGTGTCGACCCAGTCCCCGGCATGGAACACGACGTCGGCGCGCGGGAGTTCGGCGAGCAGCGCGGCCGGCAGAACCTTGGCGCGTTTGGGCAGGTGAGTATCGGACATCAGCAGCAGACGCACCTCGTCAGGCTATCGACGGGGACGAGCAGAGTACGTTTCCGCCGTGGTTGAGCGGTGGACAAACCCGGTGACAGGGTTAGGATCTGGCCACGAGCACCTCAATCTGACTCAAACGCACAGCGACCTCTGGGGGCTGGGAGCCGGATGCCGGTCAAGGTCAGCGTCGTCGTCCCCGTGTACAACCCCGGGGTCTACATCGAGAACTGCATCGCCTCGCTGCTCGGACAGTCACTGCCGCCGGACGACTACGAAGTGATCTTCGTGAACGACGGTTCCACCGACGACACACCCGCCCGGCTCGACGCGCTCGCCGCCTCCGACCCCCGGGTGACCGTCGTCCACCAGGAGAACTCCGGCTGGTCGGGCAAGCCCCGCAACGTCGGCATCGCGGCCGCCCGGGGCGAGTACGTGATGTTCGTCGACAACGACGACCACCTCGGCGACGAGGCCCTCGAGCGGATGTACGACTACGGCGTGGCCAACGCCGCCGACGTCGTGGTCGGCAAGATGGCCGGCAAGGGGCGCGGGGTGCCGGTGGAGCTGTTCCGCCGCAACCGCCCGCGCGCCACCGTCGAGAACGCTCCGCTGATCGACAGCCTCACCCCGCACAAGATGTTCCGCCGCGCCTTCCTCGACGACATCGGCCTGCGCTTCCCCGAGGGCAGGCGGCGCCTGGAGGACCACGTCTTCGTCACGGAGGCGTACCTGCGCGCGAGCAACGTCTCCGTGATCGGCGACTACGTCTGCTACTACCACGTGCGTCGCGACGACGCCTCGAACGCCGGTTTCCAGCGCTTCGACCCCGGCGGCTACTTCAAGAACCTCCGGGAGGCCCTGGACGTCGTCGAGCGGTACACCGAGCCGGGCCCGCTGCGTGACCGGCTGTTCCGGCGGTGGCTGCGGGTGGAGATGGTCGAGCGGATGCGCGGGGGCCGTTTCCGTGCGATGCCGACGGACTGGCGCCGGGAACTGTTCGAGGAGATCCACCAGGTCGTCGTGGAGCGCTTCGGCCCCGGCGTGGCGGCCGGGCTGCAGCCGACGCAGCAGGTCGTGGCCGCGCTGATCGCGGCGGACCGGTACGACGACGTCGAGGCCTTCGCCGAGTGGGAGGCCGGCATCGCCCTCAGAGCCGTTCCCGAGCACGTGGTGTGGGCGAACGGCACGCTGCGGGTCGGTTTCACCGCCGAGTACACGGTCGCCGGTGAGCCGATGGCCTTCGCCGCCGACCCGGCCCGTATGCCGCTCGACGGACCGCCCGAGGACCTGGCCGCGGCCATCGCATGGGTGGGCTCCGACACCCTGGCCAAGTTCGACAGGGCCACCGCGGATCTGCTGCTGCGCGAGCGGGCCAGTGCGGCCCAGTACTTCCAGCCGGTGGAGTTCACCCGGGAAGAGGTGCCCGCCGAGGAGGGGGGCCGGGTCCGGCTGGTGCTGCGCGCAACCGCCGCCGTCGACCCCGCCACCCTCACCCGCGACGGCCTGTGGGACGCCTTCGTCCGCGTCAGGCTGGGCGGCTGGACCAAGGAGTGCCGCCTCGGCCCCGCCCCGCGCAAGGACCGCCCCGCCCTGCCCGCCGGTGTGGCCGGCGGCCACGTGGTCCTGCCGTACTGGACCTCACCGCACACGAACCTCGCCCTGGACGTGGACCGCGCGACCCACCGCGTCGGCCTGGGCGCCCTCGCGCCGGACGACGTCACGATCGTGGCCGGGCGACTGCGCGCACCGCTCCCCCTGTACGTCCCCGACGAAGGCACGCAGGTGTCGCTCAGCCTCACCTCGTCCGGCTCCTCCCACGTGGTGCCCGCCACGCTC
The DNA here is from genome assembly GCF_039537145.1 of Streptomyces shaanxiensis. Classification (NCBI taxonomy): domain Bacteria; kingdom Bacillati; phylum Actinomycetota; class Actinomycetes; order Kitasatosporales; family Streptomycetaceae; genus Streptomyces; species Streptomyces shaanxiensis. The sequence continues at coordinate 277,471 of NZ_BAAAZY010000024.1, forward strand.
TCCCCGCACGGCTCCCGGGCCCTGCTGGAGGCCGTCCTGCCGCTCGGGGACCTGCGGCGAGCGACCTGGCGCACGGCCCTCGGCACGCCCGGCCCGCGCTTCCTCACGCTGCCGTTCGCCCTGCGCGCCGGCGCCCGCGGAGTACGCGTGACACGGACTCCCCGCTCCGGCACGCTGCGCAGACTGGTCCGCAGGGCGCGGCGCATCCTCGGCACGGCCCTGGGCCGCACGGCGGCCCGGCTGCGGGTCCGAGCCCACGCCCGCAGGAGGTGACGGCATGCGATCCCTCGGCATCGAAGGCGCCTGGGCGCTGGAGCCCAAGGTCTTCCCGGACGACCGGGGCAGCTTCCACGAGTGGTACCGCGGCGAGGAGTTCCGCGAGGCCACCGGCTACGACCTGTCCCTGGCACAGGCCAACTGCTCGGTCTCCCGCTGGGGCGTCCTGCGGGGCGTGCACTTCTCCGACGTGCCGCCCGGCCAGGCCAAGTACGTGACCTGTCTGCGCGGCGCCGTCCTCGACGTGGTCGTCGACATCCGCGTCGGCTCCCCCACCTTCGGCCGCTGGGAGGCCCTGCGCCTCGACGACGACAGCCACCACGCCGTGTTCCTCGCGGAGGGCCTCGGCCACGCCTTCATGGCGCTCACCGACCACGCCACGGTGGCCTACCTGTGCTCGACGGGCTACGCCCCGGAGCGCGAACACGGGGTGCACCCGCTGGATCCGGAGCTGGGCATCGCGTGGCCCGGGCAGATCCCGCCGGTGCTGTCACCGAAGGACGCGCAGGCGCCGACGCTGGCCGAAGCCGAGCGGGCGGGCCTGCTCCCGTCCTACGAGACCTGCACGGCCCGCTACGACCAGCTGCGCAACGCGCGACACAGGGACGGCTGACGGCAAGGGCAACGCCGTAAGGGGCGGGGCAACGCCGTAAGGAGCGCGGGGCTGTATCGATGTGCGGCTCCGCCGCGTGGGCGCGACCGGCCACGACGCACCCGCAGACGCACAACGACACATCTCGGCACCACCGGAACGCACCGTTCAGCTGCCGCCGGCAACCCGCTGAACCGCCGCGCGCAACGGCTCCCAGCCTCGTGAGCGCCCGACGCCAAGCGTGCGCGCCCGAGCCAACGGCCGCCAGAAGCTCCCGCCGAGCAGCACCTCCGGCGCCACCGCCCCCGCCCGCTCCAGAATCGCCTCGGGCACCTTCTGCGGATCCGGCACGTCGTACTCGGCGACGATCTCCTCGTACCGATCCCGCAGCACCGTGTTCCGGCGGTCCGCGCCGAAGACGACGAGCTGCCCGGTCGGCCGGGTGTCGACCAGCACGGTCACCAGGTCGGGCCGGTACCGGGCCAGAATCTCGGCGATCTTGTACACGTCACCGGTCCACGCCCCGGTGTGCCGGTCACGGGCCGCCTCGTCGACATTGCGGGGCAACATGTCGTCGAAGACGATCACACTCGTCCAGTCCGAGTACCGCTCGATGTTCATGAAGTCCCGCAGCGCGTACTCGAACAGATGCATGCCGTCGATGAACGACAGGTCGAGGACGGTACGCCGCCAGTACCCGAGCGGACGGCGCCCGCGCCGCAGATTGCGGAGCGGATGGCGGCCACCCCTGAGGTGGATGAACGGGTTGTCGCGGGCGAAGAAGTCGTCGCTGGTGGCCTTCACCAGATGCACGTCGCAGCGGATCTCCGTGACCACCTTGAAGGCGGGGTCGACGGCGATGGTGGGGACGCGGGAGAGCCGGAGGCTGCGGCCGTCGTTGACGCCGATCTCCAGGTAGTTGCGGTTGCCGCTGACCTTGTGCAGTTCCCTCAGGAACTCATGGCGTTTCACGAAGGGTCTCCTTGCGGATCCGGGGAAGTGCTTCGTGCAGGGCGGCGCGCCAGTCGCGCGGTGGGGCGAGGCCGAGCCGCTGCCGACGGCCGTGCGCGAGGACGCTGTACGCGGGGCGGGCCGCGGGCCGGGGAAAGGCCTCGCTCGGGACGGGGCGCACCCGGTCGGGGTCGGCGCCGAGGAGCCGGAACACCTCGCGGGCCAGGTCGTACCAGGTGGCCTCGCCGGAGTTGGTGGCGTGGAGGACGCCGGTCGCGTCACGGCCGACGCGCGGGCCGAGGTCGGCGACGAGCGCGGCGACGTCGGCGCTCCACGTGGGCTGGCCACGCTGGTCGTCCACGACGTCCACGGTGTCGCGGCGGGCCTCGGCCTCGATCATCGTACGGACGAAGCTGCGGCCGTGGACGCCGTAGAGCCAGGCGGTGCGCACCAGCGCGCTCGCGGCCGGGAGTTCGTCCGAGACGCCCCGCTCACCCGCCAGTTTGGTGCGGCCGTAGGCGGTGCGGGGGCCGGGGGGAGCGTCCTCGGAGTACGGGGTTCGGGCGTCCCCGGCGAAGACGTAGTCGGTGGAGACGTGGATCAGACGGACGTCGTACGCCGCGCAGGCCCGGGCCAGCAGGCGCGGCCCGTCGCCGTTGACCCGCAGGGCCCGTTCCTCGTCCGTCTCGGCGTCGTCGACGGCCGTGTACGCGGCGCAGTTGACGACCACGTCGGGGTCGTACCCGGCGAGGGCGTGGTCGACGGCCTCGGGGCTGGTGATGTCGAGGTCCGCGTGGCCGAGGCCGGTCACCTGCTCGCCGCGGGCGAGGAGTTCCTCGACCGTGTCGCGGCCGAGCATGCCGCCCGCGCCGGTGACCAGCCACCTCATCCGTGCTCCTCACCCGCGCGCCGTTTGAGGGGTTCCCACCAGGCGCGGTGGTCGCGGTACCAGGCGACGGTGGCGGCGAGGCCGGACGCGAAGTCGTGGCGGGGCCGGTAGCCGAGTTCGGTGCGGGCCTTGGTCCAGTCGACGGAGTAGCGCAGGTCGTGGCCCTTGCGGTCCTCGACGTGCTCCACCCGGTCCCAGTCGGCGCCGCAGGCTGCCAGCAACTGGGCGGTGAGGTCCCTGTTGGTCAGTTCCGTGCCGCCGCCGATGTTGTAGATCTCGCCGGGGCTGCCTTTGGTGCGGACGAGTTCCACGCCGTGGCAGTGGTCGTCGACGTGCAGCCAGTCGCGGACGTTGAGGCCCTCGCCGTAGAGGGGGACCCGTTCGCCGTCGAGGAGGTTGGTGATGAACAGCGGGACGACCTTCTCGGGGAACTGGTGCGGGCCGTAGTTGTTGGAGCAGCGGGTGACACGGACGTCGAGGCCGTGGGTGCGGTGGTAGGCGAGGGCGAGCAGGTCGGAGGAGGCCTTGGAGGCGGAGTACGGCGAGCTGGGCCGCAGGGGGTCCTCCTCGGTGGCGGAACCCGTCTCGACGGAGCCGTAGACCTCGTCCGTCGATATGTGCACGAAGGGCGCGACGCCGTAGCGCAGGGCGGCGTCCAGCAGGGTCTGGGTGCCGACGACGTTGGTGAGGACGAAGTCGCCGGCGCCGGTTATCGAGCGGTCCACATGGGACTCGGCGGCGAAGTGCACGACCTGGTCAGCCTCGGCCATCAGCTTGTCGACGAGTTCGGCGTCCCGGATGTCACCACGCACGAACTCCAGCCGGGGGTGGCCGAGTTCGAGATTGTCCAGGGTGCCGGCGTAGGTGAGCTTGTCCAGCACGGTGATCCGTGGCGCGGCGGGGGCGTCGGGTGCCTCGCGGGCGAGCAGATTGCGGACGTAGGTCGAGCCGATGAAGCCGGCGGCGCCGGTGACGAGAAGGTTCATGTGTGGATCTGCACCTTGCTGTGGTCTCCGAGGACGAGGCGGTGGGCGCTGGGGACGCTGGGCGCGGGCGTGACCTGGACGTGCCGCCCGATGAGCGAGGACTCGATCCGGCCCACCCCGTCGATGGAGGCGTCGTGCAGCACGATGGAGAACTCCAACTCGCTGTCGGTGATGCGGCAGTTCTCCGCGATGGAGGTGAACGGCCCGACGTAGGAGTCCTCGACGACGGTGCCCGCGCCGACGACGGCGGGGCCGACGATGCGCGAGTTGACGATGCGCGCGCCCTCCTCGACGACGACCCGTCCGACGGTCTCCGAGGCGTCGTCGACGTCACCGTCGATGCGGCGCGCGAGGCCCTCCAGGACGGTCCGGTTGACCTCCAGCATGTCGGCGACGTTCCCGGTGTCCTTCCAGTAGCCCTTGATGACCGTGCAGCGCACGTCGGCGCGGGAGTCGATGAGGTGCTGGAGGGCGTGGGTGATCTCCAACTCGCCGCGCCAGGACGGTTCGATGGCGCGGACCGCGTCGTGGATCAGCGGGGTGAACAGGTAGACGCCGACGAGGGCGAGGTCGCTCTTGGGGTGCGCCGGTTTCTCCTCCAGGCCGATGACCTGGCCGAGGTCGTCGAGTTCGGCGACGCCGAAGGAGCGCGGGTCCTCGACGCGGGTGAGCAGGATCTGGGCGTCGGGGCGGTTGTCGCGGAACTCGTCGACGAGGTCGGCGATTCCGCCGACGATGAAGTTGTCGCCGAGGTACATCACGAAGTCGTCGTCGCCGAGGTAGTCACGGGCGATGAGGACGGCGTGGGCCAGCCCCAGCGGTCGTTCCTGCGGGATGTAGGTGATGTCCAGCCCGAATCTGGTGCCGTCGCCGACGGCGTCCTGGATCTCCGCGGCCGTGTCGCCGACGATCACGCCGACGTCGGTGATGCCGGCGTCGGCGATGGATTCCAGCCCGTAGAAGAGCACGGCCTTGTTGGCCACCGGAACGAGCTGTTTGGCCGAAGTGTGCGTGATCGGCCGCAGCCGTGTACCGGCGCCGCCGGACAGCACAAGAGCCTTCATCGGTTCACCTTAGCCCGGATCTGGCCGATTTGACGGGGTCGGGATTGGCTTGTTCGTCATGCCAGTACCCCCGGGCGTTCACCTGATTCCGGCCTCACCGCCCAGCGCGATCTCGCTCCACACCTGTTTTCCGCCACTGACCGGCACCGTTCCCCAGGTGGCCGACACGGCCTCGACCAGGAGGATGCCGCGGCCGCCGGTGGCCTCCCAGCTGATGCTGGTGGGCTTGACCGGGGTTCTGGGTGAGGCGTCGGTGACGGCGACGCGCAGCCGGTCGTTGACGAGGGTGAGGTCGAGGCGGACCCGGCCGTCGGTGTGCACGAGGGCGTTGGTGACGAGTTCGCAGACGACGAGCAGTACGGCGTCCATGTCCCGCGGTGGCACGCCCCAGCCGCGCAGGGTGCGCCGGGTGAAGCGGCGGGCGTGGCCGACGGCCTCCGGGACGCGCCAGACCGTCCAGGTCTCGCGCAGCGGGCGCACGGCCATGCCGTCGTAGCGCATGAGGAGCAGCGCGATGTCGTCGCTGCGGCGCGCGCCCACGAGCAGGGCGTCGGCGACGAGGCCGAGGTGGGCGGGGTCGGAGAGGGCGAGTTCGTGGGCGAGCCGGTCCATGCCGTCGTCGATGTCGGCGTCGGCCGACTCGACGAGGCCGTCGGTGGTGAGGGCGACGACGGTGCCGGGCCGCAGCCGCAGCGGGCTCATCGGGAACTCGGCCTGCCGCAGCACGCCGAGCGGCGGGCCGCCCTCCGACTCGGCGATCTCCGTGGTGCCGTCCGGGTGGCGCAGCACCGGCGGGAGGTGTCCGGCGCGCACGCACCAGGCGGAGCCCTCCTCCAGGTCGACGTCGACGTAGGCGCAGGTGGCGAAGAGGTCGGTCTCCATGTCCATGAGGAGGCGGTTGGCGTGGTGGACGACCACGTCCGGCGGGTGCCCCTCGGCGGCGTAGGCGCGCAGGGCGGTGCGCATCTGGCCCATGAGGGTGGCGGCGGCCGCGCTGTGGCCCTGGACGTCGCCGATGACGAGGGCCACGTGGTTGTCGGGCAGTGGGATCACGTCGTACCAGTCGCCGCCGACCTCCAGGCCCGCCGTGGTCGGCAGATAGCGGGCGACGGCCTCCGCGCCGGGCAGCCGGGGCAGGCGGCGCGGCAGAAGCTGGCGCTGGAGCATGCCGACGAGTTCGTGCTCGGCGTCGAAGGCGTGGGCGCGCAGCAGGGCTTGTCCGGCGAGGCCCGCTGATGCGGTGAGCAGGGCGCGTTCGTCGGGGCCGAACTCGTGCGGGGCGTCCCAGCCGATCAGGCACGCGCCGGCCATGCGGCCTGCGGCGGGCAGCGGCAGGACGGCGAGGCCGCCGGGGCCGACGTCGGCGAGGGCGGGCTCCAGCGGGGTGCCGGCCGGCCAGATCCGGGCGCGGCCCTCGCGCAGGGCCGCGGCGAGGGTGGGCATGGCGCGCACGGGAGCGTCGGGCCATTCGGTACGCCACTCCAGGCGCCACAGCTGAGGCCAGGACTCGGGTTCGGGCGGGTCGAGGACGGTGACGACGAGCCGGTCGTTCTCCAGCTCGGCGAGCGCGATGCGGTCGGCGCGCAGCGGCTTGCGCAGGGCGGCGACCACGGCGTGGCCGACGTCCCGGACGGTGACGGCGGTGGCGAGGGCGGCGGCGAGGCGCTGGACGCGGGCCACGTCGGTGACCTCGGCGCGCAGGGTGGAGGCGTCGGCGACGGTGCCGACGAGGCGGGCCGGGACGCCCTCGCCGCCGGGCAGGAGGCGGCCGCGCAGCCTGAGCCACCTGGGTGGGCCGGTCGGCTGCAGGATCCGGAACTCCAGCTCGCGGTCGCCGATGGACATGTGGTCGGCCTCGACGACGGACATCAGCGACGGCAGGTCCTCCGGGACGGTCAGGCCCAGCAGGGTCTCGACCTTGCCGTCGAACTCGGCCGGGCCGAGGCCGAACAGCGCGAGGATGTCGTCGCCGACGTCGACGCGGCCGGTGTCCATGGCGAGGCTGAAGGCGCCGGCCGGGAGTGCGCCTCCCTCCGTGGCCGCGGGCAGCGCGGGGAAGGCGACGGCGTCGGCGACCAGTTCCAGGCACTCCCGGTCGTCGGTGCCGAAGCCGCCGGGGCTCTCGCTCACGGCGAGCAGACAGCCGCCGCCGTCGCCGCCGCGCGCGGGCAGGGCGGCCAGGAAGAAGTCCCGTGCGGGAGCCCTTCGCGACTCGGCGAGCTCCGCCGGGGCGAGCCAGCGGGACCGGCCGGTGTGGTGGACGTCGGCGACCGGGGAGCGTCCGGCGAGGGCGTAGCTGTCGCGCAGGCCGTACAGGGTGCGGGGCACGCCGACGGACTCGACGAGGCACAGCAGCTCGTCGTCCTCGCTGGGCGTGTACACGGCGGCGAAGGTGGCTCCGCCGTAGACGAGCGCCTGCTCCAGGACCCGGCGCAGCCGCTCGGGCGAGTCGGGCTCGGCAGAAAGCGCCTTCAGGGCGCCCTCGGCACGCGGACGCCTCGTCCTGCGTCCCGCAGCGCCCTCATTGACCACGTCCGCCATTACAGCGCTTGTGGGCCACCTGCGCAGCCCTTGTGACCGTTCGATGGAGCGTTGACGTGGGATGCGCTCGAAACCCTCCGAACAGTTCTTGACGCATGCGTTCCGCACGGTGATCTCGTGACAGCCATGACTGTCCGTGCCCGCCGGCCCGCTGGAAGTCTCGGCGTGGGGCCAAGGAGGGGGAGGCATGGACAAGCGGTACGAGGTGTACGCGCTCGCCGACCGGCACTTCTACGAGACGCCGGAACGCGTGTCCGCGGGGACACGGGACGCCGAGCGGCTGTACGAGACGGCGCGGCGTGCGGTGCCGGAGGGCTGGGAGTCGGCGCGGATCGGCGACTGGCTCGCGCTCACGCCGCTCGGCTCGGACGGGGCGCCGGTGCCCGGCCCGTCCCAGGGCTGGAAGGTCCATGCCTCGGCCACCCGGGCGAACGCGGAGCGGATCGCCGCGATCGTGTGGGACTACTGCGTGCCCCGCCGCATCCCGTTCAAGTTCGTGCCGGGCCCGCAGCTGCTGCACCTGCGCAACACCAAGTACGCGGCCCGTGACTCCAGCGGCAAGTTCGTCACGGTCTACCCGGCCGACGAGGAGCAGCTGCACGACGTGCTGCGCGAGCTCGGCAAGCTCCTGGAGGGCTTCGAAGGGCCGTACATCCTCACTGATCTGCGCTGGTACGACGGCCCGCTCTATGTCCGCTACGGCGCTTTCGCGCGCACCTTCGTCGTCGACGAGCGCGGCTCGCTGGTGCCGGCGGTGCTGGACGGCGAGGGGAAGCGGGTACCGGACCGGCGGGCGCCGTCCTTCCAGGTCCCGGAGTGGGTGACGCTGCCGGGCTTCCTGGAGCCGCATCTGGCGGCACGCAACACCACGACGGTGGGCGGGCTGCCGTACCGCATCGAGAAGGCGCTGCACTTCTCCAATGGCGGCGGGGTGTACGCGGGCACCGACACCCGCGACGGGCGCCGGGTCGTGCTCAAGGAGGGGCGGCCGCACGCGGGGCTGGCCGCCGACGGGGCGGACGCGATCGCGCGCCTGGAGCGGGAGAAGGACGCCCTGGAGCAGTTGGCGGGGACGGGGGTGGTGCCCGAGGTGCGGGACTGGTTCATGCTCGGCGACCACCGGTTCCTCGTCATGGACTTCCTGGAGGGTCGCCCGCTGAACTCGTTCTTCGCTGAGCGGCATCCGCTGCTCACCCCGGACCCCGATCCGAAGGCGGTGGCCGAGTACACGGCGTGGGCGGTGCGCATCCACGGGGCCGTCGAGCGGGCGGTGGAGGAGGTGCACGCGCGCGGGATCGCCTTCAACGACCTGCACGTCTTCAACATCATGGTCGGAACCGACGAGGAGTCGGTGTCCCTGCTCGACTTCGAGGCGGCGGCGCCGATCTCCGAGCAGGGCCGGCAGGTGGTCGCCCATCCCGGCTTCTTCGCCCCGCCGGACCGCACCGGCGCCGACGTGGACCGCTACGCGCTGGCGTGTCTGCGGCTCGCCCTGTTCCTGCCGGTGACCACGCTGTTCGTGGTCGACCGGGGCAAGGCGGCCCACCTCGCCGACGTGATCGCACGCGAATTCCCGGACGTGCCCCGGGAGTTCCTGGACGAGGCGGTCGCGGAGATCACGCGTGGCACCCCGGCGCCGGCACCGTCCTTCGTGTCGCCCGGCGACTGGCCCTACAGCCGCGACTCCATGGTCAAGGCGCTCCTCGCCTCGGCGACCCCGGAGCGCGAGGACCGGCTCTTCCCCGGCGACATCACGCAGTTCTCCGACGGCGGCGGACTCGGGCTGGCGCACGGTGCGGCCGGGGTGCTGTACGCGCTGGACGCGGTCGGTGCCGAGCGCTACGAGGAGGGCGAGCGCTGGCTCCTGGCCCGCACCGCACCGCCGCCGACGGGCACGCCGCTCGGGCTGTACGACGGTCTCGCGGGCGTCGCCCACGTCCTGGACCGGCTCGGTCACCGGCAGCGGGCCCTGGACCTGGTCGAGAGGATCCTCCAGGAGCGGTGGCAGAACCTCTCCGACGACCTGCACGGCGGACTGGCCGGACTCGGCCTCGTCCTCGGCGAGTTGGCCCACACGACCGGCGAGACGGAGCTGCGGGACCGTGCCGCCGAGGCCGCCGACATCCTCGTACGACGACTCGCGCAGCCTCTCCCCGACACTCCCCGGCGGCGCCGGGCCGGGCTGCTGCGGGGCGCGAGCGGCCCCGCTCTGTTCCTGCTGCGGCAGTACGAACGGACCGGTGAGCCGGGGCTGTTGACGGCGGCCGGGGTGGCGCTCAGGCGGGACCTGGAGTGCTGTATGACGCACCCGGGCGGCTCGCTGGAGGTCGACGAGGGCTGGCGGACGCTGCCGTACCTCGGCGACGGGAGTGCGGGCATCGGGATGGTCCTGGACGACTACCTCGCTCAAGGCGGCGACCGCGACGGTGAGTCGGAGCGGGCCCGCGCCGGGATCCTGACCGCCGCCACCAGCCGCTTCTACGTACAGCCCGGCCTCTTCCAGGGCCGCGCCGGGATGATCCTGCACCTCGCCCGCACCACCGCGCCCGGAGCGACCCGCGAACGACTCGCCGAACAGATCGCCGGGCTCGGCTGGTTCGCGATGGACTACCAGGGCCAACTGGCCTTCCCCGGCCACCAGATGATGCGGCTGTCGATGGACCTGGGCACCGGAACGGCAGGGTGCCTGCTCGCGCTCGGCGCGGCCCACGCGGCCCCCGGCGATCCGGACACCGCCCACCTGCCGTTCCTGCCGCCGCTCGGGCGGCCCCCACAGCGCGGTTCCGCGATCTGACGGAGCCGTGACCCAACCCCGTCCCCACGGGTGGACGACACCGAAGGAAGGAAATCGAGATGGCACTGCTCGACCTGCAGGCGATGGAGTCCGAAGAGCGCACCGAAGGCGGCGGCCCCAGCACCCTCAGCCTGCTGTCGTGCGTCAGCGCGGCGAGCCTGACGCTCTGTCTCTGACGAGCTCCGTGCGTCCAAGGCTCCGGGCGGTCCGCTCCCGCGAGGGAGGGGCCGCCCGGGGTCCTGCACCGTCCCGGAGGGCCGCAGCCGTATGACCGAAGCCATCAGGACGCTCCCCGGACCGCTCGGCCCCGCGCCCGTCCGCACGCTGGCCCTGTGCCTGGTGAGCACGGCAGCGACCGGCGCCGGCCTGCTGCTGCCCGCCGCGCTCGGCCGGACCCTCGACCTGCTGCTTGCGCAGGCTCCGGCGACTCGCTGGGTGCTGTACTGCGCCGCGATCGTCCTGCTGCTCACGCTGCTCGACGCGTGCGAGACCGTGCTGCGCGGCACCGTCGACGCCGGCACCACCGCCTGGCTGCGCCGCCGCCTGACCGGTCATGTCCTGGCCGTCGGCCCGCGCGCATCCGAACGCTTCGGCCCCGGAGACCTCGTCGCCCGCCTCGTCGGCAACGCCGCCCAGGCGGGCACGGCACCGACCGCCCGCGCGGCCCTGCTCGCCGCGCTCGCCGGACCGGTCGGCGGCATCGTGGCCCTCGCTCTGATCGACCCGTGGCTCGCGGCCGTACTGCTGGCCGGAGCACCGGTGCTGGCGCTGCTGCTGAGGGCCTTCGCCCGCGACACCAGGGAGTGCGTGGCGAGCTACCAGAAGGCGCAGGGGCGGATCGCCCAGGCGCTCTCCGAGGCCGTCCGCGGGCACCGCACCATCGAGGCGGCGGGGACGGCCGGCCGGGAGACGGCACGGATCCTGCGGCCGTTGCCCGAACTGTCCGAGGCCGGGCACCGCATGTGGCGCGTGCAGGGGCGGGCCGCGGGCCGGTCCGTGGCCGTGGCCCCGCTGCTCCAGCTCGGCGTCGTCGCCGTCGCCGGGGTCCTGCTGGCCCGGCACCGGCTGACGGTGGGCGAGGTACTGGCGGCCTCCCGGTACGCGGTCCTCACGACCGGCGTCGGCGTGCTGGTCGGACAGCTCGCCGGGCTCGCCCGGGCCCGTGCGGCGACGGAACGCCTCCACGAGGTCCTGGCGGAGCCCGCCCCCCGCTACGGCGAGCGCGGGCTTCCGCCCGGTCCGGGCGGGCTGGAACTGCGCGGGGTGGCCGCCCGGCGCGGTGGGCGTGCCGTGCTCGACGGCGTCGACCTCGTGGTGCCCGGCGGGACGACCATGGCCGTCGTCGGCCGGTCGGGCGCGGGCAAGTCGCTGCTCGCCGCGATCGCCGGACGGCTGACCGAGCCGGACGCGGGAGAGGTACTGCTCGACGGCGTGCCGTTGCGCGACCTCACCCACGACGCGCTGCGCCGGGCCGTCGGCCACGCCTTCGAACGCCCGGCTCTGCTGGGCGGCACGGTGGAGGAGGAGATCGGCATGGCACTGCCCTCCCCCTCCCCCGCCCGCGTGCGGGAAGCGGCCCGCACGGCCCACGCCGACGACTTCATCCGCCGCCTGCCCCAGGGCTACGCCACCGCCGTCGCCGACGCCCCACGCTCCGGCGGCGAGTCCCAACGCCTCGGCCTGGCCCGGGCCTTCGCCCACGGCAGCCGCCTCCTGATCCTCGACGACGCCCTCTCCAGCCTCGACACGGTGACCGAGACCCGCATCACGGCCGCCCTCGTCGACGGCGGCGAGCGCGACGGCACCCGCCTCCTGATAGCCCACCGCGCCGCGACCGCAGCCCGCGCGGACGCGGTGGCGTGGCTGGAGGGAGGACAGGTGCGGGCGGTGGGGCGGCACGAGGAGCTGTGGGAAATCCCGGGGTACCGGGCGGTGTTCGCGGACGGGGAGCGACCGTGACCGAGGACGTCAAGCGGCGCGGACCTCGCCTCCTGACGGAGCAGTGGCGGGTCTTGGTGCTGCATGAGGAGCGGTCGGAGAGCCGCGCAGCACCGGACGGTCCTCGCGAACGGGGAACGGCCATGCCCAGGGGAACGGCCATGACCAAGGGCATCGGCCGACACGGGCCCCGCCTCCTGACGCAGCAGCGGCGGGTCCTGGTGCGGCATGAGGAGCGGTGGCAGATCCCGCAACAGCGGGCCGCGTTCGCAGACGGGGAACAGCCATGACCGAGGGCATCCAGCGGCGCGGACTCCGCTTCCTGACGGACCGGTGGCGGGTCCTGGTGGGGCTGGGTGCCTGGTCGGTTCTGGAGACCGGGCAGACCTTTCTCACCGGGTTCGCGCTCGCCCGCGCTCTGGACGAGGGGTTCCTGGCCGGACGACCCGGGACCGGGCTGGCCTGGCTCGGGGTGGCCGGGCTGGCCGTGCTCGTCGGGGCGTACGGCACCGTGCGGGTGTATGGCGCGGTCGCGGCGCTGGCCGAGCCGCTCCGGGACCGGCTGGTCGAGCGGGTCGTCTCACGCGGGGTACGGGAGGCTGACGCGGGGGCGCTGTCCGGACTGACCCAGCAGGTCGAGATCGCGCGGGACACCTTCGCCGGGCTGGTGATGGTGTCCCGTTCGTTCGTGTTCACCTCTGTCGGCGCGGTCGTGGGCCTGGTGTCGCTCGACCCGCTGCTCCTGCTGGTCGTCGGGCCTCCGCTCGCCGCGGGCCTGGGCCTGTTCGCGGCGACGCTGCGACCACTGGCCCGCCGCCAGGAGACGTTCCTCGCCGCCGACGAGGCGCTGGCCGACGGGCTCGGCTCGGTCTGCCCCGGGCTGCGGGACATCACTGCGGCCGGTGCGGAGAAACGGGTCGCGGCCGCCACCCGGTCCCGTGTCGACGCCGAGCTGCGGGCCGCCCGCTCCCTCGCCCGTTGGGGCGTCCTGCGCGTGGCCTCGCTCGCCCTCGGCGGCCACCTCCCGATCGTGCTGCTCCTCGCCTGCACGCCCTGGTTGCTCGACAGTGGCGTCACCCCCGGCGCACTCGTCGGCGCCCTCGCCTACGTCACCCAGTCCCTGCTCCCCGCCCTGCACAACCTGGTCCACGGGCTGGGCACGAGCGGGTCGCGGCTGGTGGTGGTGCTGCGGCGGCTGACGCGGGAGGCGCCCGGCGGGGCCGAGGCAGAGCCCGGGGCCAGGACTGAGGTCAACCTTGAGTCGCCGCCCCGCACATGTCCTGCCGAGCGCCCACCCGCCCTCTCCCTCACCTCCGTCACCTTCGCCTACGGCCCCTCCGCGACCCCCGTCATCGACGACTTGGACCTCACCCTGGCGCCCGGCGCCCACCTGGCCGTCGTCGGCCCCAGTGGCATCGGGAAGTCCACGCTCACCGCGCTGGTCGCCGGGTTGCTGGAACCGGGCCGTGGCACCGTCCGGCTCTGCGGGCACCCGGTGCCCGGGCCCGAGGCCGCCGCACTGCGGGTACTCATCCCGCAGGAGGCGTACGTGTTCACCGGCACGCTCGCCGAGAACCTCGGGATGCTGCGCGCGGCCCCCGTGCCCGAGGCGGAGCTGCTCGCCGCGGCGGGGGCCGTGGGGCTCCTGCCGTTGCTGGAAGCGCTCGGCGGGCCGGCCGCGACGGTCGATCCGGCGGCGCTCTCGGCGGGCGAGCGGCAGCTCGTCGCCCTGACCCGGGCCTACCTGTCGCCGGCCCCGGTCGCCCTGCTCGACGAGGCGACCTGCCACCTGGACGCGCAAGCCGAGGAACGCGCGGAGCGGGCCTTCGCGGCTCGGCCGGGCGGCACCCTGGTGGTCGTCGCGCACCGCATCAGCTCGGCCCGCCGCGCCGACCGGGTGCTGGTCATGGACGGCCGGCACACGGCGTACGGCACCCACGAGGAACTCCTGCGCCGATCGCCGTCGTACCGCGATCTCGTGGGCGGCTGGACGCCCGTGCCGTCACAGCCAGCCCTCGCCCTGCGAGATCCGGATCGCGTCGATGCGGTTGCGGGCACCGGTCTTGCGGGTGATGGCGGCCATGTAGTTGCGCACGGTCCCGTGGGACAGGTGCAGGCTCCCCGCGATCTCCGCCACCGAGGCCCCCTCGGCGGCGAGGGATAACACGCTCAGCTCCCGCCGGGTCAGCGGCATCTCGGCGGCCTTGAGGAAGCCGAAGCCCAGCGAGTCGTCGATGAAACGTTCCCCCTCGGCGACGCGCCGGATCCCGCGCACGAGGTTCTCGGGCGAGCTCTCCTTGTCCACGTAGCCGAGCGCCCCGGCCTCGGCGGCCCGTTTCAGCAGGCCCGGCCTGTTGGCGCCGGCGAGCACGAGCAGCCGTGGCGGTGTCCGGCCCGCCTCGCGCGCGCAGAGGTCGCCCAGCGGCGGGATGCCGTAGGTGTCGGAGCAGTCGAGGTCGGCCGCGCAGACGTCCGGACGCACGGATCGCAGACGGCCGGGCGCGCTGTGCCACGAGGCGTCGAACACCCCGAGGTCCGGTTCCCGGCGAAGCCACTCCGCCAGGACCGATCTGACCAGACACGCGTCGTGCACCAGAAGCACCCGGATCACTGCCCGTCCTTTCGGCTTGCCGTACGCCGGTTTCGTGGTGAGGAGCGCGTGCCCCATTGTTCGCGTCCCGCACCGCCACCGGGCGCGAAGAACCGGCCATCAGGGTGCGCGGGGGCGCACGTGCGGCGCCCGTACGCTGCGGCGCGCTTCGACTGCGGGGGCATGGGTCGGTGGAGAAGGGGTATGCGGCGGATCCCGCCGTGGTGCGGGTCCTCCTGCGCCGGTGCACGAGCCCCGCACCGGTGCGGCCCGCGTCTGCCAGCGCACCCCCGCGCCCGCCCGGCAGTCCACCGCGTACTCACCACCGCCGCCCACTGCAGACTCACCGACCCCCTCCCCGCAGGCTCACGCGGCCCCCTCACCGCACCCTCACCGCCCGCTCGCCGTGCGCGAAGGGCCGTGAGGGGGGAGATTTGAGCCCTGGGGCCCGGCTTGCGCAAGCGGCCCGGGTCGCCTCCGGGGCGCGCCTGTGCGAGGAGGTGGTCGGCGTGTCCGACGGGCAGACGTCCGCCCAGGCGCCGGCGGCCGCACGGACGCGGGTCGGCCGGCCGCTGCTGTCGCTCGCGCTGGCCTCGATGATGGACGAGGTGCAGGCGCACTCCGGTGCCGTGTATCTGCTGGCGGCCGACGAGCGCGTGCTGGAGATGGCGGTGATGGCCGGGCTGCCCAGGGCGTTCGCGGCGCCGTGGGAGCGCGTCGGGCTGAGCGCGCCGATCCCGGTGGCCGAGGCGGTGCGGGAACGGCGGCTGGTCTGGGTCGGGGGCGAGGAGGACATGGCGGCGCGCTATCCCCGTATCGCCGTCGTCCTGCCGTATCCGTTCGCGCTCGCCGCGCTGCCCGTGGCCACCGAGTCCGCCGCGTACGGCGCGATCTTCGTGACCTGGCCCGGCTCGCATCCGCCGGAGCTGTCGGACCGGGAGCGGGAGCACCTGACGGCCGCCTGCAGACGGCTCGCGGTGCGGCTGGAGCGGGCCATGGAGGACAGCCGCCCGCCGCTGCCCGAGCCCGATCTGGTCGCGGGGCCGGCGTTCAGCGGCGCGGCCGGGACCCTCGGCACGGTGGAGGCGGCACGGATGGTGTCGCGGCTGCCGTACGGGCTGTGCTCGCTCGATCTGCACGGCCGGATCAGCTTCGCCAACCCGGCGGCGGCCGAGCTGATCGGCCTCCCGGTCAGCAAACTCCTCGGCAACCAGCTGTGGGCGACGGTGCCCTGGCTGAACGACCCCGTGTACGAGGACCGGTACCGGGCCGCGCTGATGAGCCAGCACACCACGTCGTTCGTGGCGCTGCGCCCGCCAGGGGACTGGCTGTCGTTCCGTATGTATCCGAGCACGACCGGCCTGAGCGTGCGCATCAGCCGGGCCCGCGCGGTGGCCGAGATGAGTCGCAACGGGCCGCAGCCGGGCGACACACCGGCCCGCCTGGTGACGATCTCCCAGGTGCTGAGTCTGGCCGGTGCGCTCACCGAGGCGGCGGGTGTGCAGGACGTGGTGCAACTGGTCGCGGACGAGATCGTCCCTGCTGTCGGCAGCCAGGCCCTGGTCGTCCTGGGATCGCGGGCGGGCCGGCTGCATGTGCTCGGTCACCGCGGCTATCCGGATCCGCACATCGTGGAGCAGTTCGACGGGCTGCCGCTCGCCGAGCGGACTCCGGGTGCCCATGCTCTGACCACCGGGGTGCCCGCGTTCTTCGACTCCCGGCAGGAGCTGGAGCGGCTGTATCCGGCGCGGCAGGCGACCCCCGACGGGTTCGCGGCCTGGGCGTATCTACCGCTGATCGCCTCCGGCCGGCCGGTCGGCACCTGTATGTTCGCCTACGCCGAGCCGCACCCCTTCCCTGCGGACGAGCGGGCGGTACTGACCAGCCTGGGCGGGCTGATCGCGCAGGCGCTGGAGCGAGCCCAGCTCTACGACGCCAAGCACCAGTTGGCGCACGGCCTGCAGGCCGCTCTGCTCCCGCACTCGCTCCCGGAGCTGCCCGGCATCGAGGCGGCCGCGCGCTATCTGCCCGCCACGCAGGGCATGGAGATCGGCGGCGACTTCTACGACCTGGTGCCGACGGAGCAGGGCCTGACGGCGGCGGTGATCGGGGACGTGCAGGGGCACAACGTCACCGCGGCCGGCCTGATGGGCCAGATCCGCACCGCCGTACGGGCGTACACGACCGTCGGCCAGGCGCCCGAGGAGGTCATGCGCAGCACCAACCGGCTGCTGCTCGACCTCGGTTCCGACCTGTTCGCCAGCTGCCTCTACCTGCGCCTGGATCCGGCGCACGGGCGGGCGGTGATGGCCCGCGCCGGGCATCCGCCGCCGCTGCTGAGACGGCCGGACGGACGGGTGCGGGTGCTCGATCTCGCGGGTGGCCCGCTGTTGGGCATCGACGGCTCGCCCGCCTATCCCACGACGGAGGTCGACCTCCCGCCCGGCAGTGTGCTCGTCCTCTACACCGACGGGCTGATCGAGTCCCCCGGCGTCGACATCGAGGACGCGCTCGCCGACCTGGGCCGGGTGCTCGCCGAGGCCGGGGAGCGGCCGCTCGACGAACTGGCCGATCTGCTCGTCCGGCACAGCACGGCGGTACGCGACCGGGTGGACGACGTGGCGCTGCTGCTGTTGCGGGCACGGGGCTGACGGTCCGGGCACGAACGTGGTCCGGCCCTCCCGCCGGAGGGCCGGACCACGTTCGTGTCGATCACTCGGATCCGTGCGTCGGTATACCTGTGTCGGATCCCGACGTGCCGGTTCCGGAGGTGTCAGTTCCCGACGCCGTTGCCGATGATCTCGCCGAGGCCGTTGCCGGTGCCCTCGGCGTTGCCGTTGCCGACCTCCTCATCGGCGCCGGCTTCCTGGCCGGCTCCGGCCTCTTCACCGGCGCCCGCTTCCTCACCGGCCCCGGCCTCTTCACCGGCGCCTGCCTCATCGCCGGCTCCGGCCTCCTCACCCGCGCCCGCGCCGCCCGCGGCGTCGCCGCCGAGGGTCGCGCCGACCGCCTCCAGGGCGGTGGTCACCGGCTGGAAGAAGGTCTCGCCGCCGACCGTGCAGTCACCGCTGCCGCCGGAGGTGAGGCCGATCGCGAGGCCGTCCTGGGTGAACAGGGAGCCGCCGCTGTCGCCGGGCTCGGCGCATACGTTGGTCTGGATGAGCCCGGTGACCGTGCCCTCCGGGTAGTTCACGGTGGCGTCGAGCCCGGTGACCTGGCCGTCGCTCAGCCCGGTGGTGCTGCCCATCCGGAAGACCTGCAGACCGACCTCGGCGTCCGCGGCCTGGCTGATCGCGACGGTCTGGTCGCCGAGGTTGACCTCGCTCGGCGCCTGGGTCGCCGGGTCGTCGTACTTGACCAGCGCGAAGTCGCCGTCGCCCGGGAAGGTGGACTGATCGACGGTGGCGATCGGCTGGCCGCCCTCGGCGTCCGACCACTCGTTGCCGGCGAGTGTGCAGTGACCGGCGGTCAGGAATGCGGGGGTGCCGTCGCCCGCGGTGACGTTGAAGCCCGTGGAGCAGCGTGAGCCGCCGGCGAAGATGGCGTCACCGCCGGAGAGGAACGTCTTGAAGGTGCCGGCCGACTTCTTGACGGTCGCCATGCCCGAGCCGAGGCTCTGGACGGTCGACTCCAGCTGGTCCCAGTTGTCGCCGGTGACGGTGCTGTCGGCGGTGACGAGGATCTTGTTCGTTCTGGGGTCGACGGCCCACGCGGTACCCGGGATGGTCGCCTCGGACTTCAGGGTCTGCGCGCCGGACGCGAGCTCGTCCAGGCTGTTCTCGACCTCACGGACCTTCGCGCCCGCCTGCTTCGCCTGGACGATCACGTTGTTGTTGTCGCCCGGGACGACGTTGACGACGAGCTGCCGGCTCTCGGCGTCGTAGTAGGAACCGGCAAAGGCGTCGCCGAGCAGACCAGCGAGCTGCGAGGCGAGATCCGACGCGTCCCCCGCCTTCAGGGTCTTGGGGGCGGCGGCGGTGTCCGACGCGCCGTCCTGGGACGCGTTGGCGTTCGGCAGCAGGATCGCGGCCGCTCCGAGCGCCACCACGCTCCCCGCGGCTATCGCGGCCTTGCGCTTCGGAATTCGCTTGTGACTCAAACTTCTCGACCTCCTGGGGGACGGGGTCTGTGCCGCCGTTCGTGCGGCAGCTGTTCGGGGCGCCTGGTTGGCAGTTGGTACGCACGGGTCGCGTGGTGCGTTCAATTCCGTTTGTGCGCGCCCTACTCGAAACACCGAATCGGCCAAGGACCACATCTGGGAGTCCGGCGGCGGGAACAATCCCCCATATGACGATGACCACCGCCGAAGCCGACAAGATCCTCTCCGCCAATTTCGCCCCCTGGGTCCTCGAGCTCGGCCTGTCGGTCGAGTCGGTGGAGAGCCACCGCGCGATCCTGCGTCTGCCCTGGTCGGAGGGGCTTGCCCGGGAGGGCGGCGCACTGTCGGGGCAGGCGCTGATGGCCGCCGCCGACACCGCGACCGTGATCGCCGTGTCGGCGGCGCGCGGGGCGTACGGGCCGATGACGACGGTGCAGCAGTCGACGTCTTTTCAGCGCGCGGTGATCGGTTCGGATGTCCTGATCGAAGCGGTCGTCACCAAACTGGGCCGCCGGATGGCCTTCGCCGACATCTCCATGACCGTTGAGAGTTCGGGGGACATCGCGGCCCGGGCGAGCACGGTGTACGCCCTTCTGGGCTGACACGATCCGCTACCGATCAGTAACGGTCAGTTGAGAACCTCGACCGGAATCCCGGCTTCAGGGAATCTACACATTCAATGCTCAACGAAGTCACCGTGCACCGGGGTTCTGCACAAGGGGCTACCCACGGTCACCCCCTTGGGGCGGGAGTGTCGGATTCGCCGCCGCACCGTCCCGAGTCGCCTGTAACAGAAGCAACAGCCCGTCCGAGCCGATGCTGTGACGCTTGTGAAGAAGTCGCCGACGAGGCGTGCGCATGTCTGCACGGATCGATGCCTCCGAGGCTCAAGTGCCCTGGTGGGACCGACGTTTGATTGGAAGCCCGCACCCGCAGCGTGCTTTGATCCATCGCACCGCAGGGGCCACTGACGGTTCCCGGAAACGGGCGCCCGGCACCCGCGGTCGCGGCCGTCATCTGTCCCCAGAGGGGGCCGCTCCCCCTTGTGAAATACCCATTAGGAAGGGAAGTTCCATCATGAACTCCACCCCCCAGGTTGCGACCGTCGAGATCTCCGACGCCGAGCTCGACAACGTCTCCGGCGGCCTGCAGGTCAACGCCGTGAACGGTGCCCTCGACGCTGTCAACGGCATCGCCCCGGTTTCCGGCCTGGTCGACACGGTCGTCGGCACCGTGGAGGGTGTCACCGGCCTGAACACCGCCCCGGTCTCGGGCCTGGTCGCCGGTCTCTGATCGCGCCTTTGTACCGCTGAGTCCCGGAGCCGTTCCCCGGTTCCGGGACTCTCGGGTGCCGAAAAACAAATCCGGCACCACTCGCAAAACGACCGGCTCTCTCGAGCGCCGGTCTCCCGTCATCATCAGGTGAGGGATAGTTCCGTGCAGTTCCGCCAACAGGCCCTCGCCAAGCTCCAGTCTCCGGAGGAGCTCGATCTTCCGGTGCGCTTCGCCCGCCCCCAGGGCTGGCTGGTCCTCTCCGTGACGGTGGTCGTGATGGCCGCCGCCTCCGTGTGGGCGGTGACCGGCTCGGTCACCTCCACGGTCAGCGCGCCCGCCATCCTCACGCACGGCCAGGGCAGCTATATCCTGCAGAGCCCGGTCGCCGGCCAGGTCACCGCGGTCGTCGCGAAACAGGGCGAGCGGCTCCCGGCGAACTCCCCCGTCCTGAAGGTCCGTACGGCCGAGGGCGAGACCGTCGTCCGCACGGTCGCCGCGGGCCGGGTCACCGCGCTCGCCGCCACCATCGGGCAGATCATCTCCACCGGCGCGAACGTCGCCGCCGTCGAGAAGGTCGCCCGCACCAAGGACCCGCTGTACGCCACGGTGTACGTCCCCGCCGAGAACGCGGCCTCCATCCCCGACAAGGCGGCCGTGGATCTCACCGTCTCCTCCGTGCCCACCCAGGAGTACGGCGTCCTGCGCGGCCATGTGAAGTCGGTGGACCGCTCCGCGCAGTCGGCGCAGCAGATCGCCGCGTTCCTCGGGGACAACCAGCTGGGCGAGCAGTTCACCAAGGACGGCAGGCCGGTCGCCGTCCTGGTGAAGCTGGACAAGAAGTCGAGCACGAAGAGCGGCTACGCGTGGTCGTCCGCGGACGGGCCGCCGTTCGACCTCACCTCCATGACCCTGGCCTCGGGCTCGATCCGGCTGGCCGACGAGCGTCCCGTCGATTGGCTGCTGCCGTGAGCGCCGCGCAGGAGACCCGCAGCAGGCGCCGCGCCGCCCCGCCGAAGCGCCCGGTGCCCAAGGGACGGGTGAAGACCGTCCGCACGCCCACCGTGCTCCAGATGGAGGCAGTGGAGTGCGGCGCCGCCTCCCTCGCGATGGTGCTCGGCCACTACGGCCGCCATGTCCCGCTGGAGGAGCTGCGCATCGCGTGCGGTGTCTCCCGCGACGGCTCGCGCGCCAGCAACCTGCTCAAGGCGGCCCGCAGCTACGGCCTGACCGCCAAGGGCATGCAGATGGACACGGCCGCCCTCGCCGAGGTGCAGACGCCGGCCATCCTGTTCTGGGAGTTCAACCACTACGTCGTCTACGACGGCATGGGCCGCCGCTTCGGTCGTCGGGGCGTGTACATCAACGACCCCGCCAAGGGTCGCCGCTTCGTGCCCATGGAGGACTTCGACGGCAGCTTCACCGGCGTCGTCCTGGTCATGGAGCCCGGCGAGGGCTTCAGCAAGGGCGGCCGCAAGCCCGGCGTGCTCGGCGCGATGCCCGCCCGTCTGCGCGGGACCGCGGGCACGATGCCCGCAGCGGTGCTGGCGAGCCTGTTGCTGGTGGTGGTCGGCGCGGCGGTGCCAGCGCTGAGCCGCACCTATATCGACATGTTCCTCATCGGCGGCCAGACCTCCCTGCTGAGCGTGCTGTTCGCGTCCATGGGGGCCAGCGTCCTGCTCACGGTCGTGCTGACCTGGCTGCAACAGGCGAACCTGCTGCGCGGCCGCATCATCTCCTCCACGCTCTCCAGCGCCCGCTTCCTGCGCCATCTGCTGCGGCTGCCGGTGACGTTCTTCTCCCAGCGCAGCCCGGCCGACCTGGTGCAGCGGCTCCAGTCGAACGACGCCGTCGCCGAGACGCTCGCCCGTGACCTCGCGGCGGCGGGCGTGGACGCGGTGGTCGTCGTCCTCTACGCGCTCCTCCTCTACACCTACGACCCCCAGCTCACCTTCGTCGGCATCGGCGTGGCCCTGCTGAACGTGGTCGCCATGCGGGTCGTCATCCGCCTGCGCGCGACCCGTACGGCGAAGCTGCGCGCGGACAACGCCCGGCTCACCAACACCGCCTACACCGGTCTTCAGCTGATCGAGACGATGAAGGCGACCGGCGGCGAGGACGGCTACTTCCGCAAGTGGGCGGGCCAGCACGCCACCACGCTGGAGGAACAGCAGCGCCTCGGCGTCCCGAGCGCCTGGCTCGGCGTGGTCGCCCCGACGCTCGCCTCGCTCAACAGCGCGCTCATCCTCTGGATCGGCGGCATGCGGGCGGTCGAGGGTGGCATATCCGTCGGCCTGCTGGTCGCCTTCCAGGCCCTGGTCACCCGCTTCACCGCCCCGATCACCCGCCTCAACGGCGTCGCGGGCCGCATCCAGGACTTCGCCGCCGACGTGGCCCGCCTCAAGGACGTGGAGAACTTCGAGGCGGACCCGCTCTACGGCCGCCCCGGCACCGGCGAGTCGACGCGCCGCCTGCACGGCCACGTCGAGCTGCAGAACATCACCTTCGGCTACAGCCCGCTCGACAAGCCCCTGCTCACCGGCTTCGACCTGACCGTCGGACCGGGCCAGCAGGTGGCTCTGGTCGGCGGCTCAGGCAGCGGCAAGTCGACGGTCTCCCGCCTGATCTCGGGCCTGTACGCCCCCTGGGAGGGCGTCATCCGCATCGACGACCAGCGCATCGAGGACATCCCGCGCGGCGCGCTCGCCGCCTCCGTCTCCTTCGTCGACCAGGAGGTGTTCCTCTTCGAGGGCACGGTCCGCGACAACGTGGCGCTGTGGGACCCGTCGATCCCGGACGACGCCGTGGTGGACGCGCTGCGTGACGCGGCGCTGTACGACATGGTCATGCGCCGCCCCGGCGGCATCCACAGCAGGGTCGAGCAGGACGGCCGCAACTTCTCCGGCGGGCAGCGTCAGCGCCTGGAGATCGCCCGGGCGCTGGTGCGCCGCCCCAGCATCCTCGTCCTCGACGAGGTGACGAGCGCGCTGGACGCCGAGACCGAGCAGGTCGTGATGGACAACCTGCGCAAGCGCGGCTGTGCCTGTGTGGTGATCGCGCACCGGCTCAGCACCGTGCGCGACAGCGACGAGATCGTCGTACTCCAGCACGGCACGATCGTGGAACGCGGGCGGCACGAGGAGCTGGTGGCGCGCGGCGGCGCATACGCGGCACTGGTCAAGGAGCGGTGAGATGACCTCCGTCCACGAGGGTGACCTCGTCCTCAACGCGCTCGGTCAGATGGGCACGCGCATCGACTGCGCCGGCTTCAACCGCCTGGACCTCGAAGGCCCGCAGGTGCTGTGGCTGGTCGCGTCCGGCGCCGTCGACCTGTTCGCGGTGGACGCCGGGCAGCAGGGCCACTGGCACCACCTCGGCCGCCTGGAGGCGGGCTCGCTGCTGCTCGGCCCGGTGGCCGGGCCCCAGCACACGCTGGTCGCGCGCCCGCTCAGGGACTGCGTCGTGCACCGCATCGGACTGCGCGAGCTGTACCAGCCCGCGAACACCCAGACCTGGTCCTACGACGAGTACGGCAACCCCCAGTACATCCCGCCGACGACGAGCCCCCTGGAGTACGCCCTCGCCCTGGGCGTCGGCCGCAGCCTGACCATCCTCTTCCAGGCACCGATGGCCACCGAGCGGGCCGCCGAGGTGACCGACGACGACGTCTTCTGGATGCAGGTCCCGCCGGGCAGTGTGCAGTACGGCTCGCTGTACGGCGCGGAGGCGGCCGCCGACCTGCTGATGGACCCGGCGGTCTGGCAGTCCATGGTCGACCAGCAGTACCGCCTGCTGACCACGCTGGACCGCTGGATCGAGCAGCTGGAGCGCACTCACGAGTCGCGTACGGCGGAGGGCATCAAGGCCGGCGAGGCGGTGCGCGCGCAGGCCGACCAGACGCTGCTGGCGTCCATCGGCAAGCGCGGCGACAAGCGGACGACGGCCGCCGACGCGGACGCCAGCTACGCGGCCTGCAAGCTGGTCGCCGAGGCGGCCGGCATCATCCTGGCCGAGCCCGCGCAGAGCGGCACCGAGAGCGACCGTCTCGACCCGGTCGAGCGGGTGGCTCTCGCGTCGCGCGTGCGCACCCGGGCCGTACGGCTGGACGGGCGTTGGTGGCGGGACAACGTAGGACCGCTGGTGGGCCACCGGGCGCTGTCGGGCGCGCCCGTGGCGCTGCTGTGGCGGCGCGGCGGCTATGTCGCCGTCCATCCGGCGACCGGCCGTGAGACACCGATCGAGAAGGCCAACGCGGAGGAGTTCGAGCCGCGTGCGGTGATGTTCTACCGTCCGCTGCCCGACCGCGCGTTGAGCCCGCTGCGGCTCCTGCGCTTCAGCATGCGGGGCACGGGCGGCGATCTGACGAACCTGCTGATCAGCGGCCTGGTGACGGTCGCGATCGGTGCGCTCGTGCCGATCGCGACCGGCAAGGTGCTCGGCGAGTTCGTACCGAAGGCCCAGACCGGGCTGATCGTGCAGTTCTGTCTTGCTGTGATGATCAGCAGCGTGGTGGCCGCGGCGTTCATGCTGCTGCAGAACCTGACGATCCTGCGCCTGGAGGGCCGTATCGAGGCGACCCTCCAACCGGCCCTGTGGGACCGGCTGCTGCGGCTGCCCACGAAGTTCTTCACCGAGCGCTCGACCGGCGAGCTGGCGAGCCAGGCCATGGGCGTCAGCGCGATCCGCCGCCTGATGGCCGGAGTCGGCCCCGTCGTCGCGCAGTCGGTGACGGTGGGCGCGATGAACCTGTCGTTGCTGTTCTGGTTCAGCGTGCCGATGGCGCTGGCGGCGATCGGCATGCTCGTCGTCATCGCGGCCGTGTTCCTGGGGCTCGGGCTGTGGCAGGTGCGCTGGCAGCGGCGGCTGGTGGTGCTCAGCAACAAGCTGAACAACCAGGCGTTCCAGACGCTGCGCGGCCTGCCGAAGCTGCGGGTCGCGGCGGCGGAGAACTACGCGTACGCGGCCTGGGCCGACCGGTTCGCGCGCAGCCGTGAGCTCCAGCAGAAGGTGGGGCGGATCAAGAACCTCACCGCGGTGCTGGGCGCCGTGTATCTGCCCCTGTGCACGCTGGTGATGTTCATGCTGCTCGCGGGCCCCGCGCGCGGGTCGATGTCCGCGGCGGCGTTCCTCACCTTCAACACGTCGGTGACGATGCTGCTGACCTCGGTCACCCAGCTGACCGGCGCGTTCGTCTCGGTGGTGGCAGCGCTGCCGCTGTTCGAGGAGATCAAGCCGGTGCTGGACGCGACGCCCGAGGTGCGCACGGCGAGCACCCGTCCGGGCCCGCTGACGGGGTCGATCGAGGCGCGCCGCCTGTCCTTCCGGTACTCCGACGACGGTCCTCTGATCCTCGACGACGTGTCCTTCGACGTACGCTCCGGCGAGTTCGTGGCGATCGTCGGCCCGAGCGGCTGCGGCAAGTCGACGCTGCTGCGCCTGCTGATCGGCTTCGACAAGCCGGTGTCCGGGAGCGTGCTCTACGACGGCCAGGACCTGTCGGCGCTCGACCAGTCGGCGGTGCGCCGGCAGTGCGGGGTGGTGCTCCAGCACGCCCAGCCGTTCACCGGGTCCATCCTGGACGTCATCTGCGGTACGGAGCCGTACACGCCGGAGGAGGCGATGGCGGCGGCCGAGATGGCGGGGCTGGCCGAGGACATCAAGCGGATGCCGATGGGGCTGCACACCATCGTCTCGGGCGGCGGCGCGGTCTCCGGCGGCCAGCGGCAACGGCTGATGATCGCCCAGGCGTTGATCCGCCGCCCGCGCATCCTCTTCTTCGACGAGGCGACCAGCGCCCTGGACAACGAGACGCAGCGCACGGTCATCGAGTCGACCAAGGCCCTCAACGCCACCCGCATCGTCATCGCGCACCGCCTGTCGACGGTGCTGGACGCCGACCGCGTGATCGTCATGGAGGACGGCAAGGTCGCCCAGCAGGGCCCGCCCGCACAGCTCCTCGCGGACACGAACGGGCGGCTGCACGAGCTGGTACGGCGCCAGATGGCGTGAGCACGCATCAAGTCCGGGGAAGCTTCAGGGGTTCGTCCGGCAACCCCTGGGGCGTGGCCCCGAGGACGGCCCTGACCCCGCCCCGGAGCCTTCCCTGATTCCGGTCCCGCACGGTTGCGCCCCCGAATGGATCACTGTCACGTTGATCATGCGGGCGACCCCCGTGATCCGTTTCGCAGGACTCTCGGAAGGGACTTCATGCAACCGCTCTTCAGGGCGCTCACCGGAGTGCTCGCCGCCGGATTATTACTGGCCGGAGCGTCGATCCCGATCGTGGAGGCGGCGGCAGCCGACCCTCGGGGCCATGGCTCCACGAAGCAGCAGGCGATCGACTGGAAACCCTGCCCGCAGGACGCCACGGCGCAATGCGGGACCCTGCGCCTGCCCGTCGACCGGGCCCGGCCGTCGGGCGAGACGTTCGACATGGCGGTGGCCCGTCGCAAGGCGACCGATCCGGATCGCCGGGTGGGTGTACTGCTGGTCAACCCGGGTGGGCCGGGCGCTTCGGGTGTGGCCTTCGCGGTGGACCAGGCCAAGTCCCATTTCAGCGCGGACATCCAGGAGAGGTTCGACATCGTCGGCTTCGACCCGCGGGGCGTCGGCCGCAGCCATCCGGTGAAGTGCTCCACCGAACTGCTGGGCCAACAGCCGTCGGTCCACCCCCGCAACCAGGCGGAGTTCGATCGACTCGCCGAGTTCAACCGCGCGTTGCGCGAGGACTGCCGACGCCACACCGGCCCGCTCTTCGACCACGCCGACACCTTGAGCGTCGTCCGGGACATGGACGCACTCCGCGGGGCGCTGGGCGAGGAGAAGATCAACTACTTCGGCCACTCCTACGGCACCTTGATCGGCGAGCAGTACGCGGAGGAGTACGGCGACCGCATCCGGACCATGGCCCTCACCGCGAACATCGACCACAGCCTCGGCGCCCGGGAGTTCCTCGTCTCCTCCGCGGCCGCCGCCGAGGACTCGTTCCACCAGTTCGTGAAGTGGTGCGACCGCACCAGCTCCTGCGCCCTGCACGGCCGGGACGTCACCGCCGTATGGGACCGCCTGCTCGCCAGGGCGGACCGCGGGGAGATCCGCGACCCGGAGAGTGCGGACCGGATCCTGACCGCACACGAGATCACGTTCGACGCCTTCATGACGTTCTACGGCCCGGACCGCGACGAGCTGGCCACCTATGTGGCGGGCCTCGACGCGCAGGAACCGAACGAGCGGCAGCGATCCGAGCAACCCCGGCAGGGCCAGCCGGCGCTGTCGCGCGAAGCGGAACAGCAGACGAAGGCGGAACCGTTCTACGCGGTCTTCTGCCAGGACTGGCGCATCCGGGCGAAGGACTACCGGGAGTACGCCCGGCTGACCCAGGCCGAATTGCGGGCCGCACCGCACATGCGCGGCTCCCCTCGCGTACACCGCGCGGTGGCCGGGTGCGTCGGCTGGCCCGACGAGGTGAACAACCCGCAGCACCGTCTGCGCATCACCGAGGCACCCAAGATCCTGATGCTGCACTCGCGGCACGATCCGGCGAACCACTTCACCTGGGCGGCCAACGTCCACCGGCAGACCCGCGGGACGACCGTCCTGCTGCCGTACGAGGGCGCGGGGCACAGCGTCTACGGGCGCAGTGACTGCACACGTGACGCCGTGGACGACTACCTCATGGAGCTGAGGCTCCCGATGGCCGGGAGCAGTTGCGCCCCCGCCGGGACGGGCTGATCACTCAGGCTTCCAGGCCCGGGTCACTCAGGCCTCACTCAGGCGTCCATGCCCGGGACCGGGGCGCCGGACGGGACGCCGACGCTCACATAGCCGTCGTAGATCTCCTTCCAGGGCGCCTCGGCCCCGGCGTGCGGCCCCTCGAAGCGCTCCCCGCGCGCGTGGGCGTCGAGGGCGGCCAGGCAGACCTCCCAGCCGGCGCCGTTGCGGGCGGCCGTGTTCTCGGCGGCGAGGACGTTGGTGAGCGTGAAGCGGGTGCGCTTGTCGTCCAGGGCCTCCAGGTCGAAGCGCAGCTCGTCGCCGCCCCACTCGAAGGACAGGTGCCGGGGCTCGTCGACGGCGATCACCCGGCCGGTGGAGTCCTCCATGTTGGGGTCGCCGCCGAACTTGATCGTGCCGCCGGGGCGCAGGTCGATGTCGGCGCGGGACGGGAACCAGTGGGCCAGTTCGTCGGCGTCGGTCACGAACTGCCAGACGCGTTCGACGGGATGGTCGTAGGTACGGCTGAAGCGGACGGCCGGGCGGCCGTCGTCCAGGGTCAGAAAGGTGCCGGTGAGGTCGGCGGTCATGGTGGATCAGTCCTTCGTGGTGGGTCCCTCGGTGTCGTGCGAGGTCTCGTCCGACGCCTCTCGCCCCGTCTCGTCGAGACGACGGCCCAGGGCGTCCAGGCTGCGGTTCCACAGCTTTCTGTACGGGGCCAGCCAGGCGTCGAGCGCGGCGATGGGGGCCGGATCGAGGGCGTAGACGCGGCGCTGGGCGTCCTGCCGCACCCGTACCAGGCCCGCCTCCCGCAGCACCTTCAGATGCTTCGACGTACTCGGCTGGCTCAGCCCGCACCCCTCCACGATCTCCCCCACGGGCCGCGGCCGCTCCAGCAGCAGCGCGACGATGGCCCGCCGATGGGGATCGGCGAGGGCGCTCCAGAGGGAGGCGTCGTCGGACATGCGACCAATATGCCTCGGTGGTTATATGCCCGTCAAGGAATACGCGACCTTCGGACGTTCTTCCTGGTCAGGGTCACTCCGTCGGTACCGCGGCCGGCAGACCGAGGGCGGTGGAGACATGGCGCCAGATGGAGGTGAGGGCCGTGTCGAGAGTGACCGTCGGGTCGCGCAGCATGAGGCGGATGCCGTAGCCGTCGCTCAGGGACAGCACGAGGGTGCTGAGGTCGTCCACGTCGGTCGGTGTGAACTCACCGGAGGTGATGCCGCGCCGTATCGCGTCGGACACCCAGCCGTGCAGCTGGGCGTACAGGTCCACGGCGAAGACCCGGGTGGTCTCGTCGCGCAGCGCCCGCACCCACAGTTCCTGCCACAGCCGCCAGTCCTGGTGGAGTTCGGGATCGGTCGGCAGCAGGTTGCGCAGGATGCGGGCCAGGATGACCGCCGCCGGTGCCGTCTCCGCGTCGCGTTCCAGGTCGACGGCCGTGTTGGCGAAGGAGTGGGTCATCGCCTCGGTGAACAGCTTCTCGCGTGTGTCGAAGTGGTAGTGGAGCAGCGCCGTCGACACCCCGGCCCGCTCGGCGACCATGCGCATGCGGATCTTCTCGAAGCCGATGTCGGCGATGACCTCGCACGCCGCGGTCAGGATGCGCTCGCGCGTGTCTGCCGTGCGCACCTTCGTGGACACCCTGCGGCTCCCCTCGTTCGGTGGTCGTGGGCCATGACCATCTTCCCTCACGGCCGCCTCGCCGGTACCGGTACCTCGCGTCGTGGCTCTTCGTCGTACTCGTGGAAGCCCCGTCCGGACTTCCGCCCCAGCAGCCCGGCCTCCACCATCCGGGACAGCAGCGGGGGCGGTGAGTACTGGGGCTCGCGGAACTCCGCGTACAAGGACTCGGCGATGGCCCGTGTGGTGTCGAGGCCGATCAGGTCGGTCAGGGCCAGCGGGCCGAGCGGGTGCGCGCAGCCGAGGACCATGCCGCGGTCGACGTCCTCGACGGTCGCGCTGCCCGACTCCACCATGCGGACGGCGGCCAGGAGATAGGGCACGAGCAGCGCGTTCACGATGAACCCGGCCTTGTCCCTGGTCCGGACGACCTCCTTGCCGAGCGTGCCGGTCACGAAGTCCTCGGCCCGTGCCGCGGTGGCGGGCGAGGTGAGCAGCGACGGCACCAGTTCGACGAGCCGCAGGACCGGTACCGGGTTGAAGAAGTGCACGCCGACGACGCGATCCGGGCGGGATGTCGCGGCGGCGAGCCTGATGACCGGGATGGAGGAGGTGTTGGTGGCGAGGATGGCGCGGTCCTCTGTGATCACCGAGTCGAGGCGGGTGAAGACGTCGACCTTGAGGGCCTCGTCCTCGGCGACCGCTTCCACGACCAGGTCGTGGTCGTGGAGCGCTTCGAGCTCATGGACGACGGTGACCAGGGCCGCGGCGGCCTCCCGTCGTTCATCGCTCAGTCTGCCGTTGGCGGTCGCGCGGTCGAGCGAACGGGTGATGCGCAGGCGGCCGGCCCGGGCCGCCTCCGCATCGCGCTCCACGACCGTGACCGGTACGTCGGCCCGTGCGCAGACCTCGGCGATGCCGGCGCCCATCAGCCCGCAGCCGACGACTCCCACGCGCTTGATGTCGGTCATCCGTCTCCCTCTCTCCGGTCTGCGGTGGTACGGGTCAGGCGCTGGGCAGGTCCAGGACCCCCGAGCCGCGCTTGACGAGCTCGTTCGCGATGATCAGCCGCTGGATCTCGGAGGTGCCCTCCCAGATCCGGTCCACGCGCAGCTCGCGGTAGAGCCGTTCGACGGCGTACGAGCGGTCGTAGCCCCGCCCGCCGTGGATCTGCAGGCACCGGTCGACGACCCGGCCCGAGGCCTCGCTCGCCGAGAGCTTGGCGATGGCCGCCTTGGCGTGCAGGGTCTTGCGGTCCTCGGCCGAGGCCTGGTCGATCTCCCAGGCCACCTGGTGGGTGTAGGCGCGGTTGACCGCGATGTCCACCGCGCTGTCGGCGAGCATGCCCTGGATCAGCTGGTACGAGGAGATCGGCGCCCCGAACTGCTCGCGCTCCACCGCCCAGTCACGCGCCAGCTCCAGCGCCCGCTCGGCCGCGCCGATGGTGCGGGCGGCGATCATCAGGCGTTCCTCGGTGAACCAGGAGCGGGTGATGTCGTATCCCTCGCCGACGCCGCCGAGCACGGCGTCCTCGCTCACCTGCACATCGGTGAAGGTGAACTCGGGGTGCTCGTACACGAAGGTGTGCATCCAGCGCGGGACGCGCGTCATCTCTATGCCGGGGGTGTCCTTGTCGACGAGGAAGAGGGTGGGGGCGCGCTCGGGGCCGGCGGCCGCGAGCACGATCATGAAGTCGGCGTGGTCGCCGACGGTCACGAACCACTTCTCGCCGTTGAGCACCCAGCCCCGGTCGTTCCTGGTGGCGGTGGTGGCGAGGTTCTGCGGGTCGGAGCCGGCGCCGGGCTCGGTGACGGCGTAGCAGTCGCGCCGCTCACCCTTGATCACCGGGACGAGGAAGCGCTCGCGCTGCTCGGGGGTGCAGAAGCGCAGCGCGTTGGCCGGGCGCCACACCATGTCCCACAGGGCGCCGGTGAGCCGCCCCAACTCCTCCTGCACGGTGACCTGTTCGGCGATGGTGAGCCCGGCGCCGCCCCACTCGGCCGGCATGTTGACGGCCTGGAGCCCGGCGTCGAGGACGGCGTCACGGACCTTGGCGTGCGCGTCGGCGGGCAGGCCGTTGTCCTCCTCGCACTGGATCTCGTACGTGGCGATGAAGTCGGTGAGGGCGCGCGCGTCGACCTTGAGCTGAACCTGGCGCGGGGTGAGGCGGAAGTCCATGGAAGTCCTCGCTGGGGAAGGGCTGTTGCTGGTGAAGGGCTGTTTCAGTGCGTGGGCAGGGCCAGGGCGCGGGTGCCGCGCTTGATGAGCTCGTTGGCGATGATCAGCCGCTGGATCTCGGAGGTGCCCTCCCAGATCCGGTCGACGCGCAACTCGCGGTACATGCGCTCGACGGGGTAGGTGCGGTCGTAGCCGCGCCCGCCGAAGATCTGCAGACAGCGGTCGGCGACCCGCCCGGCGGCCTCGCTGGCGGCGAGCTTGGCGGTGGAGGCCTTGGCGTGCAGCGTCTTGCGGTCGGTGCCCGGCTGGTCGGCCTCCCAGGCCACCTGGTGGGTGTAGGCACGGTTGACGGCGATGTCCACGGCGCAGTCCGCGAGCATGCCCTGGATCAGCTGGTACGAGGCGATGGGCGCCCCGAACTGCTCACGCTCCACGGCCCAGTCGCGGGCGAGTTGCAGGGCGCGCTCGGCCGCGCCCACCGTACGGGCCGCGATCATCAGGCGTTCGTCGGTGAACCACTCCTTGGTCAGCTCGTAGCCGTTGCCGACACCGCCGAGCACGTCCTCGTCGCCCACGAAGACGTCGGTGAAGGTGAACTCGGGGTGCCCGTTGACCGCGGAGTGCATGAAGTGCGGCACCCGGGTCATCTCGACGCCGGGCGCGGCCTTGTCCACGAAGAACAGCGTGGGGAGCCGTTCGGGGCCCGCGTCTGCCTGGACCAGCAGGAAGTCGGCGATGTCGCCGCAGGTGACGAACCACTTCTCCCCGTTGAGCAGCCAGCCCCCGTCGGTGCGCGTCGCGGTGGAGGTGCCGGAGGACGGGTCGGATCCCGCGCCCGGCTCGGTGACGGCGAACGCGTCGAACTTCTCGGCGCGGATCACCGGCAGCAGGTACTTCTCGCGCTGCCGCTCGTCGCCGTGGGCGAGGACGTTCGCGGGCCGCCAGGGAATGTCCCACAGGCAGTTGGTGACCTTGCCGAACTCCTCCTCGACGATGACCTGGTCGAGCAGGCTGAGACCGGCGCCGCCCCACTCGGCGGGCATGTTGATGGCGTAGACGCCCGCATCCATGGCGGCCTGGGTCAGCTCGGTCACGAGCTGCTGCGGCAGGGGGCCGCCGGCCTGCTCGGACTGGTCCTCGTACCGCATGAGCAGCCGTGCGTACTCGGCGGCGCGACGCTTCAGGTCGGCCTGCTCGGGGGTGTAGCGCATGTCCATTCGGACCTCCGTGGTCGGGCGAGGGGCAATCAGTCGAGTACGGCGCGGGAGTCCAGGGCGAGGACTCCGTCGGGGCGTACGAGCAGGGGGTTGACCTCGATCTCGGCGATCTCCGGGTGGGCGGCGGCGAACGTCGTGATCGTCTCGACGGCCCGCGCGGCGGCGGCGACATCGACGGGCGGGCGGCCGCGCACCCCGTCGAGCAGGGCGGCGGTGCGCAGTCCGCGCAGCAGATGCAGGGCGCGGTCGGCGGGCACGGGGGCGAGAGTGAAGGCGACGTCGTGCAGTGCCTCGGCCAGCACTCCGCCCAGGCCCACCATGGCGACCGGGCCGAAGCGCGGGTCCCGGTTGACGCCCACGATGAGCTCGATGCCATCGGTCAGATCCGCCATGGCCTCGACGGAGTAGGCGGAGGCGCCGAGCCGGGCGTGCATCTCACGGAAGGCCGCGAGGAGTTCCTCGGGTCCGGCCAGGCCCAGTGCCACGCCCCCGGCGTCGGACTTGTGGAGCAGATGCAGGGCCTTGAGGACGTACGGGCCGGTGAACTCCTCGGCTGTGGCGAGCAGTTCGGCCTCGTCGTGGATCTCCCGGGCGGCGGGGAAGGCGAGTCCGGCCGCTTCCAGAGCGGCGCGCGTCTCCATGTATCCGCTCTCGCGCATCGGGGAGGCGGGACTAGGAAGGGGGGCGAGGCCCGGTGAACCCTGTGAACCCTGTGACCCCGGTGAGCCCGTTGCCGTGGCGGCGAGTGCGCGGGCGGCGTCCTCGGTGGCTCCGAAGACCGGTACGCCGGCGGCGGCGAGAGTGCGGCAGCTGGGCGAGTCGGGGTACATCGACTGCACCACCAGGGGTTTGGCGGTGGCGCGGTGCCGGGCGGCGATGAGGCGTGCGGCGGCCTGTTCCCCGTCCGCGAGGGCCGCACCACCTCCGCCGAGCCCGCCCTCCGCGGCCGCGTATCCGCCGAAGTAGCCGGTCATCAGCACGGCGTCGACCTCCTCGGCCGCGAGCAGCGCGGCGACGGTCTCCGCGTAGGACCCGGGGTCCTGCTCCCCCATCCCGGCGAGGTCCACCGGGTTGGCCACGGCCGACTGTTCCCACAGGGCTTCACACAGCCGCTGCCGCGTCGGCTCCCGCAGTTCGGGCACGGCGAGGCCGGTCGCCTCCACCGCGTCGGCGGCGACGACACCGTGGCCGCCGCCGTCCGTGAGCACGGCGACCCGGTGGTCGGCGGCCCGGCGCCCACCGCTCAACGCGGCCAGGACGACGGTGAGTTCACGCGGCGTGGCGACCAGCTCCACCCCGGCGTCCCGGCACGCCGCGGCCACGACGTCGGCCGAGGTGGTCAGCGCGCCGGTGTGTGACTGTGCGCTGCGCGCGGAGGCGTCCCCGCGCCCGGCGGTGAGCAGCACCACGGGCTTCCCCGCGTCGGCGGCCGCCTCGGCGAAGGCACGTCCGTCGCCGAAGTCCTCGGCGTAGACCGCGATGGCCCGGGTGCCCTCGTGCCGGGCGCAGTCGGCGAGCAGGTCGACGAGGGTGACGTCGGCCTGGTTGCCGAGCGAGACGAAGCGGGAGAAGCCGAGGCCGTGCGGGCGGAAGCGGAGCTGGAGTTCGAGGGCGAGATTCCCGCTCTGGCTCAGCAGGGCGACGCCGCCAGGGGTGAACGTGTCCGACGCCAGGAACAGATCGGTGGTGTTGTCGGCCAGGCCCAGACAGTTGGGCCCGACCATCACGGCACCGGCGGCGCGCACCCGCTCGGCGACGGCGTTCTGCCGGACCCGCCCCGCGTCTCCGGTCTCGGCGAACCCGGCGGTGATCGCGACGATCGCCCGTGCCCCGCACCGCAGGGCCTCGTCGACGGCGTCCTCGAATCCGGCGGCGGGCACGGAGACCACCGCCAGGTCGACGGGTTCGCCGATGGCGCTCAGGCTGGGCGCGGCGGTGCGTCCGAGTACGGTTCCGCCACGGCGGTTGACCAGGTGGACGGGACGACGGCCGTTCGCGCGAACCGCCTGGGCGGCGATGGCGTGGCCGTACTTGGCCGGGTCGTCGCTGGCTCCGACGACGGCGACGGAGACGGGGTCGAAGAGCGCCGACAGATCGCGTCCCATGTCACTTCACCAGCCGCAGCGCGGAGTTGGGGCAGGCGGCGACGGCGGCCTCGGCGGCGTCCTCGTCACCTGACGGCACTTCGGCGGCGCGCACCTGCGCATAGCCCCACTCGTCGAGGTCGATCAGCTCGGGCGAGGGTTCCTGGCAGAGGCCGTAGCCCTGGCAGCGGGTGGAGTCCAGCAGGAGTTTCATGGTGCGGTCCTTTCGGTACGGCGGGATCGTGCGTCTCGGCCGGGGGCCGACTCGTGGGTCAGGGGCCGACTCGTGGGTCAGGGCACCGGCACCACGAACCGGCGTCCGTCCTCGGAAGCCGCGTCCGAGCACGCGGGGCAGCAGGCGCCGCGATGGGCGTCGACCTGATCGGGAAAGCGGTCGAGGAGGGTGGCGCCGATCCGTGCGGCGGCGTCGAGCAGCCCGCAGGCCCCACGGCCGGGCAGTTGCCGCGACCAGCGGCGCAGTTTCTCGACCGTGTCGTAGCCCGCCTCCCCGCGCGCCACCGCCGACAGCGCCTTGGCCAGCGCCCCGGTGCCCGAGACACACACCCCGCACTGCCGGGCGCTCTGCGCCCCGAGGTAGGCGGCGGCCTCGACGGCCACGGCGACCGGGCAGTCCTCCGGGCCCAGGAAGTGCAGCGCTCCGCAGCCGAGGGCCCCGCCGACGGCGTTCAGGCTGTCGTGGCCGAGCGGAAGATCCGTCCACTCCTCGCCGTACAGCCCGCCGAAGAGCCCACCCAGCAGGACCGCATCGGCCCTGCCGTGCCCGGACAGATCGGCCAGGACCTTCAGATGGGTACCGGCGGGCACCTCGACGAGCGCGGCACCACCGCCTGGACCTGAGAGAGTCACCAGATGGGAGCCTGCAACGGCATCCGCCTCGTCGGGGCGCGAGTACATCACCGCGAGGCGGGCCAGCGTCTCCACGTTGGCGACCAAGGTGGGCGCGCCGCCGACTCCGCTCTCGAACGGGCGCGGGGGTTTGGCCGTGGGCAGCGCCGGGCCGCCGTTGATACGGCGTACGACCGCGGTCTCCTCCCCCGCGACGTAGGTGTGCTCCGTCCGTACGACGTCGACACGCAGCTCAGGGGCGCACTCGGCGAGCGCCCGACGCACGGCCCGCTCGGCGGGGGCGTCGGAGAGGTACACGAAGCCGCGCTCGGCGCCGGTCATGGCCGCGGCCAGCCGGAGTCCGTCGAGGACCACGTGCGGGCGATGCCGCAGCAGCCAGCGGTCCTTCACGGAACCCGGCTCACCTTCCTCACCGTTGGCGACGACGACGCGCGGGCCCGGTGCGTCACGGACGGCACGGAGCTTGACCGCGGTCGGGAAGCCGGCCCCGCCCCGGCCGCGCAGCCCCACGGCGGCGATCCGGTCGAGCAGGCGCTGGGGCGCGACCAGCGGCGCGTAGCCGCCGACGGTGAGGTAGCTGTCGACGTCCTCGCTCAGGCCGAGCGGCGGGACGAGCAGGCCGTGCCGTCCTTCGGGGAGGAGGGAGATCACGCCGGTCATACGGTGCTCCTGGGCTTGGAGGGGCCGAAGAGTGCGGGCCCGGGGTGCGCCCTCAGGCGGGCCAACGCGCGCTCCAGATCGCGCCGCTGCGTGGCGGTGCGCTCGTAGCCCATGCCGGGCAGGCCGATCAGCATGCGGTGGTGATCGAGGACGACCTCGCCGACCAGCAGCGCCGCCCCGGGGTCGGTACTCCGGGATCCCGCCGCCTCGACGACCAGTTCGGTGACTTCGCGCAGGTAGCGGAGCCAGCCGCGTTGCGTGCCCCGCAGCACCAGCCGCTCGACGCGGTGACGCTCGGCGGCGACGAGGGCCGACGGCGGGCGGCCGGGCTCCTGGGACCGCAGGGCGGCCACCGCGGCGGGCAGCTCCTGTTCGGGCTCCGGTGTGAGGCC
Source organism: Streptomyces shaanxiensis (assembly GCF_039537145.1). NCBI lineage: Bacteria > Bacillati > Actinomycetota > Actinomycetes > Kitasatosporales > Streptomycetaceae > Streptomyces > Streptomyces shaanxiensis. The sequence goes on from NZ_BAAAZY010000024.1 coordinate 314,200, forward strand.
GAGCCATACGACACTGCGGCGAGCGCTCATGCGTGCCTCCGGGGTCGCACCGCCTCCGGGTGGTCCGGAGTCCCTCCGTTTCCGGGTACTCCGGAGGCGGGGGTGGCGCGGCCATGACGTGGGACGGGGATGCTCCGGTGCCGTGACGCGAGGGGCGGGGGAGCTGTGCGGGGTGTCCGGATCGCTGTGCTGGGTGTCCGGATCCGGACACCCGATGTGGCGCGGACCGACGGCCCGCGGGCTTACGGAATGCGCCTGGGCATCCGTCTGTCGGGCCCCGGGCCATCCGCTTGGCAGGAGACTAACTAACTAATCAGTCAGCCCACAAGTCTTGACTTGGCGCCGCGGCAGTCCCACTCTGACTAACCAATCAGTCAGCTGGATCACGGCAGGTCCGCAAGCCGCGCCCGCCCGTCCGGCCACGCCCTCACCGCCCATCGCCGCCGCAGCGGCGCGGAGGAGGACCCGCACATGAACCCCTCGACGACCCGGGCAGTCCGTGCCGTCTCCCCTGCCCCACCGCAGCCGCCCCCCGAGCATCCCGGGGAGGCCCTGTCGGCCCGCTACTACACAGATCCGGCCATCGCGGAGGCCGAGACCGACCGCATCTTCGCCAAGTCCTGGCAGCTCGTCTGTCACGAGTCCGACCTCCCCGGCCCCGGCGCCCGGCTGACCGCCACCGCCGCAGGCCGGGAGGTGCTGGTCGTCCGCACCGAGGACGGCGGACTCGCCGCCCACCTCAACGTCTGCCGGCACCGCGGCACCCGCCTGGTGACCGACCCGGAGCCGGCGGGCAAGGCGATCCGCTGCCCGTACCACGGCTGGACCTACAAACTGGACGGACGCCTCGTCGGCGCCCCGGAGGCCCGCCGGATCCCCTGCCTGGACAAACCGAAGCTCGGTCTCCACCCGGTCAACGTGGAGTCCTTCCTCGGCTTCGTCTTCGTCAACCTCGACATGGAGGCCACTCCGCTGGCCGAGAGCTGTGCCGGGCTGGCCGAGGCCGTCGGGCGCTACGCCGGGTCCGGCCTGGTCCCCGTCGGCGAGCACCGCATCCACGACCTGGCGGGAGGCGAGCAGCAGAACGCCAACTGGAAGGTGATCGTCGACAACTATCTGGAGGGCTATCACGTCCCCGTCGCCCACCCGGCGCTCATGCGACTGCTCGACTACGCGGCGTACACGGTGGACGTCCAGGAGAACTACGTGCTCTTCGAGTCACCCCTGCGCGACAAGCCCTCCTCGAACTGGACCGAGCGGCTCTACCAGCGGCTGGCGACCCCGATGCCGGGGCTGACCGAGGCCGACCGGCGCGTGTGGCGGTACGCCGTGATCTATCCCAACACGCTCATCGACTTCTACCCTGACCACGTGCTCGCGTGGACCGCCCTGCCCACCGCCCAGGACCGGGCGGCGATCCCCGGCGCCTTCTACACCCGGCACGGCGAGAGCGTCCGTACCCGGCTGGCCCGGCGGCTGAACATCCACATCGGCTGGGTCACCAACGACGAGGACGCCGAGCTGGTGGAGCGGGTGCAGGCCGGCCTGCGCACGCCCGGATTCGAGCCGGGTCCGCTGTCGCAGCGCGAGGCCGCCGTCGGCTGGTTCGCGCGCCGGGTCCGCGAGGACCTGGAGGGGGACGCTCGGTGACGGCCGCCGACACGGTGCCGTCGCCGCACCCGCACACCGCCGCCGTACGCCTCCCGTCGGCCCCGGCCTCGCCCTTACCGCGCGCCCTCTGGTCCGCGCACGCACCCTCCCCCAGACCGGTCTTCACTACGGAATCAGGGCCTGAAGTGAGCCGACCAGCCGGTCCAGCCCTGGACTTGTGCCGTTCCTCGACGGAGAGGACGCTCCATGTCCCCCGAGGTACTACCGCCGTCCCGACGCGCCTTGCTGCGGGCGGGCGCCTGCGGCCTGTTGGGCGTCGCGGCCGGCGGTTGCGGGTTCATGCCCGCCAAGAAACCCGACGCCAAGCAGCTCGCCCCGGTCGAGGCGCGCGTCGACGGAGATCTCGTCTACTTCAACTGGGCCGACTTCGTCGACCCGTCCGTGTTCAAGGGATTCGAGAAGGAGTACGGCGTCAAGGTCGTCCAGTCGAACTTCGACTCGATGGAAGGCATGGCCGCCAAGCTCAACGCGGGCAACCGCTACGACATCATCTTCCCCACGGCCAAATGGGCGCAGCGGCTGGCCCGCGGGGGTCGGCTGCGCCGTATCGACCACTCCCAGCTCACCCACTCGCAGGACGTATTCGGCGCTTACACGTACTTCGCCGACCCCTGGTACGACCCCGGCTCCGCGCACACCGTCCCCTTCACCGCGTACAAGACGGGCATCGGCTGGCGCCGCGACCGGATCGGTGAACTCACCGACTCCTGGCGGGACTTGTGGAGCGACCGGGCGAGCGGCAAGGTCTTCCTGCTGGACGACCGCGACGAGGTCCTCGGCATGGGTGCCCTCGCCCTCGGTCTCGACGTCAGCACCGGTGACACCGGCGACCTCGACCGCATCACCTCCCTGCTGGGCACTCTGCGGCCGCGGCTGCGTGGCTTCTCCAGCGACAGTTACAACAACCTCCTCAACGGCAACGCGCTGATTCAGCAGGCCTGGAGCGGCGACATGGCCGCCATGCTCTACCAGGCCGAGGACCCGTCCGTGTTCGGGTTCGAGGCCCCCAAGGAGGGCACCCCGATCAACTCCGACTGCTACGCCATCCCCTGGAACGCGCCCCATCCCGGCACCGCGATGCTGTTCATCGACTACATGCTGCGGCCGGAGAACGTGAAGAAGAACATCGAGTACATCGGCTACCCGATGCCGGTCGCGGGCTCCGAGAAGGTCTACGCCGATCTTGTCGAGCCGTTCCCCGAGTGCATGGTCACCCAGGAGGACCTGAAGGCCGGACTGTTCTTCCGCAACGGAGGCAGCGCGGCGGAGGACGCCCGCGACACCGCCTGGACCCATGTGAAGGCGGGCTGAGACATGGCACTGCTGCGTCCCTCCTCCCGTGCCCGCCGCCGGGACACCTCCGGGAACCGGATGTGGGTCTGGTTCATGCTGCCGGGCACCCTGTGGATGACCGGCTTCCTGATCGCCTCGCTGGCCCTCGTCGCCGTCCTCGCGGTCGGCACCACCGACGAACTCGGCAACCCGCGCTTCGGCTTCGACCTGGCCGGCATACGCGCCCTCGCCGACCCGGCCTACACCGAGGTACTGGCCCGCTCCCTCGGGTACGCCCTGCTGACCTGCCTGATCTGTCTGCTGATCGCCTATCCGGTGGCGTACACGATCGCCCTGTACGGCGGGCGCTACAAGCACGCGCTGATCGCCGCGATCGTGGTGCCGTTCTTCGCCAACTACCTGGTGCGGATGTACGGCTGGTCGGTGGTCCTCTCCGACGACGGGCCGGTGCTGAGCGCACTGCGTGCGGTCGGTCTGGCCGACGCGGGCACGAGGATCCTCAACAGCGGGTTCGGCGTGGTCGCGGGACTCGTCTACGGCTTCGTCGTCTTCATGATCATCCCGCTGTACGCGGCCCTGGAGCGCCTCGACGTCTCCCTCATCGAGGCCGGCCGCGATCTGTACGGCGGCCCCGTGCGCACCTTCTTCTTCGTCACCCTGCCCGCCACCCGGCAGGGCGCGGCGGCCGGGCTCGTCCTGGTCTTCCTGCCCGCCATGGGCGACTTCGTCAGTGCCCAGCTCATGGGAGGCCCGGACCAGATCATGATCGGCAACCTCATCCAGGACAAGTTCTTCCAGGGCCAGAACTGGCCGCTCGGCTCGGCGCTCACCATGCTGCTGATGCTGGTCCTGCTGGTCGGGATGCTCGGCTATCTGCGGCGCACCCGCAAGGACGAGGCGGAGGCACTCCGATGACCCTGGTCCGTCCGCCCTCCGCCACCGCCCCGGCGAGTCCGACCTCGCGGACCCGCACTCGGCGCGCCCGCGCCCACCGCAGGCCCCGCATTCTCCTCGCGGTCACCGGGCTGTTCTTCGCGCTGCTCTACCTGCCCATCGCCGTAGTGGCCCTCTTCTCCTTCAACTCCCAGAAGTCCCTGACCGTGTTCGACGGGTTCAGCCTGCGCTGGTACCGGGCCTTCGTCCACGACGACGTCCTGATCGCCTCCCTGGGCACCAGCCTGCGCATCTCCCTGGTGGCGATGGCCGGTTCGGTGATCCTCGGGGTGGCACTCGCGCTCGGTCTGGTCCGCTGCCGCACCCGGCTCGGCTCACTGGCCGGACTGGTCATGCTGGTACCGCTGATCACACCGGAGATCGTCACGGGCGTGGCGTCGATGCTGCTGTTCAAGGGACTGGGCGTGCCCCTGTCCACCGGTACGGTGATGCTCGCCGAGATCACCTTCTCGATCTCGTACGTCACCGTCATCCTCCGCTCCCGGGTCGCCGCGCTGAACCCCGAGGTGGAGGAGGCCGCGATGGACCTCGGCGCCACCCGCTGGCAGGCGGTCCGGCTGGTGACCCTGCCGGCACTGCTGCCCGCCGTGCTCGCCTCCGCCGTACTGATCTTCGCGCTGGTCTTCGACGACTTCGTCCTCGCCTACTTCACCACCGGCGTCGACCCTCAGCCCCTGTCGGTGCGCATCTACTCGGCGATCCGCTTCGGCGTGCAGCCCACCATCAACGCGGTCGGCACCCTGATGCTCGCGGGATCCATCGCCCTGATCGCCCTGGCCCTGTTCATCCCGCGCCTCTTCGGCCGCCGCGGCGGCCTCGACCTCCTCTCCGGGAAGTGACTCCATGGACACGACCCCTGCCGTCCGGCTCGACGGCGTCTCCAAGCAGTTCGCCGACTCCTACGCCGTCCACCGCCTCGACCTCGATATCGAGGCCGGACACTTCTACTCCCTGCTGGGCCCCTCCGGCTGCGGCAAGACCACCACGCTGCGCATGATCGGCGGATTCAGCGACCCCACCGAGGGCTCGGTGCTGCTGGCCGGTGAGGACGTGACCGACCTGCCGCCGAACAAGCGCAACGTCAACACCGTCTTCCAGAGCTACGCGCTGTTCGACCACCTGAGCATCGCGGACAACGTCGGCTTCGGCCTCAAGCGCAGGGGCGTCGCCAGGGCCGAGATACGCCAGCGTGTCGGTGAGATGCTGGAGCTGGTCCAGCTCGCCGGGCTCGCCGAGCGCAGGCCCCGTACCCTCTCCGGCGGTCAACGCCAGCGCGTCGCGCTCGCCCGGGCGCTGGTCAACCGGCCCGCCGTCCTGCTCCTCGACGAACCGCTGGCCGCCCTCGACCTGAAACTGCGCCGGCAGATGCAGGTGGAGCTCAAGCAGATCCAGCGCGAGGTCGGCATCACCTTCGTGTTCGTCACCCACGACCAGGACGAGGCGCTGACCATGTCCGACCGGATCGCCGTGATGAACGAGGGCCGCATCGAGCAGTGCGGCACTCCCGAGGACATCTACGAGCATCCCGCCACCCGCTTCGTCGCCTCCTTCATGGGCACCTCCAACCTGATGACCGGCACCTACCGGGACGGTGAGGTGGCGCTGGAGAAGGGGCCCGCCCTGGCCGTCGGTCCGCGTACCGACATCGCGGACGGCAGCGCCGTCAGCGTGTCCGTGCGCCCCGAGAAGATCTGGCTGTCCGACTTCGAACCGGGCATGTCGATGCTCAGCGGGGTGATCCGAGAGACCGTCTACAGCGGCCCGACCACGACCTATCTGATCGAACTCGCCCCGGGCGTCACGCTGTCGGTGCTGGAGCAGAACACGGCCCGCGCCCGCATGGAAGACCGCTGGAGCGGCGGCGAGACGGTCGAGTTCGGGTGGCGGCCCGAGCACTGCCTGGTCCTGGCCTGAGCGCCCCCGTTTCTCTCAGGAAAGCGAAGCTGATGCATCACGACGTGATCGTGCTCGGCGCCGGTCTCGCCGGGCTCGCCGCCGCCCGAGACCTGGCCGCCGCCGGCACCGACGTGCTCGTCCTGGAGGCCCGGGACCGCGTCGGCGGCCGGGTCGAGCAGACCCGCACGCCCGACGGCCGGACCGTCCAGCTGGGCGGCGAGGTGGTCGGCACCGGGCACACCGCCTATCTCCGACTCGCCAAGGAACTCGGCCTCGAACTGGTCCCCAGCTATGTCCAGGAACCCGGCCGCATCACCCGTGCCACCCCGGAAGGCCGCTCGGCCGGTGATCCACCGCACTGGTTCGGCCCCGGGGACGCGGCCCTGCACGAGCGCCTGAGCGGCGAGTTCACCGCGCTCGCCGCCACCGTCGACCCCGACGGCCCCTGGTCCCATCCGGACGCGGCCGCCCTGGACCGCCTGTCCGTGGCCGACTGGCTGCGCTCCCGGCAGGCCACGCCCGCCGTGGTCCGCCTGTGGGACATCGGCCAACTCGCCCTGGCCGGCGGCTCGTACGAACGGATCTCGCTGCTGGCCGCGCTGCGCAAGAGCGCTGCGGTCCCGGGTTCGGGCACCGGCGACTACGACTACACCGACTGGGAGGGACTGCGGCTGGCGGCGGGATCGGCCACGCTCGCCGAGGTCATGGGCCGCGAACTGGGTCCGCGCATCCGGCTCGGCTCACCCGTCGCCGCACTGGACGTAGACCCCGGCCGCTCCACCGTCCGCCTGGTCACCGGCGAGACCCTCACCGCAGGTGCCGTGGTGAGCGCCCTGCCCGTCGGTCCGCTGCGGGACGTCGCCGTCACCGGGGTGAGCGAGGCGCGGCTCGCCTCCCTGCACCGGCAACGCCAGGCGACGGCCGCGAAGTTCGCCGCCGTCTACGACCGTCCCTTCTGGCGGGACGCCGGTCTGAACGGCCTGTCCGAGGCTGAGGGAGTGCTGGGCAGTACGTGGCCGCAGAGCGAGGGCGTCCTGTCGGCACTGATCCCGCCCGAGAGGTACGGCGTCCTCCTCGGCACCCCACCCCAGCTGCGTACGCCCGAGCTGCTCGCCGAAGTGGCCGGCATGTTCGGCGACGAGGCCCTGCGGCCGAGCGCGTGCCATCTGCGGCTGTGGGGCACGGACCCGTGGACGCGGGGCTATGTCACCCAGTGGCCGCCCGGCGAGGTCATGGCCGTGGGTCCGCTGCACGGCACCCATGAACCGCCGTTCTATGTCTGCGGCTCCGACCAGTGGGTCGCCGGATACATGGAGGGCGCGGTCCGTACGGGCCGCGCCGCCGCCGAGGAGGCGCTGCGCCGTGGCTGACACCGACCGCCTCGACCACTCCGACCGCCTCGACCACTCCGACCGTCACAACCACTCCGACCGTCACAACCACATCGCCGGAAAGGAGGTACCGGCCGCCTCCGGCGCCACCCTGCCCTTGATCGACCCGGCCACCGCACTCCCCCACGGCACGGCCCCGCTCTCCGGCCCCGAGGACGTGGACGCCGCCTGCAGGGCGGCGGAAGAGTCCTTTCCCGGCTGGTCGTCGACGACTCCGGCGCAGCGGCAGGTCGCGCTGCTGGGCATCGCCGACGCCCTGGAGCGGGAGGCCGACGCGCTGGCCGCCGCCGAGGTGACCGACACGGGCAAGCCGCGCGCCCTGTTCCTCGCGGACGAACTGCCCGCGATCGTGGACGTGTTGCGGTACTTCGCCGGAGCCGCCCGGAACCTGCCGGGCGCCGCGGCCGCCGAGTACACGCCGGGCCGTACCTCGGTGCTGCGCCGCGACCCGGTCGGTGTGTGCGCCCAGATCACGCCGTGGAACTACCCGCTGATGATGGCCGTATGGAAGGTCGCCCCCGCGCTGGCCGCCGGTAACACCGTCGTCCTGAAGCCGTCCGACACCACGCCGTCGTCGGCCACGCTCCTGGCCCGGCTGGCCGCCGAGCACCTGCCGCCCGGTGTGCTGAACGTCGTGTGCGGCGACCGCGACACCGGTCGTGCCCTCGTGGCCCACCCGCACGTCCGGCTGGTGGCCGTCACCGGAAG
>NZ_BAAAZY010000024.1:322169-449871 GCF_039537145.1 Streptomyces shaanxiensis
CTCGGCGGCAACGCACCGGTGCTGGTCCACGCGGACGCCGATCTCGACGACGCGGTCGACCAGTTGTCGTCGCTCGCCTTCTACAACGCCGGGCAGGACTGCACGGCGCCGACCAGGATCCTCGTCGACCGGAGCGTCCACGACAGCTTCCTGGCCCGCTTCGCCGACCGGGCCGCCCAGTTGCTGCCCGGAGCGCCGGACGACCCGCAGGCCGACTTCGGACCGCTCGCGAACTCGGCCCAACTCGCCGCCGTACGCGGCCTGTTGGAACGGCTCCCGGACCACGCCGAGGTCGTCACCGGTGGCGCCGCCGTGGATCGTCCCGGCTACTTCCACCGGGCGACGGTGGTCGCCGGGGTGCGGCAGGAGGACGAGATCGTGCGCAGCGAGGTGTTCGGCCCGGTCGTCACCGTGCAGCCGTTCGCCGACGAGTCCGAGGCCTTCCGCCTGGCCAACGGCGTTCCTCAGGGGCTGGCCGCGAGCGTCTGGACCCGTGATCACGACCGTGCCATGCGGGCGAGCCGTGTGCTGCGGACCGGCATCGTCTGGGTCAACACGCACGGCACGACGGTGTCGGAGATGCCGCACGGCGGCGTCCGTCACTCCGGCTACGGCAGCGATCTCTCCCTCACCGGGCTGCTCGACTACACGCAGGTCAAGCACGTCATGCTGTGACGGGCACTCGGCGCAGGCGGCCTTACAGCTTGGCGCCGAAGTTCTGCGTCCACCAGGGGCCGCCGGAGCCGTCGTGGATGCCCACGCCGATGTCCTTGAACGAGCAGTTGAGGATGTTGGCGCGGTGGCCGGGGCTGTTCATCCAGGACTCCATCACCGCCTCCGGGGTCTGCTGGCCCTGGGCGATGTTCTCCCCGTAGGTGGACCAGCGGTAGCCCGCCTCGGTGATGCGCTGGCCGGGGTCCTCCCCGTCCGGGTTGGTGTGGTCGAAGAAGCCGCGGGCCGCCATGTCCGCGGAGTGGCCCTGCGCGGCCTTGTTCAGCAGCGCGTCCTCGGCGAGCGGACCGCACCCGGCGGCCGACCGCTCCTTGTTCACCAGCGCGACCACCTGCCCGACGGTGTCGGTGGGGACCGGCTGGGACTGCGGCGTACTGGAGGCCGTCCGGGTCGGCTTGGGTGTCGGCCGGGGAGTCGGCGTGGCCTTCTTGGTGGGTTTGGGGGTCTTTGAGGGGGTCGCCTTCTTCGACGGTGACGCGGACGGCGACGGAGGCTTGGACGCCGGCGCAGAGGTCTCGACGGGGCTGGCTTCCGCGAGGTCCAGGTCCGGGGCGCCGGCGGTGCGGGCGGCGGTCGGCTCCTCGGTTCCGGTTCCGGTTCCGGGGGCCTTGTCGAAGTACCAGAGGCCGCCGCCGGCCACGCAGGCCGCGACGACTACGCCTCCGACGGCGCGGCGCCGGATGCGCCGACGGCGACGGGCCTCGCTGCGTGAGGCCGCCCGGCCGCGGGCGGAACGGTGACCGGAGTCGCCCGATCCGGTGTGGCCCACGGACGCGCTCAGCCCGGTGGCCGAGCCGACCGCGGTCATCCCGCCGGTGGCCGACAGCACCCGCTCCAGCAGGGCGGGCGCCGCGGCGACGAGCGCGAGGCCGGCCAGGAGTCCTTCGGCGGGCATCAACCCGCTCCACAAACCCGAACATTGGACGCAACCACGGGCATGCCGGGCTATTCGCTTGCGCCACAGCGCAGAGGGCCGGCCCTCCCAGGAGGCCAGCACACCCCGCAGTTCCTGGCATCGGGGCCGGGAGTCCAGGGCCCGCACGACCACCCGGGCCGCCTCCAGCTGTGCCTTCATCCGCTGCACCCGAACCGCGGTGTGCTGCGGGGACAGTTCCAGGGCGGCGGCGACCTCGGCCCGGGTCAGCTCGCCGGCGCACTCCAGCCACCACAGGGACAGCAGCCCTCGATCGTCGGGCTCCAGCCAGCGAGTCGCGCGTGCGGTCTCCTGGCGCTGACCGGACAGCTGGAGCTGCACCATCGTCAGGTCCACGAAGTCGGCGCCGGGGTCCGCCAGGTCCTCGGCCTCCGACACGGCGCCGGGGGCCGACTGGCGGTCCTGCCAGTGGGCCCGGACCTGATTCATCGCGATCGCCACGAGCCAGGAACGGAAGCTCTCGGGGGCGCGCAGACCGCCGAGCGCGTCGAGGGCGCGCAGCATGGTGTCCTGCACGACGTCGTCGACGTCGACGGAACCGTTCAGAGCCCTCCCCACGATGTTGTAGACCAGCGGGAGGTACGCACCGACCAGGGCGTCCTGGGCCGCCTGGTCACCGTTTCGGGCCGCGGTGACCAGTGCCGCCAGTTCCGTCGTGCGCTCTGTACTCATCAAAAACTTCCCTGTCCTCGACGCCGAACGAAGCTGTCCGATACATGGGAGATCGATCGACGAGCCGCGGATAACGGTTCTTCGGACGCTTGTTCCAGGAGAGACTCACGGGGCCGGCGGGGTGGCGCAATGGGGGAAGTCACATTGGCGGGACCGAGCCGTAGGCCGTCCGGAGAGACCGGCGAGTGACAAATGGGATGAAAAGTCAATCACCTTGGGTCGAATTCACCAGGTCGAGTGAACCAGATCTTGCGCGCGGCGCGGCAGGGATGCTCAGCCTCGACCGGGGGTAACTACCCGGATCAAATGCCCCCCTGCCGAGGTGGAGCGGACATGACGCCGGACGCCGACGACCGCGCCCCCTACCCGACCGAGGACTTGGCCGCGGACTCTCTCCGCTCGGTGCCGCCCCCGGCGAACGCTCATGCCCGCACCCGTAGATGCGGTCCGTTCACCGTGGTCGAGGTCGTCGGCGAGATCGATCTGGCGACCGCCGTGTTTTTCACCGAGCATCTGGACGCCGCGACGGCGCGGCCGGAGCCGGACGTCCTCGTCGATCTGCGACAGGTGGACTTCTTCGACTGCTCGGGACTGCGCGCGCTGTGCCGGGCCGAATCGCGGATCAGAGACCGGGGCGGCCGCCTCCGGATCGTCTCCGACGCGCCGCGGATACAGCGACTGCTGCGCGGTGCGGGCCTGCTGGGCCGCTTCGCGCCCTTACCGGGCATCCCGGGGGAAGACGGCGATTTCGGTGACCACGGCGATAATCCGTAACTCTGGTGGGGAAGAGGTCGATTCTCTGTAATCCATACGGAAGACGGTGATTCTCCGCAGCGATCCGAGGTGTCGACCGGGCGGCCCCACTCCGCCCGGCCGACCCCCAGTGCGAGATCGCGAGGGCCCCTCGGCAGGGCGCGCACTCCCCATCCGCGCGCCTCTGCCGAACTGCACGGGGCCGTGCGATCCCGGTCCCTTAGAACGCGAAGAGGCTCGTCCCGTAGGAGCCCTTCACGCACTCGTTGGAGAAGGTGCGCTCATAGGAGACGCGCTTGCCCTGCCAGACGCCGTCGACCGTGACGATCACGGGATCGTACTGCTTGGTGCACAGCACGCCGTCCCTGGCTCTCAGCGCATCGAAGTCCCCGCCCACGCCCCGCAGTTCGACGCAGGCCGACATGGCGTCCGGGTGCGTGCCGGAGGCCGTCGGGGAACAGCTCAGGGTGACCGCGCGCACCGGCGTGGTCATGGTGGCGGTCTCGCCGTGGGCCAGGGTGAGCACCAGGGCCGAGGGGGCGTAGAGCGAGGCGGGGGCGGCGTCCTGGCCGGCCAGGGCGGATCCGGTGAGGGGTCCGCAGACGGCGGTGGCCGTGAGGCCGAGGGTCGCTGCCCAGCGCGCGGTGTTCCGCATTGTGTGCATCCTTCCGCTCGAGTTGAGGGTGTGTCGGCTCCGGCGCGATCGGTGCCGGAGCGACGAGCGGGAGTCTGCCGAGTCCGCCGCCGAAACTCACATCGACACCACGGGTTTCAGTAACCTTGCGTATTGAATCAGTGGCGTGAAGTAACGGACTTCGAACGTTCCAACGCCGAAACTTGGCGGCTCTTGATCGTTCCAAGTCGCCGAGTGGCCGGTTTTCGCACGCTGATTAATAGGCCTGAAACATTCCGGTTGGGCCCTCCGGTTGAGCTCTCGGCTGACTCGCCGTCCGCCCCTTGTGTTCATGGAGAAGCGGAGTAATCGTCATTACATGATTACCAGCGAACAACGACAGAAGCTGCGCGGCTGGTTCGCCGGCCGGCTGCCGGACGACCTCTTCGAGGAGCTGACCGAGGTCACGGTCGACCGCGAGGAGATCACCGTGATCGGCCGTATCCCCGCTCCCCACCTGGCCGAGGGCGTCTCGGCCGCCGAGCGGGAGGCGGCTGTGGAGGGCCGGATCCAGGAGTTCCGGGAGCGCACCCGGGAGACGCGGATCGGGGTGGCCCGGGAGGCGGAGCACCGGTTCCGCCGAAAGGTGTCCTGGGGTGTGGAGTGCGACGGTGAGCGTGCGCTGTTCACGCACATCGCCGCGCCGGTGATGACGCGGCTGCGCCAGCCCGAGCGCCAGGTCCTCGACACCCTGATCGCGGGCGGGGTCGCCCGCAGCCGCAGCGACGCCCTCGCCTGGTGCGTACGGCTGGTCCAGCGGCACACGGACGACTGGCTCACCGAGCTGCGCGAGTCCCTGGAGAACGTCCAGCGGGTGCGGGCCCAGGGGCCGGACGCCGAGCCGGAGGAGGCGGCGCCCAAGGACAGCGACTGATGGAGGTTTCGTCCACTCAGAGCACCGAAGATGGATGAACCGCCCTCTGGTGCGGATCTCACGCCCGGCCGTACCGTCTGCAGATCCCGAGAGGACGGCATCCGCCCTGCCCGCACACCCCAGCGGCAGGCACCGGCCGTCGCCACCGCCGCGCCACAACGCGCTCCACCGCCCCGCCCACGCTGGAGCCCCCTTGTCCTCGCAGTCCCCTCAGGCCCCGCAGTCCGCACCCCCCTCCCCCGCTCCCTCCCTGACCGAGGTGGAGGCTCACGGCGTCGACCGCATCCCCGACGCCGAGCGCACCGCGACCCCGCTCGATCTGTTCCGCCTCGCCTTCGGCGGCGCCAACACCTTCTCCACCTGTGTCCTGGGCGCCTTCCCGATCCTGTTCGGCCTCTCCTTCTGGCAGGGCCTCGCGGCCACGCTGCTCGGGGTCGTCGTCGGCGCGCTGATCCTCTGCCCGATGGCGGTGTTCGGCCCGGTCAACGGCACCAACAACGCCGTGTCCTCCTCCGCGCACCTCGGTGTGCACGGCCGCGTGGTCGGCTCCTTCCTCTCCCTGCTGACGGCCGTCGCGTTCTTCTCGATCTCGGTGTGGAGCTCGGGCGACGCCCTGGTCGGCGGCGCCCACCGGCTCTTCGGCCTGACCCGCGGCAACCTGTCGTACGTCGTCGCGTACGCCCTGTTCGCCGGGCTGGTCCTCGCGGTCTGCGTGTACGGCTTCCGCTTCATGCTGTTCGTCAACAAGGTCGCCGTGCCCTCGGCCAGCGTGCTGTTCCTGATCGGCGCGATCGCGTTCGCCGGTGACTTCGACCCGTCGTACGCGGGCGTGTTCACGGACTCCGCGGACGCGGCGACCCAGTCGCTGTTCTGGCCGTCGTTCATCGGCGCGGCCCTGATCGTGCTGTCCAACCCCGTCTCCTTCGGGGCCTTCCTCGGCGACTGGTCGCGCTACATCCCGGCGAGCACCCCGCGCCGCAAGGTGATCGGCGCCGCGTTCCTGTCACAGATCGCGACGCTGCTGCCGTTCGTGTTCGGCCTGGCGACCGCGAGCATCATCGCCACGAAGGTTCCGGAGTACGTCGACCCGGCGGCACCCGACTTCGTGGGCGGCCTGCTGGCGATCTCGCCGGGCTGGTACTTCCTGCCGGTGTGCCTGCTGGCGCTGATCGGCGGCATGGCGACGGGCACGACCGCGCTGTACGGGACCGGGCTGGACTTCTCGTCTGTGTTCCCGCGGCTGTCGCGGGTGCAGGCGACGCTGCTGGTCGGCGGGCTGTCGATCGCGTTCATCTTCGTCGGGCGGTTCGGGCTCGACCTCGTGCAGTCGATCTCGACCTTCGCCACCATGATCATTACCTGCACCACGCCGTGGATGGTCGTGATGATGCTGGGCTACTGGACCCGCCGCGGCTGGTACGACCCCGACGCCCTGCAGGTCTTCAACCGCCGCCAGCGCGGCGGCCGTTACTGGTTCGCGCACGGCTGGAACTGGCGCGGCATGACCGCCTGGTGGGTCGCGGCGCTGATCGGTGTGCTGTTCACCAACATCCCGGGCCAGTTCGTCGGCCCACTGGGCGATCTCGCGGGCGGGGTGGACATCAGCCTGCCGTTGTCGCTGGCAGTCGCCGCCGTGCTGTTCCTGGTGCTGCTGCGGCTGTTCCCCGAGCCGCGGGCGGTGTACGGGCCCGAGGGTGCGCGGCTGGCGCGTACCGTCGAGGTGCCGGTGCCGCCGATCACGGGGCCGGGCGCGAAGGGCGACGCGGAGCCGTTGTCAGACCCGTCCGCTACGTTGCGGGCATGACCAACTTCGTACTGGTGGCAGGGGCGTGGCTCGGGGCGTGGGCATGGGACGAGGTGGCGGCCGAGCTGCGCGCGGCCGGGCATGACGTTCATCCGCTGACGCTGTCGGGCCTCGCCGAGAAGCAAGGGGTGCCCGCCGGGCAGCGGACCCACGTCCTGGACATCGTCGACGAGGTCGAGCGCCTCGATCTGCGGGACGTCGTCCTCGTCGGGCACAGCTACGCCGGCGTGCCGGTCGGGCAGGCGGCCGAGCGGATGGGCGACCGGCTGAGCCGTGTGGTGTTCGTCGACGCCATGGTCCCGGTCGACGGAGAGTCGTCCCTCTCCGGCTGGCCGAGCGACGAGGTGCGGGAGGCGATCGCCGCGACCGGCTTCTGGCCGCCGCAGACCGCCGAGGACTACGCGGGGCAGGGCCTGACGGACGAGCAGATCGCGCGGATCGTGAACGGCTCCACCCCGCACCCGGGTGGCACGGCGACGGAGCCGGCCGTGCTCACGGGCGACCTCGGCAAGCTTCCGGGGACGTACATCAAGTGCCTTCTCGACGGCGACGAACCATGGGGTGCCGCGGCCGAACTCCTCAAGAGCGATCGCTGGGAACTGGTGAACATGAACACCGGCCACTGGCCGATGTTCTCCCAGCCGCGCGAACTGGCCCAGATCCTGCACCAGTCGGTGACGGCCCCCTGATCCACTCCCCCGCCTACCGGTCGGTATGGTCGGCGTACAGCGCGTTCTCAGTGACGAGAGGCGGGGCCTACGCATGGGCAAGCACTGGGCGGACTTCCAGTACGAGATCTATCTGAACGGGATGACGGGTGCCGTACCCCGGCTGCCCACCGATCTGACCCGGCTGGAGGAGCTGACCGAGCGGCGTCTCGGTCCGGGTCCCGTCGGCTATGTGGCGGGCAGCGCGGGCGACGGCAGCACCGCCCGCGCCAACCGGGCGGCCCTCGGGCGGCGCCGGATCGTGCCGCGCATGCTGCGGGACGTGCACGAACGGGATCTGTCCGTGGAGGTGCTGGGCCGCGCCCTGCCCGCTCCGTTGGCGCTGGCGCCGGTCGGGGTGCTGTCGATCATGCACCCCGACGCCGAGTGCGCGGCGGCCCGGGCCGCTGCCGCACAGGGCGTGCCGTTCACCCTGTCGTCGGCGTCCAGCACACCCATGGAGCAGGTCGCGGAGGCGATGGGCGACGCCGAGCGCTGGTTCCAGCTGTACTGGCCGAAGGACCCGGAGGTGGGCCGGAGTTTTCTCACCCGGGCCAAGGCGGCCGGGTTCACGGCGCTCGTCGTCACGCTGGACACGCCCATGCTGGCCTGGCGGCCGCGCGACCTCGACCAGGCATATCTGCCGTTCCTGCACGGCGTCGGCACGGCCAACTACTTCTCCGACCCCGCCTTCCAAGCAGGCCTCGCCAAACCGGTGCTGGAGGACCCCAACGCGGCCGTCATGCACTTCGTCGGCATGTTCTCGGACCCCGCCAAGACCTGGCCGGACCTGGCGTTCCTGCGGGAGAACTGGGACGGCCCGATCGTCCTGAAGGGCATCCTGCACCCGGATGACGCCCGCGCGGCCGCCGACGCCGGGATGGACGGGGTCGTCGTCTCCAACCACGGCGGCCGCCAGGTGGCCGGGTCCGTCGGGGCGGCCGACGCCCTGCCCCGGGTCGTGGAGGCGGTCGGCGACCGGCTGACGGTGCTGTTCGACAGCGGCATCCGCACCGGCGACGACATCTTCAAAGCACTGGCTCTCGGCGCGAAGGCGGTCCTCGTGGGACGGCCGTACGCCTACGGGCTCGGCCTCGACGGGCAGGCGGGCGTGGAGCACGTCATCCGCTGTCTGCTCGCCGAACTCGACCTCACCCTCGCCCTGTCCGGGCACGCCGGCCCCACCACGATCGGCCCCGCCGACCTCGTCGAGGAATCCGCATGACCGTCCCGAAGAACGTCCTCGCCGTCATCTCGCCCCACGTGGGCGGCCGTGGCATCGGAGCCGGACTGGCCACCCTCTTCCCCGAGGGGGCGAACGTCACTGTCGTCGAGGCGGCCGATGAGGACCCGGCCGCCCTGCGCTCCGCCCACGTAGTCATCACCGCGCTCGCCCCCGTGAGCGCCGAACACCTCGCCGCCGCACCGCAGTTGGAGCTGGTGCAGTGCGCCAGCCACGGCTTCGACTACGTCGACGTGGACGCGGCACGCGGGCGCGGAGTGCGGGTGTGCAACATCGGCTCCAGCGGCGCCGAGGCACAGAACGTGGCCGAGCAGACCTTCGCCCTCATGCTCGCCCTGGCCAAGCAGCTGGTCCCCGCCCACACCGCACTCGTCGAGGCCGACTGGGCACTGCCCCGCCTCCAGCACTCGCTGACCGAACTGTGCGGCAAGACGCTCGGCATAGTGGGCCTGGGCCAGATCGGGCGGCAGGTCGCCCGCCGCGCGGTCGCGTTCGACATGAGCGTCGTCTACGCCGGACGACGCCGGCTGCCGAAGGAGACCGAGGCCGAGTACGGCGGCGCCCGCCACGTCCCGCTCGACGAACTGCTGAGCACCGCCGACTACGTCACCCTGCACGCCCCGCTCACCGACGAGACCCGGCATCTGCTGAGCGCCGAGCGGCTGGCGCTGCTCAAGCCGACGGCGTTCGTGATCAACACCGCGCGGGGCGCCCTGATCGACCAGGACGCCCTCGCCGACGCACTGGAGAAGGGCACCCTGGCCGGGGCGGGCATCGACGTCTTCGACCCCGAACCACCCACCCCGGCCCTGCGCCTGCTCCGCGCCCCGAACGTGATCCTCTCCCCGCACGTGGGCGGCGTCACCCGCGAGACCCTCGTACGGATCGCGCTGGCCGCGGTCGAGAACGTGGCCGCGTTCCTGGCGGGCAGAGCACCGCAGGACGTCGTGAACTGAGCAGGCCGGGGCGCATTCCGCCACAGTTCGTCAGCGCCCCTTCGGGGGCGCTGGGCCGTGCTCGACATGCGGCTCCGCCTCGCGGGCGCGACCAGCCCCGACGGCGCCGGTGGACAACCGACAACGCACACCGGCACCAACCGCGGGTCGTTTACGCCTCCTCCCCCTCCGACGCCAACCCCACCACCCGCGCCGCAGGCCTCCCGCTCTCCCCGCTCGACAGCGAACCGGGGCTCGCCGACGCCACCGGATCGGTGAGCCAGCGCTGTGCGTCGGAGCCGTCGCGGAGCTTGACGACGATGTCGGCGCCCGCGTCGGGTGTGGTGGACGCGAGGGCCAGCCGCTCGTCCCAGCGGGGCAGGAACTCGCCCTGCACGGTGAGGTCGTAGCGCACGTCGTCGGCCCGTTTCGCGTCGTCGTCGGCGCACTTGCCGAGGATCGCCACGCCGGTGTCGACGTGGGAGTCCAGGCACAGTTCGGGGTCCGCCGCGCTGCGCAGCAGGCCGTCCTTCTCGTACGACCACTGCTGGGTGTCGTCGGCCGAGCACTCGGCCAGTTCGGTACCGGCCCCGGCCTTCGGGTCGCCCCGGATGTCGAGGCACAGCTCGGCGTCGGCGTTGCGCAACCTGGACTGTAAGGGTGCGGTGGGGAGTTGGGCCGTGCCGGGCGGTGCGGAGGACACGGCGGGCGGAACCCCGGTCCCGGTGCCGCCGCCGGTGGCGGAGGCGGCCGGGTCGACCCCGTCGTCGTCCGACAGCAGACCGGCGGCGAGCATGGCCGCGATCAGCCCCGCGGAGGCCAGTCCCACGCCCGTGAGCAGCGTCCGCGAGGAGCGCGGACCGCCGACGGGTCTGCGGATCTGCGCGGGGACGCGCGACAGGAGGCGCCGGCGTCCGGCGCCGTGCCGGGCGGTGCCGCGTGCGCGGGGCCCGCCGGACTGCGTACGGCCCGGGCGGGTGTCCAGATAACGGCGCGCGCCCCAGCCGAGCACCGCCTCGGCGATCAGCGCTCCCAACCCGCCCTCGAAATGACTCAGTTGTTCGGCGGCGTTACGGCAGTAGCGGCACTCCGTCAGATGCTGCTGGACATCCGGCAGCAGAGCCCCGCCGCGGCGAATCGGGACGTCGAGGAGGCGGTTGTAGAACCGGCAATCCTTCGTCGGCGCGAGTTCCCGATGGGCATGTACACAACCTTCGCGGAATTTATCACGCGCTTGTTCGAGCGCCACCGAGGCGGTAACGGTATCCATGCCCAGCAGACCCGCCGGCACGCTTAACGGCTCGGCCTCGACCTCGGTATGCCAGAGCAGACATCGGGCAAGTCCTGGAAGCGCCTGGAATGACCGATCGGCGAGCTTCCGATTTTCGGGCGTCATCGACTTCGCCGTACGCATACCGCGACCGCCCGCTGGTTTCGCCAACTCCGGCAGAACACCCGTTATTCGTTCCTCGGCCGACCACTGCCGGACCGTGTCCCGGACGGCGACGAGGAGCCGGGGCCGCAGCGCGGCGGCAGGTTCGCCCAGCGCCAGACGGTCGAAGACCTGATGGAAGGCCGCGGCGGTGACCATGTCGGCGGCGCCCGCCGTCGAGGCGAGACAGATCACCGCGTATTCGCGGCCCGATTGCCAGTGCCGTGCCAGGAGCAGGGCGACGGACGGAGCGGCCTCGCTGTCCGGACGGCCCCGCAGCCGGGCGGCGAGACCTTCGTCGGATTCCTCGGGAACCCCGCCGGGCGGCGGGTAAGGGGGGCGAGGGGGGTGGGGGGTGGGCACTGAGGGGATTCCTTCCCACGCGCATGTGACTCAGAAGGTCTGGTGCCGAAAAGGAGGAGCGGTCTGGTGTGTACCTTTTCGGCGCGAGCGCGGGGAGCCCGAATTCACCGACGTCCATCCGCCCCGGTTCCCCACGGCACGAATGAGCATCGGCCTTTTCCAACCCCCCACGGGTACTTCACCCTTGCACAGCACGCTCACGACCAACAAGGCACTTGGGCAACATACGCACCTTTGAAAGAAAGTCAGATACTGCGGCAACTCGCCGCACCCGCGCGAGCTTTCGACTTTCCATGCGCCCCGTGTGAAACTCGCGCACGCGCCGGAGCACCACGCACGCTCCCCGGCGCACACGCCCGCGTAGTCCACTGGAAGCGGCCCCTCGGAAGGCCCCGCGCAGGATGGGGGTCCCCTGCTCGAGCGAAGCCGAGAGCTCGGGGGAGGTTCTCCTGCGTGTCACAGGCCGCCGACCCCGTTCCTCCCGCCCTCGGTCGGCGGCCCCCGAGGGGGGGCGGAACGGGGCGGCCGGCCGACGCCCCTCAGATCTGCCAGGAGCGCAGCCGGTCGGCCGCGCCGTACACATCGACCTTGCCGGAGATCAGGTCACGGGCGAGGTCGACGAGAGCGCCGTAGGGCGGGTCGATGCCGACGCCGCTGACGAACATGTAGGCCACCGCGGCCGCGCAGGCGAAGCGGGCGTTGGCCGAGGGAAGCGGCTTGAGCAGGGCGAGGGTGTGCAGCAGCGCGGCGGCCCGCCAGGCCGGGTCGGAGTCGACGCCCAGGCGGGGCGGATCCACGCGATGGCGGGCGACGGCGGCGACCAACGCGGAGAAGTCGTTGATCGTGGGCTGGTCCGGCAGGACCTCTTCGTGGCGCTGGAGCAACCAGGGCACGTCGATATGAATGACGGGTGCCATAGGTCAGGCAGCCCGCCCCTCGCCCTTTGCGGGCGGTTCGTCGTCGGGGAAGGCGGCCGCGAACTCGTCCGCGTGCGTCGCGAAGAACCGGCGGAACGCCTCGGCGCCCTCCTGCAGCGCCCGGTGCCGGGCTATGTCGGCCGCGGCCGCCTCCCGCACGAGCGCCTTCATCGACGTACCGCGTTCCTTGGCGATCTGCCGCAGGTCCTCTAGCTCGCGGTCGCTGAACTCCACGTTGAGAGCTGGCATGCCCTCACGGTACCGCTCGGGTACTTACGCGTAAATACATGCAGGTCAAGTGTGATGCACGACGGTACCGAGGGGGATGCGGAACGCTCTGTAGAGCACCGGGCCGCTCGGAGGACGACCCCTCGACACTCACACGACGCCCCCGAGACGTAGGTCACATTCGGCCGTGGGATGTCACACCCCGGCCCATGCCGGGCCTCGCAGTAGTGAGCGCGCACTGGGAGGCCCCCGTATGTCCGACAGCCCCGTACCCGTCACCGACGACGCGACCGGCGTCTTCGTCCGGCACCGTGAGCTGATGTTCGGCGTCGTCTACAACATGCTCGGCAGCGTCGCCGACACCGAGGACGTCCTGCAGGAGACCTGGCTGTCGTGGACGGCACGCGGCGCGGGGTCACCGCTGGACGGGATCACGAACCCGCGGGCGTACCTCGTGCGGATCGCCGTGAACCACGCCCTGGCCCGGCGGGCCGCGATCAGCCGCCGCCAGGAGACGTACGTGGGCCCCTGGCTGCCCGAGCCGCTGGTCGCGGACGGCGAGGGGAGCGGCGCCGACGACCCGGCGCTGCGCACCGAGTCCGTGTCGCTGGCGATGCTGGTCGTCCTGGAGTCGCTCTCACCGCTGGAACGCGCGGTGTTCGTGCTGCACGAGGTGTTCGGGTACCCCCATACGGAGATCGCGGAGATCATCGACCGCAACCCGGCGGCCGTACGGCAGCTGGCGCATCGCGCGCGGGAGCATGTGCATGCGCGGCGGCCGCTGTACGAGGCGCATCCGCGGGTGCGGCGGGAGGCGACCGAGCGGTTCGTGCGGGCCGCGGTGGGCGGTGACATCGCGGCGCTGATGGAGATCCTCGCCCCGGACGTGACGGTATGGACGGACGCCGGGGGCAAGCGGAAGCCGGCGGGGCTGCGTCCCGTGCAGGGCCGGGACAAGGTGGTCCGGTTCTTCGGCTCGTACGCGCGCCGGGGCGGCGGTGCGGGCGGGCTGGACCTGACGTACCGGCGTGTCAACGGCGACGACGCGGCGGTGCTGTTCCAGGGCGAGGAGCCGTACGCCGTCCTGGTCCTGGACCTGACGCCGGACGGCGAGCGGGTGTCCGGCGTCTACGTGGTGAGCAACCCGGACAAGCTCACGCATGTGCGCAGGGAGGAGGCGTGAGCACGCGGGAACTGCCCGGGCCCGGCAGGGGCGAGCGGGTCGCGGACTGGTTCGACGGGCGGCTCGGCATCCACTCCCTCGGCCGGAAGTACCTGCGCAAGGTCTTCCCCGACCACTGGTCCTTCCTGCTGCGCGAGATATGCCTGTACAGCTTCGTGGTGCTGATCCTGACGGGCGTGTACCTCACCTTCTTCTTCCATCCGTCGATGAACGAGGTGACGTACCACGGCAGTTACCTCCCGCTCAACGGCGTGCGCATGTCCGAGGCGTACGCCTCCACGCTGGAGATCAGCTTCGACGTCCGGGGCGGGCTGCTGATGCGGCAGCTGCACCACTGGGCGGCGCTGGTCTTCGTCGCCGGGATGCTCACGCACATGATGCGGCACTTCTTCACCGGGTCGTTCCGCAAGCCGCGGGAGATCAACTGGCTGTTCGGGTGGAGTCTGCTGTTCCTCGGCATGTTCGAGGGCCTGTTCGGCTACTCGCTGCCGGACGACCTGCTGTCGGGGACGGGTCTGCGGTTCGTGAACGGGGCGCTGCTGTCCGTCCCGATCGTCGGGACCTATCTGTCGATGTTCCTGTTCGGCGGAGAGTTCCCGGGCGACGACATCGTGGCCCGCTTCTACTCGCTGCACATCCTGGTGATCCCGGGCATCATGGCGGCGCTGGTCGTGGCACACCTCCTGCTCGTCGTGTACCACAAGCACACCCAGTTCGCGGGCCCCGGACGTACCGAACGCAATGTCGTCGGCGCCCCGTTCATGCCGGTGTACCTGGCGAAGGCGGGCGGTTTCTTCTTCCTCGTCTTCGGCGCCCTCGCCCTCATGGCGGCCGTGGCGACGGTCAACCCGGTCTGGTCGTACGGTCCTTACCGCGCCGACCAGGTCTCCACCGGCGCCCAGCCCGACTGGTATCTGGGCTTCGCCGAGGGGCTGGTCCGCATCATGCCGGGCTGGGAGATCACACTGTGGGGCCACACGCTCGTCCTGGGGGTGCTGATCCCGGTCGTGGTGTTCCCGCTCCTGCTGGTGTTCATCGGCGTGTACCCCTTCCTGGAGGCCCGGATCACCGGCGACAGGCGAGAGCACCACCTCCTCGACCGCCCCCGCAACCGCCCTGTCCGCACAGGGATCGGCGCGGCCTGGATCAGCCTCTATCTGATCCTCCTGGCGGGCGGCGGCAACGACATCGTGGCGACCCGGCTCCATCTGTCGATCAACACGGTGACCTGGGCGATCCGTATCGCCGCGCCGGCCGTCCCGGTGATCGTGTTCGTCGTCACCCGTCGTATCTGTCTCGGACTCCAACTCCGCGACAGGGAACGCGTGTTGCACGGCCGCGAGACCGGCGTGATCAAGCGGCTTCCGCACGGCGAGTACGTCGAGGTGCACGAGCCGCTGAGCCGGGCCGAACTCCACACCCTGACCGCTCACGAGCGGCCCGGCGAGCTCGTGGAGCACGAACCGTAGGGAAACTGTCGGCGGCAAGCGGTCGTACGGCGTGTTCCAGGGCCGTCTCCTCCCGACGGCCCCTACAACCCCGGGTGATGCCCCGCCGTCACCCCCGATACCGACACCACCGGTGCTCCGGGTGCGACAACACCTCACCCCACCAAGGGAGTTCACGTGTACCTGCGCTCAACGGCCGCCCGGCCGACCGCCGTCGCCGCTCTCGCCCTGGCCGCCACCGCCGTTATCACGCCGCCCGCCCACGCGGCCGACGGCGGCGACTACGTGGTGACCCTGGACAGCAGCACCGCCACGACCGACTACACCCACCGCACGGTCGACCTGACCGGCACCCTCACCCGCACCGACGGCACCCCCGTCACCGACGCGCCGGTCCAGCTCGAGGAATCGGTGCTGTTCGACACCTGGAACCCCTGGGGAGACCCCATCGACCCGACCGAGTGGGAGACCCGTGGACTCGGCACCGTCCGCACGGACGCCGAGGGGCGGTTCACCCTGGAGGACGTTCCCGCGGACCGCGTGGACGACCGCCCGAGCCCCTTTCTGGCGCCGCGCCACCAGGTGATGTTCCGGGCGATCTACGACACCGACCCCACCGACTTCCACATGGCCTTCGCGGACACCACGGTCAAGGTGGAGCCCGTCACCAGCGTCATCAGCTACCGGGTCAGCAAGACCAAGGTGCGCGAGGGCGACACCCTCGTCGTCAAGGGCAGGGTCGCCTGGCCCGCCGGGCACGGCCCGACCGCCGGCACCCGGGTTTTCCTGCGGACGTACTTCGAGAGCGAGCACAACGCGCAGACCACCACCGACGCGCGCGGCAACTTCACCGTCCGCGCCACGATCCGGGACTACGACAACGAGTTCGCGATCTTCTCCGCGCCCAAGGACTACTACATCGCCGGCGCGAGCAAGGATCTCCCGGTCAAGAACGTCGCCCCGTAGCGAGGGCTGCGGACACCGCGGAGGCCCGCCGCACCCGTCGGCAGCGGGCCCCTGCAGTTCTCGTCCTGCCGTCAGCCCTGGGCCGCCACGAAGGAGGCCATCCGGGTCAGGGCGGAGTTCCAGTTGATCGTGTGCTCGTTCGTCGACCAGGACTGGATGTCGTCGATGTAGCAGAACTGACCGACGCAGCCCTGCAGTTTGCTCTGCGCGTAGGGGTCCTGGATGCTCGAGTTCGGCCCCCCGGCGAGCGTGCCGACCGGCGGGTTCGGCTGGCTCGGGTCGAGCTGATGGGCATACCAACGGGCGTGCTGATTACGGGAGTTGACCTCGCCGTAGCCCGTCACGTACGAGATGTTCAGCGCGTTGCGGCCGAAGAGGTAGTCCATGCTCTGCACCGCCGCGTCACGGTACTTCGAGGCACCCGTGATGTCGTACGCGGTGGCGATGACGACGGCGTTGTGCAGGATCTGGTGGTTGGAGCCCCAGTCGTAGAGGTTGCCCTCGGGGGCGTACGGCATCCCGTAGGGCTGCGACTTCAGATTGGCCACGTACCGGTCCGCTCCCTTGACCACGGACTGGCGCACCTTGTCCCGGCCGGGCAGCCTGCTCGGCACGGTCGCCAGGTCCAGCCGGGCTGCTGCCGCCGTCCGGGCCCAGTCGTAGCCGAGGGCGCCGAAGATGTCGGCCGTGTGCACCGGGGAGTCGAGGACGTGGTCCGCGAACTCCTTTTCCCCTGTGCTCAGATACAACTCGGCGGCAGCCCAGTAGAACTCGTCCGTGACGTTGTTGTCGGCGTAGGTGCCGCCGCCGATGCCGTCGCTCTCGGAGGCGTACCGGTCGGGATGCGCGAGCGCTGCCGTCCAGGCCTTGCGGGCGGCGGCGAGTGCCTTCGCCGCGAACTCCTTGTCGTACGGCCTGTACAGGCGCGCCGCCTGCGCGGCCGTCGCCGCCAGGTTCAGGGTCGCCGCGGTGGACGGCGGATGCAGTTCGCGTTTCTGCGGGTCGTCGCTCGGCAGCAGCGGCAGGCCCGTCCACTGCTCGTCGTGGATCTTGTGATGGGCCATGCCGGCCAGCGGCTGTCCGGCGGGCACCTGCATCTTCAGCAGGAACTCCAGCTCCCAGCGGACCTCGTCCAGGATGTCCGGGACCTTGTTGCCGCTCTCCGGGATGGCGAGCGTGCCGTCGCCCAGCTTCTCCGACTCCCCGGTGCGGGCGAGGCGTTCGCGTTCGTACGTGCTCAGCAGCTCCCACACGGAGATGCCGCCGTTGACGACGTACTTGCCGTGGTCACCCGCGTCGTACCAGCCGCCGGTGACATCGAGCGTGTAGTCGCACACGCCCGGCTGGCAGGGCACC
This sequence comes from Streptomyces shaanxiensis, assembly GCF_039537145.1. Taxonomy (NCBI): domain Bacteria; kingdom Bacillati; phylum Actinomycetota; class Actinomycetes; order Kitasatosporales; family Streptomycetaceae; genus Streptomyces; species Streptomyces shaanxiensis. Next base: position 339,390 of record NZ_BAAAZY010000024.1, read on the forward strand.
GCGCCGTCGCCCCGGTTGGGCGCCACGTCGACGTGTCCGGCGGGGCGGGCGTAGCCCGGGCGCAGGTCGTCGCGGATGGCGATGCCGCTGCGCTGCGTGTAGTAGTACTTCACGGCGTCCAGGCGCAGCCGCTCGTAGGCGGCCGTGCCGATGTCGAAGGGGCGGCTCGCCTCGCCGTCGGCGACCAGCGTGAGGCCCTTGCCCTGCTTGCGGTAGGCGCCGAAGTCGATGGAGTGGACGTTCTGCGCTGAGGAGCCGTCGGTGCCGCGCGGCACGGTCCAGCCGTGCGCGACCACGGCGCCGGACGCGTTCTTCAGCTGCCAGGGCAGCTTCTCGGTGGCGGCGGTGACCAGGGTGGCGTTCTTCGGTCCGGCGGGCAGATAGGCGACCTGGTTCACCCGCACCCGGGGCCCGGTGTCGGGCTCGTACACCTCGGGCGGCACGCCGCCCAGCAGCGACGCGTTGTCCATGCAGAAACGCCACGGGTCCGCGCTGCCGCCGAGCTGGAACGCGACCTGACCCTGCGGGGTGTCGACGGGCGAGGTGAAGGTGTACGAGTACGAGTTCCCGGAGACGCTCAGCTCCGGCGTCACCTCGAAGTAGGTGTCGTACGGCGCCGCCGACAGGCCGACGATCGCCCGCACCACATGCCCCTCGGGCGAGCCGTTCGCGGTGAAGGAGAACCGGTACGACTCCCCCTTCACCAGGGTGATGTCGTTCTGGCCGACGCCAGCGTCCCAGCGGTTGGTGGTGCCGCCGGGAACGTCGGCGCAGAGCTGACCGTCGGACAGGCCTGCGGTGACGTTGCTGGTCGCCCACCATGGGGCGGTCGTGGTGTCGAAGGTGCCGTTCTTGAGTTGCTCGACCTCTTCGGCGCCAGCCGGTGCGGCCGGGAGTGCGGTGAGTCCCGCCGCCAGCAGGGCTGTCAGGGACAACAGGGTGGTTCTGCGTCGTTTCACGTCTGGGCTCCTCGGGGGGAGGGGCGGGTGACGCTCGCGGTGGGAGCGCTCCCAGATGCGGACGGAGCCATGCTTGTTGGCGACATGACACTCCGTCAACGGTTCGGACGTAACGCTTCGCTGGAAGGTGCCGGGACAGGCCGCTGCCGTCCGGACCGTGACGTGGGTCAGGTGGCGGGTGCCTCCAGCTTGCTGATCCGTATCGCTCCGCGAGCCTCCCCGGGGTGGGCGCTGGTCAAAGTCAGTCGCAGTCGGGAGCCGCGTACCGCGTTGAAGGTGACGACGGTCGGCGCGTCCGAGGCAGTCGCCCAATCCACGGCCGTGCCCTCCACCGGCACATACCGGCGGCCGTCCCACACCTCGGCCGCGACCGACGCGGGCAGGGTGTGCGTCGCGTCCACGGTGAACGAGACCTCCACACGGTCGAACGTCCGCGTCCGGCCGAAGTCCACACTCACCCAGTCCTCGGACCTGGCTCCGCTGAAGGCCGGCAGCAGGGCTGTCGCCGCCTTGAGGAAGCCGTTGGACCAGCCGGTGGCCGGGTCGCCGTCGAGCATCGCGGCCGGGAGGGTATCGGGTCGGCCGGAGTAACTGGCGTCCGCATGAGGGTAGTTCAGGGGCGCCGGGTAGTCGGGCCCGAACGCCGCGGCCGGAGTGAGTGCGGCCGACCGGGCGGGAGTCGCCCGCACCGTGACACCGCCCGCACGCAAGCCCTCGGCCCGTGCGGTCACCTTCAGAGCACCCGCCTTCGTACCGGACCGTACGATCGCCAGCGCCTTGCCGCAGAAGGCCGTACGCGTGCTGGCCTGGTATCGCTCGGCGCTCTCCTCGCGCCCGTTGTCGAGCCCGGCGAGCGATCCGCCCGTCACCTCGAAGGTGATCAGGTCCTCGGCGTCGGGCACGACCACGCCCCGGGCGTCGACGACCTCGGCGGTGACGAAGACCAGTGAACGGCCGTCGGCGGCAAGGGACTTACGGTCGGCGCTCAGCCGTACGGCCTTCGGCGCACCGGCCGTGCGCAGTACGTCGGTGGCGACCACCTTGCCGTCCCTGCGCGCCACCACCTTCAACTCCCCCGGCTCGTACGGGACTTTCCAGGTGAGGTGGAGCTTGCCCGCGCTGCCGTTGGGGCTGGTGTAGCTGCCGGGGTAGGGGCCCTCGGTGAAGGTCTTGTCGTCGCCGGTCGCCTCGGTGGTCTCCAGGTAGGTCCGGCCGTCGACGGTCTTCTTGGTGTCGAACGTCCGCGTGCCGAGGGACTTCCCGTTGAGGAACAGCTCCACGGTGTCGACGTTGGAGTACGCCCACACCTCGACCGTGTCGCCCTCGGCGTGGTTCCAGGTCATGGGCAGCAGATGGACCATGGGCTCACTCACCCACTGGCTCCGGAACAGGTGGTACATGTCCTTCGGGAAGCCGGCGGTGTCGACCGCGCCGAAGAAGGACGCCTTCACCGGGAAGACGTCGTACGGCGTGGGCTCGCCGATGTAGTCGATGCCCGACCAGAGGAACTGTCCGGCGAACCACTTCCGGTCGCGGTCCTTCTTGTGCCCGTACTCGCCGCTCATGGTCCAGGAGGCGAGGTTGTTGTCGTACGACGAGGTGGCCCGCTTGCGCGGTGTGTGGTTCTCGCCGGTGTTGAGGCGCTCGGGCTCCTGATAGGTGCCTCGCGTGGACGTCTCGGAGGACGACTCGGACTCGAAGAGGAACAGGTGGGGATAGCGGGCGTGCAGGGCGTCCACCGACTTGGCGGTGTTGTAGTTGAGGCCGAGGCCGTCGAGCTTGGCCAGGATCAGGTCGCCCGGCGAGCCCGGGGCGGGGACGCTGCGGTGGCGGTGGGAGCCGATCACGACCGGGCGGGTGTCGTCGGAGGCCTTGATGGCGGCGATGAGCCGGTCCGCCATCGCGAGCCCGGAGGTCGAGGTGAACTCGGAGACCTCGTTGCCGATCGACCACACGAGGACGGCGGGCGAGTTGCGGGCCGCCAGCACCATCTCCGTGATGTCCTTGTCGGCCCACTCGTCGAAGAAGCGGCCGTAGTCGTAGCGCGTCTTGGGCGAGCGCCAGCAGTCGAACGCCTCCACCAGCATCACGATGCCCATCTCCTCGCAGACCCGGATCATCTCCGGCGAGGGCGGGTTGTGGGAGGTGCGGAAGGCGTTGACGCCCATCGACTTCATGATGGTCATCTGCCGCCGGATCGCGTCGATGCTGACGGCGGCGCCCAGGGCGCCGAGGTCGTGGTGGAGGTCGACGCCCTTGATCTTGCTGGGGGCGCCGTTGAGGTGGAAGCCTTCGTCGGGGTCGAAGCGGAAGGTGCGGAAGCCGAAGGTCGTGCGGTGGGTGTCGGTGGTGCTGCCGCCGACGCGCAGTTCGGTCTTCAGGGTGTAGCGGTGGTGCGGGGTGTCGAAGTCCCACAACTTCGGCTCGGGGACCGTGAGTTCGTGGGTCTCGGTGGTCTTTTCGGTGACGGCGACCGTGGAGGACGTACGGGCGACGGTACGGCCGCCGGGGTCGACGATCCGCGAGACGATCTCGACGTCCGTGCCGCCTCCGGAGGCGTTCACCACCGAGGTCCGCACCCGTACGACGCCCCGCTCCTCGGTGATCTCGGGCGTCGTGACGTACGTGCCCCAGCGCTCCACGTGCACCGGTTCGGTGACGACGAGACGGGCCTCGCGGTAGATGCCGCTGCCCGAGTACCAGCGGCTGCTGGGAAGGCGGTTCTGCACTTTGACTGCGAGCACGTTCTCGGTACTGCCGTCGGTGTGCACCAGATCGGTGAGGTCGAAGGCGAAGCCGGTGTAGCCGTAGGGGTGGCGGCCGGCCTCCTTGCCGTTGCAGTAGACGTAGGAGTCCATGTAGACGCCGTCGAACTCCACCGATATCCGCTTGCCCGCGAGGGCGGGCGGCAGGGTGAAGGCCAGGCGGTACCAGCCGAGGCCGCCGGGAAAGAAGCCGGTGCCGCTGGTGGTGCCGTGCTCGGTGGTCGGGGCGAACTCGATGCTCCAGTCGTGCGGCACCGCGACCTCGCGCCAGCCCGAGTCGTCGTAGCCGGGCTCGGCGGCGTCGGCGTACTCACCGGTCGGGTCGGTGATGCCATCCGGGTTCACCAGGGCGAAGCGCCAGCCGTCGCGCAGCGGGACCGTGCGGCGGCCGGGCGCGCCGGCCTCGGCGAGTTCCGCGGCCCGTGCCGTGGGGACGCTCAGCAGCGCACCGGCCGCCGGAGCGGCCGTGGAGGCGAGCAGTAACGATCTTCGAGTGACTGTCATGGCGGCTCTCCCTCATCAGGGCCCAGAAGTACTCACAACTGATCGCGAACAAACAGATTCTGACGGGATGGCGCGCGGGGCAGTCAAGAGTGCGCCAAGAGGGTTCCGGGACGTACGGGTCGCCGAAGCACTAGTCTGGAGCCCAAGTGACACGCTTGTTCACCGTGAGTGTGCGCGTTGGAGTGGCGAGCATGAGCCCGGAGTATCCGTTCGACGAGGCCGCGACGGCCCGGGCGGTCATCGACGACAGCGGCGTGCTCGTCGAGTGGAACGCCGGGGCCGAGCGATTGCTGGGCCACCCGGCCGCCGAGATCCTGGGACGCCCCGCCATGGATCTGCTGGCCGACGGGGGGCACCGCGGTTCCGGCGCCCCCGAGGGCGAGCGGTGGGACGGCATCCTCACCCTGCGCCATCGCGACGGCGGCGACATCACCGTGTGGCTGCTCGCCCACCGGCTACGCCCGCAGGACGCCGGGCCCGACCGCTGGCTCGTGGTCACGCCGATCGAGGCGGACGGCCCTCGGCTGCCCGACGATCCGCTGGACAACGTCGGGCTGCTCGAGTCGCCCTGCGCCATCGCGATCTACGACGAACGGCTCCGACTGCGCAGGATCAACCCCGTCATGGCGGAGGTCCTCAGCCTCTCCGAGGAACACGTACGAGGGCTGCGGGCGCCCGAGCTGACCGGAAGGGCCCAGAGCTACGACATCGAGCGCCAACTCCTGCGCGTGCTCACCACGGGCCGGGGCACCGACGTACGGACGTACGTCCCGGTCGGCGGCGACAGGACGTACGCCTGGCTGGCCCGCATGGCCCCGATCACCGACGGCAAGGGCCGGGTGCGCGGCGTGTCCGTGGCCGCGCACGACTTCACCGATCAGTACCTGGCCAAGGAGCGGCTGCAACTGGTCAACGAGGCCAGCGTGCGCATCGGCACCACCCTCGACGTCACCCGCACGGCACAGGAGCTGGCGGACATCTGCGTCCCCGCCCTCGCCGACTTCGTGAGCGTCGACCTGCTGGACCCTCCGGAACACGGGGGCGAACTACCCAGCGGCCGGCTGACGGCCCCGGTCGTGCTGCGCCGGGCCGCCCACCGGTCCGTCAACCACGGCACCCCCGAAGCCGTGGTCAAGCCGGGGACCGTGGACGAGTATCCCGCCCCGTCGCCCCAGGCCGACGCGCTGCTGGCGGGACACGCCATCGTGGCCTCGGCCTCGACCGGCGACCTCGGCCCATGGCTCTCCTGGGACCCGGCACGCGCCGAGCGGATCCGGGAGTACGGCGTCCACACCACCATGTCCGTGCCGATCCAGGCCCGCGGCACCACCCTCGGCGTCACCGTGCTCACCCGGTTCAAGAACCCCGAGCCATTCACGCCCGACGACGTACTGCTCGCCGAGGAGATCACGGCACGGGCGGCCGTCTGCATCGACAACGCCCGCCGCTACTCCCGCGAACGCGACACCGCCCTCGCCCTGCAGCGCAGCCTGCTCCCCCGGTCCCTGCCGCGCACCGCCGCGCTCGAAGCGGCCTCCCGCTATCTCCCCGCGGCGCGGTCCGGAGTGGGCGGCGACTGGTTCGACGTGATCCCGCTGTCCGGGCTGCGGGTCGCGATGGTCGTCGGGGACGTCGTCGGGCACGGCATCCAGGCCTCGGCCACCATGGGCCGGCTGCGCACCGCCGTACGCACCCTCGCCGACATCGATCTCGCGCCCGACGAGCTGCTGACCCACCTCGACGACCTGGTCGTGCGCCTGTCCGAGGAGACGGGCAACGAGGGCAGTCCCGGCGAGGTCGGCGCCACCTGTCTGTACGCGGTGTACGACCCGGTCTCCCGGCGCTGCACGCTGGCCCGGGCGGGCCACCCCTCTCCGGTCATCGTCCCGCCGGGCGGCGAGCCGCGAGAGATCGAGCTGCCCGCCGGGCCGCCGCTGGGCCTGGGCGGGCTGCCGTTCGAGTCCGCCGAGATCGAACTGCGCGAGGGCACGGTGCTCTCCTTCTACACCGACGGCCTCATCGAGACCCGTGAGCGCGATGTCGACGCCAGCCACGCGCTGCTGTGCGAGGCGCTCACGGCCCGTTCCGACTCGCTGGACGAGACCTGCGACCACGTCCTGCGCGCCCTGCTCCCGCCCGGCGGTGCCGCCGACGACGTGGCACTCCTGCTGGCCCGCACCCAGGGGCTGCCCGCCTCCCGGGTCGCGACCTGGGACATCCCGGCGGACCCGGCGCTCGTCGCGCCCATCCGCAAGCAGGTCGTGGAGCAGCTCGGCACCTGGAGTCTGAGCCAGGCGTCGTTCACCGCCGAGCTGGTGGTGAGCGAGCTGGTCACCAACGCCATCCGCTACGGCATCCATCCCATCCGGCTCCGGCTGATCCACGACGCGGCCACGCTGATCTGCGAGGTCTCCGACACCAGCCACACGGCCCCGCATCTGCGGCGCGCCAAGACCTTCGACGAGGGCGGCCGCGGGCTGCTGCTGGTCGCCCAGCTCACCCAGCGCTGGGGCAGCCGGCACACGACGGACGGCAAGACGATCTGGGCGGAGATCGGGCTCGTCGACGAGGAGTGACGATGAGTGACTAGCCTGCGGAAAAACGGGGAGTCGTGACAACTATGGGACGTGCACGGGCATTTCACTCCTCACACCGAGCGACTCCCCTCGTGACCGCCGTCGCACTACTGGGCCTGGTCGCCGCCTGCGGCAGCGGCGCCGACGCCGGCGGTGCCGTGCGGCCACCGGCCGGCACGAGCAGCGGTACGGCCACGGCCGACACGGGGAGTCCCGCATCCGAGCCGGGCACGACGGAGCCGGGCTCGACCGGACCGGGCACCGCCGACACCGGCAGCCCCGTGACCCAGTCGGCCGCGGCCGCCCCGCGCTGCCACACCTCCGAGCTGCGCGCGAAGATCGGCCGTCCCAGTCCCGGGGCGGGACAGCGAAACTTCCCGATCGTGCTGACCAACACGACCGACCGCACCTGCACCGTCCGCGGCTACCCCGGTGCCGCGTTCGTGGACGCGTCCGGCGAACAGCTCGGCCCGGACCCGAAGCGCTCCCCCGACACGCCGACGAGCGTGTCGCTGGCCCCGGGCCGCAGCGCGTGGGCCGGGCTGTCCTTCGCCAGCCCCGAGATCAGCGGGGCCCGTACGGCCGAGCCGGATGCGCTGCTCGTGACACCGCCCGACGAGCGGAATCCGCTCGAGGTGGCGTGGACGCACGGTGAGGTACCCGTGGCGGGGAACGAGTCCTCGGTGCGCCTGACGGTGTTCCAACCCGGCACCGGAGGCTGACCGGCGGTCAGCGGCGGCCGCTGCCGCCGTATCCGTAACCGCCATATCCGCCGTATCCGCCGTATCCGTAGCCGCCGTACCCCCCGTATCCCCCGGACCCATATCCGCCGCCGGACCCGCCGTACTGGCCGTCCCAGGAGCAGTAGTACGGGTAGGAGGAGCACACGTCGGTCGGGGACGGACTCGTGGACGTCGGCTGATCGGCCGGCGGGGTCGCGGACGGCGTCGGGGTGGGCGTCGAGGTCCTGGACGCCTTGGGGGTGGGGGGCGGGGTCGGTGTGCTCGGCGTATCGGACTCGACCTCCGTGTCCCAGTTGACCACCTCCAGCTGGAGCTCCGTCCTCGACGTGTCGATCACCCAGTGCTGGGCGTCGCCGTCGTCGTCGCGGGTCTTGAGGACCAGGGCGCCCGAGCCGTCGGTGGCGGCGGGGCTGAGGGCCAGGTCCTGGTCGAAGCGCGGCACGAGGGTGCCCTGGAGGGTGAAGTCGTAGCGGACGTTCTTGCTCTCGGAGTCGGAGGCGCCCTTGCACGGGGCCAGCCGGACCGAGTAGCCGAGGTGGGAGTCGAGGCAGAGATCAGGGTCCGCGGCACTGCGCATCAGCCCGTCGGTCTCGTACGACCACTGCTGTCCGGGCTCCGCCGAGCACTTGGCGAGTTCGGTCTCCGCGTTCTCGACGGCCTTCCCGCCGACGACGCCGACACACAGCCCGGACCCGATGTTGTGCAGCCGGCCCCGCAGATCACCCTTCGCGGCCTCGGCGGCGCCCGCCCAGGACGGGTTGCCGGTGGTGGAGCCCGCGTCGGAGCCGGGAGTTTCGGCGGGGCGGTCACCGGCGGCCGGGGCGGGGCCGTCTCCGGAGCCGAGCGCGGACCAGACGACGAGGGGGAGGACGACGAGAGCGCTGACGGTGACGACGGCCGCGGTGAGGTTGCGGCGCCGGGCGGCACGGCGGGCGGCCTTGAGGGCCGAGCGGCCGGAGCAGGTGCGGGTCTCGCCGGTGGGCGCAGCGGGGGTGCGGTCGCCGGGGCGAGAAGGTGTGGCGGGGGCGGTGCGCGCGGCTCGACGGGCTGTCCGGCGTGCGCTTCGGGGGCCCGGTTCCGCGGTCGGGGAGACCACGTCCGGGGCGGTGAAGGGCTCACCTGCTGGGGGGGTTGGCGCCCCTCCCAGGGGGGCGAACGACTCGCCTCCGGAGGCGAATGCCTCACCTCCGGGGCCGAACGCCTCCACTCCGGGTCCGAACGCTTCACCCCCGGGTGCGAACGCCGTATCCCCTGAAGCGAATGTCTCCGCGGCAGGGGCGGGGCCTGGGGCTGCACCCGAAGCGGCCTCCCCCGCGGGGGCGGACGCGGCCTCGTCGGCGAAGAAGGACTCGCCCACGATCTGTGCCGCCCGCGTCGGTGGCCGCACCTCCGCCGGCGTGTCGGCCTGTCTCGCCCTCGACTCCAGATAGGCTCCCGCGCCCCAGCCCAGCACCGCCTCGGCCAGCGCGATGCCGAGCCCCGCGTTGAAGAAGTTCAACTGCTCGGCGGTGTCGCTGCAGTGCCCGCAGCGGCTCAGGTGTTCGCGCAGGTCGGGGTCGATGTCGACGCCGCCGCGCCGGTAGGTGACGTCCAGCATCCGCAGGTAGCGCCGGCACTCCTGCTCGGGGGCGAGTTCGCGGTGGACCTGGAGGCTCTCCTCGCGGAGCCGCTCGCGGGCCCGGTCCAGTTCGATGACGGCGGACTCCTCGTCGAGGCCGAGGAGTCCGGCCGGGACGGCGAGTGGCTCGGCCTCGACCTCGGTGTGCCACAGCAGGCAGCGGGCCGACTGGGGAAGCCGTTGGAAGGCCCCGGTCAGCAGCCGGCGCTCGGCCGACGGCAGCAGACGGGCCGCAGCCCGCTCCGCTCCGTCCGACTCGGACCGCAATTCGGGGTGGAGCAGCTCGCGCCTGCGGTCGGTGTCCCACTCGGCCGCGATACGCCGCACGGTGACGAGCAGCTGGGGACGCCACGCGGCCGTCGGTCCGGTGTGCCGCAGCGTTTCGCCGAAAAGGCGGGTGAATGCCGCAGTGGTCAGCATTCCCGCGGAACGGGCGTCCGCGGTGCACAGCCGTGCGTAGGCGAAGCCCGCTTCCCAGTGCCGGTCGAGGAGTTCACCCACGGGATGGAGCGCCGGTGTCGCCCCTGTCCACCTCTTGAGTTCGGCGCTCAGTTGAGCGTCCGTCACATCAAAGAGACGGGCGTCGTGAGGGGAATTCGACGGGCCAGCGTCATGCACGGTGGCATTCCTCCGGAGGGCATGCGGCATTGAAGGTCCATACCAAGGGGTATGCTCCGCGCGTAGCTCTTGTGAAGCGTGGGGCGTGTGGGAGCGAGGCACACCTTTGCACAGGTCAGCGACAGGGAACAAGTCATTCCCGGGTTTTGCGCATTACGTTCCCGGCGATCAGTATTTGACGAACGGTCAATAGCGGGGCGAGATCATTGCGGCGTATCCGCGGGGCAATTGGAAATCGCATTCACTCACGCCCCTCCGGACTCCGTCGTAAACCATTGAACGAACGAACTTCAGCCTTTTCGCCTGGTCATACGCGCGCGCACCCCTTCACGGAGCCTTCACAAGTCACGCGCCAACCATTGAACCGCCCGCCCGGTACACACCGGGCGGCATCCCGTACCGTTCCCGGAACACCCGGTTGAAGTGAAACGGGCTGGCGAACCCCGAGGCGGCCGCCACGCGTTCCACGGACAGGTCGGTGCTCTCCAGAAGTCGGGCGGCGTGTCGCAGACGTGCCTCGCGCAGCGCGCGCATCGGTGACTGCCCGGTCTGCCCGGCGAAGAGGTGCGCGAACCGAGAGGGCGAGAGCGCGACCTGCCCGGCGAGCGAGCGAACGGTGTGCGGGGCGGCCGGATCGGCGGCGATCAGCGCCTGCGCCCGGCGCACCCGCGGATCGACACCCGGGCGGGACTGCGGTGCCCGCGCGGTGCCCGCGGTGAGCAGGACGACCTCCTCCAGTGAGCACAGGGCGAGTTCGCGGGCCGCGGTGCCGTGCGCCACGGCGACCGGCTCGTCCTCCGGCGCCACATCGGGCGGCGCCTCCGTCCCCGTCCAGCGCGCGTCGGCGAGCATCCGGCGGAACGCCGCCTCGACGCGGCCGTGCACCGCGTCCGGCGTCGGCGTGACGACGTACATCCCCTCACCGGTGTCGTAGGGCCGCAGCCAGGACCGCCAGGAGGGCCGGGCCTGGCAGTGCGCCCACCAGAACTCCCAGTGCCGTGCGCCCGGTTCGACCCCGTAGCAGTGCGGGACACCCGGCGCGAGCACGACCAGGTCCCCCGCGCCGGTCCGCGCCTTGGCGCTCCCGTGCCGCAGTAGCCCCCGTCCGCCGGTCGTCCACGTGAACAGCCAGCTGTCCGCGCCGCGCGGCCGGTTGACCCCGTATCCCGTCGGCTGGTCGAAGTACCCGACGACCACCAGGCCCGGTGGTGGGGCGGGATCTCCTGGTGCAGCAGTCTCGGGCAATCCGTCAGCGCTCACGGTCATCCTCCTGAGGCGTCGATCGGCCTAGCGTGACAGGGAAAGGACACCTGACCGAGGAGTGGACACATGACAGCCACGGACATCGGCGCCTCCGGCGCCCCCATCCTGCCCGAGGCCGGGCTCCGCCGGTTCCGCGAGGACGGCTTCACCGTCGTGCGCGGGCTGTTCGGGTACGACGAGATCGACCGGCTCCGCGACCGGTTCGCGGCGCTGCACGCGGCCGGGCCGGTGCCCGGGCACTTCGAGCCGCGTCCGTCGGGCGGCGACCCGCTGGGCGTGTATCCGAGGGTGATGCAGCCGCACGAGATCGACGAGTTGTCGCTGCGGGTGCTGCTCGATCCACGGTTGCGCGGGGTGCTGGAGGTGCTGCTCGGGGAGGAGGTGCTGGCGGCGCAGAGCATGTTCTACTTCAAGCCGCCGGGGGCCCGGGGGCAGGCGCTGCACCAGGACAACTTCTATCTGCGGGTCGAGCCGGGCACGTGTGTGGCGGCGTGGATCGCCTGCGATGTGATCGACCGGGACAACGGCGGTCTCGAAGTCGTCCCCGGCACACATGAGATGGATCTGTTCTGCCCGGAGGCGGCGGACTCCGACGTGTCCTTCGCCCGGGAGTACGTCCCGCCGCCGCCCGGCCTGGCGGCGGTGCCGGTGGACATGGAGCCGGGGGACGTCCTGTTCTTCAACGGGAGTCTGGTGCACGGGTCCCAGCCCAACGGGACGGACGATCGTTTCCGGAGGTCGTTCATCGGACACTACGTGGGCCGTTCGGCCGAGCGGATCGGCCACTACTACCGCACGCTGTCCATGAGCGGCGACCGGGTCGCCTTGGCGGAGAGCGAGGGCGCGGGCCCGTGCGGCACGGAGTTCGAACAGCACGGACCCCACTGAGCGCCGGCAGGCCCGATCAGTGGCCGATGACCGGATGCGGCGCGTACGGCTGCTGAAGCTCCTCCAACTCCTTTTCGCTCAGCGGCAGTTCGACCGCCGCAACCGCGTCCTCGATGTGCCGCTGCTTGGCGGCGCCGATGATCGGGGCCGCCACCGTGTCCTGGTGGAGCAGCCATGCGAGGGCGACCTGGGCACGCGGGACGCCGCGTTCGTTCGCGACGCGCGTGACGGCCTCGACGACGACCCGGTCGCTGTCGACGTACAGCCGGCTGCCGAAGTTGTCGTTGGCGCTGCGCTCGGTGACCGTGCCCCAGTCCCGGGTGAGCCGGCCGCGCGCCAGCGGGCTCCAGGGCAGTACGCCGACGCCCTGGTCCGCGCAGAGCGGCAGCATCTCGCGCTCCTCCTCGCGGTACAGGAGGTTGTAGTAGTTCTGCATCGAGACGAACTTGGTCCAGCCGTGCCGCTCGGCCGTGTACTGCATCTTGGAGAACTGCCAGGCGTACATCGAACTCGCCCCGATGTAGCGCACCTTGCCCGCCTTGACCAGGTCGTGCAGTGCCTCCATGGTCTCCTCGACCGGGGTGTGCGGGTCGAAGCGGTGGATCTGGTACAGGTCGACGTAGTCGGTGCCGAGGCGGGCGAGGCTGTGGTCGATCTCGGTCATGATGGCCTTGCGGGAGAGACCGGCGCCGTTGGGGCCGGGCCGCATGCGGCCGTTCACCTTCGTCGCGAGCACGATCTCGTCCCGGCGGGCGAAGTCGCGCAGCGCCTTGCCGACGATCTCCTCGCTGGTGCCGTCGGAGTAGACGTTGGCGGTGTCGAAGAAGTTGATCCCGGCGTCCAGCGCCTGCCGGATCAGCGGCCGTGACGCCTCCTCGTCGAGAGTCCACTCGTGCACGCCGCGGTCGGGGAGCCCATAGGTCATGCAGCCCAGACAGATCCGCGACACGTCCAGGCCCGTCGAACCGAGCTTCACGTACTGCATCGTTGCTGCTCCTGCCTTCGGGGTGGGGGGTACCAGGGGGAGCGTACGTGGTCGTCTCCGGCGACCCCCGCTTTCCCGCCGCGCCCCTACGAAGTCAGCCGGATCAGCAGCACGCCGGGGGTGCGCGGCAGGGTCACCCGCAGTCCGTGTCCGTCCCAGGCGGCCGTGCCGGCGCCCGGCGTGGAGGGGTGCAGGATCTCCGTACGCGCATCCCGGCCCGCCAAATGCCGTAGAGGAAACCGCAGTTCAGGCTCCCCGCCGCGACGCCACACGGAAACGTAGGAGGAACCGCCCGGCACCCGCATACCGAGGGCCAGCCATTCGTCCGTCCACCCCGGCAGGCCGAGCGGCCAGAACGGAACGGCCGTCGTGAGCTCGCCCCGGATCGACTTGTACGTGCTCACCGCGTCCCGCACGAGCCCGAACTGCTGCTCCGACATCCGGTCCAGGTGGCCGGACAGATGGATGCGGCCGAGCAACGCCCCGCCCAGCGTGAAGGCGATCAGATCGTCGTCGAACTCCGGCTGCGGGTAGGCCCAGACGGCACCCTGCTCGGGCGGGGCCACGGTGGGTGCGGAGGCGGCGATGGGCGGGTAGCTCAGGGGGTCCTGCTGGTCGCTGGTGGACTGGAGCTGGGTGACGGCGAGGGTGGCGCCGTCCATGCGCATGCCGCCGGAGGCGCAGTTCTCGACGACCAGGCCGGGATGGCGGTCCAGGACGTCGGACAGCCATCCCAGATATGCCTGGGCGTGGCCGAGCAGGCCGGCTCCCGGCGCGATGTCTCCGGGGGCACAGGTCCCCGGGTCGACCACGATGTTGTAGTCCAGCTTCAGGTAGCCCACGCCCCAGTCGCCGACGATCCGGTCCACCGTCTCGTCGAGGTGGGCGCGGGCGGCCGGGTGGCGCAGGTCGAGCTGGTGGCGGCCCTGTTCGGCGAGGCGTACACCGTCCCGCTGGAAGAAGGCCTCCGGGGGCAGTGCGGACGCGATCGGGCTGCGTACGCCCACGACCTCCGGCTCCAGCCACAGCCCGGGCACCATGCCGCGCTCGCGGATCCGGTCCAGGACCGCCCCGATCCCGCCGTCGGGGAAGCGCCGCGAGGACGGCAGCCAGGCGCCGACGCTGTCCCACCAGCCGCCGTCCGCCGAGTCGTCGTACCAGCCGGCGTCCACGCAGAAGTACTCGGCGCCCGCCTCGGCCGCCGCGTCGATCAAGGGCAGCAGCTTCTGGGTCGTCGGGTCGCCCATCAGGGTGTTCATGTAGTCGTTGAAGACGACGGGGAGCGTGGTGTGGTCCGGGTGCGGGCGGCGCACGGCACGGCGGTACGAGGTCAGCGCGCCCATCGCCGCGTCGAACCCGGAGCCGAGGGCCAGCGCGGCAGGCACGGTCGTGCACTCCGCGCCCGGCGCCAGCCTGACCCGCCACTGGTGCTCGGCGTCGGTGGGGCCGTTCAGCGCCAGGTAGCCGCCGCGCGCGTGTTCGCCCAGGTCCCAGCGCCAGCCGGCCGGGGACTCGATCTGCCACAGCCAGGTCCGCCCGCCGTCCCGCTCCGTCAGCGCCCCCATCGGCAGATGGCCGTCGGTGGGCCAGCTGCCGCGCCCGGTGAGGACGAGGGCGGCCCGGCTGTCGTGCTGGTGGACGTCGACGTTGATGTCGGCGACGGACGCGCGCAGCGGCTCCGCCCACCAACGGCACTCCGCGAGCCAGTCGTTTCGGGCCCGGTGCACATCGAGGGCGTCCGGTGAGGGCAGGCCGCCGAGCAGCAGGCTGCTGACCGACTGGACGACGAGGGGCTGCCCACCCTCGTTGCGCAGCCGGACCCGGGAGCGGAGCACCGGCACTCCGGTGGGTGACGTCAGCTCGACGAACGCCGTCAACCCGGTTGCCCGGTCGTGGAGTTCGAGGGTCAGCCACTCCCAGTCGGCGCGACGACCGGTGCGGTGCGCCCGGTACCGGAGCCGTGAACCGAGGGCGGTTCCGGTGAAGCGCGAACCGGACCAGCCACTGCCATGGCCGAGGGCGGTCAACTCCACGAGCGGCAGGGCCGACTCGGGGTCCACACGGTCGCCGGGGCCGCCGCCGAGCCGGACGAGCCGCAGGGTGCCGTCCGAGGCGGTGGCGAACTCGACCTCCATGGCCGGGTGGCCCCAACTGAGCGCTTCGCCTGGCGAGTTGGATACCTCACTCGTCGCGTCCGCCGTACCGGTCAAGGTACCTCCCCGCGTGAATCCATCGTTACGGTCTCTTGACGGCCCAAGTGTGACCGGTCACAATCCTGGCATGAATGTGACCGGTCACACAAGGCGCCCGGCGAGCATCCGGGACGTCGCGAGCGCCGCCGGGGTCTCGTACCAGACCGTCTCGCGGGTGATCAACGGCCATCCCAGCGTCAAG
Source organism: Streptomyces shaanxiensis (assembly GCF_039537145.1). Taxonomy (NCBI): domain Bacteria; kingdom Bacillati; phylum Actinomycetota; class Actinomycetes; order Kitasatosporales; family Streptomycetaceae; genus Streptomyces; species Streptomyces shaanxiensis. The sequence goes on from NZ_BAAAZY010000024.1 coordinate 354,703, forward strand.
CCCGCGACCAGGGAGCGAGTGCTCGCCGCCATCGACGAGCTGGGCTTCCGCCGCAACGCCACCGCGCTCGCCCTGGCCAGCGGACGCAGCCGGGCCGTGACCGTGCTCACCGCCAACACCACCCACTACGGCTACGCGTCGATCCTCCAGGGCATCGAGGAGTCCGCCCGCGCCGCGTCCTACGCGGTCGGGATAGGCGTCCTGGAATCGGCGGACGAGGACGCCGTCGCCGCCGAGGTGCAGCGCGCGGCGGACGCGGGCGGCGGACTGATCGTGATCGCCTACGATCCGGCCGGCGTACGGGCCCTGGGCGCCGTCCCCGCCGAGCTGCCGGTCGTCGGCGTGATCGAGACTCCGGCGAGCCCGCCCGACCCCGGCCGCCCCTGGGTGTGGACGGACGACCGCGAGGCCGCCTACCGGGCGACGCGGCATCTGCTCTCCCTGGGCCACGAGACCGTGCACTACGTCGCCATCCCGTCGAGCACCCGGCGCACCAGCGCCCGTACCAGCGGCTGGCGGCAGGCACTGAAGGAGGCCGGCGCACCGGAACCCCGTCCTGTGCAGGGCAGTTGGGGCCCGGCCGGCGGCCACGCGGCGGGCCGGAAGCTGGCGAAGGACCCGGCCGTCACCGCGATCCTGTGCGGAAACGACGACCTCGCGCTCGGCGTGCTCCGTGCCCTGCACGAGGCCGGCCGGTCCGTGCCCGGCGAGGTGAGCGTGGCCGGGTTCGACGACGCCCCGCACTCCGCGTATCTGACCCCGTCCCTGACGACCGTGCGCCTGGACTTCACCGGCCTCGGGCGGGCCGCCTTCGCCCTGCTGCACGGGGTGCTGGAGGAGTCCGCGCAGGTCGCCCCGCACCCCGTCTCCGTACCGGAGCTGGTGGTGCGGGAGAGCTCGGGTCCGTCGCCCGCCCGTGACTGAGATCTCGGTACCGCCGCACTGAACGCCCCGTTCACGAAAGGCACTTGAGGTACGTGATGAAGACGAGAGCCCTCCCCGCACTGGCCCTGATATGTGCCTGTGCCCTGGCCGCCACCGCGTGCAGCGACCCCACCGCGGGCGACTCCGGCTCGGACGCCGAGCAGACGGCGGTGAACCCGACCGCCCGCCTGGACGGCGTGAAGCTGACGATGTGGACCGCGCAGAACACGGTCAACGCGCCCAAGCAGGTCGTCGAGGCCTTCGAGAAGGCCACCGGCGCCGAGGTGGAGACCCAGGCGATCCCGGATCCGTACGAGTCCAACGTGCCGACCAAGCTCGCCTCCGGCGACCGCCCCGACCTGATGTTCTGGCAGCCGTCCATCTCCACGCTGCCCTTCGTCCAGCCGCAGCAGAACCTCCTCACCCTCGACGGGGAGCCGTGGGAGTCCGAGCTCGGTGACACCGAGAGGTCGCTGGGCGTCATCGACGGCAAGCGGTACGCGGCGATCGTCACCAGCCCCGCCATGCTCGGCGTCTACTACAACAAGGACGTCTTCGAGCAGGCCGGCATCGCCGAGAAGGACTTCCCCAAGTCCTACGACGAGTTGCTCACGCTGGGCCGCAAGGTCGTCGACGGCACGGACGCGGCCGGTTTCTACGAGGCCGGCGGCGACAAGTGGCCCCTGCAGTGGCAGATGCAGGTCCAGCTCACCGACCTCGACCAGCAGTGGTGGGACGGGCTGAACCAGAACAAGGAGACGTGGACCGACCCGCTCGTCGTCGACGCGATCAAGAAGTACAAGGAGAAGCTGCTCGACGCCGGACTCGCCCAGAAGAACTACCGCACCGGCACCTTCACCGGTCAGGCCGACGCGCTGTGGAAGGGCGAGGTCGGCATGGTCCTCAACGTCACCTCGTTCCAGAGCCAGTTGCAGGCCAAGTACTCCACCGCCGAGATCGACAAGAAGATCGGCTGGTTCCCGGTCGCCAACTCCTCGGCCACCGGCCTGTACTCCCCCGACCAGACCAACGGTGTCGTCGCGTTCAAGACGGGCGACGAGAAGCGGCAGAACGCGGCCCGGCAGTTCCTCGCCTTCTGGCTCGGACCCGACTACGCCGACTACATCAAGACGATGAAGATCCCGTCCGTGCAGCCGTCCGTCCCGACGCCCGACGGGCTTCCGCAGGCGTCCAAGGCCCAGGTAGCGGCTCTGCCCGAGGCCATCGGTGTCTTCCAGGCCAAGGCGATCGTGGCTCCGGACACACACCTCTACCTCGGTGACATGATCTTCGACAAGAAGAGTCCGCAGCAGGTCGCCCAGGCCATCCAGGACCAGTTCGCCCAGGTCGCCAAGGCCCAGGGCGCGCCCGGGTTCTGACGATGGCCCACACAGTCGTACGTACCGAGCCCACGCCGGTGACGGGCGCGCCGAAGAGGGCGGGCCGTCTGCCGCGTGCCGCCGTGCACCACCCCTGGTGGTTCGCGCTCCCCGCGATCGTCGTCTTCGCCGGCTTCTTCCTGATGCCGAACCTGCTCAACTTCTACTACCCGTTCACCAACTGGTCCTCGTACCACGCGGACATCGCCTTCACCGGCCTCGACAACTTCCGGACCATCGCCGACGACGGCTCCCTGCTGCGCGCGATCCGCACGACCCTGCTGTACGCGATGCTGGCGGCGCTGTTCCAGAACGTCTTCGGGCTCGTGCTCGCGCTGCTGCTGGAGGACGACACCCGCTTCAACCGGTTCTTCCGCGCCGTCTTCTTCCTGCCGGTGCTGATCTCGGCGCTCGCCACCGGCTACGTCTTCCAGGCCCTGCTCGACCAGGACGGCGCCGTCAACTCCGTGCTCGGCACGGACGTTCCCTGGCTGGGCTCGACGACATGGACGCCGGTCGTCGTCACGCTCATCCACGGCTGGAAGTGGATGGGCCTGGCCATGCTGATCTATCTGGCCGGGCTCAAGGGGATCCCCGGCGACATGCTGGAGGCCGCCCGGATGGACGGCGCCGGTCCGTGGCGGACGTTCTGGTCGGTCCGGTGGCCGATGCTCGCACCGGCCGTCACCTTCAACGTCACCACCGCGCTGATCGGTTCGATGAACACCTTCGACATCGTGCAGGCCACGACCGGCGGCGGACCGGCGGCCTCCACGGAGGTCTTCAACATCTACATGTTCCGGATCTTCGGCCAGGGCCTGTACGCCCAGGCCTCCGCGATGAGCCTCGTCCTGTTCCTGGTCGTGGTCGCCGTGGCGATCCCGCTGGTCGTCGGGCTGCGGCGAAGGGAGCAGACGCTGTGACGCGGGTGGCCCCGGTGTGGCGGTACGGCCGCCCTGCCCTGGTCCTGCTGCTGGCCGGTCTGGCGGTCGGCGTCCCGCTGTGGCTGGTCGCGGTCACCTCCGCCAAGCCACAGGCGGAGGCCATCAAGCCCAACCTGGACCTGCCACGGCACTGGCAACCGGCCGACAACTACGCGGACGCGGTCGGCCAGGGCGAGATGCTGCGCGGTTTCGTCAACTCCCTGCTCGTCGTGGTTCCTTCGGTCGTCCTCGTCCTGCTCCTCGGCGCGGGTGCCGCCTGGGTCTTCGCGCGCCGCAGGTCCAGGCTGGTCTCGGCGGCGTACGCGCTGTGCATCAGCGGGCTGCTGCTGCCGCCCGCCGTCATCACCATCGTGATGGAGCTGCGGCAGCTGGGACTGGCGAACACCCGCCCCGGAATGATCGCCGTCTACACCGGCATGTACCTGTCGACGTCGATCTTCTTCATGACCGGCTTCATCCGCGCCATCCCGATGGAGCTGGAGGAGGCGGCCAGGATCGACGGGGCGTCACCGGCACGGATCTTCTGGCGGATCGTCCTGCCCCTGCTCCGGCCGGTGATCGCCACCGCGACGATCATGGTGATGCTCTACGCCTGGAGCGACGTCTTCTACGCGTTCTTCGTCCTCGGCGGCGGAGATCGGGCGACCCTGCCGCTCAACCTCTACCAGGTCGCCGGCGCCCAGCTCTACCTCAACAACTGGCACCTCGTCTTCGCGTACGTCGTGGTGATGAGCCTGCCCATGGTCGCCGTCTTCCTCGTCGGCCAGCGAAAGATCGTGTCCGGAATCACCAGTGGAGCCGTCAAGTGACCGGAGGTCCAGCAGCGTGATCACCCCCACCCGCACGAGATCCCGCACCGCCTTGCTAGCAGCCGCACTTGGAGTAGCCGCCATGGCAGCCACCTTGCCCGCGGCCGGGTCCGCAGCCGCCGCCGACCCCCAGCGCCTCACCGTCGACCTCGCCGCCTCCGAGGGCCCGGTGATGCTCGGCGCCAACGGCGCGCTGTACGGGCTCAGCGACGACGGGGTGCCCAGCGACGCCGCGCTGGCGCCCCTGAAGGTCACCAGCATCTCGCAGAAGCCGGAGGGCGGTGCCCAGCACCCCAACGGCGACGCGCTCACCGTCTCCAAGTCGTTCTTCCGCAACGGCGGCGGCGAGATCAACGTGATGATGCAGGACATCTACGCCAAGTGGCCGTACGAGGATCTCGGCATCGACGACTACCTCCCCAAGGTCGACAGGATCGCCAAGGAGGTCGCGGCCGACCCGAACAGCGACCGCTTCGTCTACATCCCGTTCAACGAGCCCGACCAGATCTGGTACAAGCTCGGCGTCTCCGACCAGGCGCAGTACGAGGCCAACCGCGACCGGTTCTTCAAGGACTGGAAGACGGTGTACGAGCGCATCCGCGCGATCGACCCGGACGCCAGGATCGCCGGCCCCAACGAAGCCGCCTATCACACACGGCTGTTGAGGGACTTCCTCGCCTTCGCCAAGCGCGAGAACGTGCTGCCCCAGGTGATGACCTGGCACGAGCTGGGCTCCGGCTCGCTGCGCGACTTCCAGGCGCACTACGACGAGTACCGCTCGCTGGAGCGGGAGGCCGGGATAGCCCCGCTGAAGATCAACATCGACGAGTACGCCAACCGCCGTGACCTGTCCGTGCCCGGGCAACTCGTGCAGTGGGTCTCGATGTTCGAGCGGAACAAGGTGTACGCCAACGCGGCCTACTGGGACGCGGCCGGCAATCTCAGCGGCCATGTCGTGCGCTCCAACATCCCCAACGGCGGCTGGTGGTTCTTCCGTTGGTACGCCGGACTGACCGGTGACACCGTCAAGGTGACCCCGCCGCAGGCCGACACCATCGACACCCTCCAGGGCCTGGCCTCCCTCGACACCTCACGACGCCAGGCGCAGGTGCTGCTCGGCGGCTCCGCCGGTGACTCCGACGTCGTCGTGAAGAACGTCTCCCGGTCCGTCTTCGGCCGTACGGTCACCGCGACCGTCGCGGAGGCCGCCTGGTCCGGCTACGAGGGGCAGCACGCCACGCCTCGGATCCTCTCCCGTACGAAGGTGAAGGTGGCGGACGACGGCACGGTGACCGTCCCGCTGCGCGGCATGCACAAGATGTCCGCGTACCGCATCGTCCTCACCCCGGCCGGCACCGGCAGCCCCTCCCCCGCCGCCGTCCCCTGGTCGGCGTCGTACGAGGCCGAGGACGCGGCCATCACGGACGGCAAGGTCTACACCCAGGGCACCGTCGGCAACGCCAACGGCTACGCGGCCTCGGGCACCAAGGACGTCGGCTCGCTCAACACCGCCACCAGCAAGGTCGCCTTCACCGTGACGGTCCCGAAGGACGGCACGTACGACCTGGCGATCCTCTACGGCAACCAGTCCGGCCGCCCCGCCACCCAGCAGCTCTCCGTCGACGGCGGCACCCCGGCCACGGTCACCTACCCGTCCACCGAGAACTGGACCTACCGCGCGAAGAACGACGTCGGAGTCGAGCTGTCGGCAGGCACCCACACGCTGACGCTGGCCAAGGGCGACGCCGAGGTCACCCTCGACCGGATCGACCTGACCGCCCGCACGGGGGTCCCCTCCGCACAGTACGAGGCCACGCTCGCCGACATCAGCGGCACGCCGTCCTACGACTACTCCTCCTCGGCCGGGGTCGGCACCGGCGCCCTCGTCCTGCGCTCCGGGGACAAGGCGGTGTTCGACGTCTACGCCCCGCGCGACGGCTACTTCACGGTCGTACCGCAGGCCACGGCGCCCGTGCGGCTCGCCCTGCACGGGGAGACCGTGACGACGACACCCGGCAAGCCCCTGCGGCTCTACCTGGTGGCCGGCAACAACCGTGTCGCGCTGACCGCCCGGCACGCAGCCGTCCGCTCCCTGGACGTCTCGGGCAACGGCTCGACCACCGGCACGCTCTCCTACGAGGCCGCCTCGGCCGCTCTCGCGGGCGGCGCCGAACTGGTCGACTCCCCGTACGCCTCCGCCGGTTCCTACATCGGCTCGCTCGGCAACGGCCCCGGGAGCACCGCCGAGTTCACGGTGGACGCGCCCCGCTCCGGCCGCCATGTGCTGGTCGTCCACTACGCCCACAACGACCGGCGCGACAACGGCCACGCCTACAACACGGACATCATGTCCCGTACGGCGACCATCAAGGTCGGGGACGGCACTCCCGTCACGGCGACCTTCAAGAACACCTGGAGCACGGACGACTACTGGACGCTGGGCGTCCCGGTCGATCTGAAGAAGGGCTCCAACACGGTGACGTTCGGGAACACGAGCGCGTGGGCCCCGAACATCGACCGGATCGAACTGGGCCGAGTCGTCGGCTGACGGGCTCGACCATCGGGGCGGCGGCCCGGGCCCCTGTAGGGGCGCCGGGTCACCGTCCCAGCAAATCCAGCGCCCGCTCCCACCCGAACTCCGGCCGCACGCCGTCCTCCCCGACCTCGCCGGTGTAGGGCTCCCCGAAGCGCACGCCCATCCCCCGCAGCCGTATCAGGCTGTCCTGGTAGGCGGGATGGGCGGCCAGCGCGTCGGCCACGCAGGGCAGGGCGGCGATGGGGACGCCGAGGCCGTACGCCTCGCAGAGGGTGCCCAGGGCGAGGGTGTCGGCGATGCCGGCGGCCCATTTGTTGAGCGTGTTGAAGGTGGCCGGGGCGACGACGACGGCGTCGGGCGGCGGGAAGGGGCGCGGATCGGCCGGGGTGCGCCAGGCCGAGCGGATCGGGCGGCCGGTCAGGGCCTCGACGGCGGCCGTGTCGAAGAAGCCGTTCATGGCGACCGGCGTCGCGATGACGCCGACCTCCCAGTCCCGCTCCTGCGCGGCGCTGATCAGCTTGCCGACGTCCGCGGCGATCCCGGCGGCGCAGACGACGACGTAGAGGAAGGGTGTGCGGGCCTGTTCGGTCACCCGGGAACCCTACTCAACGCCCTCGACCGCCTTATCGCACCGGGAAGGACAGCCCACGCTCGTTCTCGGGCCGCGGCCCGACGACACGGCGCTCCTTCTCCTCGATCGGCACGTCGTTGATGCTGGCCTCCCGCCGCGTCATCAGCCCGTGCTCGTCGAACTCCCACAGCTCGTTGCCGTACGACCGCCACCACTGGCCTTCGTCGTCCCGGCACTCGTACTGGAAACGGACCGCGATGCGGTTGCCGTCGAAGGCCCACAGGTCCTTGCGCAGCGCGTACTCCCGCTCGCGCGCCCACTTCGCGGTGAGGAACTCGACGATCTCGGCGCGGCCGGTGACGAAGGTGTCGCGGTTGCGCCACACCGAGTCCTCGGAGTAGGCGAGGGCGACCTTGTGGGGGTCGCGGGTGTTCCAGGCGTCCTCGGCGGCCTGCACCTTCTGTGCGGCGCTCTCTCGGGTGAACGGCGGCAGGGGCGGGCGGTCGGTCATGTCATCCTCCGGGGCCGGAAAGGGCGGCCAAAGCAAGGGAAACGAAGGAGAACGGGCGTTCTCCGGCATGGCTGCTACCGTAGGAGAACGCTCGTTCTCGCGTCAAGGAGAGGTCGTACATGGACAGCGCAACCGCCCGGGAGCAGGCGCTGGACGCCGCGGAGAGCCTGTTCTACGGGCGCGGCATCCAGTCCGTCGGCATGGACGACATCCGGGGCGCGTCCGGGGTCTCGCTCAAGCGGCTCTATCAGCTCTTCCCAGCGAAGGAGCAGCTGGTCGAGGCGTATCTGGAGCGGCGCGACGTGCGCTGGCGTGGACGGCTGGCCGAGTACGTCGAGCGGCAGGCGGACCCCGAGCGGCGGATCCTGGCCGTCTTCGACTGGCTGGAGGAGTGGTTCGGCGAGGCGGACTTCCGCGGGTGCGCCTGGATCAACTCGTACGGCGAGCTGGGCGCCCGGTCGGAGCGGGTGGCGGGCCAGGTCCGGGCGCACAAGCGGGCCTTTCGCGACTACCTCGCCTCACTGGTGGCCGGGGCCGGGCTGCCCGACGTGCTGACCGGGCCGCTGTATCTGCTGGCCGAGGGTGCCATGGTCACGGCGGGGATCACGGGCAGTACGCGACCGGCGGGCGAGGCGCGGGAGGCGGCGCGGTCGCTGCTGGCGGCGCGCTGAGAACTACTGGCCGCGCTGAGAGCAGGCGGGCGGGCCCGGTACCGGGTGCGGGCCCGCCCACGACTGCGGATGCCCGGGAGACTTACCCGCCGTCAACTCCCCTCGTCCGACACGGTGATGGCGCTGACCGGGCAGGCCCGGGCGGCCTCCCGCACCATCGGGTCGCCGGCGCCGTCCTCCCGGCCGGGGACCAGGGCGCTGAAGCCGTCGTCGTCCTGGGTGAAGACGGACGGGGCGGCCAGGGCGCACTGGCCGGCGCCGATACAGAGGTCATGGTCGATGTCGATGTGCATGTGGCGTGATTCGTGCGTTTCGTTGTGCATGACCGGAGCCTCTTACCAGGTCACGGGGAGTTCCAGCATCCCCTGGATCGTGTCGCCGGGTTTGAAGGGGATTTCCTCCGCAGGGACGGCCAGACGGAGGTTCGGCAGCCTCTCGAAGAGGGCGTGCAGGGCTATCTCCATCTCGGCGCGGGCCAGGTTCTGGCCGAGGCACTGGTGGATGCCGAAGCCGAAGGCGATGTGGTGGCGGGCGGGACGGTGCCAGTCGAGGGTGTCGGGATCGGCGTACACGGCGTCGTCGCGGTTGATGACGGACGTCGAGAAGACCACGCCGTCGCCCTCCCGGATCGTCTCGCCGGCCGCCTCGATGTCCGCGGCGGCGACGCGCAGCAGCCCGTCGGCGATCGACAGCATCCGCATGAGTTCCTCGACCGCGGTGGGCAGCAGCCCCGGGTCGGCGCGCAGCTCGGCCAGGCGGTCGGGGTGCTGGAGGAGGGTGTAGGTGCCGAGGGAGATCATGTTCGCCGTGGTCTCGTGGCCGGCGACCAGGAGGATGGTCGCGAGGGCGATGAGCTCCTCGTGGTCCAGGTCGCCGTCGCGCAGCTGTTGGTGGACGAGTTCGTCCAGGACCCCCTCGCCGGGCTCCGGCTGCTTCTGTTTCCGTTCGATCAACTCGGCGAAGTACGCCTCCAGTCGGTCGCGGGCGTCCAGGGTGTCGGCGGCCGTGGGGCCACGCAGCAGGCGCCGTGACTGCCCTTCGAAGAAGTCGTGGTCGGCATAGGGGACACCCAGCAGCGCGCAGATGACCATCGAGGGAACGGGCAGCGCGAAGGCGCTCACCAGCTCGGCGGGCGCTCCCTGGGCGATCATCGCGTCGAGCCGTTCGTCCACGATCCGCTGGATCTCCGGGCGCAGCTCGGCGGCACGCCTGAGCGTGAAGCTGGGCACCATCATCCGCCGCTGGACCCGGTGTTCGGGGTCGTCGACGCTCAGCAGCGCGGACTTACGGTCGCGGACCGCCGCGAAACGGGCGGTGGGCGCGGGGAAGCCGGGCCGGGTGCGATCGGAGGACAGGCGCGGGTCGGCCAGCAGGGTGCGGGCGAGGGCATGGCCGGTGACCAGCCAGACCGGGCGGCCGTCGTAGAGGGTGATGCGGGCCAGTGGGCGCGTGTCGCGCAGGGGGTCGTAGGCCGTGGGCGGGTGGTACGGACAGGTGCGGTTCTGAGGGAAGGCGACGGTGTGCGATTCCGTCATGTCCGTCATGGAAGACCTCGCAGACGAAGGGTGCGTCGTGCCGATCATCATTAGATGCCCGGGGCATCTAATGGGGCGACGCCAAGTTCGGCCAGATCAGGCGTACGGGCAATCTGGCCGGGGATCGTCGCACAGAGCTTCGGTCTCGGGGACGTTCGGCCGGTACCGCGGGGAAATTCGCTTGTCGGCGGGTGGCCGCCGCACGCAGAATCCGGCCATGTCTACGACCATCGCCTGCCTGCCGCTGTCCGTCACCGCTCGTCCGGTGCGGTTCCAGCAGCAGCCCGGCCGTCCGCGGAGGCCCACCCTTCCCGCGTCGTGACCGCCGCGCTCGTCGCGGGACTGCTCGCGGGCTACGGCATCGCCGTCCCCGTCGGCGCGGTCGCGACCTACCTGGTCTCCCTCTCCGCCCGCACGTCCCTGCGGACCGGAATCTGCGCCGCGCTCGGTGTCGCGACCGCCGACGGGCTCTACGCCCTCGTGGCCACGGTCGGCGGCTCCGCACTAGCCGCCGCGCTGCGTCCGGTCCTGGTGCCGCTGCGGTGGGCCTCCGTCCTGGTGCTGGCGGTCCTCGCGGTACGGGGCGCCGTCACCGCTGTACGCCACTACCGCGACCGCCCGTTCGCCACCCGCTCCACGCCCCCTCCCCCGAGCCCGGCGCGCGCCTACCTGGCGCTGCTCGGCATCACGCTGCTCAACCCGACCACCGTGATCTACTTCGCGGCCCTCGTCCTCGGCACCCGCGCGACCGACGCCGTACCGCCCCTGGAACAGGGCGTGTTCGTCCTGGCCGCGTTCGCCGCGTCGGCGAGCTGGCAGCTGCTGCTCGCCGGCGGCGGGGCGTTGCTGGGACGGGTACTGACGGGGCACCGGGGGCGGTTGGTCACGGCACTGGTGTCGAGCGGTGTGATCCTGGCGCTGGCCGTGCGGATGCTGTGGCAGCCGTAGACGGGATGAATCCCGCGCACGCCGGTGTTGGAACACGGCGTCAGTCAGCACCAGGACACGACGATGGGACCGATGTCATGCCTCTTGAGGGCGAGTACGAGCCCAGCCCGACCGGTTGGGTGCGCGAGCAGGTCGAGCTGTACGAGAGCTCCGGCGGCACCCAGGGCACGACCCTCATGAACACGGGGATGCCCGTGATCCTGCTCACGACCCGCGGCGCCAAGAGCGGCAAGATCCGCAAGACGCCCCTGATGCGCGTCGAGCACGAGGGGAGCTACGCCGCTGTGGCATCGCAGGGCGGGGCGCCCAAGCACCCGGTCTGGTATCACAACATCAAGGCCGATCCGCGTGTGGAGCTCCGGGACGGCACGGTGCTGCGGGACATGAGGGCCCGCGAGGTCACCGGCGCGGAGAAAGACGAGTGGTGGGAGCGGGCCGTCGCGGCGTATCCGCCGTACGCGGACTACCAGAAGAAGACGGACCGGGTGATCCCGCTCTTCGTGCTGGAGCCGTTCGACGGGGACTGATCGAACCCCGATCGGGGATTCGGAAGTTTTTTCTCTACCAGGACGCATGAACCCGCGTTCGCCGGGCACACGTGCGTCAGGCCCCGCCGCGTTCCCCCGTCGCGGCGGGGCTTCCCTGTGCCTCGCGGACGGCGCGCTCCGCCACGTCGAGGAAGATCTGGTCCGCCTCGGGCGGTCGAGGCCGGGCACCAGATCGACCCGGGCGGCCACCAGGGCCGTCTCCAGGCCCGTGTGCTGCTCTCGATATACGCGGCTGCCGCGCCTCCCCGCTGTCGATCTCCGACTGCGCCTCCATCAGGGCCCTGATCGTGGCCTCGGCCTCGGGATCGGCGGCCTCCCCGATAGACCTCGGTGCGTTGGGCGGACTGCTCACTCACGTCGGCCATCCCTGGCGTCCCGGCTCACACCCGTGCCATCGGCGTAAATCGGGGGACCCGGTGAGAACGTACGGCAGAGAGGAGCGCGATCATGAGCGGCGGGGGCGACGAGGGCAACACCGCCTATGGGAGGAAGTCGTTCCAGCGATCGAAGGCCCACTTCACGGACCGGATCACCGCGGACGGCCGGGACGGCTGGCCGGTGGCGGCGGACCGCTACCGGCTGGTGGTCAGCCGTGCCTGTCCGTGGGCGAGCCGGGCGGTGATCTCCAGGCGGCTGCTCGGCCTGGAGGGCGCCCTGTCGCTGGCGATCGCCGATCCGATCCAGGACGACCGCAGCTGGCGCTTCACCCTGGACCCCGACGACCGCGACCCGGTGCTCGGCATCCGCTTCCTCAGCGAGGCCTACGACCGGCGGGAGACCGACTACCCGGGCGGCGTCAGCGTCCCCGCGATCGTGGACGTGCCCAGCGGCGAGCTGGTCACCAACGACTACCAGCGGATCACGCTGGACCTCGCCACCGAGTGGACGGCCCTGCACCGCGAGGGAGCGCCCGATCTCTACCCGGAGGGGCTGCGGGACGAGATCGACGCCGTGATGACGGATGTCTACGAGGACGTCAACAACGGTGTGTACCGGGCGGGCTTCGCCACCGGGCAGGACACGTACGAGGGGGCGTGCGCGCGGCTCTTCCGGCGGCTGGAGCTGCTCGCGGAGCGGCTGGCCGGGCGGCGTTATCTGGTCGGCGACACGATCACCGAGGCGGACATCCGGCTGTTCACCACGCTGGTCCGTTTCGATGCCGTCTATCACGGCCACTTCAAGTGCAACCGCTGGAAGCTGACGGAGAACCGGGTGCTGTGGGCGTACGCCCGCGACCTCTACCAGACGCCCGGATTCGGTGACACCGTCGACTTCGACCACATCAAGCGGCACTACTACCAGGTGCACAGCGGCATCAACCCGACCGGCATCGTGCCGCTCGGACCGGATCTGTCGGGCTGGCTGACGCCGCACCACCGTCAGGAGCTGGGCGGCAGGCCGTTCGGCGACGGGACACCGCCCGGGCCGGCACCGGAGGCCGAGCAGGTCCCGGCGCAAGGGCGGCCCTGACCATCGAAGGAGGCGCAGGCGCGCATGGCACAGAAGAAGAAGCCGAAGAAGCTGAAACTCCCCCTCGCCTACAAGCCCATGGGATTCGCGCTCGGCTGGTCGAGCGGGTGGCTGGCGGGGCTCGCCTTCCGCAAGACCTGGATGGCGATACGGCACGAGGAGGACGCCCCGGACGCGCTGGACCGGGACCGCGGCTGGGGGGAGATCCTGCTGGCGGCCGCGGTCCAGGGCGCCCTGTTCGCGGTGGCCCGCAGCGTGGCGGACCGCACCGGCGCGAAGGCGATCGAACGCTCGACGGGTGTGTGGCCGGTCGGCGAGAAGGGCGGTCGGGACTGAGCGCACCTCCGGCAGGCCGACCGCCGAGCCCAGCCGACCTCCCAGCCCAGGAGGGCTCGGCCGTGGCAAGGCGGAGGCTCGGCCCTGCCTCGGCGGCGGCTCAGCCCTGCTTCGGCGCCGTCGACGCGACCAGGCGCAGAGTGAAGGAGTGACCGGCGGGGTCGGCGTAGCCGCGTTCCTCGTAAGGGCTCGCCGCGTCCTTCGCCTCCAGGGGGCGCCCGCCGAGCCCGACGATCCGGCGCTCCGCCTCGTCCAGGTCCTCCACGACGAAGTCCAGGTGGGCCTGGAGGGAGTTCTCGGGGCGCGGCCAGCTCGGCGGCGTCGCGTTCACGTCGCGGCGGAACGCGAGCCGGGTACCGTCGGCGCCCCTGATCTCCACGCGGTTGGCGGTCGCCTCCGTCTGCTCGGCATCCAGCAGTTCCCGGTAGAACACGGCGAGCTTCTCGGGCTCGGCACAGTCGAGCACCACGAAGCCGGCTTTCACCAGCGGCATGACTCCTCCGAAGGGTCCGGGGCGCTGGACGGTCCTGTCCCGCCGCCCTGTACCCCACGGGTGTCCCGGCCGGGCCGTTTCAGTCCGCCACCAGCCACTCCCCGTCCCGCATCAGCTCCCGCCCGGCCAGCTCGTTGGCCTCGCGCCAGGCCTGCACGCGCTGCGGCCGGACGCGGAAGTACAGGTAGGGCGTGGTGAGTCGACGTGGGTCGAAGCCGGTCCTGGCCGCGAAGCGGTCGGCCTCCTCCTCGGGCAGTTGGGCAAGGGTGAGCGTGTCGGCCGTCCCCTCGATCATCACGACGTCACGGGTCGGTCCGATGCCGAGGCGTGCTCTGCCGGTCGTCCTCAGGTTGCGGCCCGTCGGGCTGTTGGCCGGCGTGGCCAGCAGCAGGGTCGAGCCGTTCCAGAGGAAGGAGAGCGGGACGAGATACGGCACGCCTCCGTCGACCTCGGCGGTGGCGACCCACACGTCCTCGTCGTGCTCCAGTCGGTGCAGGGTGTCCTGCTTGCGCTGCTTGGCGGGGCGTGCGGGCTGCGGCGCCATCGACGAACGGCCTCCTCATGGTGCGGTGTTGACGGATGTGTCCAGTGTGACTGTGGGGCGTGCGGGACGGGGCCGGTTTTCCGCCAGCCGAGCCGCCGCGGCACTGAGCAGCAGGTCCAAGGCAGCCGGGTAGGAGCTGTGCGGCATGTCCGCCACGAGATGGCGGGCGGTGGCTGCGATGTGCGGGTGGGTGTCGGCGGGCAGCCGCGCGTACGTGGCCCGCCAGACGGCCGCCTCCGCCTCCCGTGCGGCTTTCGGCATCGCCAGGCTCGCCGAGTCGAGGGCGCCGTGGGCGAGGGCCTGGTCGACGAACGCGTGGTAGATCCGCACCGCCTCGGCGTCGGGGAATCCCGCGCGGCGCAGCACACCGAGGATGGTCTCGACGGCCTGGATCTCGTACGCCCGCCCGGTCACCCGGTACGAGCTGAGCACGGCCGCCCGGGGGTGCGCGAGTGCCCCGGCGTGCATGCGCAGGCCGAGGTCGCGCAGGTCGGCGCGCCAGTCGCCGGTGGGGCGCCAGGTGCGCAGCGTGCGGCCGATGAGTTCGTCGGCGATGGCGAGCATCAGGTCGTCGGTGTGCCGGAAGTACCGGTACAGCGAACTGGGGTCGGCGCCGAGGGCGCGGCCGAGGCGGCGTACCGAGAGGGCGTCCGCGCCGTGTTCCTCGATGAGTCTGAGGGCCGTCTCGACGATCAGTGCCTCGGACAGGACGACGCCTTGCTTGGTGGGGCGCCTGCGTTGCCGGGCGGTGGGTGGGACGACGCGCTCGCTCATGGATGCCTCCCTCGGGCCGGTGCCCGGCACCTTATGACAACACCGTTGACCTGTTAAGCCCCCGGACAGTTTCATGTCCGCTCATCGGGGCCGTCCAGGCCCCCCGGTGCGAGCGGAGACCGGCCATGTCCGACAACCCCTACAGCGTCGACCCTCCAGCGCGCCCCGCGCTGCGCAAGTCCCTCGGCGTCCTGGACGGCGTCGCCATCGCCGCGTCCAGCACGGCCGCGACCACCAGCATCGGCATCGGTCTCGGAGTCACAGCCGGGGTGGTCGGACTGCATCTGCCGGCGATCATGCTGCTCGCGTTCCTGCCGATCCTCGGCATCGCGGGCGCCTACTCCCGGCTCAACAAGGTCGAGCCCAACGCGGGCAACGGCTATGTGTGGGTGGGCCGTTCGCTCACGCCCTGGCTGGGCTTCCTGGTGGGCTGGGTGAACATCGTGGCGGTGGTGGCCTTCCTCGCGTACACCACGGCGGTCACCGGCTCGGCGCTGCTCCAACTCGCGGGAGACGCCGGGCTGCACCGGGTGGGCGGGCTGGCGCTGGACCCGGGTTCCACCGCGCAGACCACGGCGATCGGCATCCTGGTCCTGGTGGCGGTCACGCTGACCGCCGTGACCGGCATCCGCACCGCCGCGCGGCTGCAGGCCGGGCTGCTGGTCTTCGAGTACGTCGTCCTGCTGGGCTTCTGCGGATACGGCATCGTCACCGGCCCGCACGACTTCAGCCTGAGCTGGTTCGACCCGTTCGCGATCCCGTCGGCGACGGCACTCGCCCAGGGGCTGTTGCTGTCGGTGTTCTGCTACTGGGGCTTCGAGTCGGCGTTCAGCGTCAACGAGGAGGTCCGCGACCCGCGCGACGCGTCCAAGGCCGGGATCACCACCCTGTTCACCATGCTGGCGCTGTTCCTGCTCGGCTCGATCGCCTTCCAACGCGTGCTGTCCGAGGAGGAGTTGGTCGGCCACGGCCCCGAGGGCCTCGCCTTCTTCGGCGAGCGGCTGGCGTCCCAGCCCTGGGCCGCGCTCCCGCTGATCGCCCTGATGTTCTCGGCGGTCGCCTCGCTGCAGGCCGGAGTGATCCCGACCGCCCGCGCGATGTTCGCGATGAGCCGGGACCGTACGCTCGGACCGGTGTGGTCCAAGGTCAGCCCCCGGTACGGCACTCCGGCCGCCGGAACCGTGCTCATCGGCACGCTGGCGGCGATGGTCGCGGCGCTCGCGCTGGTCATCCCGCGCCTGGCCGACATGATCATGGCGACGGTGAGCGCCGTGGGCATCGTGGTCGCCCTTTCTTACGCGCTCACGGCTCTCGCGGCGGCCGTGCGCTTCCGCTCGCTGCTGCGCGAGGACTGGCGGCAGGGGGTGCGCGCGGTCGTCCTGCCCGCCCTGAGCGCTGCCGTGCTGCTCGGCCTCGGCGGCTACCTCGGCTGGTCGTTCTACACCTCCGCCGACCACTTCGAAGTCAGCGCGGACAACGGGTGGTTCCTCCTCGCCACTCCCCTGGCGATGATCGCGTCCGGCTTCGTGGCCGCCGCGTGGGCCAAGTGGGTGCGCAGGTCGCCGTACTTCCGTACCGGCAAGGGCACCGACGCCGACGCACCCCAACTCCTCACCACCTCATCCCGATGACCCGACCAGGAAACGGACCATGCACGCAGATCTCCTCTTCACCGGCGGCCCCGTCCTCACCCCCGAAGGCCGCACCGCGACCGCCGTCGCCGTCACCGGCGACCGCATCACGGCCGTAGGGCGGGAGGAGGTGCACGATCTCACCGGACCGCGGACCGAGGTGGTGGACCTCGCCGGGCGGCTGCTGCTGCCCGGCTTCCAGGACGCGCACGTGCATCCGGTGCCGGCGGGGCTGGAGCTCACCCAGTGCGACCTGACCGGGACGAAGACGGCCGACGAGACGCTGGCCGCGGTGCGCGCCTACGCCGACGCGCACCCCGAGCGGGAGTGGATCAGTGGCGGCGGCTGGTCGATGGAGGCCTTCGAGGGCGGCACGCCGACGAAGGAGCTGCTGGACGCCGTCGTCCCCGACCGGCCGGTCTATCTGCCCAACCGCGACCATCACGGCGCCTGGGTCAACAGCCGTGCCCTCGCGCTCGCCGGCATCACGCGCGACACGCCCGACCCGGCCGACGGGCGGATCGACCGGGACGCCTCCGGTGAGCCGAGCGGGACCTTGCAGGAGGGGGCGATGCAGCTCGTGGGCCGGCTCACCCCGCCGGCCACACCCGCCGACCGGCTGGCGGCGCTGCTGCACGCCCAGCGGCATCTGCACGCGCTCGGCATCACGGCCTGGCAGGACGCGCTGGTCGGGGAGTTCCTCGGCATGGACGACCCGTCCGAGGCGTATCTGGCCGCAGCGCGGGACGGCTCGCTGACCGCCCGCGTCGTCGGGGCGCTGTGGTGGGACCGCGAGCGCGGCGCCGAGCAGATTCCCGAACTGGTCGAGCGGCGGGCCGCGTTGAGCCAGGGCCGGTTCCGCGCGACCAGCGTCAAGCTGATGCTGGACGGCGTCGCCGAGACCGGCACGGCCGCCCTGCTGGACCCCTACCTCGACAAGTGCGGCTGCGCCACCGCCAACCGGGGCACCGCCTTCATCGACGCCGGGCAACTGCCCAAGTACGTGACCGAGTTGGACGCGCTCGGCTTCCAGTGCCACTTCCACGCCCTGGGCGACCGGGCCGTACGCGACGCGCTGGACGCGATCGAGGCCGCGCGCGCCGTGAACGGGCCGAGCGACACGCGGCCCCACCTGGCCCATCTCCAGGTCGTGCAGCCCACCGACGTGCCGCGCTTCGCCCGGCTCGGTGCCACCGCGAACATCCAGCCGCTGTGGGCCGCGCACGAACCGCAGATGGACGAGCTGACCATTCCCTTCCTGGGGCCCGAACGGGCCGCGTGGCAGTACCCGTTCGGCGCGTTGCTGCGCTCCGGCGCCCGGCTCGCCGCCGGCAGCGACTGGCCCGTGAGCAGCCCGGATCCGCTCCAGGGGATCCATGTGGCGGTCAACCGTG
Source organism: Streptomyces shaanxiensis (assembly GCF_039537145.1). Lineage (NCBI taxonomy): Bacteria > Bacillati > Actinomycetota > Actinomycetes > Kitasatosporales > Streptomycetaceae > Streptomyces > Streptomyces shaanxiensis. The sequence goes on from NZ_BAAAZY010000024.1 coordinate 372,721, forward strand.
TGGCACCGGACGGCGGCGACACGCCGGTATTCCTGCCCGCTGAACGCATGGGACTCGCCGAGGCGTTGACCGCCTACACGGCGGGCTCGGCGTATGTGAACCACCTCGACGACTCGGGCGAGGTGCGCGCCGGGGCGCTCGCGGATCTCGTGGTCCTGGACCGCGATCCGTTCGAGGGGCCGACGGAGGCGATCACGGAGACGCGTGTATCTCTCACTTACGTCGGGGGCGCGCGAGTATACGCAGCTCAAGAGGCATGAGCAGTAACGCAGATCACGGTCCGGTTACGGTGTAGATCATTTACGCTCTGGGCAGCTTGATACCGCTTCTCGGATCAACTTTCGGCCACCGAAGCCCAGTTCGAGTACGCGGAGGCCGTCTCGATGGCCGTCTGTTTCGCAGGGCCGGGGGGACCCTGCGGTTCGTCTCCCGAAAGGAAGTACATGCCTCAGGACGGCACGTTCGGCCTCCCCTTCGACACCCCCGTCAGCAGACGTCTGGTTCTCCCTGGCCTTCCTCTTCGACGACCAGTTCGACGCCAAGCAGCCGGACAGCACAGCCGAGGTGACACGTGAGCTCATCGTCGCCCCGCTGCGCCCGGCGGGCAGCAGCCTCGAAGGGCAGGTGGGCGACCCGCTCCACCCTCGGCCGTCAACGCGGCAGTCGTGCCCCTCGCGGTCGTTCGCAGCAGGAGCCTGTGCCGTCGGCGTGAGTCCGGCCGCCCGGCGAGGCCGTTGCCGAAGTAACGAAGATTCCCGGACACGGCCGGCCCACCACAACGGTCGATCGATTCCGTTGTCATGACCACAGCTAGATGGGAAACCGGTGTGAAATCTCGAATCGCAGGTGCTGTTCCGACAGCGACGGCCAACAGCTTGATCCCGGCGCAGCCAGGCGCCCAGCTCCAGCCCGCGGAGGCGGGGAACGCCCTGGCCCGCCTCCTGGTGAAACGCATCAAGGGGAGCACGGAGCAACACCGAAGGAGCCAGAACGCCGCTCGACAGCGACTGGACGCACTCGGCTCCCCCCACTCCGGCACCACACTGCATGTGGAGGGAGCCCTCCATCTGGCGCAGCCCGGGTTCCTCCCGCCCGACGAGGAGGGCCACGCCAGGTTGAGGCACCTCGACACCAGCCTGCGCGTGATCGAAGCAGCCTTCCCCCAAGTCAGCACCGATATCGAGCTCTGCCGACTGACCTGCATGATGCTGGAAGGGGCTTGGCGGAGCCGGGCACTCACCCCGCCACGCGAGGAGGAGCGGACAACTGCCTGCGCCTGCCCTCTGTGCCGTCGAATACCCACACCCCCCGCACGCACGCTGGGTGACTACGGTTGGCGGCAGAGCGCCGGTCGTCCCCTCACCGTCAAGACCTGGCCGTACCGCCGGGAACTCGACAGCGTCCTGACCGGTGGATGGTCCTGGACCCGGCAGATGAACGACCTCGAACGAGACATAGGCCACCGCCACCGCTTCGAGGACGACATCCTCGTCTTCCACGAGTACAAACGCGTGATCGACACCATCGACACCACGCGCCTCACCCAACACGTCGAAGGCCGCTTGGCCGAGAATTTCAGCACCAACAGCGCCCGCGCCCTGGTCAGCGGACTCTTCGCGGCCCACAAGCGATCCGTCGACGAGTACTGGCTCCAGCAGCACGCCTCGGGCAGCGTCACGCTCCCCCAGTCCAACCCGCTCAGCCAGAGCACCTACTCGATCCTGCAGATGCTGGACTGCCTGTTCTGGCACGTCGCACCCGACACCGAACTCTGGCAGGAAGAAAACCTCGCCTCCCTGCTGCTGTGCCGCGTCATCGACGACATGACCGACGTACGAGCCGACGCCCTCACCGGCGAGATCAGCAACTTCTGGCTCGCCGAAATGCCCACCCACACCAAGGCCCTCTACGCAGCCTGCGCCATAGCCATCGTCAAGTACGGCTGCATGCCCGAGGCGCACGACCCGATGTGGAACACGTGGCTGATGACCACCACCGTCGTCTGGATGGGGCTCACGGGCCGCCACGCCCTGTGGTTCGACGGCATCACCCAGGGCCTCCCCCCGGCCGAGGGGTGCCCGCTGTGCGACCTGCAGCCCAACGCATGCAGCGGCATCCTCACCCACGGCACCACCCTCACCATCGCCCCGCGGCCCACCGCACCGGCACTGAGCACCCGGACCGCCGAGCTGTCCGCACGCTGCCGAGCCCAATACCCCGAGACCTGGCCCCTCTTCGACGCCGAGCTCCATGCCTTCGAAGCACTGCACGGCCCCTGGTACGGCAACATCGACAGCGCATGGGAGATCCTGCGCCGCACCTACATCGCCGCTGTGGAGGCATCCAGAGCCGCACCGTCCCCGGCCCGCGCTCGTGAAGTCCAACAAGACTCCGGCGTAGTCGGATCCGAGCAGTTTCACACCCTGCACGACCCTCAGACCGGGAGGGAGGACACCGCGCTGCTCGCCTACATGTTCGCCGGCGCCCACCCGCATTTCCTCTGGAACGCCACGGGATACCGTCCCACGGGCGTCGAAGGCGACTGGCTCGACGGCTGACGCAGCCGGTCCTGCTGCGGCCGGCCCACGAGGGGGAAACCCGAACGGGCCGGATCGCACCTGTTCAAACCGCTCCGACGGACCATCGAATCGATCCACCACGGTGCCCACGGCCGAATTCCCCGGACACGGCTCGGTGCACGACCCGCTGAGCGTGTGAGCCACCGCCTGCACCCCCGCACGGCACTGCCCGGCCGGAACCCGGCCGGGCAGCGGTCCCCTCGCGTGGCCTAGACGGCGAACTCGACCGGCAGACTGTCCAGCCGGGACTCCCACGTGGAGGCGGTCGAGCCGAGGTCCTCCGGCGGTACGGCCAGGCGCAGGCCCGTCAGCCGGTGCAGCAGGACGTCAACGCCGACCTCGATGATGGACTGGCCGATGCTCTGCCCGGGGCACTCGTGCGGACCGGCGCTGAAGGCCAGGTGCGACTGGTTGCCCTGGACCGCCACGCCCTCGTCGGGCCGGATCTCCGGGTCGACGTTGCCCGGGGCGAGGCCGAGGAGGAGCAGGTCGCCCTCCTCGATGTCGTGCCCGCCGAGCTCCAGCTCGCTGGTGGCGAACCGCCCAGGCAGGACAGCCAGCGGCGGGGTGTTCCACATGACCTCCTCCACCACGGCGGACACGTTCAGCTGACCGCTGATCAGCCCGGACAGCCGCGCCGTGTCCGTCAGGACCAGCTGCAGCACCCGGGCCAGCAGGTTGCTGGTCGTGGTGTGGGCGGCGATCAGTACCAGGCGCAGATGGCTGACGACCTCGTCCTCGTCCAGCGCCGCCGGGTGCTCCAGCAGGGCGGTGGTGAAGTCCGAGCCCGGTTCGGACCGCTTGCGCTGGGCGAGTTCGCCCAGGATCTGCATGATGCGGTCGTTGTGCACGAGCGCGCCCTCGCCGCCCTTGAAGACCTGGGCGCACGACTCGATCAGGCGTAGCCCGTCCGCCTGGGGAAGGCCCAGGATCCGGGTGAGCACGAGCATCGGCAGCAGCTCGGCGTAGTCGGCCACCAGGTCGGCGCGCCCGGCCTCGGCGAACACGTCGATCTGCTTGTTCGCGAAGTACGTGGCGTGCCGCCGGATGCCGCGGCTCGAGGCGGCCAGCAGCCCGTCGGTCACCGCGCCGCGCAGCCTGCGGTGCGGCTCTCCGTCCTGGGAGACGCAGTCGGGCCGCCAGCCCAGCATCGGCACCAGCGGCGAGGTCTCCGCTATCCGGCCCTCCCGCCAGTCCCGCCAGATGCGGGCGTCCCGGCTGAACTGACGAGGGTTGTCCAGCACCCGCCGGTTGTCGCGGTAGCCGAGCACCAGCCAGGCGGGAACGTCACCCTCCAGCAGCACCGGTGCGACGGAACCGTGCTCCTTGCGCAGCCGCTCGTAGATGGCCTGCGGGTCGGTGGCCGCGTCCGGGCCGTACAGCCGCGTGAGTTCTGCCCCGCCGTGCGCGACGGGGCACCCACGGGGCGCGTCGGGACCGTTTAAAGTCTGCTCGTTCATCGGGGCTCCAGTGCGACGGAGGAGCGATCCTTCAAGTGACGTATCAGCGCGACGAGCACGTCACGGCTGGAGGCCCGGTCGCGGGCGTCGCAGGCCACGACCGGGATGTGCTCGGGGATGTCCAGGGCGTCCCGGATCTCCTCGACCGGATAGGCCCTGGAGTCGGGGAAGACGTTCAGCGCGACGACGAACGGGACGTTCTGCCGCTCCATCTCCTCGATGGCCCGGAAGCTGGAGGCGAGCCGGCGGGTGTCCACCAGGACGACCGCGCCGAGCGCGCCCTTGAACAGGCCGTTCCACAGGAACCAGAACCGCTCCTGGCCGGGCGTGCCGAACAGGTACAGCATCAGGGTGTCGTTGAGGCTGATCTTGCCGAAGTCCAGGCTGACGGTGGTCTCCGTCTTGTCGGCGACGCCGATGAGGTGGTCGACGTCGGCACTGGCCTGGGTGAGGGTCTCCTCGGTGGTGAGCGGCTTGATGTCGCTCACCGAGCGGACCATGGTGGTCTTCCCCGTGCCGAAGCCACCGGCGATCATCACCTTCACCGAGCGGGTGCCCCCGCCACCCGGCCCGCCGGAATGGTCAAAGCCTTTGAAGTCCACTGAGTACCTCCTCAAGGAGCGCGAGGTCGGGCCCGCGACCGGCGTTGTGCGCCGGGATGGGGTCACGGGCTTCGACGTGGCCTGCCTCCAGCAGATCCGTCAGCAGCACCGCGAGAATGTTGAAGGGCAGTCCGAGGTGGGCGCCGAGTTCGGCCGCCGACAGCGGATCGCGGCAGCGCCGGAGGATCTCCTCGTGCTCGTGCTGCAAGCCCGAAGCGGGCGCGGTGCGGGAGACGATGAGGGTCGCCACGTCGAGACTCGACGCCGAACCGCCCGGTCCGCTACGCCCCTTGGTGAGGACGTAGTAGCGCTCGAGACCGGACGGGTTCATGGGCCGGCGGGGAGCACTCATCCAGAGTGCTCCTCCAGGCGCGGAGTGGTGCCGAGCAACTCACCCATCCTGCGCGCCAGGTCCCTCATCTGATGGCCGAGCAGGCCCTGGTCGAGGCCCTCCCGGGCGAGGACGCCGAGATAGGTCTCCACCCCGGCCCGTACGACGAAGAGGTGACCGCCGTCGACCTCGATCATCGCCAGCCTGAGCTGCCCCGCGTACTTGGGGAACTGCTCGGCGACCGGCTGGGCCAGCGCCTGCAGTCCGGCCACCACGGCCGCGAAGCGGTCCACGTCGTCGGGGTCCTCGGCACCGTAGGAGGTGATGGCCTTGCCGTCGCTGGAGGCCACGAGGGCGAAGTTGATCTCCTGGATGCTCTCCACCAGATCGCGGAGCGCCCAGCTCACGTCGGTTCCCTGTTGCGTCATGGGACTAGTCGCTCTCTTCGGTGCGGTGCTGCTCGGTGGACTCGCGGCCGTGGGCGGTCGCGCCTCCCTCGCCGGGCTCGCGGCCTGCGGTGGCGAAGGCGGCCAGGCCGGCGAAGGACGCGTCGGGCGGAACGGCCACGACGGTGGCCGTGTCCTCGCTCCGCTCCGGGCGCTCGGCCGGCTCGTGGCGTGCCGCCTCGTGCCGTTTGCTGCGGCGCCGGGGCAGGCCGCCGGGCGTGGTGTCCACGGCGTCGGCCGTGTCGGCCGGGGCCGCTTCCGCGACGTGCTGATCGTGGGCCGGGGCGACCGCGGTGGCCGGTGCCGCCGGGGCGGGTGCCGCCTGGGTGGTGGAGGCGGCCGCGGGCAGCGGGCTGAAGTACTTGTGCGGGACCACGACCACCACCGAGGTACCGAGCCACGGCGAGTCCGCGAAGGTGACGCGGATGCCGTAGCGGCGGGCGAGGATGCCGACGACGCGCAGACCGATGTTCGCGTCCTCCGAGATGCCACCCAGGCCCGCGCCGGGCGCGGTGCCGGTGAGGGCGTACTCGGCCTCGCGCTTCTTCTCCTCGCTCAGGCCCTTGCCGGAGTCCTGGATCTCGATGCCGACGCCGTTCGGGACCTCCTTGCCGGAGACGATCACCGGCTCGGTGGGCGGCGAGTAGCGGGCCGCGTTGTCCAGCAGGTGGGCGAAGATCAGCGTGAGGTGGTCCACGAGGCCGCCGTCCACGCCGAGTTCGGGCAGATGGCGTACGTCGATCCGGTGAAAGTCCTTGATCCGGCCGATGCCGCCGCGGACCACGCTCAGCAGACGCTGCGGTTCCTGCCACTGCCGGCCGGGCCGGTCCGAGCCACCGAGCACGCTGATGCTGGCGGCGAGACAGTCGGCGGGGCCGATCGCCTGGTCGAGCTCCATCAGCCCCTGGGCGACGGCCGGCAGCCGGCCGTGCTCACCCTGCATCTCGTGCAGTCGGCCGCGCAGCTTGCTGGTCAGGACGTGGATGCGGTTGCCGATGCTGATCACGGCCTGCTCGGCGGAGGTCGAGCGGTTGAACTCCTCCTCGACGCCGATCAGGGAGGTCCGCAGGACCCTGCGCAGGTGGGCCTGCAACTCGGCGTTGACCTTGGCGCACTGGTTGACGCTCGGCAGAACGTCGTCGATGGCGTCGCCCTCGCGCAGTTGGCGCAGCGCCTCGGGGAGCTGCTCGTCGGCGAGCCGGGCGACGGCGGCCAGCTGGTGGGCCAGCTGTTCCTGCCAGACCTCGGCCTGGTCGGCGAGCTGGGCTTCGTAGGACTGGGCCTGGGCGGCCATCCGCTCCTCGTAGGAGGCGCTGTCCTCGGCGAGTCGTTCCTCGTACGCCCGGACCTGCTCGGCCAGTTGGGCCTCATAGGCACCGGACTGTTCGGCGAGGCGGCTCTCCAGGGCGGCGCGGTCGGCGCTGAACTTCCGCTCCAGACCTGCCACATGCTGCTGCCACTGCTGCGAGTGCTCGGCCTGCGAGGTGCGGAACTCGCCCTCGGACCTGGTCAACTGCGCCCGGGTACGCAGCAGGAGGCGTACACACACGGCGCTGGCCGCGGTCGCCGCGACACCCGCGACGCCGGCGGTTATTCGGTCGGAGCTCATGAACGTGGCGGCAACCGTCCCACCTCCTAAAGCCAGCGGCATGAGCCACCAGCTGTACCAGGCGACAGGGGGCCGCGCCGCCGGCGGCGGAGTGGCGAGTTCCATCAGCATCCTTCGAGGCAACGATCGATCAAGGGGGGTGTGCAAAGCGATCGCACTCATGAGTACGCACCACGAGACGACCGATCAGGACCGAATCCCGACCGAGTCAACTCGCAGCGCCGAACGGGAGCTTATCGGGTTTGAACACCAAAGGATCAACCGCACGGGTTGACGGAAGTGAGGGTTCCGTCACTGTCCGCCAAGGGAACGTACGTCGACAAATGCCCTTACTGACCTGCACAGTCGGAGAAACCGACGCGGTCGGAGGACCCCTCGGGCATGGGTACGTCGCCGCCGTACGCGGCGTTCAGCCTGCGGGGGTCGAGACGCTGTCCGCAGCCTGGAACGTGCGCCGGTACGCCTGCGGTGAGACGCCGATCGCGGCGTGCAGGTGCTGGCGCAGGGAGGCGCCCGTGGCGAAGCCGACCCGGCCGGCGATCTGGTCGACCGGCAGATCGCTGGACTCCAGCAGATGCCGGGCCCGGCCGACGCGCTGCTGGATGAGCCAGCGGCCGGGGCTGAGGCCGACCTCGTCGTTGAAGCGGCGCGCGAAGGTACGCAGGCTCATGCGGGCGTGGGCGGCGAGGTCGGTCAGGGTGAGGGGCTCGTCCAGGCGCTCCAGGGCCCAGGCGCGGGTGGCGGCGGTGCTCGCGGCTCCGCTCTCCGGCACCGGCTGCTCGATGTACTGGGCCTGGCCGCCGTCCCGGAAGGGGGGCACGACGCAGCGTCGGGCCACCGTGTTGGCCAGCTCGCCGCCGTGGTCGGTGCGGACGATGTGCAGGCAGACGTCGACGCCTGAGGCGGCGCCGGCCGACGTGAGGATCCGTCCGTCGTGGACGAAGAGGACGTCCGGGTCCAGGTCGACGTGCGGGTAGCGGCGCCGGAACAGATCGGTCACCTGCCAGTGCGTGGTGGCCTTCCGGCCGTCGAGGAGGCTCGCCGCGGCGAGGACGAAAGCGGCGGTGCAGATGGACACGATGCGGGCGTCCGGGCGGATCCGCGCGAGTGCGTCGGCGACCTCGGAGGGCAGCTCCGTGGGGATGTACGGGACGGCCACGGAGGCGACCACCACGGTGTCGGCCGTGGCGAGGATCTCCGGGCCGTGCTGGACGCCGATCGTGAAGTCCGCGTTGCTGCGCACCGGGCGGCCGTCGACGCTGCAGGTCAGCACCTCGTACCGGCCGTCGGCCGCGCCGAAGATCCGGCTGGGGATGCCCAGCTCGAAGGGGTAGACACCGTCGAGGGCCAGCACCACGACCCGTTCCACCGGTCGCCCGCCCTGTCGTTGACCTTGTCTCTCACCTTGTCGCTCACCACGCATGGCACGATTCTATCGAAGGTTGGCAATCGTGCCATTTTCCTGTCCGGCGTCGCCGGGCAGGCTGGTTCACCATGAGCACTGTGAACACGATGCGAGCCATCAGCCAGGACGTCCTCGGCGGTCCCGAGGTCCTCAAGGAAGTGGAGCTGGAGCGCCCGACCCCGCGCCCCAACGAGGTACTGGTCCGCGTCCGCGCCGCCGGCGTCAACCCGACCGACTGGAAGCACCGCGCGACCGGCGGTTTCCTGGGCGAGCCGCCCTTCGTCCTGGGCTGGGACGTCTCCGGCGTGGTCGAGGCGGTCGGTATCGGCGTGGCCCGGTTCCAGCCCGGCGACGAGGTCTTCGGGATGCTGTCCTACCCCTTCGGCCACGGCTCGCACGCCGAGTACGTCACCGCGCCGGCCCGCGTCTTCACCCACAAGCCGGCCTCGATCGATCATGTGCAGGCGGGCGCGCTGCCGCTGGTCTCCCTCACCGCCTGGCAGGCCCTGGTCGAGTACGCGGACGTGCAGCCGGGCCATCGGGTGCTGATCCACGCCGCCGCCGGCGGGGTGGGGCACGTGGCCGTGCAGATCGCCAAGGCACGGGGCGCGTATGTGATCGGGACGGCGAGCGCGGGCAAGCACGACTTCCTGCGGGGCATCGGCGTGGACGAGGCGATCGACTACCGGGAGACCGACTTCGCCGAGGCCGTGAAGGACGTGGACGTCGTCCTGGACACGCTCGGCGGCGACACCTCGACGCGTTCGCTGCGCGTGCTGCGCCCCGGCGGGCTCGTCGTGTCGATCCTGCCGGTCGGTTCGGGCGAGTTCCACGAGGAGGCCGAGCGGCTGGGCGTCCGGTCGCTGCGGATGCTCGTCGACGCCTCGCACAGCGGTATGAAGGCGATCGCGGCGCTGGCGGAGGCGGGGAAGCTGCGCGCCACGATCGCCGGTACCTTCCCGTTGGCCGATGCCGCCGAGGCACACGCGCTCGGCGACACCGGCCGGACCACGGGGAAGCTGGTCCTGACGGTCGACTGAGTCAGAACGTCAGCACGGGCTTGATCGCCTTGCCCGCGCCCATGTCCCGTACCGCCTGGTCGATGTCCGCGAACGGATAGGTGCTGATCAGGCGGTCCAGCGGGAGCCGCCCCTCCTTCACCAGCCGGACCAGGGCGGGGATGAACGTCTGGGTCTCGGCGTCGCCGAGGGTGAGGCCGACGACCTGCTTGCCGCCGAGCAGCCCGTTGACGTCCAGGGCGACCTCGGTGCCGAACGGCGGGGCGCCCACGACGACCAGGGTGCCGCGGGCGGCGAGCGCGTCGACGCCCTGGCGCAGGACGCCGACGTTGCCCGTGGTCTCGACGACGCCGTCGGCGCCCTGGCCTCCGGTGATCCCGGCGAGCGCCTCACCGAGGTCGGCCTCGGCGGCGTTGACGGTGTGGGTGGCGCCCAACTCCTTTGCCAGTGACAGGCGTTCGCCGACCCGGTCGACGGCGACGATGTTGGTGGCGGGGGTGAGGGCGGCGGCCATGACCGCGGAGAGGCCGACGGCTCCGGCGCCGAGGACGACGACCGTGCTGCCGGTGACCGGCTTCAGTACGTTCCAGACAGCGCCGACGCCTGTCTGTACCCCGCAGCCCAGCGGGGCGATCGACTCCAGCGGGACGTCGGGGTCGACCTTGACGAGGCTGCGCTCGTCCACGAGCGCCCGCTCGGCGAAGGAGGACTGCCCGAAGAAGTGACCGCCGAGGGCCTCGCCGCCCCGGCTGATCGTGCCGGTGCCGTCGGCGCGGCGCCCGCCGATGAGGTTCAGCGGCAGCCAGGTCGCGCAGTACGCGGGGTGTCCGCCCAGGCAGTTGCGGCAGTCGCCGCACGAGGTGAAGGACAGCACGACGTGGTCGCCCGGCGCGATGCCGGTCACGGCCGAGCCGACGGCCTCCACGACACCCGCGCCTTCGTGGCCGAGGACGCCGGGGAGGGGGAAGGGCAGTCCGCCGCTCGCCACGCCGAGGTCCGTGTGACACAGGCCGGTCGCGACCATGCGGACGACGGCCTCGTGCGGTCCGGGCTCGTCGAGCTCGACGTCGGAGAGGGTGAAGGGTGCTCCGCCGGACTCGACGACGGCGGCACGGGTGGGGATGGTCATGGAACGGGTCTCCTTGGCGGTGCGCTCAGTCGAGCGAGACGACGACGGACTTGGTGGTGGTGTAGGCGTCGAGCGCCTCGGGGCCGTACTCCCGGCCGAACCCGGAGTCCTTGACGCCACCGAAGGGGACCGCGGGGTCGAGCATCGCCCAGTCGTTGACCCAGACGATCCCGGCCGCCAGCCGGTCGGCAACGCGGTGCGCGCGGGCCAGGTTGCCCGTCTGGACACCCGAAGCCAGGCCGTACGGCGTGGAGTTGGCGAGCTCGATCGCCTCGTCCTCGGAGTCGAAGGGCTGGACGGTGAGGACCGGGCCGAAGATCTCCTCCTGGATCACCCGGGAGTCGTTCGGCAGGTCGGCGATCACGGTCGGCTTGTAGTAGTAGCCGCCGTCGAGGTCGAGCCGCTCACCGCCGCAAACGATGCGGCCGCCCTCCTTGCGGGCCAGGTCGACGTACTCCTCGACCTTGCGCAGGTGCCGCTCCCCCGCCATCGGGCCGACGACGGTCTCGGGCTTGCGCGGGTCGCCGAGCGGCACGCCGGGTACGGCGTCGGCGAGGATACCGAGCAGCGTGCCGTAGACCTGGCGCGCGACCAGCAGCCGCGGTCCGCCCATGCAGAACTGCCCGGTGTTGAAGACGAACCCCTTGATGATCGCGCCGACGGCCTTCTCCAGGTCGGCGTCCTCGAAGACGAGGTGGGCCGCGTTGCCGCCGAGCTCCATGGTGACGGGCTTGAGCGACTCACCGGCGATGCCCGCGACCTTCCGGCCGACCGTGGTCGAGCCGGTGAAGGCGACCTTGTCGACACCGGAGTTCCGCAGCAGCGCCTCGCCGGCCGCGGGTCCGCCGGTGACGACGTTGACCACGCCGTCCGGGACACCGGCCCGCTTGAACAGCTCGGCCATGTACAGGGCGCTGAGCGGGGTCTCCTCGGCGGGCTTGTGCACCACCGTGTTGCCCGCCGCCAGCGCCGGGGCGATCTTCGAACCGGCCAGAATGAGCGGGAAGTTGTACGGCGTGATCGCCGCGACCACGCCGAGCGGCCGGCGCCGGACGTAGGCGAGGGCGTTCATGGGTGTGTCCCGGACGGAGCCGTCCAGGGCGTGCGCGAGGGCGGCGAAGTGCTCGTAGTCGTTGGCCGCGTTGGTGACATCCACGGCGTGGGCGAGCGTGATCGGCTTGCCGACGTCGCGGCTCTCCAACTCGGCGATGGTGTCGGCGTTCTCCCGGATGAGCGCGGCGACCCGGTGCAGCACCCGGCCGCGCTCACGGCCGCTCAGCCCGGACCAGGCACCGTCGTCGAAGGCGTCCCGCGCGGCGCGCACCGCCGCGTCCACGTCGGCGGCACCCGCGTCCGCGACGGTCGTGACGACCGCACCCCGCGAGGGGTCGACCACCTCGGTGCGCGCTCCGTCGGCGGCCTCGCGCCACTGGCCCCCGATGAACAACCGACCGGGTTCGATCTCGAAGGTGGTCATCACCACTCCTCAGCCTCATCGCCAAGATTTCAACCAACAGGAATCCTGTGTGTTCCGCAGTCTCATTACAGACAGGTTTCCTGTCAATGCTCTAGGCTGAACTCATGCTCGACACCCAGGCAACCAAGGCACCTCCGTCGCTTCTCTACATGGTGAAGCAGGTGGAGCTGGTCGTGCGCTCCCACCTGGACGAGCTGGTCAAGCCGTCCGGGATCACCGCGCTGCAGTACACCGCGCTCACCGTGCTGCAGCGACACGACGGGCTGTCGGCCGCCCAGCTGGCACGCGACTCGTTCGTCACCGCGCAGTCGATCGCCGACCTGGTGCGCAGCCTGGAGACCCGCGGCCTCGTCCGCCGGGAGCGCAACCCGCGCAATCGCCGGGAGCTGCTGATCCTGCTGACCGACGAAGGCCGCGAACTGCTCGCGCGGCACGAGGGATCCGTACGGGAGCTGGAGGAGCGGATGGCGCGAGACCTCACGCCCCATCAGACCGAGCAGTTCCGCCAGGCACTCTCCAAGGCTTGGCACGCGCTGTCGTAGCCGCGCCCCACACGTCGTCCCTCACGTCTGGCGAAACCTCTGCTGCAATTCGAAGACATATGTCAATCGAACATGCTCAGATTCGCTCGATCGAGGGTAACTTGCAGTGCGGGGACTGGATTTGAGCAGCCGCCGTAAGTGAGCAGGTTGGAGGCGATGTCGTCGTGCAGCAGGTTCCTGCGCCGTTCAGCCGGCATCTGCGTGTCCACCGGCACCAGGACCACACGGTGCTGGAGTTCCTCGGTGAGATCGACATCGCGGCGGCAGTGGAGATAGCCCCGTACCTGGACCGGGTGACGACGCACCCCGACGCCCGGATCGTGATCGACCTCAGGAGCGTCGAGTTCTTCGACTGCTCCGGGCTGCGTCTGCTGTACCGGGCCCGCAGCCGGGTGCTCGACCACGGCGGGCAGCTGCACCTGGTCTGCACCCACCCGCTCACCCTGCGCGTCCTGAGGATCACCGGTCTGTCCCGGCTGCTCCCTCCGCATCCGACGCCGGACGCGGCCCTGGGCCAGCCCGAGGCCACGTCCGGCACGTTATGAGGGCACCCAGTGAGAGCACCTACTTCACGATCTTGGTGACCTGACCGGCCCCCACCGTCCGGCCGCCCTCACGGATGGCGAATTTCAGCCCTTCTTCCATGGCGATGGGCTGGATCAGCTGGACATGCATGCCGGTGTTGTCGCCCGGCATGACCATCTCGGTGCCCTTGGGCAGCGTGACCACGCCCGTCACGTCCGTCGTACGGAAGTAGAACTGCGGGCGGTAGTTCTGGAAGAAGGGCGTGTGCCGGCCGCCCTCGTCCTTCGACAGGATGTACGCCTGCGCCTCGAACTCCGTGTGCGGGGTGACCGAGCCGGGCTTGATGACGACCTGCCCACGCTCGACGTCCTCCCGCTTCACGCCCCGCAGCAGCAGCCCGACGTTCTCCCCCGCCCGGCCCTCGTCGAGGAGTTTGCGGAACATCTCGATGCCGGTGACCGTGGTCTTCGTCTTCTGGTCGTGGATGCCGATGATCTCGACCTCGCTGTGTACGAGCAGCTTGCCGCGCTCGATCCGTCCGGTGACGACCGTGCCGCGCCCGGTGATCGTGAAGACGTCCTCGATCGGCATCAGGAACGGCCTGTCGACATCGCGCTCCGGCTCCGGAACGGCCGTGTCGACGGCGTCCAGCAGATCGAGCACCGACTGTGCCCACTCCGGGTCTCCCTCCAGGGCCTTGAGCGCGGAGACCTTGACCACCGGGACGTCGTCGCCCGGGAACTCGTACTCCGTGAGCAGCTCGCGCACCTCCAGCTCCACGAGCTCCAGGATCTCCTCGTCGTCGACCATGTCGGTCTTGTTGAGCGCCACGACGATGTACGGCACGCCCACCTGGCGCGCCAGCAGCACGTGCTCCTTGGTCTGCGGCATCGGCCCGTCCGTGGCGGCGACGACCAGGATCGCGCCGTCCATCTGGGCCGCGCCGGTGATCATGTTCTTGATGTAGTCCGCGTGCCCCGGGCAGTCGACGTGCGCGTAGTGCCGGCGCTCCGTCTGGTACTCGACGTGCGCGATCGAGATCGTGATGCCGCGCTGCCGCTCCTCGGGCGCCTTGTCGATCTGGTCGAACGGCGTGAACGGGTTCAGGTCGGGATACCGGTCGTGCAGCACCTTCGTGATGGCCGCGGTGAGCGTGGTCTTCCCGTGGTCGATGTGCCCGATGGTCCCGATGTTCACGTGCGGCTTGGTCCGTTCGAACTTCGCCTTCGCCATGGCGAGCCCTCCTGAGCATCCGGGTGATGCCGAGCGCCGAGCATCCGGGTGATGCCGGGCGTTGCTCCGCTCCCTCCTGTCTATTCGGTTCCCGGCGCGTCGAACAGGGCGCTCACGGACTCCCCGTTGTGAATGCGGCGCACGGCCTCGGCGAGCGCCGGGGCGATGGACAGGATCCGCAGCTTCTCGGTGCGCTCCTCCGCCGGGACCGGCACCGTGTTGGTGCACACGATCTCCAGTACGTCGGGCTGCTCGCCGATCCGCTTCAGCGCCCCGGACGCGAACAGACCGTGCGTACAGGCGACCCGGATCGACCGCGGCCCCAACTCCCGAAGCCGATCGAGGAGTTCGAGGACGGTGCTCCCCTTGGCGATCTCGTCGTCCAGGATGATGACGTCCCGCCCGGTCACCTCACCGATGACGGTGTTGATGCTGACCCGGTCGTCGGCGAACCGCTGCTTGGCACCGGCGGCCACCTGGGCGCCGATCAGCCGGGCGAACGCGGCGGCCTCCTTGGCGTTGCCGAGGTCCGGCGAGACGACGGTCGTACGCGAGAGGTCGTACTGCCGGAAGTGCGCGGCGAGCTCCCGCAGCGCGTGCAGGTGGTCGACCGGCACCGTGAAGAAGCCGTGCACCTGAGGCGAGTGGAGGGTCATCGCGAGGACGCGGCTCGCGCCGGCCGCCACCATCAGGTCGGCGACGAGCCGGCCGCCGAGGGAGATGCGGGGTGCGTCCTTCTTGTCGGAGCGGGCGTAGGAGTAGTGCGGCATGACGACGGTGATCCGGCGGGCGGACGCCCCGCGCGCGGCGTCGCACATCAGGAGCAGCTCGACGAGGTGTTCCTGGACCGGGCGGACCAGCGGCTGGATCAGGAAGACGTCCCGTTCCCGGCAGTTCGCCTGGAGCTGCACCTCCAGGCAGTCGTTGGCGAACCGGCTGACCCGGCTGGGACTGAGCGGTACCCCCAGATGAGCGCAGACCTCCGCCGCCAGTTCGGGGTGGGCACTACCGCTGAACACGGCGATCTCGCGCACGCTCGACTCCTCGCATGATCGTTTCTGCTGGCGGGCTCATGCTACGGGGCCCCGAAAATCAGTTGCCGCCCACCTGCGGGGCCGCGCCATGATGACGGCGTCCGTGTCCCCTCACGTCAGGACCCCTCGCATGCGCCGACTCCTCGAAATCACCCAGTGCCCCCACCGGCCCACGGTCTTCGAGGACTCGACCACCCATGCACACCCCGAACATCCCGACCGTCCTGAACATCGGCATCCTGGCGCACGTCGACGCCGGTAAGACCAGCCTCACCGAGCGGCTCCTGTTCGACCACGGAGCCATCGACCGGCTCGGCAGCGTCGACGGCGGCGACACCCGCACGGACGACGGCGAGATCGAGCGGCAGCGCGGCATCACCGTCCGCTCCGCCGTCGCCGCGTTCACCGTCGGCGACACCCACGTCAACCTCATCGACACCCCGGGACACTCCGACTTCATCGCCGAGGTCGAGCGTGCCCTGGAGGTCCTCGACGGCGCGGTGCTGCTGCTCTCCGCCGTGGAAGGCGTACAGGCACAGACACGGGTGCTGATGCGCACGCTGCGGCGTCTGCGGCTGCCCACGGTCGTCTTCGTCAACAAGATCGACCGGGCGGGCGCCCGCTCCGACGACCTGCTCACCGACATCCGCCGCAGACTGACACCGTACGTCGCACCCCTGAACGGTGTGACGGGACTCGGCACCGCCGACGCCCGCGTGCGGCCGAACTCGCTGGACGACCCTCTGGTCCGTGCCGCCGTGGCCGAGGCGCTGGCCGAGGTCGACCCCGACATCCTGGCGGCGGTCGTCGACGGCCCCGAACCCACCGCGGACGACGTGCGCAGGTCCCTCGCCGCCCGAACGGCCGACGGCTCCTTCCACCCGGTCCTCTTCGGCTCGGCCCTCGGCGGCCAGGGCGTACCGGAGCTGACCGAGGGCATCGCCCGGCTCATCCCCCCGGCACCGGCGTCCGGGGGCGGCACGCCGCGCGGCACGGTGTTCGCCGTTCGGCCCGGACCCGGCGGTGAGCGCACGGCGTATCTGCGCCTGTACGACGGTGAGGTGGCGCGGCGTCAACGGCTGACGTTCCTGCGCCGTGAGCCCGACGGCCGTACCACCGAGGTCCCCGGCCGGGCGACGCACCTCGACGTGATCGGCGGAGCCGAACCCCTCACCGCCGGGAACATCGCCGCGCTGACCGGCGTCCCGGGCATCCGTGTCGGCGACCGGCTCGGCGAACTCAGCGACCGCGCGCCGCAGTTCGCGCCACCGACGCTGGAGACTCTGGTCCGGGCCCGCCACCCCGAGCAGGCGGCGCACCTGCGCACGGCCCTGCTGACCCTGGCCGACCAGGACCCGCTGATCCACGCCCGCCCCACGTCCACCGGCGCCACCGCGCTCCTCCTCTACGGCGAGGTCCAGATGGAGGTGCTCGCGGCGACCCTCAGGCAGGACTTCGGTGTGGAGGCCGACTTCGAGCCGGGCCGGGTGCGGTACCTGGAGCGCCCGCGCGGCATCGGCGAGGCCTGCTTCGAGATGCCGTGGCACGACCACACCAAGTACTGGGCGACGATCGGGCTGCGCGTCGAACCGGGACCGCGCGACTCGGGCGGGGCGTTCTCGTACGAGACGGAACTCGGCGCCCTCCCCCGGGCCTTCCACCAGGCCATCGAGGACACGGTCCACGCGACGATGCGGACAGGACTGTCGGGCGCGCCGGTGACCGACTACCGAGTGACACTGATCCGGTCCGGCTACTGCGCGCCGATCAGCACGGCCGCGGACTTCCGGGGGCTCACCCCGATCGTGCTGCACCGTGCGCTGGAGGGGGCGCGGACGCGGTTGTACGAGCCGTACCACGCGTTCGAAGCGGAGGTCCCGCTCGACGCCCTGTCCCCCGTGACGGCCCAACTCGCCTCGTGTGGCGCTGAATTCACCGGCACGACGGGCGGGTCGACTTCATGGCTGATCACCGGCGAGCTGCCGGCCCGGCGGGTACGGGAGGTCGAGCTGCGACTGCCGGGGCTCACGCGCGGCGAGGGGGTGTGGTGGTCTCGGGTGTCGGGGGATCGGGAGCTGAGGGGGCACTGACGGAGCCGCTCCTCGCCGGCGCCGCCGCGCCTCACCACGACACGGGCAACCGGAGTGGGCTCCGCGTCATCTGGCCCTCCCGCCACTCGATCGTCTCGGGGGTGAACTCGGCGCGCAGGTGAGGGAAGCGGGCGGCGAGGCGGTGGAGGGCGAGTTCCAGTTCCAGGCGGGCGAGCCAGGCGCCCAGGCAGTGGTGGGGGCCGGCGCCGAAGGCGATGCCGGGCGAGGTCAGGGGGGCGAAGAGGTCGGGCTCGCCGGGTGGGAAGACGTCGGGGTCGCGGCCGGCGGAGTTGGTCTGGACGGCGACCACGCTGCCCGCCGGGATCGTCACTCCACCGACCTCGGTGTCCTCGACGGCGCGGCGGATCAGGCCGGGCAGGACGCGGCCCTCGCTGAGCGGGATCGTGCGCAGCAGTTGCTCGGCCGCGGTGGTCGCCGCGTCCCCGTCCTCGGCGAGCCCCTTCCAGGCGGCGTGCCCGTCGGTGAGGAGGTAGACGACGGCGTTGCCGAGGGCCGTCATGGTGGTCTCGTGTCCGGCGACGACCAGTCCGCAGACCAGGGTGACCAGCCGGCGCTCTTCGATCCCGAGGTCGTCGCCCGCCTCGACCAGCCCGCTCACCAGGTCGTCGCCGGGTGACCTCCGTCGCTCGGCGACGAGTTCACCGGCGAACTCCCCGAACTCCCGCATGGCCAGGCCGACCTCCTCGGCCGTGTGGGCGCCGCCGGACAGGGCGTGGTCGGCCCAGTGCCGGATGCGCTCGCGGTCCACGTGCTCCAGCCCCATCAGACGGCAGATCACCGAGACGGGCAGGGGACGTGTGTACGCCTCGACGATGTCGGCCGGCCGGTCCTGTGCGGCGAGGTCGTCGAGGAGCGCTTCGACCACCGAGGCCACCCAGGGCCGCCAGCGGGCGACGGCCCGGGGCGTGAACGCCCGCTGCACCGTGCCGCGCAGCCGCTGGTGGGCGGCGCCGTCCTGGTTGAGGAGCCCGTCGGGGGCGTCCAGCAGGTTCGGTACGACCAGCAGGGGCGGGGCGTCCGGGGCGTGCAGCGAACTCCTGTTGAAACGGGGGTCCATGAGCACCTGTCGCGCCTCGCTGTACCGGGTCACGATCCACACCGGGGTGCCCGTGGCGAGGGTGCCGAGCCGGGGCGGTCCGGGCTCGGGAAGGCTGATGCGGTGCATGGGGCGAAGCGGCCGGGACGTGCTGTCTGCGCTCATCCGGGTCTCCAGAAGCGCCGGTACGGACAGTCCCTCACGCTAGTGCGCCGCCCCTGCTCCAGTCAGGGGCGGCAATCGGCCAACGGACAGGTCTGGCAAGGGATTTGGGGGTACTTCGTTGAATAGGGAAGGAGGAACGTCGACATGACGACCCCCATCAAGCGCGTCAACAAGAGCATGCCCGGCTGGGCGAAGGCGGTGAGCGCCCTCGTCCTGGTGCTCGTCGTCTTCTTCGCCGGGATCCGGCTGAGCGTGATCCCCGGCCTCAAGGACCTGTTCGGCACCGAGACCAACGACCGCTCCGGTCCGGCGCTGCTGCAGTCCATCCAGGACATGAGCCGCTACGACGCCGCCACCGGCAACTTCCAGATCGTCGTCGATCTGGAGAAGGACGCCAAGTTCCTGCCCGACGCGATTCGCGGCACCCGCACGCTGTACGTCGGCGCGGGCACCGTGGACGCCTATGTCGACCTCGGAAAGGTCGGCGAGGACGACGTGACGGTCAACGACGACCGTACGTCCGCCACGCTCCGCCTCCCGCACGCCGCCCTCGGCAAACCGTCCCTCGACCCCGACCGCTCCTACGCCGTCTCCAAGGAGCGCGGTCTCCTCGACCGCCTGGGTGATCTCTTCTCGGACAACCCGAACAGCGAACAGGCCGTGCAGAAGCTGGCGGTGCGCCACATCGGCGACGCGGCCAAGCAGAGCGGACTGACGGCCCGCGCCGAGTCCAACACCACCGAGATGCTCGAAGGCCTGCTGCACTCCCTCGGCTTCAAGGAGGTGAAGGTCACGTACGGGGCCTGATCCCGTTACTCCCGCTACGGCAGCGGCGGCGCGGTGGGCATCCTGGCGCGGAACCGGGGTAATCCCTTTCCACAAAAGGAAGTTGAAGACTGGAGGAGATCGCATGGCTCGTGGAATTCCACGTTCGCGTGCCGCGTTACGCCCCGGCACTTCCAAGACCACAGGCGCCGCCAAGTCGGCACGGGGCGCAAAGCCCGCGGACGACACCAAGAAGTCCGAGCGCCGCGCCAAGCCCCAGCGCGGCGGCAAGCCCGGGCGTCGTACCAAGTCCGGGCGTGGGACCAAGCCGCAGCCCACCGCCAAAGCCCAGCGCACCCCGCGATCCGAGCTGCACCCCCTACGCTTCCTGGCCCGCCTCCTGGCGATGCTGTGCGCCTTCGCGCTCATGGTCGCCTTCGCCGTCGTACTGGCGAAGCTCACCCTGCAGCCGTCGCCCGCGTCGGAGGCCCTGACCCATACCAACCTGCACCCGGGCCGTTCCCTGCGGGCCTATCTGGACCAGCCCGAACTGCGTGACGCCGTCCGGCAGATCGGCGGGAATCTGCTGCTCGGCGTCCCGTTCGGAATCCTGGTCCCCGTCGTGGCACCACGGACGCGTGGTGTCCTGCGAGTGTTGCTGCTGACGGCGACCGTCATGCTTCTGGTCGAGTTCGCGCAGGGTGCGCTGGTGACGGGGCGCGCCTTCGACATCGACGACGTCATCCTCAACACCACCGGAGCGCTGATCGGCTACCTGCTGCTGGGGCGGCGACTGAGCCGGACGGTGCATGCCAAGGAGCAGCGTTCCTAGCGCGGAACCAACTGGACGATGGCCACCGTTCCGACCACCACGATGAGGGCACGCAGCACAGCCGGGCGCAACCGGCGGCCCGTCGTCGCTCCGAGATGGCCGCCGAGCGCGGACCCGACCGCGAGGAGGGCGACGGCCGTCCAGTCGAAGTCGGCGACGACGAGGAAGAGCAGCGCGGCGACGGAGTTGACCACGGCGACGAGCACGTTCTTGACGGCGGTGAGGCGTTGCAGGTCGTCGTCGAGGAGCATGCCCATCAAGGCGACGTAGATGATGCCCTGGGCTGCCGAGAAGTAGCCGCCGTAGACGCTGGCCAGGGTCAGTCCGGCGAGCAGCACGGGGCCGCCGTCGGGGCGTGCGGACCTTCCCTTCCGCGCGCGGCGGGCGCGCAGCCTCCTGCTGATCAGCGGCTGGAGGACGACGAGCACGAGGGCGAGCCCCACCAGGGCCGGCACGATCCGTTCGAACGCCGAGGCGGGCAGGGCCAGCAGCAGCGCGGCACCGGTGAGTCCGCCGAGCAGGGCGCCGGCTCCCCACTTCAGGATGCGCCGGCGCTGACCGCTCAGTTCCCGGCGGTACCCGATGGCGCCGCTGATCGAGCCGGGGATCAGGCCGAGCGCGTTGGAGACCGTGGCGGTGACGGGCGGCAGGCCGGTCGCCAGCAGGACCGGGAACGTGATGAGCGTCCCCGAGCCGACGACGGCGTTGACCGCCCCGGCGGCGATGCCCGCGCCCAGGACGGCGAGCAGCTCACCGATGTGTGCGGCGTTCATGGAGGGCAGCCTAGAAACCGAACACTTCGGCGGCGGACGAACCATGCCGGACTGCGCGAGGGGCCCGGTCTTCGAGAGGGCAGGCGCAGGCCCCCGCACCCGCACCCGCACCCGCACCCGCACCCGCACCCGCACCCGCACCCGCACCCGCACCCGGTCCGGTCAACTTCTGGTCCGTACCAAGGTATTGACGCCCCCTTATCTCACTCCTTAAATCAAGTGGCGACACCTTCACCCCCCACCTCGGTCGGCGCACCCGTCCATCGGGCCGCCGTACGGAAGGGAGCACGATGGCCTCCCCACGCCTGCTCCGCACGTGTCTGCTCGCCGCTCTGTCAGCCGCCCTGGTCGCGTCCGCCGCGATCGGCCCCGCGCAGGCGGAACCGCCGGACGTCGCGCCCGCGGCGGTGACGTTCTCCGACAGCTTCGACGGGCCCGCCGGTGCCGCGGTCGACTCGTCGAAGTGGCAGATCGAGACCGGCGACAACGTCAACAACCACGAGCGGCAGTACTACACCTCCGGCAACAAGAACGCGGCGCTGGACGGCCAGGGCCACCTGGTGATCACGGCCCGGCGCGAGAATCCGGCCAACTACCAGTGCTGGTACGGCACTTGTCAGTACACCTCGGCCCGGCTGAACACCGCGGGGAAGTTCACCGCCCAGTACGGGCACATCGAGGCGCGCCTGAAGGTGCCACGCGGGCAGGGCATGTGGCCCGCGTTCTGGATGCTGGGCACGCCGGTCAACTGGCCGGACTCGGGCGAGATCGACATCATGGAGAACGTCGGCTTCGAGCCCTCGACCGTGCACGGCACCCTCCACGGCCCCGGCTACTCCGGGTCGGGCGGCATCGGCGCCGCCTACTCCCTCCCGAACGGGCAGGCCTTCGCGGACGCCTTCCACACCTTCGCCATCGACTGGGCGCCCGACTCCATCACCTGGTCCGTCGACGGCAACGTCTACCAGCGGCGCACACCCGCCGACCTGGGCGGACGGACCTGGGTGTTCAACAAGCCGTTCTTCCTCATCCTGAACCTGGCGGTCGGCGGCTACTGGCCCGGCGACCCGGACGGCTCCACCGTCTTCCCGCAGCAGCTGGTCGTGGACCACGTCTCGGTGACCACCGGCGACTCGCCCGCCGGCGGCGCGGTCAGGGGGCTGGCCGGGAAGTGTGTCGACGTGGCCGGGGCGAACGCCGCCAACGGCACTCCCGTCCAGCTCTACGACTGCAACGGCACCGCCGCCCAGCAGTGGAGCGTGGGCTCGGACGGCACCCTCCGCGCGCTCGGCAAGTGCCTGGACGCCACCGGCAACGGAACCGCGGACGGCACGACCGTCCAGCTGTGGGACTGCACCGGCGGCCCCAACCAGAGATGGACCGTCACCGCGGCGCGCGACATCGTCAATCCGCAGGCCGACAAGTGCCTGGACGTGACCGGCAACAGCTCGGCCAACGGCACCCGGCTGCAGATCTGGACCTGCACGGGCGCGGCCAACCAGAAATGGACGGTCGGCTGACCCTAGTGGTGGTGCCAGGTGAACTTGTCGCCGCCCACCCAGCGGACCACTTCCGGGTCGTCCAGGTCGTGGACCGTGATGCCGAAGGCGGCGGCGGTCTCCAGGACGTCGGTGATGGCCCTCGCCATCCCGACGACCACACCGTCGATCTCCATGATGCGGAACGGAGGCGTGCCCGGCTGAACCCCGAGCACCATGATCCGCGGGTGTGACATGTGCGGGCTCGCGATTTCGGTCATGCATAGAGCGTAGAGCGCAACCCGCGTCAACGAATCCTTCAGGCCATCGACGAATTCTTCAGGCCATCCAGGATTCCCGCAGCCGGGCCGCGCGGACGGCGCCGTCCGCCGCCGTGCGGGGGCGGCGGCTCCGGGGAACCCTGGAGGAGGAGGTGGCGATGGAACCCGTCGACGCGCTGAACCGGATCGCCTTCCTGTTGGAGCGGTCCCTTGCGCCGACGTATCGCGTACGTGCCTTCCGTACGGCGGCCCGGGTACTGGCCGGGCTGCCCGAGGACGAGGTGCGGGCGCGGGCGGAGGCCGGGACGCTGGAGTCGCTGCGGGGCGTCGGCCCGAAGACGGCCCAGGTGGTGCGCGAGGCGCTGGCCGGTGAGGTGCCCGGCTATCTGACGGACCTGGAGGGCAGGCCCGCGGCCGCGCCGCCCGAGGGCGGACGCGAGTTGTGGGAGCTGCTGCGCGGGGACTGCCATCTGCACTCCGACTGGTCGGACGGCGGCAGCCCGATCGAGGAGATGGGCCGGACGGCGGCCGAGCTGGGGCATGAGTGGGCGGTGCTGACCGACCACTCGCCGCGGCTGACCGTCGCCCGCGGACTGTCCGCCGAGCGGCTGCGCGAGCAGCTGGAGGTGGTGGCGGAGCTGAACACGACCTGGGCGCCGTTCCGGCTGCTCACCGGCATCGAGTGCGACATCCTCGAGGACGGCACCCTCGACCAGGAGCCCGAGCTGCTGGAGCGGCTCGACGTCGTGGTGGTGTCCGTGCACTCCAAGCTGCGGATGGACGCGGCCGCGATGACCCGCCGAATGGTCGCCGCCGTACGCGACCCGCACGCGGACGTCCTCGGCCACTGCACCGGCAGGCTGGTCACCGGACGAGGCCGGCCGGAGTCCGAGTTCGACGCGGACGAGGTGTTCGCCGCGTGCGCCGAGTCCGGGACGGCGGTGGAGATCAACAGCCGGCCCGAGCGGCTGGACCCGCCCCGGCGGCTGCTGCGCCAGGCCCTGGCGGCGGGCGTGCTCTTCTCCGTCGACACCGACGCACACGCGCCCGGTCAGCTCGACTGGCAGCGGTACGGCTGCGCGCGGGCCGAGGAGTGCGGGGTGCCCGCCGAGCGGGTGATCACCACCTGGAGCGCCGACGAGCTACTGGCCTGGACGCACGAGCGGTGAGTTCCGGGCGTGACAGAGGTCACCGCGTATCGCGGCAATCCCAGGAACACCCACCGGTAGTTTCCCGTTGAACCAGCCGTGGGTGCGGATGGGACAGTGTCCCCGGGCCTCACCTTTTGCCCACAGGGACGATCGTTCGGCTGAAGCCCTGTGGAGCGTTTCGCCGAGAGGCGACCGCCATCCGCGCCCACGATTGACCGCCCCGATCGGAATCCCCCGTCCGGTCGGGGCTTTCCTTTTGCCCATGGCCTTGTTCGCCTTTGGCTTTGTTTGCCTTTGGCTTTGATCGAGGCGCCGCTTGACTTCGAGAGCGCTCCAATTCGTAGCGTTCCGGGACATGAGCACTGCACAGCACAAGATCGGCTCCGGCTTCGGGGCCACCAGCACCGCCGACGACGTCCTCGCCGGCACCGACCTGACCGGAAAGCTCGCGATCGTCACCGGCGGCTACTCGGGCATCGGCCTGGAGACCACCCGGGCCCTCACCAGGGCCGGCGCCCGCGTCGTCGTCCCCGCACGTCGCCCGGAGGATGCCCGGGAGGCACTGGAGGGCGTGCCGGGCGTCGAGGTGGACGAGCTGGACCTCGCCGACCTGGAGAGCGTCCGCGGCTTCGCGGACCGGTTCCTCACCTCCGGCCGCACCGTCGACTTCGTCATCAACAGCGCCGGTGTCATGGCGTGCCCCGAGACGCGGGTCGGGCCCGGCTGGGAGGCCCAGTTCGCCATCAACCACCTCGGTCACTTCGCCCTGGTCAACCGGCTGTGGCCGGCCCTCGAACCCGGCGGCGCGCGGGTCGTCGCGGTGTCCTCCGGCGGACACCATCTGACCGGCGTGCGCTGGGACGACGTCCACTGGCAGCAGGGATACGACAAGTGGGCGGCCTACGGGCAGGCCAAGACCGCGAACGTGCTGTTCGCCGTCCACCTGGACCGGCTCGCCGAGAGCGTCGGCGTCCGCGCCTTCGCTCTGCACCCCGGCGCCATCCTCACGCCGCTCCAGCGGCACATGGCCCAGGAGGAGATGGTGGAGCGCGGCTGGATCGACGAGAACGGCACCCCGCTCAACCCCGAGGGCTTCAAGAGCCCGCAGCAGGGCGCGGCCACGCAGGTCTGGGCGGCGACCTCGCCCCAGCTGGCCGGTCTCGGCGGCGTCTACCTGGAGGACTGCGAGGTGGCCGAGCCCGCCCCGGCCGACGGTGCGATGCGCGGGGTGAAGGACTGGGCCGTCGACCCCGAGCAGGCGGCGCGTCTGTGGGAGCTGTCGGCGGAGCTGACGGGCGTGAACGCGTTCACCTCGTAGCGCGCCGCGTCGGGAGCGTGCGGGCATCCCCGGACGGGTACTCGGAGGCTCCCGTCCCACCGCCGAGAGGAGCCGCAGGTGAGCAGCGAACCGGCGCACAGGGTCGTCGTCACCGGCGCCACGGGCAATGTCGGTACGAGCGTGGTGCGGCTCCTCTCGGAGGATCCCGAGGTCGGCTCCGTCCTGGGGCTGGCCCGCCGGATTCCCGACTGGTCGCCGCCGAAGACGGACTGGGCAGCGGTCGACCTGGCGCAAGAGCGGGCCGATCCAACGGACCTCTTCGAGGGTGCGACCGCCGTCGTCCATCTGGCCTGGGCGTTCCAGCCCACGCACGATCCGGCGGTGACCTGGCGGACGAACGTGCTGGGCAGCATCCGCGTGTTCGAGGCGGTGGCCGCGGCGCGGGTGCCTACCCTGGTGCACGCGTCGTCGGTCGGCGCGTACTCGCCGGGGCCGAAGGACCACGCCGTGGACGAGTCGTGGCCGACGCACGGCTGGCCCGACGCCGCGTACTGCCGGGAGAAGGCTTATCTGGAGCGGGCGCTGGACGCCTTCGACCGGGCCCACCCCAAGGTCCGGGTGGTGCGGATGCGGCCGGCCTTCCTGTTCAAGCGGGAGTCGGCGAGCGAGCAGCGCCGCATCTTCGGCGGCCGTTTCCTGCCGGGGCCGTCGGTGCGTCCCGACCTGCTGCCGTTCCTGCCTGACATCCCGGGACTGCGGGTACAGGCCCTGCACACCGACGACGCGGCCAGGGCGTATCAGCTCGCCGTGAAGTCCAACGTCCGTGGTGCCTTCAACCTCGCTGCGGAACCACCGGTCGACGCGGAGCTGCTGGGCGGCATGCTCGGCGCCCGCCCGGTCCGGCTGGCGCGCACGGCGGCCCGCTCGGCGATCGCCGCCGCGTGGGGGCTGCATCTGCTGCCCGCTTCTCCGCACCTGTTCGACGCGGTCCTCCGGCTGCCGCTGATGGACTGCACACGCGCCCGTACGGAACTGGGCTGGCGTCCGGACCGCACGGCGACCGAGGTGCTGGAGGAGTTCCTGGAGGGCCTCCGGCACGGCGCGGGCGCGTCGACCGAGCCCATGCGGGGCCGCAAGGTGGGCTGACCCCGCACCGAGCGGACTCTCACCGGGTGGACGTCGCTCAGCCGGACGGCTCCTGAGGTGCCGGATCTTCGGAAGGGGCCGTGCCCGACTGCTGCGGAGCGCCGTGCCGGCCCGTGCCCGCCTCGTCCGTGTCGGGGACGTCGTCGGCTTCGGTGGTGTCGTCCACCGGCTCGACGGGCACCTCCCACGGGTCCTCGCCCGTGTCCGCCTGCTGGTCCGGCAGGTCCCGCGGTACCGGCTCGCCGGTCCGGTCGGGCGCCTCGCGACCGTTGTCGGCCATGGTGCACCTCCCTGGCATCGTCCGAGCGTCCCGCGAGTACCGCCTGGCACACCGGCGAAACGTCAGGGCGCCACCCGCTCGGCGAGGGAGTCGTCCCGAGCGGAGGCCGGGTCCTCGGGCGCCGGCTCGGCACGTCGGCCGCCGCGCGCGAAGAAGTCGGCCAGCGGCAGGATCGCGGCGCCGACGGTGACCGCGTCCGGGCCGAGCCGGCCCAGGTCCACGGTGACCTTCCGGGCCGGATGCCGCAGGGCGTACGCGGCCGCGTGCCGGCGTACGGCGGGCAGGAACCGGGTGCCGAGCTGGAGACCCGCCCAGCCGCCGATCAGGATGCGCTCGGGCTGGAAGAGGTTGATCAGGTCGGACAGGCCGGCGCCCACGTACTCTGCCGTCTCCTCCAGTACGGCGAGCGCCCCCGAGTCGGCCGCCTCGCCCTCGGCCGGATACGCGCCGGCCAGCATCGCCGCCAGCGCGGTCTCCTCGTCGGCATCCTCCGGCACGCTCCCGCCGCCCTCCTCACGCCAGCGTTCCAGCAGCGCCTCCGCGCCCGCGTAGGCCTCCAGGCAGCCGAGCGCACCGCACCGGCAGCGGCGCCCCCTGACCCGTACCGTCAGATGGCCCCACTCGACTGCCCGCCCCTGCTCCACCTCGGGAGCGACCAGACAGGCGCCGACGCCGGAGCCGAAGAGCACGACGATCGCGCTGCGGGCGCCGCGTCCGCCCCCGAACCACATCTCGGCCTGGCCGAGGGTCCTGGCGCCGTTGTCGATGAAGTACGGGACGTCGTCCGGGAGTCGGGAACCGTCGCGCAGGAGCCGCTCCAGCGGCACCGCGTCCCAGCCGATCGTCTGCCCGTGCACCACGGCACCGGTCCGCGGCGTGTGTTCGACTATCCCGGGGACACCGATCCCGACGCCGAGAAGCCGCTCGGGTCCGATGCCGGCGCCCTCGAGGACCTCGGCGACGCCGTCGCGCACATGGCCGACGATGCCGTCCACCTCGTACCGCGCCTGCGCCAAGGGCCGTTCGGCGCGGGCGAGTTCGGTGAGCGTCAGGTCGAACAGCCCGATCCGCACCCGGGTCTCACCGACGTCGACGCCGACCATGTGGCCGCTGCCGGGAGCCACGCGCAGCAGGATGCGCGGGCGGCCGCCGTCGGAGTCGACGCTGCCGGCCTCCTCGACCAGGCCGTCGGCGATCAGCTCGGCGACGACGTTGCTGACGGAGCCGGAGCTGAGCCCGGTCGCCGGGCCGAGTTCGAAACGGCTGAGGGGGCCGTCGAAGTAGAGGCGCTGCAGCACGGCCGTGCGGTTGCCCCGTCTGAGGTCCCGTACCGTGCGCCCGTTCCGCCCCGCCATGCGGCTCCCTTCGGACCAGCCCTGTTCCACCCCGTTCGAACCGTCCCCATTGTGACCTACGACCTGAGGTCCTCGATCTCGGCCAGCCCCGCCACCAGCTGCGGCGCTACCGTCTCCTGCACCCGGCGCTCCTGTGCGGCGTCGGCCGCGCGCGGGACCGTCTCGGTGAGCATGATCAGGTAGAGGTAGCTGCGGTAGAGGGCCAGGCGCAGGCGGGCCGGTGCGTCGAAGTCGGTCCGCCCTCCGGCCTCCCGGTAGCCCGCCAGGAACGCCTCGTCCGTCTTGATGTCCCCGAGCAGCGCCAGGGAGACGAAGTCGGCCAGGGGGTCGCCCCAGAACATGCGCTCCCCGTCGATGAGGCCGCCGATCCGGGCCTGTCCCGACGCACGGTCCACCAGGATGTTGCCCTGCCACAGGTCGAAGTGGACCAGACGCGGAACGGTGACCTCGTCCAGCGCGTCGTAGCCGGTCCGGAGCGTGCGGGCGACGTCGTCCGCGGGGCGTGGCAGCCGGGCGCCGTAGCGGCGGGCGTCGTCCAGGACGGCGTCGAGCATTCCGGTGAACGCCGTGCGCCAGTCGGGGGCGAGCGGGCCGAGGGCGCCGGACGGATAGCCGAAGCCCGGCCCGGTGATGGTGTGCAGGCGGGCGACCTGGCGGCCCAGCTCCGTGCGCAGGGCCGTCTGTTCGCCGGCGGTGAGCGAGCCGTTCCAGGGTTCGCCCGGGCAGGCGGTCATCAGCAGGTGGCCGCCGATGGCCACGACGTGCGGGGTCCGTACGTCCGCCTGCGCAGCCGCGCGGTAGAACTCCGCCTCGGACACCAGGAGATCGCTCTCGTGGGTCAGGCCCGGGACGGTCGACGGGGGCGGCACCTTGAGCACGTACCGGCGGCCGTCGGTGAGGAGCAGTTCCTCGACCGTGTTGTAGGTGCCCCCGGACAGCGGGCGCAGGTGGGCGAGGTGTCCCGGCGCTATGCCCGCCGCGTCCAGGACCTGCCTGGCCCGTTCCCAGGAGTCCACCACCGTGCGCCCACCCCTCCCCTGTCGGTCAGCCGGCCGCGTACACGTCCTCGACGTAGCGCCCGTCCGCGATCAGCCCGTCGAGCCACCGCCCGGCCACCGCTTCGTCGGCGCCCGGCGTGCGCTCCCGGTACAGCGTACGGAACGCCTCCCGCACACCCGGCGCCATTCGCGAGCCGTCCCCGCAGACGTATACGCGGGCGCCCGCGCCGAGCAGTTCCCAGACCTCGTCGGCCTCGGCGGCGATGCGGTGCTGCACGAAGGTCACCCCGTCTTTCGGAGCGGCGCTGAAGGCCGGGCGGAGCGAGACGGCACCGGCGGCCTCGGCGGCGTGCAGTTCCTCGGCGTGCAGGAAGTCGGCGTCGGGGGCGTCGCAGCCGAAGTAGCAGAGGGCGGGGGCGAGTTCGGCGCCGGCCGCGAGGGCGGCCGTACGGTCGGCGATCGCGCCGCGGAAGGGGGCGAGGCCCGTGCCCGCCGCGACCATGACGACCGGGGTCGAGCCGTCGATCCGGAAGACCTCCCGGCACGGCTGGACGCGGGCGTACACCGTGTCGCCGGGCTCGACGGCGGTGAGGTATCCGGATCCGGTGCCCCGGTAGGTGCCCTTGCCGGAGCGTGCGGGGGCCTGGAGCAGGGAGATCATCAGGTCCGCGTGGCCGGGGTCGGCCGCCGGCGAGGAGGAGATCGAGTAGTGGCGGGGGCGCAGCGGGGTGAGCAGGTCGAGAAGCGTCGGCCAGTCCAGGGCGCCGCGCAGCGCCGGGAAGTCCTCGATCACCTCGACCAGGGTGCGCGGGTCGTCGGTCAGGTTCGCCAGCGCCATGCGCTCCGGCGGGCAGGGGTTGGCGGCTGCGAGGACGGAGAGCTGGGCCGCGCTCGGACGCTCCTGCAATTCGACGAGGTGCGTGAGGAGTTGACGTACCGTCAAGGGTCGGTCCACCGCGAGGCCGTCGCGGCGTGGGCGGGTGGCGCGGATGTCCAGGACGGTGTCGAGGTCCACGGCGAGTGCGGCGGCGGCACGGTCGACGAGGTCGGGGGCGTTGGCGGGCAGGACGGTGAGGTGGTCGGCGGTGCGGTAGGTGACGCCGTCGGGCAGGGCGACGCGGACGAGGCGTTTGCGGCGCGGGTAGCCGGGGGCGGTGAGGTCGTGCGCCTCGGCCACCGTCATGGGGACGTGCCCGTGCCGTTCGGCGAGGGCGTCCAGGGGGCCTCCGGTCAGGGTGCGGACCTCGTAGGCCGCCGTGGGCTCGTCGATCCCGTCGACGGCTCGCGCGTCCGGGTCGCCGTACCGCTCCAGGAGGGCCGTGCGGAGCCGGGCCGTGAAGTCCCGTACCGCGCCGGTCAGGTCGCCGGAGGCGTCGGCGGCGGCCCGGTCGAGTAGGCGGGTGGCGCCGAGTTCGGCGAGACGGTCGTCGAAGCGGGTCGGGACGTGCTGGTAGGTGGCGGCCCAGTTGCGGTCGCCGACGCCCAGGACGGCGTAGGTGACGTCCGTCGCGTCGTCCGCCTCCTCCAGCCAGGCGGCGAAGGCGGTGGCGTCGTCGGTGGGGCGGCCGTTGTAGGAGGCGGCGGTGATCACGACCGGGCGGTCGGTGGGCAGGCCGCCGACGTAGGCGTCGAGAGGCGCGACCTGTGTCTCGCAGCCGATCGCGGCGGCCTCGTGGGCGAGCTGGGCGGCGAAGTCGCGGCAGGTTCCGTAGTTGCTGCCGTGCAGGAACAGGGCGCTGGTGCCGGGGCGGACGCGGGCGGGCAGGGCGGCCGTGTCGGTCACGGCTTCCGTGGTCGCGGGGGCGGCGCCGGGCAGCGGGGTGTGCCGCCGGTCGGCGGGGGTGCGCGGGGCCAGGGTGAGGGTGAAGCCGTCGGGCTTGAGGGTGAGGGTCTCCTTGATGCTGAGGCGGTAGTCCGCGTGGTCGCGCAGCCGGTAGCGGTGGACCAGCATCGCCAGCAGCATGGTCGCCTCGTGCAGCGCGAACTGCCGCCCGATGCAGGCGCGTTCACCGGTACCGAAGGGCTTGAAGGCGTGCACCGAGCGGGCCGCCTCGGCCTCCGGCGTGAAGCGGGTGGGGTCGAACAGCTCGGGGTTGTCGCCCCAGACCGGCTGTCGGTGCAGCATCGGCGCGAGCACGGTGACGGACTGCCCGGCGCGCAGCGGGACACGCCCGCCCAGCATGGTGTCCTCCAGGGCGTGGCGGCTGAAGGCGGCGGCCGTGGGCCACAGCCGCAGTGCCTCGTTGAGGACCTGGCGGGTGTAGGTCAGCTTGCCGACCTCGTCGTACGTCGGCTCGGGGTCGGCCTGCTCGCCCCACAGCTCGTCGACCTCTCGCTGGACCAACTGGAGTGCGGTCGGGTGCTTGGCGAGGTAGTACAGCGCGAAGGACATCGCGCCGGAGGTCGTCTCGTGGCCGGCGATCAGGAAGGTGATGACCTGGTTGCGGATGTTGGCGGCGTCGAGGGTGGTGCCGTCGGCAGGGTGCTCGGCGCTGAGCATGAGCCCGAGCAGATCGTCGGCGTCGCGCTGGTCGGTGCCCGCCCGGGAGGCGATGACGTCGTCGACGACCTGGGCGAGGTAGGCGGAGTCGTCCCGGAAGGCCGAGTCGGCCGCCGAGTGGTCCTCGCCCGGGACACGGGCCAGGCGGTACATGCTCCACTCCAGGCAGCGGACCATCGCCTCGACGAAGGGGTGGGGCTCGGCCCGCTCGAAGGAGCCGAAGTCGTAGCCGAAGCCGGCGAGGCCGATGGTGTCGAGGGTCATGCGGGTCATGTCGTCGGGGACGTTGACCGGCTGTCCGGCGCGGGCGTCGCGGTCCCAGGACGCGATGAGCCGCCGGGCCACCTTCAGCATCACGGGGTGGTAGGTGCGCATCGAGCCGAGCGCGAAGGCGGGCATGAGGATGTCGTGCGCCTTGGCCCAGTTCGGTTCGTCGTTGTACGCCGTGAACAGGCCGTCGGCGGCGAACTCGCGCACGTTCTCCAGGGCGGGCCCGACGTGCTTGGCGAACCGCTTCTCGTCGGCGAGGTCGGCCACCAGGTCCAGGTCGGCGGTGAACAGGACGTCCCGCCCGTGCAGCCGCCGCACGAGTACCGGCCCGTGCTCCCGCATCAGCTCCATGACCTGCTGGATCGGGGTGCGGCCGGGGCCGACGGCGGTGATGTCGACGACGGGGACGTCGGGGCGGGTGTCGGTGGTCTGCGGGTGCGGCGCGGTGGGGGGCATGGCGCGACAACTGCCTTTCGCGGTACGGGAGAACTGCGATCCAGCGTGATCGACCTGCCCCGGCCGCCCGCACCCCGGCACTACATGATTGTGTAGTGCATGGAGGTACGTCGCTCTTGCGTCGAGTGACCGGAGGTGCTGGTGGACTGGTCCCGCCCGGAGGCCGTGGTGTGGCGCAACCGCGCCCTGCTGGTCTTCGACCGTGTCTCGGTGCCGGTCGCGGTCTGTGATGTGTACGGCGCGGTCCAGCTGGCCAATCCCGCGATGGCGGCGGAGTGCGGTACGACCCCGGGGCGGTTGCGCGGCCGGGACGTGCTGGAGCTGTTCCGGCCGCAGGAGGCGACCCAGGTGGAGCGGATCGCCGAGGCGCTGCGGCTGCGGCACCGCTCGCGGTACCAGGTGTCGGTGCGCTGGCAGGCGCCCGACGGTGCGGAGCGGTACGGGGAGCTGACGGCGGACCCGGTGAGCGACACCGTGGAGGAGACGCCGGCGCTGCTGGTGATGCTCCGGGTCCTGGGCGAGCGCGAGGCCCGGGAACGCAGGCCCGTGCAGGCCTCGCCGAAGGAGGCGCGCATCCTGGCCCTGCTCGCCGGGGGCGCCACCACCGCGCGGGCCGCCCATGAGGCCGGCCTCACGGTGGACGGCGTGAACTACCACCTGCGGCGCCTGTCGGCCCGGTGGGGCGCGGCGAACCGTACGGAACTGGTCGCCCGTGCCTATGCGCTGGGGGTGCTCGCCCCCGGGGTGTGGCCGCCGACGCCAACGGTTGCGGAAGCGGAGTAGGCCACTCCCTGGCCCACCGGCGCGCCGAACCGGAAGGCCCACGTGTGGCGTTCCCGGCGCCGCGCGGGTCGACAGGCCGGGCGAAGCGCACGCCGGTTCGGCAGCGCCCTGAAGGGGCGCGGGGAACCGCGCGACCAGCCACGATGGTGCCGCAGCCGAATGACGGCACAGGGCACCTCCAGCGCAGCGCCCTGCTCGTCCGCCTCGGCGGCCGCGACGAGACGTATGCCGGCGGCCGCTGGTGCGCGGCAGCGTCGTCGTACGCACCGCCGAAGATCCGGCTGGCCGCCCCTTCGGAAGAGGCCGCGACATGCCGCGGCGCCGCCCGGGCCCGCGGCGCCCCGGCAAGGCCGAAATTCGCTGGCTCCCCCTCAACTGGCTGCCTACCCTAGCTCTTAACCTAGTGCCTCTAGGTTTCACGGATCGACGCCCATCAGCCCCTGGAGACCCCCATGAAGTCGCTCACCGAGCAGGACATCCGCAACTCCTTCATCAACTGCTCGAAGGGGGAGGCCAAGCGCCTGTCCGTACCGCGTGATCTCGACGAACGCCCTTGGGACGACCTCGACTTCCTCGGCTGGCGGGATCCGGGCGCGCCCGACCGCAGCTATCTGGTCACCGAGCGGAAGGGGCGCCCGGTGGGCGTCACCCTCCGCTTCCCGTCCTCGCAGCGCGGCTTCCTGCACCGCAGCATGTGCTCCCTGTGTCTGACGACGCATCCTGGCGGCGGCGTTTCCCTGATGACGGCACGCAAGGCGGGCGTGGCGGGCCGCGAGGGCAACTCGGTCGGCGTGTACATGTGCACCGACCTCGCGTGTTCGCTGTATGTCCGCGGCAAGAAGTCCCTGGAGTCCGGGACCCGCTTCGAGGAGAGCCTGACGCTGGAGGAGCAGATCGCCCGGACCGCGGGCAATCTGGCCGCCTTCGTCGACAAGCTGTACGTCTGAGGGCGGGCGCCCCTCACAGGTCCCGCAGCCCGGACGCCTCCACCTGGTGCAGATGGATCAGGACGTCGTGGCTGCGGGCGAGCGCGATGTCGTGCGGGCCGTCCGGGTAGGCGGTGCCGATACTGCGCGTCGGCCGGGCCTGCCCGGTCATCCGGTCAAGGGGGCGCAGATCGCCGGTGCTGCCGCCCGGCTCGACGGACCGCAGCGGGTGGGCGGCGCGGTCGAGCGCCTCGACGACCGTGGTGGTGCCGGCCGGTGTCGCCGCTGCCGGGATGCTGGTCGTCAGGGCGGCGAGGATGATGAACAGGGTCAGGGCTAATACCGTCTATGCCGTTTCATGATCCAAGACTTGCGCTCCGAGGCGGGCGGGGGCCATCCGGCGGTCCTCCGTCCCCGGAGGCGGACAACCTCGGGGTGGCGGCGGGGGTTTTCCTCAGTCCGGGACCGATCCGACCCGCAGTCCCGGACCGATGAACCACCCGGCCTCGCGCGGGTGTCCACGATCACCAGCCCGCCCCCTTGCCGTACTCCGGCCGCTGCGATCACTCTGGGGTGCCTTGCGGACTGTTACGGTCCGCAAGCGGTGTGTCGGCAGCATCTGTGACAGTGGAAAGGGAACGGCCCGAGGATGCCAGACGTACGTGAGGGGACGGCGTTCCAGGAGCGGCTCGCGAAGCTGCGCCGGGATCCCGTGGTGGTCCAGACGCTGCGGTCGGCGGCCGCGGCGACGATCGCCTACGTCATCGCGCTGCGCCTGAGCCCGGAGGCCGCGCCGCTGACCGCGCCCCTGACCGCGCTGCTGGTCGTCCAGGTCACGCTGTACGCCACGCTCACCAACGGCATCCGCCGGGTGAACTCCGTGGTGGCCGGCGTGCTGGTCGCCATCGCCTTCAGCCTCCTGGTGGGTCTGACCTGGTGGAGCCTGGCGCTGCTGATCGTGGCCTCGCTGGTGGTCGGGCATCTGGTGCGGGTCGACGAGTACGTGCCCGAGGTGGCGATCAGCGCGATGCTGGTCCTCGGCGTCACGACCGTCGGGGACACGGCATGGGCGCGGATCCTGGAGACACTGATCGGCGCGGTGGTCGGGCTCGGCTTCAATCTGCTCCTCGCGCCGCCGGTGTGGGTGGAGGAGGCCGGTGAGTCGCTGGAGGGACTGGCCCGCCGGCTGCGGCAGTTGATGCTGCGTATCGGCGAGGAAGCCGCTGGACGCCAGCCCTTCGAGCAGGCCGCGGCACGGCTGCACGAGGCGCGCCGGCTCGACCACGACATCGTCGAGGTGGACGCGGCGCTCAAGCAGGCCGAGGACAGCCTGCGGCTCAATCCGCGCGTGCGCGACAGCCTGCTGCACCGGGTGGTGCTGCGCACCGGACTGGACACGCTGGAGATCTGCACGGTCGTCCTGCGGGTGCTCGCCCGCACCCTCACCGACCTCGCGAAGGAACGCGAGCCCGAGCCGCTGTTCGCGAAGGAGACGGGCGTCGTCGTGGAGCAGCTGCTGTCCGAGATCGCCGACGCGGTCGTCAGCTTCTCGGTGCTGGTCACCACGCACGTCAGCAGCAACGCCGACGCGGCCGAGTCCCGACTGTCCGCGGAGTTGCGCACGGCCGTGGGCACCCGCGACAAGCTCGCCCTGCTGCTGCGCGAGGAGGCCGAGCGCGAGAGTGGGCACTGGCAGTTGCACGGCGCATTCCTGACCGAGGTGAACCGCATCCTCGACGAGCTCGACACCGAGCACCGCTCGCGTCGCCTGCTGGAGGAGCTGGACCGGGTGTCGCAGGAGCAGCGGGTGCGGATGCCGCGCCTGACCCGGCTGCGCGAGCGCATGGGCGTTCAGGAGCAGCTGTGGCGGAACCGCACCGGCATCACCGAGCGTTCTCGGTAGGGACGCCGGGACGGGGCCGGCGCCTGATGCGAGGGAGCGCGCCGATGGCCGACACGACCGTACGGATCGACGGAAACACGCTGCGGCTGCCGGGCGGTGTGGCGGTGCGGTTCATCCGTACCCTGCGGCTGCCCGAGTCGGGCACGCATCCGCTGCCGCCGGGGCTCGGCGAGTTCCCGGTCCGGCGGGTCGCGGACTACGCGGACACGGTTCCCGAGGCGTGGCGGGCGCGCGGCGGTGTGATGCTGCCGGTGTATCTGCGCGAAGCGATGTGGCTCAGCTTCGGCGGGACCACGGAGCCCGCCGCACTCCAGGTCGGGGTGGGCAAGGTGTGCGCCGTCTCTGGGAAGCCGTGGAGCGACCGGCTGTCCCGCAAGCCGCAGAACTACGTCGTATTGCCCCGCCAGCCCTGGCTGGACGGCATCAACTCCGGGAAGGGCACGGTCCGCCAGTTCGTGGCGGTGCCGCTGGGGCTGGGCGCGACCGTCGAGGGCCAGGTCACGGGCGAGGAGGTCTGGGGCGGCATTCAGCTGCAGTCGTTCCCGCTGGCGGAGCCCCGGCTGGCCGAGTGGCGTGCGCAGGAGCGGCGCCGGGCGGAGCTGGCGCGGGCCGTCGCGCCGTCGGGCGGTTTCGGTGCCGCGATGCCCATGGCGGCACCGGCTCCCCAGGGCGCGGTTCCGGCTCCGGCCGCAGCTCCGGCGGGTCGGCGGTCCCGGGCCGCCGCGGCGATGGGCCTGGGCGTCGGCGGCTCGATGCGGCAGGAGGTCTACGAGGACGACCGCCCGCTCGCGGACTGGGCGGACCGCCCCGCCGGACGGGTCTTCGTCCACCTGGTGACGCCTCCGGAGTGGCGCCGCATCACCGGTGAGGCTCCCCCGCCGTCGCCGGTGGACCGGGCGGCGTACACACGCGCGGGGCTGCCCTGGTTCGACTACTACGACCAGGACGCCGAGGATCTCGCCCCCACGGACACGCTGGAGTCGGTGAAGCCGGTCGGCGACTGGCTCGGCGACGACCACGAGCCCTGGCAGGCGCCTACGCCGGGCCAGGTGCTGCCGCTCAAGGACGCGCAGGGCAAGCCGGTGGAGGACGGCGACTGGTAGTCCTGGGGCATCACCCGCCGAACAACCCCCGCGAACCAAACCACCAGACCGTTGCACCATATGCAATGACCGTTGCTCTTCTTGCGCTCGGCGGGTGATCCACGCCAAGGTTGCTGTCGCGACCACGACGACCGACGACCTGAGGTGTGGACATGGGCAGTGGTGGGCTGAGCAGGCGCCGATTCGTCGGCACCCTGGCGGGATCGGCCGCCGGCGTGACGGTCCCGGCGGCCACAGCGTGCGACGACGCGCCCGCACCGGCGGACACGGCGGACACAGCGACCTCCGGCGCGACGACACCCGAGGCGCGTCCGAGCGCTCAGTCCGAGAGCCGCAAGCCCTCCGGCCCGCGCCCCCTCTACCTCGGCACCTACACCTCCGTCGAGGGCGGCGGCACGGGCATCGGCCTCGCCACCTACGACCCGGTCACGGGCCGCATCACCGGCACCGGGACGATCACCGGCGTCGCCGACCCGTCGTATCTGGCGCTGCACCCCGACGGCCGGACTCTGTACGCGGTCAACGAGCGCGAGGACGGTGCCGTGACCGCCGTCCGCCTCGCCGACCGCAAGGTTCTGGGGAGCCGCGACACCGGCGGTGCGGCGCCCTGCCATCTGTCGGTGCATCCGAGCGGGCGCTGGCTGCTGAGCGCCAACTACGGCGCGGGCAGCGTGGCCGTGCACCCCATCGCTTCCTCGGGCGCGCTCGGGGAGCGCGCCGACCTGGTCACGCACTCCAGTCCGGCGCCGGGACCGGGCCAGGAGGGCCCGCACGCCCACCAGTTCGTCACGAGCCCCGACGGCGGCCACGTCCTCGCCGTCGACCTGGGCACGGACACCGTGTACACCTACCGCCTCGACCAGAAGGCGGGCACGCTGACCGAGGTCGCGCGGGCGCAGACCGAGCCGGGGGCGGGCCCGCGTCATCTCACCTTCCACCCGGGCGGGCGGTACGCCTACCTGGCCAACGAGGTCGACAACACCGTCGCGGTGTGCGCGTACGACGCCGGCACGGGCCGGCTGACGATCGGCGAGAAGCAGTCCACGGGCACGGGACCGGGCACCAGCTATCCCGCGCAGATCGTGGTGACGAAGAACGGCCGGTACGCCTACCTCGCCAACCGGGGCGACAACAGCCTCGCGCGCTACGCGGTGGAGGCGGACGGCGCCCGGCTCCGGCTGCTCGACACGGTGCCGGTGTCCGGGGACTTCCCGCGGCAGCTCGCCCTCTCACCGGAGGGCACGCTGCTGTTCGCGGCCAACCAGCGGTCGAGCACCGTCAGCGTCTTCCAGGTCGACGAGGACAACGGTGAACTGCGGCTCGCGGGCGAGCCGTTCGCGTCACCCGTCGCCGTCTGTGCGCTGCCGCTGTAGAGCGCGGGGGCAGGAGGCGGCGCTAGCCTGGGCGAGCAGGACGTGCATGCGCTCGGTGAGCTGTGCGACGTCGTCGGCGGGCCGGTGGAAGGCCAGTCGTACGTCTGCCTGGGCGCGGGCGCGCTCGATGCGCAGCGTCAGTCCGTGCCGGTCGACGGCGAGGGGCTGAACGCGCACGGCGCCGTGCAGGCTGTCGGACTCGACGAGGCGGGTGAGCCGCTCGACGGCGTCCGGATGGCAGTCGGCGAGGTGGGAGAGCAGCCGGGCCTCGGCGGTGGCGAGCGGGTCGGGCGCGGCGGCGGCGAACTCGTCGAGGTCGACGACCACGGCACCGGACGGCAGGCGCAGCACCGCCCGCGTCGCCTGGAAGGCGAGCCTGCCCTCCTCGGGGGTGAACCAGCCGGACAGCCAGAGCCGGGCGCGGATCCGCCCCCGCACCGGCACGGGCGCGACGTCGGCGAACTCCAGGACGGCGGACGGCTCTCCGCGGGGTGCGCAGATCGCCGCCGTGACGAGCACACTGTCCTCCGGGACGTCCAGCAGGACGCGGC
Source organism: Streptomyces shaanxiensis (assembly GCF_039537145.1). Classification (NCBI taxonomy): domain Bacteria; kingdom Bacillati; phylum Actinomycetota; class Actinomycetes; order Kitasatosporales; family Streptomycetaceae; genus Streptomyces; species Streptomyces shaanxiensis. Next base: position 411,627 of record NZ_BAAAZY010000024.1, read on the forward strand.
CGTCCTCGGTCACGGTGTGCGCGCCGACGAGTTCTTCGCGGCAGCCCTCCGCGGTCACCGCGCAGGACCACGCGGCGGCAAGCACCGACCGGGCACGTTCCGCCGCGGAAGGCGCGGCCGCCCAGGTTTGGCTGTCACCCATCCCATACCTCCTTAGGTAAGCCTTGCCTAACCTATCGAAGATCGAGCCGCACGCCAACCGGACCAGGCGATCCTGTGCGATCTCTTGGGATGCACTCAGGAAGCGATGACGCCCAGCAGCGCGCGGGCGCACAGGTCGCGCACCTGCTCGCGGGAGAGCTCGCCGTCCCTCAGCCACTCCAGACAGACGGCGGTCGTGAACGCCAGCCAGCCCCGCACGGCGAGCCGGACGTCCGGCCGCTCCTCGAAGACGGGGCCGAACTCGGGGTCCGCCGCCATCGCCGCCAGGATCTGCTTCTCCTGCGCGGCCAGGGCGCGTTGGTAGACCTTGCGCACGGACTGGTCGCCGGCCGCGTCGGCGCGATGGAAGGCGCGGTAGCCGTGGGCGTGGGCCTGGACGTACTCCAGATACGCGTCGAGACCCGCGGCGAGTTGCTCGCGCACCGGGACGCCGGGCACCGCGGCCGTCATCCGCAGCATGCGCTCGCTCTCCCGCTCGACGACGGCCGCGAAGAAGTCCCGCTTGGTCGGGAAGTAGTGGTAGAGCAGCCCGCGTGAGACTCCGGCGATCTCGGCGACCTGCTCGATCCACACGTCGTCGTACGGACTCTCCGAGAACAGCCGCGCCCCGACCGCGAGCAGTTGCTCACGTCGCTCCGCGGTGCTGAGCCTGCGGCGGGTGCGCTCGCCCTGGTTCGCGGCCATGCCCGCACTTTACTTGACGTGGATTCAACGGCGGGACCAGACTGAACGCGTTATTGAACCCACGTACAAATAGCGCTGCGTCGCATGGTGTCGCCGGATCGAGGGAGATCGCGTCATGGCGGAGACGACGACCGGGAACGGGCTCCCGAGGGGGTTCCGCAGCGCGGAGCAGGGCTGGCCGGAGCTGCACCGCATACCGCATCCCCCGCACCGGCTCCCGCTCCTCGGCGACATACTCGGAGCCAGCAGGCGTACGCCGCTGCAGGACTCCCTGCGGTACGCCCGGGAGCTGGGGCCGATCGTCCGGCGCAGGGCGTTCAACAGGGAGTTCGTGTTCCTGTGGGGCGCCGGACTCGCGGCCGACATGGCGGACGAGTCGCGCTTCGCCAAGCATGTGGGGCTCGGCATCGCCAATCTGCGGCCGGTCGTCGGGGACGGCCTGTTCACGGCGTACAACCACGAGCCGAACTGGCAGTTGGCGCACGACGTCCTCGCCCCGGGTTTCAGCCGGGAGGCCATGGCGGGCTACCACCCGATGATGCTGGCCGTGGCCGACCGGCTCATGGACCACTGGGACCGCGAACTGGCGGCGGGCCGGACCGTGGACGTGCCCGGCGACATGACCAAGCTGACCCTGGAGACCATCGCGCGCACCGGTTTCGGGCACGACTTCGGCTCCTTCGAGCGTGCCCGTCCGCATCCCTTCGTGTCGGCGATGGTCGGCACGCTCACCTACGCCCAGCGGCTCAACACCGTGCCGTGGCCGTTCCTGCTCCGGCGTGCCGCGCGCGGCAACCAGGCCGACATCGCCTACCTGAACCGCACGGTCGACGAGCTGGTCCGGGCCCGTACGGCGGGCGGTCCGGGGGACGGCGACCTGCTGGACCGCATGCTGGAGACGGCCCATCCGGAGACGGGCGAGCGGCTCTCCGCACAGAACGTCCGACGCCAGGTGATCACCTTCCTGGTGGCCGGCCACGAGACGACCTCGGGCGCCCTCTCGTTCGCCCTGCACTATCTTTCCCGCCACCCGGAGGTCGCGGCCCGCGCCCGCGCCGAGGTGGACGGCGTCTGGGGCGACACCGCGGTGCCCGGCTACGACCAGGTGGCCCGGCTGCGCTACGTACGCCGCATACTCGACGAGTCACTGCGGCTGTGGCCGACGGCGCCCGCCTTCGCCCGGGAGGCCCGCGAGGAGACCGTGCTCGGCGGGGCCCACCCGATGCGGCGGGGCGCCTGGGCGCTGGTGCTCACGGCGATGCTGCACCGCGATCCCGAGGTGTGGGGCGCGGACGCCGAGCGGTTCGACCCGGACCGCTTCGATCCGAAAGCCGTACGCACCCGTCCGCCGCACACCTTCAAGCCGTTCGGGACCGGGGCGCGGGCCTGCATCGGGCGCCAGTTCGCGCTGCACGAGGCCACGCTGGTGCTGGGTCTGCTGCTGCGCCGCTACGACTTCCGGAGCGACCCGGCCTATCGGCTGCGGGTGACGGAGCGGCTGACGCTGATGCCGGAGGGGTTGCGGCTGCGGCTGGAGCGGCGGGCCACGCCTGTGGCATCCGTCCCCTCCCCCGCCGTCGAGGACGCGCCGTCAGAGCTGCGCTGTCCAGTGCACCGGGCGGCCGACTGACGCCGGCAGCCGGGTGCCCGCGCTGCCGCGGGCCGCGTTCAGCTGGGGCTGGGTCAGGAAGAAGGCGCCCGTCAGATCGGCGTCCGTGAGGTCGGTGTCGCGCAGGTCGGCGCCGATGAGGTCCGCCCCACGCAGGTCGGCACCGGACAGGTCGGCGGCGATGAGATAGGCACCGCGCAGATTCGCGCCGCGCAGGTCGGCGCCCTTCAGCCGGGCGCCGATCAGGTCCGCGCCCCGGCGGTTCTGCTTGCGGCCACCCATTCCGGCCCGGGCCAGCTCGCTGGTCTTGAGCAGGAGCACGTTGACGTCCTGCCGGTGCGCGGCCACATCCAGCGCCGCGAGGTCCTCCGGAGCCTGCCGCGTGAGCTCCTCGGTCTTGTCCAGGAGGGCGCGCAGCTCGGCGTGCAGGGGACGGGCGGCGGGCAGGGTGAGCGCCTCGGTCAGGTACCAGAGCAGTTCGTGGAGCTGGCGGACGACCGGGAAGACGTCGAACATCCGCCGGGCCTGCGCGCGGGAGCCCGTGCGCCAGTCCTGCCCGGCGAAGGTGACCTGCGAGACCTTCTGTCCGGCGCCGAAGCAGTCGTAGACCGTGCAGCCCGTGAAGCCGCTCTGCCGGAGCCGGGCGTGGATGCCGCAGCGGTGGTCGTCCTGGAGGTTCCGGCAGGGCGTCCCGGCGTCCTTGTCGAGCGCGAAGTCCGCCGAGGCGGTGAAGGGCAGCGCGACACAGCACAGCCCGAAGCAGTTCGCGCAGTCTCCGCGCAGGTCGGTGAGGTGGCCGGGGTGATCTTGCATGCCCCCCAGCCTAATGTCCGCCCTGCCACGAAAACTCACCGATGAGTTCTGGGCGCTGTGGGGGTCCTCTCATACAACGGAAAACAAACTCGGCTACCACTGGGATACGACCCGACGAAAGCAGGAGCACCGACCCGCGAACGAACCCCAGGGAGACGTCATGTGCAGCCACCAGCCCCCGTGCCCCACCGCCGACAGCCCGGACCATCAGACCGCCGTGATCACGTCGGCCCACCCCGAACAGGGCTGGAGCCTGCTGTGCAACGGCACCATCGTCTTCGACGACACCGGTGAGCTGCTGCCGGACGGGCGGGTGGTCGGCCCGCACCGCACCGTCGGCGCCCTGGCCGTGGCCGCCTGACTCAGCCGCCGAGGTCCGGCAGCTCGAGTCCGGCCAGCCGCTCGGCGTCGGCCAGGATGTACATCTCGGTGATCCGGCCGTCGGCGATGGCGACGCCCATGACCGACTGCGGCCGTCCTTCGGGGGCGTTGAGCACCCCGACCGTGTCGTTGACAAGCACGAGCTGCATGTACCGCGCGAACTGCCGGAACAGCATCGCCTGTTCGGCCACGGGCTTCGCACCGCGCACCACCTTGGACGCCGCCACACCACGCACCAGCGGCCCGGAGTCGGCCCGCAGCACCACGTCGGGATCGAGGACCGCCAGCAGCGCCTCGAAATCGCCCGCGCGGGCGGCGGCCATGAACGCCTCGAGGACCTGCCGCTGTCTGCCGAGGTCGGGTTCGGTCGACGGCTCGGCGCCCCGTACCCGGCGCCGGGCGCGACTGGCCAGTTGGCGGGTCGCGGCCGAGGAGCGCTCCACGATCGGCGCGATGTCGTCGAACGGCACCGCGAACAGGTCGTGCAGCACGAACGCGATCCGCTCGGCGGGCTCCAGCGTCTCCAGCACCACGAGCAGGGCCAGGCCCACCGAGTCGGCCTGGAGCACCTCCTGCTCCGGGTCGATGTGCGACAGCGGCCGGATCACCGGGTCCGGGACGAAGGCGTCGTCCAGTGACTGCTCGTGGCGCCGGGTGCGTGAGCGCAGCATGTCCAGGCAGACCCTGCCGACCACGGTGGTCAGCCAGCCGCCGAGGTTGTCGATGTCGGCGGCGTCGCTGCGGCTCAGCTTCAGCCAGGCCTCCTGGACGGCGTCCTCCGCCTCGGCCAGTGAGCCGAGCATGCGGTACGCGACCGCCTTTAGGTGACCGCGGTACTCCTCGAAGCGGTCCGCCAGCAGGTCCGTCTCGTTCACGTCTCCCCCTCCGTGCTGTTCTCTTCCGGGCGCTAGCGGCTGAACAGTTCGAACGCCACGGCCGGCTTCCCGCCGAACCGCTCCCCCGTCGACTCGGCGTACCCGGTGAGGAAACCGCGGACGTACGTCTCCGGGTCCTCGTCCGTCAACGCCTCGATGTAGGTGCGGTGTTCGAGCAGGGAGCGCACCCCGCGCTCCAGGCCCGGCGTCGCGTCCGCCGCGTGCGTGGGCGAACTGGAACCGGCGACGGCGACCCAGCGGACGCCGTTCCAGGGCTCCAGGCCCTGCTCGGTGAGCTCCGGGAAGATCCAGCGGTTGCCCGCATCGCCGGCCGCGTCCAGCGTGGCGCGGCCGACGGCCACGTGGTCCGGGGTGTTCCAGGCGGTGCCGCCCCAGGTGTCCCGGTGGTTGAGCGTGATCACCAGCTCGGGCCGGTGCCGGCGGATCGCGGCGGCGATGTCGCGACGCAGGGCGGTGCCGTACTCGATCACGCCGTCCTTGTGGTCGAGGAACTCCACCGCCGTCACGCCGACGACCGCGGCGCTGGCCCGCTGCTCGCGCTCGCGCAGCGGGCCGCACTTCGCGGGTTCGAGCGTGTCGATGCCGGCCTCGCCGCGGGTCGCCAGGACGTAGGTGACCTCACGGCCGGCGTCGGTCCAGGCGGCGACCGCCGCCGAGCAGCCGTACTCGAGGTCGTCCGGATGCGCGACGACGGCGAGCGCGCGCTGCCAGTCGTCGGGCATGGGCTTCAGTTGAGTGATCGTCGGCTCGGTCATGCCCGCACCCTAACGTGTGACCCCGACATCACGCTTCGTCACGGGTGAGCGCCAGCAGCCGGTCCAGGACACGGGGACCGCCGGCCCGCACGCCGTCGTGCTCGAACTCGTCGGTGACCCAGGTCCGCAGGCCGCGGACGGCACGGGCGGTGGCGAGGGAGTGGGCGGTGTCGACGTACATGTCGTCGTGGTAGACGGCCGCCGCGACCGGAACCTCGTTGGCGGCGAGGCGCGCGGAGTCGTACAGAGGCGTCCAGTCGGTGCGGGCGGCGAGGAGTTCGGCGGTCTCGCGCAGCGGGCGCAAGGACGGATCGCAGTCGAACATCCAGGGGTGGATGGTCTCGCCGGTGAACAGCAGCGGCCCGTCGCCCGCGAGCGTCTTGGCCGCGTCGAACTGCGGGAACTCGGCGCGCACACGCTCGGCGGACCAGGCGGTGGGGCGGGTGTCCTGGCCGTAGATCGCCTCGTGGACGAGGGCGTACAGCGGGTGGCTCGCGTACGACAGCAGGCCCTGGGCCTCCTCCTGGAAGGCGTCCGAGAGGGCCGGGCCCTGCGGGGTGCGGACGAAGGCGTGCTCCAGCAGGTAGTGCAGGCGGTGGCTGCCCTCGCTGCCGCCGAGGACGATGCCGAGGGACTGGAAGGCCTCGGCGGTGAGGCGGTAGCCGTTCGGCAGGACCACGTCGTTCGCGAGGAGGTGGTCGGCGATGCTGCGGGCGCGCTCGACGTCCTGCGGGTAGCGGGCGTAGTGCGCGGCGACCTTGCGCTCGATGCGCGGGTAGGCCGCCCGGTAGACGTCGTCGGCGTGGGCGTCGAGGGAGGGCAGGCCGCCGGTGATGACGGCGGCGGTCAGGCCCTCGGGGGCGGTGGAGAGGTAGTTGACCGTGCAGAAGCCGCCGAAGCTCTGGCCGAGGACGGTCCAGGGGGCGCCGCCGGTCACCTCGGGGCGGATCGCCTCGCAGTCCCGGACGATCGCGTCGGCACGGAAGTGCGTGAGGTAGTCGGCCTGGGCGGCCGGGCCACCGCGCAGCGGGAGCGTCTGGCGGTTGGCCGGCGTGGAGTGGCCGGTGCCGCGCTGGTCGAGGAGCAGGACGCGGTACTCCTTGAGCGCGCGGCCGAGCCAGGCGCCCTTGCCGACGAAGCGGTTCGCGCCGAAGCCGGGGCCGCCCTGGAGGTAGACCAGCCACGGCAGGTCCTGGTGTGCCTTGTCGCTCGCGACGACCTCACGGGCGTAGAGCTCGATCGTCTCCCCCGCCGGGGCGTCGTGGTCGAGGGGCACGGTGAAGTGGCGGTCGGTGAGGACGACGCCGGGCTGGCGGTAGGTCGCGGTCAACAGGGCTCCCGGGACGGAGGGTTTTCGGGCCGCGTCCCAGTTCAGCACATGTTCGTCCGTCGACCGAGCCCCAGGATCATGAAATCGTACTGAATGGCGGATCAGTGCCTGCGGATCCCGACCTCCGTGGGATCAGCGGGCCGACAGGCTGGACCGGCGTACCACCAGCTCGGGCTGGAGTACGACCCGCCGGTGCTCGTGCTTCTTCCCCCCGGTCTCCTCCTCCGTCTCCTCCAGCAGCATCTCCGCCGCGAGGGTGCCCATGGTGACCGCGGGCTGCCGTACGGAGGTGAGGGGGACGGCCGCCGCGGCGGCGAACTCGATGTCGTCGTAGCCGACGATCGCGAGGTCGTCGGGGACACCGACGCCCGCGGCGTACATGGCCTGCAGGACGCCGAGGGCGAGCAGGTCGTTGGCGCAGAAGACGGCGGTCGGGCGCTCGGCGAGGCCGAGCAGGCGGGCGCCGGCGTCCCGGCCGGCGGCGACGTCGAGCCGCTCGGTGGGCAGCTCGCGCAGGTGCTCGGGGCCGAGGCCGGCCTCCTCCAGCGCCTTCAGTGCGCCGATGCGGCGGTCGCGGACCTGGTTGAGGCCGGGCGGGCCGCTGACGTACGCGATGGAGCGGTGCCCGGCGTCGACGAGATGGCGTACGGCGAGCGCGCCGCCCGCGACGTCGTCGACGGAGACCGAGCACTCGGTGGTGCCCTCGGCGACCCGGTCGACGAGGACGAAGGGGATGTTGTGGCGCCGGAACGTCTCGATGTTGCGGCCGGTGGCGTCGGCCGGGGTCAGCAGCACGCCGCGCACCCGCTGCTCGGCGAAGAGCGACAGGTAGTCGGCCTCCTCGCTGGCGCTCTGTGCGCTGTTGCAGACCATGACGCCGAGCCCGGCCTGGCGCGCGGCCCGCTCTGCGCCGCGCGCCACGTCCACGAAGAAGGGGTTGCCCATGTCGAGGACGAGCAACCCCATGATCCGGCTGCGGCCCGCGCGCAGTTGGCGCGCGGACTCGCTGCGGACATAGCCCAGCCGGTCTATCGCGGACTGCACGCGTGCCCGGGTCTCCGTCGCGACCGTGTCCGGACGGTTGATGACGTTCGAGACCGTGCCGACGGAGACTCCGGCGGCGCGGGCGACGTCCTTGATACCCACCGACTGGGTCATCGGTCAGGGACCTCCAGAGAGACTCGGTAAGACGCGGGGCGGCGGGAAGGCCTTCACATTACCGTCAAGCCGCCCACAACGGCTGCGATCAGGCAGGCAGGCGGAAGTTGAGGTTACGCAGCGCCGAGGGCGTCGTACCGCTGGACTTCTCCTGGTACATGATCGACAGGAAGTGGTCCTGGCCGACGCGCGTCTCGTCGATCACGACCTCGCCGAAGGCGTTCAGCCCGGCGGTGACACCGTCGTACAGAACCGACCAGTCCGTGTACCCGGAGGCCTTGGAGGCTCCGGCTATGCGACAGAACGGGAAGATCGCGTACGCGTTGTCGTACTTGTCCAGAATCAGCTTGGTGCGCTGGCTGGAGTTCAGCGGAACCGGGATCTCCGTCTTCTGCCATGCCCCCGAGGAGTTCTTGCGCACGTGGAAGGCGCGGCCGTTGGCGGTGCGGTCGGCGACGTAGTTGGTGGTGCACTGACCGAACCGGCCGGGGACGTAGCTGATGATCGCGTGCGGCAGACCGGCGGAGTCGGTGAACTGGCTCTCCTGGTTCATCAGGGAGTGGTCCGGGTTGAGCGCGTCGATCACCAGCCCGCTGTCGGTGACGGCGACCTTGTCGGAGCCGCCGGTGGTGCCGACGACGGTGCCGGCGTTGTTGCGCCAGGTGCGGCCGCGGTCGTCGGAGTAGACGTAGCCGGTGTCGTGGTTGGTGATGCCGCCGCTGGAGCACATCACGGCGCCGTTCTGTTCACGCCAGGTGAAGAACGAGTGCAGGCGCCCGTTCTTGTCGTAGTCGATGCCGTGCAGGTACATGTTGCGGGCGGTCGAGGAGCCGTGCTCGCTGGTGTACGTCCCGGTGGAGCTGCTCCACTCGCCGAGGTTGGTCCAGGTCGAACCGTCGTACTCGGCGAGGGCGTTGCGGCCGTTGCCGGAGACGGCGACCCGGTAGCTGAGCTGCAGCTTGCCCTCGGGCGTCGAGATGAACTGCGGGTAGGTGAACTGCGAGGTGAGCGCGAGCCCGTCCAGGGTGGACTGGGGTGCGCCGAAGCGGCTCGCGGTCCAGCTCAGGCCGGCCGGGTTGTCCATCAGGCCCGCGACCGACTTGACGTAGGTGAAGCCGTCGCTGTGCGAATCCATGTTGAGGTGGAGGCGCCCGTCGACCTTGGAGATCCCCATCGAGATCACGTTGTGGGAGTCGTTGTAGCGCAGGGTGTGGCCGACCTTGACCGTGGACCAGGTGCTGGAGCCGAGCGCGCGACGGCCGACGACGGCGTTGCGGTCGGCGGTGTACCAGACGGCGTACTGGTAGCCCTTGTAGGTCAGCAGGCCGTTCTTCTGGAAGGCGTTGTTGTTGACCAGGCCGTCGTACGACACGAAGAAGATGGCCTGCGTGTCGAGCGTGGTGGTGCCGGTCAGGGTGAGGGACGGGCCGGGGTCGGCGGCCCGGGCGGTGCCGGAGGCGAGGGCGGGGGTCATGACGGCTCCGGCGAGTGCGGCGCCCAGCAGGGTGCGTCTCTTCATCTCGGGGGACTCCATTGTCGGCGAGGAGCGGGGAGAGGGACCACGGGGGGACTGAACGGGGGCAGCACGGGGGTGTGTCAGGCGAGGTGGAAGACCTCGGTCAGCGGCTTCATCGCCTCGTCGGGGCGGGCGCCGTCGAGGGACTCGAAGAACTCGCCCATCTCGGCCTGCCAGCGGGCGTTGACCTCGGTGGCTTCCATACCGGCCTTGGCGGCCTCGAAGTCCTCGGTCTCCAGGTAGCCGACGAGCAGGCCGTCGTCGCGCAGGAAGAGGGAGTAGTTGTGCCAGCCGGTGGCCGAGAGCGCTTCGAGCATCTCCGGCCACACGGTGGCATGGCGGTCGCGGTACTCGGCGATCCGGTCCTCGCGGACCTTGAGGAGGAAACAGACGCGCTGCATGAAGTACCAGCTCCCGAAGGGGAAAGTGGGGCTCAGAAGTTGAAGTCGTCGATGTTCTTGGCGTCGAAGACGGTGGGCTTGCCGAGGCTGATCACGCCGTCCTTGCCGATGGTGTACGTGGTCTCGCCGGCCTTGAAGGTCTCGCCCTCCTTGCCGGTGATCTGGCCGGAGACCAGAGCGACGGCGGCACGGGCGGCCAGGTCGCCGAGCTTCGCCGGGTCCCACAGCTCGAACGCCTCGACGGTGCCGTTCTTGACGTACTTGCGCATGTCGTTGGGTGTGCCGAGGCCGGTCAGCTTGACCTTGCCCTTGTACTTGGAGCCCGACAGGTACTGGGCGGCGGCCTTGATGCCGACGGTGGTCGGGGAGATGATCCCCTTCAGGTTCGGGTACTCCTGGAGCAGGCCCTGGGTCTGCTGGAAGGACTTCTGGGCGTCGTCGTCACCGTAGGCGACCTTGACGAGCTTCACGTCCTTGTACTTCGGGTCCTTCAGCTCCTCCTTCATGAAGTCGATCCAGATGTTCTGGTTCGTCGCGGTCTGCGCGGCGGACAGGATCGCGATCTCGCCCTTGTAGTCGATCTGCTCGGCGAGCAGCTGCACCTCGGTGCGGCCGAGGTCCTCGGCGGACGCCTGCGAGACGAAGGCGTTGCGGCAGTCGGCGGTGGTGTCGGAGTCGTAGGTGACGACCTTGATGCCGTTCTTCATGGCCTGCTTGAGCGCGGTGCACAGGGCGCCCGGGTCCTGCGCGGAGACGGCCATCGCGTCCACCTGCTGCTGGGTGAGCGTGTTGACGTACGACACCTGCCCGGCGGTGTCGGTCGCGCTGGACGGCCCGACCTCCTTGTAGCTGGAGCCCAGCTCCTTCAGCGCCGCCTCGCCGCCCTTGTCGGCGGAGGTGAAGTAGGGGTTGTTGACCTGCTTGGGCAGGAAGCCGACGGTCAGCCCCTTCTTCAGCTCGGCGTTCGGGTCTGCCTTGCCGCCGGTGGCGGCGGAGGCGCCCTCGTTCTTGACGTCCTCCTTGGTGGTGCCGCCGCACGCGGTGGCGGCGAGAGCGAGGGAGGTGACGGCGGCGAGGGCCGCGCAGGTGCGGCGGAGGGATGACTTGCGCATGGTGGGTCCTTTTCGACGGAGGTGAGTGGACGCCCCAAGGGGCGCGGGGAACTGCGCGACCAGCCACATACGGCCCGCAGACTTCGGACGGCCTTTCCAGCGGAGCGTTTACGCGGCTCTACGGCCCGCCCTCGCTACGGAGATCTGCCGTGCGACCCGGGGGCCGAGCACGGAGAGGACGAGCAGGACGCCGGTGACGACGATCTGCGACTGGGCGGAGACGTCCTGGAGGCTCATCACGTTCTGCAGCGCGCCGAGCAGGAAGACTCCCGCGATCGCCCCGCCGAGCGTGCCCTTGCCGCCGTCGAAGTCGATGCCGCCGAGCAACACGGCCGCCACGACGGAGAGTTCCAGGCCCGTGGCGTTGTCGTAGCGGGCACTGGCGTAGTGCAGCGCCCAGAAGATCCCGGTGAGGGAGGCCATCAGGCCCGTCACCGTGAACAGGATCAGCTTCTGCCGCTTGACGCGGATGCCGGCGAACCTCGCGGCCTCCTCGCTCGCGCCGGTGGCGAAGATGGACCGGCCGAACGGGGTGGCGTGCAGGGCGACCACGGCGATCGCGAGCAGCACGAGGAAGGGCAGGAAGGCGTACGGGATGAAGGTGTCGCCGATCCGTCCGGCCGCGAAGTCCAGGTACTGCGTCGGGAAGTCGGTCACCGCGTCCGACCCGAGCACGATCTGCGCGATGCCCCGGTAGGCCGCGAGGGTGCCGATGGTGACGGCGAGGGAGGGCAAGCCCAGCCTGGTCACCAGCAGGCCGTTGATGAGCCCGCAGACCACACCGAGAAGCAGACAGATCGGAATGATCGTCTCGATCGTCATGCCCTGGTTCCACAGGGCGCCCATCACGGCACCGGAGAGGCCGGCGGTGGAGGCGACGGAGAGATCGATCTCGCCCGAGACGACCAGAAGGGTCATCGGAAGGGCGATCAGGGCGATCGGAAGGGTGTTGCCGATCAGGAACGACAGGTTGAGGGCGTTTCCGAAGCCGTCGACCGTCGAGAAGGACAGCAGGAGCACGACGATCAGCAAAGCGCCGACGACCGTGTCCCAGCGGATCGCACGCGTAAGAGACTCAGGCATGGCGGGCGTTCCTCTTCTTCAGGGCCGAGGCCACGCGCAGCGCGACGATCCGGTCGACCGCGATGGCGAGGATGAGCAGGATGCCGTTGATGGCGAGCACCCACACGGAGCTGACGCCGAGGGCGGGCAGCACGCTGTTGATGGAGGTCAGCAGCAGCGCGCCGAGCGCCGCACCGTAGACGCTGCCGGAGCCGCCGGTGAAGACGACGCCGCCGACCACGACCGCGCTGACGACGGTGAGTTCGTAGCCGTTGCCGGTGCCGGAGTCGACGTTGCCGAACCGGGCCAGGTACAGCGCGCCCGCGAGTCCGGCCAGCGCACCGCAGAAGGTGTACGCGGCGAGGATCCGCTTGCGCACCGGGATACCGGCGAGGCGGGCGGCCTCCGGGTTGGAGCCGAGGGCGTACAGCTCGCGGCCGCTGCCGAAGTGCTTGAGGTAGTACGCGGTCGCGATCAGGACGGCGACGGCGATCAGCGCCAGCCACGGCACCGCGGAGAGACCGCCGGAGCCGAAGTCGACGAATCCGTCCGGGAGGTCGGCCGCGGTGATCTGCCGGGAGCCGACCCAGATGGAGTCGATGCCGCGGATGATGTAGAGCGTGCCGAGCGTGACGACGAGCGCGGGCACCTGGCCGAGGCTGACGAGCAGGCCGTTCAGCAGACCGAAGCCGACGCCCATCAGGATCGCCAGGAGCACGGCGACGACCGGGTTGCCGCCGCCCTGGAGATAGGTACCGGCGGCGAAGGCGCTGATGCCGAGCGTGGAGCCGACCGACAGGTCGACGTTCCTCGTGATCACCACCAGGGACTGGCCGGTGGCGACGAGGACGAGGATCGTCGCGTTCAGGAGCAGGTCCTTGATGCCCTGCTCGGTGAGGAACTGGCTGTTGCCCAGCTGGGTGACGACGATCATCACCACGAAGACGGCCAGGATGGCGAGTTCGCGCATCTTGAAGACGCGGTCGACCAAGCGGGTGCCGCTGGACTTCGGTACGTCGGTGACAGGGGCCTCCTTGGGAGTCATCACCGTCATGCGGCGGCCCTCCCGGTTGCTGCGGCCATCACGGTTTCCTCGGTGGCGTCGGAGCGCGGGATCTCAGCGGTCAGGCGGCCCTCGTGCATCACGAGCACACGGTCGGCCATGCCGAGGATCTCGGGCAGGTCGGAGGAGATCATCAGGACGGCCACGCCGTCGGCGGCGAGTTCGCTGAGCAGCCGGTGCACCTCGGCCTTGGTGCCGACGTCGATGCCCCGGGTGGGTTCGTCGACGATCAGCACCTTGGGTCCGGTGGCCAGCCACTTGGCGAGGACGACCTTCTGCTGGTTGCCGCCGGACAGGGTGTTGACCGTGTCGGCGATCCGGGCGTACTTGACCTGGAGCTTGACGGCCCAGTCGAGGGAGCGGCTGCGTTCGGCGCCGCGGTCCATCAACCCCGCCCTGACGGTCGTACGAAGCCCGGTGAGGCCGATGTTGCGCTCGATGGACATGTCCATCACCAGGCCCTGGGCGCGCCGGTCCTCGGGGACGAGGGCGAGCCCGGAGGCCATGGCGGTGGACGGGGCGCCGTTGGTCAGGGCCTTGCCGTCCACGGAGACCTCGCCGGCGTCCCAGCTGTCGATGCCGAACACGGCCCGCGCGACCTCCGTACGGCCCGCTCCGACGAGCCCCGCGAGGCCGACGATCTCACCGCGCCGGACGTCGAAGGAGACGTCGGTGAAGACGCCCTCCCGGGTCAACCGGCGCACGCTCAGGGCGACTTCGCCCGGCTTCACGTCCTGCTTGGGGTACAGCTCGTCGAGGTCGCGGCCGACCATCCGGCGTACGAGGTCGTCCTCGGTCATGCCGTCCAGCGGTTCGCTGGCGATCCAGGCGCCGTCGCGCAGGGTCGTGACCCGCCGGCAGATCTGGAAGATCTCCTCCAGGCGGTGGGAGATGAAGAGGACGGCGGCGCCCTGTTCACGCAGGGCGCGGACCACGCCGAAGAGGCGGGCGACCTCGCTGCCGGTGAGGGCGGCGGTCGGCTCGTCCATGATCAGGACGCGGGCGTCGAAGGAGAGCGCCTTGGCGATCTCGACGATCTGCTGGTCGGCGATGGACAGGCCGCGCGCGGGGCGGTCGGGGTCGAGTTCGACGCCGAGCCGCTGCATCAGGGCCAGCGTCGCGGCGTGCGTGGCCTTGTGGTCGATGCGGCCGAGGGCGCGCCGCGGCTGGCGGCCCATGAAGATGTTCTCGGCGATCGACAGGTCGGGGAAGAGGGTCGGCTCCTGGTAGATCACGGCGATGCCGGCGTCGCGGGCGTCGCCGGGGCCGTGGAAGACGACGGGCGCACCGTCGAGCAGCACCTGGCCCGCGTCGGGCCGGTGCACGCCGGCGAGCGTCTTGATGAGGGTCGACTTGCCCGCGCCGTTCTCGCCCGCGAGGGCGTGCACCTCCCCGGGAAACAGCTCCAGGGAGACGTCCCGCAGGGCGCGGACCGCGCCGAAGGACTTCGAGATGTCCCTGAGCGCGAGAACCGGGGCCGGACCCGTGGTGGACGGGTGGGTCATGGGGGCTCCTCGACGACGCCGGCGGGACGGCCCTCTCGGCGTCGTGAAAGGTTTCAACTTGGTTGCCGGGACGTTAGGCACGGGGCGCATGTCACGTCAATGGGTCCGTGTCGAAAAAATTTCGATGGACGAAGGTCACGGTAGGGCTACGGGAAACAGCCTTGGTCGTGGGGCTTGACACCCCTTCGGGGGGCTCATACGTTCCCGTCTTGAATCGTTTCACAGCGAAGCCGTTCAGCTGACTTTCCGTCCCGACGTCACAGGAGCCCTCAAGTGACCGAGCTCGCCGCGGTGAAGGCCGCACTCAAGACGCAGGCAGTCGAAACGCCGTCGTGGGCGTACGGGAACTCGGGGACGCGGTTCAAGGTGTTCGCGCAGTCCGGTGTTCCGCGGACGCCGCGGGAGAAGTTGGAGGACGCGGCTCAGGTCCACGCGTTCACCGGCGTGGCCCCGACCGTTGCGCTGCACATCCCCTGGGACAAGGTCGAGGACTACGGCGCGCTGGCCAAGTTCGCCGAGGAGCGCGGCGTGCAGCTCGGCGCGATCAACTCCAACACCTTCCAGGACGACGACTACAAGCTGGGCAGCATCTGCCACCCCGAGGCCTCGGTGCGGCGGAAGGCTCTTGATCATCTGCTGGAGTGCGTCGACATCATGGACGCGACGGGCTCCGCCGATCTGAAGCTGTGGTTCGCCGACGGGACCAATTACCCCGGGCAGGACGACATCCGCGCGCGGCAGGACCGGCTGTCCGAGGGGCTGGCCGAGGTGTACGAGCGGCTGGGCGAAGGGCAGCGGATGCTGCTGGAGTACAAGTTTTTCGAGCCGGCCTTCTACACGACCGACGTGCCTGACTGGGGGACGGCTTATGCGCACTGTCTGAAGCTCGGGCCGAAGGCGCAGGTCGTTGTCGACACCGGGCATCACGCGCCCGGTACCAACATCGAGTTCATCGTCGCGACGCTGCTGCGGGAGGGAAAGCTCGGGGGGTTCGACTTCAACTCGCGGTTCTACGCCGACGACGACCTGATGGTCGGGGCCGCCGATCCGTTCCAGCTGTTCCGGATCATGTACGAGGTCGTGCGTGGGGGTGGGTTCACGTCTGACGTGGCGTTCATGCTCGATCAGTGTCACAACATCGAGGCGAAGATTCCGGCGATCATCCGATCGGTGATGAATGTGCAGGAGGCCACGGCGAAGGCGCTGCTGGTCGACCGGGAGGCGTTGGCTGTGGCGCAGGCTTCCGGGGATGTGCTCGGGGCGAATGCCGTGCTGATGGATGCGTACAACACGGATGTGCGGCCGTTGCTGGCGGAGGTGCGGGGCGAGATGGGTCTCGATGCCGATCCGATCGCTGCGTACCGGCGGTCCGGGTGGGCCGAGAAGATTGTGGCTGAGCGGGTTGGTGGGCAGCAGGCCGGTTGGGGGGCGTAAGCGTCTGCCGGGTTCTGTTTCGTTGCGGTCTGCGGGTGCGTTGTGGCTGGTCGCGCCCACGCGGCGGAGCCGCAGATTGATACAGCCCCGCGCCCCTAGGTAAGTGCACTGCCCCTCTCTCAGAAGGACTGAAAGTTCATGGCAACCCATCCTGAAGCCGCCGCCCTCCTCGCCCGTTCCCAGCGGCTCGGCTCCGACCCCCGCAACACCAACTACGCCGGCGGCAACGCCTCCGCCAAGGGCTCCGACACCGATCCCGTCACCGGTGGTGACGTCGAGCTGATGTGGGTCAAGGGATCCGGTGGTGACCTCGGCACGCTCACCGAGGCCGGGCTGGCCGTGTTGCGGCTGGACCGGATGCGGGCGCTCGTCGATGTCTACCCGGGTGTCGAGCGTGAGGACGAGATGGTCGCCGCGTTCGACTACTGCCTGCACGGCAAGGGCGGGGCCGCTCCCTCCATCGACACCGCCATGCACGGGCTCGTCGAGGCGGCGCACGTCGATCATCTGCATCCGGACTCCGGTATCGCGCTGGCCTGTGCCGCCGACGGGGAGAAGCTGACCGCCGAGTGTTTCGGGGACACGGTCGCGTGGGTGCCCTGGCGGCGGCCCGGGTTCCAGCTGGGGCTGGACATCGCCGCCATCAAGGCGGCCAACCCGCAGGCGATCGGCGTCGTCCTCGGCGGGCACGGGATCACCGCGTGGGGTGGCACCGCCGAGGAGTGCGAGCGGAACTCGCTGCACATCATCCGGACCGCCGAGGCGTTCCTGGCGGAGAAGGGGAAGGCGGAGCCCTTCGGGGCCGTCATCGAGGGGTACGAGGCGCTGCCCGAGGACGCGCGGCGGGAGCGGGCCGCGGCGCTGGCACCGTATGTGCGTGCCGTCGCCTCGCAGGACAAGGCCCAGGTCGGGCACTTCGACGATGCCGAGGTCGTACTCGAGTTCCTGGCTCGGGCCGAGCATCCGCGGCTCGCCGCCCTGGGAACCTCGTGCCCCGATCACTTCCTGCGCACCAAGGTCCGGCCCCTGGTCCTGGATCTGCCGCCGACCGCTCCGCTCGACGAGGCCGTCGCCCGGCTCAAGGAGCTGCACGCCGAGTACCGGGAGGAGTACGCCGCCTACTACCAGCGGCACGCCCTGCCCGACTCCCCCGCCATGCGCGGCGCCGACCCGGCGATCGTGCTGGTCCCGGGTGTGGGCATGTTCAGCTTCGGCAAGGACAAGCAGACCGCGCGGGTCGCGGGTGAGTTCTATGTCAACGCCATCAATGTGATGCGGGGGGCCGAGGCCGTCTCCACGTACTCGCCCATCGAGGAGTCCGAGAAGTTCCGTATCGAGTACTGGGCGCTCGAAGAGGCCAAGCTTCAGCGGATGCCGAAGCCCAAGCCGCTCGCGACGCGGGTCGCTCTGGTGACGGGTGCGGGCAGCGGGATCGGGAAGGCCATCGCGCATCGGCTGGTCGCCGAGGGCGCGTGTGTCGTGGTCGCCGATCTCAACGCCGAGAACGCCGCCGCGGTGGCGGCGGAGCTCGGCGGGCCCGACAAGGCCGTCGCCGTGAGCGTCGACGTGACCTCGGAGGAGCAGATCGCCGACGCCTTCAAGGCGGCCGTGCTCGCCTTCGGTGGTGTCGATCTCGTCGTCAACAACGCCGGTATCTCGGTCTCCAAGCCGCTGCTGGAGACCTCGGCCAAGGACTGGGACCTCCAGCACGACATCATGGCGCGCGGTTCCTTCCTCGTGTCGAGGGAGGCGGCGCGCGTGATGATCGCTCAGGAGGTGGGCGGCGACATCGTGTACATCGCCTCGAAGAACGCCGTGTTCGCCGGGCCCAACAACATCGCCTACTCCGCCACCAAGGCCGACCAGGCACACCAGGTCCGGCTGCTGGCCGCCGAGCTCGGGGAGCACGGCATCCGCGTCAACGGGATCAACCCGGACGGTGTCGTGCGCGGGTCGGGGATCTTCGCCGGTGGCTGGGGGGCCAAGCGGGCGGCCGTGTACGGGGTCGAGGAGGAGAAGCTGGGTGAGTTCTACGCCCAGCGGACCATCCTCAAGCGCGAGGTGCTGCCCGAGCATGTCGCGAACGCCGTCTTCGCCCTGACCGGTGGGGACCTGACCCACACCACCGGGCTGCACATCCCGGTCGACGCCGGCGTCGCGGCCGCCTTCCTGCGGTGAGCGCGAACCTGAAGTCGTACGCCGCGGTCGACCTCGGCGCGTCCAGCGGGCGTGTCATGGTCGGCCGCGTCGGGCCGGACAGCCTGGAGCTGGCCGAGGCGCACCGGTTCCCGAACCGGCCCGTGCGGGTGCCCGAGGGGCTGCGCTGGGATGTCCTCGCCCTGTATGCGGGGGTGCTGGAGGGGCTGCGGGCGGCCGGTCAGGTGGACTCCGTAGGGATCGACAGCTGGGCCGTGGACTACGGGCTGCTGGACGCCGACGGCGCGCTGATCGGCAGTCCCGTGCACTACCGGGACTCCCGGACGGAGGACGTCGCGCAGAAGGTGTGGGCGACCGTTCCGGCGGCGGAGCTGTATGCCGCCACCGGCTTGCAGTACGCACCGTTCAACACCCTGTACCAGCTGACGGCCGCGCGGGCCTCGACCCAACTGTCGTACGCCAAGCGCCTGTTGCTCATCCCCGACCTCCTGACGTACTGGCTCACCGGCGAGCAGGGCACGGAGCTCACCAACGCCTCCACCACCCAGCTCATCGACCCCCGCACACGCGACTGGTCCTACGACATCGCCTCCCGGCTCGGCATCGACCTGTCGTTGTTCGCGCCGCTGCGGCAGCCCGGCGATCCGGCGGGGGTCCTGCGATCGGAGGTGCTGGAGGAGACCGGGCTCACCGGTCCGGTGCCGGTGACGGCGGTCGGGTCGCACGACACCGCCTCGGCCGTGGCCGCCGTCCCGGCCGAGGGCGAGCGGTTCGCGTACATCTGCACCGGCACCTGGTCGCTGGCGGGGCTGGAGCTGGACGCGCCCGTGCTGAGCGAGGAGAGCCGGGCCGCCAACTTCACCAACGAGCTGGGGCTGGACGGCACGGTCCGCTATCTGCGGAACATCATGGGGCTGTGGCTGCTCCAGGAGTGCGTGCGGGCCTGGGGGGACCCGGAGCTGGGTGCGTTGCTGCTGGACGCCGCCAAGGTTCCGGCGCTGCGGTCCGTCGTGGACGCGGGGGACGCGGCGTTCCTGGCGCCGGGGCGGATGCCGGAGCGGATCGCCGAGGCGTGCCGGGCCACGGGGCAGCCGGTACCCACCACGCCCGCCGAGGTCACGCGCTGCATCCTCGACTCGCTCGCCCTCGCCCACCGCAGGGCCGTCACGGACGCCCAGCGGCTGGCCGGCCATCCCGTGGACGTCGTCCATGTCGTCGGCGGCGGGACGCGTAATGCCCTGCTGTGCCAGCTGACCGCCGACGCCTGCGGGCTGCCGGTGGTGGCCGGCCCGACCGAGGCCGCCGCGCTCGGGAACGTCCTCGTCCAGGCGCGGGCGCACGGGCTGGTCGGCGATCTCGCGGACGGACGGCGCCTGCTCACCCGAACGCAGCCGTTGACCCGGTACGAGCCACAGGGGGACGCGGCGCGCTGGAGCGAGGCGGAGGCCCGGCTCACCCGGGGGTGAGCGGGGTCTCCCCCGGGCCGCACGCCCGGACTACCCTTCACTCATCCGATGATCGATCACAAGGAGCCGCGATGCGTGTCGCCCTGTTCCTGACCTGTGTCAACGACACGCTCTATCCGGACACCGGGCGCGCCGTGGTGAAACTGCTGACCAGGCTGGGCGTCGAGGCCGACTTCCCGATGGCCCAGACCTGCTGCGGGCAGGCGCACTACAACACCGGCTACCGGCACGAGGCCGAGCCGCTGGCCCGGCATTTCTCCGATGTCTTCGGGGAGTACGAGGCGATCGTCACCCCGTCCGGCTCGTGCGCGGCGATGGTGCGGGAGCTGTATCCGCGGATGGGTGAGCGGGCGCGGGCCGAGGGGCGCGGGGACACCCTGGCCGCGACTCTGGCGCCCGTGGTGCCGAAGACGTACGAACTCACGGAGTTCCTGGTCGACGTGCTGGGGGTGACGGACGTCGGCGCCTACTATCCGCACAAGGTGACCTACCACCCGACCTGTCACGGACTGCGCGGGCTGAGGCTCGGCGACCGGCCCCGGCGGCTGCTCCAGGCCGTCAAGGGGCTGGAGTTGGCCGAGTTGCCCGGGGCCGAGGAGTGCTGCGGGTTCGGCGGCACCTTCGCGCTGAAGAACTCCGATGTCTCGGCGGCGATGGGCGCGGACAAGGTGCGCAACGCCGAGTCGACGGGCGCCGAGGTGCTGTGCGCGGCCGACAATTCCTGTCTGATGCACATCGGCGGCACGATGGCGCGACTGAGCACGGGCATGCGGCCGGTGCACATCGCGGAGATCCTGGCGAGCACGGAGGAGGAACCGGCGGTATGAGCGGGACGTATCTCGGGATGCCGGCGTTTCCGAAGGCCGCGCACGAGGCCGTGCACGACGCCACCCTGCGCGGCAATCTGCGGCACGCCACCCACACCATCCGCGCCAAGCGGGCGAAGGCCGTCGCCGAGGTGTCCGACTGGGACGCCCTGCGGGAGGCGGGCAAACGGATCAAGGACCACACGCTGCGTCATCTCGACCGGTATCTCGTGCGGTTGGAGGAGTCGGTCACGGCGGCGGGCGGTACGGTCCACTGGGCCGCCGACGCCGACGAGGCCAACCGGATCGTGGCGGACCTCGTCAAGGCGACCGGCGAGTCGGAGGTCGTCAAGGTCAAGTCGATGGCCACGCAGGAGATCGGGCTCAACGAGGCGCTGGAGGCCGAGGGCATCCGCGCCTACGAGACCGATCTCGCCGAGCTGATCGTGCAGTTGGGCAAGGACCGCCCCTCGCACATCCTCGTCCCGGCGATCCATCGCAACCGGGGCGAGATCCGGGACATCTTCCGCAAGGAGATGAGCGAGTGGGGCCGCCCGGCGCCCGAGGGTCTGACGGACACGCCCGCCGAACTCGCCGAGGCGGCCCGCCTCCACCTGCGCGAGAAGTTCCTGCGGGCGAAGGTCGGCATCTCCGGCGCCAACTTCATGGTCGCCGAGACCGGCACGCTGGTCGTCGTGGAGTCCGAGGGCAACGGGCGGATGTGCCTGACCCTGCCGGAGACACTGATCTCGGTCGTCGGCATCGAGAAGATCCTGCCGACCTGGCGGGACCTGGAGGTGTTCCTGCAGACACTCCCCCGCTCCTCGACCGCCGAACGCATGAACCCGTACACGACCATGTGGACCGGTACGACGGACGGCGACGGGCCGAGCACCTTCCACCTGGTCCTGCTCGACAACGGCCGTACCGACACGCTCGCCGACGAGGTCGGCCGCCAGGCCCTGCGCTGCATCCGCTGCTCGGCATGTCTCAACGTCTGCCCGGTGTACGAGCGGGCCGGCGGGCACGCGTACGGCTCGGTCTACCCGGGCCCGATCGGCGCCATCCTCAGCCCTCAACTCCGGGGCGTGAACAGCGAGATCGACGCCTCGCTGCCGTACGCGTCGTCGCTGTGCGGCGCCTGCTACGACGTCTGCCCGGTGGCCATCGACATCCCCGAGGTGCTGGTGCATCTGCGGGAGCGGGTCGTGGAGGGCGGCCAGGTGACCGCGAACGGCAACAAAGTGGTGCTGAAGCCCGCGAAGGGACATGCCGCCGAGCGGGCCGCGATGCGGGCGGCGCGCTGGGCGTTCAGCCGGCCGGGAGCCCTGCGGGCCGGTCAGCGGCTCGCGTCGCGCACCCGCCGGCTGCATCCGCGGTCGCTGCCGGGGCCGGGCAAGGCGTGGAGCGGTACCCGGGACCTGCCGACCGTGCCCAAGGAGCCCTTCCGGGACTGGTGGCAGCGGACGAACGGCGGGAACGACGGCAAGGGGGCCGCGAAGTGAGCAGCAGGGAACGGATCCTGGGCCGGGTGCGGCGCGCGCTCGCCGACGTACCCCAGGGCGAGCCGTCGTACGACCAGGCGGTCCCCCGCGACTATCTGCGCGAGCACGGGGACCGGAGCGTCGCGGAGACGGTCGATCTGCTGGCCGAGAACCTGGCGGACTATCGGGCCGTCGTGCATCGCTGCACGGCCGAGGACCTGGCGGCGACGATCGCCGGGATGCTGGCCGCGCGGGGCGCGAAGACCGTGCTCGTGCCGCGCGGCCTGGACCTGGAGTGGCTGGAGGCCACCGACGCCGAGCTGGTTCCGGACCGGGCGGAGAGCACCGCGCGCGAGCTGGACCAGGTCGACAGCGTGGTCACGGCGTGCGCGGTGGCGGTCGCCGAGACCGGCACCATCGTCCTGGACGGCGGCCCCGACCAGGGCCGTCGCCGTATCACGCTCGTCCCCGACCACCACATCTGTGTCGTACGGGTCCCGGACCAGGTCGTCTCCTCCGTCCCGCAGGCCCTCGAACGCCTCGACCCGGCCCGCCCGTTGACATGGATCTCCGGTCCGTCGGCGACCAGCGACATCGAGCTGGACCGGGTCGAGGGGGTGCACGGTCCGCGCACCCTGGAGGTGGTGCTGGTGGGCGATCAGGCGAGCGCGGACGTCACCTCGTAGCGGCCGGACGGGAGCCGGTAGGCGGCGATGCCGTCCGCGAAGCCCAGGTACTCGACTCCCTCGACCCGGGAGAGCGGCGTGCGGCCCTCGCGCACCGTCGACGGGTCGGCGGTGGGGATGCGCAGGGTCGCGGTCGTGTTCGCGGGCACCACGGCCCGGTAGGTCAGCTTCCGGTCGTCCGCCTGCCAGTTGCTGACGATCTCGCCGTACGGCGAGAGATGCGAGCCGGTCACCCGCGTGACCTTGCCGGTCGGGTCGAGGTGGGGCCTGAGGAAGAAGTGCCGGAAGCCGGGGTGTTCCGGGTCCTTGGCGATGCCGGCCATGCCCTCGTACATCCACTCCATGATCGCGCCGTAGGAGTAGTGGTTGAACGAGTTCATGTCGACCGGGCCGAAGCCGTCCTCCTTCGAGTACGAGTTCCAGCGCTCCCAGATGGTGGTGGCGCCGTTGCGCACCGAGTACAGCCAGGACGGCATGGCGTCCTGGTGGAGCAGCCTGTACGCCAGGTCGGCGCGGCCCTCGTCGGTGAGCACGGGGGCGAGGACGTTCACGCCGAGGAAGCCGACGGAGAGGGTGTTCTCGGCGTACTTCACGCGAGTGCTGTCGGGGTGGGCCTCCTTGTAGGCCTCGTCGTTGCCGATGTTCTCGGCGAGTGATTTCACGAGGTGGCGACGCTGGGCCTCGGTGTCGTAGAGGCCGAGCTTGAGGACCCAGAGGAGGGCGGTCTGGCTGTTGTCCTCGGGCTTGCCGCCGGTCCACGGCGGTGCCTCGCCCAGGCTGGAGCGGACCGTGACCTCGCCCGTGGCGGGGTCGGTGACGAGGTACTTGGCGACGAAGGCCCGCTTGATGCGGGAGAAGAGCTCGTCGTAGGCGCGGGCCTCGTCGTCGCGGCCGGTGGCGCGGGCCATGTCGGCCATGAGGCGGGCGCTGTGGCCGTAGTAGGCGTCGCTGATGAGCTGGGTGCTGGTGACCTGGAACGCCAGCCAGTCGCCGAAGATCGCGCCCTGTCCGGCGTAGCTCTCGCCCGTGCGCTGCCGTATCCAGTCCAGGTACTTCTTCATCGCGGCCCAGCTGCGGTCGATGATCGTGGTGTCGCCGGACATCTGCCACACCGTCCACGGCACGACGACCCCGCAGTCCGCCCAACCGCTCGCCGGAATCGGCTGGTTGTAACGGGAGCCGGGAGCGACCCAGGTGAACTGCGCGCCGTCCTGCCCGTACGTCTTCTGCGAATCGATCAGGATGTCCTCGAAGTGGCTGAGGAAATTGACCGTATCGGCGTTGTAGAGGCCGGTGTTGGAGAAGAGCTGGGTGTCGCCGGTCCAGCCGAGGCGTTCGTCGCGCTGCGGGCAGTCGGTGGGAACCCACAGGTAGTTGCCGCGCTGGCCCCAACGGACGTTGCTGATCAACTGGTTGACGTCGGCGTCGTCGGTGGTGATCGTGCCGATGTCACGCAGGGCGGAGGTGGCGACCCTGCCGGTGAACCCGGTGAAGGTGACGGTGTCGGTCGCGGTGACCGAGACGTAGCGGAAGCCGTAGAAGGTCAGCGAGTCCTCGTGGGTCTCGCCGTCGGGGTCGCCCCTGAGGATGTAGGTGCTGGTGGCCTTGGCGGCGCGGAGGTTGGCGCGGTAGACCGAGCCGACGGGGCCGTCGGCGCCCGCGCTGTCGTCGTTGAGCATCTCGCCGGGCTTGAAGGCGACTTGGGCGCCCGCCGGGCCGCGCAGGGTGTAGCGGGGTACGCCGACCATGTTCTGGCCGAGGTCGATCACGGCGGTTTCACCGGGGCGCAGGGTCACGGCGGCGGTGGCCGCCGCGGCCGGGTCGGTGACCGAACGGGCGGCGTCGACGACGATGCGGCCCTTGCCGTTGGGGCTGCCGTCCTGGCCGCTCGCGCCGGTGTACACGGTGATGGAGTGCGGCTTGCGGTCCCATTCCGGCACCAGTCGGGCGCTCTCGCCGGGGTGGGCGACCAGCTTCGCGTCGGGGAACCTGGAGGTGTGGTCGTGTGCGGTCACGCCCGCCCAGGCGGACGCGTCGAAGCCGTTCGCCGTCCAGCCCGGGAGTTCCGCGCGGGCGTCGTAGGTCTGCCCGTCGTAGATGTCGTCGGCTCGGTAGGGGCCGGTGTCGGTGGCCTTCCAGTCGTCGCCGGGTGCGGTGACGATCGCCTGCTCGGATCCGTCGGCGTACCGGACGAGGAGCTTGGCCTTGAGGGCGAGGCGGTTGCCGTCGGCGGAGTAGTAGGTGCTGTTGTCGGAGACACGGCCGTTGTACCAGCCGTTGCCGAGTACGGCGGCCACGGTGACCTGCCCTTGGTGCCGCTCCCCCGCGACCAGGTCCGTGACGTCGTAGGTGAAGTAGTCGACGGTGGTGTCGTAGTTGGTCCAGCCCGGCGTCAGCAGTTCGTGGGTGGCCGCGTCGCCCTGCGGGACCGTGACCCGGTGGCCGTTGACATGGGCCTCGTACACGCCGAGGGCGGAGATGTAGAGCCGGGCGTCGCGTACTCGGCGTCCGGTCAGCCGGGTCTGCCGGCGCAGCAGCGGGGCGCCGGGGGTGTTGGGCCGCTTGCCCGCCATGGCGATCCACTGCGCGCCGTCCCAGCCGGTGACGCCGTCGGTGGAGAGCAGACCGGTCTCGAAATGGGCGGTCGGGGCGGTGGGAACGGGGCGGCCTGTCTCGTCCCAGGCCGTCACCGTCCAGTGGTAGCGGGTGGACGCTTCGAGGGCGGGGCCCTTGTAGCGCACGGCGATCGAGTCCGGTGAGGTGACGCGGCCGCTGTTCCAGACGTCCGCCCGGGAAGGGGTCAGGCGGTCGGGTGCGGTGGCGACGAGGATCCGGTACGCCGACTGTCGGCGGCCGCGTGCCGAGGACGCCATGCGCCAGCCGAACCTCGGGTGGGGGGCGTCCACGCCGAGAGGGTTCGTTCTGTGCTCGACCGTCAGGCCCTCCACGGCGGTGCGGTGCGAGGCCGGTGCCGCCGAGGCCGGCCCGCCGCCCGCGATCCCGCCCGCCATGGCCAGGGGGGCGACGCCGAGTGCCGTGGTGAGCACCGTCCTGCGAGGCACCCCGTCGCCCTTCGTGCTGTCGACTCCGTCATTCATGCCGTAGTCCCTTTCGGCTGTTCGGAGTTGGAACGATTCAGCTCGGACGACGGTTGAAGTTAGTGGCAGAAGTGAAAGGTGTCCATGGTTCGATCAGGACGAATACGATGCAGAATTCAACAGAACTCACCAGCAACAGAGGGGAGAGTTAAGGGGAGTTGAAACAGTTCAAAAACGGAATCAGGTGTTCTTGCCCGACCGCCTCGTCGAGTCGCGGCTCAGGATGCCGAAGGCCCACCGCTCGTTGAAGCCCGCCACGAAGCCGATGGCGCACCAGAAACCCCAGAACTCGGTGCCCGCGGCGGCCGATCCCGGGCTCCCCGGCGTCGGGCAGATCTCGGTCGTGGTGGCCGGCGGCTGGAAGACGGTCACGATGCCGCCGCTGAGCAGGAAGTAGACGGCGAGGGCGAGGATCCAGCCGACGAACACCCGGTACACGCCCTCGTGGCGCATGCTGCGGGCCATCTGCCCGGGGACCACGATGCTCTCCCGGCCGTTGGACTGCCGGCGCGCCAGTTGGTCCGCGCTCCCGCGCAGCCGTACCAGCACGCTGAGCACGGCACCGAACGCGCCGACGCCTCCGCACACGAACGCGCCCAGCAGGCTCCAGCGGTTGGTGCAGTTCAACGCCACGCCGAGAGCCCCGAGCAGGTCGACGCCCCAGAGCAGCGGTACGGCGAGCAAAGCCAGACTGGCGGCCGAGCCCATGGCGAGACCGATGTTGAGGCCCCGGCTGACGGCGGTCGCACTGTCCTGCGCCAGCCTGCCCCTCAAGTCGGCGATCTCCTGGTCAAGATACTCGGCCAGATGCTCGTTCGGCTTGGCGTCGCCGAGCCGTGGGTCGCTCAGCGCGTTCCCGAGCACCCGCACCACGGTGACCCGCGCCGACACCCGCGTCCGGCGCTCGAAGGCGCGCTGCGAGGCGCTGTAGAGGAGCTGTAACTGCAGCTGCTGTTCGGGATAGAGATCACCGAACTGCACATAGGCCGAATGGAAACCGCCCGGCACTACGTCCGCCAGCCCGTCGGGCCACAACTCGGTGTCCGCGCCCTGGACCGACTCCCGCACACCCCGCCGCCATGCATGGCGGCGTCCCCCGTTGTCCGTCATGAGCAAGCTGTATCGCCGTCGGAGCCCGGCGGGGAAGCCTCCCACGGCACCAGTACGGTCACCGATTTCACGGAGCGGTGACGTCCGTCCCGGCCTCCCGAAATCACGTCCTCCAGCCCTCTCGTCCCCTCCAGCCCTCTCGTCCTCCCGTCCTCAGGAGTAGACGATCGGGCAGCCGCGCCGTATCGAGTGCTGGGCGGCGCTCAGATACACCGCCACGTAGAAGGCCGTGTCGAGGTCGTCGCCCCACCGCCCCGGCCGCGCCGCCGCGGTCCGCTTCGCCTGTCCGTCCAGGAACCACGAGGTCAGCTCCAGGTTGTCCGACGTCGCCGGTAGCGCGTCGGACGGCAGCTCGACGGCCTTGGCCAGCCGCTCCGCGAGGGCGAGGATCTGCGGGGCGCCGGCGATGGTCGTCGTCAGGTCGTAGGCGGACTCGACGGGCACCTCGACCTCCTCGTCGAGCGACACCGGCACGAGCACCGTCCAGCCGCAGAGCAACTCCTGCTCCGCCCGCGACAGATGAGCCCGGCACAGCGCGGTGAAGCCGTCCATGGGCGGGACGAGTTTCTCCTCGAAGGCCGTCCCGGACCCAGGAGCGAACGACGCCTCTTCGGGAACGCTCGTGTACGGCGGCAGCCCGCGCCGCCCCAACTCCTCGTTCAGCCCGGCGGCGACGTCCCCCCGCCCGCCCTCCTCTTCGCCGAACCACTCCTGCGCTCCGACGCTCACCAGATAGATCCCCATGCCCGCAACGTACCGCCCACCACTGACATCGCCTCGGGTCACCGGCTGCCGGCCCCCCGTCCATGGTGTCGCTGAGTACACCCGGCAATACGGGTTCTGCGCCCAATGTGGCCGGGCCGCCGGCTCCGTAGCTTCGTCGGCAGGGCACAGGGAGTGCCGGACGGGGAGTGACGACGATGTTTCGCGCAGGCTCGCGACGTACGCACGACAAGGGACCCGCCGCCGAAGCGCTCCGGCTGGTCAAGGTCACCAAGACCTACGGTTCGCACGACAGCGCCGTGACCGCTCTGGACGGGGTCACCCTCGGTCTCGGGCGGGGCACCTTCACCGCGGTGATGGGGCCGTCGGGTTCCGGCAAGACCACGCTGCTGCACTGCGCGGCCGGTCTCGACCGTCCCGACAGCGGCATCGTGCGCGTGGACGGCACCGAGCTGACCGGGGGCGGCGAGGCGGAGCTGACGAAGTTCCGGCGCGGCCGGATCGGGTTCGTGTTCCAGCAGTACAACCTGTTGGAGACGCTGACCGTCGCCCAGAACACGGTGCTGCCGCTCAAGCTCGCCGGGCAGCGCGTCGACCGGCAGCGGGCGAAGGAGGTCCTGGCCTCCGTGGGCCTCGGCGACCGGCTCGGGCACCGCCCCGACCAGTTGTCCGGCGGTCAGCGGCAGCGGGTGGCGATCGCCCGCGCCCTGGTGACCGAGCCGCGGGTGATCTTCGCGGACGAGCCGACGGGCGCCCTGGACACGCGCAGCGCGCGCGAGGTGCTGCGGTTGCTCCAGCAGGCGGTGCGTGTGCACGGCCGGACGGTGGTCATGGTGACCCACGACCCGGTGGCCGCCTCCTACGCCGACTCGGTGCTGTTCCTGGCCGACGGCCGTCTGGCGGGCCGGATGGACGCGCCGACCCCGGACGCGGTGGCCGAACGCCTCGCGCACCTGGGCGACAACGTGGCGATGGGGGTGTGAGCGATGTTCATGCTGGCCATGCGGTCGATTCGGCACCGCCCCGGACGGTTCCTCGCCACCTTGCTGTGCGCGTTCCTGGGCGCGGCGATCATCATGACGTTCAACTCGATGCATGACACGGCCGCGCAGGACGGCGTCGACTCGACCAGCGCGGACACGCTGTCCACGGCCGCGGGCGTCGTCGGCGGCTACGGCACCCTACTGGTCTTCTTCGCCGTCGCCTCGGCCCTGACCGTCAACGTCCGTCAGCGCAGCGCCGAGTTGGCGCTGCTGCGCTGCTCGGGGGCGACTCCGGCGCAGCTCAAGCGGATGGTCGTGGGCGAGGCGGTGGTCGTGGGCCTGGTGGGCGCGGCCCTGGCGATCGGTCCGGCGATGCTGGGCGGTCGGGCGCTGCTGGAGGTGTTCCAGGACAGCGGCCAGGTCGCCGGGTCCGTCGACCACTCCTTCGGCCCGATCGCGCTCATGACGGGCATCGACATCACGCTGCTCGCCTCGGCGGGCGCCGCCTTCCTCGCCGTACGGCGCGCGACCCGCGGGCACGAGAAGCGGGGTGGGGCACGGAGGTTCCTCGCGTACGCCGCGCTGCTCGCCGGTGCGGTGTCGGTCTCGTCCACCTTCGTGTTCTCGGCGACGGACGCGGCTCTGATGGCGCCGCCCGCCTACGGGGCGATCCTGCTGTCGGTGGGGTTCGCGCTGATGGCGCCGCGGCTGCTGGAAGGCGTGCTGGACCGGCTGCGGTTGAGTGGGGCGAGCGGTTGGCTGGCCGTACGGAATCTGCGGGAGCGGGCCGGTCAACTGGCCGGGATCCTGATGTCGCTGATCCTGTTCACGGCGGTGGCCACGGCCACGCTCACCATGCAGGCGGTGGAGAGCGACGCCGTCGAGGCCTCGGGTCTGACAAAGTCGGTCGACGCCAAAAACCTGGAGACGCTCAACTTCACGGTCGTCGGCATCATCGTGGTCTTCGTCTGCGTGATGCTGGTCAACTCGCTCTACGCGGCGACGAGTTACCGAGGCCGGGAGTTCGGACAGCAGCGCCTGGCCGGGGCGACCCCGGGTCAGGTGCTCGGGGCGGTCGGCACCGAGACGGCGATCCTGACCGTCACCGGAGTCCTGTTCGGGGTGCTGGCCGCGCTGGCCGGGATCGTCCCGTTCACGGTGGTCCTCAGCGAGGCGGTGCTGCCGGGTGAGGTCTACGGCATCGGGACCGCCGTCGTCGCGAGCGCGGCGGCGGTGACGTTGGGGACGAGCCTGGTCACGGCCCGGCGGGTGCTGCGCACCCCGGCGGTCGGTGCGGTCGCTGTGGCGTCGTAACCAGTCGTGACCACAGGTGGGGCGAGGGGCGGTCACCACGGTGGCCGCCTCTTCCCGTGTCAGCTCATTCCGGCGGCGTCCAGCAGCGCCGTCACCGTCGGCACCGCCAGCCCGTCCAGCGTCTCGATCCCGGCCCCCGCTCGCGCGCCGGCCCCGTCGAATACCAGCATCAGCTGGCGGGCGAGCAGCTCCGGATCCCGCGCCCCGCCCTCCTCGGCCTGGGTACGGAAGACACCTTGCAGTCGCTCCTTCGCGACGCGGGCTACCACACTCGCCGGGTGCTGCGGATCCTTCAGCTCGACCAGCGCGGCGAGATACGGGCAGCCCTGGTAGGCGGGCTCGGTGGACGCCTTCTCCAGCCGTTCGAAGACGTGCAGGATCCGCTCGCGGGGCGTGCCGGCGTCCCGCGCGCCGGACGCCAGCCGGGCTTCGTAGGCCGGCAGCCGTCGCTCCAGGCTCGCCGCGAGGACGTCGTCCTTGCTCGCGAAGAGCTGGTACATGGACCGCTTCGAGACCCCGGCCGTCCGGCACAGCGCCTCGACGCCGATGGAGACACCCTCGCGGTAGAAGAGTTCGGCCGCCGCGTCGAGGAGCCGGTCCCTGGTGGACGCCTTGTCTGCTGTGGCCATAAGCGCGAGGTTACCTCTCCGGGAGACAGGAGGAAACCGATCGGTCTATCGCCTTCCGGTCGACCGATCACTCATGGCATCATCGCTGAACAAGCGCTTAGACACTGAGCTGGAGGCCCCGTTGTTCACATCCGTCGACGACGTCTCCGCACGTCTGGCCGAGACCGGCTACCTCGCCTCGCCCGCCGTTGCCACGACCGTCTTCCTCGCCGACCGCCTCGGCAAGCCGCTCCTGGTGGAGGGCCCGGCCGGGGTCGGCAAGACGGAGCTGGCCAAGGCCGTCGCCGAGGTCGCCGGGGCGCGGCTCGTCCGCCTGCAGTGCTACGAGGGGGTCGACGAGTCCCGCGCGCTGTACGAGTGGAACCACGCCAAGCAGCTCCTGCGCATCAGCGCGGGCCGCGACGAGACGTGGGACGAGACGCGCACGGACATCTTCAGCGAGGAGTTCCTGCTCACCCGGCCGCTGCTGACGGCCATCCGGGGCGACGACCCCAAGGTGCTGCTGATCGACGAGACCGACAAGGCGGACGTCGAGGTGGAGGGCCTGCTGCTGGAGGTGCTCAGCGACTTCCAGGTCACGGTCCCCGAGCTGGGCACCATCACCGCGACGCGCCGCCCGTTCGTCGTGCTCACCTCCAACGCGAGCCGCGAACTGTCCGAAGCGCTGCGCCGCCGCTGCCTGTTCCTCCACATCGGCTTCCCGGAGGAGGAGCTGGAGCGCCGGATCGTACGCCTGAAGGTGCCGGGGCTCGACGAGACGCTGGCCCGCTCGGTCGTCCGGGTCGTGGGCGCGTTGCGGGCGATGGACCTGCGGAAGGTGCCGTCGGTCGCGGAGACCATCGACTGGGCGCGCACGCTGCTCGCGCTCGGCGCGGACACTCTCGACGAGGCGGTCGTACGGGACACCCTCGGCGCTCTCCTCAAGCACCAGGACGACGTCCTCAAAGCGACCGCCAAGCTCGACCTGGACGCTCTGTGACCACGCCCGCGGGCGTCGCGGAGCGGCTGACCTCGCTCGTCGGGGCGCTGCGCGCGCACGGCATCCGGATCGGCACGAGCGAGACGGTGGACGCGGCGCTGGCGATCGAGGCGCTCGGCCTCGCCGACCGGGAGCAGCTGCGCGAGGGGCTGGCGGCGACGCTGTTGCACGGCACCGGCGTGCGGCAGGTGTTCGACCCGGTCTTCGACCTGTACTTCCCGCGCGGTGTCGGCGCACCGGAGGGAGAGACGGCGGGGCGGGAGAACCTGCGCGACCGGCTCGCCGCCGCGCTGGCCGCCAACGACCGGGCGATGATGGGTCAGTTGGCGGTCGAGGCCGTCGACGGCTTCGGCGGCTACGGTTCCTCGCCGGAGTCGGACGGCTGGTCGTCGTACCAGGCGCTCGAACGGCTGCGCCCGCAGACCCTGCTCGCCCGCGTCCGTGACGACGTCCGCGCGCGGGGCGGGAGTTCGGGGTTCGCCGACCGGCTGCTGGAGGACGAGATCCGGCAGCGTATCGAGGCGTTCCGGGCACTGGTGGCCGCGGAGGCGCGGCGCCGGGTCGCGGAGCGGCGCGGACGGGACGAGATCGCCCGGCGGGCGGTGCGGACGACCGCCGACCGGGTCGACTTCCTGTTCGCCGGGAAGGCCCAACTGGCCGAGCTGCGCAGGGCGGTGCAGCCGCTCGCCCGCAAGCTCGCGACCCGGCTCGCGGCCCGTCGTCGCCGTGCTTCCCGGGGCGCGATCGATCTGCGCCGGACCCTGCGCGGGTCGCTGTCGACGGGCGGGGTACCGATGAAGCCGGTGCTGCGCAGACGGCGTCCCGTGCGCCCCGAACTGGTGCTGCTGTGCGATGTGTCGGGCTCGGTGTCCGGTTTCTCGGACTTCACGATGCTGCTGGTCCAGGCGCTGCACGACCAGTTCAGCAAGGTGCGCGTGTTCGCCTTCGTCAACCGCATCGACGAGGTGACGGGGCTGCTCGAACGCGGCACCGCCGACCCGGAGGGGCTCAGCGCCCGCATCGAGGCGGAGGCCACGCTCACGGGCTATCACGGCAGCAGTGACTACGGCATGGCGCTGGGCGAGTTCGCGGAACGGTACGGCGACGTGGTCGGCCCGCGCACGACCGTGTTCGTCCTCGGGGACGGCCGCACGAACATGAGCGACCCGAACCTCCCGGCGGTACGGCAGATCGCCGAACGGGCCCGCCGTGTCTACTGGTTGAACCCCGAGGAGCACTCTCGTTGGGGCACGGGCGACTCCGCCGCGCCCGCCTACGCCGAACTGGTCGAGATGCACGAGTGCCGCACCGCCCGGCAGCTCAGCGCGCTGGTGGCGCGCCTGCTGCCGGTGTGATCAGGGAGTGATCAGGCGGCGGCGAGCTGCGGGTAGAGAGCGGCCGGATCGGCGGCCAGCCCGGCCTTGACCTGCCGGGTGAGGTCGTCGGCCAGCACCTCGAAGGCACCCGAGACGATCCCGTCGAGGGCCTGGGCCGCGACGCCCTCGGCCGTGGACTTGGGCGCGTCGATCCCGGCGGTCAGGTCCGTGTCGACGTACCCGACGTGCAGGCCGGTGACGTCGATGCCGCGCGGCTTCAGGTCGAGGCGCAGCGAGTTGGTCTGCGACCAGAAGGCGGCCTTGGACGCGCTGTAGGAGCCGGCGAGACCGATCCAGGACAGCACGGAGTGGACATTGAGGATGTGGCCGCCGCCGTTGCGTTCGATGACGGGGACGAAGGCCCGGGTGACCAGGAGCGGGCCGTAGAAGTTGGTCTCGAACTCGCGGCGGACGTCGTCGACGGGCGAGTCGAGGAAGTTCGCGTTCACCGAGGCGCCCGCGTTGTTGATCAGAAGGGTGACGTCCTGGGCCTGCTCGGCGGCGGCCGCGACGGACGCGGGGTCGGTCACCTCCAGGGCGAGCGGCACGGCGTCGGGGTGCGTGACGGTGCGCGGGTCGCGGGCGGTGGCGTACACCTTCTTCGCTCCCCGCTCGTAGAGCGCGGCGACCAGGGCGCGGCCGATGCCGCGGCTGCCGCCGGTGACCAGGGCTACGGAACCTTCGATGGCGGTCATGGGGATCCCTCGACAATCTCGACTCTTGGAAACCGATCGGTTTCCCGTGCCGAGAAGTGTAAACCGATCGGTTTCCTCAGGGCAAGGGGAGGGCCGGACCCCCGGCGAAAATCAGGGTTCGTCCCTGATGGTCCGCACGACGGGGATTTCCTACGCTCGTCGAGAGCTGAGGGGGATCTCATGAAGGCAGTGGTTCAGGACCGGTACGGCTCGGCGGACACGCTGGAGTTCATGGACATCGACCGGCCGGTGCCGGGCGCCGGCGAGGTGCTGGTGCGGGTGCACGCGGCCTCGGTCAACGCCTACGACTGGCACTTCATGCGCGGCGACCCGTTGCTGGGCCGCGGCATGATGGGGCTGCGCAGGCCCAAGGCGCGTGTGCGGGGCCGGGACTTCGCCGGCCGGGTGGAGGCGGTGGGCGCCGGGGTCACGGGGCTCGAGCCGGGCGACGAGGTGTACGGGGAGGCCGACGGCGCGTTCGCCGAGTACGTGTGCGCGCGGGACGGCGAGGTGGGCCCGAAGCCGGCCAACCTCACCTTCGAGCAGGCGGCGGCGATACCCCTGGCGGGGAACACCGCCCTCATCGGCCTGCGGGACGTCGCCCGGGTGCAGAAGGGCCAGACGGTCCTGGTGAACGGGGCGTCGGGCGGCGTGGGCACGTTCGCCGTGCAGCTCGGCAAGGCGTACGGCGCCGAGGTGACGGCCGTGTGCAGCACACGGAACCTGGACCTGGTCCGGTCACTCGGCGCGGACCGGGTCGTCGACTACACGCAGGAGGACTTCACCCAGGGCCAGGAGCGGTACGACGTGGTGCTGGACCTGGTGGGCAACCGCTCGCTCGGGGAGTTCCGGCGCGTGCTGACGCCCACGGGGACGCTGGTGCTCTCCGGCGGAGGGGTGTACGAGGGCGGCAGCCTCGTCGGGCCGATGGGGCTGTTCCTCAAGCGGCGGCTGGTGGCGCCCTTCGCCCGCCACCAGCGGCTGCTCGAGATCTCGGCGCTGCAGAGCAAGGCGAACCTCGCGGCGCTGCGGGAGCTGGCCGAGTCCGGGAAGATCGCCCCGGTCGTCGAGCGGACGTATCCGCTGAGCGAGGCGGCCGAGGCCATCCGGTACCTGGAGGTGGAGCACGCGCGCGCGAAGATCGTCGTCACCGTGTGACGCGTCGGCGCGGGCCGTTCGGCACTACTTCTGCTTCGCGTACTCCCTCGCCGTCTGCCCCTGGAAGTCATAGACCACGCACTGCTCGTCGCCCACGACCCAGGCGTCGTGTCCGGGCGAGCAGACGAAGACGTCGCCGGGGCCGACTTCCTGTTCGCCGCCGTCGTCCATGCGGATGTGCATGCGGCCCTGGACCACGTAGCAGTTGTGGTGCATCTGACAGCTCTCCGTGCCGGCGATCGGAGCCACTGATTCGGTCCAGCGCCAGCCGGGCTCGAAGGTCGCCACGGCGAAGTCGAGATCCGTCATGTGGACGGCTTCCAGGTGACCGCGGGGGAAATCACGCCGCTCGTCCGGCTTTTCGAGGGGCTTCACTTCCAGCATGACGCGCTCCCTTCCGGCCGCGTTGCACCGCGACCGGGGCCGGTCTCCCCGGTGGCCCTGGGCACCGCCGTCGGCGGCCGACCCCCTACCACTCCATCGTCCGCCCGGCCATCCGGGGCCGCCATTCGGCGGACGCCCGCTCAGGCCTGCTGCCCGCAGAGCTCGGCGAAGCGCTCGGCGTCGACATTGCCACCGGAGATGATCACGCCGACCCGGCGCGGAAACGCACCCGCCCGCCCGGTGAGCAGGGCGGCCAACGGGGTGGCGCCGCTCGGTTCGACCACGATCTTCAGGCGTTCGAAGGCGAACCGCATCGCGTCCCGGATCTCGTCGTCGCTGACCAGCGCGATCGCGTCGACGAGCCGCCGGTTGACGGAGAAGGTGAGCTCGCCGGGTGTGTGCAGGGCCTGGCCGTCGGCGATGGTGCGCGGCACCGGGATGCTGATGCGCCGCCCCGCCTCCAGGGAGCGCTTGGTGTCGTCGCCGGCCTCCGGTTCGACGCCGATCATCCGGGTCTCCGGGTGCAGGCCCTTGGCTACCGTGGCACTGCCGGCCATGAGCCCGCCCCCGCCGACAGGGGTGATCAGCGCGTCCAACTCCCCCACCTCTTCGAGGAGTTCGAGAGCGGCGGTGCCCTGCCCCGCGATGACGTGCGGATGCTCGTAGGGCGGGATGAGGGCGAGGCCGCGCTCGGCGGCGAGGGCCTCCCCGATCGCGATGCGGTCGCCGGTGTAGCGGTCGTACGTGACGATCTCGGCTCCGTAGCCGACCGTCGCCGCCCGCTTCGACGGCGGGGCGTCCTCGGGCATGACGATCACGGCGCTGGTGCCGAGCTCCCGGGCGGCCAGGGCGACGGCCTGGGCGTGGTTGCCGGACGAGTAGGCGGCGATGCCCCGGGCGAGCTGCTCCGGGCTCAGCCGGGACGCCGCGTTGTAGGCGCCGCGGAACTTGAAGGCGCCGACGCGCTGGAAGTTCTCGCACTTGAGGAAGACCTCGGCGCCGACGATTTCGTCGAGGGTCCGCGAGCGCAGCACCGGGGTACGGTGCGCGACACCCTTGAGCCGTGCGGCGGCGTCGCGGACGTCGTCGAGGGTGATCGGCGGGGTTGTGGTCGTCACGCGTGTCCTCCGGGAGATGTCGTGTCGGTCGTGGCCCGGTCCGTCGCCGCCTGGGCCTCGGCGCGCGCCTGCGACAGATAGCTGTAGGCGGAGGCGCGGGAGATACCGAGCCGCGCCGCGACCTGCTCGATCGCGCGGCGCACGGCGAAGACGCCCCGCTCGTCCAGGCCGCGGAACAGCTCCAGTCGCTGCGCGCGGTCGAGAGCGGCCCAGCTGCCGTTCTGCCGGAGCCGGTGGGCGTCGAGGATGGCGTCGACGACGGAGTCGATGTCGTTGCCGAAGGTGGTGACCGGCACGTCGGTCGGGGTGCCGCCGATGCCGGCGAGGGCACCGAGCAGGGCGTGCGCGTCGCCCACGGCGGTGACGTCCAGGTTGACGCACAGGGCGCCGAACACCGTGCCCGTGGAGTCCCGCAGCACCATCGTGGACGCCTTGACCAGCTTGCCGCCGCGGGTCCGGGTGACGTAGTTCAGCTCGTCTCCCGCCTCGTCGCCGCGCGCGACGATCCGCATGCCGATCTCGCTCATCGCCCCGCCCACGGCCCGTCCGGTCACCGAACCGGCCACGGCGACCACGGACTCCTCCGGCCGCCGGTAGTCATGCAGGACCACCTCGCACATCGGCCCGAACGTCGCCACGAGCCCGTCGACGACCGGCGCCAGCGCGGCGACGATCGCGTCCCGCTCGGATTCCAGGGCCTGCTCGGCCGCCATCGCACACTCCCCGTCCGCTCCGGCTTCGGCGATCCGTTCACCGAAGCCAGCTTCTAGACTACACGTCCAGAGCTTGTACTGACAGTCCAATAGTCCTGGACGACGCACCGCACAGGCCATCGTCGCCACGCAATCGACGCCCCCTCAAGGACGTTGACCGCTCGCATCACCCGGACCGCGCCATCGACGAGAGCAGCACAGATCTTGACGAGTCGCGCGATGTTACCGGTAACATCCGGACTCATGACAGTGACGTCGGCACCCCCGCACCCACGGGTCTTCAGCCCCGCCGCCGTGGTCGCCTCCTGCGTCGGCTTCATGCTCATCGGCGCCCTCCAGGCCCTGTACGGCCCGGCGATCCCCGGCTTCCGCGAGGAGTTCGGCCTGTCCCCGTCCGCCGCCGGCCTCGGGCTGAGCGCGCACTTCGTCGGCGGCGTGGCCGGCGTGCTGCTCTTCGACCGGCTCTACGGCCGGATCGGCAACCGGCGGATCCTGGGCACCTCGTATCTGCTGATGGCCGTCGGCGCGGCCGGCTTCGCGCTCGCCCCGAACTGGCCGGTCGCCCTGACCATGGCCCTGCTGGCCGGGCTCGGCTTCGGCGGCATCGACTACGGCCTCAACCAGCTGTTCGCCGGGGGTTTCGGCCACCGCTCGACCGCCATGCTGAACATCCTCAACGCCCACTTCGGCATCGGCGCGATCCTCGGCCCGGCCCTCATCGGCGTGGTCGGCTCCGCGCACTACCCCGCCGTGTTCCTCGGCTTCGCGCTGGCCAACCTGCCGCTGCTGCTGTGCCTGCGCGGCGTACGCGACCGGGCCCCGCAGCCGTCCGAGGCGCACGCCGAGTCGTACGGTGGTCAGGTCCTCGCCCGCAGTCTCGGCTCCGTACTCGCCGTGTTCGTCGCGCTGTACGTGCTGCATGTGGGTATCGAGGCCGGTGTCGGCGGCTGGGAGCCGACCCACCTGGAGACCGTCGGCCACGGCGCCGGATTCGCGGCCACCGCGACATCCGTGTACTGGCTGATGATGACCGTGGGCCGTTTCCTGGTCGCCCCGATCGCGCTGCGCTTCTCGGCGCAGGCCATCATCACCGTCTCGTGCGCGGGCATGACGGTGTGCCTGCTGCTCGCGGCGATTCCGGCACTGGCCCCGTACGCCTACGCCGGTGTCGGTCTGTTCATCGCGCCGATCTTCCCGACCGGCCTGCCCTGGCTCCATCGCGCCGCCCCGCGGGCCCGTCGGGCCGGTGCCCTCGTCATCGCCGCCTCCATGGTCGGCGGCGTGGTGGCGGGCCCGGCGCTGGGCAAGGCCATCGAGTGGTCCGGCGTCCGCAGCGTCCCGCTCGTGCTGGGCGCCGTCTCGGCCCTGTGCCTGGCGGCGGCCCTGTGGCTGATCCAGGCCACCCGATCCCGAGGGCCGCATCACCCATCCCCGTGAGCCGCTCGCCCATCCCGCGAACCGCACCCCCGTCCCCGTAGGACGCTC
>NZ_BAAAZY010000024.1:449894-517508 GCF_039537145.1 Streptomyces shaanxiensis
CCGCCCCCCCCATCCCGCTGAGCCTCACCCCCGTCCGCCCGAACCGAAGGGAACTCCCCGCGTGTCCGCTCTGACTGCGTCGTCCGACGGTTTCCTGCTCCACGGCGAGCCGTTCCGGATCGTCTCCGGCGCCATGCACTACTTCCGGATCCACCCCGACCAGTGGGCCGACCGGCTGCGCAAGGCCCGTCTGATGGGGCTCAACTCGGTGGAGACGTATGTGCCGTGGAACCTCCACCAGCCCGATCCCGAGGGGCCCCTCGTCCTGGACGGCTTCCTGGACCTGCCTCGCTATCTGAGCCTCGCCCGTGACGAAGGTCTGCACGTCCTGCTGCGCCCGGGGCCTTTCATCTGCGCCGAGTGGGACGACGGCGGCCTGCCCTCCTGGCTGATCGCGGACCCCGACATCCGGCTGCGCTCCAGCGACCCGCGCTTCACCGAGGCGTTCGACCGCTACCTCGACCTCCTGCTGCCCCCTCTGCTGCCGTATCTGGCCGCGGCGGGCGGCCCGGTGATCGCGGTGCAGGTGGAGAACGAGTACGGCGCCTACGGCGACGACAAGGCCTACATGCTCCACGTCGAACAGGCCTTCCGGGCCAGGGGCGTCGAGGAACTGCTCTTCACCTGCGACCAGGCCGACCCCGAGCATCTGGCCGCCGGAACCCTCCCCGGTGTCCTGGCGACCGCCACCTTCGGCAGCCGTGTCGACCAGAATCTGGCGGAGCTGCGCCGGCACCAGCCCGAAGGCCCGCTGATGTGCGCGGAGTTCTGGATCGGCTGGTTCGACCACTGGGGCGGCCCCCACCATGTGCGGGACGCCTCCGACGCGGCCGCCGACCTGGACCGTCTGCTGTCCGCGGGTGCCTCGGTCAACATCTATATGTTCCACGGCGGCACCAACTTCGGCTTCACCAACGGCGCCAACCACAAGCACGCCTA
The DNA here is from genome assembly GCF_039537145.1 of Streptomyces shaanxiensis. Lineage (NCBI taxonomy): Bacteria > Bacillati > Actinomycetota > Actinomycetes > Kitasatosporales > Streptomycetaceae > Streptomyces > Streptomyces shaanxiensis. The sequence goes on from NZ_BAAAZY010000024.1 coordinate 450,834, forward strand.
CCAGCCCACCATCACGTCCTACGACTACGACGCGGCCCTCACCGAGTGCGGCGACCCCGGCCCCAAGTACCACGCCTTCCGCGAGGTCATCGCCCGCCACGTACCGGTCCCCGAGGAGCCCGCCCCTGCCCCGGCGCCCAAACTCTCGCCCCGCGCCGTCGAGTTGAACCGTCGCGCGCCTCTGCTGACCCATGTGAAGGCCCTCGCCGAGCCCGTCCGCACCGAGCACCCGGCGACGATGAACGACCTGGGCCTGCAGACCGGTTACGCCCTCTACCGCACGACCTTCGACGCCACGGGCGACGGACTGCTGCACTTCGCCGGCGGTGTCGGCGACCGCGCCCAGGTCTTCGTCGACGGCGCCCCCGTCGGCGTACTGGAACGCGAACGCCACGACGAGACCCTGCCCGTCCGCGTCCCGCACCCCGGGTCCACGCTGGAGGTCCTCGTCGAGAACATGGGCGGCGTCAACTACGGCCCGCGCATCGGCGCCCCCAAGGGCCTGCTCGGCCCCGTCACTTTCAACGGCACCGCCCTGCACGGCTGGGACTGCCACCCCCTGCCCCTGGACGACCTGAGCGCGCTGCCGTTCGCCCCGTCCGACACTCCCACGGCCGTCGAACCCGCCTTCCATCACGGCACGTTCGACGGCGACACCCCGGCCGACACCTTCCTCGCCCTGCCCGGCTGGACCAAGGGACAGGCCTGGGTCAACGGCTTCCACCTGGGCCGTTACTGGAACCGCGGCCCGCAGCGCACCCTCTACGTCCCCGCCCCGGTGCTGCGCCCGGGCACCAACGAGCTGGTCCTCCTGGAGCTCCACGGCACCACCGCTGCACGGATCCGGCTCACCGACACCCCCGACCTCGGCCCGGAGAACACCTGGTGATGCACGTGCTGCGCGTTCCCACGCCCGCCGCTCCCCCGCTGACGGGCCACCTCCCCTTCACCGACGCGCCCGGCGTCCCCGACCCGATCGAGGTCACCGGCCGCTGGCTCACCCGAGGGGGCCGGCCCTGGTTCCCGGTCTCCGGCGAGTTCCACTACTCCCGCTGCCCCGCAGGCGAGTGGGAGGAGGAACTGCTGAAGATGAAGGCGGGCGGGGTGACCGCCGTCGCGAGCTACGTCATCTGGATCCACCACGAGGAGATCGAGGGCCGCGTCCGCTTCGACGGCAACCGCGACCTGCGCCGCTTCGCCGAGCTGTGCGCCCGGCACGGCTTGGACTTCATCCCCCGCATCGGCCCGTGGTCCCATGCCGAGGTGCGCAACGGCGGACTGCCCGACTGGCTACTGGCCCGCGACTGCACACCCCGCACCGACGACCCGGCGTATCTGGAGCCCGTGCGCGCCTGGTTCACGGCCATCGCCGAGCAGTTGCACGGCCTCGACCGCGGCCACGGCGGCCCGATCATCGCCCTCCAGATCGAGAACGAGCTCTACGACCAGCCCGGTCACCTGCTGACGCTGAAGCGGATGGCGAAGGAGGCCGGACTGAGCGCGCCCATGTGGACGTCGACCGCGTGGGGCGGCGTCCAGCTCCCGCCCGACGAGCTGCTTCCGCTGTACGGCGGCTACCCCGAGGCCTTCTGGACCGAGGCGGACGGCGGCTGGCCCGACACCTGTCGCAAGCACTTCTTCTTCACCCACCAGCGCAACGACGAGGGCATCGGCGCCGATCTGCGGCCGACCACCGTCCGGGGCGGCGGCCCGGACGCCCTGGCGGACCGATTCCCGTGGGCCACCTGCGAGCTGGGCGGCGGCATGGCGGTGGCCTACCACCGGCGGCCGCGCCTGGACGCCGCCGACATCGGCGCGCTCGGCCTCACCAAGATCGGCTGTGGCTCGGTGTGGCAGGGCTACTACATGTTCCACGGCGGCACGAATCCGCTCGGCGAGCGGACCACCCTCCAGGAGTCCCACGCCACCGCCTACCCGAACGACCTGCCCGTCCTGACGTACGACTTCCAGGCGCCGCTCGGCGAGTACGGCCAGTACCGGCCCTCTTACGACGAACTCCGCCTCCAGCACCTGATGCTGGCCGACTTCGGCCACCTCCTCGCCCCGATGGAGTCGGTGCTTCCGGAGCGCCTGCCCGACGGTCAGCACGACCGGGAGACCCTGCGCTGGGCCGTGCGCGGCGACGGCACCTCCGGGTTCCTCTTCGTCAACAACCACCAGCCGCACGAGCCCCTGCCGGATCGGCCGGACATCTCCTTCGCGGTCGAACTCCCGGTCAATGCCCCGGTGTTGACGCTGCCCAGCGCTCCGGTGACCGTGCCCGCGGGCGCGTACTTCTGCTGGCCGCTGCGGCTCGACGTCGCGGGCGTCCGGCTGGAGTGGGCGACCGCACAGCCGGTGTGCACGGTCGACCTGGAAGGGCGGACGGTCCTGGTGCTCGCCGCCACCGACGGCATCGCGCCCGAACTCGCCCTGGACACGGGCACGGTGACGTCCGTCAGCGCGCCGACCGGGGACATCGCCGACCTCGACGGCCGGATCCTGGTGAGCGGTCTGCGGCCGGGCACCGACGCGCTGGTCGAGGTCGAGGCGGCGAACGGGGGGCGGATCGGGCTGCTGGTGCTGGACGCGGCGACGGCCCGTACCGTCTACCGGGGCGCCGCATGGGGCGCCGAGCGGCTCGTGCTCTGCGCGGACGGGGTCGTGTTCGACGGCGACGAGGTACGGGTGCACAGCACTGCCGTACGGCCGTCGTTCGCCGTACTGCCCGCGCCGGAGCAGCCGTTGGTGGTGGACGGGGAGACGGTGGCCGGCGAGGCGGACGGGGTGTTCGTCCGCTACAGCGTGGGGGCCGTTGGCGTGCGGCTCCCGAGGCGGCGGTGACCTCGGTCCGGCCCGCGGGTCCGGCGCCCGAGCCCGCGACGGGTGTGCTCGGGCGGGCGAGCGCCCCAGCGGACAAGTACTTCGACACGGTGGCCGCCGAGTACCTCGTCGACGTACCGGAGGACCTCCCGGAGGGGAGCGTGCTGCGGCTGCGGTGGAGCGGCGACGTGGGGCGGGCGTACGTGGGCGACAGGCTGGTCGCCGACCAGTTCTTCTCGGGGCGGGACTGGGACATCGGACGGCTCCCGGCGGGGGCGGCGCTGCGGGTGCGGGTGCTGCCGCTGCACGCCGATGCCGAGGTGTGCGTGCCGCAGGGTGCCGGTGACGCGGCGCGGACGGCCGCCGTGGCCCATGCCGAGTGGGTCGTCGGCCGTACCTGGTCGGTCCGGTCGGGCTGAGGCGGCGCCTGTGCGGGATCCCGCCCCGTGCGCCTGCCTATGCTGGGGATCTGCCGGGGCGGGACTCCACCGCCGTGCCGACGTCGAGGAAGCAGCCATCATGACCCGAAGCTCCGCCGACGGCTCCGCTCCGAGAGGGCGCAGCAGACGGAACTTCGCGGGCGCGCGGCCCGTGATGGACGACGTGGCACGGCTGGCCGGGGTCTCCAAGCAGACCGTCTCCCGCGTCCTCAACGACCATCCGTCGGTGCGGCCGGAGACCCGCGAGACGGTCCTGACGGCCATGCGGACGCTGGGCTACCGGCCGAGCCGCAGCGCCAGGTCGCTGGCCAGCGGGCGGACCCGGATGGTCGGCGTGATCTCCTTCGACGCCGCCCGCTACGGCCCCGCCAGCATCCTGACCGCGATCAACACCGCGGCCCAGGAGGCCGGTTACCTGCTGAGCTCGATCGCGCTGGACACGGCCGAGCCCGACACGGTGGTCGAGGCGGTGAACCGGCTGTCGGCCGAGGGCGCGGACGGCGTGATCGCCATCGCCCCGCAGCTGTGGGTGGGCAAGACGCTGGCCGACACCCGCCTCGACACCCCGCTGGTCGTGCTGGAGAACGGCCTCGCCGCCGACACCCAGCAGGTCACCGGCGACTCGCGGACCGGGGCCCGCAAGGCCGTCGAGCATCTGCTGGGCCTGGGCCACCGCACCGTGTGGCACATCGCGGGCCCGACCGGCTGGACCTCGGCCGATCACCGGACGGGCAGCTGGCAGGCGTGTCTGGAGGCGGCCGGAGTCGAGGTACCGGCCCCGCTGATCGGCGACTGGAGCGCCGACTCCGGTTACGAGCTGGGGCGACGGCTGGCCGGACGCCCGGATGTCACAGCCGTGTTCGCCTCCAACGACCAGATGGCCCTCGGCCTGCTGCACGCCCTGCACGAAGCCGGACGCTCCGTCCCCGGCGACGTCAGCGTCGTGGGCTACGACGACATCCCCGAGGCCGCGCACTTCCTGCCCCCGCTGACCACCGTCCGCACGGACTTCGCCGAGATCGGCACACGTTCGCTGCGCCTGCTGCTGGACCGGCTCGACGGGACCGATGAGCCGCTCCGGGTCGACTCACTGGTCCCGGTCGACTTGGTGGTCCGCCGCAGCAGCGGCCCGGCGCCGGGGCACTGACGACGCCCTCCTGACCAAGGGGGGTTGGGGAGACCGTGCGTCACCGCGGATGAGCCCGCGCCCCGTCAGCCTCCCCCTTGAGTCCGCACCCCGTCAGCCGGTCCCGTCGGTCGCCGCCCTCTGCCAGGCCGCGTCCCGCAGCAACCGCAGCCCGTTCAGGCCGACGAGGACCGTGGAGCCCTCGTGGCCCGCGACGCCGAGCGGTAGGGGCAGCGTGCCGAGCAGGTCCCAGGTGACGAGGCCGGCGATGAACACCCCTGCGATGACGAGGTTCTGCACGACCAGTTTCCGGGCGCGGCGGGAGAGGGCGACGGTGGTGGGGACGGCGGCGAGTTCGTCGCGGACGATGACCGCGTCGGCGGTCTCCAGGGCCAGGTCGGAGCCCGCCCGGCCCATGGCGACGCCTATGTGGGCGGCGGCCAGGGCGGGCGCGTCGTTGACGCCGTCCCCGACGACCATCACCTTGCGTCCCGCGCCCTCCAGCTCCTTCACCGCGTCCATCTTGTCCTGCGGCAGCAGCCCGGCGCGCACGTCCTCGATACCGGCCTCGGCCGCCAGATGGGCGGCGGCGCGCGGGTTGTCGCCGGTGAGCAGGACCGGGGCGGTGCCCGTGAGCGTGGTGAGGGCGGCCACCGTGGCGGCGGCGTCGGGGCGCAGCCGGTCCGCGACGGCGAGCAGTCCGGCGGGGGTGCCGTCGACGACCACGAGGACGGCGGTCCGGCCGGACGCCTCGAGTTCCTCGGCCGGTTCCACGACCGCGCCGTCGGGGTCGTCCAGCAGCCGGGCCGGGGCACCGACCTCGACCGTACGGCCTTCGACGACGGCCTTCACGCCGATTCCGGGCGCGGACGTGAAGTCCTGTGCGACCGGCAGGTCGAGACGCCGTTCGCGTGCGGCGTCCACCACCGCCCTGGCCAGCGGGTGTTCGCTGGGGTGCTCGGCGGCCGCGGCGAGCGTCAGGAGCTCGCCCTCGTCCAGGCCGCCTGCGGGCAGCGGCCGTACGTCGACGACACGTGGCGTGCCCTCGGTGAGCGTGCCGGTCTTGTCCAGGGCGACGGTGTCGACCTGGCCGAGGCGTTCCATCACGACCGCCGACTTCACCAGCACACCGTGCCGGCCGGCGTTGGCGATGGCCGACAGCAGGGGTGGCATGGTGGCCAGGACCACCGCGCACGGCGAGGCAACGATCATGAAGGTCATGGCGCGCAGCAGCGCCCCGGAGAACTCCTCGCCGAACGCGAGCGGGACCCCGAACACGGCGAGCGTCGCGGCCACCATGCCCAGTGAGTAGCGCTGTTCGACCTTCTCGATGAAGAGCTGGGTGGGCGCCTTGGTCTCGGACGCCTCCTCCACCATCCGCACGATCCGGGCGATCACGGAGTCGGAGGCGTCGCGTTCGACGCGGACGCGCAGTGCGCCGGTGCCGTTCAGGGTGCCCGCGAAGACCTCGTCGCCGGGCTCCTTCGGCGCGGGCAGCGGTTCACCGGTGATGCTCGCCTGGTCGACCTCACTGGTTCCGGCCAGCACCCGGCCGTCGGCTCCGACGCGTTCACCGGGCCGTACGAGGACGGTGTCGCCGACCGTCAACTCCTCGACGGCGACGGCCTGTTCGGTGCCGTCGGGGGCGAGCCGGGTGGCCGTGGCGGGGGCCAGGTCGAGCAGGCCGCGTACCGAGTCGGCGGTGCGGGCGGTGGCGAGGGCCTCCAGGGCGCCCGAGGTCGCGAAGATGACGATCAGCAGGGCGCCGTCCATCACCTGCCCGATCGAGGCGGCGCCGAGCGCGGCGACGACCATCAGCAGATCGACGTCGAGGGTCCTGTCCTTGAGTGCCTTGAGCCCTTCCCAGCCCGGTTCCCAGCCACCGGTGGCGTACGACAGCGCGTACAGCGGGCCCCAGGTCCAGGCGGGTGCCCCGGCGAGCTGCAGGGGCAGCGCGAGCAGGAACAGTGCGGTGGCCGCGACGGCCCAGCGGACCTCCGGCAGCGCGAGCAGCCTGGTGCGCCGCCGGGGCACGGAGCAGGCCCGCGCGGACGCGGCCCGGTCGGCCGACGGCGGGGTGAGCGTGGAAGTCATGCACGGCACGATACAGGAACGAATGAATACCCATTCATGTCTTCATGCCACGTGAGGGAGGAGCCGGGCTCGTGGCCGCACGTCAGGTGGTGGCTCGCGCGGCTCCCCACCGCCGGATCCGGTGGCGGCCCACCCATCGGCAGACCACGTAGATCGTGAACGAGATGGTGGTGACATACGGGCTGATGGGGATGCTGCCGCCCAGGGCCAGCAGGATGCCGCCCTCGATGGAGGCCACCGCGAAGAGGACGCTCAGCGCGGGCAGCAGCACCGGTGAGGCGGTGGCCCGGCCCGCGGCGGCCGCGGGCGTGACGACGAGGGTGAGGACCAGCAGCGCCCCGACGACCTGCACGGAGAGTGCGACCGCGAGGCCCAGCACCAGCATGAACGCGAACGACAGCGCCCGCACCGGCACGCCCCGCGCCTCGGCCACCTCCGGGTCGGCGCCGGCGAAGGTGAGCGGTCGCCACATGACCGCCAGCGCCGCGAGCACCACGGCCGACGTGCCGAGGAGCCAGGACATCTGCGGGGTGTCGACGGCGACGATCTGCCCGGTGAGGATGCCGAACTTGTTCGCCGCCCGGCCCTTGTACAGCGCGAGGAAGAGCACACCGAGGCCGAGACCGAACGGCATGACGACGCCGATCACCGAGTTGCGGTCCCGGGCGCGCGAACCGAGCAGGCCGATGGCGCCGGCGGCGATCAGAGAGCCGACGATCGAGCCGCCCACGATGTTCACCCCCAGCAGCAGAGCGGCCGAGGCTCCGGCGAACGACATCTCGCTGATCCCGTGCACCGCGAAGGGCAGGTCCCGCATGAGGACGAAGACCCCGACCAGTCCGCCGACCAGGCCGAGCGCGGCGCCGGCGACGAGGGAGTTGCGGACCAGGGCGAGCAGTTCGCCGTAGTGGTCGAAGTTGAAGATCTGCTGCCAGATTCCGTCGGCGATCGTCATGGCCGTACTCCGTGCCGCGGTTCGGGGTGGTGCGGCGGCCGGCCCACCTCGTCGGGCACGCCCACCACCGTGATGCGGTCCCGGACGCGGATGACATCGACCTGGGTGCCGTAGAGCCGCGACAGCGCCTCCGAGGTCAGCACCTCGTCGGGGGCGCCGACCCGGAAGCCGCCGCGGGCGAAGTACAGCACGCGGTCCACGAGTCCCAGCACGGGGTTGATCTCGTGGGTCACGAACACCACAGCCGTGCCGTGGGAGCGGCGCCGGGCGTCCACCAGTTCCGTCACGGCCCGCTGGTGGTGCAGGTCGAGGGAGAGCAGCGGTTCGTCGCACAGCAGGATCCGCGGGTCGGTCGCGAGCGCCTGCCCGATGCGTACGCGCTGCCGTTCGCCGCCGGAGAGCAGGCCGACGGGGACGTCCGCGTAGACGGCGGCGCCGACCGAGGTGAGGATCTCGTCGACGCGGCGGCGTACGGCGCCCGCGCGCGGCCGGGGTCCGAAGCGGTGGCCGTCGATGCCGAGGCGGACCAGGTCCCGGGCGCGCAGTGTCGCGTGCGGGGACAGCGTTCCCTGCTGGGGGACGTAGCCGATGTCCCGGCTGCCGCCTCGGGGCGGACGGCCCAGGACCGTCAACGTGCCGGCGGACAGCTGCCGCTGCCCCAGCAGGGCGCGTACGAAGCTGGTCTTGCCCGATCCGTTGGGGCCGAGCACGGCCAGGAACTCGCCCGGCGCCACGTCGAGATCGAGGCCCTGCCACAGGGCCCGCTCGCCGTAGGAGAGAGCCGCGCCACGCAGGCTGATCACGGCTCCGGGGTCCGGCCTCACTTGGCGAGCGCGCTCGCGAGCGCGTCGACGTTGGCGGTCATCCAGCCGACGTAGTCCTTGCCCTTGGGAAGGGTTTCGGTCACGGGGACCACCGGGATTCCTGCGGCCTTCGCCGCCTGCTCGGCCTTCTCGGTCTGCGGGCCGGAGGTCTGCTCGTTGTAGACCAGCGCCTTGACTTTCCTGGCGCTGAACAGCGCCAGTGTGTCCCGCAGGGTCCTCTCGGAGACGTCGTCGCCCTCCTCGATGGCTTCGCTGAACGCTTCGGGGGTCGCGTTCCGGAGCCCACTTGCCTCCAGCATGTACAGCGGCACGGGCTCGGTGATGGCCACCGCGTCACCGCTGTGGTCGGCCTTGATGCGGGCTTCCTTCCGCTCCAGCGGCGCCAGCTTCGCCTTGAAGGCCTTCGCCTTGTCGGTGAAGGTGGCGGCATCGTCCGGATCGGCCTTGGCGAGGGCTGCGGCGATGCGGTCGGCGAGCTTGGCGGCCGTGGGGAAGTCGTACCAGACGTGCTCGTTGAGCTCCCCGCCCGCCGGGGCGGTCCTGCCGGAGACGTCGACCGCGTTGATCACCTCTGGGGACGAGCCACCGCTCTTGAGCATGCGGTCGATGAAGTCGTCGTAACCGCCGCCGTTCTCGATGACGACCTTCGCCTTGGAGAGCGCCAACTGGTTCTGCGTGCTTGCCTCATAGGAGTGCGGGTCCTGGTCGGGGTCGCTGATGATCGAGGTGACCGCCACCTTCCCGCCGCCTATCCGCTCGGCCATGTCCCCGTAGACGTTCGTCGAGGCCACGACCGGGATGACGGAGGCCGCGGCAGGACTCTGCGAGGCGTCGGTCCCGCCGCCGGAGTCGGACGAACTGCCGCAGCCCGCAAGGAGGATGAGGCAGGCGCCGGTTATCAGCGGCGGCGCGAGACGTCGGTACGAGGACATGGGCATGGGCATGGAACCCTCCGGGGCAGGGCGAAATGGTCCGCCGAGCTCCATCCGTCCCGGCTTCGGCCCACGCTAGATGAAAACGGATGTCAAAAGCGGCTCCCGGCCGTCCACCGAGGCAACCCTTACCGAGAACTCACCTTCCGAGGTCAGGGAGCGGCGACCTCGTCCAGGAGCTGGGGGCCGTTGTTGCGGACGCTGTTGACGGCCGGCGAAACGGGCCGGGCGTCCAGGTGGCCACCCGCCGGCGGGGTGAGCAGGGTGCGCAGGTCGTCGGTGCTCCGATGCCGGGGATCGAGCCAGGCGTCGTAGTGCTCGGGAGTGAGCGCGAGGGGCATGCGGGGGTGAATGCGGCCCGCCGCGTCGGTGGCCTCGGTGGTGATGATGGTGCAGGTCATCAGCCAGGCAGCGGGGTCGTCGGGATCCTTGATCCCAGGATCGCGCCAGTACTCGTACAGCCCGGCCAAGGCCATCACCTGCCCGTCCTCCGGGTGGATGTAGTACGGCTGCTTGCGCACCTTGCCCGACTTGGCGTCCTTGACCTGCTCCCACTCGTAGAAGCCGTCGGCGGGCAGCAGGCAGCGGCGCGTGACGAACGCGCGGCGGAAGGCGGGCTTCTCGTGCACGGTCTCCACCCGCGCGTTGATCAGCCGTGCACCGGTCTTCGCATCCTTCGCCCACGAGGGGACCAGACCCCATCGCAACGGCCGCAGCCTGCGGCGCGCCGGGGCGTCCTCGTCGGCGCCGCGCGGGGTGCGCTCCAGGACGGCCCACACCTCGTCGGTCGGGGCAACGTTCCAGCTCGGCGCCAGGGTCTCCTCCGGATACCAGTCGGCGACCTGGAACATCTGGGCGAGGTCCTGGGGGCTGCGGGTGGAGGCGTAGCGGCCGCACATACGGCCACTGTGCCACGGCGCGGCGGGCGGGACCCAGCACCCAATGTTGTGCACTTTCTTGACGGCAGTAATCAGAGAGCCTACCTTCACGGTGTCCTTCCCCCGGTCAAGGGAGACCGCGATGCCCCCGTCCCCCGCCGCATCACCGTCACCGGCACCCTCCGCGCACCCCGAACACACCCGCCAACTCCGCCGTGTCGCCCTCTCCGGGCTGCTCGGCACCGCCGTGGAGTTCTACGACTTCCTCGTCTACGGCACCGTCGCCGCCCTCGTCTTCGGCGAGCTGTTCTTCCCCGGCGCGGATCCCGCCGTCGGCACCATCGCCGCGTTCGGCACCTTCGCCGCCGGCTACCTCGCCCGGCCGATCGGCGGCATCCTCTTCGGGCACTTCGGCGACCGGCTCGGCCGCAAGTCGATGCTGCTGCTCACCATGGGTCTGATGGGCGGCGCCAGCTTCCTCATCGGCCTGCTGCCCACGTACGACACGATCGGTGTCTGGGCGCCGGTCCTGCTGATCACCCTGCGCGTCGTCCAGGGCATCGCCATCGGCGGTGAGTGGGGCGGCGCCACCCTGATGGTCGTCGAGCACGCCGGGGAGCGGCGCCGCGGCCTGTGGTCCAGCTTCACGCAGATGGGCGCCCCGCTCGGCTCCCTGATCTCCGCGGCCGTCGTCGCCCTCGTCTCGACCCTCCCCAAGGACCAGTTCGCGGCCTGGGGCTGGCGCGTACCGTTCCTGCTGAGCGTCGCCCTGCTCGGCGTCGGGCTCTTCGTCCGGCTCAAGGTGGTGGAGAGCCCGCTGTTCGCCGAGGTGAAGAAGGACCGTGCCGAGGCACGGCTGCCGATCCTCGACGTACTGCGCCGCCCGCGTCCCGTGCTGCTGGCCTGCTGCGTCGGCATCGGCGCCTTCACCGCCCAGTCCCTGCTGACCAGTTACCTCATCGCGTACGCCACCGGCATCGGGTACCCCCGCCCGCAGGTGCTGACCGCGCTCACGGTCTCCGCCGCCGTCGCCCTGGTCGTGCTGCCCTGCGCCTCGGCGCTCTCCGACCGCGTCGGCCGCCGTCCGGTCGTGCTCGCCGGAGCCCTGCTGTCGGCCGCGACCGCCTTCCCGGTCCTCGCGCTGGTCGACTCGAAGTCGTCGGGCGCGCTGATCCTGGCCGTCGTCCTCGGCCACGGCATCGCCCAGTCCCTGATGTACGGCCCGCTGGGCGCCCTGTTCAGCGAGATGTTCGGCACCCGGGTCCGCTACACCGGCGCCTCCCTCGGCTACCAGGGCGCCACCCTCGTCGGCGCCGGCTTCTCCCCCATGATCGCCGGAAGCCTGGTCGCCGGCAGCGGCAACAGCACCCCCGTCGCCCTGCTGCTGTGCGGCGGCTCGCTCATCACCGCGCTGACCGTCTGGTTCGTACGCGAGACCAGTCGTACGTCCCTCTCCGGCGCCGACACCGAAGTCGCCGACGCTCCCCGCACGGAGGAGATCACCGCATGACGACCGGCACCCGCACCCGCACGTCCCTGGTGGCCGCCCTCCTGCTCGCGGTCACCGCGCTGCCCACCTCGGCCGTCGCCGCCACCGCGGACACCACCCACGTGGACGGCCGACTCCCCTCGGGCGCCACCTACGTCATGGACGTGCCCGCCACCTGGAACGGCACCGTCCTGCTCTTCAGCCACGGCTACGCGACCGGCCCGGCGAACCCCGCCCAGAACGCCCCGGACGACGCCACGAAGGCGCTCCTCCTCCAGCGGGGCTACGCACTCATCGGGTCCTCCTACGCCACCACCGGCTGGGCGGTGACGGACGCGGTGCCCGACCAGCTCGCCACCCTGTCCGTGTTCACCGAACGCTTCGGCTCGGCCTCCCGGACCATCGCCTGGGGACGGTCGTACGGCGGACTGGTCACCACGGCCATCGCCGAGCGCGACCCCGGCCGCATCGACGGTTCGCTCTCCCTGTGCGGCCTGGTCCACGGTGGCGTCGCCAACTGGAACAACACCCTCGATCCGGTCTTCGCCGTCAGGACTCTCCTCGCGCCGGACTCCGACGTCCCGCTGGTGAACATCGCGGACCAGGCGGCCGCCGACGCGGCGGCGAACACCCTGACAGCCGCGGTCGACTCGGCGCAGACGACGACCGCGGGGCGGGCCCGCATCGCCCTCGCGGCGGCTCTGCACAACATCCCGGTCTGGAACCAGCCCACGCAGCCCCGGCCCGCCGCGACCGACTGGGACGCCCAGCAGGCCAACCAGTACGAGGCCGTCAAGGGCCTGCTGAAGATCGCCGCCTTCAACCGGCGGCAGGAGGCCGAGGTCCGGGCGGGCGGCAACATGTCCTGGAACACCGGTGTCGACTACGCGAAGCTGCTCGGCCGCTCCTCCGTCCGCAAGGAGGTCACCGAGCTGTACAAGAAGGCCGGCCTGTCCCTGCGCGCCGACCTCGCCACCCTGAACCGCGCCCCGCGCATCGGCGCCGACCCGGCCGCCGTGGCGTGGATGAGCGCAACGAGTTCCTTCACGGGCAGGCTGACCAAGCCCCAGTTCTCCGTCCACACCATCGGCGACGCCCTCGTCCCCGTCCAGACGGAGAGTGCCCTGAAGCGGGCGGTCACGGCCGCGGGGTCGGGGCCCCTGCTGCGGCAGGCCTACACCGACAACGCCGGCCACTGCACCTTCAGTCCCGCCGAACAACTCGCCGCCCTGCACACCCTGGAGGACCGCCTCACCACCGGCAACTGGGCCGGCACCGACCCGGCGTCCCTCAACTCCCGTGCCACGAAGGCCGATCCGACCACGCCGACCCGCTATGTCCCCTACCGCCCGACCCCGTACCTGCGCCCTTACGACCTTGCCCACCCCGCCGACGGCCGGTGAAGCCGTACGACCGCCCGCCGCGCCCTCGGCGGGCGGTCGTACCCTTGCCTCCGTGGAGGACGACGACATCCTGGACAGCCAGGACACCCGGGACAGCTCGGAGGGCCCGCAGCAGCGCCCCCAGTCGCTCATGCTCGCCTTCTTCGGCAACCACGTCCTGGAGGAAGGCGACCTGTGCGTCTACTCGGGCAGCATCATCGACGTGCTCGGCCGGGTCGGGATCGGTGAACAGGCCGTACGCTCCACCCTCACCCGCATGGTCAACCGCGGCCTGCTGATGCGCCAGCGCGAGGGCCGCAAGATGTTCTTCGGTCTGACCCCGCAGGCGACGCGCGTCCTGCAGGACGGCCGTGCCCGCATCTGGCAGCAGGGCGCGGTCAACGACGACTGGGACGGCTCCTGGACCCTGCTCGCCTTCTCCCTGCCCGACTCCTGGAAACGCCAGCGCCACGACCTGCGCTCCCGGCTCACCTGGTCCGGGTTCGGCGCGCTGTACAGCGGGCTGTGGATCGCTCCGGGGAACGTGGACGTCGCCGCCGTCGTGTCGGACCTGGGGTTGGCCTCCCACGTCAAGATCTTCCACGCCCAGGCGGACGTGGCCACCGACATCGAGCTCATGATCCGCGACACCTGGGACCTGGAGAGCATCGCCGCCCGCTACGTCACCTTCGACAAGCGCTGGACCGCCCACCTCGACGCCGGATCCGGGGACGACCCGATCGGCACCCGTCTGCGGCTGGTCAGCGAGTGGCTCTGGACCATCCGCACGGACCCCCGGCTGCCCGCCCGCCACCTCCCCCCGGACTGGCCGGCCCACACCGCCCAGGAGACCTTCCGCCGCGTCGCCGACCAGACCGCGCGGCCCGCGCACCGGATGGCCGGCGACCTGCTGGAGACCGCCCGCTTGCGGTAGACGAGGTTTCAGCGGCGACGTCCGGCACACGGTCTGTCGCCTTTCGGAGGGGGCGGCTTCAGCAGGTCCCTGGTGCGTGGCCGCCGGACGTGCGGGCGAACTCGGCGGGTGTACCCGGCGACGCTCTCCTCGGCCGCCTCGAACGCCCGGTGCAACGTCCGTACGGAGACGTTGAGTTCGCGGGCCGGCATCGACGGGGTTCGGTGCCGTCGGCCTGCTGCCGCAGCACGCCCTTGACCAGTTCGCTCAGTGGACCAGCGGTCGGAGTGGGCCGCGGGAAGGATCAGTACCTTCGCCGCCGTGCGCCGCGCCACCTAGAACGTCGACGGACCACCGTGCCGGACCATGAAGTGCCCGGTCGGCACGGTGAGTTCGGGTCACGCCGTCGGCTGAGACTCCACTCGCGGCGCCGCCCACTGACCGACAGCGGACGGCCCGTCGGTCAGGTGCTGATCCAGTACGCGCGCGTGTTGGTGAACTCGCGGATGCCGGCCGCGGCGAGTTCACGGCCGTAGCCGCTGCGCTTGGTGCCGCCGAAGGGCAGGCGTGGGTCGGAGGCCACGATCGCGTTGACGAAGGCCGCTCCGCTGGTGATCCGGCGGGCGAGGGCGGCGCCACGGCCGGGGTCGGCCGTCCAGACGCTCAGGCCCAGTCCGTACGCGGTGGCGTTCGCGAGCCGTACGGCGTCCTCGTCGTCCTGGGCGACGGTGAGGGCGGCCAGCGGGCCGAAGGTCTCCTCGTCGAAGGCGGGCATACCCGGGCCGGTGTCCGCCAGGACGGTCGGCCGGTAGAAGAAGCCGTCACCCGGGAGCGGTGTGCCTCCGGTCAGCAGGCGGGCGCCGGCGGCGACGGACTCCTCCACCTGCCGTTGGATCGACGACCGCAGGTCGGGACGGGCGAGCGGGCCGATCCGGGTGTCCCGTGCCCGCGGATCGCCGATGTGGAGGGCTTCGACGCCGGCCACGAACGCGGCGGTGAACGCGTCCGCGACGGAGGCGTCGACGATGAACCGCTTCGCGCACACACAACTCTGGCCCGAGTTGGTGAAGCGCGCCTTCACCGCGGCCTCGGCGGCCGTCTCGACGTCGGCGTCGTCCAGGACCACGAAGGCGTCCGAACCGCCCAGTTCCAGCACCGACTTCTTCGCGGCACGCCCGGCCGCCGAGCCGACGGCCGCACCCGCCCGGTTGCTGCCGGTGAGGGTGACGGCGGCGACACGGTCGTCCTCGATGAGCCGGGCGGTCACGTCGGGCACATCCTCGTCGGCGATGACCAGTGCGGTCACCAGGTCTTCGGGGAATCCCGCCTCGACGAAGAGGTCCTGCAGGGCGAGCGCGGTGCCGGTGACGTTGGAGGCGTGCTTGAGCAGGATGCCGTTGCCCGCCACCAAGGAGGGTATGGCGCAGCGCATGACCTGCCAGAGGGGGAAGTTCCACGGCATGACGGCCAGGACGAGACCGACGGGCTCATGGGCGACCCAGGCGTCGGCGCCCTCGATGTCCACGCGTTCGTCGGCCAGGATGCCCGGTCCGTGCCCGGCGTAGTAGTCGGCGGTCAGCGCGGACTTTTCCACCTCGCCCTCCGCCTCCCCGACCGGCTTGCCCATCTCGGTGACGGCCAGGCGGGCGAGGCTGTCCTTGTGTTCGCGGAGGGTCTTGGCCAAGTGGCGGGCGCGAGCAGCCCGTTCGGTGACGGGGACCAGGGCCCAGGCACGGGCGGCGGCGTGAGCTCGCGCTACGGCCGTCTCGATCCGTACGGCGTCCCAGGCTTCGTACTCGGCGAGCGGCTGGCCCGTGGCGGGATTCACGGTGCGGATGGTGACGCTCATGAAGTGGGAGCCCCTCCCTTGTCGTTCGCCGAGAGGTGCTCGAAGGTCTCGCCGGTGGCGGTGATGGTACGAGTCACGTCCCGGCCGCCGTAGACCCAGTAGATCCGCATGACGCCCTCGCCGCGGTTGAAGAACCGGTGCGGTATACCGGCCGGGACCCAGGTGGCCTGGCCGGCCTCCAGGTCGAAGAACTCGCCGTCGATCTCCGCGGTCGCCTCGCCCTCGAGGATCAGGACCGACTCCTCCACGTTGTGGCTGTGCAGGGGCAGGCCGGTGCCGGGCTGGAAGACGGTCTGTCCGGTGGTGATGACGGCCTGCTCGGAGTTCCACTTGCCGACGTAGGGGATGGTGGCCACTCCGCCGCCGCGGTCGAAGCGCTCGACCTCGTCGGGGTGGATCAGCAGGTTCGGCGGGGCGGGGCGCTGGGTGCACATCGGGTCTGCTCCGATCAAGGGGTCAGGAGTGGTGGAAGAGGCGGCGGGAGAGCGTGTTGACCTGGCTGCCCGGCACGACGTACTTCGCCGCCGCCTCGCGCCAGACCTTGAAGTGGGGCGCTGCGCGGTGGGCGGCTACGGCGGCCTCGTCGTCGTAGATCTCGTGGAAGACGAAGTGGTGGTCGTCGTCCAGATCGCACACGACGTCGAAGTAGCGGCAGCCGGGCTCGTCGGTGAAGGAACGCTCGGCGTTCTCCCCGATGGCTTGGAGGAAGTCGTCGCGGCAGCCGGGGACGACCTGGAGGGACACGGTCAGAGCGATCATGCGGGAAGCTCCTCGGGACGACTGACGGGAACGGGGACGGGCAGGGGTACGGCCGTGGCGTGGGCGATGCGTTCGAGGGAGGCCCAGGTTTCGTCGGCGAGTGTGATGCCCTCGGTGCGCAGGCGTTCGGCGGTGCGGATCTCCGGCTCGCCGGGGACGAAGACCTCGGCCGTGCCGGGAGCCGTGGGGGTGGACTTGGCCTCCTCGATCAGGGCCTCCATCCGTGCCGCGAACTCGGCCGGGTCGGCCATCGCCGCGATGTCGACACAGATCAGCAGGTGCCCCACGCCACTGCGCCCCGTGGGACGGTACGGACCGACGACCGCCGAGCCGAAGGCACTGCCGGTCAGCACGCCCGCCAGCACGTCGAACATGAAGGAGATGGCGTAGCCCTTGTGGCCGGCCATGGGCAGGATCAGGCCCTCGATCGCGCGACGCGGGTCGGTGGTCGGCACTCCGTCCGCGTCCGCCGCCCAGCCGACAGGGATGGGCTCGCCGCGCTCCCGGGCATGATGGATCTTGCCGCGCGCGACAGCGGTGTTGGCGATGTCCATCACGACCGTCCCGTAGCGGCCGCCGGGCGCGGCGATCGACCACGGGTTGGTACCGACCCGCTTCTCCCGGCCACCCCACGGCGCCATCGCCGCACTGGCGTTGGTGGCCAGCAACGCCACACAGCCCTGCCCGGCGGCCTTGCGGGTGAAGTACGCGGCCGTCCCGAAGTGCCCGGAATTGCGCACCGCGACCGCGCTGATCCCATGGCGGCGGGCACGCTCCACGCCCAAGGTCACCGCACGCTCGGTGAGCACCTGGCCGAGGCCGTCGCGGCCGTCCACGACGAGAACGGCGCCGTTGTCGCTCACGGTCTCCGGGGCGGCTACGGGCGCCGTCGCGCCGCTCGCGAGACGGTCGAGGTACCACGGCAGCCGCAGCATCCCGTGGGACGGGTGCCCCCATAGCTCCGCGGTCACCAGGGTGTCCGCGAGCAGACGGGCGTCCGCGGGGGGCACGCCGTGCGCCTGGGTGGCGGAAGCGGCGAACCGGAGCAGGTCGGCAGCGCCGACGGTGTACGGCATGAGGCTCCTCGCATCCAGTCAAACTGTATCCAAGCCTGTATACAGCAAATGCTGTGGCTCTGTATACAGCAGTCGGGCCCCTCCCTTCCGGGGCTTGCGGACAGAAACTGTCCGCAAGTCTCCCTACGGTCGCCCCATGACCCAGACACAGACACAGACACAGAAGATCCTTGTCACCGGCGCCACCGGAACCGTCGGTCACCAGGTCGTCGTCGAACTGCTCGCCCGCGGTCACGCGGTCCGCGCCCTCACTCGGGACGCGGCGAAGGCCGACCTCCCGGCCGGCGTCGAGGTCGTCCAGGGCGACCTGACCGAACCCGACAGCCTGATTCCGGCCCTGGACGGCGTCACCGGCCTCCACCTGATCACCTTCGGGGGTCCCTACTTCGCCCCGCTGGAGACCGGCCCGCGGATTCTCCAGCTGGCCCGTGCGGCCGGCGTGCGCCGGGTCACCGTGCTGCACGGCGGTGGCCCGTCTCTCCTGGAGGACGCCGTACGGGCGGACGGCGGTGTGGACTGGACCGTACTCATGCCGGTCGAGTTCATGGCCAACGCCTTGGAGTGGACGGACGGGATCCTGACCTCGGGCGAGGTCCGCGAGCCGTTCGTCTCCCGGCTGAGCGCCATGGTCCACGAGGGCGACATCGGAGCGGTCGCCGCGGCCGCGCTCACCGAGGAGGGCCACGGGGGCCAGGAGTACGTGATCACCGGACCCGAACTGCTCACCGTCGCCGACAAGGTGGCCGCGATCGCCGACGCCCGCGGCCGGGAGATCTCCCTGGTCGAACTGACCGAGGAGCAGGCCGTCGAGCAGTGGCGGGCGGCGGGCCACCCGGAAGACGTGATCGGCTTCCTGCTCGAGGCGTACGGCAACACCCCGGAGGTGGGCCGCACGGTGGTCGACACCGTCGAGAAGATCACCGGCCGACCGGCCCGCACGTTCAGCCAGTGGGCCGCGGAGCACGTGGGTGCCTTCAAGTCCCAGCCGGGCGGGGTCACGCCGTAGTCCCGGCGTGCGGCGGGGGCGGACGCGGAAGGTCCACATCACAGGTGCCGACCGCGTCCGCCGGCCACGACCGGGAGACGTTCGGTGATCATTCGCATACCCTGCGAAGTTGTCGGCGGCGGGTAGGGAGAAGCGTATGGACTCGGGCAGGCGCCAGTTCCTTGGCAGGTGGGGAGCCGTGGTGACGGGAGTCGCGGCGCCGTTCACCCTCCCTGGCCAGGCATTCCCCGAGAGCCATGCCCACCCGGACCTCGGCGCCGGTGCGACGGCCGCTGCCACGGACCCCCAGTCCGACAGCGGCACCCGCACCGACAATGGCACCCGCACGGGCACCGGCACCGGTCACGACCGGTTCATGTGGCTGGCCATCGCGCAGGCCCGGAGAAACCCCAAGTGGCCGTTCGGCGCGGTGATCGTCGGCACCCGCAGCGGCGAGGTGCTGGGGCGCGGGGTCAACACCGGGGCGGACAGCCCGGTGCTGCACGGTGAAGTGGTCGCGATGAACGACTACGTGCGGCGGCAGGGCAACCAGGGCTGGGCCGACACCACGCTCTACACGACGGGTGAGCCCTGCTCGATGTGCATGAGCGCCCTGGCGTGGGCCAATGTGCGGCGCGTCGTCTGGGCCAGCTCGATCGACGAGATCCGCAGCACCGACATCATCCAGATCGACCTGTCCGCACGGGAGGTGGCCGCCGCGGCACGGTCCTTCTACACCCCGCAGTTGCTCCTGGGCGGCGTCCTGGCTGAGCACACGAACTACCTCTTCCGGGAGGCCCAACGACTGCGCCAGAGGTTCCCGGACGCGTCAGCGGTCTAGTCGCACACGCGCCTCGGCCCACCGTCACTGTCATCGCCACCGGTCAGCGTGACGGCCGGCGCCACCTTCGAGGACACCGTCCCCACCGACTTTCTC
Source organism: Streptomyces shaanxiensis (assembly GCF_039537145.1). Classification (NCBI taxonomy): domain Bacteria; kingdom Bacillati; phylum Actinomycetota; class Actinomycetes; order Kitasatosporales; family Streptomycetaceae; genus Streptomyces; species Streptomyces shaanxiensis. Next base: position 470,296 of record NZ_BAAAZY010000024.1, read on the forward strand.
CCCCGACCCAAGGGGCCATTCGGGTGACATCCGGGTACAGTGAGGCAGATCGCCGCCCTTGCGAGCTTTGTCCTAATGACGTCATAAAGCACACATCGTCAACATTCTACGGGGACCCCCTAGCGATCGGCTCCATCCCGCATGTCCACCCATCCCGCACCTCCCGAGGTTCCATCGCCCGGCGTGCTCCAGCCCCGGAGCGGCGCCGTCCTGACGATCGACCGCACATGGCGGGTCACGTTCTTCAACAGACCCGCCGAACGCCTTCTGGGCCTGTCGGACGAACTGCTCGGTCGCGTGCTCTGGGATGCGGTGCCCCACCTCCGCACGACAGGTGTGAATGTCGCCTGTCGACAGGCCACCACCACCGGCAAACCGACCGGTTTCAGCGTCGACTGGCCCCGAGACCAGCGCTCGCTCCGCATACAGCTGTTTCCCGTCCCCACCGGTATGGCTCTCTGGTTCACCGACGTCACCGGGCGCCGGCGAAGGGCGGAGGAAACAGCGGCCGAGAACACGGCCGCGAAGTACGCCGAGAGAATTGTCGAGCTGACTCAGGCTCTGGCCATGGCGGTGACGGGGCTGGACGTGGTCAACGTCGTCGAGGATCACGCTCAGGAACTCTTCGGTGCCGACGCCGTCAGCTTCTGGTGCCGCGACGAGGAACATCTGAATTCCTTCGGAAATGCCGGGAACTCACTGGAATTCGTCAACCGGATGAAGGGGACCCTGCCGCCGCCGCTCGATCAATGCCCAGCCGGCCGGACACTGATCGAACGTGCCCCGACGTTCATCTCCTCACCCTCGGAGTACATCGGCCGGTACCCGCACATGGCCGACGTACCGACCGTCAGCGGCAAGCAGGCCTGGGCGTTCCTTCCCCTGCTCACCCCCGACCGGCCGATCGGAGTGTGCGTCTTCTCGTACGGCCGGCCCCACGAGTTCACCCCCGAGGAACGCAACCTCTTCACGGTGCTGTGCGGCCTCATAGCGCAGGCCCTGGCCCGGGCGCGTCTCTACGATGCCGAGCACCGCCGGTCCCATGAACTCCAGCGCGGCCTCCTCCCCCGGGTCCTGCCGTCCCTCCCCGGTGTCACCACGACCGCCCGCTACCTGCCGGCCGGCGATGGCGCCGAGGTCGGTGGCGACTGGTACGACGTGATCCCACTGCCGTCGGATCGGGTCGCCCTGGTCATCGGTGACGTGATGGGCCACGGTCTGCGCGAGGCCGCGATCATGGGCCAACTGCGCACCGCCGTCCGCACCCTCGCCGACCTCGGACAAGCGCCGGACGAGCTCTTCTACCACCTCAACAGCCTGGTCAGTGACCTTGGTGACGAGTACTTCGCCACGTGTCTGTGCGCTGTCTACGACCCCACCAGCCGCCTGTGCACCCTCACCACCGCCGGCCATCCCCCACCCGTGATCGTCCATCCCGACGGCACCCACTACTTCGCCGATCTGCCCGACAACCCGCCCCTGGGCATCGCAGCCCTGCCTTACGAGACAACAACGCTCGAGCTTCCCGAAGGCAGCCTGCTGGCGCTCTACACGGACGGACTGGTCCAGGGCCCGAACGGCGACATCGACGCGGGGATGGCCGAGCTCTCCCGACGGCTCGCCAGAACGCCGGACCCCGCAAGCACCGATCTCGACACGCTGTGCGGCAGCCTGCTCACCGACTTGTCCGGCGCGTCGCGTTTCCCGGACGACGCCGCCCTGCTGCTCGCGCGCACCCGCGCTTCCGCCCCGCGGGACATCGCCTGCTGGCAGTTGCCCGAAAACCCCAGAGCCGCTGGTCAAGCACGCAAACACGTGCGGGATCAGCTCACGGCCTGGGGCCTCGAAGAGCTGGTGGTGACCACCGAACTCCTCGCCAGCGAACTGGTCGGAAACGTCATTCGCCACGCCAGAGGTCCGATCACCCTTCGCCTGCTGCGCAGCCGGGCCCTGATCTGCGAGGTGTCCGACCGCAGTCTCACCATGCCGCGCATACGCCACGCGGCGGACACCGACGAGGGCGGCAGAGGGCTCCAACTGGTCGCCGCGCTCGCCGACCGTTGGGGCGCGCGTTACACGGAATCCGGCAAGTGCATCTGGACCGAGCAATCCCTCACGGGCCCGGACGCCGGCGTGTGACCAGTGCCGTCACACGGCCTGAGAGTCCCTGGTGGTGCTGCCCCTGACGACCAACCGGTGCGGCGCCCTCACGTCCGCCGGCGGAGATGCCGTACCCGCGAAGATCCCGACCAGCGTACTGACGGCCATCTGCGCGATCCGGGCCTTGTCGGGCGCGATCGTCGTGAGACCTCGGACTGCGCGCCCCGCCACGAGCAAGCGGGGCGCGCAGCGGGCGCGTTGGTCAGGTCCGTTGATCAGGCGCGTGGCGAGGTCGGGGCTGAACACTCCGGCGGGGACGGTGCCCCCGGGTTCCGCCCGATCGGCCGCTGGTTCGTTCGGCACCGCTCTCATTGCCGGTCCCCCTCGGATGCTTCGGTGCTCTGGCGAGCCATCGCCGGCCTGCCGCCCGTGGTGGGTGGGGCGGATCGTGGGTCGGCCGGGGCGGAGGCCGTGGTGGTCGGTGCCGGGCAGAGGGCGCCCTCGGCACGCTCGACGAGGGTCAGGCGCGCGGCGGCGGTCTTGAACAGCGGCTGTTCGGAGACCGGGTCCCATGCTCGGCCGCCCCGGCTGCGGGGTCCTGCAGATGAACGGCCAGCCCACCGCCCAGAACACCCGCGAGTGCGGCGCCAACGGCCACCAGGTGCCCGCCCTCGCGGATCAGCGGGGTGGTCAGCCGGTCCCGGGAGTGGTCGGCCTGCCAGGCGAACAGGTCCTTCGGCCCGAGCCGGCCACGGTTCACCCGGTCCTGCGGACGACCGCGTACCCCGACGATCCGCCCGCCTGCGACGCCAATGTCCATCGCGTCCCCGCTGGAGTGCAGGAGCGAGGCCGTCTGCACCCATCGCGCCACGCTGTCGGCCGGCACGCCGGGATCCAGGAACGAGTCGACCCGGACGGGCCACCCCAAGTGCGGGCCGTACGGCGTGCGCTCGCCCCAGGGCCGCGCGATGCGGTCCACCTCGGATTGCATGGCCGACCTCCACGCTTTCACTCCGGTCTGTCCTGCGTACGCCCGCCCCGCCCCGTGCTTCCGCTCCCACGGACCGTGTTCCGTTCCGACGCGCGTTCCCAGGCGCTTCCGACGGCACGCTGTCCCGGCCGGCCCCCATGGGAGGGGGACCGGCCGGGATGGTGCTCCGTCGGCACGCGAGCCTGTCGAACCGTCAGAGGGTGGTGCCCGGGTCCTCCGGGCGGATGCGTCCGCGCCAGCCGCCGCCGGTACCGCCGCTCCCCTCGACGTAGTCCTTGAAGCGGCGCAGATCACCCTTCACCCGGCGGTCGATCAGGCCCAGCGCGTCCGCACCCTTCTCGACGACACCGGTCGGCTCGACGTCCAGCGTGAGCTCCACCCGGGTGTGCGTGTCGTCCAGTCGCTCGAACCTGACCGACCCGCGCTGCTGGGTGTCACCGCCGATGGACCGCCAGGTGATCCGGTCGTCCGCCATCTGGTCGACGATCTCCGTGTCGAACTCGCGCTGCACCCCACCGATGCTGGTGGTCCAGTGGTTGTGCCGGTCGTCGAGCTGCCTGACCTCTTCGACGCCTTCCATGAAGTTCGGGAAGTCCTCGAACTGGGTCCACTGGTCGTACGCCCGACGCACCGGTACGTCCACGTCGACCGTTTCCTTGACCGTGCTCATCGATCCCTCCTGGTCCGCTCCTGGCCGATGCCCGACCGCGGTGGCGGGCCGACCTTCTGTGCGTGTGCGAGACACCGGGTACCCGGGAAGCCCGACGTAAAAGACCACGAGCCGCGTGATCCGGAGATCTCCGCGGCCGGCACTCCGGCCGACCTGGCGCGGTCCGCGTGTCACCTCGCCGTGACGGGCACTCGGGGGCCATGAACGCTGAGAGAGAGTTCCGAGGCTCCTACTGGCTCGAAACCGCGCCGCCCGGCGCCGCAGCTCCCCCACCGGCCGGTGACCTGGCCGTCGACGTCGCCGTGGTCGGCGGCGGCATCGCGGGACTCAGTACGGCCTGGGAACTGGTACGGCAGGGACGCGAGGTGGCTGTCCTGGAAGCGGGGCGCCTCGCCGCCGGCGTCACCGGGCACACGACAGCCAAGCTCACCGCGCTGCACACCCTCGTCTACGACCACCTGCGCCGCACCCGCGGCCCGGAGGGCGCACGGCTGTACGCGCGCTCGCAGTCCGCCGCGATCCGGCACGCCGCCGACATCGTGGAGGAGTTGGACATCGACTGCGAGTGGGAAGAGGCGGCGGCCTTCACGTACGCCGAGAACCCGCGGCGCGTCGGGGAGCTGCGAGCGGAGGCGGAGGCGGCACGTGAGGCGGGACTGCCGGCCGAGTTCGTCACGGAGTCGGAGTTGCCCTTCCCCCTCGCCGGGGCGGTCCGGGTGAGCGGGCAGGCCCAGTTCCATCCCCGGAAGTATCTGCTGGCCCTCGCGGACGACCTGCGTCGGCGCGGCGGCTCCGTGTACGAGGACACTCGGGTCGTCGGACTCACCGAGGGCGAACCCTGCGTGCTGTCGACCGACGCGGGTGTGTCCGTGCGTGCCCGCGAAGTCGTGATCGCCACGCACTACCCCGTCTTCGACCGGGCCCTGCTCTTCACCCGGCTGTCCACGCGGCGGGAGCTGGTCGTCGCCGGGACCATCGACGAGGAACGGGCCCCGCGCGACATGTACATCACCCCGGAGCAGGCCACGCGCTCCGTCCGCACGGCGCCCCTCGGCGACGGCGAACGCCTGCTGATCGTCACCGGGGAGCACTTCACCCCCGGCACCGCCGACGTCGAGGAGCGGTTCGCCCGGCTGTCCGCCTGGGCCGATGCCCGCTTCCCCAAGGTTTCCTTCACTCACCGATGGGCCACCCAGGACAACGACTCCACCGACTCCGTCCCGCTGGTCGGGCCGCTCCACCCGGGCAGTCGCCACACCTATGTGGCGACGGGGTTCGGCGGCTGGGGTCTCAGCGGCGGCATCATGGCGGGCCGCCTGCTCTGCGACCTCGTCAGCGGGCGCGAGGTCGAGTGGAGCGGCCTCTACGATCCTCGCCGGCTGGCCTCCGTGGTGCGTGAGGGCGGGACGTTCCTGAAGCACCAGGGCCAGGTGGCCCGGCACTTCGTCGGCGACCGGATACTGCCACTGACCGGGCCCGCGCCCGAGAACATTCCCCCGGGCTACGGCGCCGTGGTGCGCCGGGGCGGAGCTCAGTGGGCCGTTCATCGCGACGAGAAGGGCCGGCTCCAGGCGGTCTCGGCCCGCTGCACCCATCTCGGCTGCATCGTCGCCTTCAACCACGCGGAACAGGCGTGGGAATGCCCGTGCCACGGCTCCCGGTTCGCCCCGGACGGCCGGATCCTGCAGGGTCCCGCCGTACGGCCGCTCAAGAAGCGCGACCTCTGAGCGGCGCGACCTCCGAGCGGCGCGGCGTTTCACGACCCGCGCCCCGGGAACCCGGTCGCACATCATCGCGAGCCGACTCCGTCCCACGGCGGGTCCGTCAGTCCGCAGGGCTGCGTGCTCCAGAGCAGAGAGAAGATGAAGCGCCGTGACCGCGCCCACTGCCCCGAGGAAAGCCTTGAAGGTAGCCGAGACCGGCTGGACGAAGGCCCGTCACCTGCGCGGCCAGGCCATACGCACATGCGTTTCCGCCGTCGAGGACGGCAATACCCCACCCTCGGCCCCGACGAGCACGACGAGCACCGAGCGGAACATCGTCCGCGGCGAGGACTGAGCAAGCGCACCACCAGTGATCGCTCCGACGTCGGGCGTACCGGGCAACCCGGGCCAGGCCGTGTTCACGCCGTTGGAGGCACCCGGCGGAGGAAGGCACCCATGACAGCCGACGCCCTCATCACGGCCGCTCTGCCCCGATACTGGGTCCCCCCGGGCGTCTATCCCCCGCAGACCGACACCCGGCTCCTGGAGCGGGCGATGCATCGCGAGGGAGTCACGGCGGAGACGGACGTGCTGGATCTGGGCACCGGAAGTGGTGTTCTCGCGGTGCAGGCGGCCCGCCTCGGCGGACACGTCACCGCTGTCGACATCTCCTGGCGGGCCATCGCCACCGCCTGGCTGAACGCCCTGCTGAACGGCCAGACGCTGCGTGTGCGCCACGGCGACCTGGCGACGGCGGTGCCCGGCCGGCGCTTCGACCTGGTGATCGCCAACCCGCCCTACGTACCCGCCCCCGGCCCCAGGCCGCCCAGGGGCCGCGCCAGAGCCTGGGACGCCGGAACGGACGGACGCCTGCTGATCGACCGCATCTGCGACAGCGCACCGACGTTCCTGCGGCCGACAGGAACGCTGCTGATCGTCCACTCGCACCTGTGCGGCGTCGGCGCCACGCTGACCCGGCTGGCGGAAGCCGGCCTGCGCGCGGAGGTCGTCGACCGGACCCTGCTGCCCTTCGGACGCGTACTGCGTTCACGGCTCGCCTGGCTGCGCGAGCAGGGGCTGACGGCCGAGGGGACGACGGAGGAGCTGGTGGTGATCCGTGCCGAACACACCTGAACGCCCGAACACTCCTGAACGCCCTCGCCGCGTCCGCGTCCGCGCCCAGCGCGACGGTCCCCTGCTCATCGAGGGGCCCGTCGAAGTAGTGGACGAGAACGGCGAGGTGACGGTCTCTCAGCGCTTCGCCGTGGCCATCTGCACCTGTCGCCGCAGCCGTATCTTCCCCTGGTGCGACACCAGCCACCGCCGCCGCGAGAGGCGACCCGGCGAGGACGGGGCCGCATGAACCACTCCCGCCCCCGGCAGCAGTCACGGCACCGGCCACCACCCTTGCCCGAGCCGCGCGGCGAGCTCTCCGAGGCGGTGACGGGCCTCCTGCGGCGGCCGGGCCCAAGGAGCATTCCGTCCCCGGCAGGCTGTTCTCCGTACGGCGACGACCTGCAGCTCGCCCTCTACGTCCTCTACGAGCTTCACTACCAGGGCTTCCAGGGCGTGCCCGACGCCCTGGAGTGGGACGGCGGTCTGCTCGCCTGCCGCGGCGCGATCGAGGAACGCTTCCTGGGCGCGCTGTTGCGTGACGTGCCGGTCGACGGCACGGACACGGCTCGGAGGGCGCTGGACGAGCTCCAGGTCGAACCGGCGGACGGCTCCGGCGGTGTCTCGCACTTCCTCCGCGACGAAGGCAGCCTCGACCACCTGCGTGAATACGCGGCGCTGCGCTCGCTGTACCACCTCAAGGAAGCGGACCCGCACGCCTGGGTCCTCCCCCGGCTGTACGGGCGGGCGAAGGCGGCCATGGTCGCCGTGGAGTTCGACGAGTTCGGAGCGGGCCGGGCCGACGAGATCCACGCGCAGTTGTTCGCCGACCTCATGGCGGACCTGGGGCTGGACACGGCGTACGGACGCTATGTCGACGAGGCGCCCGCCGAGGTGCTGGCCACCGTGAACCTGATGTCCCTGTTCGGTCTGCACCGGGCGCGGCGCGCGGCGCTCGTCGGGCACTTCGCCGCCGTGGAGGTGACCTCGTCCCCGGCCTCGCGCCGCCTCGCCGAGGCCCTGCGCCGGGTGGGCGCGGGACCGGCGGCCGTCCGGTTCTACGCCGAGCATGTGGAGGCGGACGCGGTGCATGAGCAGGTCGTACGGCACGAAGTTGTCGGCGGGCTTCTGGAGGACGAGCCTCACCTGGAGGCCGACGTGGTCTTCGGGATCCGCGCGACCGTCCATCTCGAAGACCGTCTGGCGACCAGGCTGCTCAGCGCCTGGCGCGAGGGCGGGACGGCGCTGCGCGGGACGAGGTCGCCGAACCCGCCGTGGTGAGTTCCTCAGAGACCGACGGACGAATGAGCGGACCGGGCTACTGATGTGTGTGCGGCGTCCGAGCAGGGGACTCGGTGGTCAGGGCGGGTTCCAGCAGCGTTCCCCTGGGGACTGGCCCGGCCCAGGCTTCTCTGGTTCAGCCAACGTGCTGGAGGAGCCGCCAGCCCGTCACGAGAGGCTGCCCTGCTCGCAGACCATGCGGGCGACCTCTCGGAGCTTGACGTTCTTCTGCTGTGAGTAACGGCGCAGCACGTCGAACGCCTGCTTCTCGGTGAGGTGATGGCTTCCCATGAGGATGCCCATGGCCTCGCCGATGGCGTGGCGAGTGGCGACGGCCCGTTCCATCTGAGCGTGGTAGCGGGCACTGGAGAAGGCGACCGCCGCGTGCGAGGCCAGAAGCCAGCCGGCCACCTCGCTGACCTGGGTGAACGCACCCGGCTTGCGGGAGTAGAGGTTCAGCGCGCCGAGGTCTTCGTCCTCGGTGAACAGCAGGAAGCCCATCATGCTGCCCACCCCGAGACGGCGTGCCTGAGCGGCGTAGGCGGACCATTCCCGTTGCCCGTCGGTGAGATCCGAGATGCGAAAGACCCGCTCTCCCTGCGAGTTGCGTGCCGCATCGAAGCAGGGCCCTTCACCCAGCTGTTCCTGTAGCCGGTCGCTGTCGACAACCAGAGAGTGGGTGGGGGCGAGCGTCTCCACCCGTTTGCCGCGCAGCACGAGAATGCCCGCCGCGTCACAGCCCTCGACCAGCTCCGTGGCCGATGCGGTGATCCGCTCCAGTGTGGCGTCCACCGAGTCCTGTGCCAGGAGATCCCGCGCCATCGACGCCATCTGCTCTGCGAACCGACCCCAGTCCACTTCGCCCTCCGCTGCTCGTCCCGCCCGGGCAAGCCTCATACCCAGCTTTATACGCGAGCCTCGCATGGACATCGCGCCCGAGACCTTCCCCGACCGAGCACAGCCGGACGTACGCCCCGCCGGTCGGCCGGGTGAGCGAATGCCGGGGCGCGGTTGCCTCTCGCTCGGGGCTCGTTGCGGTGTACTGCGGTGGGAGGTGGGCCCATGGCCGGGCGAGCGTGCGGTGTGGCGGTGTGCGCCCTGCTGACCATCGGCGGCCTCGGCGGGTGCGGCACGGTGGCGGAACGGGAGGACGACGTACGCGACACCGCGGCCGCGTTCCAGGCGGCGCTGGGTGAGGGCGCGTACGACCGGGTGTGCGCCGCTCTTGCGCCGGGGACCGTGGAGGAGCTGGAGCAGTCGGCGGGCAGCCCGTGTGCGCAGGCGCTGCGTGAGGAGTCGCCGGCACCGGGCGGGGCCGTGCGACGGACGGACGTGCACGGCAACCAGGCAAGGGCGGTGCTCTCCTCCGACACCCTGTTCCTCTCCCACTTCACCTCGGGCTGGAAGGTCGTGGCCGCCGGTTGCGAGCAGCGTCCGCGGGAGCCCTACCAGTGCCGGATCAAGGGCGGGTGAGGTGTGAGGGTCATGTTCGCTGTCGTCCTCGGGATCATCGTGGTCGGTCTCGCCTTTCTGGCGGCCCTGGGGCTGTTGCACCGATGACCGAGCAATCGTCCCGGACCACCCCGCCGAAGCACCGGGGCCTGCCGGGCTTCCTGCGGGACAACGGGCTCGGCCTGTTCTTCCTCGGGACGTTCCTGCTCGCACTGGTCGGGCAGGCGGTCGCCGGTCACGCGGACTTCAACAACCAGCTGGCCGCCGACCAGCTCCAGCAGGTCGAGTTCGGCGAGTACCTCACCACCTCCGACTTCGCCGTCGACGTGTCCGAGAACTGGCAGTCGGAGTACCTGCAGTTCTTCCTGTACGTCGGCGTGACCGTCTGGCTGGTGCAACGCGGCTCCCCGGAGTCCAAGGAGCTGCACAAGGGCGGCACCGAGTCCGACGAGGAACAGCTGGTCGGCGAGTACGCCAAGGAGAGCTCGCCCAAGTGGGCCAGGGCCGGCGGCTGGCGACAGGCGGTGTACTCGCACTCGCTGCTGCTGGTCATGGGGACGATCTTCCTGCTGTCCTGGCTGGTCCAGTCGATCACCGGCGTGGCCGCCTACAACGAGGAGCAGCTACGGCAGCTGCAGGCCCCGCTGAGCTGGGGCGACTACCTCGGCGCGGCGGATTTCTGGAACCGCACCCTGCAGAACTGGCAGTCCGAGCTGCTCGCCGTCGCCTCGATGGCCGTGCTGTCCATCTACCTGCGGCAACGGGGCTCCCCGGAGTCGAAGCCGGTGGGAGCGGCGCACGGCGCGACGGGCGTGGAGGGCTGAGGACGGGCGGGATCCCGCGAGGACCGGTGAGCGCTTCCTGACCGGTCGGGATCACCGGTTCGCGGAGTCGGCGTGAGGGTACTCGGGGGCCACCGTCGTACGCCGACGCATGCAGCGACGACCTGGTCACAGCGAGATCGGAAGGGAGCGTGCGTCATGACCACTCCTGATCCCGACCCGAGGCGAACCCCGGGAATCGAACCGGGCGGCGGCGTGTCCCCCGGTGAGACACCACCCGCCGAAGGAGGCACCCACGGTATCTCGCATCCGGAGCCGCCCGAGCTGCGCAAGGGATGGGGGCCGATGCCGCTCGTCCTGATCATGGTGGTCGTGGCGTTGGTGGCGATCGGGTTGATCGCCATGGCGGTGGCCCTGATCGCGTAGTGCTTCCCGCGCACGCTTGTCGGGCGATCACATCCGAACCATTTCCTCGAGGGGCGACGCACGGCATCGCCCCAGCCGAACAGGCAGGTCCTCCCATGACGAAGAAGCCACACGCCTCAGAACCGCCACACGGCCAGGGCCCGAGCCGTCACCAGGGCACCGGACAGCACGGCTGGTCGCCCGACGTGGACGAGACGCGCCAGCAGGACAACCCGAGCGCCCACCGCTCCTTCCACACCGCCGAGCACGGTGGCGGAAAGGGACCGGGACGGACGAAGTCCAAGGAGGAGACGAAGTCCGTACCGGGCGACACGGTGCGCAGCACCGGCGCACGCGGCGAGGAGTACGCCGGCGGCGACGAGAAGGGCCGCAGGGACACGGGTCGCAGGGGCCGCTCCCAGCGCCCCAGCGGCACCAAGGACGCCGAAGCGACGACGGGTGTGGACCCGCAGGACCCGCCCTCCAGGCGCCGCCCGGGCTAGCCGACCGACCCCAACAGGGGCGGGGCACCATGTGGTGCCCCGCCCCTGGCCTAAGGTCAGCAGGTCAGAGGGTGGCGGGAAGCGGCTCGGCGGCGGGTGGCGGCGCCAGTCGCTCCGTGCGGTGCAGGCCGTAGAGGGCAGCCGCACATACCAGTCCGAGCGCGCAGAGCGTGATCCACGGCAGCGCGGACATACCTGCCACGCGGGCCGCGTCGAGCGCGGCGCCCGTGCCCAGGTTCCCGACGGTGATGCCGATGCCGCAGATCGTGTTGTACAGCCCGTAATGGGTGGCGACCAGGCGCTCACCGGACAGACGGACGATGGTGTCCATCTCGAACGGGTAGGCGATCATCGTGCCGATGGCCAGCAGCAGCGCGGCGAGCGTCGGTGGCACCGCCGCGAGCAGCCACAACCCGATCCCGGCCGCCGGTACGGGCACGGCCGTGGCCATCAGCAGCGGAACGAAGGCAAGGCCCATCACGGCCAGCCCCCGGACCAGTGCCTGCCCGGGTTCGTACCGTGCCTTGCACCACGCCGTCACCCGGGTCTGAGCGAGGATCGTGCTCAGCCCGGTGACGGCGAAGAGCACCGCCACCGCCGCCGTGCCGAACTCCCCGTCGCCACCGAGCCGACGCACCTCCAGCGGCAGCGCCAGATACACCTGGAAGGACAGCACGTACGAGCCGACCATGGCGAGGGAGAACAGCAGGAACGGCCGGTTGGCCAGGATGCCGCGCCACTGGGCGAGCACACTCTGCCCGCTGTCGGGCCGCTGCCGCCCGGCCTCCTCGGCCCGCCGGGCGGGCAGTGCGCGGATCTGTACGACGCTCAGCAACGCGAAGATCCCGGCCGCCACCAGGCAGGTGACCCGGAAGTCCACCCCGGTCAGCACCATGCCCACCAACGGGCCCAGCAGGATGCCCGCCTGGTAGAACACGTTGAACAGCGCGAACGCCTCGACCCTGCGCTCCCCGGCGTCGGCCGCGAGGTACGCCCGCACGGCCGGGTTGAACAGTGCGCCGGCGAGCCCGGTGGCGGCGGAAGCGGCGAGCAGTGCGGGAAGGGAGTCGACGAGCCCGAGCGTCGCGAAGCCGAGGGTGCGCAGCACACACCCGGCGACGATCATCGGCTTGTAGCCGATCCGGTCGGCGAGCGTCCCGCCGACCAGGAACATGCCCTGCTGGCTGAAGTTCCGTACGCCAAGGACGAGTCCCACGATCCAGCCGGCCAGCCCGAGCGTGCCGGAGAGGTGGGCGGCCAGGTAGGGCATCAGCATGTAGAAGCCGAGGTTGATGGTGAACTGGTTCACCATCAACAGCTGGACGCTGCGTTCGTAGGACCGGACCTGGGTGAGCAGCCCCTTCACCGGACCTCCTCGGCGCAGTCCGACTCGGCGCCCGGAGCGGCGTCCTTGGCGCCGTCCTGTTCCGTGCCCCGCAGGGTGAGGGGATCGATCACCGTGGTGCACCGGCTCCAGCGGGTGACCTCCTTCTCGTCGAGACGGCCGATCAGCTCGGGTTCCGGCGCCGGCGGGGAGTCCAGCAGGCCGTGGGCGGCGCAGTAGTCGTCGTCGTAGACCGTCCCCAGGTATCGCTGCGGGCCGTCGGGGAAGACCGCGACGATCCGTGCGTCCGCGGGCATCGTCCGGGCCAGCCAGCCGGCCACCAGCGCGACCGCGCCGACACTCCATCCGCCGGTGGCGTAGTGGGAGGTGGCCAGTTGGCGGCACGTCCACACGGCCTCGCGCGGGGCGACCCAGTGCACCTCGGAGAACTGCTCGTAGGCGACGTTGCGGGGGTAGATGCTGGAGCCGAGTCCGCGCATCAGGCGGGGCCGGGCGGGCTGGCCGAAGATCGTCGAACCGGTCGTGTCCACGCCGACGACGGTCAGCTCGGGGTAGAGCTGCCGCAGGACCCGGGAGACGCCGGCCGAGTGGCCGCCGGTGCCGACGCTGCACACCAGCACGTCGATGTGGCCGATTTCGGAGGCGAGTTCGAGGGCCAGCGGGGTGTAGGCGGCGACGTTGTCGGGGTTGTTGTACTGGTCCGGGCACCAGGAGTCGGGGTGCTGCTCCAGCAGCCGCTGCACGCGCTCACGGCGGGCCTGCTGCCAGCCGCCCGTCGGATGCGGCTCGGAGACGACGTTGACCTGGGCGCCGTACGCCGTCAGCAACCGGGTCATGGACAGCTCCAGTCCCGGATCGGTGACCAGGGTGACGGGGTGGCCGTACACCATCCCGGCCAGCGCCAGCCCCAGACCCAGGGTCCCGCTGGTGGATTCGATGATCCGTCCACCGGGCCGCAGGTCGCCACGGGCGCGGGCCCGCTCCACCATGTGCAGCCCCGGACGGTCCTTGATACCGCCGGGGTTGAACCCCTCGAGCTTCGCCCAGAAGCCGCGCCCGGCCGGGGCCAGCGGCTCCGACACCCGCAGCAGCGGGGTGTTTCCCACCAGCCCGGACAGGGCGGAATGGCCCGTGTTGAGCGCGGCCTTGGTCAATGACTGCATGTCTGTGTTTTCACTCTCGCTCGATGAACGCACGGGTGCGGATTCGTCTCGCGCCCCAGCCCGGACAGGGCGGACCTCCGGTCCGCGTTCGGGGCATGGGTGCGCGGCAGCCGACGAAGGCGGTCGGCTGCGAGCGAGTGGTCTAGATCCGCCACCGACAGGTGCGGACGAGCGCCGCGCGGCCGGTGCGTGCGCTACGGCGTCTGCGGGATGCGTGCCGTGCGAAGGGCAACGCCACCGTCACGGACACGACGACGAGTACCACCACGGCCGGTGCGCCGAGGGGAAGGTCCTCCACCGACTGGGCCCCGGTACGGACGATCAAGTCGGCGGCACAGTCCTCGGCCCGGTGAGGGTGAGGGCCGTGGGGCCCGTGCGGCTCGCCACCCGCGGCCGTCACCGAGGAGACGACCGGGGCGGACGCCGGCTCGTGCGCGTCCTCGGACACGCCGTGAGCGAAGGCGCACAGCATGAGCGCCATCAGAAGGGCGCCGCGGAGCGCCGAGACGAGTCGGCGCCGCCGGGACGAGCCGCAGGGGGCCCAGGGGGCGTGCGTGAGCATGCGGGAATGTGTCGGCACGGGTCCTCCGCGCTACTGCCACATCTCCGACGAGGGCGGAGTGAGGCGCGGGCATGAGTGAGGGCAGGACGGCATCGACGGATGTGACGCCCCATCATGAACCGGGATACGACACTCGTCGTGCGACACCAGCCGAACCGGTGACGACCGGCAGGCCGGTTGGCGGAGTCCCCGCTTCTACACCCGCTGCACCATGGAGGCCGCTCTCAGAGCCGCGGACGAGACCCTGTCCATCGGTCCGCCGAAGGCGGACACCCGCACGGCTGCGGCGTCGTCGGCACTGGTTGATTCGCGAACCGACGCGGCAAAGCAGGGCGGAACCACACCGGAGCCCTGCTGCGGCTGCCCGGATGCGCACTGCTCGCCAGGATGTGACGCCTCATGACCACCCTGGTGATCGTCCGCTTCCGCGGCGAACAGCGGCCCGGTCTCGACGGCCGCGCCGCGAACGTCATCATCCGAGAACGCGGCAGGGGCTGCGGCGCTGGTGGCGAGGTGTCCCCTGACGCTCTCGACGTGCACGGCATGGGTCACGAGGACGCCGAACAGGAGCACGGCCAAAGCCAGAACGCGCAGCAACGGACCCACATCCGAGGGGGTCCTGACCATGCGCCAGGTCGACCGAGCCGTAACCATGCCGTGATCGTAGCGGTTCATCGGCAGCGGTCGTCCACCACTTCTGGAACGCGGGTTCGGTACACGGGGCGATTGGCTTGTTTGCGGCGGCGAGTGTGCGGTGGCTTTCCCGGGTGCGCGGCTCTCGGGATCACCGGCCGAACCGGCCGGGATGTCCGCTCAGGTCAGGTCCACGTCGGAGTACAGCGGGTGGTGGTCCGAGGACTCGGTGGGACGCACACGGTGCTCGAGCGGGACGATGCCTCGCAGGAAGACGTAGTCGAACTTGCTCTGCCAGTCGGTGGTGGTCTCGCACGCGCCGGCGGACGGGGGATGACACCGGGGGTCCGCATCCGCGGCCAGTGCCCAGATCGGGGCGAGTTCGGGTGCGTCCGGCACGGCGTTGAAGTCGCCGAGAACGATCGCACGGTCGTGCCGGGCGACTTCTGTGGCGAGTACGCCGGCCTGGTGTGCTCGGACCGCCTCCTGACGCCGCTGGGCGAGGTGCGTGTTGAAGACCCGGACGGGCCGGCCGTCCACCTTGGTGGTGACTGCCATGTACCCGCGGTCCTCGGATCCTCCGTCGGGGTATTCCACGCTCTCGCGGTCTGTCATCGGTGCCGCCGAGAGGACCGCCTGGCCAAAGGCCCCCGGACTCCACGGCACTCCCCCGCAACGGCCCCAATCCCGCAGAACCGACCCGTACTCGACGTGGTAGACGAGCCCGTGCAGGCTCTCCAGATACTCCCGGATCATCTCGACGTCACGCACGCACGCTTCCTGCATGCCGATGACCTGGGGCGCATACGTGGCGATCTCCGCCGCCCGGTCGACGTTGCTCACCTCGCAGGGGTTGCAGATGTTCCACGTCATGACCCGGTTCGGTACGACATCCCGGACGGCTTCGACGGGCACTGCCCCGGCGAAGAGGCCGCTCGGCGCACTGGGACCGATGAGCACCATGCAGACCGCGACCATGGCGCCCGCAAACAACCGCGTGCCCCTTCCGAGCACCATCGCCTCCTCTGAGTGGATACATCTGGCATCTGACGTCTCCACCGACGTCTCCATGCACGAGGTTATGGGACGGGGTCGGCGGCAACACATGCGGTGTTCCGGTTCTCGTCCAACATCTGCAACTCATCGGCGAGTTGGCGGACGCGGTCCTCCGTTCCAGAGAGTGGACGCCCCTTGGCGAAGCGCCTGCGGCTGCTGCAGGAATGGCCCATGATTCCCGAGCCCTTGGTGCGACGCCTGGTCATCGACCTGTGCCGACGCCCGGGCTCGTGTTGTCGCTGACCCGACCTCTTCCCACACGACCCGTCGGCCGGTGAATTCACCTGGGAGGTCCCTGCACAATGCCGGACTGCCCTCGTCCGACGGCGTACTGCACGTCCTGGAGGATCCGGTGATTCGCGGTTGATTCCTGCTCAGGTTCCGCGCCTGTTCAGGGCGACCCTCGCCGGTGAGACGGCGGGCCATGAGGTCGATCATCGGGAGGTGAATCACGGCTTCGGAGCGGTGCAGTTGCGTCTCGCAGCCACGGGCGAGCCTCGGTGCTGTACGAGCCATCTGATCCGCGATGGCGATCGGCGCGTGCTCCACGCACGAGGCCTCATTGCTGTTGCCGCCGCCGGACACGGCGTTCGAGACGCGGCTGGTCCCGACACCGCGGGTCGACCGGTACGGGATGATCACGGTGAGGGTGTGCCGCTACCCGACCGAAGCCCTCGACCAGGCCCGGGCGGAGCGACGCGCTACATGATCCCTTGGGGCGCGTCGCGCTCGGAGCGGAGAAGGGTGGGGGTGAGGGCGACGCCTTCGACCTCACCGCTCCTGCCCTCCACCGTCATCGGCTGCTCGGGTCGTTTGGCCAATCCGCGGGCTGACGGTGAGTGTGCTCACCGATCACCGGTGTCGGCTGGCCCTAGCGTCGGCTAGGTACGGCACCGGGCCGGAGCGTCGAGAAGGAGCGGGACATGGCGTGGCCGACGAAAGTGGCGGTGGTGGCTGCGGTGGCGGCGGAATCGCGGCCGGGTATCTGGGACTGGTCAGCGGGGCGCTGCCGTTGGACCTGGGCGTAGGCCGGCGCAGTCGCCCGCTGGGGCCGCAGACGGTGGACATCGAGGCTCCTCGCGAGGTGGTCTTCGATGTGATCGCCCAGCCCTATCTTGGGCGGTCCATGCGGGCGATGCGGGAGAAGGTGCGGGTGCTGGAAGGCGGCAGCGACATGGTGCTCGCCGCGCACCACACCCCGGTGGCGGGCGGGCGGCTGACGGCGACGACGGTGGAGACGGTGCGATTCACGCGCCCCGAGCGGGTCGACTTCCGGCTGGTACGCGGCCCGGTCCCGGCCGTCACGGAGTCCTTCGAGCTCGGCGAGCACGGGTTGGGGACCCGGCTGGAGTACACCGGTGAGCTTGATACGGACCTGTGGCTCCTTGGCCAGTGGTGGGGTGGCCTGGTAGCCCCTCGCTGGGAGGCGGCGGTCGCCGGATCGCTTGCCGCCGTGAAGGAAGAGGCGGAGCGCAGAGCCCGGCGATAACCGGTGCAATGGCGGCGGGTCGTCAGGGCGTCGACCGGGCGCCGAGTGCGGCGAGGGCGGTGGTCACCGTCCCGTTCAGGTCGTGTGCGTCCGCGCCGGCGCGGGAGCGGAGGTTGACGCCGTATGCGAGCAGCGCCAGCGGGTCGGCGCAGGCGCCGGGATCGGAGCCAGGGGCAAGCTGTCCCTGAGCATCGGCGGTGACGAGCACCGAGTGCGTCGCGTCCCGCAGCTGTTGGTGATGCCGGTCCAGGACGGCGCGCGCCTCGGGATCACTGTTCTCGGCCCCGGTATGCGCGTTGGAGACCGTGCAGCCCCAGCGGGCGTAATCTCCCGAGCAGCGCGCCTCGATCAGGCCGGCGAAGAACCCGGAGATGGCCGGCAGCCCCCGCTCATCCTGCGCGAGGCGCCGGAACACCGGCTGAGGCCTCTGCTGCACGTAGCGACGCAGCGCGGCGAGGTAGAGCTCCTGCTTGCCGCCGAACGTGGCGTACAGGCTTGAGCGGTTGAGCCCGGTCGCGGTGACGACGTCCTGGATGCCGGTCGAGGCCACGCCCTGCCGCCAGAACAGTCGGACCACCGTCTACCGGGGCGCTTGGTGCCCGTACTGCAACATCGCCCTGCGCGCCCTCCAGCAGCACCACGACGCCATCACCGCGCGCGGCGCCCGCCTGGTGGCCGTCTCCCCTCAGGTCCCCGACGAGTCCCTGTCCCTGACCGAGAAGCACGAACTCGTCTTCGACGTGCTCAGCGACCTCGGCTGCGGCACCGCCAAGCAGTTCGGCCTGGCCCTCGACCTCCCAGGCGACCTCGCCGCCGTCTACGACAAGCTCGGCTTCGACCTCCAGCGCATCAACACCGGCCACCCGCGCACGCTCCCGATGCCCGCCACCTACGTCATCGACCGCGCCGGCACCATCCGCTGGTCCTTCGTCGACACCGACTACACCGGCCGCGCCGAACCGTCCGACATCCTCGCCGCTCTCGACTCCTTGGACTGACCCACCGGGACGGGTCGGCGGCACACGGATTGTGCGCAGCGAGACGGCTCCTACTTGGGCGGCAGGGTTGCCGCAAAGGCGTATCCCTCGTCGATCCACGCACCTAGGGCGTCGTCCTCGGCGACGGCGGAGCCCGCGACCACGACCCAGCCGTGCATCGGGCGGCCCGTCATGTCGAAGATCCGCGCTCCCGGCCGGGCCAGCGCCGCGTCGGTGGCGTCCGGGCCGACGCGGACCATGAGATCGTCGCCGGTCACGCCGACGGCCATGTTGCCCCGGTACAGGAAGGCGATCCCGCCGAACATGCGCTTCTCATCGACACCGGGATCCGCGCCGAGCCGCTCGCGGATCCGCTCGGCCAGTCCCTCGTCGTACGCCATCAGGCACCCCCTTGCTGCTCGGTGAGCCTGCGTTCGAGGTCGCGCAGGTCCTTGGTGAGGGAGGAGCGGACCTGGCGGGAGAACAGGGGTGCGGCCAGGCGGAGGAGGCCGCCGGGTCCGCCCCGGACGCGGATGGCGGCGACGGTACCGCGCGGGTGCGGCTCGAAGGAGTACGTGACATGCATCGGCATGGGAGCGACCACGGAGACCATGTCCAGCAGCCTCGGGGGCTCGTACACGGCCACGCGTAGGACGTAGTCGATGCGCCGGCCGAGGAAACGAGCGGTGCGGGTGACCTCGGCGTCCGTCCCGAACCCGCCGTCGTCCGCCTGCCGTGTGAGCTCCGCCGTACGGATGCCCTGCGTCCACTCGGCATCGTGACGCCAGTCCATGGCGTACCCGGCCACCCTCTCGGGCGGCAGCGGAATCACGCGCCGCACCGTCACGTCGATGGTCATCGCCTCGCCGCCTCGTGCTCGTGCGTTCATGCCCCGGGTTCTGGTTCGGCCGGTGCCGTGTCGCTTCCAGAATGGCCGTGATCGCCGGCGGGCGCGCCCCGCCGGATCCGGTGCGGCATCCGTGTCGATGCCTCGCTCCGGTAAGCCGGTCGGCCCGGTCACGTGGGGACCCGGCCCCGGGAGGCGATCGGGCTGATGCTGCGCGGATACACCGCTCGTACCGCCGTGCCCGTCGCCTGTCCGTGCCGCGCCCATGTCTCGGCGGCGCTCCGGTGACGATACGCCCTGAAGTC
Source organism: Streptomyces shaanxiensis (assembly GCF_039537145.1). Taxonomy (NCBI): domain Bacteria; kingdom Bacillati; phylum Actinomycetota; class Actinomycetes; order Kitasatosporales; family Streptomycetaceae; genus Streptomyces; species Streptomyces shaanxiensis. The sequence goes on from NZ_BAAAZY010000024.1 coordinate 489,673, forward strand.
TCCGGTACGGCCGCCACGCACCCCGCACCGTTCGGTTCACCGCTGCCCCAGGCCGACGGTGGACGGGTCGAGGGACGTGGCAGTGCCGGGTCAGCCGCGCAGGACGTGCCGCGCGGCGACGACGACCTGCATCGCGGCGGCAGGGCGCAACAGCGCGGGCCGGGGCCTGTCGGGCATGCTGCCGCGACGCACACCGACAGCGGTGACCGCAACCACGGGCACCATCCACGCCGCGAGCGCCGCGGCCCGCACCGTACGACTGGGTTCGTGCCGCACGACGAGCCAGGTCCAGAAGGCGGCGTCGGCGAGGGAGTCGGCGTAATCACCGAACGGGGACATGGTGCCCTGGCGGCGGGCCAGGCGGCCATCGGCCAGGTCGAGGGCGATCGCCAGCAGGCCCGACCAGCGGCTGTGCCCGAGGGCGGTGGTGGGGAGATTGCCCCGCAGCAGGGTGATCACATCAGCCTCGGAGAGCCGGTCGCGGTTCTCCAGCAGGCCCAGATGCAGGACGTTGAGGTTCCAGCTGGTGGCCACCCACGTTTTGGAACCGGGGCCTCGGGCGGACGTGAACAACAGCCCGTGCAGGGCGCCCACTTGCGCGAACGCAAACGGACGCCGGACCGCCTGCCGCACCGACCGGTGAGCGGCCAGCAGCAGGAAACGGCCGACGGCGCCCGGTCTCCACCGGCCGCCCCGGAGCATCTCCAGCAAGGCGTCGGTCGCCGCGCGGCTGTCGGTGAGCTCCCATACAGGTACGGACACGGCCGACGGTCCTTCCATGTGCCTGAGGCCTGCTGAGTTCACCGTAGGCGGCCGACCCGGTCGGGGAACGAGCGCGCTCACCGATCAGCACTCCGGGTGGCGCCGAGTGCTCCACTCCCGCCACTAGTGCCAGTCGCTGATGCGGACGTCGTCGGGCGCCGGCCTGCCGCGGCCGGTCTCGACGAACTCCTTGAGGCTCATCAGAAAGATCGCCCACTTCGTGCTGCAGTGGTGCATGAACTCGACCGGCTCGCGCCAGCCCTCGTGCTTGAACAGGACGATCGTGTACTCGTCGCGCCGGCTGAGGCTCCAGTCGATCTCGGTCCCGATCCACTCCGCGGGGCCGTCCGTGACGCGCCACCGCACCCGGCCGGCGGGGTCAAGCTCAAGGATCTCCATGTCGAAGCCGCCGACGTCGCCGAATCGGAACGCCAGCCGACCGCCGACCTCGCTCTTACCGGTGGTGTCGGTCGTCCACCAGCCGGCGATACCCTCAGGCGTTGCGATGGCCCGGTAGACGTCGTCCAGCGATGCGACGGCGCCGATCCGATGCAGGATGTCGACCATTGTCATTCTCCTTCGGTGATGGTGCGGCTGCGTTCGATCGCCTCCGCGATGTGCTTGATCCGACGCAGTCGGGCATCCCAGGTGGCACCGACCGCGGCCAGTTGCGCGGCCGCGCGGGCGAGCTGCGCCTCATCGACCCGGTAGCGCCGCTCGCGCCCGGCCGGCTCCGCGCGGACCAGCCCGACCCGGTCGAGGACTGCGAGGTGTTTCGACACGGCCTGCCGCGTGAGGGGCAGGCCCGCGCTGAGTGAGGTGGCCGTGCCGGGTCCGGACGCGAGGAGCAGGTCGATGAGCGTGCGCCGGGTCGGGTCGCCGATCGCCGACCACAGCTCGTCGTCGACGGGCGTGCTCACGGGGTCGACACCAGCCGTGCGATGTATGTGCCCAGCCGGGGGATGTAGTGGTCCCAGGCGCTCGCGTGATCGCGGTATTGCTCCTCGAGGACGGCGATCTCCCAGCCCATCTCCCGGAACCCGGTCTCGGTCATCCGCACCCGGGTCCCCTGCTCCGTCGGCTCCAGGTCGAAGGTGACCAGCAGCGAGTCCCCGCCACGTTCGCCGTCGGAATAGCACCACCGGAACGAGAACCGCGAGGGCGGGTCGACCTCGACGACGGTGAGCGCGACGGTCATCGTCTCGCCGGTCGCCTCGTCGCGCCAGAAGAGCTCACCGGGCGCCCCTTCAACGGGCTCGAAGCGGGCGTCGTCCGGCCACCACTCCTGCATGTGCTCCGGTCGGCTGATGACCTCGAAGACCACCTCGGGTGATGCGTCGACGTGGATGTCGCGTTCGATGCTGCCGTACTCCATACCCGAACCCTTTCGCAACCTTTGGTTGCATGTCAGCGTACTCCGAGAGCCCATCACACGCAACCATTGGTTGCAGATCGATGAGGGCCGTCCAGTCCGTTGCCCGCACTCAAGGCCGAGGCGAGCGACCGGACGACCGCCGCTGACGCCCGGCACGCTCGGTGAGCGCGCTTGCAGTTCCCGGCCGCTGTACGGCCGTAGCGTCGCGGGCATGGTGCTACGGCTCGTGCTGGGGGCGATCTACACGGCGATGGGGACCGGTCAGCTTGCCTCCCTGGGCGAGATGCCGGCCATCCTCGGCGGGTACGGCCTGGTGAACGATGCCGCCGCAACCCTGCTGACCGTGGTGCTGATCGTCGGCGAGTTGGTCTGCGGGGTGTGGTTCCTGGCCCGTCCGAGGTCGGCGGCGATCGCCCCGGTGTGGGTGTACACGGCCGTGTCACTGGTGTGGGGTGCCCTTGCGGTGCAGGCGTTTCGTACGCGGGCTGGCGGTGGCCAACTGCGGCTGTTTCGGGAACTACCTTCCGCAGCGGCTCGGCTGGTTCGTACTGGTCCAGGACACGCTGGCCCTCCTGTATGCCGCCGTACTGCCGCGTTGCACCCGCCGGTCCGGGGCCTGGCCCGGCCAACGTGAGAGCACCGGTGACCAGGCGTACGACAACGGCCAGACGAAGGCGAGGACACGATGACGGCGAACCCTCCGGTGCGACCGGGCCCGTCGGCAGCGGCAGACGGCGCCCATGCGAAACAGGACCGGGAGGAGGTGTTCATCGAGTTCACCAAGTCCATCTGCCCCTGGGCATCATCGAGGTCAACACCGGCTGCAACCTGGATTGCCCGATCTGCTTCGCCGACTCCGGACGCCAACCCGACGGCTACTCGATCACCCACGAGCAGTGCGCGGCGATGCTGGACACCTTCGTGGCCTCCGAGGGCGAGGCGGAGGTGGTGATGTTCTCCGGAGGAGAGCCCACCATCCACAAGCACATCCTCGACTTCATCGACCTGGCCCAGGCCCGCCCGATCAGGAACGTCACCGTCAACACCAACGGCATCCGCCTCGCCACCGACACGAACTTCGTCGCCGAACTCGGTAAGCGCAACCGGACGCCCGGCCGCTCCGTGAACATCTATCTGCAGTTCGACGGCTTCGAGGAGCGCACGCACCTGGAGATCCGCGGCCGGGACCTGCGCACCCTCAAGCAGCGGGCGCTGGACACCTGCGCCGAGGCCGGACTGACCGTCACCTTGGTCGCTGCTGTCGAACGCGGCCTGAACGAGCACGAGTTGGGCGACATCATCGAGTACGGCATCGACCACCCGGCCGTCCGCTCAGTGGCGTTCCAGCCGGTCACGCACTCGGGACGGCACGTGGAGTTCGACCCGCTCCAGCGACTGACGAACCCGGACGTAATCCGGCTCATCAACGCCCAGCGCCCACAGTGGTTCACCAAGGGCGATTTCTTCCCCGTGCCCTGCTGTTTCCCCACCTGCCGCTCCGTCACCTACCTCCTCGTGGAGGGGAACCCGGCAACCGCACCGTCATCCCCATCCCGCGCCTGCTGAACGTGGAGGACCACCTCGACCACGTCACCAACCGCGTCCTGCCCGACGCCGGTATCCGCGAGGCCCTGGAGAAGCTCTGGTCGGCGTCCGCGTTCATGGGCACCGCCACGACCGAGGAGAAGCTCCGCGCCACGGCGGAGGCCCTCGACTGCGCGGACGCCTGAGGCATCGACCTGCCCGAAGCGGTGAAGGACCTGAACGACAAGGCGTTCATGATCGTCGTACAGGACTTCCAGGACCCCTACACCCTCAACGTCACGCAGCTGATGAAGTGCTGCGTGGAGGAGATCACCCCGGACGGTCGGCTCATCCCGTTCTGCGCCTACAACTCCGTCGGCTACCGGGAGCAGATCCGCGCGGCGATGTCCGGAGTCCCCGTCGCCGCCGTCGCCCCCAACGCCCTGCCCCTCGCCGACCGGCTCACCGACACCCCGTATGGCTCGAAGACCGCACACCCGGAAGGGAGGCCGTGATGGCCGACGACGACCTCAAGGCGTGCTGTGCGGCGGCGTACTCCTCCGACGTGGTCGCCCTGCTCCTCGGCGACTCCTACCACCCCGGCGGCACCACCCTCACCCGCCGCCTCGCCGGCGCCCTCGGCTTGACCGCGCAGAACCGGGTCCTGGACGTCGCCTCCGGCCGCGGCACCACCGCCCTGCTCCTCGCCGACGCCTACGGCGTGCGGGTGGACGGCGTGGACTACTCCCCCGCCGGTGTAGCGGCTGGTGCGCTCGACGAGCGTGGCCACCACCGAGGGCCGGGTGCCCATCACGAGGTCGCCCTCCCAATGACCGGGGACCTTGTGGTCGTCGACCTCGGTGGGGCGGGCGGTGATGGACACCATGCCGCGGATGATGCCCCGCCTGCTAGGCCGACGGGCGATTTTCGGGCGGCGCATGGGCCGGGCTGACCGCAGGCGCTGAGTGAGGTTGCGGTCGATTGCCTGGCGGCGACGAGGGTCGTAGAGCGAGAGGTAGATCGCTTCGTGCGCGATCTGCATGGCGGTGTCACCAGGGAACTGGCGTCGCAGCCACCCTGCGATCTGATCGGGAGACCAGCACAGAGTCAGCTTGGCCTCCACCAGGGCGCGCAGAGCCGGTCGTTGGGCGAGCTTTGCCTGCTTGGGCCGGCGCCCGCGCGCGTAGGCGCCCTCATCGGCGGATGCGGCACGGTAGCGGTTCCGGCCGCCGTTGCGGACGATCTCGCGGGAGACGGTCGAAGGCTATCGGCCCAGCCGCCTGGCCAACTGCCGGGCGGATTCCCCGGCGGCGATGCCGCGGGATATCTCTTCGCGCTCGCTGCCGCTCAGATGCCGCTCTGCTCGCTGCTGCAGGACGAGGCGGACGCCGCCGCTCTGGTGCAGGAACCGACGGGCATTCTGCATCGGTGCCCCGAGCGCTCGCCCGATCAAGCTGAACGACTGGTCCCCGCGCCAGCGTCTCCAGATCTCATCCTGCTGAGCCGGCGAAAACCCGTAGTCACGCACCTGTGCCTCCACGATCACATGATCATCCGTGAGTGGTGCGTTGATCACTTGAGGGTGCCATCGTTTGCCGACACTCAGGAGGTGGCTCTCGGCCTACGTCACGGCGCTCCGAATGCCGAGAGTGATGAGGACCGCTGACGTGGCCTTGGCGGCAATTCGCTTGAAGCGGGGTGTGTGCAGGGCGTGTGAGGCACGCAGGATGAGGAAGGTCCAGACGGCGAGCCAGAGTGCGATCAACAGCGCGTGGGCGGTGGCCAATGTGAGGATCTGCCCGTCGAAGGGCTGGCGGGGTGCGATGAACTGGGGGACCAGAGTCAAGTAGATGGCTGCCGCCTTCGGGTTGAGGACGTTGGCGAGCAACGCTTGGGCGTAGACAGAGTCCGCCCCCTTCAGCCGGCGTTGGCGGTAGGAGACGGGTGCCGCGTTCGGTGCGGCGGAACGCCATGTCCATATGCCCAGGCCGATGAGGTAGACGGCACCGATGAGCTTGACGGCGGTGAAGGCCAGGCTGGAGTGCATGACCAGGGCTGACAGTCCGGCTATGGCGAGAGCGGCGTGGATGTACAGGCCGGTGACTGTGCCGAGGATGACGGGAAGAGCCTGACGGCGGCCGCTGTCGGTGACGTGTTGGATCAGCAGGGCCAGGCTGGCTCCGGGGGTGGCGATCAGGGGAAAGACCGCCACCAGGAACCCGGCGACGGCGTAGGGATGGACCACGATGCCTCCGGATCGTGCGAGCGGGGGATCAGAGCACGACGCGGTAGTGGGTGGTCAGGCGCCGGTCGTCGGACAGGATGTGGAACGCAAGGCCGGGCGGCTGGTCGCGGTCTGCGGCCTGGCCGCCCTCCCAGGGCATGCGCAGGGTCCAGGTGATCGCCGGTCCGACGATCAGCGGACGCGAGGCGAAGGTCGAGGCGGCCGCGGTGTGGGCGTGGCCCGTGAGGACGGCGGCGACCTGCGGGTGCGCGTCGAGCAAGTCGGCCAGTTGTCCGGGCTCTTCGAGCATGCCGGAGTCGGGCAGAGGGTGATGGAGTTCGACCGGCGGCTGGTGGAAGGCGATCAGTGCCGCGGTGTCCTGTGGCAGCGCGCTGAGGGTGGTGTCGATCCAGGCGAGTGTTTGGGCGTCGAGGCGTCCCTCGTCGCGGCCCGGGATGGTGGAGTCGCACATCAGGATGGCGGTGCCGGCGATGTGGTGGGCCTGATTGATGGGGCCGTGGTCGGGTGCCTCTCCGAGCAGGACCTTGCGGTAGGCCGGTCGCGCGTCGTGGTTTCCGGGGCAGGTGAGCACAGGGAAGGGGGCAGTCAGGATCCGAGCTGCTTCCTCGTACTCGGCCTCCTCGCCGTGATCGGCGATGTCCCCGGTGACCAGGATCGCGTCAACCGGGTGGGGCAGGGCTCGCAAGTAGTCCATGACGCGGGTGGCGCGTCGGGTTGCCCTCTCGCTGCCGTCCAGGTGCAGGTCGCTGATCTGTGCAAGCAGCGCCATTCCGCAGTCGCCTCCAATGGCAGGCTCAGCCGCCGTCCTGTGCCAGGGCAGGTGTCTCCACCCACTCCAGTCTCTAACGGAAGTTTTTTATTTTCCGTTAGGAACCTTAGGGTGCGCGTGGGGATGTGATCAAGTGGCTGACGACCGGCCACCGTGATGGAAGGGGATGCCTTGTGGAGCGCTGGCTGGCATTGGAACTGGCGAGCACGATTCGCCACGACGGAGATGGCGGCGTCGCCGATGACCTCGCCACGGTCCAGGGAACAACGCACTGGATCCAAGAGCAGGGGGATCTGCTGGCCGGCCACATTCCGGCTGGAGAACTCGCAGCGGATGAAAACCTCAGGCTCGGGATCATCGAGCTTCGGCAGGCAGTCCGGGCCCTGTTCGCCCGAGTGGTCAGTCCCGCTCCCCCCAGCCCGGCGGACGCCCATCGCCTGATGACTGCCGACCAGGCAATGGCCCACCTCAACACGGCTGCCGCGCGGGAACCGGTCGCCCCGCAGATCGACTGGCCCGCCGAAGGAGTCCCTACCGCCCGACTGCTGTCTGCGGAAAACGATCCGTACGTTCGGCTTGTCGCGGCCCTGGCCCGAGCCGCCATCGACTTTCTCAGCGGCCCGCAGTGCACGCAGTTGAGATCCTGCACCGCGCCCCGCTGCGTGCGCTACTTCGTCAAGAGCCACGGGCGGCAGGAGTGGTGCAAGCCGTCATGCGGAAACCGCGCCCGGGCAGCTCGCCACTACAGGCGTCAGCGCACGGCAGTTGATGGCGGTTCTGCCCCGTCCTGATCGCTCAGGGGAAACCCCAGGGCCGTGCCGAAGCGGCCGCGCCATGGATCCCTCCCGCCGTGGGGGACAAGGCGTTCCCCACAGCCGTCGACCGCATCCGCGCCGAGTTCGCCGCTGTCCTGTCCGTCGGCCACTCAGTCAACGACATCTCACGGCCCGGCCCTCATCCACTGACCTGGCGACGCCATGACCGGGGAACAATGCTCCGAGGCACTGACACATTCAGTTTCGAGGTGCTGTGAAGGACCCGGCACGGCGCGACCGAGTTCTTCGAGCGCGGCGTAGGTGGGGTGCTTGGGGGCGCCGCGGGTGAAGCGCCGTAGTACCTGCTCGGCCTCCGCCGTGCCCAGGCGCAAGGCGGTGGCGTACTTGACCATCTGGTCGTACTGCTCGATCAGGTCCCACTTGATGGCCCGGGTCAGGGAGGAGCCGAGCGCCGGCCAGCCGGGCGGGTCGTGTCCGGGCGGTACAGGCGGATGCTGCCGATGTTCTTCAGCCTCGGCAGCAGGCGGAAGTTCAGCAGCTCGGTGAAGGCGAACCCGACCACGCTCGCGCCGTGCGTGTCCACGTAGTTGGACTCGATCTCGGCGTTCTGTGCAGTGCCGCAGCAGTCCGTCGATCATCGCCGCCACTTCCGACGACGAACAGGACTTCAGCTGCGAGTTGATCAGACGTTCTTCCGCTCCACATGCCAGTAGATCATCACACCGTTGCCGCCGTAGCGGGCGTGGTACTCGGTCATGAAGTTCGAGGACCAGGACCCGAACTTCTTCGAGTCCGACGCGCACGCGGTGCCCTGGCCCCACCATGCCGTGTCCCGGGCGGCGAAGGTAGCGTTCACCAGCTTCCGCACGGCGGCCCGCAGGTTGTCGACGGTGATGAAGTGCCGGCGCACGTGCCGCAGCGCCGCCTCACTCTCGCCGTGTTCGCCGGTCGCCACGATGGCACGGATGCCCATGTTCGTACCCAGTGCGAACAGAGCCAACAGGAGGCGTCGTTGGAGGACAGCGCGGTCGATGCGCTCGTACGCGGCGAGGGAGGCGAACTCGTCGGTGAAGCCGGTGTCGAGGTCGGCGTTCTTGAGCACGTCCAGGAGGTCGAGCACACCCCAGCGGCGGACGACCTCCTCCTTCAGGGCCGCCAGGCCGGTGCGCTCGTCCAGCTTCCCCAGCTTCGGCACGGTGATCCACGGATCGCCCTTGCGGGTGGTGGCCTTCACCCCGCCCGCCGAGCCGCCCGCGAGCGCGGCGGACAGCCGGTCCAGGCCATTCGCCATCCGCCGCTTCAGGCTCTGGATCAACTCCTTGGGGTCCTGGGGCTGGCGGATCGCGGCGTAGTGCACAGTGCGGGTGGCCTCGAAGTCGCCGGGCAGGTCGTCCTCCGGGTTACGCCAGCGCAGCCCACCCTCGATGTAGATCTCGCGTGCTGCTACGTCGTGATCTGCGCCCGCCCGGAAGAGCTCCAGGACCGAGAAGGCCACCCGCCGTCGCAGGAGAGCACGGCCGAACACGAAGAGGACGCCTGGTCAGACCACCATGCCGGGCGTACGACCAGCAGACCAAGAACCTGCTAGCCCCTCTCCGACACAGCGCTTTTCGGATCGGACACAAGCGGCACTGCCGACAGACAGCGGTGACATCGGAATCTTGTGGAATCTCAACAAGGCGGCAGTGTGAGCGACGCCGTCCCTCCGCAACGCCTGATCCGACCGCCAGCAGGGTCAGCATCGGTCCGGACACCACCGAACCTGCAAACGCCTACACGTGCGCTGAAGCTGGGAAAAGGACCTCGCATCCCAGCCTGACGAGGCGTCAGCAAAGTCAGCATTAGGTCAGCAAGGGTCCTGCCCAAGCCACCCACAGACAGCCACACCGTGGAATCGCCAACCGCACCGGCCTGAGCCAGCCGACTGTTTGGACGCCTTCCGGCAAGCAGGTGGAAGACAGCGAGAATGGCCCGACCGTCTTCCGACCCGCGGCCACCAATGGTGACGCGTTCCCGCAGGTCAGCGTACTCTTCCCCGCGGTTTCAACGGCACCGGCGGCAGTTCCGGTGCAGGCAGCGGAGCCCCGTCGTACCCCTTCACCTCCCCGAACCGCGAGCCTTCCATCCAGTCCCGGCGGGCCGCCGCGATCTCTTCCTGCGACCGTCCGATCCAGTTCCAGAACATGATCAACTCCTCCTCGAACGGCTCACCGCCGAGAAGCATCAGGTCGGCGTCCGACTCGGCGCGCAGCGGGAGTTCGGTGCGGCCGCAGCCGAGGTAGAGCATCGAGCCGGGCAGCACCGGTACGCCGTCCACGTGAGCCTCGCCGGACATGGACAGGACGGCGTACTCGAAGTCCGGCTCCAGGGGGAGGCGTACGTCCGCGCCGCGGGCCAGGGTCAGGTCGGCGCCGACGATCGGGGTGTACGTCGTGCCGGGTGAGCTCGCGCCGTCGAGGGCGCCGAGGATCAGCGTGGCCCGCAGACCCGGCGCCGTGACGACGGGCAGCTCGGCGTGGTGTTCGAAGTGCGGGTCGGTGTGGCGGTGGGTGTCCGGGAGGGCCACCCAGAGTTGGGCGCCGTGCAGGAAACGGGCGTGCGACCTGGGGCTCTCCTCGGAGTGGCTGATCGCCCGGCCCGAGGTCATCAGGCCCAACTCCCGCGGGCGGATGGTCTGCAGGCTGCCGGTCGAGTCGCGGTGCAGCACCTCGCCCTCGTGTAGCCAGCTCACCGTCTGCAGGCCCATGTGCGGGTGCGGCGGCACCTGCATGCCGGGCTCGTCGGCGATGTCGTCGGGGCCGTAGTGATCGACGAAACACCAGGCGCCGACCATGCGGCGGCCCAGGTTGGGCAGCAGTCGACGAACTTCGGTGGACTCGCCGAGCTTGACGCGGCGAGGGCTGAGAAGTTCGCGTACAGGCTCCGCCACGACGAAACCACGGCCGCCGCAGATGGCGGGCACCGCCTCGCGATCAAGATTGCTCATGGGGCCCAAACTAGCCCTGCCGGGGCCGCCACGTCAGTCCGTCACCCGGCGCTGTCTCGAAGCGGTTCAGAAAATAGTAGCCATGGATATAGTAGCCATGTACCGTATCGGCCATGAGCAAGGGTTCCGAGAAGGCCTCTCCCGGGTTTCTGGTGTGGCGTCTGTCGACGAAGTGGCGGGTCGCGGTCGACCGGGCCGTGACCCCGCTGGGACTCACCCACGCGCAGTACGCGCTGGTGGCCTCGCTGTACGGCATGCAGCGCCGCGGGGAGCGCCCCAGCCAGCGGCGTCTCGCCGACCACACCGGACTCGAACCGCTGTATGTGTCCAAGCTGGCGCGCTCCCTGGAGGCCGCCGGCCTCCTCGAACGCACCCGGGATCCCCGTGACCCGCGCGCGGTGCAGCTGGCGCTGACCGAGCAGGGCCGTGAGCAGACCCGGCAGGCGATCAAGGTCGTCCAGGGACTGCTGGAGCAGCTGCTGGCCCCGCTCGGCGGCCTGGACAGCGGGCGCACCCAGGAGTTCACCCGCGACCTCGCGACCCTGCTCGACGCACCTCTTGACCCGCTCGCCATCGACCGTGAGTCCGACAAGGAGCAGTCATGACCACGACCCCTTCCCCGACCACCCCCACCCCACTGGTCAACCCCCGCGTCATAGCTCTGGCCCACTACGCCGGCCGCTCGCTTCTCGAGCATGTCCTGGCCCGCCACGGCGCGACATTCCAGCAGTCCGTCACCCTCCGACTCGTCGCCGTCGCGGACGGACCGGTCGAGCGCGGCCGCCTGGTCGACGGTGTCGTCGGCGCGCTGAAGATCGATGCCGCGGAGGTCGACTCCGTGGTCGACGAGCTGATCGCCGCGGAACTGGTGGCCCCTCAGGAGCCGTCCCAAGTGCGGATCACGGACGCGGGACGCGAGCTGTACGACAGGACCTCCGCCGAGACCGCCCCCATCACCGCCCGGATCTACGCCGGCCTGTCGACGGAGGATCTGGCCGCCGCCGGACGCGTGCTGACCCTCATCACCGAGCGGGCCGACGCCGAACTCGCCTCCCTGACCAAGTAGCGGAATGACCCAGTAGACCAAGTAGTGGAATATCGAACCACCGCGCTCGGTTGACGGCGCCGAAGGAGGTCACGAGTGGACACGACGTACTACGACCACGGAACACCGGCCGAGCGCTGGGAGCGCGCGCAGTTGTTCTTCGCCGCCAAGGACTACGCCGCCGCCGCGCGCGTCCTCGGCAAGCTGGTCGAGGAGGTGCCGGAGCAGACCGGACCGCGGCTGCTGCTGGCGCGCGCCTACTACCACTCCGCCCAACTGCGCCGCGCGGAGACCGAGTTGCGTGTCATCGTCGAGCGCGACCCCGTCGAGCAGTACGCCCAGCTGATGCTGGGCCGCACCCTGCAACGGCAGGGACGGCAAGCGGAGGCGGAGCCGTACATGCGCCTCGCCTCTGCGCTGGCGGGCGACTTCGAGCAGCTCTGAGCCGTGCGAGGGGCCCGGTCCCCCCGGAACCGGGCCCCAAGTCTTCCAGTCCGCCTACGTCACTTCAGCGGCCGTCACCTACGTCACTCCAGCGGCCGTACGCCTACTTCACTTCAGCGGGCGTCCGCTTCCCCCGCCGACGGGTCACCTCGCCCAGCACGACGTCCACGACGATGAACGCGGCCAGCGAGATACCGAGGAGCGGCACGAAGTAGCCGACCACGGCGACCACCGCCACCAGCGGCACCAGGATCTGCGGAGGCACCTGCTGCCAGGCGCCGCGCGGGATGGGCCGCCCGAAGGCGGAGCCACGGCCGCGCTGCCACCACATGCGGTAGCCCCAGATGATCAGCACGATCAGCGAGAGCGCCAGCAGCATCAGGGCGATCTGGTTGGCCAGGCCGAAGAGGACGCCCGTGTGCAGGTCGATGCCCCAGCGGGTCAGCTTGGCGAGCACCGGGAAGTCGTCGAACCGCAGCACGTCGGTGACCTCGCCGGAGGCCGGGTCGATCGCGACCGAGTCCTGCTTCGTCGGCCAGCTGCGCTGCACCTGCTTCACCACGTACGCGGACGAGTCGTCGGCGGGCGGCACGATCTCCACGGGATCGCCCAGGCCCTCCGCGCGCGCGGCGGCCAGGACCTTGTCGAGGCCGACGCCGTGCTCACCGCTCCCACCGGTGCCGGCGGCGGCGCCGTGACCCCCGTGGTCGCCGCCCGCCGAGGCCGAGACGGACGGGGTGGCCTGGCCGAGGGAGGTGCGCAGCTCGTCGATGTTGGCCCCGGCGTACGCCGACCAGGTCAGGCCGGTCGCCGAGAGGAAGAAGAACCCGATGGCGGCCCAGACGCCGACGGTGCCGTGCAGACCGAGCGTACGGCGGCGTCCGCTGGTGCCCCGCACCTTGCGCAGCGCGCGACGGCGGGTGAACCACAGCACCACGCCGCCGGCCGCGATCACCCACAGCCAGCTCGCCGCCAACTCGCTGTAGAGGCGGCCGTTCTCACCGAGGTGCAGGTCGCGGTGGAACTCGTCGATCCAGGTGCGCAGGGGCAGCGCGCCGGTCGAGCCGTACTGTTCGAGCGCGCCGCGCACCTCAGCGGTGTACGGGTCGACGAAGACGGCGAGCGTGTGCTCGGCGTCGACGCCCTTGACGCCGGAGAGCATGACCCTGGTGGACGCGTCGTCCTGCGGGGAGGGCCGTATCGCCGAGACCGTGCCCTCGGGGTGGGCCTTGCGCGCGGCGGCGACCTGCTGGGATATCGGCAGCTCCTCGTCGCCGACCGGGACGGTCATCTCGTGGGCGTACGCGAACTTCTCGGCCTGGAACGCTCCTGCGTACAGGAAGCCGGTGGCCGCGGCGACGAGCAGGAAGGGAGCGACGAGCACTCCGGCGTAGAAGTGGAGACGCAGGATCAGCGGGCGCAGTGGGGCCCATCTGCGGGACGGCGACGTCGGCGCGTCGGGCTGCGACGCATCCTCCGTGACGGTCGTGGGAGCGGTGGACATCGGCGGCATCTCCGGGGCGTGGGACGGGGAGTGGGGACGTGCTTCTCTCTGCTGTAGCGGTCCAGTAGTCGGACGGAGGGGCCGTCGAGTTCCAGCCACGTTAAGTGGCGTACGTCACATGGGAGTCGGTCGGCCTCAGGGGTGCCGTGGCATGCTGGCGCGATGGCAACTCCGAGCGATCGCGCACCCCTGGCCGAGCAGGTCGAGCAACTCCTCGCCATCGAAGGCCCGTTGGCCATCGTGGCGGCCGGCGAGCCGGTGCTGCGGCGTTCCACCGAGCGCTTCGACGGCCAGCTGGACCCCGCGCTGCTGGCCCGCTTCGTCGAGGCCCTCCGGATCACCATGCACGCGGCGCCGGGCGTCGGCCTCGCGGCACCGCAGGTCGGTGTGCCGCTGCGGATCGCGGTGATCGAGGACCCGGCACCGGTGCCGGAAGAGGTGCGGCTGGCACGCGGGCGGGTGCCCCAGCCGTTCCGGGTGCTGGTGAACCCCTCGTACGAACCCGTGGGCAGTGCTCGTGCCGCGTTCTTCGAGGGCTGTCTGAGCGTCCCGGGCTATCAGGCGGTGGTGGCGCGGCCCGCAGAGGTACGGCTGACCTGCGAGGACGAGCAGGGGCGTGCCGTCGACGAGGTGTTCACGGGGTGGCCCGCCCGTATCGTGCAGCACGAGACGGACCACCTCGACGGCATGCTCTACCTGGACCGGGCCGAGCTGCGCTCGCTCTCCTCGAACCAGGCGGTGGCCGAGTACTGGGCCCAGCCCGCCCCGGGCGAGGCGGCGAAGGCCCTCGGCTTCCGACTGCCGGACTGAGTGCGCCAGTCGGAAGCCATACGTCGGTGGGAAGCCGTACGTCGGTTGGGAGCGTACGTCAGCTGTCCCGGTACGACTCCAGCAGTCGCAGCCACACCTCGCTGATCGTCGGATACGACGGAACCGCGTGCCACAGCCTGCTGATCGGCACCTGACCGGCGACCGCGATGGTCGCCGAGTGGATGAGCTCGCCGACTCCGGGGCCGACGAACGTGACGCCGAGGAGGATCTCGCGCTCCAGGTCGACGACCATGCGGGCGCGGCCGCGGTAGCCGTCGCCGTACAGGGAGGCGCCCGAGACCGAGGCGAGGTCGTAGTCGACCGCGCGGACGCGGTGGCCGGCCTGTTCCGCCTCCGCCAGGGAGAGGCCGACTGCCGCGGCCTCGGGGTCGGTGAAGACGACCTGGGGGACGGCGGCGTGGTCGGCGGTGGCGGCGTGGGCTCCCCAGGGCTCGGATTCGAGGAGGGGGACGCCGGAAGCGCGGGCGGCGATGGCCGCGCCCGCGATGCGGGCCTGGTACTTGCCCTGGTGGGTGAGGAGGGCCCGGTGGTTGACGTCGCCCACCGCGTACAGCCACTCGTTGCCGGTGACGCGCAGGCTGTCGTCGACCTCCAGCCAGGAGCCGGGCTCCAGACCGACCGTGTCCAGGCCGATGTCGTCGGTGCGCGGGGCGCGTCCGGTCGCGAAGAGGATCTCGTCGGCCTCGATGCGGTCTCCGTGGTCCGTGACGATCACGACCGTGCCGTTCTCCCTGGTCACCGACTCGACCGAGGTCCCGGTGCGGACGTCGGTGCCCGCCTCGGTGAGCGCCTCGGCGACCATTTCGCCGGCGAAGGGCTCCATGCGGTTCAGCAGGCCCTTGCCGCGGACGAGGAGCGTGACCCGGGAACCGAGGGCCTGGTAGGCCGTGGCCATCTCGGTGGCGACCACTCCCCCGCCGACCACGACCAGCCGGCCGGGCACGGCCTGGGCGCCGGTGGCCTCACGGCTGGTCCACGGCTTGACGTCGGCGAGCGCGGGCAGGTCGGGCAGGACGGCCCGGCTGCCGGTGCACACGGCGACGGCGTGCCGGGCGGTCAGGACGTGCCGTGCGCCGTCCGGGCCGGTCACCTCCAGGGTGCGGGGGCCGGTGAGGCGGCCGTGGCCGCGGTACAGGTCGGCGCCGATGCCGGTCAGCCAGCCGACCTGGCCGTCGTCCTGCCAGTTCGAGGTGTACTCGTTGCGTCGGGCAAGGACCGCGGCCGCGTCGAGGGGGCCCTGTACGGACTGGCTGAGGCCGGGCAGTCGGCGGGCGTCGGCCTGGGCGATGACCGGGCGCAGCAGTGCCTTGCTGGGCATGCACGCCCAGTACGAGCACTCGCCGCCGACCAGCTCGCTCTCCACGACCGCGGTGGTCAGACCGGCCGCACGGGTGCGGTCGGCCACGTTCTCCCCTACCGGCCCGGCCCCTAGGACCACGACGTCGTACGCGATGGAATCCGTTTCCGTCATGGGGTCAGTCTTACGGGTGGTGTGCGGCGTGGCCACACGGGTACGCGCGCGGAAATACGACGGAATACACAGCCGCACGGCCATGTTGTCGCCGACGGCTTCGCCCCGACACCAGGAAGAGGGATAACGCCATGAGCAGCACCGTGGAGCTCACCAAGGAGAACTTCGACGAGACGGTCACGGACAACGAATTCGTCCTGATCGACTTCTGGGCGTCGTGGTGCGGGCCGTGCCGTCAGTTCGCCCCGGTCTACGAGAAGGCCGCGGAGGACAACCCGGACCTCGTGTTCGGCAAGGTCGACACCGAGGCGCAGCCGGAGCTGGCCGCCGCCTTCGGCATTCAGTCGATCCCGACGCTCATGATCGTCCGTGACCGTGTCGCCGTGTTCGCACAGCCGGGTGCCCTGCCCGAGGCCGCCCTCACGGACGTCATCGGGCAGGCCCGCAAGCTCGACATGGACGAGGTCCGCAAGGCCGTGGCCGAGCAGGAGCAGGGCGAGCAGAACGGCCAGTAGGAAGCCGCCTCGGAGGAACGTCCGAGGCGAACCGTCCTAGAACGGGTACGCCGCCACGTCCCCGCGCACCGTCGTCCAGCGCACGTCGGTGAACGCCTCCAGGTTGGCCTCGCCGCCGAACCGGGCGCCGGTGCCGGAGGCGGCGATGCCGCCGAAGGGGGCGACGGCCTCGTCGTTCACGGTCTGGTCGTTGATGTGCACGATGCCGGTCGGGATGCGCTCGGCCAGGTCGAGGCCGCGGGCGGCGTCCCGGGTGACGATGCCGAGGGAGAGGCCGTAGGAGCTCGCGGCGGCGAGAGCGGCGGCCTCGTCGGCGGTGGCGAAGGGGCGTACGGGCGCGACCGGGCCGAAGACCTCCTCGGCGTAGGCGGGGGTCTGGTCGTCGACGCCGGCGAGCACGGTCGGCCGGTAGAACAGCTCCTCGTGGGTGCCGCCCGCCGCCAGCTTGGCGCCCCGGGAGGTGCTGGCCTCCACCAGCCCGTGCACCTTGCCCAGCTGGCCGGCGTCGATGAGCGGGCCGAGGTGGACCTGGGCGCGGTGCGGGTCGCCGACGGCGAGGGCGTCGGCCTTGGCGGCGAGGCGCTCGACGTACTCCCCGTACAGAGACTGGTGGACCAGGTGGCGGCCGGTCGTCATGCAGATCTGGCCCTGGTGGAAGAAGGAACCCCAGGCGGCCGTGGAGATCACCGCGTCGATGTCGGCGTCCTCCAGCACGATCAGGGCGGAGTTGCCGCCCAACTCCAGGTGCGCGCGCTTGAGATGCCGGCCGGCGGCCTCGCCGACGGCCCGGCCTGCGGCCGTGGATCCGGTGAAGGAGATCACGGGCACGCGCGGGTCGGCGACCAGCGCCTGGCCCACCTCCGGACCGCCCGGCAGGACGTGCAGCAGCCCCTCCGGGAGACCGGCCTCGGCGAAGATCGCGGCCAGCGACAGCCCACCGCAGACCGCCGTGCGCGGGTCCGGCTTCAGCACGACGGCGTTGCCCAGCGCGAGGGCCGGGGCGACCGAGCGGATGGAGAGGATCAGCGGGGCGTTGAAGGGGGAGATCACGCCGACGACCCCGACGGGGACCCGGCGCGTGTACGACAGTCGGGGCGCCTCGCTGGGCAGGATCTGCCCGGCCGGGCGGGAGGCGAGAGCCGCGGCCTCGTAGCACTCCTGGGCCGCGACGTGCAGCTCGAACTCCGCCTTGCCGGGGATCGAGCCCGACTCGCGGACGATCCAGTCGCGCAGTTCGTCGGTGTGCGCGGCGAACAGGTCACCGGCCTTGCGCAGCACGCCGGCGCGCACGAAGTGCGGGAGACGCGCCCACTCGGCCTGGGCGGCACGGGCGGCTTCCGCGGCCGTACCGACGTCCTCGGCGCCGGCCAGGGTGACGGTGCCGAGCGTGTCGCCGGTGGCGGGCTCGGTGACGGCGTACTCCTCTCCCGAGAGGGAGCTGGGCTGCCAGGCCTTGGGGTCGAGCAACGGCATTGCGACTCTCCGTTCCATCACCGGCGGGACTCACACGGGGAGCGGAAGTCCCGAGTAGTTCGCCGCCAGTTCGGCGGCCGCGTGACGGGATGCGGTGATCCGGCGCAGCCGTGCGAGCTGCATCCGGTCGTCGAACGCATCCCCATTTGGTTGAGCGTGCAACATCCTAGTCATGTCGTCCGAGAATCGGGTGGCCTGCCACACACGTTGCAGACACAACTCCGAATATCTGTCGAGAAGTTGTGTGTCACCTGTGCGGTACAGCGCGGTGAGGGCGCGGGCCAGGACCCGTACGTCCGACACCGCGAGGTTCAGGCCCTTGGCGCCGGTCGGCGGGACGATGTGGGCGGCGTCCCCGGCGAGCAGGAGCCGGCCGTGGCGCATCGGCTCATGGACGTAACTGCGCATCGCCGTCACGGACTTGGAGGTGATGGGCCCGCGGTGCAGGGTCCAGTCTCCGTCGATGGCGAAGCGGGCCGCGAGTTCGTCCCAGATGCGGTCGTCGGACCAGTCGTCGGGGTCGGTGTCGCCCGGGACCTGGAGGTAGAGCCGGGACACGGACGGGGAGCGCATGCTGTGCAGAGCGAACCCGCGTTCACCGCGTGCGTAGATCAACTCGTCGCAGGACGGCGGCACTTCGGCCAGGACACCCAGCCATGAGTACGGGTAGTCGTGCGCGTACGACCGGCCGACGTCGGCCGGGAAGGCGTCGCGGGAGATGCCGTGGAAGCCGTCGCAGCCGGCGACCCAGTCGCAGGTCAGCGTCTGCTCGCGACCCTCGTGCAGGAACCGCACGACGGGTGCGTCGCTCTCCGGTTTCTCTACGGCCAGCGCCTCGGCCTCGAACAACAGCGGTGGCCCGTCGGCGAGTTGCAGGGCGACGAGGTCCTTCACGATCTCGGTCTGGGCGTAGATCGTGACGGTACGGCCGCCGGTGAGGGCCGGGAAGTCGATGTGGTGGCGTTCCCGGTCGAAGCGCAGCTCGATGCCCTGGTGCACCAGCCCCTCGGCCTGCAGCCGCTCGGCGGCGCCGGCCTCGTGCAGCGCGTCGACCGTGCCCTGCTCCAGCATCCCGGCGCGCTGACGCTGCTCGACGTACTCCTGCGTCCGGCTCTCCAGGACGACACAGTCGATGCCCGCACGGTGCAGCAGGCGGGCGAGCAGCAGCCCGGCGGGGCCGCCGCCGATGATGCCGACCCTCGTGCGCATCCCACGCCTCCCTGGCCTCGACGGCAGGTCGTACGCCGACCGGACTCGCGGTGCCTCAGCTGGACTCGCGGTGCACCACCGACGCCCCCAGCACCTTGTGCGTCTCGGGTGCGGCGCCGGGGTTGCGCACCGCGCGGTCGACCAGTTCCGCGAGCTCACGGCCGGACGGCAGCTCTATGTGGACGGTGCTCAGCCTAGGCCGCAGCAGCCGTCCGAGCATCAGGTCGTCGGCACCGATGACGGCCGTGTCGGTGGGGACGCGCAGGCCCTCGTCCTGCAGGGCGCGCATCAGCAGCATCGCGTACTCGTCGTTGTAGGCGAACACGGCGTCGAGGCCGAGGGCGCGCCAGCGGGCGGCGAGCCCCGCGGCGGACTTCTCCTCGTAGGCGAGGGGCAGAGCGGTCACGGTGGCGTCCGTGCCGTGCAGGGCTCGGCGCACGCCTTCGAGGCGGGGTGCGGAGAAGGACTCCAAGCCGTCCTCCTCGGGCACCACGACGCCGATGCGGCGCCGGCCCCGCTCGTGGAGATGGGCGCCCGCGCTGTACCCGACGGCCTCGTGGTCCATGAGCAGCGCGTGCGCGCCCTCGACGGCCTCGGGACCGAGCGTGACCACGGCCCGGGCTCCGGAGCGCTTGAGGACCGTCACCCCCTTCGGGCACAGACCCGAGCCCGGCATCAGGACGGCGACCGGGCGCAGTTCGGCCCAGGCGCGCGCGGCCTCGTCGCCGTGCAGGCCGACGCTGCCGTGCTGCACGACGGTGTAGTCGAGACGGCCGAGCGCCATCTGGAGATCGCCGAGGAACTGGCTGTAGAGCGGGCCGACGGGGAAGCTCGGAGCGGGCATCAGGACCATGCGGCTGTGCCCGGCGCGCAGGCTGCGGGCGGCCGCGTGCGGGACGTAGCCCAGTTCCTTCGCGGCCTCGTGGACCCGGCGGCGGGTGGGCTCGCTGATCCGGACGGCACTGGTGTTGTTGAGGACGTAGGAGACGGTCGCGCGCGAGACGCCGGCCAGGCGGGCCACGTCGGCGCTCGTAGGTACCGAGCGCGGGGCGGGCGAAGCGGGCGCGGGCGTTTTCGGTATCTGCACCATGACGTACGGCATCTTTGCAGAAACTGTGAGCGAGGCTCCGCCCAGGGTCCTCGCCTCTTCACACCTCCGTGCGGGTCACGCGGGCGACCAGATCGAGCCAGCCTTTCTCCAGCCGCTCCATGGGCATGCCGCACTGCCTGGTCAGGTGGTTGATCAGCGCGGGGTCGAGAGAGGCCATGAGCGGCCGCGCGAGGAGCTCGTGGTCGGCGCCCGGCAGGATCTGCCGCAGCAGCACCGTGACGTGGGTGTGCAGCGCGCGGTACGAGGGATGGGAGAAGCGGCGGGTGGGCTCCGGCTGGGCGGCCAGCTGCAGGTCCAGCTGCTCGGCCGAGCGGTACAGCACCGCGACGCCGAACGCCCGCAGCCGCTCGACCGGCGGCGCACCGGGGCCGAGCGGCGGGGGCCCACCGAG
Organism: Streptomyces shaanxiensis; assembly: GCF_039537145.1. Taxonomy (NCBI): domain Bacteria; kingdom Bacillati; phylum Actinomycetota; class Actinomycetes; order Kitasatosporales; family Streptomycetaceae; genus Streptomyces; species Streptomyces shaanxiensis. The sequence continues at coordinate 510,104 of NZ_BAAAZY010000024.1, forward strand.
GAAGTCGGCCTGCAGCTTCTTCGCGGAGTGGTCCAGCAGTGCCGTCAGCAGGCCGGTGCGGTCGCCGAAGCGGCGGAAGACCGTGCCCTTGCCCACACCGGCCGCCGCGGCCACCGCCTCCATCGTGACCCCGGCCGCGCCGTGCTCCGCGATGAGCCGGGCGGCGGCCTCCAGCAGCCGGGCGCGGTTGCGGGCCGCGTCGGCGCGCAGGCAGGGCTCGTCGGGGGCGGAGCCGACCTCCAGCAACTGAGGCGTGTCGAGGGGCTCCTGAGGCTTCGGGAAGGGCGGCAGGTCGGCGGACATGAAGCCAGCGTAAAGCATCGGGAATGTAACTGGACCTCGGTCCGGTTAAGGTGCTAGAAACATAAACGGACCTCGGTCCGGATCGTAACGGCAGTGTTTCAGCATCCTTGGAGTTCGCATGTCTGTTCGCATCCTCGCGCTCGTCGGCAGCCTTCGTGCCGGTTCGCACAACCGTCAGCTGGCCGAGGCGGCCGTCAAGCTCGCTCCCGAGGGCGCTGAGGTCGTGCTCTTCGAGGGCCTGGCCGAGATCCCGTTCTACAACGAGGACATCGACGTCGAGGGCAGCGTCCCCGCCGCCGCCGTCAAGCTGCGCGAGGCCGCGCTGGCCTCCGACGCGTTCCTGCTCTTCTCCCCCGAGTACAACGGCACCATCCCGGCCGTGCTGAAGAACGCCATCGACTGGCTGTCCCGCCCGTACGGCGCCGGCGCCTTCGGCGGCAAGCCGGTCGCCGTGGTCGGCACCGCCTTCGGCCAGTACGGCGGCGTGTGGGCGCAGGACGAGACCCGCAAGGCCGTGGGCATCGCCGGCGGCAAGGTGCTGGAGGACGTCAAGCTGTCCATCCCCGGCTCGGTGACCCGCTTCGCCGAGACCCACCCGGTCGACGACGCCGAGGTCGCCGCCCAGCTGACCGAGGTCATCGCGCGCGTCCACGGCAACGCCGGCGAGCCGGTCGCCGCCTGACCGGACGGCGGTACCCCGCAGAGGCTGGAGCCCAGGGCTCCAGCCTCTTGTCGCGTCAGGCCCCGCTTGTGTGTCAGGCCACGGCCGTGGGCGCCAGCTCCCGCAGCTCCTCCAGCGCCGCCGCCACCGCGGGGCGTTCCCGGCAGCCCCGGCGGGTGCAGGTGAGCAGCTTGCGGTGCGGGTCACCCGTGCAGCGCACGCGGGTGATCGGCAGGTGCGGGGTCAGCTGGGCCAGCCTCGGGACGAGGGCGACGCCGAGGCGGTGGGCGACCAGGTGGGCGGTGACGTTCCAGTCCAGGGCATGGTGGATCACGTTCGGGGTGAACCCGGCCGCCCCGCACGCCGACATCACATGCGGACGGCAGGGACTGTCCGGCACCGGCGCGATCCAGTCCTCGTGCGCCGCCTCCGCGAGGTCGATGCGCTCGCGTCCGGCCAGCGGATGGCCGTCGGGGACGACGAGGTCGTACGGGTCGTCCAGCAGCGGCCGCTGGTCGAAGCGGGCGTCGCTCAGCGGCGGGTTGTGCGGGGTGACCTCCACCACCGCCAGGTCGACCGCCCCCTCGAAGAGCAGGTCGAAGCTCTCCGGTACGCCGGTCTCCTGGATGCGCACGGACAGCCTCGGGTGCCGTTCCCGCAGCCGTACGGCCATGGGCGCCAGCAGCACCGACACCGCCACGGGAAAGCCGCACACCCGCAACTGCCCGGTGGGTGCGCTGTACTCGGCGCGCAGTTCGTGTTCGGCCTCCTCCCAACGGGCCGCGATCGCGTCGGCGTGCGCCAGGAGGCTCTCGGCGGCCGCGGTGAGGCGCACCCCACGGCCCTGCGGTTCCAGCAGGTCGACGCCCAGTTCGCGGGCCAGCTGGCGGATCTGCTGGGAGGCGGCGGACGGGGTGAAGTGCAGGGATTGGGCGGCCGCGGTGACCGTGCCGTAGTGCGCCACGGCCCTCAGCACGTGCAGTCGGCGCAGGTCAATCATGAAGCTCACGCTTCAAGGTGAGGTCCGGAAAGTCAACCTGGACGTGTACGAAAGCGCACCGCACCCTTGGGTTGTGTCGCGACGGTCGAATCAACCACCAGGTACGAGGAGTCGCCATGACCAGCACGACCGGCACCGCCTGCCCGCACTGCGGGTGGCCCGACGGCGCCGAGCCCTTCCAGGTGCTCTCCCGGCACAGCACGGCGGCCGGCCACACGGTGTGGACGCGGTGCGGCTGCGGATCGCTGCAGATGCGGGTGGTCGGCGGCCGCGGGGTGCGGGTCGTCTCCCGCAGCCGTCCCGCCGAGGCTCAGTCGAGCTCGGCCAGCCGCTGAACCGCCGGGGCCACGAAGCTCTCCATCCAGGCGGAGGTCTCCCCCAGGCGCGGGGAGATGATCACCGTGTCGATGCCGAGCTTCGTGTAGCCCGCGATGTCCCGGGTGAACGCGTCGAGGTCGCCCTCGGTGGCCGGGTCACCGCCGTAGGCGACGGTCTTGCGGATCGCGTCGTAGTCGCGCCCCTCGGTGTCGCAGTGGCCGCGCAGCACGTCGAGCTTGTGCCGGACCTCCTGCGGGGAGGTGGTGAACAGGTTGCACGCGTCGCCGTACCGGGCCACCAGCCGGAGCGTCTTCTTCTCGCCGCCCCCGCCGATCATGATCTCGGGGTGCGGGGCGCTGAGCGGCGCCGGCACACAGAGGGTCTCGGCGAGCCGGTAGTGCTTGCCCTCGAAGGGGCCGTCGGTCGCCGGGTCCCACATCTGGAGGCAGATCCGCAGGGTCTCCTCCAGCCTCTCGAAGCGCTCGGCGACCGGCGGGAACGGCACGCCGAGCCCCTCGTGCTCGCGGCCGTACCAGGCCGCGCCGATCCCGAGGGTGGCCCGGCCGCCGGACAGCACGTCGAGCGTGGTGGCGATCTTGGCGAGCAGGCCGGGGTGGCGGTAGGTCACGCCGGTCACCAGGGCGCCCAGGCGGATCGTGGAGGTGTGGGCGGCGAGGAAGCCGAGCGTCGTGTAGGCCTCCAACATGGGGTCCTCGGCGCCGTCGTTGAACTCCATCTGGAAGTAGTGGTCCATCACCGACAGCCAGCTCACGCCGGCCGCCTCGGCGGCGCTGCCCGCCGCGGCGAGTTCGGCGCCGAGCGCGGGGCCTCCTCCGGAATGGTCGAACCGGTTGATGTGCACACCGACCCGCATGGCCTGTCTCCGTTCACCCGGACCGTTCACCGACCTCGACGACGCTAGTTCTTCGAGCGCTCTCGAAGTCAAGCCCGCTCGGCCGGTCGGGCGTCGCGGGCGGTGGTGTGGGGGTGCGGTGATGCGGGTGCGGTGCCGCGGGGGCGGGGGCGGGGCGCGGCGAACGGTGACGTGAGGGCGGAGGCGTACGCCTCGTGCCGGCCGGTCATCCGGTCGGGGCGCGGGACGCAGTCGCGCCGACGCCTCGACTACGAGGGGTTGGCCGCGGCGCTCATCTCCGCGGGGCTCGCTCGGCATCCGCTGCCGCGCGTTCGGCCTCCGCCTGCTCCTGCTTCTTCGACGCGCGCAGGCTCGTCACCGTCGTCACCGCCAGAACGAGCACGATGAAGCCGAGCGAGAAGGGGATGCTGATCTCGGGGACGTGGACGCCGGACTCGTGCAGCGCGTGCAGGACGAGTTTGACGCCGATGAAGCCGAGGATGATCGACAGGCCGTAGCTCAGGTGGACCAGCCTCTTCAGCAGGCCGCCGATGAGGAAGTACAGCTGCCTGAGGCCCATCAGCGCAAAGGCGTTGGCGGTGAAGACGATGTACGGGTCCTGGGTCAGCCCGTAGATGGCGGGGATGGAGTCGAGGGCGAACAGGACGTCGGTGGAGCCGATCGCCAGCATCACGACCAGCATCGGGGTCATGATCCGCTTGCCGTTCTCGGTGATGAACAGCTTGGTGCCGTGGTAGCGGTCGGCCACGCCGAAACGCTTCTCCGCCATCTTCAGCAGCTTGTTCTCCTGGTACTCCTCCTCGTGCTCCTCCTTGCGGGCGTCCTGGACCAGCTTCCAGGCGGTCCAGATGAGGAAGGCACCGAAGAGGTAGAACACCCAGGAGAACGCGGAGATGATCGCCGCGCCGGCCGCGATGAACCCCGCGCGCAGCACCAGGGCCATGATCACGCCGACCATCAGGACGCGCTGCTGGTACTGCGAGGGCACCGCGAACTTCCCCATGATCAGGACGAAGACGAAGAGGTTGTCGACGCTCAGCGACTTCTCGGTGATGTACCCGGCGAAGAACTCGCCCGTGGGTCCGCCACCGCCGTAGATGTACAGGCCGAGGCCGAAGACGCAGGCCAGGAGGATCCAGACGACCGTCCACGTCCCCGCTTCCCGGATGGATACGTCGTGCGGCTTGCGACCGATGAAGAAGTCCACGGCGACCAGCGCGCACAGGGCCACGATGGTCAGCAGCCAGACGGAGAGGGAGACGTTCACGGGGTATTACTCCTGGTGCAGGTGGGGGTCTTGACAGAGTTGTCGCCTTTCGGGGATTCCTTCCACCCAGGACAGGTGAACAACGGGTCATGCCCTGGCAAGCTCCAGGTCACGAAGGTGCCACCCGCCGGACGGCGGGCAGGTTCCGCCGAACGGCGGCCCTCCGGGCGCGGCCGGTACGCGGATCATGGCCGCAGAGCCGCCGGCACGCGCCCCCGTGTGAGGACCGGGCAACACGTGCCCCCTGTAGGAGGAGAAACCATGACCCAGGTCCCGCCCCCGTTCGATCCCGAGCTCGCCGCCGCCCTGGAGCTCATCAAGGACGTGATCTCGCCCGCCCTGACGATGGATGAGATAGCCGGGATCCGCCAGGGTCCGGGGATCCAGATGCTGGCCCAGCTGGACCTGACCATGGACGGCTTCTTCGAGGTCGAGGACCGGACGGTGCCCGGGCCCGAGGGCGCGCCCGAGATCTCGCTGCTGATCTGCCGGCCGGCCGCCCCCGCGGACGCGGGTCCGCGGCCCGTGATCTACCACATCCACGGCGGCGGCATGGTCATCGGCAACAACCGCGTCGGCGTGGACGTGCCGCTGTCCTGGGCGAAGGAGGTGGACGCGGTCGTGGTGTCCGTGGAGTACCGCCTGGCGCCCGAGGACCCGTACCCGGCGCAGATCGATGACGTGTACGCCGGTCTGGAGTGGACGGCGAAGCACGCGGCCGAACTCGGTGCCGACCCGCAGCGGATCGTCGTCGCCGGTGCCAGCGCGGGCGGCGGGCTGTCCGCGGCGCTCGCCCTGCTGACCCGGGACCGCAAGGGCCCGGAGCTGATCGGCCAGCTGCTGATGTGCCCGATGCTGGACGACCGCAACGACACCCCGTCCGCCCACCAGATGGCGGGCCTCGGCGTCTGGGACCGTACGGCCAACGAGACCGGCTGGACGGCGCTGCTCGGTGAGCGCCGCGGCGGCCCCGACGTCCCCGCCTACGCGGCACCGGCCCGCGCCGAGGACCTGACCGGGCTGCCCCCGGCCTTCCTGGACGTCGGCTCCACGGAGACCTTCCGCGACGAGGTCGTCGCCTACGCCTCCCGGATCTGGCAGGCCGGCGGGGTGGCCGAGCTGCACGTGTGGCCCGGCGGCTTCCACGGCTTCGACGGCTTCGCCCCACAGGCAGCACTGTCGCAGGCCTGCCGGGCGGCACATCTGGCGTGGCTGAAGCGGCTGTTGGGCGGCTGACGGGCTGGGGTCGGCGTGGGGGGCCGGCGCGGTGGGCGGTGGTGAGCGTGGAGATCTGTCGGGGTGGGTCGGGACCGCTTCGCTCGCCGTCGGCCTCCCCTCCCCTCAACCACGCCCTCCCCATCCCCCGCCCCCATACCGCACCATGGGCCTATGAAAGAGCTGGCCGGACGCCTGACCGCGCTCGATCCGGACGCCGGGGCGGCCGTACGGGTCATCGCCTACTTCGATCGGCTCGCCGAGGCACGGGCCGGGCTGGAGGCGCTGGTGCGAGGGGCCGCCGTGCTGGCCGGGGTGCCGGCGCGGCTGGTGGACGTGGAGCGGCGGGTGCATGTCCGGGTGGAGGGCGACGGGACGCGCCGGGAGAACGGGATGCCGGTGGATCCCGCCTGGCCGTCCGCCGCGCTGACACCGGGCGGCGATCCCGCACTGTGGCTGGAGCGGGCCGAGGCGGCGGAGCCCAGTGTCGTCGACGCGGTGATCCTGGAGCGGGCCGCCGGTGCCGTACGGCTCGTGCTCGACCGGACGCGCGGGCGTGCGCCGGCCGATGATCCGGCGCTGGTCGAGACCGTCCTCGACGCCACGGCGCCGGAAGCGGCCCGGCTGCACGCCGCCCGCCGACTCGGGCTCGACACCGCCGCGCCGGCCCGCGTCCTGGTCCCGCTCGACGGCCGCCCCCGTATCGTCCCCGCGCACCCGGCGGCCGAGCCGCCCGACGGCCGGGTGGGTGTGGGTCCCGCCGTCCCGGTGCTCGACCTGCCCCGCTCCTGGTCCCAGGCCCGCGTCGCGCTCCGCTTCACGGCCGAGGGCACCGCGCAGGATCCCGGTCCGGGGGTCGTCCACGCCGACGAGCTGGGCGGCATCGCGCTCCTCGCCGACCTCGTCGTACCGGGCGCCGAGCCGCCGCCCGACGTACAGGCCCTCGAAGCGGCCACGGCCGCCACGCCCTGGCTGCTCGCCACGCTGCACGCCGTCGCCTCGACGGTGAGCCTGCGGGCGGCGGCGGCCGAGATCAACGTCCACCACTCCACCCTCCAGGAGCGACTGGCCCACGCCGAGCACCTGCTGGGCTGGCCGCTGCGCACACCACAGGGCAGGTTCAGGCTGGGCCTGGCGCTGGCGATGCGGCACCTGGCACGGCCCTGAGGGCGGTGCCGCGGCGGGCCACGGTCAGCGGAACTCGTGCACGACCTCGATCGTGCCGACGATGTGGGCGTTGAACTCGTCGAGCTCCTCGGCGGGCACCCACAGCTCGAGGATCGTCTCGCCGCCCGCCTGCCGGACGGGGTAGCGGCGCAGGAACTCCGAGTCGACCTCGAACCGGGTCACGAAGCCGGCGCCGTCGTGCTTGACGTTCCAGTCCCGGGCGATCCTCACCGCGTAGTCCTCGTTGAGCACCGGGTAGAAGATCGGCTGCTCGGGCAGCCTCGGCGGCCAGGCACGCCAGTCCAGCTCGCGGACCAGGTCCAGCTCCTTGGGGCCGGTGGGTCGCCAGAGGGTGGTCGTCGAGGGCGTACTGATCATGGACGTCGACGATACCCAGGCCGCAAGCACGACGGGCCACGGAGTTTGCAGCAGTGCTTGCAGGCGCGCTCTACACGCATTCGCTGGAAATTTCACGGATGCCCTATCCTGGAGGACACTCACATCGCAACGGAGGACATCGGCGCCATGACCGCCACGGACCCCGCGCTGACCGCCCTCGCCCAGGGCTGGTGCGCCCTCTCCCTGCTGCACGGCAGGATC
>NZ_BAAAZY010000025.1:0-102143 GCF_039537145.1 Streptomyces shaanxiensis
GCTCCGCAGGGCCCCGGCTTCGGCGGCGGGAAGGCCGCCGCCGACCGCGCCGCGGTGGCCCAGGGACCGGCCCAGGGACCGGCTCAGGCGGGCGCTCAGGCCGGTGCCGGCGCCCCGGCCGCCCCCGCGGCCCCCACGCCTGTCTCCGGCCCGCAGCAGGCCGCCCCGAGCGTCCCCCACCAGGGCGGCCCGCAGCCCGCGGCGCCCATGGCGGCCGGGCCCGGCGGCGGCCAGTCCTCCTGGGCGCAGCAGGTGCACCGGCTCGCGGGTGACGACCAGCCGGTCGCCCCGTGGAAGCCCCCGGTCGAGGACATCTTCCAGGCGGCCGCCATGCGCCAGGCCGCCGCCCGCCCGGCGAGCCTCGGCAAGCGGCTGGTGGCCAGGATGCTGGACAACTTCGTGGTGGCCGCCATCACCTCGGCCGCCGCCGTGCCGCTCGGCATCAAGGCGGTCGACCACGTCAACGAGAAGATCGACACCGCCAGGCTCTCCGGCGAGACGGTCACCGTATGGCTGCTGGACGGCACGACATCGGTGTACCTGGGCATCGTCCTGGCCGTCCTGCTGCTGGTCGGGCTCGTCTACGAGGTCCTGCCCACCGCCAAGTGGGGCCGCACGCTGGGCAAGAAGCTGCTCGGCCTGGAGGTGCGGGACATCGAGGCCCACGAGCCCCCGGAGTTCGGCGCGGCCCTGCGCCGCTGGCTCGTCTTCACCATCCCCAACCTGCTCGTCATCGGCGTCGTCGGCGTGGCGTGGTGCCTGTTCGACCGGCCCTGGAACCAGTGCCTGCACGACAAGGCGGCCCGTACGTTCGTCGCCGGCTGACCGCGTCCGACCGCCCTACGTCCGTCGCGGGGGCACCCCCTGAGGCGAACGGCCCGGACGATTCCGTACTCCGGACGGCCCCGCGCCGGATGCGAAGCCGGTGGGTTCGCGGTCGACTCGGGCCATGAGCAGCGAACCGCCTCCCGGCTCCGGTCAGCCGCCCCCGGAAGACGACCCGTTCAAGAAGCAGCCCCCGCCGGCCGGGGGCTCGGGTTCGCCGTACGGCGATCAGCCGCCGTACGGCAGCCAGCCCCCGCCGCCCTACGGCGGTGGCGGTGATCCGTACGGCGGCGGCGGGTATCCCACCGACCCGCTCGCCGGGATGCCGCCGCTCGCCGACAGCGGCAAGCGCACACTGGCGCGCATCATCGACATGATCCTCGTGGGCGTCGTCGTCTGGCTGCTCACGTGGGGGTTCGGCGTCAGCGAGTACGACACGGACACCGACAAGGTGGAGTACGGCAAGTCCTTCGTGCAGTCCCTGGTCGCCGCCGTGCTCTTCATCGGCTACGACACCTTCATGACCGCCAGAACGGGGCAGACGCTGGGCAAGAAGCTGCTCAACATGCGGGTGGCCAACCTCGACAACGGCGCCACACCGTCCGTGCAGACCTCGCTGATCCGGGCGGCGGTGCTGTGGATCCCGTTCGCGTTCTGCTGCGCCTGTATCTGGACCGCGATCGCCGGCGGCTGGAGCTTCTTCGACAAGCCCTACAAGCAGGGCCTGCACGACAAGTCGGCGAAGACGGTGGTGGTCAGCACCGGCACCTGACGTACGGAAGGTCAGGACTGGGTGAGTACGGGCTCCTCGGTGTGCTGTGCTTCGGCGTCGGCGGGCTTGCGCAACGCCACCACGCGGGCCCTCTTGGGCATGGGCACCGTCAAGGCGACCAGCAGCCCGAGCAGGAGCGCCGAGACGGCGATGACCGCGATCCCCGCACCCGAACTCGTCTGCGACAGCAGCAGCATGGCGAGCGTCGAGAAGATCACGGTGCACGAGCCGTAGGCGAGCTGTGCGGCAGTCGGACGAGGCATGATCATCGTGTCCTCGGAATCAGGGGTGCACGGGGGGTCTCGGCCTGGCTTTCCGCCGACGTCCGGGCGTTCCGCCATCCGACTCTAACCGCGTGCATGCCCGAGTGGAACAAACCGTAAGCGTGACCTGACCAACAGTGCCGGTGCACGGGGGGCGCACTGGTTCATACCGTCCACCAAGTGGACGGTCGCACGCGCCCGTTGGGCCAAGAGTGGTTGTCCGTAAAACGAACATCGACTCCGCATAGTGCAATTGACCTGTTCAAGTCAAGGTCTGTTTTTTCTGGTTAACCTCTAGTCAAATGTCGTCACTTGACTACACGCGTTGATCAGGCGCGCGCGGACCTCCATGACCAGGACCCCCTTCATTCCGCGCGCCCGGACGCGGGGGAGGAAGCAAGTGACCAGTAGACCCTGGACGTTCAGAGCGGCGGCAACAACCGTCGCGCTCGCGACGGCAGCGGCGACGTTCTCGACCTTCGCGGTGGCTCAGGCCGACGAAGGCGCGGCGGAGCCGTCCGTGGAGCGCCATGACCCGGCGGAGCACCCTCACGCCGACCACAACCTGGAAGGCCCCCTGAGCAGGACCCGGGAGGCTCAGCGCGAAGAAGCCCTGAACCAGGTCATATCCGGCAAGGCCAAGGTGAAGGACCGCGACGGCTCGAAGGTCGTCGAGCTCAAGAGCAAGAAGGGCGACAGCAAGTACGTCGAGCTGGGCCGCGAGAAGACGGACCGGATATTCACGATCCTGGTCGAGTTCGGCGACAAGGTCAGCGAGTTCGGCGGCACGCCCGGCCCCGCGCACAACCAGATAGCCGAGCCCGACCGGGCCGAGGACAACTCCACGGCCTGGCAGGCGGACTACAACCAGAAGCACTACCAGGACCTCTACTTCGGCACCGGCAAGAAGACCGAGTCGCTGAAGAAGTACTACGAGAAGCAGTCCTCGGGCCGCTACTCGGTCGAGGGCGAGGTCACCGACTGGGTCAAGGTCCCCTACAACGAGGCCCGTTACGGCAACAACGCCTGCGGCGAGACCAACTGCCCCAGCGTGTGGAACGTCGTCAGCGACGGTCTGAACGCGTGGGTCTCCCAGCAGAAGGCGGCTGGGAAGACCGACGCGGAGATCAAGGCGGACGTCACGAAGTTCGACCAGTGGGACCGCAACGACTTCGACGGTGACGGCGACTTCAACGAGGCCGACGGCTACATCGACCACTTCCAGGTCGTGCACGCCGGCGAGGACGAGTCCGCGGGCGGCGGCGCGCAGGGCGAGGACGCGATCTGGGCCCACCGCTGGTACGCGTTCGGCACCGACGCCGGCGCCACCGGCCCCGCGGACAACAAGATGGGCGGCGCCCAGATCGGCTCCACCGGCATCTGGGTCGGCGACTACACCGTCCAGCCGGAGAACGGCGGCCTCGGCGTCTACGCCCACGAGTACGGCCACGACCTCGGTCTGCCGGACCACTACGACACCGCGGGCGGCGAGAACTCCACCGGCTTCTGGACCCTGATGTCCTCCGGTTCCTGGCTCGGCACCGGCAAGAACGAGATCGGTGACCTGCCCGGCGACATGACCGCCTGGGACAAGCTGCAGCTGGGCTGGCTGAAGTACGACACGGCGAAGGCCGCGACGGAATCCGAGCACAAGCTGGGCGTGGCCGAGTACAACACCCGGCACAAGCAGGCGCTCGTGGTCGAGCTGCCGAAGAAGGCCGTCACCACCGAGCTCGTGACTCCGTCGAAGGGCGCGACCCAGTGGTGGAGCGGCCGCGGCAACAACCTGAAGAACACGCTCAGTCGGTCCGTGGACCTCACCGGCAAGTCCTCCGCCTCCCTCAGCCTCGACGGCTGGTGGGAGATCGAGAAGGGCTACGACTACCTCTACACCGAGGTGTCGACCGACGGCGGCGCCAACTGGACGGCGATCGACGGCACGGCGGGCGGCGCCCAGATCGGCCGTGACGCCAGCGGCAAGCCGGCGCTGGACGGCGCGGTCGACTCGTACCAGAAGCTGGTCTTCCCGCTCGACGCCTACGCGGGCAAGAAGATCGACCTGCGCTTCCGCTACGCGACCGACGGCGGCCTGGCCATGAAGGGCTTCGCGGCCGACGAGATCACCGTGACCGCCGACGGCTCCGCCCTGTTCTCGGACGGTGCGGAGCAGGCGGACGCGGCGTGGACCGTGAACGGCTTCTCGCGCATGGGCGCTTCCTTCACCAAGGACTACGCGCAGTACTACATCGCCGAGAACCGGCAGTACGTGTCGTACGACAAGACCCTGAAGACCGGCCCGTACAACTTCGGCTTCTCGACGACCCGTCCGAGCTGGGTGGAGCACTACGCGTACCAGAACGGCCTGTTGATCTGGAAGTGGGACACCTCCCAGCCGGACAACAACACCAGCCAGCACCCCGGTGTCGGCCTGATCCTGCCCGTCGACTCCCACCCGACTCCGCTGAAGTGGACCGACGGCACGCTGATGCGCAACCGCATCCAGTCCTACGACTCGCCGTTCAGCCGGTACCGCACGGACGGCATGACGCTGCACAACGCGGACGTCGCGGCCCGGATCCCGTCGCGTGCGGGGGTGCCGGTCTTCAACGACCGCACCAACACGTACTACGACGCCGCGACCCCGTACGCGGGCGTCAAGATCACTGACACCAACACCAAGATCAAGATCATCAAGGAGGCCGAGAACGGCTCGACGATCACGGTCGAGGTCGGCAGAGCGGCGAAGTAAACAGCATCTCCGCAGGTCAGAGCATGATCGGCGGCGACCCCTTGGCGGGTCGCCGCCGTTCGTGTTTAGGTGCACCCTGTGCTTCCGTTATTGACACCGGCACGGACGCCGACCTTGATCCAGACCCTGACACCGACTCGCACGGGGGTGTGACCGCATGGCCGCAGGAGGTTTCTGCAAGCTGCCGACCGGCAGCGTGGTGGTGGCGCTGAACCTGCCCAGACCCACCGCTCACGGCACGGGCTGCGTCCGTGTCCTCGTCCACGCCCAGAACCGCGCCCGAGCCCTGACCAGGCTCCGCAATCTGGGCATGCGGGCGGTCTACCTGCGGGGCAACGGCGCCCCGCCCACACCGGACGAGATCACGGCGGTCCTGCACCACCCGGACGGCCTGATATGGCGAACCGCGCCTGACAACGGTGTCGCCCTGGGCCCCGAACTCGCCCAGGAGCTGTGGCACCCGATCAGGGCGCTGCTCAGACGCCCGGCGGCGTCGGCGTGAGCGCTCAGGACCGCACCCCCGCGGAGCGCTCGGCGGCACCCCCGCGGAGCGCTACGCGACGACCGGCTTCCCGGTGAGCTCCACGCCCGCCTCCCGCATCTCCTCGAGCGCCCGCTCGGTGCTCTCCTCGGCCACCCCGGCCGTCAGGTCCAGCAGCACCTGCGTGCGGAAGCCCTCCCGCACCGCGTCCAGTGCGGTGGCGCGCACGCAGTGGTCCGTGGCGATGCCCACCACGTCCACCTCCGAGACCGCCCTGGCCCGCAGCCAGTCGGCCAGCTTCACGCCGTTCTCGTCGGCCCCCTCGAACCCGCTGTAGGCCGCCGCGTACGCCCCCTTGTCGAACACCGCGTCGATCGCGCCGGAGGCGACGGCGGGCGCGAAGTTCGGGTGGAAGCCGACACCCTCCGTGCCCGCGACGCAGTGCGCCGGCCAGGAGTGGGCGAAGTCGGGGTTCGTGGAGAAGTGGCCGCCGGGCGCGATGTGGTGGTCGCGGGTCGCTACGACGTGCTGGTAGCCGGACCCTGCCGCCTGCCCGATCAGCTCGGTGACGGCGGCGGCCACATCGGCACCGCCGGCCACCGCGAGGCTGCCTCCCTCGCAGAAGTCGTTCTGCACGTCTACGACGATCAAGGCGCGGCGCATGGTCGGTGTCCTTCGGTTATGGACGCTGAGGTCGGGACGGTGAAAGCGTGCGGGCCCGGCCGTGAACTTCCGAGCCTAGAGACTTCGAGTCGGGTGCGGGAGGGGGCATGGGGTGAGCGCGCAGGGCGCACTCACTTCACGACCCCGTCTGGCTACCCGAGCGCCCGTTGACATACTCCGTCGGGATGACGGGTTCCCCGCGCGAGAGCTGTGTCGCGGACAGCGGCAGGTTCGCCCGGGCGGCCGCGTGCCGGTCCCGTACGACGTCCAGCGACTCTCGGGCCAGCACGTCGCCGCCCTTGATCAGCTCGACGAGCAGCTGCTGTTCGGCGAGCTCCGCCGGAACCGCCCCCGTGCCGACGACCTCGGCCTCCACCACGCCGTACTCGTCGAGGCGCCGCGCGGCCCACTTGCGGCCGCCGATGGAGGTCTTGCCGCCGCTCGACTTCTTCGCCACCGGCACCAGCGGGGCCCTCGGGTCGGCGGACTCGGCGCGGGCGACCAGCTTGTAGACCATCGAGCAGGTCGGATGCCCGGACCCGGTCACCAGCTGGGTGCCGACGCCGTACGCGTCCACCGGCGCCGCCGCCAGCGAGGCGATGGCGTACTCGTCCAGGTCGGACGTCACGATGATCCGCGTGCCCGTCGCGCCCAGCTCGTCCAGCTGCTGCCGGACCCGGTGCGCGACCAGCAGCAGGTCGCCCGAGTCGATGCGGACGGCGCCCAGCTCGGGCCCGGCGACCTCCACGGCCGTACGGACCGCCTCGGCGACGTCGTAGGTGTCCACGAGCAGCGTGGTGCCGCGGCCCATGGAGTCGACCTGGGCCCGGAAGGCGTCCCGCTCGCGGTCGTGCAGGAGGGTGAAGGCGTGGGCGCTGGTGCCGACCGTGGGGATGCCGTAGCGGAAGCCGGCGGCCAGGTCGGAGGTGGAGGCGAAGCCACCGACGTACGCGGCGCGGGACGCGGCCACCGCGGCCAGCTCATGGGTGCGCCGGGCGCCCATCTCGATGAGCGGGCGGTCACCGGCGGCCGACGACATGCGGGAGGCGGCCGCGGCGATCGCGGAGTCGTGGTTGAGGATCGACAGGATCACCGTCTCCAGCAGCACGCACTCGGCGAAGGTGCCCTCGACCCGCATGATCGGCGAGCCCGGGAAGTAGACCTCGCCCTCGGGGTAGCCCCAGACGTCGCCGGAGAAGCGGTAGCCCGCGAGCCACTGCAGGGTCTCCTCGTCGACGATCTTCCGCTCGCGCAGGAAGCCGAGGACGTCCGCGTCGAAGCGGAAGTTCTCGACGGCGTCCAGGACGCGGCCGGTGCCCGCGACGACGCCGTACCGGCGCCCGTTCGGCAGCCGCCGGGTGAAGACCTCGAAGACCGATCGCCGCTCGGCGGTGCCCGCCTTGAGGGCTGCCTGCAGCATCGTCAGCTCGTACTGGTCCGTGAAGAGCGCCGTCGAGGGAACATCCACCGGCAGCCCAAGGTCCGCTGTGTTCATGGCAATGGATGGTACCCCCATTTCGTCAGTCTGACGATTTGGTCCGGGGGTGGACCGAGGATTTGTGCGACCACCCCCCTCCGGTGGCAGCATGGGCTGTGTGACGTCACCCGCTCCCGTAGAGATCGAACGCACCGAAGCGGCCGAAGAGACCTTCGCCGTACCCGAGCCGGACGTCCCCTGGGTCACGATCGTCCACAACGACCCGGTCAACCTCATGAGCTACGTGACGTATGTCTTCCAGGCGTACTTCGGGTACAGCAAGGACAAGGCCACCAAGCTCATGCTCGATGTCCACCACAAGGGCCGGGCGGTCGTCTCCAGCGGCAGTCGCGAGGAGATGGAACGCGACGTGCAGGCCATGCACGGCTACGGCCTGTGGGCCACCCTCCAGCAGGACCGGAAATGACCTCCCGCTCGCAGGACCGGACATGACCTCCCGCCCGCAGGACCGGAAGTAGCGAATCGCCTCCATGCCAGGAACCTTCGAACCGCTCCCCGACGGCGGCGCGGCCGTCGCCCTCGACGACGTCGAGATCTCCATCATCCGGTCGCTGGCCGTCCAGCTCCTGGAGCTCATCGGTCCCGGCCCCGCCGAGGACGCCCCCGACGACCCGCTCGCCGAGCTCTTCGCCGAGGGCCCGAGCGAACCGCCGGCCGACCCGGTCCTCAAGCGCCTGTTCCCGGACGCCTACGGCGATCCCGAGGGCACCCCGCAGGCCAAGGAGGCCGAGGAGCAGCGGGCGCACTCCGCGGAGTTCCGCCGCTACACCGAGAACGACCTGCGCGCCGGCAAGCGCGACAACGCCCTCGCGGTGGTCCGCTCCCTGGACGCGCTCAGTGCCGCCTCCGCCGGAGAGAGCGGCGCGGTGCTCAAGCTCTCCGTCGAGGAGTCCCAGCAGTGGCTCGGCGCCCTCAACGACCTGCGCCTGGCCATCGGCTCCCGCCTGGACATCGCCGACGAGGACGACACCGATCTGCTCTACCGGCTCCCGGACGAGGACCCGCGCAAGCCGATGGTGATGGCGTATCTGTGGCTGGGCGGACTCCAGGAGACGCTGGTCGCGACGCTGATGCCGTAAGGCGTGCTCCTTCTCCTGAACTCGTCGTGCCCCTCTTCTTGACGATCTGTGACGGTTTTGTGTTCGCTCAGCGGACGCTCAAATCCGAATAACGATCGCGTCACCGCCGCCGCCCACTCTGGGTGGCGGCGATGATTTTGTCCGGTTCTTCCTGTGCGATGCGCCACATGGCCTGTCCCCGATCACTGTTATGACCGTGATAAATCTTCACGACGCCCGACGAGCACCACCCGAATGTTCGGCCGGGTGCGCCACATGGCCGGCGGATCGTCGGCCGGGCACAGCTCCAGCAATCCGGGGGGATCGAGACCCGATCCGAGGCCGACGAAGGCCCGGGTCGGCATGGAGAAAGGCGCACTACACATGACCTCTTCGAAGGTCACTGACGCGAAGGCCACGGATGCCCCGGAGGAGGGGTACGAGCGGGGTCTCGGCAGCCGTCAGGTCCAGATGATCGCGATCGGCGGCGCCATCGGCGTCGGGCTGTTCATGGGTGCCGGAGCGAACATCGCGAAGGCCGGCCCCAGCATCATCCTCATGTATGCCCTCGCGGGCGTAGTCATCTTCTTCATCATGCGGGCCCTGGGCGAGCTGCTGCTCTACCGGCCCGTCTCCGGCTCCTTCGCCGAGTACGCCCGGGAGTTCCTCGGCCCGTTCTTCGGGTTCGTCACGGGCTGGACGTACTGGCTCATGTGGGTGGTCACCGGCATGGCCGAGCTCACGGCCGCCGCGATCTACATCCACTTCTGGTTCCCCGAGATCCCGCAGTGGGTCAGCGCCCTGGTGTTCCTGGTGGTGCTCTTCGGCGTCAACCTGATCTCCGTCAAGATCTTCGGCGAGGTCGAGTTCTGGTTCTCGATGATCAAGGTCACGGCCATCATCGGCATGATCGTCATCGGCCTCGGCGTGCTCACCCTCGGCTTCTCCGACGCCGGTGACACCGCCACCGTCTCCAACCTCTGGTCGCACGGCGGCATCTTCCCGAACGGCATCGGCTCCAGCCTGATGACGCTCCAGGGCGTCATGTTCGCCTACCTCGCCGTCGAGCTCGTCGGCGTCACCGCGGGCGAGTCCGAGAACCCCGAGAAGACCCTGCCCAAGGCCATCAACACCCTGCCCTGGCGCATCATCGTCTTCTACGTCGGTGCGCTGCTGGTGATCCTCTCCGTGGTCAAGTGGACCGAGTTCTCCGCCGGCGAGAGCCCGTTCGTCCACGCGTTCGGCAAGATCGGCATCCCGCTCGCCGCGGGCATCGTCAACTTCGTGGTGCTCACCGCGGCCCTGTCGTCCTGCAACTCGGGCATGTACTCGACCGGCCGGATGCTGCGCGACCTCGCCTCCAACAGCGAGGCCCCGCAGGCCTTCGGCAAGCTCACCGCCCGCAAGACGCCCGCCGTCGGCATCGCGGTCTCCGTGGCGCTCATGGGCATCGGCGTCGTCCTGAACTACGTCGTCCCGGAGAAGGCGTTCCAGTACGTCACCTCCGTCGCCACCGCGGCCGGCATCTGGACCTGGATGATGATCCTCGTCAGCCACATCCGCTACCGCGCCGCGGTCGAGGCCGGCCGACTGCGCGCCTCGTCCTTCCCCGCTCCCGGCGGGGCGCTCTTCAGCTGGGTCGCGCTCCTCTTCCTCATCGGCGTGACCTTCATGATCGCGTACGACAAGGACGCGCGGATCTGCCTGTACGTCGCGGCCGGCTGGGCCGTCGCCCTGGGCGTCGGCTGGGCGATCCTCAAGAGCCGCAACCCGCAGATCGCCGCCCGCGGCGGCGACGAGCCGGAACTCGAAAAGGTCGGCTGACACCAGGACCGTGGACGTCCGCCGCAGGGGCACTCGTGGCGCTCCCTGCGGCCGCCGCTCAGGACGTCCACATCCCAGGACGTCCCCACGTCCGGCATATGGGCCGCTCCGTACCACCCTTCGGTACGGGGCGGCCCCTCTGCTTTCCCGCCCGTCTCCCACCACCACCCCATACGAGCGCTTCGCGCGCCCGCTTATTCTTGCCGCATGCTGACCATCACCCAGGCCCTCGTCGACCAGATCGTCGCGCACGCCCGCAAGGACCACCCCGACGAAGCGTGCGGCGTCGTGGCGGGGCCGGCCGGCTCGGACCGCCCCGAGCGCTTCATCCCGATGCTGAACGCGGCCATGTCGCCCACGTTCTACGAGTTCGACTCGGGCGACCTGCTCAGGCTCTACCGCGAGATGGACGACCGCGACGAGGAGCCGGTGGTCATCTACCACTCCCACACGGCCACCGAGGCCTACCCCTCCCGCACCGACATCTCCTACGCCAACGAGCCCGGCGCGCACTACGTCCTGGTCTCCACCGCCGACACCGACGGCCTCGGCGAGTTCCAGTTCCGCTCCTTCCGCATCGTCGAGGGTGAGGTCACGGAGGAGGAGGTCAAGGTGGTCGAGGCGTACTGATCCCCGGCCCGACCGATCCGTAACTCGGGGGCGCGACCTGCCCGTCGGAGTGCCGACCGTGTCCGCGAGGTGATCGCCCAACTCGGCTACGTCCCCGATCACGCCGCCCGTCAGCTGGTCACCCGCCGCAACACCGCCGTCGCGGTCGTCGCGACCCAGCCGCAGGACCGGCTGTTCATCGACCCCTTCTTCGACCGTCATCTGCGCGGCATCCGCAAGGAACTGGTGGCGCACGGCGTCCAGCCGGTCCTGCTGTTCTGGAGGAGCCGGACGACTGTCCGCGCGTCGCCGACTCCCTGGGCGGCGGCCATGTCGACGGAGCCCTGCCGTTCTCCCTGCGCGCCGACGACCCACTGCCCGCGATGATCCGGCGCCTCGGCCTGCCCGCGGTCTTCGGCGGCCGCCCGCTGCTGCGCGAGGGCGAGCCCGTGCCCGCCCACGTCTACGTCGACGCCGACAACCGCGGCGGCGCCCGGGAGGCCGTACGCCACCTTCTCTCGCTCGGCCGCGAGCGCATCGCGACCATCACCGGGCCGTACGACCAGGAGGCGTCCGCCGTCGACCGCCTCGCCGGCTACCGCGACGTCCTGTTCGACGCCTCGCCCGAGCTGATCGAGAAGGGCGACTACACCCAGCAGGGCGGTGCCGAGGCCATGGCCGCGCTGCTGGCGCCGCCCCGGCCTGGACGCCGTCTTCGCCGCCTCCGACCTCATGGCGTCCGGGGCGCTGCGGGTGCTGTGCGAGCGGGGCCGCCGGGTGCCGGACGACGTGGCCGTGGTCGGCTTCGACGACCTCGCGCCCATCGCCGAGTCCACCGACCCACCGCTGACCACGATCCGCCAGGACATCGAGGGCATGGGCCGGCTGATGGCCCGGCTGCTGTGCGAAGGTGCGCAGGTCCCGTCCGTCGTCACACCCACCCGCCTGGTGCTGCGGGGGTCCGCCTGAACAGGGCGGTCTCACTCCCCGGCCCTCTTGCGTCCGCGATGTGGGATCACATTCCAGAAGCCGGACCGGGAATCGATACGATGACCCCATGGTTTTCCACGACGTGAGCGAGAAGACGCCGGGCTTGCTGCTCGTGGCGCGGCTGCACGTCGACCTGTGCAGGCTCGCCAGCGCCATCTGTTGACGCGACGCCCTGCCGCCGTACGGCCGTGAGCCGCGGCGCCTCACGTGCACCACACCCGCATTACTTGCGCTGCCGCGCGCCCCCGACTGACTACTCCCGACAGGAGCCCTGAGCCATGGCCATCGAGGTCCGCATCCCCACCATCCTCCGCACCTACACCGACGGTCAGAAGGCGGTGGAGGGCAGCGGTGAGACCCTCGCCAAGCTGCTCGCCGACCTCGAGACCCGGCACGCGGGCATCCAGGCCCGGATCGTCGACGGCGGCGAGCTGCGCCGCTTCGTCAACGTCTACCTGAACGACGAGGACGTCCGCTTCCTCGACGGCATCAACACCAAGCTCGCCGACGGCGACAACGTCACGATCCTGCCGGCCGTGGCCGGCGGTATGGCCTGATCCACATGCGCTACGACTCCCCGCTCGCCGCGGTGGGCAACACCCCCCTGGTGTGCCTGCCGCGGTTGTCGCCGTCCGCGGACGTCCGCATCTGGGCCAAGCTGGAGGACCGCAACCCCACCGGCTCGGTCAAGGACCGCCCCGCCCTGCACATGATCGAGCAGGCGGAGAAGGACGGCCGGCTGACCCCGGGCTGCACGATCCTGGAGCCGACCAGCGGCAACACCGGTATCTCCCTGGCGATGGCGGCGAAGCTCAAGGGCTACCGCATCGTGTGCGTGATGCCCGAGAACACCTCGCAGGAGCGCCGGGACCTGCTCGCCATGTGGGGCGCGGAGATCATCTCCAGCCCGGCCGCCGGCGGCTCCAACACCGCCGTACGCGTCGCCAAGGAGCTGTCGGCCGAGCACCCCGACTGGGTGATGCTCTACCAGTACGGCAACCCCGACAACGCGGGCGCCCACTACGCCACGACCGGCCCGGAGATCCTCGCCGACCTCCCCTCGGTCACCCACTTCGTCGCCGGCCTCGGCACCACCGGCACGCTGATGGGCGTCGGCCGCTTCCTGCGCGAGCACAAGCCGGACGTCAAGATCGTCGCGGCGGAACCGCGCTACGACGACCTCGTCTACGGCCTGCGCAACCTCGACGAGGGCTTCGTCCCCGAGCTGTACGACGCCTCCGTCCTGACCACCCGCTTCTCGGTCGGCTCGGCCGACGCGGTCACCCGCACCCGCGAACTCCTCCAGCAGGAGGGGATCTTCGCGGGCATCTCCACGGGCGCCGCGCTGCACGCCGCGATCGGCGTCGGCAAGAAGGCGCTGAAGGCGGGGGAGTCCGCCGACATCGTGTTCGTCGTGGCCGACGGCGGCTGGAAGTACCTCTCGACCGGCGTCTACACCGCCGCGTCCACGGAAGAGGCCATCGAGACGCTCCAGGGGCAGCTCTGGGCATGAGCCGGTCCGCCGGCTCCGGGCCCGCGAGGCCCCGACAGGGCGAGTGACGGCGCCCTACGTCGCGAGGTGACGGACCTGGTCCCACACGACCGGGTCCATCACCCCCACCCGCCGCCGGAAGTCCCCCACCGGTACGTCCCGCAGCTCACCCGTCTCCAGGAAGCTCGCCCGGCCCCGGGTGTCCCCGACCGAGCCCGGCGGCAGCGGGATCACCCCGTACCGCTCGTCCCGGTACTTGCTGGTGATCTTCGCGACCGTGACCCGCTGACCGCGCACCGCGAGCACCAGACAGGGCCGGTCCTTGGCACCGGGCCCGTCCTCGTACGGCACGTTCGCCCACCAGATCTCCGCGGGCTCGGGACGAGTCGGCGTACGCCCGCGAGTACGTCTGTCGGCAGGGCGCCCCGGCGGCCGGGTGCGCCGCCCCTGCGGCCGCCGCCTGCGCCCCCACCCGTCGACGAGCGCGGCGACCAGCGCCAGCAGTACCACCGCCGCGAGCGCGAGCCACCAGGACGTGTCCATACGCACGAAGGTACCGGCGCGCGCCCACCCCCGCGCGCCTTCTCTCCAGCCTCATGAGCCCCGCGTCCAGCCGAACGCGTGACACCACAGGTGAGTTCGCCCACAACAGCCCTTGGCGGAGGAGCGACCGGAGGTTTTGCGCCTTACGCTCGACAAACCGCACGACCCCCGACGCCCCATTCCCGATCTTCTGGATTCTCTGGATTTCCAGCCAGCGGAGGTTTCTGTTTCATGAAGCTCACCGTCGTCGGCTGCTCGGGGTCGTTCCCGTCCGCGGAATCGGCCTGCTCGAGCTACCTCGTCGAGGCCGACGGCTTCCGGCTGCTTCTCGACATGGGCAACGGTGCCCTGGGCGAGCTGCAGCGCCACTGCGGTCTCTACGACCTCGACGCGATCTTCCTCAGCCATCTGCACGCCGACCACTGCATCGACATGTGCGCGTACTTCGTGGCGCGCTACTACCGGCACGACGGCGGCCGCTGCGCCCCGATCCCGGTCTACGGACCCGAGGGCACGGAACAGCGCCTGACCACCGCCTACGCCGACACCCCCACCGCCTCGTCCATGAGCGAGGTCTTCGACTTCCACACGGTCAAGCCGTCCACCTTCGAGATCGGCCCGTTCACGGTGCACACAGAACGCGTGGCCCATCCGGTGGAGGCGTACGGCATCCGGATCGAGCACGGCGGCAGGACGCTGACCTACTCCGGTGACACCGGCATCAGCACGGCCCTCGACGAACTCGCCCGTGACGCCGACCTCTTCCTGTGCGAGGCCGCTTTCACGCACGGCAAGGAGAACATCCCCGACCTGCACCTCAACGGCCGCGAGGCGGGCCAGACAGCGGCCCGCGCGAACGCCCGCCGCCTGGTCCTCACCCACATCCCCCCGTGGACCGACCCCCAGGTCAACCTGGCCGACGCGCGCGCTGTGTACGACGGTCCGGTGGGGCTGGCGGCGCCCAGGCAGACGTACGAGATCTAGCCGGGCGCGATCTGGCCGGGAGTGATCTGGCCGGTCGAGAGCCAGCCCGTACGGGGTTCAGGCCCGTAGGCGAGAGAAGGCCCCGGAACCTTCCCGGTTCCGGGGCCTTCGTACGTCCGCTGCGGGGCCGTCGGCGCCTACTTCGCCTCGGCCTTCTGGAGTTCGGCGAGCTCCTCGTCGGACTCGCGGCCCGGCGTCGGCAGGTTGAACTTGGTGATCGCGAACCGGAAGATCACGTAGTAGAGCACCGCGAAGCACAGGCCCACCAGGGCCAGGCCCCACGGGTTGGTCGCGATGCCCAGGTTCAGGCCGAAGTCGATCGCGCCGGCCGAGAAGCCGAAGCCGTCCTTCATGCCGAGCGCCCAGGTCAGCGCCATGGAGACGCCGGTGAGGACCGCGTGGATGGCGTACAGGACCGGCGCGATGAACATGAAGGTGAACTCGATGGGCTCGGTCACGCCGGTGAAGAAGGACGTCAGGGCGAGGGAGAACATCATGCCGCCGACCACCTTGCGGCGCTCCGGGCGGGCACAGTGCACGATCGCCAGACAGGCGGCCGGCAGCGCGAACATCATGATCGGGAAGAAGCCGGTCATGAACTGCCCGGCGCTCGGGTCACCGGCCAGGAAGCGCGCGATGTCGCCGCTCTTGCCCTGGTACTCACCCGCCTGGAACCACGGGAACGAGTTCAGCAGGTGGTGCATGCCGACCGGGATCAGCGCACGGTTGGCGACACCGAAGATGCCGGCGCCGACGGCCCCCGAACCGACCAGCCACTCACCGACGTTGTGCAGGCCCGTGCCGAGGACCGGCCAGATGTAGCCGAAGACGATGCCGATGAGCAGGCCCGCGAAGGCGGAGACGATCGGGACCAGCCTGCGGCCGCCGAAGAAGCCCGCCCAGTCCGGGAGCTTGGTGCGGTAGAGGCGCTGGTAGAGGAGGGCGACGACTATGCCCATCACGACGCCGCCGAGGACCTTGGCGTCCACCGGTGCGTCGACCATGACGACCTTGCCGTCGACGGCCTTCGCCACCTGCGGCAGGTTCGGGTCGGTGAACGTGGCGAGCACGTTCTTGAAGACCAGGTAGCCGACCACGGCCGCGAGCGCCGTCGAGCCGTCCGACTTCTTCGCGAAGCCGATCGCGATGCCGACGGCGAACAGGAGCGCCATGTTGTCGAGGATGGCGTTGCCGCCGGCGGCCATGAAGCCCGCGATCTTCGTGATGAACGCGGGGAACTCCGGGTCGCCCAGCATGTCGTTGTTGCCGAAGCGGACCAGGAGAGCGGCCGCGGGCAGCACCGCCACCGGCAGCATCAGGCTGCGGCCGATGCGCTGCATCACAGCCATCACAGCGGCGCCCTTTTTCTTGTCGGCCGCGGGAGCGGCGCTGGCCGTCGTCACAACTTCCTCCAGGGGGTCCCCCCGGCCATAGGCTGGGGGCAGGGCATGGCGCCGCCCGGGGACAGGAAAGGGGATGGCGGCGTCTGGTCTACACCACTGAGTGGTGTAGACCTGTTGTAGCACGGTGGGGGCGATATAAGGAACCCGTGAATTCCGCATCCGGATCGCTACGCGCAGTGCCCTGATTCGTCAGACCTTTGTGACGTCCTCGACCTCGTCCTCGGGCTCTCTACCCGGCGTCTTGAGGTCGAACTTCGTGATCGCGAAACGGAAGATCGCGTAATACACGACGGCAAAGCAGAGACCGATCGGAATGATCGCCCAGGGTCTCGTCGCGAGTTCCCAGTTGATGATGTAGTCGATCAGTCCGGCCGAGAAGCTGAACCCGTCGTGGACCCCCAGCCCCCAGGTCACCGCCATGGACACACCCGTCAGCAGGGCGTGCACCGCGTACAGGAGCGGGGCGATGAACATGAACGAGTACTCGATCGGTTCCGTGATCCCCGTGACGAACGACGTCAGTGCCACCGACGTCATCAGGCCGGCGACCTCTTTGCGGCGGTGCGGCTTGGCGCAGTGCGTGATGGCGAGGGCCGCGGCCGGCAGCGCGAACATCATGATCGGGAAGAAGCCCGAGGTGAACAGGCCCGCGTTCGGGTCGCCCGCGAGGAACATGTTGATGTCGCCGTGCACCACCTCGCCGTCGGGCTCGGTGTAGCTGCCGAACTGGAACCAGATGGGCACGTTCAGGAACTGATGGAGCCCGATGACCAGCAGCGCGCGGTTGGCGACGCCGAACACGCCCGCACCCCAGGCGCCCAGGTCCCTCATCCAGTCGCTGAAGCTCTCCAGCGCGTCACCGACGGGCGGCCAGACCCACAGGCACAGCACCGCGAACACGATCGCCACGAACGCCATGATGATCGGCACGAGCCGCCGCCCGTTGAAGAAGCCGAGCCAGTCCACCAGCTTCGTCCGGTGGTAGCGCTGCCAGAAGAAGGCCGCCAGCAGACCGATGATGATGCCGCCGAAGACACCCGGGTTCTGGTACTCGTACGCGCTCACCGTCCCGTCGGCCGCGGCGCAGCCGATGTTGGTGACCTCCTCCGTCCCGCTCGGGCAGTCCTCCGGGAACTCGCGCAGCACGCTGTAGTAGACGAGGAACCCCGCCACCGCCGCCAGCGCCGTCGAGCCGTCCGCCTTCTTCGCCATGCCGATGGCCACGCCCACGCAGAACAGCAACGGCAGCCCGAGCGAGCTGTCGAGCAGCCCTCCGCCCGCGCCGTCCATCACCTTCGAGACGTTGTCCCAGCCCAGCCCCTCGTCCCCGAACACATCCGGCTGGCCGAGGCGGTTGAGGATGCCCGCGGCCGGCAGTACGGCGATCGGCAGCTGAAGGCTGCGTCCCATCTTCTGCAGGCCCTGAAACGCCGCCTGCCGCCGCCTGTGCGCGGGGGAGGTCTCGGTCTCGGCACTCATGGGTTGGCGACCGCCTGTCAGGTGGTGTAGACCAGTTACCGACGATTGGGTTGCTGTGACGTCATCCTTCGGCACTCACCACGCAACCGCTCGTAAAGTTGGGCCAACAGTGCGTGAGGAGACCGAAATGGCCAGCAAGGCTGAGAAGATCGTCGCCGGGCTCGGCGGCATCGACAACATCGAGGAGATCGAGGGCTGCATCACCCGGCTCCGCACCGAGGTCAGCGACCCCTCGCTGGTCGACGAGACCGCCCTGAAGGCCGCCGGCGCCCACGGCGTCGTGAAGATGGGCACCGCCATCCAGGTCGTCATCGGCACCGACGCCGACCCGATCGCGGCGGAGATCGAAGACATGATGTGAAGCCGGGGCATCGTCCCGGGCTTCAGCCCCTGAGGGCCCCTTCCCACCGCGGGAGGGGCCCCTTCCATATGTGCGGCTAGGCTCTCGCCATGGCAGCTACCTCCTCAATTCCTCGCATCGACGGCCGCACCCCCGACCAGCTCCGCCCGGTCACCATCGAACGCGCCTGGAGCAAGCACGCAGAGGGCTCCGTCCTCGTCTCCTTCGGCGACACGAAGGTCCTGTGCACCGCCTCCTTCACCGAGGGCGTCCCGCGCTGGCGCAAGGGCAGTGGTGAGGGCTGGGTCACCGCGGAGTACGCCATGCTGCCGCGCGCCACCAACACCCGCGGCGACCGTGAGTCCGTCCGGGGCAAGATCGGCGGCCGCACCCACGAGATCAGCCGCCTCATCGGCCGCTCCCTGCGCGCGGTCATCGACTACAAGGCGCTCGGCGAGAACATGATCGTCCTGGACTGCGACGTCCTCCAGGCCGACGGCGGCACGCGCACGGCGGCCATCACCGGCGCCTACGTCGCCCTCGCCGACGCCGTCTCCTGGGCCCAGGGCAGGAAGCTGATCAAGCCCGGCCGCAAGCCGCTCACCGGCACGGTCGGCGCCGTCTCGGTCGGCATCGTCGGCGGCGTCCCGCTCCTCGACCTCTGCTACGAGGAGGACGTGAAGGCCGACACCGACATGAACGTCGTCTGCACCGGCGACGGCCGCTTCGTCGAGGTCCAGGGCACCGCCGAGGCCGAGCCCTTCGCCCGCGAGGAGCTCAACTCCCTGCTGGATCTCGCCGTTTCCGGTTGCGGGGAGCTGGCGGAACTGCAGCGCAAGGCGCTTGATACCGTCCTCGAAAAGTAAAGGACACACCAAGAACAGCCGCAGCTCCGGGCAACCGCGCCGCCTTCCCCGGCGTCCCTAGGGGTACGGGCGTACGGCACACCGCTGTACGCCCGGCCAGTGCACAACGGGGGCCTGCGAGGCCTGAGGCAGGGAGGGAACGTCAACCATGGCCACGAGCCGACGCCGCCGGAGCCGTATCGCCATAGCCGCCGCAGCCGTCGCGGCAGTCGTGCTGACGACCGGGCTGACCACCGGCTGCGACGCCGTCAACAAGGCGCTGGACTGCGTCCAGACCGCCGAAGCCATCGCCGACAGCGTCACGGAACTCCAGCAGGCCGTGGAGGGCGCCGCGAACGACCCGACGCAGCTCGAGGAGTCCCTGAACTCCATCGACAAGAACCTCGACAAGATCGGCGACAAGACGGACGACGCCGACGTCAACAAGGCGGTCGACGACCTCCAGCAGGCCGTCACCAACGTCCGCGACGCCGTCAAGAACGGCGACGAGACCCCGGACATCAGCCCGGTCACGGACGCGGCCGGCGAACTGACCAAGGTCTGCACGTCGTAGACGTCGCAACACCCGGTAAGGGGAACGGGGGTCGGGCGGGGCCGGGATACTGGTCCCCATGACCCGCTTGATCCTCGCCACCCGCAACGCCGGAAAGATCACCGAGCTCCGGACGATCCTCGCCGACGCAGGCCTGCCGCACGACCTCGTCGGCGCGGACGCCTACCCGGACCTCCCCGACGTCAAGGAAACCGGCGTCACCTTCGCCGAGAACGCCCTGCTCAAGGCCCACGCCCTGGCTCGGGCGACCGGCCTGCCCGCCGTCGCCGACGACTCCGGCCTGTGCGTCGACGTCCTGAACGGCGCCCCCGGCATCTTCTCGGCCCGCTGGGCCGGCCGGCACGGCGACGACAAGGCCAACCTGGACCTGCTCCTGGCCCAGCTGTCCGACATCGACGACGCCCATCGCGGCGCCCACTTCGCCTGCGCGGCGGCGCTCGCGCTGCCGGACGGCACGGAACGGGTGGTCGAGGGGCAGCTGCGGGGCGTCCTGCGGCACGAGCCCGTGGGCACGAACGGCTTCGGCTACGACCCGATCCTCCAGCCGGAGGGGGACACGCGGACGTGCGCCGAGCTGAGCCCTGGGGAGAAGAACGCGATCAGCCACCGGGGCAAGGCGTTCCGGGCGCTGGTGCCTGTCGTACGCGAACTGCTCGCGCCGTAGCGTGAGCCGCTCGGGCAGAGGATGGTGCGGCCGGAGGGACTCGAACCCTCACGGGTGTTACCCCACTGGGACCTAAACCCAGCGTGACTGCCAATTCCACCACGGCCGCGTGACCTTGCCCGGCCATGCTACTGGCCGGGCCGGGTGCTCAGATGCCCAGGTCCTTGATGATCTTGGCCACGTGGCCGGTCGCCCGCACGTTGTACAGCGCCCGCTCGACCTTGCCCTCCTCGTCCACGACCACCGTGGACCGGATGACGCCCATGTACGTCTTGCCGTAGTTCTTCTTCTCGCCGTAGGCCCCGTAGGCCTCGGTGACGGACTTCTCCGGGTCGGCGAGCAGTGTGATCTTCAGGGACTCCTGCTCGCGGAACTTGGCGAGCTTCTCCGGCTTGTCGGGGGAGACCCCGATCACGTCGTACCCGGCGCCGGCCAGCAGCTCCAGGTTGTCGGTGAAGTCGCAGGCCTGCTTGGTGCAGCCGGGCGTCAGGGCGGCCGGGTAGAAGTAGACGATGACCTTGCGGCCCTTGTGGTCCGAGAGGGACACCTCGTTGCCGTCGGCGTCGGGCAGGGTGAAGGCGGGGGCCACGTCCCCCGGCTGGAGTCGCTCGCTCATCGGACCAGCCTAACCGGGGAGCCTGACGGTGCGGTTCGGCGTGGAGCTGACAGACTGTCCGCAAACAGCATCAGCTTCACTTCGGAGGCCGTACGGTGGCGGACACGTCGGACACCAGAACCCCGGCGCAGATCGAGGCGGACATCAAGGCCCGCCGCGCAGTGCTGGCCGAGACGCTCGACGAGATCGGGGTGCGTGTGCACCCGAAGACGATCGTCGGCGACGCCAAGGCCAAGGTCGTCTCGAACATCGACCACACGCTCGGACGGGCCTACGTCGGGGTCAACCGGGCCGTGAGCGATGTCAAGGCCCAGTTCACCCATGAGGACGGCGCGCCCCGCCTCGAGCGGATCGTGCCCGTCGCACTCGTCGCCGTCGGCCTCGTGGGGCTGCTGGCGCTCGGCACCCGGCGCCGCAAGGGCTGAGCGACGGCGGACCCGGCGGCGTACGCAACGGGCAAAGGCAGGTAGGTTCAAGGCGTGAGCGCCAACAGAAACGAGCACAGCACCCAGCACGACAAGCTGCCCATCCGGATGCTGCACGACCGTGTACTCGTGCGGCAGGACACCGGCGAGGGCGAGCGGCGTTCGGGCGGCGGCATCCTGATCCCCGCGACGGCGGCCGTCGGCCGTCGGCTGGCCTGGGCCGAGGTCGTCGCGGTGGGGCAGAACGTACGGACCGTGGAGGTGGGCGACCGGGTTCTGTACGACCCGGAGGACCGTGCCGAGGTCGAGGTGCGCGGGGTCGCGTACGTGCTCATGCGTGAGCGTGATCTGCACGCCGTGGCCGCCGACCGGTTCGAGGGGTCGGAGGACTCGACGGGGCTCTACCTCTGAATCGACCGTTCGAAGGGGCTGGTGACCATGGTCACCAGCCCCTTCGTCGTTCATTTGCTACTTTTGAAAGGACCCCGACGAGACGCGCCGTACCGGGTGAAGGCAAAGACGACGCACCGCAAGGTTTCCGTCTCTGCGAAGGGTGCTCGTCATGGCCTGGGTCCTGCTCGTCGTCGCCGGTCTGCTCGAGGTCGGCTGGTCGATCGGCATGAAGTACACCGAGGGTTTCACCCGGCCCGTCCCCAGCCTGTTCACCGGCGCCGGGATCGTCGCCAGCATGCTGCTGCTGTCGTACGCCGCGAAGTACCTGCCCATCGGTACCGCCTACGGAGTGTGGGTGGGCATCGGGGCGGCCGGCGCGGCGGTGGTCGGGATGGCGGTGCTGGGCGAGCCGGTCACCGCCGCGCGGATCTTCTTCGTCTGTCTGCTGCTGGTCGCCGTGGTGGGGCTGAAGGCGACCGGCGGTCACTGAGCCGGGCCGGGGGTCACGGGCCCGGCGGCACGGCGGTCACTCGTTGCGGGACGCGCTCAGCGGCCCGACCGTGGTTCCCGTGGTACCTCCGCCTCCGGTGTCCGTCCCGCCGGAGCTGTCACCGCCGGTGCCGCCTCCGGTGTCCGTGCCACCGGCGCCGGTGTCGCCCGTGGTGCCGCCGTCGGTGGTCGTGCCTCCGTCGCTGGTACCACCGGTGTCGGTGTCGCCGGTCGTCCCGCCGTCGGTGGTCGTGCCCCCGTCGGCCGTGCCGCCCGTCGTGTCACCCGTCGTGCCGCCGTCCGTCTCGCCCGGCGTCTCACCGCCGGTCTGGCCCTCGCTGTCCTGGCCGCCCGTGGTCGTGTCCCCGGTGGCGCCGCCGTTGTCCTGGCCGCCGGTGCCCGGGTCGCCCTCGGTGGGGTCGGTCGTCGGGTACTGGGGCACGTCCGCGCCCTCCTGGAGCTCCAGGTCGAAGTCGCTGACCGGCTTGCCCTTCAGGGCCTCCTTGGTGAACTGGGCCCAGATCGCGGTGGGCGGGCCGCTGCCGTTCATGCGGGGCTGGCCCAACGCGCCGTACAGGGACTTGTGGTGGGCCGTCACCGGGTCCTGGCCCATGACCGCGACGACGGTGGCCAGTTCCGGGGTGTAGCCGGCGAACCAGGCGGCGGTGTCCTCCTCCGCCGTGCCGGTCTTGCCCGCAGCCGGCCGGCCGGCGGCCTGGGCGGGGGTGCCGGTGCCGTTCTCGACGACGCTCTGCAGGACCGAGGTGGTGGTGTCGGCGGCCTCGCGGCTGATGACCTGGGAGGTCTTGCGCTTCGGCAGTTCGATGACGTCGGCGCCGTCCTTGGTGACCCGCTCGATCATCGTGTACGTGCCGTGCTTGCCGTGGTTGGCGAGGGTCGCGTAGGCCTCCGCCATGTCGAGGACGCTGGCGTGCGCCACGCCGAGCGCGATCGACGGGGAGGCGTAGAGCTCGGGGGTCGTGGCGGGCAGGCCGAGCTCGATCGCGGTGTCCTTCACCTTGTCGGCGCCCACGTCCACGGCCATCTGCGCGTACACCGAGTTGACGGACTTGTCGGTGGCCGTACGGACGCTGATGTCGCCGTACGAGTACTGGTCCTCGTTCTCGGGGTCGTAGGTGCCCCCGGACCAGCCCTGCACGGGGCGCTTGTTGGTGCCGTCGTAGATCGTGTTCGGTGTGATCGGGCGGCCGTCCTGCGTGGTGGAGTCGTTCTCCACGGCCGAGGTGAACACGAACGGCTTGAAGGTGGAGCCGACCTGGAAGTCCCGGCGGGTGGCGTTGGGGGTGTACTGCTTCACGTAGTCGATGCCGTTGTACATCGCCACGACCTTGCCGGTCCTCGGGTCGACGGATGCGCCGCCCGCGCGGACGTAGCCGTCGACCTTGTTGTTCTTCTTGTCCAGCTTGGAGATCAGCTGGTCGTTGACCGCGTCGACGAAGGCGTCCTGCTTGTCCTTCTGCAGGGTGGTGGTGATGCGGTAGCCGCCCGCCTCCAGCTCCTCCTCGGTGGCGATCTTGTTCTGGATCAGGTAGTCCTTCACGATCCGAACGACGTAACCGCGCTGCCCGGACAGGTTGGTGGAGGTCGTGGCCTCCTTCGGCATCGGGAACTTCATGCCCGCCCGCTTGCTCTCGCTGAGCCAGCCCTTGGTGACCATGCCGTCCAGCACGTAGTTCCAGCGGGCCACGACCGCGGCCTTGTTCTCCGGGTGGGCGACGACGTCGTACTCGCTGGGCGCGTTGACCAGCGCGGCCAGATAGGCGGCGCGGGCCGGGTCGAGGTCCGCGGCATCGATGCCGTAGTAGGCCTGGGCGGCGGCCTGGATGCCGTAGGCGTTGCGGCCGAAGAAGCTGGTGTTGAGGTAGCCCTCGAGGATCTCGTCCTTGGTCTTCTCGCGGTCCAGCTTGATCGAGATGAAGAACTCCTTCACCTTGCGGGTGACGGTCTGGTCCTGACGCAGGTAGTAGTTCTTCACGTACTGCTGGGTGATCGTGGAGCCGGACTGCTTGCCCTTGCCGGTGGCCGTGTTCCAGGCGGCGCGGAGCATCGCCTTGGGGTCGATCGCGGACTCGGTGTAGAAGTCGCGGTCCTCGGCGGCCAGGATCGCGTGCCGGCCGGACTTGGAGATCTGCCCGAGGGTCACGTTCTCCCGGTTGACCTGGCCGTCGCGGGCGATCACGGAGCCGTCCGCGTACAGATAGACGTTGGCCTGCTTGGTGGCGAGGGCGTTGGCCGGCGGGATCTTGACCATGGAGTAACCGAGGAAGAACATCCCGAACAGCAGCAGCGCGCCGATGACGAAGGTGCCGAGCACCGTCCGCCAGGTCGGGATGATCCGCCGCCAGCCCGTCCGTTTCGGCCGACCGGGCTTCGGGGTCGGCTGCTGTGGCGGCTGCTGCTCGTCGCTCATGTCGTGCACGGACTCCTGTTTCGCGTCGTACGTTCCCGTACGCCTCGTACGCCTACTAGCGCCCCCCTTTGAAGACTCTCGCACCGGGCGTTCCGTTCCCGGAATCCGGCGCGTGTCCGCGGAAAGTGAGCAGGCTCTCGGCGCCATGCGTTCCGGGAAAACGGCTGGCAGCCCCGGTTGCCTGCGCACTAGGCTCCTGCGCTTCGGTGCCTGGCGCGGGCGAGGAGGGCTGTGGATGTGGGCTCGGGGCGGTTGTACTTGGCCGTCGCGGTGGGCGGGTTCAGACGATACGCGACATATCGGGCCGCGACGGCGGCCGGTGTGTTCACCAACACCGTCTTCGGCGTGATCCTGGTCTACACGTACCTGGCGCTGTGGGACGAGAAACCGCACCTCGGGGGCTACGACCAGGCGCAGGCGGTCACTTATGTGTGGCTGGGACAGTGTCTGTACGCGACGCTGGCCATCCAGGGCGGCGGCGCCGAGAAGGACCTGATGGAGCGAATCCGCACCGGGGAGATCGCCGTCGACCTGTACCGTCCGGCCGATCTCCAACTGTGGTGGCTGGCGGGCGACATGGGGCGGGCACTGTTCCAGATGCTGGGACGGGGCGTGGTCCCGTTCACGTTCGGCGCGCTGTTCTTCCCGATGGCGCTGCCGACGGCGCCCACCGCCTGGGCGGCCTGTCTGGTCGCGCTCCTGCTGGCGATGGTCGTCAGCTTCGCGATCCGCTACCTCGCGGCCCTGAGCGTGTTCTGGCTGATGGACGGCATGGGCGTCAACCAGGCCCTGATGATCACGGGCATCTTCTTCTCGGGCATGGTGCTGCCCCTGAACGCCTTCCCCGGCGTGTTCGGCGACATCGTGCTGGTGCTGCCCTGGGCGGCGCAGATCCAGATGCCGGCGGACGTGCTGATGGGCGAGACGGACCCGCTCGGGGCGTTCGCCTTCCAGGCGGCGTGGGCGGTGGTGCTGCTGGCGGCGGGGCGGCTGCTGCAGTCGGCTGCGACACGGCGGGTGGTGGTGCAGGGTGGGTGAGCGCTACGCCCTCGCCGAAGGGCTGCGGGCCTACGGGCTGATCGCCGGGATGTGGGTGCGGTCCAGCATGACCTACCGCACCTCCTTCGTGCTCACGGTGTTCGGCAACCTGATCGTGACCGCCCTGGACTTCGTGGCGATCCTGCTGATGTTCTCGCAGGTCGACTCGCTGGGCGGCTGGTCGCTGCCCGAAGTCGCCTTCCTGTACGGGCTGTCGGTGACGGCGTTCGGGATCGCCGACCTGGTGCTCGGCTCGATGGACGTGCTGGGCGGGCGGATCCGCGACGGCTCGTTCGACACGCTGCTCGTGCGCCCCGCGCCGGTGCTCGCCCAGGTCGGCGCGGACCACTTCGCGTTGCGCCGCCTGGGCCGGATCACGCAGGGCGCGGTCGTCCTCGGGTACGCGGTGGCCGCGATCGACGTCGACTGGAGCGCGCCGAAGGTGCTGCTGGTGCCGGTGATGGTGATCAGCGGGGCGGCGATCTTCTCGGCCGTGTTCGTGGCGGGTGCCGCCTTCCAGATCTTCGCGCAGGACGCGGCCGAGGTGCAGAACGCGTTCACGTACGGCGGGACCACGCTGCTGCAGTATCCGCCGACCGTGTTCGGCAAGGACCTGGTGCGCGGGGTGACCTTCATGCTGCCGCTCGCCTTCGTCAACTGGGTGCCCGCCGCCCATGTGTTGGGACGGCCGTACCCGATCGGCCTGCCCGAGTGGACGGCGTTCGCATCGCCGCTGGTGGCGGTGGCGTGCTGTGCGCTGGCCGGTCTGGCGTGGCGGGCCGGGCTGCGGTCGTACCGGAGTACGGGGAGTTAGGGAAGTCGGGGGAGTCGGGAGACCTCGGAGAGTTGGGAGAGTTGGGAGAGTTGGGAGAGTTGGGGACTGTCATGCAGGACGACGCGTTCATCGAACTCGACGGCGTCGAGAAGGTCTTCGACGTGCGCAAGAAGACCGGCTTCCTGAAGCGGGAGCGGCGGCAGGTGCGGGCCGTCGACTCGATCTCCTTCACCGTGGCGCGCGGCGAGATGGTCGGCTACATCGGCCCGAACGGTGCCGGCAAGTCGACGACGATCAAGATGCTGACGGGGATCCTCACCCCGAGCGGTGGCCGGCTGCGCGTCGCGGGCATCGACCCGTCCCGCGAGCGCAAGCGGCTCGCGCACCGCATCGGGGTGGTGTTCGGGCAGCGTACGACGCTGTGGTGGGACCTGCCGCTGATCGACTCCTACAAGTTGATGCACCGCATGTACCGCATCCCGGACGGCCGTTACCGCGAGAACCTCGACCGGCTGGTCGAACTCCTCGACCTGGCCGCCCTGTTGGACGTCCCCGTGCGTCAGCTCTCGCTCGGCCAGCGGATGCGCGGCGACATCGCGGCGGCGCTGCTGCACGATCCCGAGGTGCTGTACCTGGACGAGCCGACGATCGGGCTCGACGTCATCTCCAAGGCGAAGGTGCGGGAGTTCCTGCGGGAGGTGAACGCCGAGCGCGGCACGACGGTGCTGCTGACCACGCACGATCTGCAGGACATCGAGCAGTTGTGCTCGCGGGTGATGGTCATCGACCACGGTCGGATGATGTACGACGGTCCGCTCGCCGGGCTGCACGAGGTGGGGGAGAGCGAGCGCACCCTCGTCGTCGACCTGGAGCGCGAGCTGCCGCCGATCGACGCGGCGCCCGCGCGGGTGGTGAAGGTGGAGGGGCCGCGGCAGTGGCTGGCGTTCCCGGCGGGCGAGTCGGCGGCGGTGCTGGTGGCGCGGATCGCGGCGGAGTATCCGCTGGTGGACCTGTCGGTGCGGGAGCCGGACATCGAGGCGGTGATCGCGAAGATGTACGTGGAGCAGACGGAGGGTGCCGAGCGGGCGGTCTCGTAGCCCCGGGGCGGGGTTGCTCGTAGGCTGCTCTACATGAGCGACGATGCCCCGGAGCTGCGTGCGTCCGACGCCGATCGTGAACGAGTCGCCGAGGTCCTGAGGGACGCCCTCGCGGAGGGGCGGCTCGACATGGAGGAGTTCGAGGAACGGCTGGAGGCGACGTACAAGGCGCGTACGTACGGGGATCTGGCGCCGATCACCCGGGATCTGCCGGTCGGTGAGGTGGCCGTTCCCAAGGTCGACATGGTCAAGAAGCCCGGGGCTGCGGACGGCAGTTGGGCCGGGCGGATCGTCGGCGGTGAAGGTTCGTCGACGTGGGGTGTCGCCGTGATGTCGGGGTTCCAGCGCAAGGGGCGCTGGACGGTGCCGAGGCGGTTCACCGCCGTCGCCTTCATGGGGGGCGGGGAGATCGATCTACGGGATGCGAATTTCGCCGACCGGGAGGTCGTGATCAACTGCGTCGCGATCATGGGTGGCGTGGAGGTGATCGTGCCGCCGGGGGTCGAGGTGGTGATGCGGGGGATCGGGGTCATGGGCGGCTTCGATCACCTTGAGGAGAGCGAACTGGGGGAGCCCGGGGCGCCTCGGGTGATCGTCACCGGGTTCGCCTTCTGGGGCGGTGTCTCGGCCGAGCGGAAGCTGACGCGGTCCCAGCGGCAGGAGCTTCGGGAGGAGCGGCGGCGGGAGAAGCTGGAGCGGAGGGCCGAGCGGCGGGAGCTTCGGGGTTCGGTGCGGGACGAGCAGTACGAGGCGCATCGGAGGATGCTCGATGAGCATCGGGACATGTGGCGCCATGGGCATGATGAGCGGGGTCAGCGGCGGCGGGCCCGGGAGCGGGACGAGGACTGAACGGCCGGGTCGGGAGCCGCCCCAGCCGATCGACCCCTACAGCCCTGCCATCGACCCCTACAGCTCTGCCATCGACGCCTACAGCTCCGCCGGTGCCGCGCCCTTCAGGTCCTCCAGGTCGAAGGAGTTCGCCATCTGTTCGTAGCCCTTGTCGCTGGGGTGGAGGTGGTCGCCCGAGTCGTAGTCGGGGCGGAACTTGCGGGGGTTGTACGGGTCGCGGACGGCCTGGTCGAAGTCGGCGACCGCGTCGAAGACCCGGCCCGCGCGGATCTCGGTGTTGATCTGCTGGCGGACGTTCTCGCGGGCGTCGGTGTAGCCGCGGTGGCCCTGGAAGGGCATCAGGGTCGCGCCGATGACCTTCAGGCCGCGGGCGTGGGCCTGGCGGACCAGGGTGCGCAGGCCGTCGAGGATGCGGTCGGGGTCGGCGAGGTTCGGGTTGCGCAGGATGTCGTTGACGCCGAGGTCGATGACGACGACCTTGACGTTCGTACGGGAGAGGACGTCGCGGTGGAAGCGGCCGACGCCGGCCTGGTTGTCCGCGGGGCGCCCGGAGCCGCTGGCGAGGATCTGGTTGCCGCTGATCCCCTGGTTGACGACGCTGTAGCGCGGCACGTCCGCACCGGTCGCGACCGCCTCGCGCAGCCGGCGCGACAGGACGTCCGTCCAGCGGCGGTTGGCGTTCTCGGTGGACGTGATGCCGTCGGTCAGCGAGTCGCCGAAGACCACGACGGTGCCGTCGGACTCGTTGCTGAGCACGTCCAGCGCGGTCAGGTACCGCCAGGACTCGGCCTGCCCGGTGTACGCCACGCCGGTCGCGTCCTCGGTGAGGTCGCCCTCGGCCACGTAGCTGATCTGGCGCGAGTGAGGGTGGTAGGTCACGGGGCCGGACGGAGTGGGGGAGTAGGTGGTGACCAGGATGTCGGCGTCCGCCTGGATCGCCAGGCGCACGGCGTCGCTCAGCACCTGCTGCCCCGGCGGGATGACGACCGTGGTGTTGCCGCCGAAGGTCAGCCGCCGCATGGTGTCCGCGAGGGCGGCCGCGGTGCCGGTGCCGGCCGCCACGGCGATCGACGCGTGCGTGATCGTCAGCGCCGACTGGCCGTACAGGTTGGACAGCGTGATCCGGGCACTCGTACCGCCGACACTGGTGTGGACGACGTTGCGCACCGAGCGGCCCACCAGGCCCTCCACCTCGGTGCCGGGCTCGGCGCCGACCGGGGAGGCGGACCAGGCGCCGACCCAGATGCCGGTGGAGGCGGGGGCGACGGGGCCGCGCTGGGAGCCTTCCCGGGTGGGGGCGGTCCTGTCGGTGGCGCTGCCGTCGTCGGAGGCGACCCCGACGTATATGGCGGCGCAAAGCGTGACGATCAGGGCGATCATCGCGGAAAGCAGGGCATAACCGTTTCGCCTGGTCATGCGGTGCGTGTCTCCTCGGGCGGATGGGAGCCCGAGGCTCCGATGTGATCACCTCATGATGCGTCATAAGGCAGAAGGGAGTTGCACGGACCCCCCATTGGGCCGCCGGAGTTCATCCGGAGTTCGCCATTGACCTCCCCCCACCGGACAGACGCCGGGAACTCTTGATTCGTTCCAGGAGTCGGTCAGGTAGGGACAATATGTGCGGGGGATCCTGGACGGATGGAGCGGATGGAACGTACGAATCCGGATGAATCGGGAACGCCTGACGTAGAGCAGCATGCCCGGCCGGCTGCCGCCGATAACCGGCGTGTCCCCGCATCGGCCGTACGCGCGATGACGACGTTCACCGCCGCCGACGAGGAGAAGCAGCGCGGCGTACGGCAGATGAAGATCACCGCGACCGGGATGCTGCTGCTCGTGGCGCTGATCTACGTCCTCGCCAAATGGGCGTCGAACGAGGGCGCCGGTGCCTGGGCCGGCTATGTCGCGGCGGCCGCCGAGGCCGGCATGGTGGGCGCGCTCGCCGACTGGTTCGCGGTCACGGCCCTGTTCCGCCATCCGCTGGGCATCCCCATCCCGCACACCGCGATCATCCCGAACAAGAAGGATCAGCTGGGGGTCTCGCTGGGCGAGTTCGTCGGGGAGAACTTCCTCTCCGAGGACGTCGTACGACAGCGTCTGCGCGCCGTCGGCATCGGCAGCCGGCTGGGCGCCTGGCTGGCGGAACCGGCGCACGCCGACCGGGTGACGGCCGAACTGGCGACGGCACTCAGAGGCGCCCTGACGGTGATGCGCGACTCCGACGTCCAGGCGGTGGTCGGCGAGGCGATCACCCGGCGGGCCGACGCCCGCGAGATCGCGCCCGGCATAGGCAAGATGCTGGAGGGGATCGTCGCCGACGGCGGCCACCGACGGGCCGTCGACCTGATCGTCGCGAAGGCGCACGACTGGCTGATCCTGCACGGCGAGGACGTGATGGGCGCCGTGCAGGGCGGCGCGCCCGGCTGGACGCCGAAGTTCGTCGACCGGAAGGTCGGTGAGCGGGTCTACAAGGAACTGGTCCGCTTCTGCGTCGAGATGCGCGACATGCCCACCCATCCGGCCCGCGGCGCCCTCGACCGGTTCCTCATCGACTTCGCCTCCGACCTGCAGTCCGACACCGACACACGCGCGCGCGTGGAGCGACTGAAGGGCGAGGTGCTGGCCCGTGGCGAGGTGCAGGACCTGATCGCGTCCGCCTGGACCGCCGTCCGCGCCATGATCGTGTCGGCGGCCGAGGACGAGCGCAGCGAGCTGCGGCTGCGTGTGCGGGCCTCCCTGCTGTCCCTGGGCGCCCGCATGGCCGACGAGCCGTCGATGCAGAACAAAGTGGACCGCTGGGTCGAGGACGCGGCGGTGCACGTCGTGACGACGTACCGCAAGGAGATCACCTCCCTGATCACCGACACCGTGGCGAGCTGGGACGCCGAGCACACCACGAAGAAGATCGAGGCACACATCGGCCGCGACCTGCAGTTCATCCGGATCAACGGCACGGTGGTCGGCTCGCTGGCCGGGTTGCTGATCTATACGGTGTCGCGGGCGCTGGGGGCGTAGGGGATACGGAGCCGGACCGGTCCAGGCGCCCCTCGTGGTGGGAGCCGGGACCGGAGATCGTGACCCGTCGGGTGGCGGCGCCCTTACTGCGACTGGCGCCGGACCCGGTCGCGGCGGCGCAGCAGGAGCATGCCGCCGGCGAGGGCGGTGATACCGGTGGCGGCGGTCCAGCCGATGATCTCGTTGGAGCCGGTGGCGGCGAGGTCACCATCGGCGGCGGAGGAGGAGGCGGACGCGGAGGGCGAGGCGGCGGTCCCCGTCTGCGGCCGGGCATCCGACCCCGACCCGGACCCCGCACCCGAACCGGCCGCGGCCGACCCCGACGCCGCCGGACTGGGCGAGCCGCCCGTCCCCGTGGCCTTGTCCCGCGTGAACGCCAGCGTGCCGAAGCCCAGTTGGTCGTAGCCGCCGCTGTTGGGGCCGTAGTCCCCGCCGCCGCCCTCCGGCCCGGACTTCGCGACGATCTGGGTGAGGTACGACGCCGACAGGCCCCGGCGCTTGGTGTAGTGGTTGGCGATCATCGCCCAGATGGGGCGGGTCATCGCCGGGTTCACGGGCGCGGCCTCGGTCACGGTCTCCGAGCCCGACCAGCCGTTGATCGCGCCCTTCCTGCGGGTGTTGTCGGTGAACGGCACGTCCCCGCCCATGGCCCACTTGGCGACGTACTGGGTGCCCTTGAAGAAGCGGTTGTCGTCGTAGCCGTACAGGTCGATGCCCTGGTTCCAGGCCATCTCGCAGAAGGTGCCCATCAAGCCGACGCCGAGCAGGGCGTGCCCCTGGTCGCGGCCGGCCTCCAGCCACTCGGCGAGTCCGTCGTCGTGCACGACGGGGATGGCGTTCCGGATGGAGCCGAGGCCCTCGCCGTGCTTGAAGTAGTCGACGGCGCGGGCGACCTGGGCCTTGTCGTCGCAGAGGATGCCGGTGGCCAGGACGCAGCACATGTTCGCCAGATCCCAGTTGGTCCAGTAGTTACTGACGACGGCGCCGTTGTGCCTGACCAGGAAGTCGTCGCTGAGCGGCGCGAAGACCTTCGTCAGCAGCTCCTGGAACCGCCCGAGCTCGAAGTCGGGGTGGTCGCGGACCAGCTCGGCGGCGTTGGCGATCTGGTAGCCGTACAGACCGGAGGCCAGGAAGCGGTCGGCGTTGCCGCCGAGGCCGGTCAGCTTGGCCGACCAGGCGTTGAGGATCGCCACGGCGGTGTCGAGATGCGCGCTGTCGCCGCTGACGTGGCCGCGCAGGGCGTTCTGGTAGGCGGCGTGGATGTCGTTGTAGAGGATCCCGTAGTTCTGGCCGGCCCCGCCCCGGATCACGGTCGCCTGCGGGTTGGCCGCCCAGCCGCTCTGAGAGTGCGGGTTGGCGGTCAGCTTGGCGAACCCGGCCGTGTAGGGGGCGGCGCCCGCCTTCACCTTCGTGGCCATACGGTCGAGATCGGCGCGGGTGTGCAGGAGGCCGGGGTGGGCATACGTGCCCGCCGCGACGGCAGGGGTGGGCGTCACGGCCGTACCGATACCGACGGCTCCGGCTGCCGCGCCCGCGGCCTTGAGCATGCTCCGGCGGCTGATCTGTCGTGTCACGTCGTCAATTCCTCGCGTGCCTGCGGCTGGGGACGGTGAGGAGACGGGGGGAGACTGCGGGGGATAACAAAAACTCCGGACGCCGATCGCCGACGAGGAGCCGTATCCGATGACCGTCCGCAGGATCGTCCCCAACCACCAGGTCGACTCCGACGAGCAGATGGCGACCAGCCGTGACTTCTACGGCCTTCTCGGCTTCGAGGAGGTCATGCACCTGGGCTGGGTGACGACCCTGGCGTCCCCCGCCAACCCCACCGCCCAGATCAGCTTCTTCACCGAGGAACGCACCGCCCCCGTCGTCCCCGACCTGAGCGTGGAGGTCGAGGACGTCGACGCCGTGTACGCGCAGGTGGTGGCGTCGGGCGCGGAGGTCGTACGGGAGCTTCGGGACGAGGAGTGGGGTGTACGGCGGTTCTTCGTACGGGACCCGAACGGGCGGGTGGTGAACGTGTTGACGCACCTGCCCGCCGACCGGAGTTCAGTCCGGGACGACGTGCGCGACCAGCCGTGACCGTGGGCCGGCGCAGGCCCGGCGCAACGACGTCGTGGTCGTCCACGTCGGCAAGCGGGGCGTCCTCACCTCGCGGGACCGCGAGAAACGGGCGGAAAACGCCCGGCCGCCTCAGCCGTTGCGGTCCGCCACCGCCCAGGACGCCAGGGCGACCGCCCCCGCGACCCCGAGGACGGCGGGCCAGGCGCCCACCTTCTTGGCCAGCGGATGCGACCCGGCGAAGGCGGCGACATACGCGGCGGTCAGCGCCCCCGCCGCCTTCCCGCCCGCCCGCTGCCGCCACTGCTGCGCGGCCGCGGCCCCCGCGACGGCCAGTACGGCCCCGCCGAGCTGCCGCTTCTTCGTCCAGCGGGCCACGCCGTACCCTCCGACGAGTCCGCCCGCGGCGACCGCCGCGCTGGGGATCTTCGCCATGTCTGCCTCCCACCACTTCCGCCGGCCGCTGCTGCCGGGCTCTCGAGCACCGAGGCTAACCGGCCTGCCCTTTCCGCGGCTCGGCACGGGCACGCAACTCCGACGCGTACCCCGCCCCGATGGCGCACCCGGCGGCGGTGAGGGCGAGGGCCACCACGGCCGGGTTGACGTATCCGGGCACGTCACCGGTGTCGTAGCTCCCGCCGTCGCTCGTCTCGCAGACGAACCGGAGAGGGACGTACGAGACCCTGTGGTCGACGATCTCGATGCCCTGTTGATGCCGTTCCCGCCAGCCCTGCGTGCGGCAGGACTGCGGCGGTGACGAGTCGGCGCCGCCGTCCTCCGCCACCAGGACCGCGCCGCAGACGGCGAGCAGCCCCCACGCGTACAGCGCGCACGCTCCCGCGCCCGCCAGGGCGGCGAGGCCGCGCAGCCGGACGGGGGCGCTCGCGCGCCGGATGCCGTGGGCGGACAGTGTGCTGCCGCCGTATCCGCAGAGACCGACGGCGACGATCACCACGACGACGACGAACAGCAGGAGCAGCAGTAACACGTGGCCTCCGGGGCGTCACAGGAAGGGCGTCGCAGCAAAGGGCGTCACATGATCTCGGCCAGGCGGTCCACCTGGTCCGGGTCGAGGCCGTGGCAGTAGAGCATGACCTCGTCGGCGCCGAGGTCGGCGAACGCGGCGATCGCGGTGCGGATCTCGGCGGGGGTGGTCAGCAGGCCGGCCACCATGCGGTCGGCCGTGCCGGTGAAGGCGTAGTACGCGTGCATGCGGGCCCGCGCGTCGTCGAGCACGTCCCGTGGGCCGAGCGCGACGTTCACCTGGGCCACGAGACGGGGCTCGCCGTCGCGGCCGTACTCCTTCCACAAGCCCCGGACGGTGTCGAACAGGCCGCCCGCCCAGGAGGGCGGCGCCGCCGCGAGGAAGCCGTCGCCCCAGCGTGCGACGCGTTCGAGGGCGGCGGGCTTGAAGCCGCCGAAGAGGATCTCCGGGCCGCCGGGGCGGGCGGGCGCCGGACCGATCGGGCCGACGCCGTCTCCGTACGACTCGCCCCACCACAGGCGGCACATCAACGCCATCTGCTCGTCCAGGCGCCGGCCCCGGGTGCGCGGGTCGGTGCCCGTGGCGTGGTGGTCGTCGTCCCGGCCGCCGATGCCCAGGCCGAGGACGAGGCGACCGCCGGTCATCCGGTCCAGGGTGGCGGCCTGTTTGGCCAGCAGGGCGGTGTCGCGCAGCGGGGCGAGCAGCACCTCGGTCTGGACGCGGATGCGGGTGGTGGCACCCGCGAGGACGGACAGGGCGACCAGCGGC
The DNA here is from genome assembly GCF_039537145.1 of Streptomyces shaanxiensis. Lineage (NCBI taxonomy): Bacteria > Bacillati > Actinomycetota > Actinomycetes > Kitasatosporales > Streptomycetaceae > Streptomyces > Streptomyces shaanxiensis. The sequence goes on from NZ_BAAAZY010000025.1 coordinate 35,002, forward strand.
TCGGGGTTGTCGTACACGAGCCGGTCGAGCAGACCGAGTGTGCTGAAGGGTCCGGCGTCGGCGCGCCGGGCCCAGGTGAGCAGGGTGGCCGGGTCGCCGATGGGCAGGCCGAGGCCCACGTTCGGAGCGACGTTGTTCATGGAGGAGCCTCCGAAGGGAAAGAGGGGTCGACAAAGACGGCTGCCGCCCCTCCTGCACCTCAGGGAACTCGATGAGTTCCGTGAGGTGGGACGCTCCCGCTCTGCGGCGTGTTTCCGGGGGAACGTCTCTTCGAAGTCGGCTCACTGTAGGGCGGGCCGACTTCGCCGGACAAACCATTTGCCGATTTGCCGATTCCCGGGCAGACGGCCCCGTACGTCAGTCCTCGGTACGGCTCCTCAACGCCCGAGCACGACCGTCCGCATACCCCCCGGCCCGCTCTCCTCGTGCCGCACGCGCAGCCCGGCGGTGCGGAGTTGCTCCAGCACCCAGGCGTGGGAGAGCCGCAGTTTGCGGTAACTGTGGGCGGTGAGGGTCCAGTCGGCGCCGGGATCGGTGCCGTCCCGCGTGTGGATCAGGTCGTGCACGACGACCGTGTAGTCGTTGTAGTCGTCCGGGTACTCCAGGAAGCAGGTCATGATCCGGTCCTCGGTGGCCCGGACCGGGAGGAAACGGTCGGTGCCGGTGAGCGGGACCGTCAGGTCGCGGTAGCCGAACACGGCCGTCCCTCCCGGCGCGAGCGCGGCGGCGGCGTCGGCGAAGAGGGCGGCCACGTCACCGCGGGTCGGCAGATGCGTCAGCGTGTCCCCCAGGCATACGACGGCTGCCGCCGACCCCGGCCGCACCAGCTCCCGCAGAGCGGTCCGCATATCCGCCCGCACCGGCCGCACCCCGGGCAAGTGGGCGGCATGCGCGGCGAGTTCGTCCAGCAAGGGCCGGCTCAGGTCGACCGCGAGGACGGAGTCGAAGCCCAGCCCGGCCAGCGCGAGGCTCGCGTGCCCCGGCCCGCACCCCAGGTCCACGGCGAGCGCCCCGCCCGCCGGACCGGCCGCCGACGCCGGGGTCACGCCCCACGCCGCGAGGGACGTGCGCTGCACGGCGGCGAGCGCGTCGAGATCGCCGCCGAGCATCCAGGTGTAGTGCTCGGCGAGGAACCGGTCGTAGTGGTGGACGGCTTGGTCCACGGGCTGCTCGGCAGCGGCGGCGGTCGTCATGGGACGAGGGCTCCCTTCGATCCGGCAGACAAGGGAAATCTAGGGCGCGGTACGGGAGTTGGGCGGCTCGCCCGAACGAAATTCGGCGGCCCGGGAAGAATGACGGCCATGGACGACACTGATTCGGCGATCCTCACCCATCTCCAGCGCGATGCACGGCTCACCAATCGCGAACTCGCCCGCAGGGTCGGCATCGCACCCTCCACCTGCCTGGAACGGGTCCGTGCCCTGCGCGCCCGCGGTGTGATCACCGGCTACCACGCGGCCGTACAGCCACGCCTGCTGGGCCGCTCGCTCCAGGCGCTGGTCTTCGCCCGGCTGCGTCCGCTCAGCCGGGAGGTGATCCACGACTTCGAGAGCTACCTCACCCGACTCCCCGAGGTCGTCTCGGTCTTCGTGGTCTCCGGCGACGACGACTTCCTCGTCCATGTGGCCGTCCCGGACATCGAGCACCTGCACGCCTTCCTCATGGACCGCTTCAGCGCCCGGCGCGAGGTGGTGAGCTTCCGCAGCTCGGTGATCTACCGGCAGACCGAGACGCGCGTCCTGACGCCCATGGAGACCGGCATGGAGACCGGTACGGAGACCGGTCGGGCGGGCCGGGCCGACCGGTTCGACCGGGCCGGTGACGCGGGCTGATCCGACGCGGGCTGATCCTCAGACCCCGTCGAGCAGGGACATGAGGCAGTGGTCCAGTTCCTGCCCCAGGTCCTCTCTCCCCGGTTCGACGACGGCGTACGACCGTTGCAGGAACCGCCGGAGAGAGGCCGTACCGAATCTGATCGCGGCCATCCCGTGCGGCGCGTGGAACTCCACGACCGTTCGGGACCGCCCGCGCGGCACGATGCGGACGTCCCCGATCCCGGCCGCCCCGTCGAGCCCCTCCTCCAGCAGCGAGCGGGCGAACGTCCAGGTGACCCCCCGCTGGTCGTCCGAGACATGGGCGGGGAAGTCGATGCGCACGGCGAAGGGCTCGGTGGCGGAGTAGCGCAGGGTGGGGCGTATCGGCAGCTGCGTGTAGCCGGGGGTGACGAGGCGGGCGCGGACGGGCTGTTCGAGGGTGCGGCGCATGGTGGGCGTTCTCCTGTGTGGCTGTCATTGCGCCTTCTCGACCCGGCGCCGGGCCTCTTGATTACGCCGAACCGGAACGCGCTTGCTGTGATCTAACTCACGCGAACCGTTTGCTTGAGATTTTAGTCATCTACGCTGACAAACTCGTCCGCGCCATCAGCCCAGCAGGCAACCGGAGCGTTCCCGCCATGTCCGACGGTTTCCCCAAGGTGCCCGCCCAGGCGTCACCTCCCGAGTCCGTGACCGCGTCCGCGACCACGTCTGTGACCGCGACCGCCTCGTACGCCCGCATCTACGAGGAACAGCAGCCGCGCCTGGTCGCCTACGCGCGCTCGCTCACCCGGAACAACTCCTGGGCCGCCGAGGACGTCGTCGCCGAGGCGCACTTCCGTGTCTGGCGGCGGCTGTCGGAGGGGCACGAGATCGAGAACGTGCCGGCGTACCTGATGACGACGGTGCGACACCTCGCGGCGACGGCCGCGGGCGAGCGTGAGACCCCGCACGACCCCCGGACCGCCGCCGAGCGGACGGAGATCGCCGTCCACGCCGAGGACCCGGCCGACCCGGCCGAACAGGTCTCCTCCGTCGACCTGTTGGTGCGGGTGCTGGGCCAGCTCCCGGAGCGCTGGGTGCAGGCCCTGTGGCTCGCGGAGGCCGAGGGGCAGCCGCTGGAGACGGTCGGACAGCGCATCGGCGCCAAGCAGGGCGCGACGGCCGTACTCCTTCACCGGGCCCGCGAGGGCATGCGCCAGGCCTTCCTGCGCTCCCAGACCGGCGCGCCCGACGACCCCGCCTGCGAGGTCCACTGGGTGCGCATGCCGGCGTACGTGCGCGGCAACGCGACCCCGCGCCAGTCGGAACGCCTGCTCGCTCACGTGGACGCCTGCGACGACTGCCGCGGCCGGCTCGCGGTACTGATGCGCGCCAACGACCGTCTGCCCGCACTGGTCGGACCGGCCCTGCTGGTCTTCGCCGTCGGCGGCGCGGGCAAGTTCCTGCTGTCCTTCGCGGCGGGCGCTGCCGGATCCGTCGGCGCCACGGCCGCCCTCAGCGGCCAGATCGGCGGCGCGCTGCACTCGGCCCGCCAGGCGGTGACCGGCGGAGCGGGCGGTGCGAAGGTGCCGACGGCGATCGCCGCGGGGGCGACGGTCGCCGGCGCGGCCCTCGCGATGATGATCGCGCTGGGCGTGAACGACCCTTCTCCCGCACCGCTTTCACCACGGGTGCCGCTCGCGGAGACGCCGGTGGCCGCACGCCCGTCGGAGGGTCCTGCCGAGGCGGCTCAGGCGCCGGGGAAGCCGGGAGGCGTGGCCGCGGTGGCGTCCCGGGCGGGTGGTGGGGGTGCGGCGGCTTTGGCTGCTGGTGGTTCGGACTCTGGCTCTGGCTCGGGTTCGGGTTCGGGTTCGGATACGGCGGTGAGGGGGCCGGTGGCTGCGGTTGGGCCGGTGGCCGATGAGCCGGTTGCCGAGGTGCCGGTGGCCGAAGCGCCCGTGGCCGAGGAGCCGGTTGCCGAGGTGCCGGTGGTCGATGAGCCGGTTGCCGAGGAGCCCTCGGGCGAGGTGCCCGGCCCCGAGGTGCCCGAGGTCGACGAACCCGCACCGCCGCACGCCGAGCCGACGCCCGAGCCTCCGCCGGCCGACCCGCCGACGCCCGCGCCGGCCGATCCGGTGGGGGAGCAGCCGGGGAAGCCGGCTCCGGAGGAGCCCGGGCACGAGGAGCCGTACCCGAACGACCCGGGGGCGGAGAACCCCTCAACTCCCGTGGAGCCGGGACCGGTTGAGGAGACGCCGGAGGCGCCGCAGAACCCGGAGGCGCCGGAGACGCCGGAGGTGCCGCAGGCACCGCAGACTCCGGAAGCGCCGGAGACCCCCGAGGCGCCTGAAGCCCCGCAGAACCCGGACCACCCCACCCCGCCGGAAACGACCGACCCCGGCCCCACCCCCACGCCTGCCCCCGCCCCGCAGCCAACCCCGGTGGACCCCGGGAACGACTGCGACGACTGACGACGACCCCGCGGGCCGGGCGGGGCGGGAAATTCACCCGCCCGGCCCTCCCCCCGCCGCGCACGCCTGACGTACGCCGTTGTGACTCACGTCACCGATTCCGCGCGCAAAGAAAGCGGATGCTGCCCCAGCGTCACTGGCATGCTCATGCATGACTACTGGGGGGTAACCACCGTCTGCGCACAGCGCCGGAACGGCCGTACCGACATGCCGCGAAAACCGACCATCGGCATGCCCTGACACGCCCGTCTGCCGCCGCACGCCGCAGCACGCCCGCTCCTCACCCGTCACCTCCTGCAGCGCACCCCCATACATCGCTCCCGAGGACAACGCGTGCACAGACCCAGGCTCAACCGACATGCCTTCCTGCCGGCAGTCACCCTCGCGGCCCTGCTGACCACAGGCTGCGCCACCAGCACCCCGCCCACCGCCACCGGAACACCGGCCACAAGGGCGGCCGAGACCCCCGCGGCCGCCGCGGGCCAGGAACAACTCGCCGTCGTCTCGCCCCCGTCCGGTACGGCCGCCCCCACCGCGGTGGCCGACGCGGGCGAGGGAGGCGCGGCGAAGAAGTCCTCCCTCAAGGTCGCCTCGTACGACCGAAAGAGCGGACGTGCCGTCATAAAGGCGCCCTCGGCCGCGAAACCGCCCACCACCCCACCGGCGACTCCCTCGGCCGGCCCTCCCACCAGCCCCGCACCCAGCTCCTCGTCCAGTTCCTCGCCCAGCCCCGCACCGGACCCCGCGAAGCGCCCCGCCCCGGTCGCCGTCGGCGACATCATCGCCAGCGCACCCGCCCCCGGTGCCCCCGACGGCGTACTGGCCGAGGTCACGCAGGTGGTCGGCGCGACGGAGGACGGCGATACGACCGTCAATACCGAACCGGCGAAGCTCAACTCCGTACTCGGCGAGAGCAAGGCCGAGGGCACGGTCCCGGTGGACCCGTCGGCCATGCGGGTCGAACCGCTCGTCCAGGGCGTGAAGGTCTCCTGGGCCAAGACGGGTGACCTCCGCTTCGGCCCCGAGGGCGCGAAACTCCCGCTCGGCAGCCTGCGTATCGACGTGGGCGCGGCGATCGCCACGGCCGAGGGCGCCCCCGCGTCGGCATCCGCGTCCGTGGAGGGCTTCGTCCAGCTCGCTCCCGAGGTCGCGTTCTCGTACGATGGCTCCGGCACCGGCACCGGTGCCTCGCCCGGCGGCGCCTTCCTGGGTCTGTCCGGTGACTGGGCCTCCCAGTGGTCACTCAAGGGCCGCGCGGCCGGCTCGACCGGCGCACAGCCCATCCGCATCCCGTTCGCCGAGCTCCACTCCGACCCGGTGATCCAGGTCGGCCCCGTCCCCGTGGTCGTCAATCTGGACCTGACCTGCTACATCCAGGTGAACGCGGACGGCCGGGTCACCGTCGACGTCGAACAGGACCTCAAGGGCGACTTCCGCGTCGGCGGCACCTTCTCCTGGGCCAAGGGCTGGACCCCGGTCAGCGAGTCCGACATGACCGGCGAGCCCCTGAAGGCCCGCGTCACGGCGGCCGGAGACGTCAAGGCGGCCCTGGGTGCCGAGGCAACCGTGGGCCTCTACGGCACGGTGGGCGTCACCGCCGACCTCGCCCCCTACGTCCGCGCCCACGCCGACGCATCGGCCGAGGGCTCCGCCGACGGCACGGGAACAGCGGCAGGCACCTACGCCCTCTACGGCGGAGTCGACCTGACCGGCTCCCTCCAGCTCCAACTGACCATCTTCGGCACGCCCGTCCTCCAGAAGAGGATTCCGCTGGGGGCCCTGCACCGTGAGTGGCTGCTGACGCAGGGCGGGGGAGCGGTGACGGCGCCGCCGCCGACGCGGCCGAAGACGACCGGCTGACTCCGGTACGCCCCGACCCGCCCCGCCCAGCACAGGCGGACCGACCGCGGGCCGCGCCGAGACAGGCTCTCGACGCGGCCCGCGTTTCCTGCCCTACGCCCCGTCGGCCGACAGCGCGCCTTCACTCACTCGAACCGGAGTCCGAGTTCGAGTTCGAGCTCGACCCTCGCCCCGAACGCCCCGACTTCCGCACCAACTCGCCGACCGCCAGGGTCACGGCGGCCACACCGCGCACCCAGCGCGGGCCGCCCCGAGACGCCCACACGACGCAGACACACCCTCCGACGACGAGCACGAGAACGCCGACCAAGACGAGCACGATCACGCTCATCCCCCTTCTCCTCAAGTGGTCCGCGCAATCCTTCCAGCCGAGGGAACAGCCCTTCGAACCGGATCCGTCCGAAGGGGAGTCCTGGAGATGCGGCCATAAGGGTGTCGGGGCGTCAGGTGGTGGCCCATCAGGTTGCGGGCCCCATCAGGTTTTGGCCCGTCAGGTGCTGGGACATCAGCTTTTGAGCCGTCAGCCTTCTGGAACGTCAGGGATGCTGAGGCATACGCCTGAACGTCAGGGACGCTGAGGCATACGCCAGTACTGCCGCTTCTTCTCATCCCGTACGACGACCCCGAGCCTCAGCAGCTCCCGGCGCAGCTCCCGGGCGTCCTCGGCGCTCTCGTCCTTCTCCCGAGCCGCCGCACGGGCCCTGAGCAGCGCGTCCGCCCCTTCGGGCAGACCGGGCACACCGGGAACCCAGCGCCTGAACTCCTCCCGGTGCGGATCCTCGTCAGCCCACCGGTAACCACGCTCGGCGAAGGCGTCGGCAAGCCGCCGCCAGGGCAGGTCACAGTCCTCCCGCGCGATCTCCATGCCGTCAGGACCGAGCAGCACGAGCTGCTTCCCGTCCCGCACCACCAGGCCGACCTCGTCGCAACCGAACTCCTGCGACGAGTCCCTGACCGTGAGGACCACCCGGCCACGGGAGACGCTGACCGCCAGCGACTCATGCACCACGATGAGCCCGACGACCAGCCCCAGCAGCGCCCCCACACCCACGCCACCGATGGTGCGCCCTGGCTCAGGAACGGAACTGAGCAGCTCGGCCGGCCCCTCCAAGGGCGCCCAGGGCAGCGTCACGAGCCAGTCCGCGAGCAGAGGCGCCAACCAGCCGACGACGACCCCGCACCCCACCCAGAAGAGCACAAGAACCCAGGCCGACTCCGCGATCACGACGCTGCCGTCGTCACCGCTCTCGCCGTCGCCATTGCCCTCGACATCGAGTCCCGGCGCGTCGGCCGACGCACCGCCCCTCTTCGAAAGATCCCCCGTACCCCTCATGTCCCCCACGCCTACGACTTAGCTTCCGGCTTCCGGCTCTCGATTGCCGATTGCCGATTTCCAGTTTCCGACTTCCCCGACGACGTACATCCGGGCCGACGACCGCGACCCAGCGCCAAGTCTGGAGACCGGCCCCTGCCCCCGCCATCGGCCGATGGTCTACTACCCCTGCAACTTTGGTCGTGAAGACAGGGCTCGGCGCCCGAGCCGGAGACCCGGGCGCCGAGACCCATATCGGCGAGCTACGTAACACAACTCCTGTTGATCAGTGGTGTCCGCAGCTGGAGCCCTGGTGGAAGCTTTGCCCACCAGCGCTGCCCTCACCGTTGAGCGCATTGCCCAGCAGACCGTTGGCAATCCCGATGTTGTTGAGGAGAGCGAGGTTCAGGTCGTGGGACTTGCAGCCCCCATGGCCGCCCATCGGCTGGGCTGCGGCGGAGCCGGTGGCTATGAGGCTGAGACCACCGAGCATGGCGGCCGCGACAGCGGCCCTCTGAAGCTTGCGCATTTCTCCTCCTTAGTTGAGTGGAGCGCGATCCATAAAAGATCCACTTCGCGCTCATTTCGGAGGCTAATCCGATATCTCCCGCACCGCTCATCGGGGCCGCCATCCGGGGCGATGGGCCGAACCGGTTACGGCGCTTCTCCCGCGACGGCCACGGCCCGGAAATCGCGCCGCCACCCGTGCGGAACGAATCCCAGACCGGACCCTTCGTCAACACCGTTACCTGAGCGCAGCATCACACCGGCCTTACCCAGGCCGCCCCGCTCGCCCTCCGAACCGCCGGCACGCCGGAGGGCGCCACCAACTCCAACCGAGCCACCCTCATAAACCAGGAATGCCCCCTGAGCGGCGCGGAGTTGAATCCCACAGGAATTGAGCTTCCGCTTCTACTCCTGCTGCAATAGCCGCCGTTGGCTGAGACGACCCCTAAGTCTGCTCCCGTCCCACGGGTCACGGATTCCCCTCCAAGCCCCGTTTCCGTTGACGGTCAACCGGGTCAAGTCTTCACGCGCCATCGTTCCCGCAGCCCGCTGGGGCTGTGATGGATCACGGTGGAGGACGCCTCCATGCCCAACGCTTGGCCGGTTGCTAGACAGGCACGGGACAATCCAAACAGCGCAAAGATCGAGCAGCGCTGCTTGAGGTGATGGTGCCTCCCCTGAACTCAGTGAAGTGGCCGCTGTCGTTGCGGTACACGATGCCTATCCCGTGTTCAGCGAGCAGGTCACGGAGGTCCTCGCGTGGGAGTGCTGGTGAGAGCACCATGAGGTGGAGGGGCTGATCGTGTGTGAGGCTTCTCAAGTGCCTCCGTGCAAGAAGCAGTTGAGCGAGGGCTTGAGTGATCGATTCGCTTGCCGCGCTGCCCGTCGGCTCGTATACCGTGTTGTTGCCTCGGTCGTAGAGGTCCAACATGAGTCGCGAGCTTGAGTTCCGCATCGACAGCTCCAGTTGGCCGATCGTTTCTCCAGCGGCGACCTTGCGCTCCTCGAAGTCGTCGGCCAAGTCATCGCGGGCTGCTTCCACATGGTCGACGTCGGTTTGCCGCTGGAGGTGGCGCTTCTGGCGTCGGATGGCCCGAGCGAAGCGGCCGGCGGTCGGATTGAACCGAGACCGGGAATCTGGGGCCAGCTGAAGGGTGTCGGAAGCCTCCCGGACGTATGGACCGATGGGACGCAGTCGGAAGACAATGACGTTTCGGTCGTTGCCTCGTTCGTCCTTGGCTTCTCGGGTCTCGAACGGCTTGCGCTCGTCGACCTTGAACTGTCCTATATATTTGTGCGTTCGCGTGTCAGTTCCTGGAACCTTACCTACGGCGATAAATAAGTGTAAAGCGCGCCCCTTTTCTGCGTGCTTCAAGATCGAGGCGTTCCCGCCATCGAGGGTTTGGTCCCCCTGCTTCCCCGCTCCGGTGTAGGTGAATATGGGACCCAAGTCGTCGTCCTCGGAGAGCCATCCGTCGCGATACCCGTAGCGCTTACCAATCTCGCCGTCGGAGAAGATGAGGACGTTCCGTTTCTCCACTGCTGGACAGATTCCGGCGTAGCCGCTGCCACCGAGTACGGGATGGATCTGCTTACGCGTGAGGATGTCGCCAGGTTGGAACCTGGAGGGGGATGTCGTCATGAGTCGAGGTTAGTGCGTTCAGTGTTGGTGGAGTGCGGCAGGTGATGTGGGTTGCCTGGGGGCCGTTGTGGCAGCGCCAGTCTCAGGCGAGGATGGTGTGATGAGTGAGGTGACGGGGACGCTCATCACGGGTGTTATTGCTTTCGCGGCTGCAGTCATCGGGGCTGTGATCGCCGGTAGGTACGCCAAGAGTGGAGCGGAAGCCGGCGGACGTAAGGCAGTTGAGGCAGCGCTAGCGCAAGTGCATGGCCAGGCTGCAGCGGAGCACTGGCAGTGGGTGCGCAGTCAGCGACATCAGTCTTTTGCTGCTCTCTTTGCGGCTTTTGCCGCTCTCGATGAAGCGCTCGCACGCATCGCTCCCGAGGTGCGGCACGGAGTTGCGCTTGACGAGGAAGCAAGGCGTGAGTTGGGGGAGCGTGCGCTCGATTTGCAGGCAAAAACCAGCCAATTGGCGCTTTGGGGTCCGATTGAGGCGAATGGGTTGGCCTACGAGGTTGCGGAGAAGTCGATAGCGGCTGTGAGCTCTTTGCTGCAGGTGGAGCGCGTAAGTTCCACAGGGGTGACCCCAGCTTGGTCCGGATTTGACCGGGCTAGAGGAGAGATGGCGCAGGCCCATGCCACCTTCCTCCAAAGAGCGGGAGAAATCGTCCGTGATCCGCGGCAGCCAGTCAGCTAGTGGACTCTTGGTTGTCTGATGACAGGGACCGCACGAAGCTCTGCCATGCAGCGGTGCTCAACATGAGCTGCGGGCCTGAGGCGACCTTGGAGTCGCGTACCGCGATTGCCCCGGCGAATGCGGCGAGCTCCAAGCACTCGCCCCCCATGCCGTTGCTGTAGCTGCTCTTGCGCCAGGGGATGCTCGACGGCGGCATCATCGGGAGTTCTCCTCCAAGAGTCTGGTGATCAGCAAGGCCGAGCGTTGAGGGCTCAGCGCCAAGGCCCTGAGATGGTCGAACGCCTTCGTGTAGAGGGCCACGTCCTTGGGCTCTTCGAGGTACACCGAATCGGTAAGCCCTTCTCGGTACACCAGATCTGGGTCCTCCTGCTCTGGGAAGCCGAGGACCGTGAACGACCCGGTGGTTGGATAGGCGCCCGCGTCGAACGGCAGGACCTGGACGGTCACGTTCTTCAGCTTCTGGATTTCCAGCATACGTTCGAGTTGCCGGGCCATGACCTGGCGGCTGCCGATCGTGTGCAACAGAGCACTCTGGTGGACAACTGCCCACAAGTCGGGTGCACTGTCGCTGATGAGTAGTTCCTGGCGCCGCATCCGGACGTCGACCATGCGGTGAATGTCCTCGGGAGTGTGGTCAACCCATGCCCGACTCAGTTCGGCGGCGTACTCAGGTGTTTGCAGCAGGCCTGGGATGAACTCGGCTTGATAGGTGCGCAGGTCGGAAACTGCCTGTTCGAGGCCGACATACACCGAGAACCAAGCAGGGATCGCGTCGCCGTGCGCGTGCCACCACCCCTTCGTCTTTGACTCCTTGGCCAGCTCCTTTAGGAGGCCACGCAGGTCATCGGGAGTCGCGTAGAGACGGCAGAGGGCGTCGACGTCTGAGGGCTGGACGCGCCCTTGCCCTGTCTCCATGCGGCTGACTTTGGAACTGCTCCAGTCCAGCTGCTTGCCCACTTGGCTGCACGTCAGACGGCTCTCTTCACGCAGACGCTTGAGCTCGATCGCAAGACGGCGACGTCGAGCTGTGGGAGATCCGGCCATGTCAACTCCTCCTGGGCTAGCGGATGTTCCATCCCATCGGAAGGGGTCCGAAAGGCCAATCACCCTATAGGGGGAATCTCTTTATGCATGTTGCACGGCGGGACATGCACTGCAACTCTCTCACTAAGAGTCATCACTGCATGCACGGTGTGCAACGAAGTCTGTGAAAGGCGGTCGGCGATGATCTACGTGAGCGGTTGCGTCGGGCGGGAGCCCTGGGTGCAACAGTTCATTGCTCAGGCGAGTGAACTCTCCCAGTTGAGGCGGACGCTGAAGCTCCGGCTCATCCTTTGGGGGCTGCACGAGCATGTTGATGTGGCGCAGATTTGCCTATCGGAGCTGGCAACCAACGTCATCCAGCATGTAGGTCAGGGAACCCCCGCCACGCTGCGCCTAGCGCTCAGCGGGCCGTATCTACGCCTGGAAGTTGAGGACCCAGATGCGAGGGCGTTGCCTACCTTGCTCGCTGTAAGTAGTGCGGTGGAGTCGGGTCGAGGAATGGCACTCGTCGATGCCCTGTCCGACCACAGGTGGGGCGTGGTGCCGCGAGGGGATTCCAAGGTGGTGTGGTGTGAGCTTGCTGTCGACGCCTCCTCTGCCAGCGGTCACGCAAATGGCCCCCGTGTCAGGCGGGCCGAGGCCATTCTTGACCTGTACGGATCGTGGCGACTCCCGCGCGGTGGACCCGTGCCCGGCGAGGGCAGTGTGCTGACCAAGGCCGTGGCGGAAGAGGCTGCCATCGGGGTCATGGCCGACATGCTGCACTGGTTGCGTGCACACGGCTTTGACCCCGATGACGTACTCGACCGGGCGCAGTCTCACTTCGAGGCTGAGATCGGCGAGGTTGTCTGAGCGTTGGGCCTGCTAACCCGCAGCAATGGCCGAGTACGACCACACATCCGCTGGCAGCTCGTAATGGAGTCGCCAGGTGATAGCCATGGGCTTACTCCCCTCGTGCTGGACATAGGTAGCCGGGCCGAGCAACATCCAGGGTTGGGCCTTGCCTATGTCGGTGTCCTTGTAGCGCCGCATGAACAGCAGTACGTGGCTTCCGCGTTGGGCGTGCTGCTGGTATCGCAGGCCTGTGCGCGAGGTGTCTGCGGTTGTGCTCTGCGACTCCCAGTGGAAGAGAGACGGGGTCAACGCGTAGTCCTTGTACCGGACAGTGGGGGAGAAGTCCTTCTCGTTCTTCTCGAGAGTGATCAGCAGTGCATCCGTCTGGTTCGACTCGTCCCACAAGACACCCTGTGCAAAGGAACCAGGCATCTGACCGCCGAGGCGGGCGACGCCAAGCGCGGCCAGGATCTCCGAGCGGTTGTACGCGCTGTGGATTTTCAAGGGGATGTGTGCGTGCGGGCCTTCCAAAGGAATGGGGAAGTGGTCGGCCTGCCCCATCACGTGGTCGAGTACCTGCCGAAGTTCGCTACGGAGGGATCGCTGCTCACGGAGTGATTCAAGCCCCTGCACGTAGGAGTTGAATCCACCAGCCTTGTCCCAAAGGTTGAAGAAGAGCATGCGCGCGTAGGCTTGGTCTCGTGCATTCAGCGACTCATAGCTTGGTGCGTCATCGCTCAACAGGCGGGTATATGCCTCAGCACGTTCACGGTCATCGACGTGCAGGAAAGCGTGCACACGCTTCAGTAGATCTTCCTCGCCAGGCTGTTCAGGCAGGACGGCCAGGCCGGCTCGGCGTAGCACAGACGTCCACGAGTTGCTTGACTTGTACAACTCCCTGATTTCGCGACGACTCTCCCTGAGATAGTCCGCAAGGAGAGGCGTGTCGAAGGCTCTAACTTCCTTAGCGAGGGTTTGGACGGTCGCTTTGAGCTGGGTGCGAATGTTGCCCAGAACCAGTTCCTTGGACTTGCCTTCCAGGATGATCTGGCAGCCGGACGGGAGCAGAGGGAAGTCGTGCTCAGCGTGCTCAAGTAGCCGGTTACGCGACAGGTTGGTCATCGCGCGAAACTGCTCCTCGAAGCGGAACTCGGCACGATGCTGCCCGATGAAGTCGAGCACAGTGAGCACGGGCTTGTTCGGTGTGCGGCGCAGGCCTCGACCGAGTTGCTGAAGGAAGACGGTGGCACTGCTCGTTGGGCGCAGGAGAAGCAGCGTATCGACGTCAGGGATGTCCAAGCCCTCGTTGAAGAGGTCTACGGAGAAGATGACTTGGATCTCTCCGGCCTTGAGCTGAGACAGAACTTGGTCGCGGACTTCGGGCTTCGACGCGCTGTCCAGGGCCGCAGCTTTGAAGCCTGCATCTTGGAAGCACTTCGCCATGAAGTGAGCGTGCTTCCTGCTGACGCAGAAGCCGAGAGCTCGCATGCTCATCGGGTCGGACACTTTGTCCCGTACCTGCTTGATGACGATACGGGCCCGCGCGTGGTCGGCGGAGAACAAGTCGCCAAGTTGGCCCTGGTCGTATGCACCAGATCGCCAGTTGAGACGGGTTAGGTCCGTGCCGTCGGGCACTCCGAAGTAGTGGAATGGGCAGAGGAGGTTGTTGTCGAGGGCCTCCCATAGCCGCATCTCGGCGGCAATCCGTCCCTCAAAGAAGGTGTCTTGGACGTTGAGGCCGTCGGCACGTTCGGGGGTGGCGGTCAGGCCGAGGAGCTGTTTCGGCCTGAAGTGGTTGAGAACGCGGCGATACGTCGTCGCCGTTGCGTGATGGAACTCGTCGATGACGATGATGTCGAAGTGTTCCGGGGCGAACTGGTCGAGGCGTTGGTCGGTGAGCGATTGGACGCTCGCGAAGACGTGCTTCCAGTCGCGCGGCAGCTCGCCGCTGAAGAGCGCTTCGCCGAAGGATGCGTCATCGAGTACTTCGCGGTACATGCGCAGCGACTGCTTCAGGATCTCTTTGCGGTGCGCCACAAAGAGAAGCCGCGGATACTGCTTGCCGTCCCACTCCTTGTGCAGATTGCGGTAGTCAAGGGCGGCCATAACTGTCTTGCCCGTACCGGTTGCGGCAACTAGCAAGTTGTGTCGGTGACCGTGAACCTCACGCGCGACACGCAGCCGCTCCAGCATGTCGGCCTGGTGTGGGTGGGGCCGAACTTCGAGTCCAGAGAGACTGATTTTGGAGTCTTGGCTGGTCGGCGCCCCGCCTGCCAGGAGCAGAGCTTCGTCCAACTTGTGGGCGTCGAGATCCGGGTTGTAGGTCTCAAAAGCGATGTCGTTCCAATACGCGTCGAAGGTGGCCTCGAACTTGTTGAGCACAGCCGGAGTGGCCACTGACGATAGGCGAACGTTCCACTCCAGGCCGTCGAGCAATGCGGCCTTCGAGAGGTTGGAGCTGCCGACATACGCCGTATCGAAGCCGCTCTTGCGGCGGAACAGCCAGGCCTTTGCATGAAGGCGTGTCGAACGGATCTCGTAGTTGACCTTCACCTCAGCACCGAAGTCGCGGACGAGTCGGTCGAGTGCATGTCGGTCGGTTGCCCCGATGTAAGTGGTTGTGATGACTCGGATGGGGACACCGCGTGCCGCGGCAGCGCGCAGCGAGTCTTCGAGCACTCGAAGGCCGTACCACTTCACGAAGGCGCAGATCAGGTCAATGCGGTCAGCAGTTGCTAGCTCAGCGCGCAGCTCGCTGCCGAGGTTCGGATCCTCGGGGGAGTTCGTGATGAGCGCGGTCTCCGATAGCGGCGTGAGTGGGCGTATCGCGTAGACCCCGGGAGCCTCTTTCTCGGCCAAGGCGAGGAGTTGGCGAGGTCCATCGGCGATGAGCTCGACCCCATCGCTGCTTCCGAGGCCGGCGGGGTCGGATGCGAGTGCCCCGATGATCTGGTTGGCTACGGCGACGCGCTGGTCAGGCGGCAGCTGACTGAGTCGTCGACTTACGGCCTGGCTGATGTGCCGGGCGAGTACATGGGGGGACGATTCCTCGCTGACCTCGTCATCGATGGCTTTCCAACCTGCTGCGTTCAACTGCTCCATCTGTTCATGCATGCTCTGGGTAACGAGTTCTTCGTAAACACCCGCGACAGGCTGCGACAGATCCCTCGGCTGAGCCACGCTGATTTCCCCAATCCCCGCACAGCAATGGCTCTGTTGTAGCAGGTGACGCTGACACCCATGGACGGCTTGGGTTTCTCTGTAGGTGCTGTGGGGGCCGCCCGCTTCTTTGGCCAGTGTCGTGCCTCCGCGAGCCGCTTCAAGGGCGCTTCACTCCGCTGCGCTGCGTTCCGCGTCGGCTGCGCTGATGGCCCTAGATCGGGGATGAGGACGGGCCCGCCGAGCTCAAGGGATACGGGCCCATCTGCGCCTCGCAGGCCCGGGCGCTTGCCTTCGCGCCGGGTACCGTCTGGCGGCGGTTGCTCACCGCGCCCGAGACCGGGCTCCTCGTCAAGACCGACCCCACGACCTACCGGCCCACCGCCGAGACCGAGCGTCATGTGATCGCCCGCGATCAGTACTGCGCCTTCCCCAGCTGCCGGATGCCCGCGCACCGTTGCGACCTTGACCATGTGCGGCCGTTCAACCATCGGCATCCGGAGCGGGGCGGGCAGACGGTGCCGGACAACCTGCAGCCGCTGTGCCGTCGGCATCATCGGCTCAAGACCCACCATCCTGGGTGGAAGGTCACCCGGGATGCGCACACAGGGTCCACGACCTGGACCGCGCCCACGGGGCATGCGTACATCAACGCCCCACCCGTCTATCGGGAGTGAGCAGGTAACCGTGCGGTGCGAGTGAGTGAGCTCAGCCGCTTGTCGCTCGGGGCGAGCCGGCGGAATCTGGCTGCATCGGACCTGCACCAGGGCCGGGCGCCCTGACAGATGTCAGGTACCCGGGGCCGCTCCCGTGTCCTTCACTGAGGTCAGCACAGGCAAACCGCAACCTCTCGGGGGCAGGAAAATGATCCGCAGTAAGAAGATGTTCGCCGCAGGTCTGGCCACCACCGTCTCGGCGGTGGCCCTGTCCGTCGGCGCCATGGCCGCCCCGGCGTCGGCCGCGGGCTCGGTCGACTGCCGTGGCGCGGTCCACGGTGTCGACACGGACCGGGGCATCGCCAGCTGCACGAACAACAGCGACCGCACCATCCGGTTCCGCGCCGAGGTCGTCTGCGGCCGGGCCCCCGACGTCTCCGGTGACTGGGTGACCCTGAACCCGGGCCAGTATGGCCAGTCCTCCGCCACCTGCGCCTGGTACAGCACGGGTGTCGGCAGCGTCGGCTGGACCATCGAGTAGTACCCGGTCGAACGGGGGAAGGGGCGGCGGCCGGATGCTCTCAGGAGTACGGCCGCCGCCCCACGGGCTCAGGCCGTTTCCTTCGGATCATCTGATCGTTGGTTTGACTGTGCGGCTGACTGACGCCCAGTGGGCGCGGATCGAATCGCTGTTACCCGATCATCCGCCTGAGGAAGTGGGCGCCCGACGGCACCACTGAGAAGGCCTTCACAGCGCACATCGCGGGCATCTTCATCTGGTCCGCTCGGTGATCCAGAGGGGCCTAGCCCAGTCCTAGCCCTGCTGTTCCACCCCGTGGCAGGCGCCGTACGGCTGTCCCGAACCGCACCAGCAAACCGCACCCCGCTGCGGAGGCCACCCCACAGCCCGCCCCCGCGCCGCCAACGTCGTCGCATACTGCGGCAGCAACGTCGCGTCCCCCGGCGAAGCCCCCTCCGACGCCGCGAACGCCTCGTACGACGGCACCGTCCCCGTCACGATCCCCAGGTTCGGGGTGCCGGAGGCGGAGAGCTCCCGTAGTGACGCCTCTATCGTCGCGAGGTGCTCCTCATGCGAGGGGTACTCCTCGGCCAGGGTCGGGTACGCCTCGACCAGTTCCTCCAGTTCCGCGACCGTCCAGTGCAGCACCGCCACCGGGAACGGGCGGGACAGTGCCTCCCGGTACGCGCCCAGTTCGGCCCGTAGCCGTGAGATCTCCGCCTCCAGTTCCGCCGGGTTGTCCGAGCCCAGGGACCAGACGCGCTTGGGGTCGTGGAGTTCGTCCAGGGAGATCGGCATGGAGTGGAGGGTGTCGGCCAGGGTGTCCAAGTCGTCGTGGGGCAGGCCCAGCATCCGGCGGACCCTGTGGCGGCCGAAGAGGAGGGGGTGCGTGGAGTACGGCGGCTCCGGCACGTCCGTCAGGAGGAGGCGGGCTCCTTCGGTGAACGTCTCCTGCGCCTGCTCCAGCTCGTCGTGCGACTCCAGGGCCTCCGCGACGATCACCCATGGCGCCGGGTCTCGCGGGGAGGCGGATCGGACGCCTTCGATGATCGCCCTCGCCTCCGCCTCGTGGCCGTACTCCCAGAGGTTCGACGCCTTCAGGGCTCGTACCAGGTGGGGGTTCTCCAGCCCATCGGCGGACGACAGCAGGCTGTCGTAGAGCGCGGTCGCGGCGGGGCGGTCGCCGGACAGTTCCAGGTGGGCCGCGGCCTGGAGGAGAAGGGCCTCGGCGTCCTCGGGGTAGCGGCCGGCGGTTCGCTCCAGGCGTGCCGCTTCGGCGGGGTGGTCGACGTTTTCGGCAGGCGTGTCGGGGCGCATGGGGGACACCGTACTGCCCACGGCTGACGGAGGAGAGAAGAGAGGGGAGATGAGGGTGCAGATATTGCCTGGTCGAAGACGTGGCCGGCGGAGGGTGTCGTGGTTGTGCCGTGCTGGTGGCGTGGTTGTGCCGTTGTGTCCTTCAGGTCTTCGCCAGGCACAGCAGCACCAGGAACGGCACCGGGACGAGGGTCGCCGCGGCCGGCCATCTGCCGGGGCGGTCCTCGCCGCGGCGGCGTGGGCCCAGGACGTCCACCGCCAGCAGGGCGAGGAGGAGCAGCATGCCCGTCAGCGCCAGCAGGAACATCATCACCGGCGCGTGATCGAGGGTGTGGTAGTCGCAGTTCGACAGTGCGGGGTCGGGTGCGAAGGCGTCGCAGGGCGACGGGAGGTAGTCCGTCAGCAGCCAGTACGTGAGGTAGAGCGGGATGATCGCGGGCACGCCGAGGGCCAGGTTGGCCAGCGCGGGCGCCAGCAGGCCGGGGCGGCGCCCGCGCTCCTCTGCCTCTCCCTCTTGCCCTTGACTGCCCTCATCCCTCGTCGGTTCTCCGGCTGCCTTCGTCACGTGACCCACGACGTCCCGCACGCCCCGACGGTTGCGTCACGCCCCAGGCGTCAGATCACCACCCCGTCGATCTGCAACGTCTGTACGGACTGCGCCGCGAACGGCACCGCCACCGACTTCCCGCTCAGGAACGTGTTCGAGTACGACCGGTATTGGTCGCCGCCCGTCGTCGCCGTGTTCCAGCGCGGGACCAGGCCGCCCGAGCCGCCGGAGACCGTCGTGAAGCGCGACAGGTCGAAGGTGAGGGTCTGGGCGGATGTGGAGGTGTTCACCGCGACGATCACCAGGCGGCGGGCCGACGCGTCGTAGGCCGCCGCCGCGTAGCTCACGCCCGTGTCGAGGATGCGCATGCCGGGGCGGATGTGACGGCTGAACTGGGCCATCACGTAGTACTTGGTCTGGACGGTCGTCGGCTGGAGGGTGTTCGCGTCGTACGCGATCATCGCCCAGCCCGTCGTCGGGTCCATGACCTGCCAGTAGCACCAGGCCGTCGGGTGCAGCCAGCGGAAGTCGTAGCAGAGGTTGGAGGCCAGGGTGAGGCCGGTGCCGTCGCCGTCGCCCGTCTCCGAGTTCCACAGCTTCTTGCCGGACGTCGTCACCACGTCCGTGTAGAGCAGGTCGCGGCGGCCGCCCGAGCCCTGGTAGCCGTGCACGTTGACCTGGCTGACCAGGGCCTTTGTGGAGGAGTTGAAGGAGGACCACGTCGAGCGGGCCGTGTCGTAGTTCGTCTCGTCCGATGCCGAGATCCGTACCGACGTCAGGCCCCGCTTGTCCAACTCGCTGCGCATGTAGGGGAGGACGGCCGCCTGGACCGCCGGGTCCATGTGGCAGCCCTCCTGGGTGCCGGTGGCGGTCCACCAGGTGGAGGCCGGCTCGTTGAAGGGGTCGACCGTCGCGAAGTTCACGCCCCAGTTGTTCTTGGCGTACAGGGCTGTGGCCGCCAGGTGGGAGGCGTGCTGGCGGTAGTTCCAGGTCTGGAGGTTGTTGCCGCCGCCGGCCGCGCCGGACGGGTTGTGGTTGGAACACATCCACCACATGGGGGAGTTGGCGAAGAGCTCGGTCGTCGCGCCCCGCTGCGTCGCCTTCTGCAGCATCGCGCGCTGGTTGGCGTCCGCCGTCCAGTCCCAGGCCGAGGAGGTGGGGTCCTCGTTGTTCCAGTCCTGCCAGAAGCCCTCGATCTGCTTGAAGGCGGGGAGGTTCGGCGACTCGACCATCGATTCGCCGTTCACGCTGTTCCAGCTGGACGCGCCGAGGTTGTAGCGGGCGATGTTGAGGCCGAGGCCGGGGAGGGTCGTGCCGTTGTAGGTCACCGAGTTGGTGGTGAAGAAGAGGTCGGCGAAGTCGTTCCGGTTGCCGAAGACGTTGGCCCACCAGGCCAGGGAGGTGCCCCAGCCCTCCCAGGTGCCGTACGACGTGCCGGGGTTGACGGCGATCGTCGCGTCCGCGTGTGCGGTGCCCGTCGCCAGGGCGCTGCCGAGGAGGGCGCCGCCTGTCGCCGCCAGCAGAGTTCTGCGTCGCATCATGACTTCTCCGCTTCGTTCAACGGCCGGTGTCGGCGGTGTCGTCGTCGAACCGGCTCCGTGGCCTGGCCCGTTGGATGCCGACAGGAAGCATCGGGTGTGGCGTGTGGGGTTGTCGAGGGTTCCGACAGCCCTTTCTCAAACCTGTGGAGGAAGTGTTCGGGGTGCCGGACGGCGGACGGTTCCGACGGGCCGCGCACGCATGGGTCACGCATGGGTCTGGAGACCTCGCGGGGACGCCTTTATCGTGCGGGCGGCCCCGGTGGAGGAGGCGCACGGATGGTGCGGGTTCGCGTCGTGCAGCACAGCGGGCTTCGGCGGCGTGCCCTGCGGCGGCGGGTGCTGTGGGGCGGCGGGGAGGTGCTCGTCACCGTCGGGGTCGTGCTTCTGCTGCTGGTCGTTCATCAGGTGTGGTGGACCAACCGGGAGGCCAGGGAGGGCGCCGAGCGGGAGGTCCGGGCGCTGGAGCGGGCGTGGGACGGGGGAGGCGGTGACTCCCGTACGGCCGTACCGGCGGCGACGGCCACGCCCGGGGCCGGATCCGGGGCCGGGTCCTCCGACTCCGACTCCGCGTCCGAGCCCGAGCCCCCGTCCACCGGTTCCCCCGAGCGGTCTGCCCCCTCCCCGGACTGGTCCCAGGCCTACGCCATCCTCACCATCCCCCGCCTCCATCTCCGCGTCCCCGTCGCCGAGGGCGTCGGCAAGGGCGGCGTCCTCGACAAGGGCTACGTAGGCCACTACCCCGGTACCGGGCAGCCGGGCCAGGCGGGCAACTTCGCCCTCGCCGGGCACCGCAACACCCACGGTGAGCCCTTCCGGTACATCAACCGGCTCGAACCCGAGGACACCGTCCGGGTCGAGACGCGGAGCGCGACATTCACGTACGCCGTCGACCGGACCCTGCCGCAGACCTCCGCCCGTGACGGCAGCGTCATCGCGCCGATCCCGCACTCCACCGTCAAGCCGGGCCACGGCTACACGGAACCCGGCTACTACCTCACGCTCACCACCTGCACGCCGGAGTACACGTCAAAGTACCGACTGGTGGTGTGGGGCAAGCTTGTCTCCATGCGGCCCCGGTAACATCAGGACGAGCGACGCGCGCCGTGAACATCAGAACGAGCGCCGTGCACGGTGAACGAGCCGTATGAGCCAAGCCGTACAAGCCGTACGAGGGGAGGGGGGCCGATGATGCGGAGTCGGGCGAGTCTGCGTCCCACCGCCGCGCTGGTGCTGCTCTTCCTCGAGGTCGTGCTGCTCGACACCGGCAGCCTCTCCGCGACCGTCGCGCTCGCCGCGACCGCCGCCGCGAGTTCCGCGTTCGCCGTCTGCTCCCTGCTCGCCTCGCGTGCCGCGCCCGCCGTGGCGCCGACCCGGGTGCGTACGGCCATCCGCGACCGGGCCCGCCGTACCGCCTTCCTGTCTCAACGCGACCCTGACGCCTCGGGCCGGCCACGGCCCAGGGCACCCGGGCACGCCCTCCCGGCGACCGTCGCGTAGGGCACACGCGGGAAACAGCGAACAGCTCACACGTGTGACCCCGTGCGGGTCGTCATGCCGCCATGCCGATTCCCGGCATTTCCCTCATCACTCCGGCACGACGAGACCCTCGGAGGGCTCACCCATGTCCGTTTTCGCCGACCTTGTTCAGCGGCTGGCCGACCTGCTCGACCCGCTGTTCGGCGCCTCCGCGGCGGCCGCCGCGATCGTCCTGTTCACCGCGCTCGTACGGCTGCTCGTGCATCCTCTGTCCCGGGCCGCCGCGCGCGGGCAGAAGGCGCGGGCCGAGTTGCAGCCGAAGATCGCCGAGCTGCGCAAGAAGCACGCGAAGAACCCCGAGCGGCTCCAGAAGGCCGTCATGGAGCTGCACACCAAGGAGAAGGTGTCGCCGCTGTCCGGGTGCCTGCCCAGCCTGTTCCAGCTGCCCGCGTTCTTCCTCCTCTACCACCTGTTCTCGAACACGACGATCGGCGGGAAGGCGAACGAGCTGCTGTCCCACCAGCTCTTCGCCGCGCCCCTCGGCGACCGCTGGGCGGATGCGCTCGGCGGGGGTGGCGCGTTCGGGGGCGCGGGGCTTGTGTACGTCGGGCTGTTCGCGGTCGTGACCTGCGTCGCCGCGTTCAACTATCGCCGTACGAAGCGGATGATGGCCGCGAATCCGGCTGTGCCGGTGGCCGACGCCGAGGCGGTGCCGGGGATGGGGGCCGTGGGAGCCATGACCAAGGTCATGCCGTTCATGTCCTTCTTCACGCTCTTCACCGTGGCCGTGGTGCCGCTGGCCGCCGCGCTGTACGTCGTCACCAGCACGACCTGGAGCGCGGTGGAGCGGGCCGTGCTCTATCGCTGACCCGGGAGCAGGGGCCTTCGGGGGAGCAGGCTCCATCGGAGGGAGTGGCCCTTCGGGGGAGCGGGCTCCATCGGAGGGAGCGGCCCTTCGGAGGAGCGGGCTCCCCCGGACTTACGGTCCAGTACGTGAACCGGGTATTGCGGACTGGCCGTGGACCTTGGAGGATCGACCAGTCCTCCGATGGCTGCACACATCGGCGGGCGCCCCGCGATCGAGGGAGATTGTGATCATGAAGCTGCTGCGAGTCGGTACGGCGGGAGCGGAGACGCCCGCGCTCCTCGACGCCGAGGGGGTTCTGCGGGACCTTTCCGGTGTCGTCCCGGACATCGACGGAGCGCTGCTCGCCGACGACGCGGCGCTGGGGCGGATTCGTGCGGCCGCGGACGCCGGGGAGCTGCCCGCGCTGGACGCCGCCGGGCTGCGCGTAGGACCGCCCCTCGCGCGGATCGGCAAGATCGTGTGCATCGGGCTGAACTACCACGACCACGCCCGCGAGACCGGCGCCGAGCCGCCCGCCGAGCCCGTCATCTTCTTCAAGGCCGCGGACACGGTCGTCGGGCCGAACGACACGGTGCTGGTGCCCCGGCGGTCGGTGAAGACCGACTGGGAGGTCGAGCTCGCGGTCGTCATCGGGCGTACGGCCCGGTATGTGGAGTCGGCCGAGGAGGCGCTCGCGCATGTCGCCGGGTACGCGGTGGCGCACGACGTGTCCGAGCGGGAGTTCCAGATCGAGCGGGGCGGGACCTGGGACAAGGGCAAGAACTGCGAGACGTTCAATCCGCTGGGGCCCTGGCTGGTGACGGCGGACGAGGTGGCGGACCCGCAGAACCTCTCCCTGAAGCTGTGGGTCAACGGCGAGCTGAAGCAGGACGGGACGACGGCGGAGCAGATCTTTCCGGTGGCGGAGGTCGTGCGGTACGTCAGCCAGTTCATGACGCTGTATCCCGGTGACGTGATCAATACGGGTACGCCGGCGGGGGTGGCTCTGGGGCAGCCTGAGCCGAAGCCGTTCCTGCGGGGCGGGGATGTTGTCGAGCTGGAGATCGAGGGGCTTGGTCGGCAGCGGCAGGAGTTCAAAGACGCCTGAGGGGCGGGGAGCTGCGGTGCTTGGGCGGCCGCGGCTTCGTCGTGGCTTGTCGCGCAGTTCCCCGTGCCCCTGAAGACAAAGGCGTTGCCCTTACCGCTTCTCCAAGAACTCCTCCAGCGCCTCCACCACGAACCTGTGGTCCTCCAGCTGGGGCAACCCGCTCACCGTCACCGACCCGATGACCCCGGCGCCCTCGACGTTGATCGGGAACGACCCCCCGTGCGCCGCGTACGTGTCGGGGTCAAGGCGGGAGGAGTCCTCGAACGTCGTGCCCTTGGCCCGGAAGCGGGCGCCGACGATGTACGAGGCGCTGCCGTAGCGCTCCACCACCCGGCGCTTGCGCGCGATCCAGGCGTCGTTGTCGGGGGTGGAGCCGGGCAGGGCCGCGTGGAAGAGCTGCTGGCCGGCCCGGTGGATGTCGATCGCGACCGGGGCCTGGCGCTCGCGGGCCATCTCGACCAGCAGGGAGCCCAGGGCCCAGGCGTCCTCGTAGGTGAACTGGCGGAAGACCAGGCGGCGTTCCTGGGCCTCCAGCTCCTCCAGGGGCGGGGTGAGCTCCGGGTGGAACTTGGGGGTGATCTCCGGGTTGTGCGTCTTGCCGGGTGTCATCACAGCGTCACCGCCACTCCGTCACGGGCCGAACGGCCGGCTGCTTCCAGTACGTCCAGGGCGGCGGCGGCCTCCAGGGCCGTCACCGGGTTGGGGCCGCCGTCCAGCAGTGCTTGTGCCACGGCCGCATAGTAGGCGGGGTAGTCACCGGGGAGGGTGGGTTCGACGCGGCCGCCGCCCGTCAGGGGGGACTCTCCGGAGCCCACCCGGCCCCACAGGGACTCGGGTTCCGTACCCCAGCCGGCCGCCGTGTCCGGACGCTGTCCCTCCCGCAGCGCCGACTCCTGCGGGTCCAGGCCGTACTTGACGTAACCCGCCTTCGAGCCCAGCACCCGGAAGCGGGGGCCGAGCTGGGCGGTCGTCGCGGAGGCGTACAGGTGGGAGCGGACGCCGCTCGCGTGCGTGAGGGCGATGAAGGTGTCGTCGTCCGTCTCGGCGCCGGCGCGGCGGACGACCGCCTCGGCGTACACCTGCGTGACGGGGCCGAAGAGGACCAGCGCCTGGTCGACGACATGGCTGCCGAGGTCGTACAGCAGACCTCCGATCTCTGCCGGGTCGCCGGACTCCCGCCAGCCGCCCTTGAGTTCGGGCCGCCAGCGTTCGAAGCGGGACTCGAAGCGCCATACGTCGCCCAGCTCGCCCTCGGCCAGGAGCTTGCGGAGGGTCAGGAAGTCGTTGTCCCAGCGGCGGTTCTGGAAGACGGAGAGGAGCAGGCCGCGCTCCTCGGCCAGCGCCGCCAGCTCGCGAGCCTCGGCCGCCGTGCCGGCGATCGGCTTGTCGACGACGACCGGGAGGCCCGCCTTCAGTGCGGCGGTCGCGAGCGGGACGTGCGTCTTGTTCGGGGACGCGATGACGACCAGGTCGAGGTCGGCGGCGCGAGCGAGCAGCTCGTCGGGCGTGGCGGTGACGGTGACGTCCGGGTGCTCGGCGCGGGCCTGCTTCTGCCGCTCGGGGTTCGACGTGACCACCGTGTCCAGGGCGAGCCCCTCGGTGGTGGCGATCAGCGGGGCATGGAAGACGGAGCCGGCGAGGCCGTAGCCGATCAGGCCGACGCGGAGGGGAGTAGCACTCATGAGTCCCACTTTCGCAACGCTGTTGCCAAAGTGCAAGCGGCAGGGACAATGGGTGGCGTGAACAGGACGAAGGGCGATGTTGTCGGCGGCACGGTCGGTGGGGTGAACCTGGGCGCCCTGCGCAGTCACAACACCGCGCTCGTGCTCGACCTGCTGCGCACGGCCGGTACCGAGGGCATCAGCCGGCTCGAACTCGCCGAGCGCACCGGCCTCACCCCACAGGCGGTCAGCAAGATCACCGCCCGGCTGCGGGAGGACGGCCTGGCGGCGGAGGCGGGGCGGCGGGCGTCGACGGGGGGCAAGCCGCGTACGGTGCTGCGGCTGGTGCCGGAGGCCGGGCATGCGGTCGGCGTGCATCTGGACCGGGACGAGCTGACGGCCGTGCTCTGCGACCTGACGGGTGCCGTGGTGGCCCGGCGCGGGACGCCGCTGGATCTCGGAGCCGGTGCGGAGACGGTCGTCGAGCGGGTCGTGCGCGAGGTGCGGGAGTTGGTGGCCGAGGGCGGGCGGGGCGGACGGCGTGGTCAGGGCGGAGGGGGTGGTCAGGGCGGACGGGGAGCCCCGTCGGGCGCCGTGCTCGGCGTCGGGGTGGCGTTGCCCGGGCCACTCGACCATCGGCGGGGTGTGCTGCACCGGGTCACCGGGTTCCCGGAGTGGAACGGCTTCCCGCTGCGGGACGTGCTCGCGCGGCGGCTCTCGCTGCCGGTCGTCGTCGACAAGGACACCAACGCGGCCGCCCTCGGGCTCGCGGTCGGGGGAGCGGGTGCCTCCGGCACGGCTGCTTCCGTCGCGGGCGCGCCCGTCGCGTCCTTCGCGTATCTGCACTTCGGGGCGGGGCTCGGCGGGGGGCTCGTGATCGGGGGAGCGGTGCACCGAGGGGTCCGTACGGGCGCGGGGGAGTTCGGGCACCAGGTCGTCCAGCTGGACGGCCCGCCCTGCGAGTGCGGCAACCGCGGCTGCGTGGAGGCGCTGTGCCTGGCCGCGGTGGCGCGCGGTGACCTGGCGGAGGCGGCCCGCGTGCTCGGCACCGCGGCCGGGAACCTGGTCGCGCTGCTCGACGTCGACCTGGTCCTGCTGGGCGGCCGTACGGTCGCCGCGGCCCCGGAGACCTTCGTACGCGGGGTCGCCGCCGTCCTCGACGAACGCGCCCGGCGCGCGGGCGGGGACGCGGTTCCGGTGCGGGTCGCCTCCGGCGAGGGGCAGGGGGAGAGCGGGGGGCACGAGGGCTGCGCGGGGAGCGGGGTCGCCGAAGGGGCGGCCCAGCTGCTGCTGGCGCCGCTGTTCGGGCGGGCCGAGGGGTGAGGGCGGATCGGGTGGGCTGACCGGGGTGGATTGACCGGCGTGGGTGGACTGGCTTGGGCTCCCTGGGGTGGATTGACCGGCGTGGGCTGACTGGCAATGGGCTCCCCGGCGTTGGCTCCCCGGCATCGGCCGACCGGCGTCGGCTGACCGGCGTGGGCACACCGGCATCGGCTGACCGGCGTGGACTCACCGGCATCGGCTGACCGGCATCGGCTGACCGGCAAGGGCCCCGGCGTCCGCTGATCGAGCGGACTTTGCTCCGCCGTACGGAATGGCACCCCCCGAAAGCCGTATCCACCCGGCATGGTCATGTGTTTATGCGACTGCATACACCCGCCTCCCTCTGCCTCGCAGCAGCCGCCCTCCTCGCCGCGGCGTCCCCGGTGCGCGCGGACCCCCCGGCGGAGCTGCCCAGCTGCGCCACCGGTGACCGGGACTTCCCCCTCACCACCCGCCTCCACGGCGGCCCCGATTCCTACGCGGCCGGCGGCGGATTCGGCACCTGGTACCTGGACCTCACCAACACGACCGGGCGGACCTGCACCGGCATCCACCCCGTGGTCGTCCTCGTCGACGGCAAACGCGCCCTCAAGCCGTCCCAGCCCCGCCTGGAGTTCTACGGCGGCCGGAACGACACCCGCCCCCACCCGGTCCGCTTCGAGACCACCGACCAGGACGAACTCGTCGGCGCCTTCGACGGCTTCCCCGGCTTCACCGTCGGCCCCCGCGGGACCGTCACCGTGAAGGTCCGGCTCGCCCTCACCTCGGACACCGCGCCGAACGAGGTCATCGCCAACGCGGCCGTCGTCCAGCGTCACGACGGCGACGGCGACTGGGTCGGCCAGTCCAACGACTACCGCTTCCGCATCGACGCCGACCCGACCGCCGCCGCGACCGACCCGTCCGGTACGGCCGACCCGACCGCCCCCGCCGCCCAGAACGCCTCGCCGACCCCCGGCAGCGACATCGCCCGCAACCAGCTCACCTTCGCCGACGAACTCGCCCGCACCGGCCTCGCCTCGGGCCCCGGCGCCGCCCTCGCCGCCACGGTCTCCCTCCTCCTGATCGGCGCCGGATTCCTCCTAGCCCGGAGGCGCCGCTGAGGCCGAGCCCGTCACCTGGGGGCGCCGCTCAGGCCGCGCCGCCCCTCACCTGAAGCCGCCGTCCGATCTCCCCGCCCCGTCTGCGACGATCCCTGCGTGGACTACCCGAACGACCAGGCCCCCGGCGCCCCCGTGCGCCACGGCATCCCCGAGCACGGCCGTATCCCGAAGTACTACGCGGTGAAGGCCCGCCTCGACGTCCTCATCGGCGAACTCGGCGAGGGCGACCCGCTCCCCACCGAGCGTGACCTCTCCGAGAGTTACGAGGTCGCCCGCGAGACCGTCCGGCAGGCGATCCGCGAGCTGGTCCTCGAGGGCAAGCTGCGGCGGCAGGGGCGGGGCACGGTCGTCGCCGGGCCCAAGCTCGAACAGCCCCTCTCCCTCGCCAGCTACACCGAGGGCGTACGGCGCCAGGGGCGCACCCCCGGCCGTACCCTCGTCACCCTCGACCGCTTCCCCTGCTCCGCCGCCCTCGCCGCCGAGACCGGCCTCGAACGAGGCGAACCCGTCTGGCATCTGGAGCGTGTCCTGCTCGCCGACGACGAGCGGGTCGGCCTGGAGAGCACCTACGTCGCCGTGGCCCGGGTGCCGCGGCTCGACGCCGACTTCGACCCCGACTCCTCCTTCTACGCCTTCCTCCACGGACAGGGCATCGCCTTCGGTGACGCCGACGAGCGCATCGAGACCGTGCTGGCCACCCCGCGCGAGGCCCTCCTCATCGGCACTCCGCCCGCCCTCCCGATGCTGCTGATCCACCGGGTGTCGAGGGACTCGGAGGGCCGGCCGCTGGAGCGGGTGCGATCCCTCTACCGCGGCGACCGGTTCTCCTTCACCACGCGTCTGCGCGGCTGATTCACCACGCGTCCACGCGGCTGAAAAGTCCGGAAATGAAGCGATTCCACCCCGCTCTCAAATGTCACAAACAGATAACGGGTCTAGTCCAAACGTGATAGCCAGTTCACGCTCTCGTTGTCAGCCGGACCCTTCCGGTTCCCCGATCCCGAGGAGCGTGGCCGTCGTGAGAGTGATAGTCGTCGGAGCCGGCGTGGTGGGCACCATGCACGCGTGGCAGGCAGTGGAACGCGGCCACGAGGTCGTACAGATCGAGCGCGAGGCGGAGGCTCGCGGCGCCTCGCTGCGCAACTTCGGGCAGATCTGGGTGAGCGGCCGTGCGGGCGGCGAGGAGCTGGAAACCGCCCTGCGGGCACGGGAGTTGTGGGAGGAGGTCGGGGACCGTGTGCCGGGGCTCGGCTTCCGTCCGAACGGCTCCCTGACCCCCGTCCGCGGCGAACTCGAACTCGCCGTCGCCGAGGCCGCCGCGGCCCGCGAGGACGCCGCCGCCCGCGGCCGCAAGCTGCTGACCCGCGACGAGGCACGCGCCCTGAACCCCGCCCTGCGCGGCGAGTTCACCGCCGCCCTCTACTGCGAGCGCGACGCGGCCGTAGAGCCGCGAACCGCCCAACTCGCCCTGCGCGCCGAGCTGTTGAAGTCCCCCAACTACATCTTCCGGCCCGGCAGGGAGGTCCGCGAGGTCATCGGACACCGCGCCGTACGCGACGACCACGGCGACGTGCACGGCGGCGACGTCGTCATCCTCTGCACGGGCGCCTGGCTCGGCGGCCTGGTCCGCGAGCTGGCCGGACCCGACCTGCCCGTGCGCCGCGTACGCCTGCAGATGATGCAGACCGCCCCGCTCGGCGAACCGCTCACCACCTCGGTCGCCGACGCGGACAGCTTCCGCTACTACCCGGCGTACGCCTCCACCGCACTCGACGCGCTCAACGCCGGTCAGCCGCAGCCGGAGACCGCCGCGGCCCACCGTATGCAGCTGCTCATGGTCCAGCGCGCCGACGGCGGGCTGACCATCGGCGACACCCACGAGTACGAGCACCCCTTCGCCTTCGACACCGTCGAGGACCCCTACGACCACCTCACCGAGGTCGTCGAGTCCCTCCTCGGCCGCCCGCTGCCGAGGATCCTGCGCCGCTGGGCGGGGGTGTACGCGCAGTGCACGGACCCGGGGCGGGTCGTGCACCGACAGCAGGTGCGCGACGGGGTGTGGCTGGTCACCGGGCCCGGCGGGCGCGGCATGACCTGCTCGCCCGCGATAGCCGAGACCACCGCCGAGGAGCTGGGATGGTAGACGCACCCAAGGACATCCAGAACATCAACAACATTCAGAACACCCAGGACATCCACAGCACCCAGAACACCCAGAACACCCAGGACATCCGGCTCGTCGTCCTCGACATGGCCGGCACGACCGTCGCCGACGGCGGTCTCGTCGAGCAGGCCTTCACGGCGGCCGCACGCCACCTCGGCGCCGATCCCGACTCGATGCTGGACTACGTCCGCGCCACCATGGGCGAGTCCAAGATCTCCGTCTTCCGGCACCTGTTCGGCGAGGAGGCGAAGGCCCAGGAGGCCAACAAGGCCTTCGAGGCGGCGTACGCCGAACTCGTCGACGGCGGCCGGGTCGCGGCCCTGCCCGGTGCGCGCGAGGCCGTCGAGGAGCTCCGGGCCCAGGGCCGTACGGTCGTCCTGACCACCGGATTCGCGCGCCCCACGCAGGACGCGATCCTCGCCGCGCTCGGCTGGCAGGACCTGGTGCCCCTCACCCTGTGCCCCGCCGACGCCGGGGGCCGCGGGCGGCCGTACCCGGACATGGTCCTCACCGCCTTTCTACGGACGGCGGCCGCCCAGGACGTCCGGCAGATCGCCGTCGTCGGCGACACCTCGTACGACATGCTCAGCGGGGCCCGCGCGGGAGCGGGCGTCGTCGCCGGCGTCCTGACCGGCGCGCACGGCACCGACGCGCTGCGGGCGGCGGGCGCGACCCATGTCCTCGGCTCCGTCGCGGAGTTGCCCGGAGTACTCACATGAACGGCGGCATCCGCTTCGACTCCGTCACCGTCGCCTACGACGGCAACGTCGTCCTCGATTCCCTCGACCTCACCGTCGAGCCCGGCGAGGTCATGGCGCTGCTCGGGCCGTCCGGGTCCGGCAAGACCACCGCGCTGCGGGCGGTCGCCGGGTTCGTGCGGCCCGCCTCCGGGCGGGTGTTCCTCGGCGGGCGGGACGTGACGGACCTGCCGCCGTACCGGCGGGGCATCGGGATGGTCGTCCAGCAGTACGCGCTGTTCCCGCACATGCGGGTCGAGGAGAACGTCGCCTTCGGGCTGAAGGCCCAGAAGGTCGCGCGGGGCGAGACCCGTGAGCGGGTGGCCCTGGCGCTGGAGATGACCGGGATGGCGGCCTACGCGCGCCGCCGTCCCCGTGAGCTCTCCGGCGGCCAGCAGCAACGCGTCGCGATCGCCCGCGCGTTGGCGATACGACCCGATGTCCTCCTCCTCGACGAGCCCCTCTCCGCGCTCGACGCCCGCCTGCGCTCCGACATGCTCGCCGAACTGGCCCGGCTGCACCGCGAGTTGCCCGACGTGACGATCCTGTACGTCACCCACGACCAGGTCGAGGCCCTCACCCTCGGCGACCGGATCGCCGTGATGGACAGGGCACGGCTGCGTGCCTGCGGGACGCCCAGGGAGCTGTACCGGGCGCCCGCCGACGAGTTCACGGCGTCCTTCTTGGGCGGCGCGAACCTGTTGCCGGTGACGGTGGGGGAGCAGGGGGTCTTCTTCGGCGGGCGGCGGCTCAAGGTGTCGGGGGAGGCTCCGGGAGCGGCGGCCACACTGTGCGTACGGCCGCAACTGGTCGGTCTCGGGGACGGGCCCAACCAACTCGCGGGCATGGTGAGCGAGATCCAGTGGCGGGGGTCCACCCATCGGCTCTACGTCGACGTGGACGGCAACCGGGTCATGGCGGACGTACGCGAGCTGAAGGACCCGCCCACGCACGGGGATTCCGTGACACTGCACTTCGCACCGGAGGACGCGACGCTGCTGCCCGCAGGAGTCACCGATGACTAGGCGGCTGCTGTGGACGGTGCCACCCGTCGCCGTCCTGACCCTCCTCTTCCTCTACCCCCTCGCCCTGGTCCTCCAGCAGTCCGTCCAGCCCGACACAGGCGGCACCTCCCTGCAGCCGTACGCCGACGTCTTCGCCTCGGAAGCCTTCCGGCACGCGCTCTGGACCACCG
Source organism: Streptomyces shaanxiensis (assembly GCF_039537145.1). Classification (NCBI taxonomy): domain Bacteria; kingdom Bacillati; phylum Actinomycetota; class Actinomycetes; order Kitasatosporales; family Streptomycetaceae; genus Streptomyces; species Streptomyces shaanxiensis. Next base: position 66,498 of record NZ_BAAAZY010000025.1, read on the forward strand.
TCTGGCTGGCGCTCGCCTCCACCGTGGGCTGTCTGGTGCTCGGGTTCGCGCTCGCGCTGGTCATCGCCTTCGTGCCGTTTCCCGGGGCGAAGGCGGTCGCCAGGTTCATCGACGTCTATCTCTCCTTCCCGTCCTTCCTCATCACCCTCGCCCTGCTGTTCATCTACGGCACGACCGGCATCATCGGTTCCTTCCAGTTCCTCACCACCCCCTGGGGCGTCCTCCTCGCCGAGATCACCTACTTCACGCCCTTCGTCGTACGACCGCTGCTCGCGGCCTTCTCCCAGCTCGACACCGCCCAACTGGAGGCGGCCAGTTCGCTGGGGGCCCGCCCGGCGCGCATCGTCCGTCGCGTGATCCTCCCCGAGGCCCTGCCCGCTCTCGCCGCGGGCGGCAGCCTGGTGCTGGTGCTGTGCCTCAACGAGTTCGGGATCGTCCTGTTCACCGGCGCGAAAGGCGTCACGACCCTGCCGATGCTCGTCTACAGCAAGGCGATCCTGGAGTCCGACTACCCGGGCGCCTGCGTGGTCGCCGTCGTCAACGTCCTGATCTCCGTGGGCCTCTACGGCCTCTACCGGGTGGTGAGCCGTCGTGCTGGTGCATAGCCGCGGGGCGAAGTGGGCCGTATGGGCCGTGTTCCTCGTCCTGTTCCTGCCCGTGTTCGCCCTGCCGCTCCTCGTCGTCCTCGGCGCGTCCTTCGCCACCAACTGGTCGAGCGCGCTGCCTTCCGGCTTCACGACCGGGCACTACAGCGCCGCCACCCGCGGCGAGGCCCTCCAGGCCCTGACCACCAGCCTCCTGACGGCCGCCGCCGCGAGCCTGCTCGCCCTGGCCGCCGGGACCTGGGCGGCGCTCGCGGCGGCCGGGTTGAAGCGGCGGTACCGCAGGGTCCTGGACGCGCTGTTCGTCCTCCCGGTCGCCGTGCCGTCCGTGGTCGTCGGCCTCGCGATCCTGGTCGCCTTCTCCAAGCCGCCGTTCCTGCTCAACGGCACCCGGGAGATCGTGATCCTCGCCCACACCGTCCTGGTCACCGCCTTCGCCCACCAGTCCGTGTCCGCCGCCCTCGCCCGTCTCGACCCGGCGTACGAACAGGCCGCCGCCTCCCTCGGAGCCCGGCCCGGCTACGTCCTGTGGCGGGTCAGGCTCCCCCTTCTCCTGCCGTCGCTCACCGCCGCCGCCGGCCTCTGCCTCGCCCTGTCCATGGGCGAGTTGAGCGCCACGATGATGCTCTACCCGCCCGACTGGACCCCGCTCCCCGTCCTGATCTACGCGGCCACCGACCGCGGCGCCCTCTTCACCGGCTCCGCCCTCGCGGTCGTCCTGATGGCGGCGACCCTGCTGGCACTGTTCGCCGTCTCCCGCGTCCGCACCCGAGCCTCGTACCGCTGAACCCCCTGGCCCCGGCTCTCCGCCCGGCCCGCAAAAACCCTCAACGCGCAAGGAGTTCACCCCGCCATGCCCAGAAACAGCCTCAAGCTCGCGGTAGCCCTCTCCCTCCTCGCCACCCCGCTCCTGTCCGCCTGCGCCGGAAACTCGGCAGCCTCCGACGAGAAGGTCGTCACCGTCTACAGCGCCGACGGCCTCAAGGGCGAGAACGGCGACGGCTGGTACGACCGGATCTTCAAGGACTTCGAGAAGCAGACCGGCATCAAGGTCGAGTACGTCGAGGGCGGCTCCGGCGAGATGGTGCAGCGCGCCGCCCGGGAGAAGCCCAACCCGCAGGCCGACGTACTCGTCACGCTCCCGCCGTTCATCCAGCAGGCCGACGGCAAGGGCCTGCTCCAGAAGTACGCCCCGAAGGGCTCCGACCAGGTCGGCGACGCAGGCAAGAGCGCCGACGGCACCTGGACCTCGGTCGTGAACAACTACTTCGGGTTCATCTACAACAAGAAGGAGCTGCGGCAGCCGCCCACGACGTGGGAGGACCTGCTGGACGGCACCTACAAGAACAAGCTCCAGTACTCCACGCCGGGTGTCGCCGGCGACGGAACCGCCGTCCTCATCAAGGCGATGCACGACTTCGGCGGCGAGAAGCCCGCCATGGACTACCTCGGCAAGCTCCAGTCCAACAACGTCGGCCCGTCCGCCTCCACCGGCAAGCTGGCCCCCAAGGTCGACAAGGGCGAACTCCTCGTCGCCAACGGCGATGTCCAGATGAACTTCGCCCAGTCCAAGACCATGCCGAACCTCGGCATCTGGTTCCCGGCGAGAGAAGGCGGCAGGCCCACGACCTTCGCCCTGCCCTACGCCGCCGGCCTCGTCACCGACGCCCCGCACACCGAGAACGGCAGGAAGCTGCTCGACTTCATGCTGAGCCAGGGCGCCCAACAGCAGGTCAGCGCGATCGGCGGCGGCTTCAGCGCCCGCCAGGACGTCAAGGCCACCGGCGCCGACGCCGATGCCAACGCCGTCGCCCTCGCGAAGATCATGCACGGCGTCGAGGTCTTCGAGCCCGACTGGGACGACATCGACGAGAACCTGACGTCGTACGTCGAGGCCTGGAAGGCGGCCACCGGCAGCTGACGCCGACGCCGACCGCCCTTCTCCCACCCTTCCCTCGATCAGCGCCCCCGCTTCTCCCCCGCGCAACACCCCTGGGCACGACAACCGGGGGCGCTTGCCGTGCCCGCGCACACTTGTCTCAGGAGGATCACGTGAGATCACCGCTCTCCCGACGCACCGTCCTCACCGGCACCGCCGCGACCGCCACCACCGTGGCCCTGGGCACCGCCGCCGCCTCCCAGGCCCATGCCGTCCCCACGCTCCCCAACGGCACCAGCAAGGACAAGGTTCTCGTCGTCGGCATGGACGGCCTGCGGCACGACCGCATCGACGCGGCGAACGCCCCGCACCTCAAGGCCATGATGAGCGAGGGCACCTACGGCACCTCGCTGCTCTACGCGAGCCCGATGGCCGCCACCTCGTCCGGCCCCGGCTGGTCCACCATCTCCAGCGGAGTCTGGCCCGACAAGCACGGCGTCAAGGACAACACCTTCGCCGGCAAGCAGTACGACCGCTACCCCGGCCTCCTCGCCCGCCTCGCCCGGATCCGGCCCGCGCTGTCCACCTACGCGGCCGTCGACTGGAAGCCTCTGGACACCCAGGGCACCGTCACCCCCGGCGCGGACGCCAAGCTCGTCCTCGACGGCGACCGCGACGGCTACACCGGCCACGACGCCACCATCGCCGCCGAGACCGAGGCGATCATCCGCGACCAGAACCCGGACGTCCTCTTCGTCTACTTCGGCCAGTCCGACATCGTCGGCCACGACCTGGGCGCGGGCAGCCAGGCCTACCTCGACCAGATCGCCGTCCAGGACACCTACCTCGGCCGGCTGCGCGCCGCGATCAAGGCCCGGCCCGGCTACGCCTCCGAACGCTGGACGGTCATCGTCGCCACCGACCACGGTCACCTGGACGCGGGCGGCCACGGGGGTTCGACGGTCGAGGAGCGGCGCGCCTTCGTCCTCGCCACCGGGCCCGGCATCGCCGCGGGTGCCCGCCCCATCGACACCCGCCTGGTCGATGTCGTCCCCACCGTCCTGGCACAGCTCGGCATCCCCGTCGACCCCGCCTGGGGCCTGGACGGCAAGCCCCTGCAGGAGCGGTCCGCCGACCCCTTCGACGCCCTGCGGCCCGCCCTGACCGCGCGGGTCGACGAGACCGGCATCCCGGCCGGCCTCCTCGGCTTCACGCACACCCCGCCCAGCGGCTGGTCCGTCATCAACAACGCCATGGGAACCGGCGGGACGACCGAGTGGCGCGGCTGGGCCTTCGCCACCGACGAGTTCTGGTCCCGCACCCAACGCGACCAGTGGCGTGAGCTCAACGTCCGCTCGCGCGGGGTGTTCGCGGTCGCCGACTCCGACGAGTGGGCGGACAGGACCTTCTCCGGTCCGTACGACTCGACCCTCGTCACACCGGCGTACGACGTCACCGGGAAGACCAGGGTGCGGCTGGACTTCACGACCCTCTACCGGCAGGAGGGCTCCCAGACCGCCCGGATCCTGGTGTCCTTCAACGCCGGGACGCCCACCGTCGTCAAGAGCTACACCTCCGACGTCGTCTCGCAGCCGCAGTCCGTTTCCGCCGACGTCCCCGCCGGGGCCTCCAGTGTGTGCTTCCGTTTCCACTACACCGGTTCCAACAACTGGTACTGGGTGATCGACGGGGTCAGGATCAGCCAGTCCTGATTACGCTGGGGGCGTCGGTACGCCGTGGTTCCGGCGCCCCGCTCATCCCGTACGCAGTACAGGCCAGGAGAGTCACAGCAACATGGCAGACCGCAAGCCCATAGAGTCCTGGCTCACCGACATGGACGGTGTGCTCATCCACGAAGGCGTACCGATCCCCGGCGCCGACGCCTTCATCAAGAAGCTGCGCGATTCCGGCAAGCCCTTCCTCGTCCTCACCAACAACTCGATGTACACCCCGCGTGACCTGCACGCCCGGCTGAACCGCATGGGCCTGGAAGTGCCGATCGAGAACATCTGGACCTCGGCGCTGGCCACCGCCCAGTTCCTCGACGACCAGCGCCCGGGCGGCTCGGCGTACGTCATCGGCGAGGCCGGCCTGACCACCGCGCTGCACGACATCGGCTACATCCTCACCGACCACGACCCGGACTACGTCGTCCTCGGCGAGACCCGCACCTACTCCTTCGAGGCCATGACCAAGGCCGTCCGGCTCATCAACGGCGGCGCCCGCTTCATCGGTACCAACCCCGACGAGACGGGTCCGTCGACCGAGGGCCCGCTGCCCGCGACCGGCGCCGTCGCCGCACTGATCACCAAGGCCACCGGCAAGCAGCCGTACTTCGCGGGCAAGCCGAACCCGCTGATGATGCGGACCGGCCTGAACGCCATCGGCGCCCACTCCGAGAGCAGCGCCATGATCGGCGACCGCATGGACACCGACGTGCTGGCCGGCATGGAGGCCGGGATGCAGACGTTCCTGGTGCTCACCGGCCTGACCCGGCCCGAGCAGGTCGAGAACTTCCCGTACCGGCCGTCCAAGATCGTGGACTCGATCGCGGACCTCGTCGACCGGATCTGAAACCGGCATCCGAAATCTGAACCGGGATCCGACCGCGCCCGGCAGCGGCTCCACCGTGTGGCCGTATGGCCGCAACAAGACCCGTACGGAGCAGTGCGGGCCCCGCAGAGGATGCGGGGCCCGTGCTCCGGGGGGAGCCTCCAGATAACTGGAGGTTCACGATGGGATCACTGCGAGTCACTCTCTGTGCTATCGCCGCTCTGGGCGCGGTGGCCGTCATCCCGGCGGCACATGCGGCGGACGGAGCGGCGGACGGGGGTGTCTCGGTCAGCCCGTCGTCCCCGCACCCGGGCAGCGACGTCGCGCTGCGGGTGAGCGGATGCCCGGGGAAGACCGCGACGGCCGTCTCCGCGGCGTTCGTCGCCGACGCCCGCCTCACGGTCGGCGACGCCGGCGCCCTCGTCGGCGAGAGCCGCGTCCGCTCCACGCTGCGGGCGGGGACGTACGACGTGAAGGTGACCTGCGGGCAGGCGGCCGCCAAGGGCGACGTCACCGTCGTACCGCAGGGCACGGACCGGTCCGGACGGCAGGGCTCGGAGCCGTCGGCCCCCGCCTCTCCCGTGGCCCCGGTGCTGGCCGGCGGCGGGGGCACCGTACAACTCGCCGTCGTGGACGCCCGCGCGGCCGGTCCCGGCACGGCACACACCGTGACCGGGCTGGTCCTCGCCGGCGTCGCGGCCACGGCCGTGGCGCTCAGGAGCGCGCGCCGGAGCCGACAGCAGCGCGAGGCGTTCACCCGGGAGGCGGGTGGGCGGCGGTGAACGGTGCTCGGCCGCGAGGAGGGCTGCGCTGACCATGTCCGGAGACGAACGTTCCTCCCACGGCGGTCGCCTTCTGATGGGCGTGGCCTGGGCCGTGCTGCTGCTCGGGCTGTGGCTGTGGGGCCGGGAGCTCACTGACGTACGGCAGGCCGTGTCCGCGCCGGTGTCGGGCGATGTCGCCGCGGTAGGACGCCCGCAGCAGGTGCGGCTGCCGCCCGCCGCCCGGCCGCTCGGGGAGGCGTTGCCGCAGCGCCTCGACATCCCGGGGCTCGACGTGCAGGCACCGGTCGTCGCCACGGGGCTCGATCCGCGGGGCGCCATCGACGCACCGCCCTACGAGCGGGCCGGTGACGTCGGGTGGTACGCGGCCGGGGTGAAGCCGGGGGCCGCCGGGGCCGCGCTGATGGTGGGGCACGTCGACACCCGGACCCGGCCGGCCGTCTTCCACCGGATCGGCGCGCTGAAGCCGGGCGCCACGGTGCGCGTGCTCCGCGACGACGGCACGGTTGCCGAGTTCACCGTGGAGAACGTACGCGTCGTGGCCCGCGACCGCTTCGACGCCCACCAGGCCTACGGAGCCCGCCACGACGGCCGCGCCGAACTCCGGCTGATCACCTGCGGCGGCACCTTCGACCGCACGACCCGCAGCTACACGGCGAACGTGATCGTGTCGGCGTACCTCACGGGCACGGGGCTGTGACGTGGCGATGTGCCCCCACCTGGCCCGGTCGACGACCGCTCCCCCGAAGCCGCCGACCGGGCTGGTCCTCAACCGCGCGCGCACGGGCTGCGGGAGTAACCCGGCGACCGGCGCGGGAGGTCTCGTGTGACCAGTGGGGATCGTCCGACCGGGGGCTGGGGTCGTCCGGAGAAAACTGTAGAACGGATGTCCGCCGGGGCCTAGAGGGTCAGGTGGCAGGGGGTGCCCGCCCGCGGAACGGGCCGGTTACGCGGGTCCCTGACCGCCCGCGTCGCCCTCGCGCCCCGCCTCCCGGCGCAGCGCGGCCTCGTCCACGACCCGGTCGATGACCTCCTGCGCGACCCGGTCCAACGGCACCCGGCGGCGGCGCGCGTACTGGCGCAGCGCCACGAAGGCGTCGTCGGCCGGGGTGCTCCAGCGCTCGGCGAGCATGCCCTTGGCCTGCTCGATGCGCACCCTGCTGGACAGCGCCTGCTGCAACTGACCGGCGACGGTGCGACATTGGACGTAAACGGCATGGTTCTGCAGTCCAAGGGCCGCGCAGTCGGCGACGAGCTGGGTCAGCCGCAGCTCCGCGGCCTCCTCGGGCGAGGTCCCGGCGGGGAGCGTGGCCACGAAGACGTTGAGTGCCCCCAGTAGCCGCTCGTGGCGGCGCAGCGGGACCGCGAAGGTGCCGACGATGTCGTGGGCCAGCGCCCGCTCCGTGAACTCCGGCCAGCGCGCCGCCGCCCGGGCCGCCCCGATCGAGACCGGCGGCACCGGCCGGCCGGAGCTGTAACTGTCCAGGCAGGGCCCGCAGCCCCGCTGGGCCCGCAGCAGATCGAGCGCGGCCTCCCGGTGTGCGCCGCTCGCCGCCAGCGACACCGTCCCGTCCTCGTTGATCAGCATGAAACCGGCGGCCCGCGCGGCCAGTAACCGCACACAGTGGTCGGCGACGCGAGATAAGTAGTGCGCGGCCTCGAAGCCGTCGACGAGGGTGTCCGCCGACTCCACCAACGCCTCCGCCAGCCGTATCTCCCGCGTGGACCGGTGCATGACACACCCTCCCCTTCCCCTGTCTCCCCTGTGGGCCGCGCCTTATGGACGCGCAACCTACTCTGCTCGTCCGAGCAGTGCCGGGGAGCCGTACCGGTGGCTGTAACAGCTCTCCGACAAGACCCGGCGACCTCGTGTGTCCCACGGCGGGTATGTCAGGATTGAGCCTTGGAACAGTGCACCCAAAGGGGAGTTGGATGTACCTGATGAGGGGGGCCTCGAGGGGCGCTCGTGCGCGGACGACCGCGGTGGTGCTGGGGGCGGCACTGCTGGTCGCGGGCTGTTCGTCCTCGGGGGACGGCGACGAGCCGGAGGACAACGCCGGCGCCGGGATCAGCCAGCAGCCCAAGGACATCGACCCGTTCTGGGTGAACCCGGACGGGAACGCGGCACAACAGGTCGTGACCTACCAGAAGGCCGGCAAGAAGGAGGACGCGGAGCAGATCCGCAAGATAGCTCAGCAGCCGACGGGCGAGTGGATCAGCCCGGAGAGCCCGGAGGAACAGGCACGCGGCTTCACCGAGGCCGCCGACAAGGCGGGCCGTACGGCGCTGCTCGTCCTCTACAACATCCCGCACCGCGACTGCGGCCAGTTCTCGGAGGGCGGCGCCGCGGACGGCAACGCCTACCGGGCGTTCGTCGACAGCGTCGCCAAGGGCATCGGCGACCGTGCGACGACGGTGATCCTGGAGCCGGACGCGGTGCTGCACATGGTCGACAACTGCACGGCTCCCGAGTACCACGAGGAGCGCTACGACCTTCTGAGCGGCGCCGTCGCCAAGCTCAAGTCCCTGAAGAACACCAAGGTGTACCTGGACGCGGGCAACGCCGGCTGGGGCCACCCGGACCAGATCTTCGACCCTCTGAAGCGGGCGGGCATCGACCAGGCCGACGGGTTCTCGGTCAACGTCTCCAACTTCTACACGACCGAGGACTCGATCGCGTACGGCAAGGAGCTCTCCGCCAAGGTGGGCGACAAGCCCTTCGTGATCGACACCAGCCGCAACGGCAACGGCCCCTACACCGGGGGGAACCCGGACGAGCGCTGGTGCAACCCGCCGGGCCGCGCGCTGGGCGAGACACCGACGACGAAGACGACGGATCAGCTGGTCGACGCGTATGTGTGGGTCAAGCGCCCGGGCGAGTCGGACGGCGAGTGCAAGGGCGGGCCGAAGGCGGGGGAGTGGTGGGCGGACTACGCCCTGAACCTCGCGAAGGCCAGCAAGTAGGCCGTGCACACCTTGGGGGCGCCCTCCGTCACGGAGGGCGCCCCCAAGGCATGTGCTTGCTCGCTCGCTAAGGAACCCTGACCCACTGCGCCTTGCTCGGCGTCCCCTGGTCGTCCGTCACGAACAGCATGTACCACCCCGACGGAACCAGATTCCGGTTCGTCGGCACGGTCACCGTGATCTTGTCTCCGGACTTCTTGAAGTCCAGGGCGACCGACCGCTGATCCACGTCCGTCACGTGCGTGGACGCGCTCGGCCGGATCAGCCGGGCGTTCTGGATGGACGACGCGTGCTGCGAGGTGAACGTGCCCGTCCCGCCGCGCTTGATGGTCTGCGGGCCGCCCGACAGCGACGGTTGCGCGTCCCGGTACAGATACGGCGGCGTGTAGATCTCGATCCGCTGCTCGAACTCGCCCGGCTTGGTGTTGGCCTTGTCGGCGTAGAGCGAGTCCGAGCCGAAGAACATCACGCGGCCGTCGGGCAGCAGGATCGACCCCGAGTGGTAGTTGCGGCCCACCAGCGGGTCGGCGACCCGGTCCAGGGCGCCCGTGCCCGCGTTGTAGAGGTGCGCCTGGAGGATGTTGGAGTCGCCGCGGCCCCGGTAGTCCTCGGAACCGCCCGACACCAGCACGGTGTCGTCCGGCAGCACCGACGCCTGCGGATAGCGCGTGCCCTTCTCCAGTGACGGCCCGTCCACGAACTTCGGGTCGTCGTCCTTGAGATCGATGAGCCGCGTCTTCTCGCTGGACTCCTTGGACTCGCCGACGCCACCGCCGCCGATCACCATGTACTTCTCGTCCTGCGCCGGCGGCAGCAGCACGGTGCCCGAGGTCTCCATCAGCTTGGGATCGCTCAGTCCGGGCAGCTTGGTGAACTTGTTGGTGTCCACGTCCCAGATGCCGGGGTCGCGGCCCACGTCGTCAGGGCCGTAGCCCGCGTTCGAACCCGAGTAGAAGATCTTGCCGTTCTCCAGCGGGAACAGCGCCGGGTAGGTCGGGAACTGCCGTACCTTCGGCGTGTACGTCCACTTCTTGGTCTTGGGGTCGTACACCTCGTTCTTGCCCGGCACCAGCTGCCCGATGTCGTCGAGGCCGGAGACGCTGAGGATCTTGCCGTCGCTCAGGGTGGTGAGCGTCGGGTACCAGCGGGCCTCCTTCATCGGGTCGACCTTGATGTACTTCTCGGCGGCCGGGTCGAACTCGTAGGCGTCCCGGATGCCCTGGAAGTCCTTCTTGTCGAGGGCGAGCTTCTGCGCGATGCCGTACGTGTTGCGCGCGTCGGCGCCGGACAGCCCCTGGACGCGGTAGTTGTCCTGGGTGCCGGTCTCGTACTTGGCGCCCTTCTTCTGCGCCTCGACGTAGATCCGGCCGAGACCGGGGTCGTTGCGCAGGAACTTGCCGGTCGCCTTGTCGAAGACCTTCTTCGCGCGCGGTACCAGCACCGGGTCCTTGGAGACGAACGTCTTGCCGTTCTCCTTGCCGGTGAACTTGGTGCCCGCGGGCAGCGTGATCGGCCGGTCCGGGTTCTCGTTGTGGACGATCATCAGGCCACCGGCCTTGGTGACGTCACCCTCCAGCTTCTCGTACCGCTTGGTACCGCCCGCGATCAGCAGGTTGCCGTTGGCCAGCTGGGTGTGGCCGGTGCAGAACAAGTCGTTCGGCGTCGGCACCTTCTTGATCGTGCCCTTGACCGGGTCCCAGATCCGGGTGTCGTACTTCTTCGCGTCGAAGTTGTCCTGATCGTTGCCCGAGCCCGCGATCAGCAGCACCTTGCCGGTGTGCAGGAGCGCCGCGTGGATGGTGTTCTGGCGGTACTCCTCCGGGAAATCGACGATCTCCCACTTGCCGTTCTCGGCTTTGTACTCGGGTCTGTTGATTTGGTACTGGTGGTATTTCTCGGTGCCGACGCGGTACAGCCACGGCCCGTTCATTCCGGCCAGCGCGAGCACCACCGCCGTGCCTATCGCGAGTCGACGAGCACGGCGGCGGCCTGCACGGTCGTTCATTCCTTACGTCCCCCAAGTCCACCAAGGGCAATCTGCATGGTCTGGTCGTTGCCTCCGGTGCCACCACCACTGTTCGACGCGGCCCAACTCGGCTTGTGCTGGCCGTGGGGCGCGTGCGCGGAGGTCTGCGTCGGCAGCGGCTGCGGCTGGTACGGCATCGCCGACCCGCCCGTCGCCACCGCTTCCTGCGGCCCGGTCTGGGCAGGCACCGTAACGGACGGCTTCTTCTTGTCCTGCCGCAGCATGTAGCGCCAGGCGAAGATCGGCGTCGCGGTGATCAGCATGGCGAACGTCGCCCAGATGATCATCGCGGGGTGCGAGTGGCCGTACACGAAGCCTGCGGTGATCGACGCACCGAAGATCACGATGAAGTACCAGTGGTACCGGAAAGTCCCGAACCACCGGTCGGGGCTGGCCGAATCACCCTTGGGCGTCACCACGAACTTGCTCTTGCGCCGCAGCGCGGAGTCGAACAGCGCCTTCGCGTACAGCGGCGCCGACAGCGCGGACATCACCATGCCGGCCACACCGCCGGAGCCCTCGGGCTCGTGCGGCGAGACGTTGTGGCGGCGGTTCCAGACGTACAGGCCGATCTGGAGCGCGGAGGCGTTGCCGTAGAGCATCAGCCAGATCGTGGGGTCGATGTTCACACCCGAGGCGCCCAGGCCCAGGAACAGCGCACAGCTCAGCGCGGCCAGGATCCAGTTGAGGGCGGACATCGGGTAGAAGATGATCATCATCGTGTAGTTGAAGAGCTTGCTCGGCGGCAGCGAGTACCAGCCCTTCCAGTACTGCTTGAGGATCGTCTCGTACGTCCCTCGCGACCAGCGCATCTGCTGGGTGAAGAAGTCCGTCCAGGCGCTCGGCCCCTCACCGACGGCCAGCACGTCCGGCGTGTACACGGACCGCCACTTCTTGCCCGTGGCCGGGTTCTTGTGGCGGTGGATCTCGAAGCCGGTCGCCATGTCCTCGGTGATCGAGTCGTACAGACCGCCGATCTGCTTGAGCGCCTTGATGCGTACGGCGTTCGACGTACCCACGAACATCGGGGAGCCGTACTTGTTGCCCGCCCGCTGGATCAGGGCGTGGAAGAGGAACTGCTGGGACTCGGCGGCCTTGGTGACGAAGTTGTCGTAGTTGCCGTACACCTGCGGGCCGATGACGAAGCCGATGTTCGGGTCGCGGAAGAAGCCGAGCATCCGCTCCAGGTAGTTGGGCAGCGGCACGTGGTCGGTGTCGACCGAGGCGAAGAAGTCGTAGTCGTCACCGTGGGCGTCGAGCCAGGCGTTGTAGTTGCCGTGCTTGGTCTTGGCGCGGTGCGGGCCCTTGGCCTGGTTCCACTTGGCCACGCCCTTGCGGGAGAAGTGGTGCACGCCGAGCCGCCGGCAGACCTCCTTGACCTCCGGGTCGTCGCCCTCGTCGAGCAGCCAGACGTGCAGCAGGCCCCGGTGGCGCAGCTTGACGGCCGCCTCCAGGGTCTTCGTCACCATCTCCAGCGGCTCCTTGCCGGGCACGAAGGAGGTGAGGAAGGCCACTCTCGTGCCGGTCTCCGGCACCACCGGGATCGGGTCGCGGGCGACCAGCGTGGCGTGCGCGTTGGACAGCACGTTCATGCAGCGGAAGAACTCGATCAGGCCGATCGAGACGAGCATGACTATGTCGAGCGCCGGCAGGAAGTCGAAGGCGGGATAGTCCCGTTCGGTCCAGTGCTCGGGCTGCAGCAGCCAGAACAGCAGGACGAGCGAGAGCACCGGGGCGGCGGCGAGCATCAGCGCGACGCGGATCCGGTGCGGCTCCTGCGAGATCAGCGAGCGGTACTCGACCCGGTACGGCTTGTTCGGGTCGGGCTGGGTGAGGGGACCGGCCAGCCGGCTGTAGTGCTCGTAGTCGTACTTCGGCAGCGTCTTCTTGATCCGGCGGAAGGCCCCGGTCCGGGTCTGTGATGGCACCCTGAGCTGGGTTGTCTGAGACGGGTCGAAGTTCTGCCGGGCGCCCGTCGGCGTCGACGTCATGAGTCATCCCCCCACACGCAGGTCAAACCGCGTGTCTGTCGGTTCCTTACGGCTGTGTCGATCCCCCTCGACCTTCACAGGCGTATCAGTGGCGGGCCGCAGTCACCACATCTTCCACACCTTAGACATGGAAACGCGACCTTCCGGTTGCATCATGCCCCCCTCGGCATGCGGTCATGAACGGGGCCCCCTACTCCCCGCAAAAACCGGCAACCGGCTCCTTGCCCCCCAACTGCCGCGTATCCGCAGCATCTTGAAAAACCAATCACCAGGCTCCACGCCGTTCCACATGATCGCAAGATGCGAAACGAGGTGTTTACCGGTCATACGCGCTCATTGTGGCACCTGTGGGGGTGTTGTGTACCCGTTGTGGACACGCGGGCGCGGATGTTGCCGAAGTGCTCGCTTATGGCCCCCTCCGCCCGTATCGCGTCGCCCGACCGCACCGCGTCCACGATCTCCCGGTGCTGTCGGCAGGTGACCAGGGGATCCTGCGGCGCACCCCCGAGATCGGTGTGGACCCGGTGGAAGGCGTCCCAGAACGCCTCCATCACCTCGCCCAGCAGCGCGTTGTCCAGACCCCGATAAAGGGTGGCGTGAAACGCCCTGTCGGTCTCGGCGATGCCGTCGCCGCCCTGCGCCGCCTGCTCTTCCATACGGTCGACGAGCGCGTCCAGTTCAACGAGGTCGGCGTCCGGAACCCGCCCCGCGAGCCGCGACACCAGCCCCGTCTCCACGGCCTCCCGCAGCTGCAGCAGCTGGAGCAGGGTGTCCTCGCCCCGGTAGTGCCCGGCGACGGTGCGGAAAGCGAGGCCCTCGATCATCGGGGCCAGCGACATCGTGCCGACGTACGTCCCGAACCCGTGCCGGATCTCCACGATGCCCATCGCCTGCAGCCCCTTGAGCGCCTCGCGCACGGAGTTCCGGCTGGCTCCCAGATGGGCCATCAGCTCGGGCTCCGTCGGCAACGGGGCCCCGGAGGGCAGCCGGCGGTCGATGATGAGCTTCTTGATCCGCTCCTGAAGGTCACGCGCTGCCATGGCCAGAGGGTATCCGGCCAAACACGCCGGAAGCCCCTCGCTTGCACGAGGGGCTTCCGTACAGAAGGGGGTGTGGGTGGCGGAGCCCCCACAACGCGCGGCGCAGCCGCGCAGAAACGACGAGGGCGAGCCGGGATCGCGCCTTCTGCGATCATGGCTCGCCATCGTCATCGTGCGCCGCCAGGGACTCGAACCCCGGACCCGCTGATGCTGTATTCCCCGGGGGGTAACCCCCGGACCCCCAGCCGTCGCTGCCGGGCTCCGGGGAAGTCCGCCCCCATAAAGCGAAGGCCCCCCGCAGTTGCGAGAGGCCTTCACCGTCTGTGCGCCGCCAGGGACTCGAACCCCGGACCCGCTGATTAAGAGTCAGCTGCTCTAACCAACTGAGCTAGCGGCGCCTGCTGACTCGATAACTCTACAGGACCTCCAGAGGTGCTCCCGACCACGCGCGCGGGTGGCGCGGGGGCGGGTGGGGCGGCCGTAAACCATTCGGACCGTCAACATGCGCGTCGGGAAGACAGTTGTGAAACTGATGGTGTGTACAGCCGTGGACATTTCCATCTGGTGTGTGAGGGGAATCGCATGGAGACTCGGACTCCGGTATTCGAGGAATTCGATCCGGAGAGTGACTGCGACTGCCCCGGATGCGTTCACTGGAGACGCGTCCTGCCGCATTCCACGACCGCCCGCCACCCCGCGGCCGGCCGGGCGCTGATCGTTGCCGCAGCCGCCTCCACCACCCTCGCCGTGGGCCACACCGCCCCGGCCCTCGCCGCCCCCCACGCCTCCGACCGACCGGGCGTTCCCGCAGGTGACGAGCCCGCGTCGCCCCAGGGCGGAAGGGCTCCGCTGCACGGCCCGGGCGGGCAGCCGGCCAAGCCGGGCCCGGTGAAGGCGACCGAGACCAGCCGTGCGGAGATCATCCGGCGGGCCAAGAAATGGGTGGCCGCGAAGGTGCCGTACAGCATGTCCCGGTACTGGTCCGACGGATACCGGCAGGACTGTTCTGGATTCGTCTCGATGGCCTGGAACCTGCCCGGAAACGAATGGACCGGCAGCCTCGACCAGTACGGCGTACGGATCCCCCGGGAAGATCTGCAGCCCGGCGACATTCTGCTGTTCCACAATCCGGCGAACCCCCAGAACGGCTCGCACGTCGTCATTTTCGGCGGCTGGACGGACTACACGCGCACCCACTACGTCGCCTACGAGTCGACCCGCCCCCACGCCCGCCGGCTGATCACCCCGTACGCCTACTGGAACCACTCCGACCGCTACCTCGCCTACCGCTACAAAGGGCTGAAGAGCGGCGCGGCGGGAACGGAACCGGACACCGGGCAGCCGGACACCGGGCAGCCGGACACCGCCAAGCCCGAGGGTGCGAAGCGCGTGGTGCCGTACCCGGGACGGGCGTATTTCGGCCCCGGGGCCAACAACAAGTACGTCGCTCAGCTGGGCCGCATGCTCGTCGAGCACGGCGCCGGCCGGTACTACCCCTCCGGGCCCGGCTCGCGCTGGACCGACATGGACCGCAGGGCCACCCGGGCCTTCCAGCTGGCGCAGGGCTGGCAGGGCCGGGACGCGGACGGGCTGCCGGGGCCGCGGACGTGGGCGCTGCTGGCGACGGGCAAGGGCAAGGACATCCAGGCGGCGGAGGCGGACGGGCCGGGCGGCCACGGGGCGCCGGCGTCGCACGGGGTGCCGGGGTATCCGGGGCGGACGATGTTCCGGCCGGGCGCCAACAACAAGTACGTCACCCAGCTCGGCAGGCAATTGGTGAAGAAGGGGTACGGCAAGCACTACAAGACGGGGCCGGGATCGCGCTGGGGCGAGGCGGACCGGCGAGGCGTCGAGGCCTTCCAGCGTGCCCAGGGCTGGCGGGGCGGCGCGGCGGACGGCTATCCGGGGCCGGAGACCTGGCGGCGGCTGTTCTCGTAGGCGGCGGCCGATCGCATAGGTGGCCACTGCTCTCCTGACCCGAAATCCCGACAACCACTGCTGTGACGCATCTGGCGCGGAGGCTGGAGGCACGCATGACCACGACCGCTTCTCGCACACCCGAGTCGGAGGGGACCTCGGACGGCGGGACGGCGCCTCGCCCCGCGCGGCTGATCCAGAACGAGGCGACCACGGAGATCCCCGTCCATCTGCTGTTCCGCGACGGCCCCGACCCGGTGTCCGTGCCGCTCAGGCCGATGGTCGTGGGGCGCCGGCAGGGCACGGGGGAGCAGCCGCGGCTGCGTCGTCCGGTGCAGCCGAAGCCGCCCCCCGTGCCGGAGGTCGACCCCGACCTGGTGGAGCGGCCGGCGCGCGTGCTGCCCGGGGCGGCGGGTGTGCTAGCCGGGGCCTGCGGGGCCGCCGGAGGCCTGGCCACCTCGTGGTGGGCCGGGGTGCTGCCGCCGCTCGCGGTGGACGCGCTGGGGCTGCCGGTGTCCGCGGGGGCGGGGCTGGGGCCGGCGCAGTGGGCGGCGTACACGGGGGCCGGGGCGCTGGGGCTGTTCGGGTTCGGCGGGCTGGCGCGGGGGCGGACCGGGCGGGCCTGGGTGCTCGGGCTGTTCGGCCGCTACCGGGGCACGGTCCGGCGCACCGGGCTGCTATGGGTCAACCCGCTGCTGCTGCGCCGCCGGGTCGATGTACGGCTGCGGCACTGGCGCAGCGACCAGATGCCGGCGGCGGACGGCAACGGGGTCGCGCTGCGGGCCGTCGTGCTGGTGGTGTGGCGGGTGCGGGACACCGCGCGGGCGACGCTCGGGGTGGACGACCACGAGACGTATCTGCGCGAGTGCGTCGAGGCGGCGCTGGCCCGGGTGCCGGTGGAGACGCCGGGCGCCGTGCGGGGGTCGGTCGAGGCGACCGCGGACGTCTTGACCCGGCTGGTGGTGCGGGACGCGGGGGCGGTCGGGCTCGAGGTGTTCTCGGTGCGGCCGGTGCGGGTGGAGTACGCGCCCGAGGTCGCCGCCGCCATGCACCGCCGCAGTATCGCCGCGCTGGACGCGCAGCACCGGGCGACCATGCTCACCTCGGTGGTCGACTCGGTGGAGGACACGGTGACGCGGCTGACCGTGCGGGGTCTGGTCGAGCTGGACGACTACGAACGAAAGGCGCTGGTCAAGGACTTGACGGTGGCGTTCTGCGTGGGGCGCGGCGAGACGGCGGGCTGAGGCCCACCGCGGCGCTTGCCTGACGGCCCGTCGAACATGTCCCCCGATTGGTATGGACATGTTCAACACTCAGCAATATTCTGGGACTTGGTCTAGACCTGCAAGCTCGCCGAACTTCCCCCACGTTCCCAGGAGCAGCAGCATGCGCAGAAAGACCAAGTTGTACGCCGCCGCGCTCGGACTCACCACGGTCGGGGCCCTGGTGCTCTCCGCCGGCGGCGCGAGCAGCCACGGCTACACCGACCTCCCCATCAGCAGGCAGAAGCTCTGCCAGAACGGCACCGTGACCAACTGCGGCTCCATCCAGTGGGAGCCGCAGAGCGTCGAGGGCCCGAAGGGCTTCCCCGGCTCCGGACCGGCCGACGGGCAGATATGCAACGCCGGCCTCGGCCAGTTCAGCCAGCTCAGCGCCCCGCGCACGCCGTCCGGCGCCGCCTGGCCGACCACCCGGGTGACCGGCGGTCAGAGCTACACGTTCCGCTGGCAGTTCACGGCCATGCACGCCACGACCGACTTCAAGTACTACGTCACCAAGCCGGGCTGGAACCAGAACCACAACCTGGCCCGCTCCGACCTCAACCTCACCCCGTTCCTGACCATCCCGTACAACGGGCAGCGGCCACCGGCCACGCTCTCCCACAGCGGCACCCTGCCGTCCGGGCTGAGCGGTCACCACGTCATCCTCGCCGTGTGGACGATCGCCGACACGGGCAACGCGTTCTACGCGTGCTCGGACGTCACGTTCTGATCCGGCGTCGGATCTCTGAGCGTTACTTGAGACAGGCGTGCTTCCCCCGGGGGTAGGTTCCCCACACAAGCAGTACCTGACCTCGGGGGAAGCATCATGGACCTCTTGTTCTACCTCGTGCCCGGCCTGATTCTGGCCGCCGCCCTCTTCGGCGCCTACCGCGTGGTGCGCCGCTCGCTGCAGATCCGCAGCGCCTGGAACAGCGGTCTGACGGCGGAGGGACGCTGCCTGCGGATGTTCACGACGACGCACGGCGGCAGCGGCGACACGTCCGTGCGCACCACGCTGCACCACGTCTACGAGTTCACCGCGCGCGACGGCCGGACGGTCCGCTTCGAGGAGGAGGACGGCCCGGCGACGATCGTCGAGGGCGACATCGTCACCGTCTACTACGCCGAGGGTCGCGACGTCGTCGCCACGGCCAAGGCGCCGCGCCGGGCCAAGCTGGCGGCGTCCACCGTCGCCGGCCTGGCGTTCCTCGGGGTGGTCGCGGTGTTCTGCGTCGGCTTCATGGTCACGTACAGCCAGATGTCCGACGAATTCGGCTTCGGCACGGGCGTCGACGACACCACCGACACCGTCGTCGTCGACGGCGTCACGATGACCCCGTGACGACCCTCCACATCTGACGGTCCATCAACTACCGTGCGCCGCCATGGAGCCCAACAGGCGTACGGTCGCGGAACTCGTCGCCGGCCGGTGGGACGACCATCGGCCGGGGCTGTGGTTCGAAGGACAGGCGCTCACCCATCACCAGGTGGCGAGGGGCGCCGCCGCCCGGGCCGCCCTGCTGGCCGACCTCGCGCCGCCCCGCTCGCACATCGGCGTCCTGCTCGACAACACCCCTGAATACCCCCTGTGGTTGAGCGCGGCCGCCCTCGCGGGAACCGCCGTCGCCGGAATCAACCCCACCCGCCGGGGCCCCGAAATCGCCCGCGACATCCTGCACACCGAGTGCCGGATCCTGATCACCGAGCGGGCCCGTCTGCCGTTGCTCGACGGCCTCGAACTACCCGGCGTAAGCGCGCTGTTGACCGACTCGGCGGAATACGACGCCCTGCTCGCCCCCTACGCCGACGCCCGCCCCGACCCCTCCCGGGCCACCCCGCACGACCGTCTCCTGCTCTACTTCACCTCCGGCTCGACCGGCGCCCCCAAGGCCGCGATCTGCACCCAGGGCCGGCTGGCGGCGGCCGGGCGCTCCCTGGCCGGCCAGTTCGGTGTCCGCCCCGACGACGTGCACTACATCTGCATGCCGATGTTCCACGGCAACGCGGTCATCGCCGACTGGGCACCCGCCCTCGACGCCGGCGCGGCGGTGGCACTGCGGCGGCGCTTCTCGGCGTCCGGGTTCCTCGCGGACGTACGGCGCTACCGGGCGACTTACTTCACCTACGTCGGCCGCGCGATCCAGTACCTCCTCGCCACCGAACCGCGCCCCGACGACCGCGACCACGCGCTGCGGCTCGGCTTCGGCACCGAGGCGGGCGCCGTGGACGCGGCCGCCTTCGAGCGGCGGTTCGGGGTGCGGCTGGTGGAGGGGTACGGGTCGTCCGAGGGCGGGGCCGCCGTGCAGTGGTCGCCGGGGACGCCGGCGGGGGCCGTGGGCCGGGCGGGGCCCGGGCTCGTCGTACTCGATCCGCGGACCTGCGCGGAGTGTCCGCCCGCCCTCTTCGACGCGGGCGGGCGGCTGGTCAACGGGGACGAGGCCATCGGGGAGCTGGTCAACCGGGGGCCGAACCCCTTCGAGGGGTACTGGCGCAATCCCGAGGCTGAGGCGGAGCGGCGTCGGGAGGGCTGGTACTGGACCGGGGACCTGTTCTGCCGGGACGCCGACGGCTATCTGTACTTCGCGGGGCGGGGTGACGACCGGCTCCGGGTGGACGGCGAGAACCTGTCCGCCGCGATGATCGAGAACATCCTCGCCCGGTACGAGGGTGCGGATGCCGTCGCGGTGTACGCGGTGCCGGATCCGGTCACCGGGGACCAGGTCATGGCGACGGTCGCGGGGGAGTTCGACCCGGTCGGGTTCGCCCGGTTCCTGCTCGCCCAGCCGGATCTGGGGACGAAGATGGCGCCGCGGTTCGTGCGGGTCGTGGAGCGGATGCCGGTGACCGCCACGAACAAGATCCACCGGGCGGGGCTCAGGAAGGAAGGCTTCCGGTGTGCCGACCCGGTGTGGTGGCGGCCGCCCGGCGAGCAGACGTACCGGAGACTGACCCCGGAAGACGTCGAAGGGCCTCTCGCTCCCACGAGAGGCCCTTCAGGAGTGCGCCGCCAGGGACTCGAACCCCGGACCCGCTGATGCTGTATTTCCCGGGGGATGACCCCCGGACCCCCAGCCGCTCCTGCAGCACCCCGAGTGCTGATGTCGAGGCGTGGGCCCCGCGTCGCCTGGGCAGGCGTGGCGGGTTCTGTAACACGTCGAAGGGCCTCTCGCTCCCACGAGAGGCCCTTCACGAGTGCGCCGCCAGGGACTCGAACCCCGGACCCGCTGATTAAGAGTCAGCTGCTCTAACCAACTGAGCTAGCGGCGCATGACTCTCGCCGACCGCGATTTCGCGTTCCTCGCGGCGGCGACGAAGAAAATACTACCTGGTCCGCAGGGGTGCTTCCGACCACCGTCGCGCGCGGCCGGTCAGGACTGGATGGCGAGCGACAGCAGCACCGGCGCCGCGTTCCGGTTCAGCGTGTCCGCCGCCTGCTTCAGCCGGTGGGCGTGCTCGATGGGGAGGGACAGGGCCAGGCAGCCCACCGACGACCCGGCGGTGATCGGGACCGCCGCGCACACCGTGCCCACCGCGTACTCCTGGAGGTCGAGGTGGGGGACCGTCGGCGGCTGGGACTCCAGGCGGGAGAGCAGGACCTTGTCGCTGGTGATCGTGCGCGAGGTGAGGCGGGCCATCTTGTGGCGGGAGAGATGGTCGCGCCGGCCGTTGTGGTCGAGCTGGCCGAGCAGGCTCTTGCCGATCGCGGTGGCGTGGGCGGAGTAGCGGAAGTCGACCCACTCGTTGACCACGGGCGTGGCCGGGCCGGCGGCGTACTGGTCGATCTTGATCTCACCGTCGACGTACCGGCTGATGTAGACGGCGGCGCCGACCGAGTCGCGCAGCCGGTCCAGGGTGCGCTGGAGGTTCTCGCGCAGGGCCTGCTCGCGGCCCTGCGCGGAACCCAGGCGGGTCAGCGCGTCGCCCGTGACGTACGAGCCGTCGGCGACCTGCTCGACGTAGCCCTCGCGGCGCAGCATCAGCAGCAGGCCGGTCAGGCGCTCCGGGCCTATGCCCGTGTGCCGGGCGAGCTCGGCGTCGGTGACTCCGGTGCTGTGCCGCGCCACGGTCTCCAGGACGCGCAGGGCGTCCTGGGCCGAGTGGTACGGCGCGGTCGGCTCGTGCGTCAGCGCCACGGTTCCCCCTGCGGTCGCACATCGCTGTTCGGAATGGGCCGGGTTGCAGTCAGCCAATCCCCACCACGATAACCGGCAAGAGGCTTGTAGTGAGCGGTTGTTGACGAGATTACGATGCCCTCAACTGCGGTCTAGCACCTTGGCATATGCCAGAGACATGACCCGCCCGGGCGGCCCGCCAGATCGGGGCCGACCGGGATCACAGCACCGCGCTGAGAAACTCCCGGGTCCGGTCGTTCTCGGGGTCGTTGAAGATCTTCTCCGGCGAGCCGGTCTCGATGACCCGGCCGGAGTCGAACATCAGGACCTGGTCCGAGATGTCCCGGGCGAAGTTCATCTCGTGGGTCACGCAGAGCATGGTGATGTCCGTGGTGCGGGCGATGTCCCGCAGCAGGTCGAGGACGCCCGCGACCAGCTCCGGGTCCAGTGCCGACGTCACCTCGTCGAGCAGCAGCACCCTGGGCCGCATGGCCAGCGCCCGCGCGATCGCCACCCGCTGCTGCTGGCCGCCGGACAGCTGGGACGGGTAGGCGTCGCACTTGTCGGCCAGGCCCACCAGGTCGAGCAGCTCGCGGGCGCGCGCCTCCGCCTCGTCCTTCGGCAGGCCGAGGACGGTGACCGGGGCCTCGGTGATGTTCCGCAGGACCGGCATGTTCGGGAACAGGTTGAACTGCTGGAACACCATCCCGATCTTCTTGCGGACCTCACGGATCTGCTTCTCGGTGGCCGGGAACAACTGCTCCCCGTCCACGGTGATCCGGCCCTCGTCCGGCTTGGTCAGCGTCATCAGCAGCCGCAGGATCGTGGTCTTGCCCGATCCGGACGGCCCGATCAGCGTCACGTGCTTGCCGGCCTCGACGGAGAAGTCCAGGTGGTCGAGGACGGTGTTGTCGCCGAACCGCTTGGTGACCTGCTCGAGACGGATCAGCTCGCCGTTGGAGCGGTTGTCGGCGGGGTTCTTCTCAGGGTTGTGCTGGATGTCAGTGGACAAGACGTCGCTCCAGGGCTCGCAGGAGGAGGGAGGCCAGGTAGGAGATGAGGATGAAGGCCACGCCGATCACGGTCAGGGGCTCGGTGAACTGGAAGTTCTGCTGCGAGAACAGCCGTGCCTGCCCGAGCATGTCGAGGACGGTGATCGCCATCAGCAGCGGCGTGTCCTTGAGCATCGCGATCACGTAGTTGCCGAGCGCGGGCACGACGCGGCGGATCGCCTGCGGCAGGATCACCACCCGCCAGGTCCTGGCGACCGGCAGATTCAGCGCCGTCGCGGCCTCCCACTGGCCGACGGGCACCGCCTCGATGCCGGCGCGGTAGACCTGCATCGTGTACGTCGAGTAGTGCAGGCCGATCGCGAAGACGCCGGTGGTCAACGCGGAGAAGGTGATCCCCCACTCGGGCAGCACGTAGAACAGGAAGAACAGCTGCACCAGCAGCGGGGTGTTGCGCACGAACTCGGTCACCACGCCGACCGGCCACGTCACCCACCGGCTCGGCGCCCGCATCAGCAGCGCCCACACCAGGCCGAGCGCGAAGGAGATGACCGAGCCGAGAGCCAGCGCCTGCAGGGTGACCAGCAGACCGTCCCAGAACTGCGGCATGAAGTCGGCGACCGCTTGCCAGTTCCACTTCATCCGAGAACACCTCCCCCGGAGGAGGCGCCGACACCGGTCGTCTCGGCGCGCTTGAGCTCATGCGCGGAGACCCCGCGCGTCGGGGTCTTTCCGACCCCCGCCTTCAGCTTCTGCTCCAGCCCGCGCATCAGGCGGGTGAGCAGGAAGGCGATGACGAAGTAGATGAGCAGGATGTACGTGTAGATCTCCGCGCTCTCCTGCAGCGCCAGCCGCACCAGGTTGCCGCTGAACGCCAGATCGCCCATGCCCATGATCGACACCAGGGCGGTGCCCTTGAGCAGCTCGATCAGCAGGTTGGAGAACGGCGGGATCATCTCCGGCACCGCCTGCGGCAGCAGGATCAGCCGCATCCGCTGCCAGGGCGTGAAGCTGAGCGCGATCCCGCCCTCCTTCTGCGCCGGGTCGACCGCGCTCAGCGCACCGCGCACGATCTCCGAGCCGTACGCCCCGTAGGTCAGCCCGAGCGCCAGCGTGCCCGCCCACAGCGGCACCAGCTGCCAGCCGAAGGCCGGGGGCAGCACGAAGAACACCCAGAAGATCATGACGAGGGCGGAGGTCCCGCGGAACACCTCGGTGTAGAAGCCCGCGAGGAAGCGGACTATCCACAGCCGGTGGGTCCGTGCGATCCCGACCACGAACGACACGGCCGCGGCCAGCAGCGCGCTGAGGACGAGGAGCTGGATCGTGGTCCAGATCCCCTTGAGTACGAGTTCCCAGAGTCCCGAGGTCATCCGCCGCACAGCTCCTTCGCGGTGAGGTCGGTCATCTCCGCCTCCGTGAAGCCGAAGGGCTTGAGGATGCGGAACAGCTCCCCGCTCTTCTTCAGCTTGTGCAGCTCGACGTTGAAGGCGTCCCGCAGCTTCGTCTCGGTCGGCCGGAAGGCGAACGCGCCGCCGTCGACGTGCGGTTTGCCGCCGACGAGCGGTGTGAAGGCCTTGGTGGCCTCCGCCTTGCCGGACTTCTTGACCACTTCCCGGGTGGTGAGCGCCGTACCGGCGAAGACGTCGACCCGCCCCGCCTCGACGGCGTTCAGCCCCGCGACCTGGTCCGGCACGATGAGGATGTCGCTCTCCTTGTACCCCGCCTCGACGGCGTACTGGATCTCGGCATAACCGGTCCCGGTGGCGAACTTGGCCTTCTTCTCGACGACGTCCTTGTAGTCGTGCAGCCCCTTCGGATTGCCCTTGCGCACGATGAAGGAGTCGAGCATCTGGTAGTCGGGGTCGGAGAAGATGACCTGCTCACAGCGCTCGGGATTGACGTACATCCCGGCGGCGACGACGTCGAACTGCTGCGAGTTGAGCCCCGGAATCAGCGACCCGAACTCGGTCGGGACCGGCTGTACGCGGTCGACGCCCAGCCGTTTGAAGATGACCCGGGCCAACTCCGGCGCCTCGCCGGTCAGATCGCCGTTCTTGTCGATGTAGCCGAAGGGGATCTCCCCCGCGATACCGAGCCGTACGACGCCCGCCGCCTTCAGCCGGTCGAGCAGGTCGCCGCCGTCCTCGGTCGATGCCGTGGCCACACGTGTGCAGCCGGCCGCTCCCAGCGCGCCGAGCGCCGCCACCCCCGCGAGCAGCGATCGGCGCGTGGTCCCAGG
Source organism: Streptomyces shaanxiensis (assembly GCF_039537145.1). Taxonomy (NCBI): domain Bacteria; kingdom Bacillati; phylum Actinomycetota; class Actinomycetes; order Kitasatosporales; family Streptomycetaceae; genus Streptomyces; species Streptomyces shaanxiensis. The sequence continues at coordinate 90,878 of NZ_BAAAZY010000025.1, forward strand.
TGTGTCTCTGTCGTTCCCATTAGGTGGAGCCATGGCGGCGCGGCTACCCGAGACCATGCGATGTATGCACTATGGATGGCATGGCTGACCGCTACATCGAAGTCTCGCTGGTCAAGCGCGCAATCACCTGCACGGCAAAACTGCTGGACGATCGCGCCCCCGTCACCTGCGCGGCCGTGTGGGACGCCCTCCCGCTGAGCAGCGAGGTCTACCACGCGAAATACGCCCGCAACGAGATCTACGCCCTGTTCCCGCCGTTCGCGGCATCGGAACCACCCCTGGAAAACCCGACCATCACCCCCATCCCCGGAGATCTCTGCTATTTCTCCTTCGCCGGCACCGAACTGGGCACCAAGTCCTACGGCTACGACCGCGAGGTCCGCCCCGACACGACAGTGGTCGACCTGGCCCTGTTCTACGAGCGCAACAACCTGCTCCTGAACGGCGACGTGGGCTGGGTGCCCGGCATCGTCTGGGGCCAGATCGTGGAAGGCCTGGAGGAGATGGCCCAGGGTTGCAACGACCTGTGGAGGTCGGGGGCGTTGGGGGAGTCGCTCAGCTTCCGGAGGCTGTGACTCCGGCGTTCCCGGCGAAGTCGGCGATCCCGGCCTCGTAGAGCGCGTGCGCCGTCCGCAGCACCAGGTCGTCCCGGTGCCGGGCGGCCACGAGCTGCAGGCCGATCGGCAGACCGTCACCGTCCCTGCCGACGGGGACGGTGGCCGCCGGCTGCTGGGTGAGGTTGAAGGGGTACGTGAACGGGGTCCACCCCGTCCACCTGCGGTGCCCCGAGCCCTTGGGGACCTCCGCGCCCGCCTCGAAGGCGGTGATCGGGAGGGTCGGGGTGACGAGGAGGTCGTAGGTGTCGTGGAAGCGGCCCATGCGGCGGCCGAGTTCCATGCGGACGTCGACCGCGGCCAGATAGTCGAGCGCGGAGGCGCGGGCACCGGCGCCGCAGATCTCCCGCAGACCCGGATCGAGCAACTCCCTCTGGTGCGGCCCCAGATGCTGGGTCACCCGGGCGGCCCCGGTGAACCACAGGGTGTGGAAGGCGTCCACCGGGTCGGTGAAGTCGGGGTCGGTCTCCTCGACGTAAGCCCCCAGCCCCGCCAGCCGCTCCACCGCCCGCCGCACGGCCGCCGCGACCGCCGGGCGTACCGCGACCTGGCCGCCGAGGGAGGGCGAATAGGCGACGCGCAGACCGTGCACGCCGCCGGTCAGCCCCGTCACGAAGGAGCCGGGCGCGGGCGGGAGCGCCGACCAGTCGCGGGAGTCGGGCGTGCCGATGACGTCGAGCAGCAGGGCCGCGTCGGCCGCGTCGCGGGTCATCGGGCCGACGTGGGCCAGGGTGCCGAAGGCGCTGGCGGGGTAGAGCGGGACGCGGCCGTACGTCGGTTTCAGGCCGAAGATGCCGCAGAACGCCGCCGGGATACGGACGCTGCCGCCGCCGTCCGTGCCGAGCGCGAGCGGCCCCGCGCCGAGGGCCACGGCCGCCGCCGCGCCGCCGCTGGAGCCGCCGGCGGTGCGGGTCGGGTCGTACGGATTGCGGGTGGCGCCGGACAGGGGTGAGTCGGTGACGCCCTTCCAGCCGAACTCGGGGGTCGTGGTCTTGCCGAGGAAGACGGCTCCGTGCGCGCGCAGGCGGGCCACGGAGGGGGCGTCCTCGCCCCAACTGCCGTTCTCCGCAATGGTCTTCGAGCCCTTCAGGGTCGGTCCGCCGCGCATCAGCAGGATGTCCTTCACGGTGACCGGGACGCCGTCGAGCAGCCCGGCCGGTTCACCGCGCCGCCACCGTTCGGCCGACTCGGCGGCCCGGGCGAGGGCCTCGTCGGCGGTGAGGCGGACGAAGGCGTTGACCTCCGGCTGGATCCGCTCGGCCCGCTCCAGGGCGGCACGGGTGGCGTCGACGGGGCTGAACCGCCCTTCTCGGTAGCCGTCGAGGAGTTGTACGGCGGTCAGTTCGGTGAGATCCGTCATGCGTCGCCCTCCAGCCGTTGACGTCAGCGTCCGGGTACGTACCCACGCTGCTTGTCGACCACGTTCAGCAGCGGCCTGCCCGCCTCCCACCTCTCGTACAACTCCACGAACTGCTTGCCGAGTTCATCGCGCCAGCCGACGGTGTCCCCGCTCATGTGCGGCGAGACGATCAGCCCCGGCAGGCCCCAGAGCGGGCTGTCCGGACCGAGGGGCTCGTGCTCGAAGACGTCCAGCGCGGCCCCGGCGATCCAGCGCTTGGTGAGGGCCTCGGCCAGGGCGTCCTCCACGACAAGCTGCCCGCGCCCGACGTTGATGAACCGGGCGGAGGGCTGCATGACGCCGAAGCGGCGGAGGTCGAACATGCCCTGGGTCTGCTCGGTGAGCGGCGCGGCCGCGATCACCCAGTCGGCGCGGGCCATCAGCCGGTCGAGGTCGTCGGGGCCGTGGATGCCGGTGCGCGGGACCCGGCCGACCAGCGCGGTGGTGATGTCGAGGGCCTTGAGCGTGCGGGCGATCGTACGGCCGATGGGACCGGACCCGACCACGCACGCGCGCGTGCCCGCGACGCGCTGCCCCTCGCGGTGCCGCCACTCCCGCGAGCGCTGCAGCTCCAGGGTCCGCGGCAGGTCCTTCGCCATCGCCAGCACCAGCGCGGCGACGTACTCGGCGATCGGCTGGTCGAAGACCCCGCGCGCGTTGGTCACCACGGTGTCGGACTCGGTCAGCTCCGGGCACATCAGATGATCCACACCCGCGCTCGCCGTGTGCACCCAGCGCGGCCGCGGGCCCTCGCCGGGCCAGGCGTGGCGTACGGCATGCGAGGCGAAGTCCCAGACCAGCAGGACGTCGGCGTGGGGCAGCCGCTCGGCGAGGGTCGACTCGTCCGCGTGCTCGACACGGGCGCGGCCGGTGAGGCGGCCGAGGCGGGGGAGGGGGTCGGTGTCGAGGACGAGGAGGGTGGGCGGGGAGCCGGGGTCGGAGGCGGGGGGCGGACCGGGGGTGGGTGCGGTCATTCGGGGTCGCTTCTCCAGGGGGCTCGGGGGGTGTGCGGGCGCCGTTTCTCGGAGTTTTACTGGAAGTGCTTGGCCGTCTGACATGCGAGGTTTGACCACGCTCGCACCCGAACCTACCTTCGTCAACACGGGCGTACATACGGTCCGTTGCTCACCTGTTTCTCGTAGTGAGGACGGTGCCTGCCATGAGCTCCATGGACCTCTCCTTCCTCGGCGGACCCCGGCCGCAGCGCGGTGTAGGTGTCGTCGCCCCCTTCGACTTCGCGCTGGACCGGGAGCTCTGGCGCTGGGTGCCGGACGAGGTCTCCCTGCACCTGACCCGCACACCGTTCGTCCCGGTCGAGGTCAGCCTGGATCTGGCCCGTCTGGTCAGCGAGCACGAGACGCTCGGTGACGGCGTCCGCACCCTGACCGCGATCGCGCCCGAGGTGGTCGCCTACGCCTGCACCTCCGGCAGTTTCGTCGGCGGTATCGCGGGCGAGCGGGCGATGTGCGAGGCGATGACGCGGGAGGGCGCGGTGCCGGCCGTCACGACCTCCGGCGCGCTCCTGGAGGCGCTCACCGAGCTGGGGGTACGGCGGGTGGCCCTGGTGACGCCGTACACCGTCTCGGTGACGCGGGCGCTGGAGGATTACGTGGCGGAGGCGGGGGTCGCGGTCACCGGGTGCGCGTTCATGGGACTGACGCGGCACATCTGGAAGGTGCCGTACCGCGATGTGGCGGACATGGCGCGCACGGCGGCGCGGGGTGCCACCGACGCGTTGTTCATCAGCTGCACCAACCTCCCCACCTACGACGTGATCCCGCAACTGGAGGCGGAGCTGCGCATCCCGGTCCTCTCGGCCAACCAGGTCACGATGTGGGCAGCGCTGCGTCGGCTGGGTACCCGAGCCGTGGGGGCGTATCAGGCGCTGATCGATCCGGCGGCGCGTGGTGGCCCCGTCCTCCCCGAAGGACTGCCGAATGTGCCGGGCGAAGAACAGCAGCAGGAAGGGCCGACATGACCGCACTGGGATTCCTCTACCCGGGCCACTCCGCCGAGGACGACTACCCACGCATCGAGCAGCTGCTCGCCAGCGACATCCGGGTCGACGTGGTGCACACCGACATCGGTGAGGACGCGCACCGGGTGGACGCCCTGCTGCGGATGGGCTCGGCCGAGCGGCTCGCGGAGGGCGTGGAGGCGCTGCGGCTGACCGGGGCGGAGGCGGTGGTGTGGGCGTGCACGTCCGGCAGCTTCGTCTACGGCTGGGAGGGCGCCCACGAGCAGGTGCGCACCCTCGCCGTCGCGGCGGGCATGCCGGCGTCGTCGACGTCCTTCGCCTTCGTGCACGCGGTACGGGAGCTCGGGGTGCGGCGGGTGGCGATCGGGGCGACGTACCCCGACGACGTGGCGCAGCTCTTCGCGGACTTCCTCCGGGCGGCCGGCGTGGAGGTGGTGTCGCTCCGCGGTTCCGGGATCATCACGGCGGCGGAGGTGGGCACCTGGGGCGACGAGGAACTCTTCGCCCTGGCCAGGGAGGCGGACCACCCCGACGCCGAGGCGATCCTCCTCCCCGACACGGCCCTGCACACCGCGTCCTACCTCGCCGCCCTGGAACAACACCTCACCAAGCCGGTCCTCACCGCCAACCAGGTCACGGTCTGGGAGGCCCTGAGGCTGACGGACCGCAGGGTGAACGCACCGGAACTGGGGGCTCTCTTCACGAAGGAGCCGATCGTGCAGGTGTAGCGACCCGGCGCGCCTCCAGAGCCTCGGCCCCTATCCTTCCCGTCCCTGGGGGCTGCCGCCCCCAGACCCCGCTTCGGCCCGAAGGGCCTCGTCCTCAAACGCCGGACGGGCTGAATTTGCCTGGTCCGGTGCGAAATCCAGCGCCGTCGGCAAAATCCAGCCCCTCCGGCGTTTGAGGAGCGGGGTCTGGGGCGGAGCCCCAGAAGGACGGGACGGGTAGGGGCGGCGGGGGCGAGAAAACCCCACCGGGAATAAACCGGAGCCACCCTCCTGTTACCGCCGGGCAGGACAGCGCACCACATCACCACAGGAGGCACCCGTGGCGGCAGCCAAAACCCAGGCCGACGAGATCCGGGGCACAGCACAGGGCACCGCCCCCGTCCCCCTCTCCGTACTGGACCTGGTCACGGTCAGCTCAGGCCACACCGCCACCGACGCCCTCCGCACCAGCGTCGAACTCTCCCGCCAAGCGGAATCCCGCGGCTTCCACCGCTACTGGGTCGCCGAACACCACTCCATGCCCGGCGTGGCCTCCTCGTCCCCCGCCGTGATCCTCGCCCACCTCGCCGCCCACACCACCCGCATCCGCCTCGGTTCCGGCGGCGTCATGCTCCCCAACCACGCCCCGCTCGTCATCGCGGAGCAGTTCGGCACCCTGGAGGCCATGGCCCCCGGCCGTATCGACCTCGGCCTGGGCCGCGCCCCCGGCACGGACGGCCCCACCGCGGCAGCCCTCCGCCGCACGGACCACCTGGGCGAGGGCGCCGACGACTTCCCCGAGCAGCTCGCCGAGCTCATCCGCTTCCTCGACGACGACTTCCCGGACGGCCACCCGTACCGCCGTATCCACGCCGTCCCCGGCCCGATCCAGGCGACATCCCCCGGCGGCGTCCAGTCCCCGCACCGCCCGCCGGTCTGGCTGCTCGGCTCCTCCGGCTTCAGCGCCCGCCTCGCCGCGGTCCTCGGCCTGCCCTTCGCCTTCGCCCACCACTTCTCGGCACGCAACACCGTCCCGGCCCTGGACCTGTACCGGGAGTCCTTCCGGCCGTCCGCCGTCCTCGACGAGCCCTACGCCCTCATCGGCGTCTCCGCACTCGCCACGGACGAGGAGCAGGAGGCCCGCCGTCAGATCAAGGCAGCCGCCCTCAGCATGATCCGCCTGCGCACCGGCCGCCCCGGCCTCATCCCCACTCCGGAAGAGGCCGAGGCCCACGAATTCACCTCGCTGGAGCGCGAGTTCGCCGACTCCTGGAACGCCAACGTCATCCACGGCACCCCCGACGAGGTCCGCACCGGCCTCGACGACCTCCAGAAGCGCACCGGCGCAGACGAGTTGATGATCACAGGCAACGCGCCTGGCATGGACATACGCCTGCGCTCGTACGAACTCATAGCGGACGCCTACGGGTTGCCGACGGCCTCCTGACCCTCACGCCGCCGTCCCCCGTTCCTCACACCCGTACCCCGAGCAACGCGGAGATACGATCCGGCGGCACCGGCCGCGAGTACAGCCACCCCTGCCCGGTGTCGCACCCGATCCGCCGCAGCCGCGAGGCCTGCGCCAACGTCTCCACGCACTCCGCGGTGACCGTCAGCCCCAGCCGATGGGCCAGCTGGATCATCGCCTCGACGACGACCTCGTCGGCCGGGTTCGGCGGGACGGCCGCGCTGTTGTCGCTCTCGTACTGGAACCCCCGTACGAACGAACCGTCCAGCTTCAGCACCGAGACCGGCAGCCGGCTGAGGTACGCCAGGTTCGAGTAGCCGGTGCCGAAGTCGTCGATCGCGATGCGTACGCCCATGTCGCTGAGCGCCTGGAGGTCCTGGAGGGGCCGGCCCGACGAGCCCATCACCGCCGATTCGGTGAGTTCCAACTGGAGCAGGTGCGGGGCGAGTTCCGTCTCGTCGAGGATGCGGGCCACGTCCGCCACCAGGTCCGAGTCCCAGACCTGCCGTACCGCCACGTTCACGCTCACGAAGATCGGCGGCTCGTCGGGGTGCGACACCTGCCACGCGCGTGCCTGACGGCAGGCGGTCGCCAGGATCCAGCGGCCGAGCGGCACGATCGAACCGTCCTCCTCGGCCAATCCGATGAACCGATTCGGCGCCAGTACGCCGAACTGAGGATGTTTCCAGCGGACAAGCGCCTCGACGCCACGCAGCCGGCCGTCCTCCATGCTCACCAGCGGCTGGTACTCCAGGGCGAACTCACCCCGCTCGATGGCCGGGCGGAGGGTGGAGGAGAGGGCCTGGCGGGTCATGAGGTGGGCGCTGCGCTCGGGGTCGAAGAGCGTCCAGCGGTCCTTGCCGTCGGCCTTCGCCCAGTACAGCGTCGTGTCGGCGGCCTGCATCAGCGCGGTGGGGGTGGTGCCGCTCGCCTGGCGTTCCACGACGCCGATCGACACCGACACCGACAGACGCCGGCCGGAGAGGTCGAAGGGGGCCCGCAACGCCTCCAGCACCGACTCGGCGAGATCGGCCAGTTGCTCGGTGCCGGTCGAGTCCTCGACGAGCAGGGCGAACTCGTCACCGCCGAGCCGGGCGACCAGAGGCGGGCTCGATCTGGCGTACCCCGCCTCCTCGGCGCACCGCGTGAGCCGTTCGGCCACGGCGGCCAGCAGGCTGTCGCCGACCCGGTGGCCGAGGGTGTCGTTGATCGCCTTGAAGCCGTCAAGGTCCAGATAACACAGGCCGATTCGGCCGGTGGTGCCGCTCTCCTCGTACGACTCCGCGTCCAGGGCCGCCGTCAGACGCTCGAAGAACAGGGTGCGGTTGGGCAGCCTGGTCACCGGGTCGTGCATCTGCAAGTGCCGCAGCCGGGCCTGGAGTTCGCGGTGGGCGCTGATGTCGACGACCGAGAGCAGGACGCCGCCGAACTCCGCGCCGGGCAGGGGCGCGACCGTGACCTGGGCCCAAAGGGAGTGCCCGTCCGGGTGCTTGAGGCGGCGTGTGCAGCGCAGTCTGGCCTGGCGGCCGCGCAGCACCTCCAGGTACGCGTGCCAGGTGCGCGCGTCGGAGGCCAGGTCCACCAAGTCGGCCGCGACGGAGCCGGCCAGTTCCCCGGGTGCCGTGCCGAGCAGGTCGGCGAAGGCGGGGTTGGCGCCGGTGACCAGCCCCTCGCAGTCGACCACGGCCATCGCCAGGGGCGCGGCGTGGAAGACGGTGGAGTAGGGCGGCGCCCCAGTACCGGGCGATGGCTGTAGGTTACTCTCTGTGACGGCCGGCCCGATGAGGTCTGCCGCGGGCGTCGGCCCTTCGGACGTTCCGCTCACCGCTCGCTCCCGCAGTGCACTCGTTCTTCGGATGGGTCTCATCGGAATGGTCGGCCGGGTGGCGGTCGCCGCCGAGCCGTGTCCGTGCAGGGAAAGTGTCAGGAAAGTGTGCCGATCATAGAGGCTGGTCCTGGGCCCTTCCACCCACTGTTCAGTGTTCCCATGTGACCCGACCTTCCGACAGATCGTTTCTGCTCGCACCTGGACGGCTTCTTCGGCCCCTCGACCGGTTGTGACGTTCCGTGAGCGATTCGGGGGTGTTGATGGTGGCGGCCTCCCGGGTCTCTCACCCATCCGGTGCAGGCAAACAGGGCGTAGTACGACAATCTGACCGAGGCTGGGTGCGGTGTCCCGCGAACCGCTCCCGGAGGTCCACGTGCCGCGTCAGTTCCCCCTGCTCCCCGGCATGGGTCGGCTGCGGGAGTGGCCCCGACTGCGCACCGTCGCCGCCTTGTTCACCACGATGTCGGCACTCACCGCGACCTCCCTGGTCGCGGGCCCCTCGGTCGCCGAACCCTTCGACACGGCGGCCTGCGCCCTCGAACGCACCGAGGCGCACCACTCCGAGGGCCTGGACACCTGGAACGCCGCCTATCCGCGCCCGACCCGCAAGCTCGACGCGGTCATGGTCTTCCTGTCCTTCCCGGACGCGCCGCCTCGGACGACACCCGCCGAACTGACGGCCGACCACTTCCCGGCCACCACCCACTTCTTCGAACGGGCCTCCTACGGCAGATTCACCCTGCGCCCGCATCCGCTGCGGAACTGGCTCCGGATGCCGCGCCCGTCGACCGCGTACGCCATACAGCGCGACTGGGACATGGACGACCGGGCCGCCTATCTGCGCGACGCGCTCGCCGTGGCGGACCGGGAGGTGGACTTCTCCCGCTACGACGTCGTCTACTTCGTCGCCGATCCCGACGCGCCCGGCGTCGACTCGGACGCCACGAAGGTCGTCAACCTGGAGTCCCCGCTGCGCGCGGACGGCAAGGACATCCGGCGTGTCGTCACGGTGTTCGAGAACCATCCGCCCGACCGGCTGGTCCTGGCGCACGAGACCGGCCATGTCTTCGACCTGCCCGACCTGTACCACCGCCCGATGGACGGCAAGGGTGACTGGGACACCTACGTCGGCGACTGGGACCTGATGGGCAGCCAGTTCGGGATGGCGCCCGATCTGTTCGGCTGGCACAAGTGGAAGCTCGGGTGGCTGGATTCACGGCAGGTGGTGTGCGTGCGGGGGGCGGGGGCCGCGGGTGCGCGGCTGACGCTGGAGCCGCTGGCGGCGGGGCCCGGTGTCCCGGTGGCGGCGGGCGCGCCCGGTGCTTTCGGCTCGGTCGGGACGCCCGGCGCGGTGGGCGCCGTACCGGGCTTCGGGCTGGGCAACGGCATCAAGCTCGCCGTCGTCCGCACCGGCCCCGAAAGCGCCCTCGCCTTCGAGGTGCGCGGTCCTGTGGGCAACGACACGCAGGCCTGCCGGCAGGGTGTGCTGGTGTACCGGGTGCGCAGTCAGACCGAGTCCGGGGGCGGCCCGGTCGAGGTGGTCGACGCCCACCCGCGCACCGAGGCCTGCTGGGAGGAGTCGGTGTATCCGCCGCTCGCGGACGCGCCGGTCGGGCTGGGCGAGAGCTTCACGGTGCCGGGGGAGGGTGTGCGGGTGGAGGTGGAGGGGCGTACGGCCTCGGGGGCGTGGACGGTGAAGATCGCGCCGGCGGGGTGACGCGCCCGCGCCGGATCGGGGGGCGTAGCCGGCGGGGACGCGCCGGTGGTGGCGGTAGGGCCGCGCCGGTGGCAGAGGTGCACTCCGGGTGCACGCCCGGCGCATGCGAAAAGCCCCCCGCTTCCGCGAGGGGCTTTCACTGTCTGTGCGCCGCCAGGGACTCGAACCCCGGACCCGCTGATTAAGAGTCAGCTGCTCTAACCAACTGAGCTAGCGGCGCCTGCTGACGTCGTAGACCTTAGCATCCTGGTCGGCGTGGGGAAAAATCGAAATCCGAACGGCCGCGCGAGCCGCCCGTACGGCTGCCCAGAGCAATACCTCCGGGCCCGGTAACCAAGGGGTGCGGGTGTCCGGGGCGACCAGCCAGCGGGTTCCGGAGGGCGTCGGGGACGCCGCATAGGTGTCCGCCGGCGCCGGGACGGTCACCGCGTCGCCGGTGCCGTGGCAGAGGAGCGGCGGGATGCCGTCCGTGCGGCTGAACTCCTCCCAGCGCAGCAGTGAGGGCAGCCGCTGGGCGGTGCCCGGGGCGGCGAACAGCAGGATCCGCCCCCGGAAGGCGGCCACGGGGCCCGCCCCCGGGCCCTCGTCCCACAGCCGGTCGAGCATGCGGCGCCCGAAGACCGCGGGGGTGCTGACCACGTCGAAGACCGAGCCGCAGGGCAGGACCACCGGGGCGTGCGGGCGTTCCGCCCAGAGGGCGAGCGTGCTGCGCGGATACGTTCCTGCCGAGGCGAGCCAGGCGGCTCCTTCGGGGGTGACTCCGGTGACTCCGGTGGCTTCGCCGACGCCGGCGACCCCGGAGACGTCGATGCGGGCGCCGGAGTGATCGGAGCGATCGGAGTGAACGGACTGACCGGAGCGGTCGGAGAGGAGGTAGGAGAAGAGGTCGTCCCGTGTGCGGCTCATGACGGATACATCTACCGACGGTGAGGGGTCGGTTTCCGAGGGTTGCCGAAAAGCCGGACAGGAGGTGGGAGGAGCGGGTATCTTGCCCGCCTGGCATATGCCGTGGGGGTGGTCACACGGGGTCGACGTGCCCCGGCCCCTCGACGCCCCGCATCAGATCCCGGCCGAACTCCACCATCTTCTTGGCATAGTCCTCGGTCCACTCGGCCTGCGCGGCGATGTCGGCGGGCGTCAGCCGGTCGAAGCGCCGGGGGTCCGCCAGCTGGGCCGCCGCGATGGCCTGGAACTCCACCGCACGGTCCGTCGCCGCCCGGAAGGCCTGCGTCAGCTCGGTCGCCCGCGCCAGCAGCGCACGGGGGTCGTCGATCGACTCCAGGTCGAAGAAGTGCTCCGGGTCGTCGGCCACCTGCGCGGGCTCGAAGAGCAGGGGCGCGGGGCGTAGCCGCGGTTCGTTCCTGCGCGGCGTGGGCTCCGCCATGCTTTCTCCTCCTCGTACGTAACCGGTCCACCGTCCATTGTCCCGCGTGCGCGCAAGTAGGCGTGTGACACAGGTCAATGGGACTTCCTCAACGGGGCCGCCACTCCACCGTCCGGGCTGTTTCCATCGGCCGCCTCCGGCGGCGTGCCGGACTCCGTCCGGTGAGGGGGG
>NZ_BAAAZY010000026.1:0-11834 GCF_039537145.1 Streptomyces shaanxiensis
CCCGGTGCTTGGCGGCGGCCTCGGCGGCCCGGTGCTTGGCGGCAGCCACGGCGGCCTTGTGCTTGGCCGCCATCTCCGCGGCCTTCACCTTGTCGCCGGCCAGCTGGTCGGTGACGCTGCCCTTGACGTCCTTGATCTGCTCATTGCTGTAGGCCACCTGGCCCGTGGGGGCCTCGGCCGTGGTCGTCTGGGCGTTGCCGGGGACGGCGGAGAAGGCGAGGGCGGCGGCGCCGAGGGTGGCGACACCGGCGATCGCGATCTTGTGCCGCTGAGTCAGCGCACGAATGGGACCGCGGTTCTTGGTGTTCTTGAGCATGGCAGATGGACCTCTTCGAATAGCGCGGAGGTCGCTCGCTGTCCGGCGGGGGACACGGGTGCTTCCGGCACAAACGCCGCGGGGGAAACCCGCGGCGTTGAGCGACGAGAGCAATTCTTAGCGGCCGCAAAATTGCGTGGCAAAGGTGTGACGTACGATCCCCGATAGTGGAGCCGGGAAGGGCAAAATAGGACAGACGGGACCGTCTATGCCGTTCAAATGGGACGCCGCTACCTACTACGGACTTTCGTACGTGACCTGCGCCCTATGTGCGGGCTCACATCGGCCACGTAACAGTCTCACCGGCAGTTGCTGGAGCAATGCTCTGCGTGAGGGGCCTGCGACGGGAGGATGAGATGCACGTCGCCGAACTCGTGCCAGAGGTAGAGCCCTCGCAGTGCCGCCTCATAGCTGCGGTCGACAGCGGCTCGCCCCGCGACCGCCTCCAGCATCAGCAGGTGCGAGGCCTCCGGCTCGTGCAGCCCGGTCAGCAGCCCGTCCACCACCCGCACCCCGCGCTCCGGGGTGACGACCAGGTCCGTCCACCCTGCACGCGCGCGTACGACCCCGGCGGCGTCCGCCGCCGACTCCACGGCCCGCACGGCCGTGGTCCCGACGGCGACGACCCTCCCGTCGCCCGCCTTCACCGCATTGATGAGCCGGGCCGACGCCTCCGGCACCGCGAACCGCTCCGGATACGGCGGCTCGTGCGCCTCGGCCGAGGCCACCCCGGTGTGCAGCGTGATCGGCGCGAACTGCACACCCCGGCTCACCAGCTCCGTCACCATCCGCACCGTGAAGGGCCGCGCCGCGCTCGGCATCTCCGCACTGCCCGTGCCGTCGGCGGACGGCAACGCGAACACCGTTTGGTAGACGAACAACGGCTGATCCCGCTCCGTATAGGAGTAGCGAATCGGCCGCCCGTGCTCACGCATCAGCCCGAGGACGTCGGCACCCTGAGGGGCGATGCCCGGCGGGGCCTGAGGGTCGATGCCCGGCGGGGTCTGCGGGCCGGTGACCCGCGGGTCCTGTGGGTCGGCGCCTCCTGCTTCCTGTGGGCCGGTGATCCGTGAGCTCTGCGTGCCGGGATCTTCTGCCTCTTGCGCGAGGGCGCCCCCTGCCTCTTGCGGGTCAGCGCCCCTTGCCCCCTGCGGGCCAGCGCCCCCTGCCTCCTGTGAGCCGGTGCCCCGTGATGCCCGTCGGCCAACACCCCCCGCCCCCTGCGGTCCGCCCACCCGTGCCCACCACAGCCGCTCGCTCTCGGCGCTCAGCGGCTCCTCCAGTACCAGCCACAGCCCGCCCGGCAGCCGCACCTCAGTCCCCGCGGGCCCGCCCGCACGCGCGTGCGTGGTGCCCCGCTCGTCGGGATCCCGCAGCTCGACCGCCCACCGCCCGTCGTCCCCGCGCGTGGAGAAGTGCACCACCACGCGCGCGTGCCCGATCCGCCCGTCCACGGCGGCGGCCAGCGTCTCCGACGTGTTGACGACCAGCAGATCCCCGGCCCGCAGCAGCCGCGGCAGCTCACGGAACGCGTGGTGCGACACCTCCGTGCCCCGGGACACCAGCAGCCGTACGGCATCCCGGTCCAGCCCCGGTCCACGCTGCTCGGCCGGCACCCGGGCCGACAACTCCTCCGGCACCCTCACCGCCAGCGTCATCGCCGCCCCTCCAACAGCGCCGGGGCCCCATAGCGGCCGCTCGCCGGGCGCTCGTCCAGCAGCCGCAGGAAGGCAGGCACCACACTGTCCGGCGCCGGCCGCGGATCGTCGTCGTCCGGTACGGCCGCCGCGTACAGGTCCGTGGCCATGTCCCCGGGGTCCACCGCCCACACCCGCAGCCCGGGCTCCTCCTCGCCGAGCACCGCCGCGAGATGGTCCAGCGCGGCCTTCGAGGCCCCGTACCCGCCCCACGTCGCATACGCCTCGGCGGCCGCGTCCGAGCTGACCGTGATCACCGCGCCCGTCCCGGACGCCCGCAGCAGCGGCAGCGCCTCCTGGACGAGGGCCAACGCGGCGACCACGTTCACCTCCAGCGCCCGCCGCAGCCCCTCCAGGGGCAGCTCGTCCAGCCGTACCAGCGGCTCGGCGCCCAACGCGCTGGCGTTGCTCACCAGCAGATCGACGCCGCCCAGCCGCCAGGCGGCCGCCACCAGCCCGGCTCGGTGCCCGGCGTCCGTGACGTCCCCCGGCACGGCCGTCACGCGCGTGCCGTACGCCTGGAGCCCCGCCGCCGCCTCCTGGAGGACCTCCGCCGTCCTGGCGTCGAGCACCAGGTCCCAGCCCCGCCCGGCCAGCGCCTCGGCGAGCGCCCGCCCCAGTCCCTTCGAGGCCCCCGTGATGATCGCTACCGGCATGACAACCGTCCCCTCGTCCCAGGCCGCCTCCGATCGGCGGTGCCCTCAACGTAGGAACCGGAGCGCCCGCGCCGCCTCGGACGCGAGCCGCAAAGAGGCGGGGCCCTTCGTCCTACGTCGCCCACCGGGGCCTTTCGCCCTACGTCGCGCGCCGGGGGCCCGTCGCCCTACGCCGCCGCGCCTGGGACCACAGGCCTAGGTCCCGCGCCCCAGCCGGCCGCCGCCACAGGTCCGATCCGACTGTCACACCCCGCCGGTACCGTGAGGGCATGAGTCAAGGCCCCAGGTCCGGCCTCGCCGCGGTGAGCTCCGCGTTGCTGGCCATGAGCAGGCATCTTGAGGTGCGCGACGTCCTCAAGACGATCGTCGCCTCGGCCCGCGAGCTGCTCGGCGCGCAGTACGCCGCGCTCGGAGTGCCGGACGACCACGGCGGCTTCGCCCAGTTCGTGGTCGACGGGGTCAGCGACGAGCAGTGGAAGGCCATCGGCCCGCTGCCCCGCCAGCACGGCATCCTCGCCGCGATGCTCCAGGAGGCCGAGGTCGAGCGCCTCGCGGACGTGCGCAAGGACCCCCGCTTCGAGGGCTGGCCCTCGGCCCACCCCGACATGTCCGACTTCCTGGGCCTGCCGATCCGCGACGGCGACGAGGTCATCGGCGCGCTGTTCCTCGCCAACAAGAACTGCCCGAAGCCGGAGGGGAGTTGCGGCTTCACGCAGGAGGACGAGGAACTCCTCTCCATCCTCGCCCAGCACGCCGCGATCGCCCTCACCAACGCCCGCCTCTACGAGCGCAGCCGCGAGCTGACGATCGCCGAGGAGCGCTCGCGCCTGGCCCACGAACTGCACGACGCGGTCAGCCAGAAGCTGTTCTCCCTGCGCCTGACGGCCCAGGCCGCCGCCGCCCTGATCGACCGTGACCCGTCCCGCGCCAAGGGCGAGTTGCACCAGGTGGCCGCACTCGCCGCCGAGGCCGCCGACGAACTGCGGGCCGCGGTCGTCGAGTTGCGCCCCGCCGCCCTGGACGAGGACGGCCTCGTAGCCACCCTGCGCACCCAGATCCAGGTCCTCGACCGCGCCCACACCGCGCGCGTGACCTTCGCCGGCCGCGGCGTGAAGGCGCTGCCCTCCGCCCAGGAGGAGGCCGTGCTGCGCGTCGCCCAGGAAGCCCTGCACAACGCCCTGCGGCACTCCGGAGCCGAGCACGTCGACGTGACGCTGGACCGGCGCGGCAGCGGAGCCGTCCTGCGGGTCACGGACGACGGCAACGGCTTCGACCCGAAGGCGATACGCCGCGCCGGACGCCACCTCGGCCTGGTCTCCATGCGGGACCGTGCGAGCGGGGTCGGCGGCACGCTGACCGTGGAATCGGCGCCCGGCAAGGGCACCACGATCGAAATGGAGGCTCCCGGTGGCTGACGCAATCAAGGTGCTGCTCGTCGACGACCACCAGGTGGTCCGCCGGGGCCTGCGCACCTTCCTCGAAGTGCAGGACGACATCGAGGTCGTGGGCGAGGCCGCCGACGGCGCCGAGGGAGTGGCCCGTGCGGAGGAACTGAAGCCGGATGTCGTCCTCATGGACGTCAAGATGCCGGGCATGGACGGCGTCGACGCCCTGCGCAAGCTCCGCGAACTGGACAACCCCGCGCGCGTGCTGATCGTCACCAGCTTCACCGAACAGCGCACGGTGATCCCGGCCCTGCGCGCGGGCGCCGCCGGTTACGTCTACAAGGACGTGGACCCGGACGCACTCGCCGGAGCCATCCGCTCGGTCCACGCCGGCCACATCCTGCTCCAACCCGAGGTCGCGGGCGCCCTGTTGTCCCAGGAGGAGGCCAACTCGGGGCAGGGGAGGGCAGGTTCCCTGACCGAGCGGGAGCGCGAGGTGCTCGGTCTGATCGCGGACGGCCGCTCGAACCGGGAGATAGCCAGAGCCCTGGTCCTGTCGGAGAAGACCGTCAAGACCCACGTCTCGAACATCCTGATGAAGCTCGACCTGGCAGACCGCACACAGGCGGCCCTGTGGGCCGTACGCCATGGCGTGACCGGCTGAAACGCTCTCCGCAGGACGTCACCGACGGCAATACGGAGCGTTCCGCTCCGGACTGAGATTCATACCGTCGTGGGAATGTCCCCCAGATGGCGCATCCTCCGCGGGTCTCCGCCGTTCTTCAGTGCGTGCTGCGGCGACTTGCCGCGGCAATCGCAAGGAGGGCTTAGAAGTGAAGAACCTGAAGAAGGCAGCGGCTGTGACGATGGTGGCGGGTGGCCTGCTGGCCGCCGGTGCCGGAATGGCCTCCGCCACCGACGGCGCGCACGCCGACGGCAAGGCCGTGGGCTCCCCGGGCATCGCCTCGGGCAACCTCGTCCAGGCCCCGGTCCACGTGCCGGTCAACGTCTCGGGCAACAGCGTGAACGTCGTCGGCATCCTGAACCCCGCCTTCGGCAACCTGGCCGTCAACAAGTGACGCCGAACCGAAGCGAGCAGTGACCTCCGGCCTCCTGGGTATCCCAGGAGGCCGGTCAGTTTGTCGGCTCATCGCTCAGGGCTGAGCACGCTCACCGCACGCCCCGCTCCCGCTCCTCCACATACGCGTTGTACGCCGCCACCTGAGCCCGCCGAGCCACCCGCTCCACCGGCCGCAGCGCCTCCGCCCGAGCCCTCATCTCAGCGGAGCTGACCGCAGCCCCGTGCCCGTTCTCATACGCCAGCGAGACCAGCAACCCCACCCGCTGCGCCAGCTCAAGCACCCGCACCGCCCGAGGCGGATACCCCGGCGCCAACACTTCCCGCCCCCGCTCGGCCCGCGCCCGATACGCATCGATCGCCGCCTCCGCCACCGGCCCCGACCCGGCGACATCCAACCGCGACAACACCTCGGTCGCGTCCCGCAGGGCCTCCGCCAGCTCCCGCTCGGCCTCCCCCAGGGAGGGCACATCGGCGGGCGGCGCCTCCCGCACGGCCAGGCAGTGCCAGACCACCTCGACATGCACATCACCGGCGGGCCCGGCCTCGTACACCTCAGGCACCAGCCCGAACGCCGCCCCGTGACAGATCACCGCCTCCTCGGCGTCCAGCGCCCGCGCATTGAACTCCGGCGGCCCGCTCAACCCCAGCGGATGCCCCGGCGCGGGCAGCGCGACCCGCAGCCCGCTCACCCCGAGCGCCCGCAGCCGCCCCAGCGCCAGCGTGAGCCCCACAGGCGCCGACTCACCCGGCAGCCCCTCCACCCGGTGCACGGCATCGTCTCCGACGATCTCGAGCACAGCGTCATCCGGCGAGACAAGTCCGGCCAAAAGGGCATTTCCCCAAGCCGCAAGACGTCCTGAACGTGGTTCCGAGAGCATGCCCCCACCCTAAGGACCGGACCGATGGAATGAAGCGGTGGACCGGTGGCGTAGATTTCCTAGAGGGCTGCGCCCACAGGCGCACGCGACCACCGAGACGCCGAGACGCCGAGACGCCGACACCGGTCACACTGCAAGGGGAGACAACGCGCTCATGAGCGATGTTCTGGAGCTTCAGGACGTATCCGTGGTCCGTGAGGGCCGGGCTCTGGTGGACCAGGTCTCCTGGTCGGTCAAGGAAGGCGAGCGCTGGGTCATCCTCGGCCCCAACGGCGCCGGCAAGACCACCGTTCTGAACCTCGCCTCCAGCTACCTCTACCCCAGCAAGGGCACCGTCTCCATCCTCGGCGAGACCCTCGGCAAGCCCGGCACCGACGTCTTCGAGCTGCGCCCACGCATCGGCACGGCCGGCGTCGCCATGATCGACAAGCTCCCCAAGCGCCAGACCGTCCTGCAGACCGTGCTGACCGCCGCGTACGGCATGACCGCCGGCTGGCACGAGGACTACGACGAGATCGACGAGCAGCGCGCCCGCGCCTTCCTCGACCGCCTCGGCATGAGCGACTACCTGGACCGGAAGTTCGGCACCCTCTCCGAGGGCGAGCGCAAGCGCACCCTCATCGCCCGCGCCCTGATGACCGACCCCGAGCTGCTTCTCCTCGACGAGCCCGCCGCCGGCCTCGACCTCGGCGGCCGCGAGGACCTCGTACGCCGTCTCGGCCGCCTCGCCCGCGACCCGATCGCCCCGTCGATGCTCATGGTCACCCACCACGTCGAGGAGATCGCCCCCGGCTTCACCCACGTCCTGATGATCCGTCAGGGCAAGGTCCTCGCCGCCGGCCCGCTGGAGCTCGAGCTCACCTCCCGCAACCTCTCCCTCTGCTTCGGCCTGCCCCTCGTCGTCGAACAGGTCGGCGACCGCTGGACCGCACAGGGCCTCCCCCTGTCCTGACCGCGCCCTTCACCGCGCGACCCCTCGGCGAAACCCCGGTAAGAAGGCCCTTCAAACTGATCGGCGCCCTGTCCGCGACAGGGCCCGCAGTCATACCATGACCATGTGGAAATCGACGCGTGGGTTTGGTGGTTGATCGGCGCGGCAGCGCTCGGCATCGGGCTCGTGATCACCGCGATGCCCGAACTCGGCATGCTGGCGGTCGGTGCCGTCGCGGCCGCGGTGGTCGCCGGCATCTTCGGCGGTGACGCCGTCATCCAGGTCGTGGCTTTCGTCGTCATCTCGACCGCCCTCATCGCCGTCGTACGGCCCATCGCGAACCGGCATCGCGCACAGCGACCCCAACTAGCCACCGGCATCGAGGCGTTGAAAGGCAAACAGGCCGTCGTCCTGGAACGCGTCGACGCCTCCGGCGGCCGGATCAAGCTCGCCGGAGAGGTCTGGTCGGCACGCGCCCTCGACACCGACCGCGCCTACGAAGTAGGCCAGGAAGTGGACGTCGTGGACATCGAGGGGGCCACGGCGATCGTCATGTGACCTCGCCCGACGCAAGTGGCGCGAACCAGCCACGAGGCACACGACGGTCTGTCAGACTCGACCAGCAAGATCTTCAACAACCATAAGATCTGCGGAAAACGCCGCGGTGGAGAAGGGGTACGGGGAACGACGATGGAACCGGTCATCATCGTCCTGATCATTCTGGTGGTGTTGGTCTTCATCGCCCTGATCAAGACGATCCAGGTCATCCCACAGGCGAGTGCGGCCATCGTCGAACGCTTCGGTCGCTACACGCGGACACTCAACGCGGGCCTCAACATCGTGGTCCCGTTCATCGACACCATCCGCAACCGCATCGACCTGCGTGAACAGGTCGTGCCGTTCCCGCCGCAGCCGGTGATCACCCAGGACAACCTGGTCGTGAACATCGACACGGTCATCTACTACCAGGTGACCGACGCCCGCGCCGCCACCTACGAAGTGGCCAGCTACATCCAGGCAATCGAGCAGCTGACGGTCACCACACTCCGCAACATCATCGGTGGCATGGACCTCGAGCGCACCCTGACCTCCCGCGAGGAGATCAACGCGGCGCTGCGAGGCGTCCTCGACGAGGCGACGGGCAAGTGGGGAATCCGAGTCAACCGAGTCGAACTGAAGGCGATCGAACCCCCCACCTCCATCCAGGACTCGATGGAGAAGCAGATGCGCGCCGACCGTGACAAGCGCGCCGCCATCCTCACCGCCGAAGGTACGCGCCAGGCCGCCATCCTCACCGCAGAGGGCGAGAAGCAGTCCCAGATCCTCCGCGCCGAGGGTGAGGCCAAGGCGGCGGCCCTGCGCGCCGAGGGCGAGGCTCAAGCAGTCCGCACGGTCTTCGAGGCGATCCACGCCGGCGACCCGGACCAGAAGCTCCTCAGCTACCAGTACCTCCAGATGCTCCCCAAGATCGCCGAGGGCGACGCCAACAAGCTCTGGATCGTCCCCAGCGAAATCGGCGACGCCCTCAAGGGCCTCTCCGGCGCGATGGGCAACCTGGGCGGCCTGGGCGGAGGCAACGGGTCGTCCGGCAACAGCGGTTCAGGCACGGAACGCCGAGAGAAGCCGTCGATCGACTGACGCTGAGTCGGTCGTACGACGAAGGGGCCCGCCTCACGAGGAGGCGGGCCCCAAAGGCTTTTAGGGGCGCGGGGAACTGCGCGACAAGCCACAGCGAACCCGCAGCCAACGAATAACCCAAGGCTCAACGGCGATTGGTCACGCAGCGTCCAGTGCCAGCCAATCCGGCAGCGCAGCAAACTCGTCGGCCCCCAGCGCCAGCAACATCGCATCGGCGGGAGTCGGCTCGAACGGCTCCCTGAGCAGCGGCATACCCGCCTGCTCAGGCGTCCGGTCAGCCTTCCGATGATTGTCCTCCGCACACGAGGCGACCGTATTCAGCCACGTGTCCTGCCCACCGTGCGACCGCGGCACCACATGGTCCACCGTCGTGGCCCTGCGCCCGCAGTACGCGCACCTGTGCCGGTCGCGCACCAGCACACCCCGCCTCGACCACGGCGCTTGTCTTCGGAACGGCACCCGTACGTACCTGCACAGCCGGATCACCCGGGGGGCGGGTATGTCGACCTCGGCTCCACGCATGCGCAGTTCGGGGTGGGCCTGCTCGACGACGGCCTTGTCCTGCAGCACCAGAACGACGGCTCGATTCAACGTCACCGTCGACAGCGGCTCGAAGCTCGCGTTGAGTACCAGCGTGTCCCGCATGACCAGCCCACCTCCCGTGTGCACCTGCCCACCCCCTGGCGGACTGGGATCAACTCTGGCCGGGCGCGCCGAGATGGACAACGAAATAAAAAATGCCCGCCCCTGATCACTTCCAAGACCAGGGGCGGGCAAACGTTCCATGAACGTCAGGCTTCGGCGGGCGCCTCGTACTCACCGATCACATGGGCACGCGCGAGCGCGTGGAACCTCAGGTTGAAGCCGACGACGGCCGGGCTGGCGTCCGAGTCCGGACCGAGCTTCTCCTGGTCCACGGCGTACACCGTGAACACATAGCGGTGCGACCCGTCGCCCGGGGGCGGCGCGGCACCACCGAAGTCCTTCGACCCATAGTCGTTCCGCGCCTGTACGGCCCCCTCCGGCAGCCCCTCGAACTTGCCGCTGCCCGCCCCCGCCGGCAGCTCCGTCACGGAGGCCGGAATGTCGAAGACGACCCAGTGCCAGAACCCGCTCCCCGTAGGGGCGTCGGGGTCGTAGCAGGTCACGGCGAAGCTCTTGGTCTCGGCCGGGAAGCCCTCCCAGCGCAGCTGGGGCGAGGTGTTGCCGTCCGCGTAGACCTGAGCGTCCTTGAGGGTCCCGCCGTGCTCGACGTCCTCGCTCGCGACCGTGAACGACGGCACGGGCGGATGGAAGTCGTGCGGCAGCGGCCGCCTCTTCAGCTCGGTCACTTCGATACCTCCTGACGAACCAGTGGAATCAGCAGTTCCGAGCCTAGAACCAGTTGCGCTTGCTGCCGACCTCGGACAGCCACTGGTTGAGATACGCCGCCCAGTCGGTCCCGTGGAAGTCGTTCAGACCCACCTGGAACGACCGGAAGGTGTCGCTGCCCTCGCTGAACAGCCCCGGCTTCTTGTCCATTTCCAGGACGACGTCCATCGCGTTCTCGTCCGCGACGAAGCTCAACTCGACCTGGTTGATGCCGCGGTACTGCTGCGGCGGGAAGAACTCGATCTCCTGGTAGAACGGCAGCTTCTGCCGCGTACCCCGGATGTGGCCGCGCTCCATGTCCGCGTTCTTGAAGCGGAAGCCCAGCTGGATGAAGGCGTCGAGGATCGCCTTCTGCGCGGGCAGCGGGTGCACGTTGATCGGGTCCAGGTCGGTGGAGTCCACGGCCCGCGCGATCGCCAGCTCCGTCGTCACACCGATGTTCATGCCGCGCAGCGTCTGACCGTCGATCGTCGTGACCGGCGTCTCCCACGGGATCTCCAGCCCGAAGGGCACCGCGTGCACAGCCCCGGCCTGCAGTTCGAAGGCACCACCGAGCGGCAGCTTCGTGAACTCGATGTCCTGCTTGTACTCCGAGTCCTGGCCCTCGACCTCGACGCGAGCCTGCAGGCCCACCGACAGGCCCTCGATGTCCTGGCTCACGGACCCGCCCTGAATCCGCACCTCACCCTGGACGACACCGCCCGGAACGACGTTGACCTCCGTCAGCACCGTCTCGACCGAAGCGCCACCGGCCCCCAGGCTCGCGAGCAGCTTCTTGAACGCCATGTCTCTCCTCTTTCAGAGTGGATCCTTGACCCCTACAAACGCGATCCGGTCGTGGCCGGTTCCGCGCTCCCACCCTGGCAAGGTGCACGCCCCCTGACCACCCCGTCGCAACCACCCGTCTGCACTACCCTCGGACGGCATGATCGCGACCCCCGACCGTACGCCCCTCCCCAGGAACTTCTTCGACCGGCCCGTCCTGGAGGTCGCCCCCGACCTCCTGGGCCGCATCCTCGTACGCACCACACCGGACGGTCCGATCGCCCTCCGCCTCACGGAGGTCGAGGCCTACGACGGCCCGAACGACCCCGGCTCCCATGCCTATCGCGGACGCACCGCCCGCAACGACGTGATGTTCGGTCCCCCCGGCCATGTATATGTCTACTTCACCTACGGCATGTGGCACTGCATGAACCTGGTGTGCGGCCCCGACGGCCACGCGAGCGCGGTCCTGCTCCGGGCCGGCGAGATCGTCGAGGGCGCCGAGCTCGCTCGCAAACGTCGACTCTCGGCCCGCAACGACAAGGAACTGGCCAAAGGACCGGCCCGCCTGGCCACCGCCCTGGACGTTGACCGGTCTTTGGACGGCACCGACGCGTGCGCCTCCGGCGAGACACAGCTGCGGATCCTCGCCGGCACCCCGATCCCTTCCGACCAGGTACGCAACGGCCCCCGAACCGGCGTGGCAGGTGACGGCGGCAACGGCGACATCCACCCCTGGCGCTTCTGGATCGCCAACGACCCTACGGTGAGCCCCTATAGGGCCCATGTCCCGCGGCGCCGCTCAAGTTGACGCACCTTGGCGAGGCGCGTAACGTAGCCCGAGCCGCTGAACCGGGTACTGCGTAGTCAGCAGCCGGAGCGGCCAACCCACTACCTACGAACACCCTCAACGGGGTCGATTTCGGCGTGCGCGCATGCCCGAATTCGAATCCACGAGGCCCGATTATGAATCGGGCGGGGGAATCGGTTAACGTAGTGAATGTCGAAAGGCCGACGGGCGAAAGCCCAGAGCCTCACGACATCCCGCCGACAGGGAATCGGATCGAGAAAAGATCTGATAGAGTCGGAAACGCAAGACCGAAGGGAAGCGCCCGG
>NZ_BAAAZY010000027.1:0-89926 GCF_039537145.1 Streptomyces shaanxiensis
CGGGTGTGGGCGCCGGGGTGGGCGGGGCCTGGTGCGGCTGAGGCTGCCGGCTGGTCTGCGGTGGGCCGACCGGGGACGTGGGGTCGGAGGGCGTGGGGGAGTTGGGGGGTGCGGGGGGCGCTGGGGTCGCGGAGGGTGCCGTGGGCGTCGGCTGGCCCATGGGGACGCCCTGCCCTGCCGGAGCCGCGCCGGGAGCAGTTGCCGGGCCGGCACCGGGCGCCCCCGACGCCCGTACGGCCGCCCTGGCCGCGGCAGCGCCACCGCCCGGCGGAACGGGCACTGCGGCCGCACCGCCATGAGCGTCCGGACCGGGCACGTATCCCATCGCGGGCATGCCGGCGCCCGCGGAGAAGTTGACGCCCCGCTCCAGCCGGTCGAGCCGGGCCATG
This sequence comes from Streptomyces shaanxiensis, assembly GCF_039537145.1. Classification (NCBI taxonomy): domain Bacteria; kingdom Bacillati; phylum Actinomycetota; class Actinomycetes; order Kitasatosporales; family Streptomycetaceae; genus Streptomyces; species Streptomyces shaanxiensis. The sequence goes on from NZ_BAAAZY010000027.1 coordinate 390, forward strand.
ACGGAACGCTCGTCCCCATAGGCCGCCGGCAGCAGCACGCGCGCGCAGATCAGTTCCAGCTGGAGCCGCGGTGAGGTGGCCCCCCGCATCTCCGTCAGGCCCTCGTTGACCAGGTCGGCGGCGCGGCTCAGCTCGGCGGCGCCGAAGGTGCCGGCCTGGGCCTGCATGCGTTCCAGGACGTCGGCGGGGGCATCGATGAGCCCCTTCTCCACGGCGTCCGGCACGGCGGCCAGGATCACCAGGTCCCGCAGCCGCTCCAGCAGGTCGGCGACGAAGCGACGCGGGTCGTTGCCCCCCTCGATGATCCGGTCCACGACCTCGAAGGCGGCGGCCCCGTCACCGGTCGCGAAGGCCTCCACGACGGAGTCGAGCAGCGAGCCGTCGGTGTACCCGAGCAGAGAGGTGGCCATGGCATACGTCACACCCTCCTCCCGCGCTCCGGCGAGCAGCTGGTCCATGACGGACATGGAGTCACGCACGGACCCGGCACCCGCGCGCACGACGAGGGGTAGTACGCCCTCCTCCACGGGGATGTTCTCGCGGCCGCAGACCTCGCCGAGGTAGTCCCGCAGGGTGCCCGGCGGGACGAGCCGGAAGGGGTAGTGGTGGGTCCGCGACCGGATGGTCCCGATGACCTTCTCGGGCTCGGTGGTGGCGAAGATGAACTTCAGGTGCTCGGGCGGCTCCTCGACGACCTTCAGCAGCGCGTTGAAGCCGGCCGACGTGACCATGTGGGCCTCGTCAATGATGTAGATCTTGTAGCGGCTGCTCGCGGGTCCGAAGAAGGCCTTCTCGCGCAGCTCACGGGCGTCGTCCACACCACCGTGCGATGCCGCGTCGATCTCGATGACGTCGATCGACCCGGGGCCGTTGCGGGCGAGGTCCTGGCACGACTGGCACTCCCCGCACGGCGTCGGCGTGGGGCCCTTCTCGCAGTTCAGGCACCGCGCGAGGATCCGCGCGCTGGTCGTCTTGCCGCAGCCGCGCGGACCGCTGAACAGGTACGCGTGATTGACCCGGTTGTTCCGCAGCGCCTGCTGCAGCGGGTCGGTTACATGCTCCTGCCCGATGACCTCGGCGAACGACTCCGGGCGATAGCGGCGGTACAGCGCGAGAGACGACACGCATACGAGGTTATAGGCGCCCACTGACAACGCGGACCGGCCCGGAGGGCGGGATACCCGCTGGGTGAAACCTGCCCGGTGTGGGCGCCCAGGTCCTGCACCGGCGTGACCCGAGGCGGCGTCGTGGCATCGGTGGGGTCGGTGGCGTCTGGGGCGTCTGGGGTCGGTGGCGTCTGCGAAGCCCGACAGCCCCAGTGGCTCCAGTGGCCTCAGTGTCCCCGGCAGCCTCGTCAGACTCGGCGGACCTCGCGTGCTCCGGGGAAACACAAGACCCCTCACGCACCCGCCAGAGCCAACCTACCCTTGCTGCCTTCCGGCCCTGGGGGAGTTCAGTCAGATAGCGCCGCGTGAGGGGCTGAGCCCCAGCCTACCCGATCGCCGGGCGCCCGAACGAGTTCGCTAGCACCCTCCAGCGTCATGTAATGTTTCCGGCGGAGGATTCGCCTAGAGGCCTAGGGCGCACGCTTGGAAAGCGTGTTGGGGGCAACCCCTCACGAGTTCGAATCTCGTATCCTCCGCCAGTGCCTCACCGGGCACGATGTCGAAGGGCCCCACCGTTCGCGGTGGGGCCCTTCGACGTGCGGTTCAGTTCAAGTGGTGGGTGTCATTGAGGGCCTCCACCGTGGCGGTGCCGTCCTCGTCGTACGTCACCGTCGACAGGGAGGCCGCTGCGACTTCCATGCGGAACAAACTGTGTGGTGGGGCTTGGAGAGCGAGGCGGATCAGGGTTCTGAGGGGTCCGACGTGGGAGACGACCAGAACCGTGGCGCCGGCGTGCTGGGCCATGAGGCCGTCTCGTACGGCGGCGACCCGGCGGGTGACCTGTTGCATGGTCTCGCCTGCGCCCGTGGGGGGAATCTCGGGCGAGGCGAACCATGCGCTCAGGTCGTCCGGGTAGCGTTCGCGGACTTCGGTGAAGGTCAGGCCTTCCCAGGCGCCGAAGTCCGCTTCCCGCAGGTCCCGGTCGACCCGGACGCTCAGGCCGAGGCGCGCGGCCACGGAATGAGCGGTCTCCTGGCAGCGCCGCATCGGTGACGTGACGACCGCCGCGATGTCGCCGCGGTGGGCGAGAGCCTCTGCCGCCGCTTCGGCTTGGCGGCGTCCGGCCGGTGAGAGTCCCGGGTTGGATCCTCCGCTGCCGGAGAGCCGCCGCTCCGGGGTGAGCAGGGTTTCGCCGTGCCGCAGCAGTACGAGCGTCGTCGCGTCACTCACTTCGCGGTCTTCGCGAAGTGGTCCCGTACGGCGTCGGTCTGCTTTTCCATGACGTCGATGATGGCCTCGACCACGTTCAGGTCGGCGTCCTCGGCGATCTCCAGGATCCGTGACCACTCGAAGAAGCTGCGGGCCGGGTCGTTGGTGATGTGACGCACGCGGATGGTGGCCTCGTAGCTCTGGACTCCGCTGGTGGGGGCGACGGCCCGGTAGGACTGGGTCTTGTTGATCTCGTCCCGGGCGGCGATCTCCTGCTGGACGAGGCCGCCGTTGAGCGTGAGCTTGAAGTCGTAGCGGGCCGGCACCGTGTCCACCGAGCCGCCTTCCGTCCAGGTGACGTCGGTGTGGATGTCCAGGTCGCCCGGAGAGACGATCTCCAGGATCTGCATGGCGTCGCGGACGGTCGCCCACACGGTGTCCGGGTCGGCCTCGAGGATGGTGGAGTGGTACATGGTGTGCTTGCGCTGGATATGGATCGGCACAGCCTGCTCCTTCTAGGACTCGGTCTTGGCTATGAGGTGGTTTCCGAGGATCAGATAGTCGATCTCGGTGCCCATGAAGCAGTTCAGGGCGTCGGTAGGGGTGCAGACGATGGGTTCGCCGGCGACGTTGAACGAGGTGTTGATCAGGCAGGGGGTGCCGGTCAGTTCGGTGAACCTCCGCAGCAGGGCCGTCAGCCGTGGGGTCCCCTCGTCCGTCAGGGTCTGGATACGGGAGGTGCCGTCCACGTGTACGGCGCCGGGGATGCGGTCCGTGTACTCGTCGCGGACGGGGAAGACGAACGTCATGTACGGGGAACTGGTCTTGCGCCCCATGTCGAAGATCTTCGGTGCCTGCTCCTCGAGGACGAGGGGAGCGAACGGGCGGAAGGGCTCGCGGTGCTTGACCCGGGTGTTGATGATGTCCTTGATGTCGCTGAAGCCGGGGTTGGCGAGGATGCTGCGATGTCCCAGCGCGCGTGGCCCGTGCTCGACGCGGCCTTCGAACCAGCCGATCACGACCTTCTTCGTCAGCAGCTTCGCCACCTGGTCGATCACCTCGTCGTCGTCCAGGCGTGAGACGACGACGCGGTCGGTGAAGGCCTGGAGGGCCTTCTCTGTCGCGGCCTCGTCGTAGGACGGGCCCAGGTAAGGGGTGACGGGCTCGGAGGCGGCGCTGATGTCCGCGGGGGCGGTGTCGGGGTGGTTGAGCCAGGCGTGGGCTGCGGCTCCGATGGTGATGCCGGTGTCGGAGGCGCCGAAGCTGACCTGCATGTCCTCGAAGCGGGAGCCTTCGAACAGCGGGGTGTTGTTCAGGCAGTTCAGGGCGACGCCGCCTTCGAACAACAGCCGGTCGAGATCCGTCCTCCTCTCCAGGTGGGCGACCTGGTAGGCGGTGGCGACGTTCAGCATCTGCTGCGCGGCGGCGGCGACGCGGGCCTTGTATTCGAGGGTGTCCTCGAAGGGGCCGAAGTACTCCTCGAACAGGGCGTCGTGGCTGTGCAGGTTGTCGGTCTGCAGGGGCTTGGTGAAGGTGTAGCGGCCGTCGTCGTGCAGCCGTAGGAGGTTGTCGATGAACGGGTTCGGCGTCGGCGGGGCCGCGTATCCGGCCAGGCCCATCACCTTGTACTCGTCGTTGTTGGGGACGAAGCCGAGGAAGCGGGTGATGGACGAGAACAGGGTGCCCATGGAGAACTGGGCGCCGGTGACCGTGTCGTCGAAGACGGTGATCCGGCCCTCGCGGATCTCGCCCGTCAAGGTCGAGAAGCGTTCGGCTCGGCCGTCGCTGACGAGGAAGGCCGCGTCCTTCATGCCGGCGAGGTAGTAGCCGGTCGTGGCGTGGGCCAGGTGGTGCGGGACGAAGCGGACCTTGGCCGGGTCCGGGCGGTGTCCGGTGCGGGCCTCGAAGTCCGCGAGGATCGCCTCGTGGCTGACGACCTGGTCGAACAGGTCCGCCATGTCGCCCATGAGGCGGGTCTTCGCGGCCTGTGGCATCGGCGAGGTGCCGATGCCGTCCAGGATCTCGTTCAGAACCTGGGTGGACCAGTTCCAGGGGAAGGCGAACAGGTCGACGTCATCGAACGTGATCCCGGCTTCCTCGAGGCACCAGTCGATCGCGTTCACGGGGAAGTCGGTGGTCTTCTTCTCCCGGTTGAGGCGTTCTTCCTCGACCGCGGCGACCAAGCGGCCGTCGATCAGGAGTGCGGCGGCGGCGTCGTGGCCCAAGAGGTAATGCTTGTTGATGCCGGTCGCACCGAGGCGTTCGGAGAAGAATTCCGACACCCGGCTGAATCCATTACATCCGAGAACGATCACAGCAATCTTTCCTGTTATGGGGCCTGTTACGGGGCTACTTGGCCATCAGTAGGTCGCGGAGCTTCTCCCCGGCCGCCGGCGCCTGGCACAGGCCGGCGCCGGTGAATCCGGCCGCGTACAGGAAGCGGCGGGTGGGGTGTTCGCCGATGAAGGCGGTGTTGTTGGGGCTGGCGTCGAAATCGCCGCTCCACGCGCGGTGCAGGCCGATGCCGTCCAAGGCGGGGAACAGGGTGCCGAGATGGCCGGCGATACGGCCGAGCCAGGCTTCGCGCGTTTCGCCGGCCTTGGGTGCGCCCATGGCGAGGAGGATGCGGTCCTTCCACGAGCGGATCCGCAGGCCGGATGCGGCGTGCATCGTCATGGGCAGATCGGGGCGCGGGGAGGGCGGGACGTCGGTGAACAACATCTCGATGACGTGGGGTCTCATCGGCAGGTCGACCGACGCCATGGATGCCACCTCGCCGGACCATGGCCCGGCCGTGCACACGATGCTGTCCGCCTTGATGTCGCCCTGCGGGGTGTGGACGGTGTTGTCGTCGTCGATGCATGTGACGGGTGTGTGGGTGAACAGACGCGCGCCGTGGTTGCGGGCGGCGGCGGCGTAGCCGCGGACGATGTCGAGGCCGTCCACGTGGTACGCCTCGGGCGACCAGGCGGCGGCCAGGACGGCGCGCTCGTTGATCAGCGGGTTGAGTCCGGACGCTTCGCGCGCACTGATCAGGCCGACCTGGACGCCGGCGGCCTGCTGGGCCTGATGGCCGGCCTCGAAATCGGCGACCTGCTGTTCGTCGGTGAACAGCACCAGGAAACCGAGCCGCTTCAGGGCGAGGGGGGCCGCGGTGTGGCGGGCGAAGTCCTGATAGGCGTTCAGGCTGCGCACGGCCATCTGCCCGGTGTGGGGGTCGCCGGGGAAGTAGGTGCGGACCATGCCCGCCGTGTGCGCGGACGCCCCGCCGCCGAGGCTTCCGCGTTCCAGCAGCACGGTGTTCACTCCGGCTTCGGCGAGGTGGTAGGCGGCGGAGGTTCCGATCACTCCCCCGCCGATGACGACGGCGTCAGCGCGGGCAGGCAGGGCGCTCAAGGTCTTCCTTCTCCTGTGGTGTGGGTTCAGGCGGCGAGGATGACTGCCGGTGTCGTCATCTCCTCGGCGGACTGCGCTCCGGGCTTGGCTACGCGGCTTCCTGGGCGCCCTGCTGGCGCAGGTGGTCGCCGGTCTCCCACGGGTACAGCTGGAGGTTCCAGCCGCCGAGGCAGTTGATGTAGAGGGCCATCTGGCCGGTGACGGCGTAGAAGTCGTCACGGTCGAGGCGGTCGAGGACGTCGAGGAAGCGCTGGGTGAACGCCCACAGCTTCTCCAGACCGCAGTAGCCGAGGAACTCGGCGGGGACGCCGACCAGGAGGCGGGTCATGTGGACGAGGGAGTCCATGGGCATGCCCTGGACCGCAGCGCGTACGAGTCCGCCGTAGGCGGCGTATCCCAGGGGCCGGGTCTCGCCGTTGACGAACAGCAGGGTGGGCAGGACGGTGCCGAAGTTGCCTGCCTGGGAGGGGATGACGCCCTGGTGGAGGTCGTCCAGCTCGGCCGGGGGTGCGAGCCAGATCTGCTCGGTCTCGGCGTAGATGTCGGCGATCAGGTGGCTGGCGGCCGTGTTGGTGGCGTGGAGCATCGGGATGCGGTGGCCGCCCGGCTCGCCCGCGCGGCGGACTTCGGCGAGGATCTGCTTCTTCGTGGAGTAGACGGCGTCCCAGATCGCGGCCCCGGCTTCCAGCAGGGCGGGCATGTCCGCCTCACGGATCCGGCCGACGGGGGTGGCGGGCATCGGCTCGGTCAGGGTGCCGTACTTGATGCCCAGATGCTGCAGGCCCGAGCAGAACACGGTGCCGTCGGGGGCCTCGCGCCGGTCGGGGATTCGGGTGGCGTGGGGGGTGTGCAGCAGCGTGGGTATCGGCGCTACGTGGTAGAGGTGCTCTCCCGCGATGAGGGCGTGTCCCTGGAGGCTCTGGTAGGGCAAGGACTCCCACAGGGCGTCGGCGAGTGCCGGGTTGCGGTCGTCAAGGTCGGCGGTGACCGTGATGCCGAGGTCGGGCCAGGAGATCTCGATCTGACGGCCAGGCAGCTTCTCGGACAAGGCTTTCCCCGTTCGTTGGTTCGGCTTGTCCTAGGAGTCCATCGCCAACTGGCCTGTTCCGGGCAGGCGTTGAAAGCATGAAACCTTGATCGGCCCCGGAGCCTCAGTTTGTGCGTTTCTACGGAACCGCAGCTCAGATGGGCTTGGCCAATTGCACAAGGGCAGAAAGCCGACGAGGCCCCCAGGTCGCCGTGTTGAGGTGTCGGACGTCTCAACACGGCGGCCCAGAGGCCTCGTTCGAACGGGCTCTCAGTAGTCGACGCGGTCGGTCTTCGCCAGCCACGCGTCGAACGGCGCCGTGCGGTTGGGCATGTCCACCCGCTCGATCGCCAGCGGCCACAGCTCTGCGGGCCGCTTCTCGAACAGGTCGTAGAACTTGCGGTCGTCGAAACCGGCCACCGCGGCGTCGTCCCGGTCAGCAGCGAAGATGATCCGGTCGACGCGCGCCCACAGCGCGGAGGACAGACACATCGGGCACGGCTCGCACGAGGTGACCAGGACGCAGCCCTCGAGCGAGAAGGTGCCCAGCTTCTGGCAGGCGGCACGGATGGCGCTCACCTCGCCGTGCGCCGTCGGGTCCAGGTGCGACGTGACCTTGTTGTTCCCGATCGCGACGATCTCGCCGTCCTTGGCGATCAGGGCGCCGAACGGACCGCCGCCGTTCTTCACGCTGGTGGTGGCAAGGCCGATGGCCTCGTCCATCCAGGCGCGCTCGATCTCCTGGATGCTCGCTTCTTGGATGTGCGCGGTCACGGTTACTCCTTTTTGCAGACGGCGGGAACTCCCCGTTGCTGTTTGTGCGGAACAGCGCAAGTACACCCGTCGGGCCCCGTCGAGGGTCAGTCACCGAAACCATGAAGGAATTGCCTGGTCGGCTGGCCCCTCTTGTAGATTCGCATGAATGGCAGGAGTCGGTAACCCCAGCGCCTTCCGCCCGAAACAGGATCGGAGAGCTGGGGGTGAGTCAGTGCTCCTCGCTCTCGAAAGCGCGCAGCAGATCGGCCGCGACGCTCACGGCAATGGTCGCGGGTTCCTTGCCGGTGATGTCGGCCAGCCCGATCGGGGTCTTGATCCGATCGATGGTGGCTTCGTCGTGACCGCCCTCGGTGGCGAGGCGTTTACGGAACCGCACCCACTTGGCCGCCGACCCGATCAGCCCGATGGAGCCGAGATGGGTGGTGCGCAGGGCGGCGTCGCACAGAGCGGCGTCCTCGGCGTGATCATGGGTCATGATCAGGATGTGGGTGCCCCGCGGCAGGTCCTCCAGGACCTCCTCGGGCAGCAGCGGCGTGTGATGCGTGTGCACCTGCGCCACCGCGTCCGCCAGCACGTCGAGCCGCTCCTTGGTGAGGATGTCGGCGCGGGAGTCGATCAGGTGGAGGTCGAGGTCCTGACGTGCCAGGATGCGCGCCAGTTCGAGGCCGACGTGCCCTACGCCGAAGATCGCCACCGCCCGGACCACCGGCAGCGGTTCCAGCAGCACCTGGACCGTGCCGCCGCAGCACTGCACGCCGTGCTGGTTGGTCACCTTGTCGTTCAGCGCGAAATCCATCAGCTCGGGCTCCGGCTTGGACGCGGCGATCATCTCGCGGGCCCGGTCGATCGCGACGGCCTCGACATTGCCCCCGCCGATCGAGCCCCATGTCTCACTCCGCCCCACGACCAGCTTCGCACCGGCGTCGCGCGGGGCGTGGCCGCGCACGGTCGCGACGGTCACCAGCACGCCGGGCTCCCGGCGTGCTCGCAACCGCGCGACCGCGGCGATCCATGTCATGTCAGGCACCGCTCAGCGCTTCAGCGTCGGTACGGACCTTGCCGTTCGCGGAGTGACCGTTCACGGCGTGCCCGTTGACGGCATGACCGAGCCGCGAGGCGTCGCCGCCCTGGCGGGCCTCCTGGATCGCCCAGTACACCGCCTCCGGCGTCGCGGGCGAGGCCAGATCGACGCTGACCCCGCTCGGCCCGAACGCGGCGGCGGCCTGCCGCAGCGCCTCGCGCACCGAGAACGCCAGCATCAGCGGGGGCTCGCCCACCGCCTTGGAGCCGTAGACCGCGCCCTCTTCGGTGGCGTTCTCCAGCAGCCTGACGTTGAACTCCTCGGGCATCTCCGAGAAGCTCGGCAGTTTGTAGGTGCTCGCCGCCTGGGTCAGGAGCCGGCCGCGGTTCGGGCCGTCACTGGTGTCCCAGCGCAGGTCCTCCAGCGTCAGCCAGCCCGCGCCCTGCACGAAACCGCCCTCGACCTGACCGATGTCGATCATGGGGGAGAGGCTCTCGCCGACGTCGTGCACGATGTCCACGCGCCGGATCCGGTACGCGCCGGTGAAGCCGTCGACCTCCACCTCGGTCGCCGCGGCGCCGTAGGCGAAGTACTTGAACGGGGTGCCGCGGAACGACTTGACGTCCCAGTGCAGCCCCTCGGTCCGGTAGAAACCGGCCGCCGACAGCTGCACCCGCTGGAAGTACGCGGTGTGCACCAGGTCGTCCCAGGCCAGCTCCTTGTCGCTGCCCAGGGCGCGCGCGACGCCCTCGACGATGCGTACGTCGGAGGCGTTCGCCCCGAGCTGGGTGGCGGCGACCTGCAGCAGCCGCTCGCGCAGCTGTTCACAGGCGTTCTTGATCGCCCCACCGTTGAGGTCCGCGCCGGAACTGGCCGCGGTGGCCGAGGTGTTGGGCACCTTGTCGGTACGCGTCGGGGCGAGCCGTACCTTGTGCAGCGGGATGCCCAGCGTGGTCGCGGCCACCTGCATCATCTTGGTGTGCAGGCCCTGGCCCATCTCGGTGCCGCCGTGCGTGATCAGGACGGAGCCGTCCTTGTAGATCAGCACCAGCGCCCCGCCCTGGTTGAAGGCTGTGAGGTTGAACGAGATACCGAACTTGATGCCGGTGATCGCGAGCGCCCGCTTGGTGTGCGGGTGCGCGGCGTTGAAGGCCGCGATCTCGCGCTTGCGGTCGGCGATGCCGGCGTCGTCCCGCACCTGCTGCCAGACGGTGGAGATCCGTTCGGCCTGGGTGACCAGTTGCCCGTACGGCGTCGTCTGGCCCTGGCCGGGCTGGTAGAAGTTGCGCTCCCGCAGCTCCATGGGGTCGAGGCCCAGCTGCGGTGCGACGCGGCCCAGGATGTCCTCGATCACCAGCATGCCCTGGGGTCCGCCGAAGCCGCGGAAGGCGGTGTTGGAGACCGTGTTGGTCTTGGCGATGCGTCCGGCGACACGCGCGTTGGGGATCCAGTACGTGTTGTCGATGTGGCACAGCGCGCGGGCGAGGACCGGCTCGGACAGATCCAGGCTCCAGCCGCCGTCCGCGGTCAGCGTGGCGTCCAGGGCCTGGATACGGCCCTCGGCGTCGAAGCCGATCTTCCAGGTGGCGTTGAACCCGTGCCGCTTGCCGGACATGGTCAGGTCCTGGGTCCGGTTGAACCGGAACCTGACCGGCCGGCCGGTCAGCTTGGCGCCGAGCGCGGCGATGGCCGCGAACCCGTGCGGCTGCATCTCCTTGCCGCCGAAGCCGCCGCCCATCCGCAGACACTGCACGGTCACCTCGTGGGCGGGCACGCCGAGCACATGGGAGACGATCTCCTGGGTCTCCGACGGGTGCTGGGTGCTGCTCTGGATGAACAGCTGCCCGTTCTCGTCGACCTGGGCCAGCGCCGCGTGCGTCTCCAGGTAGAAGTGCTCCTGACCGGAGAACTGGAACTCACCGGTGAACACGTGCGCGGAGTCCGCGAAGCCGGCGTCGATGTCGCCGTGCACCATGAGCGGCCGGGCGCCGTGGAAGCTCTCGGCCGCGATCGCGTCCTGCAGCGTGATCACGGAGGGCAGTTCGTCGAGGTCCACCTCGACGGCCGCCGCACCGAGCCGGGCCGCCTCCAGGGTCTCGCCGAGCACCCAGGCGACGGCGTGGCCGTGGAACATCACCTCGTCGGGGAAGAGCGGCTCGTCGTGCTTCATGCCGGCGTCGTTGACGCCGGGCACGTCGGCCTTGGTCAGCACGCGGACCACGCCGGGCACGGCGAGCGCGGGCTCGGTGCGGATCGCGGTGATCCGGCCGTGGGCCTTCATGACCTGCACCGGGTAGGCGTGCAGCACGTCCTTGGTGCGCTGGACCAGGTCGTCGGTGTAGAGCGCGGTGCCGGTGACGTGCTGGAAGGCACTCTCGTGCGGCAGGGAGACGCCGACGACCGGCTTCTCGGGACGCTCGGACAGGTGACTCATGACGACACCGCCTCGGTGTTCTGTGCGTGCAGCTTGAGCAGGCTCTGGCCGAGCATCGCGGAACGGTAGAGGGAACTGGCGCGATGGTCGTCCATCGGAGTGCCCTCGCCTCGTAGCACTCGGGCCGCTGCCTCTACAGTCTCCGCCGACCAGGGCTTGCCCTCCAGGGCAACCTCGGTGGCGAGGGCGCGGATCGGGGTGGCGGCCACGCCGCCCAGGCCGATGCGCGCCTTGCGGACGATCCCGTCCTCGATGTCGAGCGCGAAGGCGACCGCCACGCTCGAGATGTCGTCGAAGCGTCGCTTGGCGATCTTGTGGAAGGCACTGACCGGCGACAGCGGCAGCGGGATGCGCACCGCGCGGATCAGCTCGCCGGGACGGCGCACGCTCTGCCGATAGCCGGTGAAGTACTCCGCCAGCGGGACAACTCGCTCCCCGTCGGCGTCGGCGAGCACCAGCGACGCCTCCAGCGCGAGCAGCACCGGCGGACTGTCACCGATGGGCGAGCCGGTGCCCAGGTTGCCGCCGAGGGTCCCGCTGTTGCGGATGAGCCGGGAGGCGAACTGCGGGAACAGCTCGGCCAGGAGCGGGACTTGGCCGTCGAGGCGGCGCTCGATCTCGGTGAGCGTCAGCGCCGCCCCGATCTCGATGTGGTCGGGCTCGACGCGCAGCTCCCTCAGTTCGGGCAGCCGGTCGATGGCGACCACGCAACCCTCGCGGCGGGAGCGGATGTTCACCTCGACGCCGTAGTCGGTGGAGCCGGCGACCACGACCGCGTCGGGCCGCTCACGCAGCAGCTCCAGCGTCTCGGTGAGCGTTTCCTTCCGCAGGAACGTGCTGTCGTCCTGGGTGTACTCGGTGGCGACCGGTGCGGGCGGGGCCTGCTCGCGACGCTGCGCCAGCGGGTCCTCGTCCGTGGGCTCACCGACGGCGAACGCGGCGTCGCGGATCGGGCGGTAGCCGGTACAGCGACACAGGTTTCCGCTCAGTGCGTGCAGGTCGAAGCCGTTCGGACCGTGCTCGTGGTCGGTGCTGTCGGCCGAGTGCGACTGCGAGTCCGAGTCCGTGTGCGCGCAGCGGTCGGGCCGGTAGTACTCGGAGGCCATGCTGCAGACGAAGCCCGGGGTGCAGTAGCCGCACTGGGAGCCGCCGCGGACCGCCATCTCCTCCTGCACCGGGTGCAGGGTGGGCGGCGTGCCGGGTTCGCCGACGGTGGCGAGACCCTCGGAGGTGATGACCTCCTGACCGTCGAGCGCCACGGCCGGGACCAGGCAGGCGTTGACCGCCACCCAGTCGGTGGGCTTGTTCACCCCGGGTCGGGCCACCAGGACCGAACAGGCGCCGCACTCGCCCTCGGCGCAGCCCTCCTTGGTACCGGTGAGGCCACGCTCGCGCAGGAAATCCAGCACGGTGGTGTGGGGCGCAGCCGGTGAAATCGGTGTTTCTTTCCCGTTGACCGTGATCCGCGCCTCTGTCATGACAGGCCTTCGTTTCCGTGCGTGATCGGTCGATTCATGATGTTCGCCAATTTCAGGCAGCTTTCTGTGTTCAGACGCACCACGTGAACGGAGCGGGCGCAAAATGGCACGCAACAGCGACGTGCAGAAAAATGGTGACGGGAAACCCGGAATGTGCCACGGACGGGCACATCAGAACGGCGTAATCAGCAGCCGTGCGCGATCCGACCCGGAACCCAGACCGTGCGCTGGGCGAGGCGACCAAGATCAGAGCTGGTGTTCATCCGCTGGTCGCCTCCTTTCGATGGTTATGGGTCGACGTCTACCGCAAATTAGTGGCCGGGGCCACCCAGGTCAAGGGGGTGGCCTCCGCATCTCGAAAGCCACGGCACCGTGGCAGGTCAGGGGCTCGGCGCCTTCGGCTTACCCGGTGTCGTGCACTTCGTCACGTCCAGGGTGTCGTCGCTCCCCGCCCGCCCGCCGCGAAGGGATGGCGAGTGTCGTCGGCGGCGGTCCCGTACCGGCCAGAACAGGACATATGCCGTGGAGGCGACGACGAAGGCCAGGCGGATCAGGCCGCGCGTCGCGTCGTCGGGGACGACGAAGACGGTGCCGTACAGGGTGATCAGTGCGATCCAGCTCCACCAGGGCACGAGGCGTCGCTGGCCGATCACGTCCCACAGCAGGGTGCCCAGCAGGACGGAGGCGGTGTAGTAGGTGTAGACGCTGGGGTCCAGGACGATCCGGGCGTTGGCGCCGAGCAGGACGACGGCGGGCCAGCGGCCTCGGCGGACGGCGACGCAGCCCAGGGCCAGGCCTACGGCGGCCTGTGCGGGCCGGTCCCAGGGAGGGGTTTGCGGGTCGTCGACGCCGAGCCAGCGCAGCGCGGACGCAGGCTGGTTGGGGATGGTGAACTCGGCCGCGGCGAACGGCTGTGGGGAACCCAGGAAGAACGGCAGCCAGGCGACCGCCACCAGGCCCGCGCACCACAGGCCCGCGCGCAGCCACTGCCCCCTCGGCAGTGCGAGCAGCAGCGGCAGGAAGACCAGCGCGGTCGGTTTGGAGTCCATGGCCAGGGCCAGGAAGACGCCGGTCGCGGCGGCGTTGCCGCGGGTGAGGGAGTGCACGGCCAGGGCTGTGAAGAAGAGGGCCAGTACGTCGTCGAGGTGGCCGAAGCGGACTGAGACCTCGATCCACATCGGGATGAAGGCAAGGCCCGCGATCAGCACGCGCTGCCGCAGCCGCTGGTGGTTGGTCCCGGTGCCCAGGAAGCGCCAGGCGGCGCTGCGTCCGGCGACCACCAGGATCACCAGGCCGAGCAGGGACATCAGGGCGGCGGCGAGGAACTGCCCGACCGGCTCGGGAAACGGGTTGAACAGGCCCGCTGTCAGGAAGCTGACGGGGCCCATCTGCAGTTCGGGGTGGTGGGCGTACAGGGCGAGACCGCCGTCCGGCCTGCCCGTGCCCGCGTAGAGCAGCTCCCCGCCGGTGCGCAGGTAGTGCCAGGAGAAGCCCCCGTGTGGCTGGACCACGGCGAACCACAGGGTCGTCCAGGCCGCGAGCAGCACCAGGTGCACCCGCTGACTGATCGCCGGCACGCTTCTCCCCCCTTCGGTTCTTGTCGCCTCGCACGGTGCCCACAGGTCATGCCCCCTTCCTTGAGATGGCCGGAGGGCAGTGCGGGTTCGGTCCGTGAGCGTGATCCGGCGCCGGTCGTCGCGGCATCCCTGCGGAATTGTCCGTGATCGGTAACAGACGGATCCCGCGGCCGCTTTCCCCCCTCTTGCCGGACGCACAGGCCCCCACAGCGACGGCAAGGAACAGAAGACATGGCGCACAGCGGCGGACGGGGTTGGTACGGCAAGGTGATCGCGGCGGCGCTCGGGGTGACCGCGGTGGCCGCCATGACCTCGCTCTGGGACACCCGGCTCGGTTCCTCGGAGGAACGGCCCGACCGGTCGAATGTCTCGGCGTCGCCGTCCGATCCCAACGCCCAGGCGCAGGGCCGGAAGACGGTGCCGGTGTCGGAGGAGATCGTGCATGCCTCCGACGGAGGTGCCCGAAGCGTCAACATCACCATCGACGACGGGCCGGACCCCGCCTGGACCCCGCAGATGCTGGAAGTGCTGCGGGACAACGGCGTGAAGGCCACGTTCTGCATGGTGGGCACGCAGGCGCAAGCCCACCCGGACCTGGTCAAGGACGTGGTGGCGGCCGGGCACCGGCTCTGCGACCACAGCGTCTCGCACGACGTCACCATGGACCGCCAGTCCGAGGCCTACCAGTCACAGCAGATCCTGGACGCCGAGCGCATGATCACCAAGGCGTCCGGGGGCGTCCGCCCGCTGTACTACCGGGCCCCGGGAGGTGCCTTCACCCCCTACAGCCGGCACCTCGCCGCATCCCGTGGCATGCGTCCGCTCGGCTGGAACATCGACTCCAAGGACTTCGAGCGGGCGGGTACGGCCGCCATCGTCGCCACCGTCAAGAGCGAGATGTCCAACGGCCCGACCCTGCTCTTCCACGACGGAGGCGGAGACCGCTCCCAGACCGTGACCGCCCTGCGTGAACTCCTGCCGTGGCTGAAGGAGCAGGGGTACTCCTTCGGCTTTCCCGTGCGTTGACCAGCCCTGAGCAAAGGCCACTTGAGCAAGGACCACTTGAGCAAGACGGTGCGAAGCCGGTCGCGGTTGTGCGACTCCCGGACCATCCGTGACGCCCGCCGTCCCTCCACGGTCGGACACATCCTGCCCCTGTGATGGATTCGCCCAACTCCTCCGCACGGAAGGGTTGGTGCGTGTCATCTGTACCAACTCCAAGGACCCCCCACGTGCGCAGAAGTCGAATAGCCCCCTTCCTGGCCGTCGGTACCGTCGCCGCGCTCGTACCCGCGCTCGCACCGGCGCCGGCATCGGCCGCCGGGAACCCTCTGAGCCAGTACGTTCAGCAGAAGCCGGCCTGGCATCGATGTGACTCGGCGATGCCGGCGGCCTTCCAGTGCGCCACGATCAAGGTGCCGCTCGACTACAGCCGCCCGAACGGCAAGAAGCTCGACCTCGCGATATCGAGGCTGAAGACGAGCAAGAAGAGCGAGCGCCGCGGTGTGCTCCTGCTCAACCCGGGTGGCCCGGGCGGGCCGGGCCTCGACCTGCCGCAGCAGTTGGCGGGCGAGTTGCCGAAGTCCGTGAAGAACAAGTACGACCTCATCGGCTTCGACCCGCGCGGCATGGGGCAGAGCTCTCCCGTCGGCTGCGGCCTGACGTCCGGGGAGCAGAACTGGGAACGGGCGTACAAGGCCGAGACGTTCGCCAAGGACGTGAAGTGGGCCCGGACCGTCGCCGAGAAGTGCGACGCCAGGCAGGGCGACAAGCTGCGCCACATCACCACCCGCAACACCGCCCGGGACATGGACGTGATCCGTGCCGTGCTCGGCGAGAAGAAGATCTCCTACCTGGGGTACTCGTACGGCACCTACCTCGGCGCGGTCTACACGCAGATGTTCCCGGGGCGCGTCGACCGCTTCGTGCTGGACAGCGCCGTCGACCCGGCCCGGGTCTGGCGCGGCATGATCCAGGTCTGGGCGGAGGGCAGCGAGCCCGCCTTCACGCGGTGGACCGAGTGGACCGCCGAGCGGAACTCCAAGTACAAGCTGGGTGCGACGCCCGAGGCGGTCCGCAAGACCTTCTACGACCTGGTCGCACAGGCCGACCGCAAGCCGATCGACCTCGACGGCACCAAGCTGACCGGCTACGACATCCGCTCCGGCAGCCCTGGCACGTTCTTCAGTGTGCGCGATGCCGCCGAGTCGATCGTCGAGCTGAAGAAGGCCGCCGCGGGAAGCCGTCGGTCCGCCGCCCCCGAGACCACGACGCCGGCGACGCCCACGCCCCAGCCGCCGTCGTTCGGCCGCGCCGTGCCCTCGGACAACGGCACCGCCGGCTTCTGGTCCGTCGTCTGCGCCGACACGCGCAACTGGCCGCGCGATCCCGAGCAGTACCGCGCCGACGCGATCCGGGACAAGGCCAGGTACCCGCTGTACGGCGACTTCGTCTCCAACATCCTGCCGTGCGCGTTCTGGAAGAAGAACGGCGGTGAGGCCGCCACGAAGGTCGACAACAAGGTCGGCGCGCTGATCCTGCAGAACGAGTGGGACCCCCAGACCCCGTTGACCAGCGGCCAGGGCCTGCGCCGGGTCATGAAGGGCGCGAAGATGGTCACCGTCGCCGGGGGCGTCGGCCACGGCATCTACGGCTCCAAGTCCTGCGCGGACAAGACGGCCACGGCCTACCTGACCACCGGCAGGCTGCCGGCGTCGGACCTGACCTGCCAGGCCGCCCCGGCGGCGGGCGAGCGCAACGGCGTCAACCCGCTGCCGCTGCCGACGCCGCCCGGGATCCCGGGCCTGGCCGCCGAATGAAGCGCGGGGTGCGTCGGTCGGCCGGCCTGATGCTGGTGCTCGCGACGATGGCTGTCGCGTTCTGGCTGGCTCTCGGGCCTCCGGCCGACTGGGAGGGCACTGCGAGGGTCGGACGGTTCGCTCTCGTGCTGGGCTGTTTCGGGGCGATCTACGGGGGCGTGCGGCTGTTCTTCCCCGACGAGTCGAAGGACGAAGCGAACATGTCGTGAGTACGCGTACTCAGGTATCGCCCGTGGAACCACCCATCCGGGCCCTCGGCCCGGGTGACAGACTCCCGGCATGACGCCCTCAACTTCGGTTCGTCGCAGACCTGTTGCCGCTGTCGGGCTCCTCCTGGCCGCCGGACTGGCGCTCACTGCCTGCGGTCAGGTGCGGGCGTCGGATCCGGCGGCCGGGGCCACGCCCGGTACATCGGCGAGTGCTTCGGTGAGCGCTTCTGAGAGCGCCGCGCCGGGAGCCTCGCCGTATGTGGAGCCGGGGGCCGGTGACGGTGCTCCGCACTACAACGAGAACAACGCCCACCGGCAGCCCGGCGAGATGTCTCCCGCGCACGCGAAGGACGCCGAGCGGGAGGCCGAGCGCATCAGGCCGGTGCTCGAGCGGCTGTGGGAGCAGCGGAAGTGGGATCCGGCGACGGTGCGCGCGGCGCTGCTTCGGCTCGGGTACGAGGAGGAACGGGTCTCCGCGGACGGCAGGCGGCTCGGTGGGTCGCTCACCGTCCGGGAGATGGAGTCGCGCTACCGCGACGGCGGGTACGTCACCCCCGAAGGGGCGAGGGTCGGCCTGCGCGTCCATGCGGATGCCTGCGTCGTGGCGTTCGTGCAGAAGTCCAACTTCGACGTGCGGGCCAACGGCCCGTACATGGAGACGGGGTGCTTCGCGCCGCCGTTCGCGCACTGACGCGCACCCCGTCTCCCCCGCACCGGTTCCTCAGTCCCCGCGCGGCTCCCGCACCACCGCCACCTCCCCCGCCGCGACGGCCACCGAGCCGTCCGCCGACTTGCCGGTGAGGAGTTCCCTGGCGTGCGCGGAGACGGGGACCTCGGCATCCCGGTCCGTGTGGTTGATCAGGAAGAGGTAGTCGGCGTCGGGGCCGCGGCGCAGTGCCGCCTCGACACCCTGCGGGGTGGCCCGGACCGGCTCTACGGCCGCTTCGGTGCGGATACGGTCCAGCAGCGCGGCCAGCGTCGCCGGGTCCGGCTGCGTGGCGAGGTACCACGTGGTGCCCTCGCCGAGGGAGTTGCGCGTCACCGCCGGTGCGCCCGCCAGGGGGCCCGTCGTGTACGTCTCCACCGGCTCGGCGCCCGCCAGGCACACGCGCTCCGACCAGAGGGTCCCGGTGCCGCCGCCGCTCAGACCCACCGACTCCCCGGGCAGCAGCGGGAACAGCTCGTCGGTCCGCACCCCCAGCGCCTCCCGGAACGCGCCCGGGTAACCGCCCAGCCGGACATGGCAGTTCTCGTCCACCGCCCCGCTGTGGAAGCCCACCGCCAGCGTGCCGCCGCCCGCCGCGAAGGACACCAGGTTCGCCGCGCCCTCGTCGTCGACCAGGTACAGCGAGGGGGCCAACACCACCCGGTAGGCCGACAGGTCCGCGTCCGGGCGTACGAAGTCCACCGCGACGCCCGCGCGCCACAGCGGCTCGTACCAGGCGCGCACCAGGTCCTGGAAGCGCAGCTCGGCGCTCGGCTGGGACGGCAGTTCCATCGCCCAGCGGGCGTTCCAGTCCCAGACGACGGCCACCTCGGCGGTGCCGACGCTGCCGCGCACCTCCGCGAGGGCCCGCAGGTCCGCGCCGAGCCGGACCACGTCCCGCCAGATCTGGCTGTCCGTGCCGGCGTGCGGGAGCATCGCCGAGTGCCACTGCTCGGCGCCCGCCTTCGCCGCCCGCCACTGGAAGTAGGCGATGCCGTCCGCGCCGCGGGCGACATGGGCGAGCGCGTTGCGCCGCAGCTCACCGGGCCCCTTGGCCCTGTTCACGGGCTGCCAGTTGACCGCGCCCGTGGAGTGCTCCATCAGCAGCCACGGGCCTCCCGCGAGGGAGCGGACCAGGTCGCCGCTGAGCGCGATGTCGATCTGCGACTCGGGGTCGGCGGACTGGAGGTAGTGGTCGTTGGAGACGATGTCCAGCTTCGGGGCCCAGCGCCAGTAGTCCAGCGCGTCGAAGTTGTACATCACCATGAAGTTGGTGGTGGCGGGGATCGCCGGGGCCGCCGCACGCAGCACCTCGCGCTCCGCCTCGTACAGCGACAGCAGTGCGTCGCTGCAGAAGCGGCGCCAGTCCAGCTGGTGGGTGGGGTTCGGGACGGCGCCCGTGGGGCGGGGCGGGATGATCTCGTCCCAGTCGTAGTACCACTGGCTCCAGAAGGTGGTGCCCCAGGCGTCGTTGAGGGCGGCCAGGTCGTCGTACTTCGCCCGCAGCCAGCGCCGGAAGGCCGCCGCGCTCTCGTCGCAGTGGCACTCGGCGTTGTGGCAGCCGTACTCGTTGTGGATGTGCCACATCACCACCGCCGGGTGGTCGGCGTAGCGCCGGGCGAGTTCGCCCGTGATGCGCAGGGCCGCCTCGCGGTAGGCGGGGCTCGACGGGCAGAACGTCTGGCGGCTGCCGTACGACAGTCCGCGCCCGTCCTTGTCCACCGGCAGCGCCTCGGGGTGGGCCCGGAAGAACCAGGCCGGGGGTGCCGCCGTCGGGGTGGCCAGGTCGGCGGCGATGCCGTTCTCGTGGAGCAGGGCCAGGATCCGGTCGAGGCGCGAGAAGTCGTACTCGCCCTCGCGCGGCTCCAGCAGCGCCCACGCGAAGATGTTGACGCTGACCATGTTCACGCCCGCCTCGCGCATGAGGCGTACGTCCTCGGCCCAGACCTCCTCGGGCCACTGCTCGGGGTTGTAGTCACCGCCGTAGGCGATGCCCTCCACCGAAAGCCCGCGGGAAGGCTCGCTTGGAAGCTCGCGCGTCATCGGGCACCTCCCGACAGCAGCCGGCGCGTCGTCTCCACGCCCCACTGGTCCAGCGACAGCAGCCGGTCGCTGGACGCCATCAGGCCGCCCGTGGCCTCGACGTGCGCCGCCCACCGCTCACGGGTCTCCACCGCCGGGCGGGCCATCAGGCAGTCGGGGTCGTTGATCCAGAGGCGGCCGTGCTGCCACTGGCGGCCGACGCCGGTGAACTCGGCGGGGTCCTGGCCGGGCTGGCTGTAGTCGTCGGCCTCGGGGCGGCGGTGCGGTGCCGTGTCGGGGCTGACCCGCATCGCGTCGAACAGGCCGATGGAGGCGAGCAGGGGTGCCCCGCAGCCCAGCAGGTAGGCGTCCTCGCCGATCGCGTCCCGGATCAGCCGGATGCCGGAGCGGTACGCCGTCAGCGCGTCCGACTCCGCGTCGTGCCGTACGCCCTGCAGCGCGCCCGCGTAGAGGAAGTCCACCTTGAAGTAGTCGTAGCCCTCGGCACGCAGCGTCCGGAAGACCTCCGTCAGATACGCCGCCGCCTCCGGGTGCGTGGTGTCCAGGACGCGCAGGTCGTGGCCCCAGTTGCGGCCGGCGTGCGTGAAGTCGCCGTCGGCGGTGCGCACCAGCCACTCCGGGTGCTCGGCGGCCAGGTCGCTCGCCGGGTCGACCAGGAAGGGGGCCGTCCAGATGCCGGCGCGGCGGCCGCGGGCGCGGATGGCGTCGGCGATGCCCTCGCGGGAGCGGAAGCGGCCGGAGAGGGTGAGCCAGTCGCCGAGGGCCTTCTGGTAGCCGTCGTCGATCTGGACCACGTCGACGGGCAGGTCGAGGGTGTCCATCGCACGGAGGTTCTCGTGGATGTCGTCCTCGGTGACGGCGGTGAAGTACTCGTACCAGGAGCACCAGACCGTCGGGGCCGGGCGGGGGGCTGCCAGCCGGAGGCTGTCGGCCCAGTCGCCCAGCACCGACTGGACGGTGGCGCCCGTCCACTCCTTCACCGGGCCGTCGGCGCCGACCTCCGCCACGCCGTCCGTCACGACCAGCCGGATGGAGGGGACCTCGGTCAGCGGGTCCGTCGCCGCCCACAGGCGGACCGGCGTCCCGTCGCCGGGGTCGAGCGCCAGCAGGCCCTCGCCCTGGAAGGCGTCCTCGGGGACGGTGACGCCGGGGCGGTAACAGACCGTCCCCCAGTTGTCGTTGGTCGGGCGGTACGGCTTCTCGCCGAGGGCGTAGGAGCCGCTCGGGCTCCAGGACTGCCAGCCCTCCTCGTGGACACGGGCACGGGCCGGGTCCACGGGCACGGTGGCGACGGGGGTGAAGGGGTGGTGCACGGGGGTCTCTTTCAAGAAAGGGGCCGATAGCCGTCGTCGGGCGCGGTCAGCCCTTGTTGGCGCCCAGCGTCAGACCGCTCACGAACTGCCGCTGCAGCACGAAGTAGACGATCAGCGTCGGGATCGCGGTCAGCAACGCACCGGCCGCGACCAGGTTCGGGTCCGTGAAGTACGCGCCGGTGAGGTTGTTCAGCGCCGAGGTGATCGGCATGTTCTCGCCGGTCGAGATCAGGACCAGGGCCCAGAAGAAGTCGTTGTAGATCCAGATGGACAGCAACGTCGCCAGGGCCGCCATCGCCGGCTTGCACAGCGGCAGCACGATCTGCCAGTACTGCCGCCACACCGAGGCGCCGTCGACGAGCGCGGCCTCGGTCAGCTCGTGCGGCAGCGTGCGCATGTAGTTGCTGAGCACGAAGGCGCAGAAGCCGGACTGGAACGCGACGTGGATCAGGACCAGGCCGAGCGCGGAGTCGTAGAGCTTGCCGCTCATCGTGATGCCGGGCAGGTCGACCAGCAGGTACAGGCGGTACAGCGGGGTGATGATGACCTGCTGCGGGAGCAGGTTGCCCGCCGTGAAGACCAGCAGCAGCGCCAGGTTGACGCGGAAGTCGAAGCGGCTGACGTAGAAGGCGACCATCGAGGACAGGAACAGCGTCAACAGCACCGCCGGGACGGCGATGATCATGGTGTTGACGAAGTAGTGGCTCATGTCCGACTGCGTGAACGCGTTCGTGAAGTTGTCGAAGTTCAGCGTGTCCGGCCAGGACACGTAGCCCTTCTCGCTCGTCTCCGCGTACGGCCGCATCGCCGAGTAGATCGCCCAGAGCAGCGGCGCGAGCCAGGCCAGCGCCGCGCCGGCGAGGAAGAGGTGCAGGAGGATCCGGGCGGGGCGGACGGGCGTACGGGGCTTGGTCATGGCGTTGGTGCTCATGCGCGCCGCTCCTTCCGGAAGGTGGCCACCAGGTAGGGGATGATCACGATCAGGGAGATCAGCAGCAGGACGACCGCGATGGCGGAGCCGTAACCGATGCGGCTGGACTCGCCGATGATGTTGTTGGTGACCAGGATCGAGAGCAGCTCGGTGCCCTCGGCACCCTTGTTGAAGACGAAGACCAGGTCGAAGGCGCGCAGGGCCTCGATGATGGTGACGACCAGGACGACCGTGTTGGTGGGGCGCAGCGTCGGGAAGATGACGTTCTTGAACGTCTGCCACTCGTTGGCGCCGTCGAGCGCGGAGGCCTCCCGCAGCGAGGGGTCGACGCCCTTCAGGCCGGCCAGGTACAGGATCATCATGTAGCCGGTGTGCCGCCAGGACGCGGCGACGAGGATCGCCCAGAGGTTGAGGTCCGGGTCGCCGATCCAGTCGATGTACTTGCCGGGTTCGTTGGCCCCGATGAGGCTGTTGATCAGGCCGGTGTCGGGGTTGTAGATCAGCTGCCAGACGAAGCCGATGACGGCCATCGACAGCACGACCGGCAGGAAGAACGCGGTCTGGTACACCCTGCTGAACCGGATCTTCTTGTCCAGCTGCACGGCCAGGAACAAGCCGAGCGGGGTCGGGATCACGATCAGGACGACGAACCAGATGACGTTGTGCTGGACGGCCGGCCAGAACTGCGGGTTCTGCTCGAAGAGTTCCTTGAAGTTCTGCAGCCCGACCCACTTGATGGAGTCGAAGCCGATGCCGTCCCAGGTGGTGAAGGCCAGCGCGATGGAGGCGAGGGCGGTCACCCAGACGAGGGCGATGTGCAGGACGGTCGGCAGACCCGCCATCAGACCGAGGGTGAGCCGGTCGCGTCGGGTCAGCAGACGGCGGTGCCCGTGAGGCACCTTCTTGGCGGGGGCAGCGCCCGAAGGCGGCACAGTGGCCGCCTCCGGGATCTCCTTGGTCGTGTTCGTGGTCATGAGGAAGCGAAGATCGTCTTCTTCTGGCGCTCGATCGAGGACAGCAGGCTGTCGACGCCCTTGGGGTCACGGACGAACTTCTGCAGCGCGGGCTGCATCACCGTGGAGGTGAAGTCGGGCCGGCTGTCGCGGTCCATGAACTGGGTCAGGGACTTGGCGCCGGCGATCATGTCGTACGCCTTCTTCTGCAGGGCGGTGTACGACGACGTGTCCGCGTTGGTGGAGGCGTGCACCACGCTCGGGTCGGACTTGAGGTAGATGTCCTCGGCGTCCGAGGTGCCCAGGTACTGGAGGAGCTTGACCGCCTCGGTCTTGTTCTTCGGGCTCTTGCTCATCATGAACCCGTCGGTGGGCGCCTCGACGGTGTCCTGGCCGTACGCCGGGTCGATCTCCGGGAAGGCGAAGAAGTCGAGGTCCTCCAGGGCGGCCTTGTCGGTGAACTGCTGGGCCACGAAGGTGCCGAGGAGGTACATCCCGGCCTTCTTGGAGGCCAGCGTCTGGGCGGCGTCCTGCCAGGTGCGGCCGGTGGCGCCCTCCTGGTGGTAGGGGAGGATCTCGGTCCACAGGTCGAAGGTCTTGCGCACCTTGGCGTCGGTCCAGGAGGCCTTGCCGGCCATCAGCTCGACGTGGAAGTCGTAGCCGTTCTGGCGGAAGTTGATCTGGTCGAAGGTGCCGAGCGCGGGCCAGGCGTCCTTGTCACCGAAGGCGATGGGCACCAGCCCGTCCTTCTTCATCTGCTTGCACAGCGCGACGAAGTCGTCCCACGTGGTGGGGACTTCGTAGCCCTTCTCCTGGAAGACGCTCTTCCGGTAGAAGAGCGCCCACGGGTACGTGTACAGCGGCACGAAGTAGTACTTGCCGTCCTCGCCCTTGCTGAGCTTGTGCATCGCCTCGGGGAAGTTGCCCCCTATGGTCTTCCAGACGTCGTCGATCGGCGTGGCCAGTCCCTTGGCCGCGAAGAACTGCATCCGGTAGCCGGCGAACCAGGTGAACACGTCGTCCGGCGTGCCCTGGAGGTAGGAGTTGATCTGCTCCTGGAAGGTGTTCGAGTCCTTGGTGTTCACGTCGACCGTGATGCCGGACTTCTTCTTGTACGCCGCGTAGATGTCCGCGAACGCCTTCTTCGGCACCGGGTCGGACGCCTTGGAGCCGAGGGTGACGGTCTTCGGGTCGCTCGCCGTACCGCTGCCGCCACAGGCGCTGAGCAGCGGGATGCCCGCGCCGAGTACGGCGGCGCCACCGACGCCGCGCAGCAGGGTGCGGCGGCTGGGCGAGGGGAGGGAGAGACCGGAGGGAGAGAGGTCGTGCATCTACGGCTCCTGAGGGCAGGGTTCGATCGTGAGGGTGGGCTCGCTGAAGTCCCTCTTAACCGATCAGAAATCAACTTGACCGAACACGGTGGCGCAATAACAGCCGTATGTCAGGTCATGCGTCAAGAGATGTCGATCGCCGTTTCGGAAACGTGACCGATATCCCGAACCGATCTTGAACCCTCGTACGTGTTTCCCGGGGGAGCCGGGACCAGGACAGGCCCTAGCGCACGACCACCGTGCGGGTCTCACTCACCTGGTCGACCTCCGACGTCCGCACGGTCACCTTCATCTCCCACTTCCCGGCGATGGGCAGGTTGAGGAAGCTGTTGCCCCAGTAGCCGCCCTTGTCGGTGAGCTCGGCGTCCAGGGGGCCGATGTCCTTGGCCGGGAGGGTGAAGGAGATCCGCAGCTCGGGGACGACGGAGACGCCGCCGTCGGGGCCGAAGACGAGGGCCTCGATGGAGTTGTCGCCGACCCGGCCCGGGTCGAGGGTGATCTGGACCTTGCCGCGGCCGCCGGGGGTGCCGACGTCGAACGGGACGTTGGTGACGGACGCGCCGACCACGGCGGGCGACTGCGCCGCCGCCTCGGCCTGCGCCCGGCCGGGCAGCGTGCTGGTGAGGATCGTGGTGACCGCGAGCACGGCGGCGCCGACCGCGACCTCGGCGAGGACGGAGCGGCGCAGGGCGCGGCGGTGCGTGAGGTGTGCCGCGTGCTCGTCGTCCACCGGTGCCGAGCCTTCCGGTCGTTCGCCCGGCGCCTCCGGCAGGGGCGGGCCCCCGACCGGCTCGGGAACCTTCTCGCGCACGACCGTCTCCGCCTCCGCGTCCGCCGTCGCGAGCCGCGCCGTCCAGCGGCGGGACACGGCCGCCGCCGCGAGCAGCAGGCCCACCGCGGCCAGCTTGAGGATCAGGAGCCTGCCGTACGTCGTGCCGGTGAGCGCGTCCCAGGAGCCGAGGCCGCGCCAGGACTGGTAGACGCCGGTGACGACCAGGACGGTCACGGAAGCGAACGCGAGGCGCGAGAAGCGGGTGACGGCGGCCGGCGTCAGGTGGGCGCGGTACAGCGTGACGAGCAGGGCCGTGAGGCCGCCCAGCCAGACGGCCGTGGCGAGCAGGTGCAGGGCCGAGGACGTCATCGCCGCCGGCACCTGGATGCCCGCGGAGGCGTGCTCGCCGGCGGCCCAGGTCACGGCGAGGCCCGCGGCGAGGGCGGCGCCGGTCCAGCCGTAGGGCCGGCGGCGCCTGGTCAGCCGTACGAGATAGACGGCGGCCACCAGCAGGAGCGCGAGGCGGGCCAGCAGGACGACGCCGGGGCGGCTGGTCAGGGTGCGGGTGAGGGAGTCGGCGCTCAGGGCCCCCAGCGGGGCCTCACCCGCCTCGTACGGGCCCCGCAGCACCAGCAGGGCGAGGGTGGCGGCGAGGAGCGTCCACCAGCCCGTCCTCAGCAGCCTGGCGAGCACGAGGGCGTCCGGCGGGCGGCAGACCGCCATGAACGTCGCGGTGCCGATGAGCAGGGCCGCGGCGAGATAGGCCAGATAGCGGGCGATGTTGTAGAGGCTCTTGGTCGCCGGGTCCTCGGTGGGGCCGGTGTCGACCGGGGCCATGGCGAGGGACCGTTTGCCGACGGAGAAGGTGAACGCGCCGGAGACCGGGTGACTGTCCGCCGACACCACCCGCCAGGCGACGGTGTACGTCCCCTGGGCCAGCTTCGCCGGCAGCGTCACCCGGGCGGTGTCACTGCTGTCCGGGCCGTGCTGCGGCTCTCCCGTACGCAGCCGGCGCCCGTCCGGGTCCAGGACGCGGAAGGAGTCCTCCAGCAGGCCGACGGACTCCGTGAAGCTCAGGGTGAGGTGGCGGGGGGCCGACTTGAGGAGGCTTCCGTCCTCGGGGTCGGTGGAGCGGAGGGCAGCGTGGGCCGACGCGGGGCTTGTGCCGCCGAGGAGGAACAGGACCAGCAGGGGGCCCAACAGCACCAGCCGTTGAAGTCCGCGCCGCCCTTTGGCTCGGCACCGCGGTTGTCGTCGGTCATCGCACCCCACGTGTGTCACATCTCCGTCGTCGGACTTGAGGCCTCGGGGGGAGGTACGGATGGGAAGGCGTTCGGGCTCAGCGCCCGGCGGCGGTTTTGCGCGGTGACTACGCTCTACACGCCCCGGCGTGTAGACCGGGCCACCTGGAAGAAGTGAAATGTCTCGCCGAACTCTGGCTGCCCTGAGCCTTCTTGCGGTTGCTGCGGTACTTCCCGCGGCTGCTTGCTCCGCAGACACCTCCAACGCGGAGGAGCCCGCGAAGTCCTCCACGCCCAGCGGGCCTGTGGAGACGGAGACTGGCCCGTCCGGCGACTCCACGGAGCCGTCCGTGGCGCAGCCTCCAGAGCTGGACCCGACCGAGACCGTTGCCCTGGAGCAGGGTGAGACGCACGGTAGTCGCAGCCTCGAGTTCGGCAAGGGGAAGAAAGGCGACGCGCTCATCGTCGCCGTGCGATGCCAAGGGGACGGGACCATCAACGTCACCGTGCGACCAACTGCCGTCTCCTTTCCACTGGAATGCCTCGACAGCGAAGTGAGCACCATCCACAACCAGGTGGACATCGCCGGAGCAGAGGACGAGGGGACCGTCTCCGTCGATGCACCGACGACCGTGCGCTGGTCCATGACCATCGGCCGCGGCAAGGCAGCGGCCGAGGAACCCCCTGAGCCGGCCGGCGCGTAGGTCCAGCGTCCTCAGTGCCGAGTGCACGCAGATCGGGAGCCCCGCAGAGATCCGGGGCTCTCGGCGTTTCCAGGCGTACCGGCTACCACCCCGGCCCCGCCGACACCCCACCATCCACCACCAGGTCATGCCCCGTCACCCAGGACGCCAGCCCCGACGCCAGAAACACGCACGCGTCCCCGACGTCCTCCGCCCGCCCCAGCCTCCCGACCGGCGCCGCCCGCTCCCACCGCCGCACGCCCTCCGGCCAGGCCTCCTCCAGCCCCTCCCGGTGGATCAGCCCGGGCGAGACCGTGTTGACGCGGATGCCGAACGGGCCGTACTCCAGGGCGGCCGAGCGGGCGTGCATCACGACCGCCGCTTTGGAGGCGGAGTAATGGGCGTGCAGGGGCGCCGGACCCCTGGCCTCGATGGACGCGATGTGGGTCACCGAACCACCCCCGTCCTGCCCCCGCATGACCTCGGCCGCGGCCTGCGTGCACGCGAAGACGCTCGACAGGTTGGTGTCCACGACCGCCCGCCACTGCGCCACCGTCATGCCCGGCAGCCCCCGTGTCGGTTGTACGCCCGCGTTGTTGACCAGCGCGGTCAGTCGCCCGTCCCCCCACTCGGCGGCCTCGGCCACCACCCGCCGGCACGCCTCCTCGTCCGTCAGGTCGGCCCGCAGCACAACCGCCCGTCCACCCGACTCCCGGATACGGGACGCCACTTCCCCCGCCGCCTCCACCGCCGTACGGCAGTGCAGCGCGACGGCCGCCCCCTCCTGCGCGAACCGCGTCGCGATCCCGCGCCCGATGCCCCCGCCCGCACCGGTGACCAGGGCGACCTGTCCTTCGAGGAGTCCGCGTCCGCTCATGGGCGGCACAGTGCCGCGATCCGCGCGGCCTCCGCGGGATACCGCGCCGTCAGCTCCGCCGACTCGCCGTGCTCGTAGCCCTCGTAGGTGAAGCCCGGTGCCATCGTGCAGCCGAAGAACGCCCAGGACCCGCCGGTCACCACCCGCGCGCCCATCCAGGTACCGGCGGGCACGGTGAGCTGGATGTGCTGGCCGTGCAGCAGGTCGGGGCCGAGCACGGCGGTGCGGGACGTGCCGTCGGGGGCGAGGAGCAGGAGTTCCAGGGGGTCGCCCAGATAGAAGTGCCAGACCTCGTCGGACGGCAGGCGGTGCAGGGCCGAGAAGTCGTCCGCGGTGAGCAGCACGACTATCGCCGAGCCCTGCGGGCGCCCGTCGGCCAGCTCCGGTCCTGCCCAAGTGCGCCGGAACAGGCCGCCCTCCCGCGGGATCGGCTCCAGTGAGTAGTGCGCGACGAGGTCTTCAGGGGTCACGCCGGGAAGGCTACCGCCCTGTCGAGAAAGGCCAGTTGGGCGTCCTTCCGCGGTATGTGCACCTCCGGAAGGTCGATCTCCGGCAGCACCACCGCCGGGCCCGCCGTGAAGCCCTGCCTGAGGAAACGGGCGACGGCCTTCTCGTTGCGCACATCGGGGTCCACCACGACCCGCTGCCGGCCCAGGGTGAGGAAGACGTACGACGTGATCACCATCAGGAGCGACGAGGTCCAGCCGGGCCGCCCGCCCCCGGCACCGGCGGGCGCCAGCAGCAGGTGGACGCCGATGTCGCCGGGGCGGACGTCGTAGCACTCGCTGACGCGGTCGGCCTCCGGCTCGTAGGTCTGGAGGAGCGCGACCGGGTCGGAGTCCCGCAGGACCAGGAAGGCGTGGTGGGTGTCCAGGGTGTCCATGTGGGCGTAGATCTCGGCCACCTGGTCCCTGGTCAGGCCGTTCATGCCCCAGAAGGCGGCCCGCTCCTCGCTCACCCAGCCGTGGACGACCTCGGCGTCGGCGTACGGGTCGAGGGGGCGGATTCGGACGGTGCCGAAGCCGTCCACCGCCTGTTCGTGGACGGGTTCGGGGGTGCGCTCGGGGGCGGCTTCGGAGACGGCTTCGGAGACGGCTTCGGGGGCGGGGACTGTCGCGGACCGCTCAGACATCGGATTCCTTCGTCAGCTGGGTGAAATCGGTGAGCACCGGGACCAGTTCTCCCCCCAGCCACAGGGGGAGCTGGTCGCGGTGGTGGGGGGAACCCGGAACTCCGGAGGCGCCGAGCGGGACCACCCAGCGGCTGGCCTCGCGGTCGGCCAGGTCCCAGACGTAGCGGGCGCCCGGGCCTCGCACGCTCAGGTCGGTGAGGCCGGGGACGGCCGAGGTGCACAGTACGCAGTCGTGGTCGCCGGAGAGGCCGGGCGCGTCGTACGACGGGTCGGGGAGGGCCCGCCAGGGGGCGAGGCGGTGGGTGTCGCCCCAGGTCCGCCCGTCTGCGGTGGGCTGCTCCGCGGCCACCTCCTCCACCGCGGAGCGGACCGCCTCGGCGCGGTCGATGCCGTACAACTCCTCGGCACGCAGCAGGTGTTCGAGGGCGAAGCCGACCCGTGGGAGCAGGGCCAGCCAGGGGAGGAGGACCTCCGGGTAGGCGGGCGGGGAGGAGAGCGCGGCGAAGGCGGGGTGCGCGGCGAGTCGTCGTACGACCGCCCCGCGCACCTCCGCGTACAGGGCCGCGGCCTCGCTGCTCGCGTCCATGCGGCGGTCCCAGGCCAGGAGGGCCCGGCGGATGCGGGCGGCCTCGGGGGTGAGGGTGTCGAGGGAGCTCAGGAGGTCCAACAGGGGTTCCGCGGACGCCAGTCGGGTGTCCATGTGGATCGCCGGCATGTCGGCGGCGGACCAGCGGGCCTTCTCCCCCAGCAGCTCCGTGATGCGGTCGGCGCGATGGGGCGGGGCGAACTCGACGCCCAGGGGAGTGGCGAGGCCTCGCTGGTTGGCCATGGCGGCGATGCCGTCGGTGAGGCCGCCGCGGGGCGTCTCGTGCCAACCCTGCCAGTCGTGGCCGGGCTCCCAGGCGGGCACCAGCCGGGCGCGGTTGGCCGCGGAGCGCACCGGCACCCTTCCGGCGACCCGGTGCAGCAGGCCGCCCTCGGTGTCGGCGGCCTGGACGACGTTGACGGGCTCGGCCCAGAGGTCCACGGCACGGTCGACGTCGGCGACCCGGCGGGCGCGCAGGAGGGGGAGGAGAGCGCTGAAGCCGAGGTCGGCGGTGACGCGGGGTGGGTAGCGGAGGGCTACGGCGAGGGGTGGGGAGAAACCTTCCTGCAGACCATCCGCCAGCCCCTCGGACAACGCTTCGTGCTCCTCGGGCAACCCCTCAGGCCCCCCGATGATCACCGGCCCCCGCTCCGTCTCGATCACCTCGACCTCGACCGGTTCCTCCCCCGCCACCTCCACGACCTCGGTGTGCCGCGTGGCACGCCGCCACACCCCGTCCGGTCCCAGGGCCTCCACACCCGCCCCGGTGCGCCGCAGCCGCTCCCGGTACAGGTCCTGGTAGTCGGCCATCGCGTTGGTGATGGCCCAGGCGACCGTGCCGGTGTGGCCGAAGTGGGCGATGCCCGGGACACCCGGGACGGCGAGGCCGACGACGTCGAACTCGGGGCAGGAGAGGTGGATCTGCTGGTAGACGCCGGGTTCCTCGATGAAGCGGTGCGGGTCGCCGGCGATGATCGCGTGCCCGGTGACGGTCCGTTCGCCGCTCACCAGCCAGCCGTTGCTGCCGGAGGTGCCGGGTCCGTCGGTGGCGAACAGCCCGATCGCGTCCGCGCCGAGATGCCGGACGACCTGCTCGCGCCAGAGCTTGGCCGGGAAGCCGGCGAACAGGATGTGGATGCCGAGCCAGACGCCGAGGGGGGTCCAGGGCTCCCAGCGGCCGGGAGCGAGGCCGGCCCTCGCGAACTCCGGTGTACGGCGGGCGCCCTCGGCCAGCCCCTCATTGACCCCGTCGACGTACGCCCGCACCCACCCGGCCGTCGACGGGTCCCGTCTCTCCAGCTCGGCGAAGCACCGTCTCGCGGTGTCGTCCAGGCGGGCCCGTCTGACGAACCGGTCCCAGGGCAGCGCCTCGGCGCCGAGGAAGGACGCGGACGTGCCCCGGGCGCGGTGCCGTTCGACCTCCAGCTGCCAGGCCCGGTCGAGGGCGGTGACCCGGCCCTGGGCGCGGGCGAGTTCGGTCACGTCGTCCGCGCGGAGATGCGGAATGCCCCAGGCGTCGCGGTAGATCTCACCCGTCACCCTGTGTCCCTCCAATGCTTTAGGTTAGGCTTCCCTAAGTAATCTGGGCAGGAATCGTACTTGAAGGGTGAAGAAGCCATGGCGCAGGGGCACGGCTGGGAGGGCGCGGTCCTGAAGCTGCTGCGCGCGAAGGACTTCGTGTTCACGGTGACGGGCGCGGAGGACGTCACCGAGCACTACCGCCGCGTCCACCTCACGGACGGCGGGATGCTGGCGGCGACCGGCGTCCACCCGACGATGTGGGTCCGCCTGTGGTTCGACAACGCGGGCAAGCCCCACCAGCGGGCGTACACCCTGGTCGACCCGGACCCGGCGGCCGGCACCTTCAGCCTGGAGTTCGCCCTGCACGAGGGCCGCGCCAGCGACTGGGCGCGGGAAGCGAAGCCCGGCGACACGATCGAGGCGACCATCCACGGCACGGGCTTCACCGACCCCGACCCCGCGCCCTCCCACGTCTTCGCCGTCGCCGACCCGGCCTCGCTCCCCGCCCTCAACTCCCTGCTCACCGCCCTGGACTCGGCCCCGGCGACGGTGTGGTTCGAGGGTGAGCAGGGCGACCTCCCCTTCCGCGCCGAGCCCGCCCGCCACGACATACGGACCCTCCCGAGGCGCGACGCCGGAGCCCACCTGGTCGCCCAGGTGAAGGAGGCCCTCCCCGACCTCCTCAAGGGCACCCCTGACCCGTACGTCTGGATCGCCTGCGACACGGCGACGACCCGGGCGCTCACGGCGTACGTCCGCAGGGAGCTGGGCGTGCCGAAGCAGCGGGTGAACGCGCTGGGTTATTGGCGGCCCTGA
The DNA here is from genome assembly GCF_039537145.1 of Streptomyces shaanxiensis. Taxonomy (NCBI): domain Bacteria; kingdom Bacillati; phylum Actinomycetota; class Actinomycetes; order Kitasatosporales; family Streptomycetaceae; genus Streptomyces; species Streptomyces shaanxiensis. The sequence goes on from NZ_BAAAZY010000027.1 coordinate 32,348, forward strand.
CCACAACCATTGGGGGACCCGACCACAGCTACGGGCGGGCCCGACCACAGCAATTGGGGGGCTGACCGTACAACCATTCGTGTGGCTGGTGTGTCCACTGGGACGTCCATTGCTCAAGACTGGGAGTCCCGTTGCGCAGAGCAGTCACGGCGGCCGCCGTGCTCACCGCCTCCGTCGCCGTCAGCCTCACTCCGGTGACGTCCTCCGCCGCCGCGCCGTACAAGGGCGCCAACACGGCAGCCGTGCAGGACGACTTCAACGGGGACGGCTATCGCGACCTGGCCGTCGGAGCGCCGGGCGCCGCCAACGGCACGGTGGAGGAGGCCGGTTCCGTCGTCGTGCTCTACGGCTCGGCGTCCTCGGTGAGCACCACCCGACGCACGGTCATCACCCAGGCGACCACGGGGATCCCCGGTACCGCCGAGGAGTCCGACCGCTTCGGCAGGACCGTGACCAGCGCCGATCTGGACCGCGACGGCTACGCCGACCTGCTCGTCGGGGCCCCGGGCGAGGATGTCGGCGACGCCGCGTCGCGGGGCTCCGTGACCGTGGTGTGGGGCGGGCCGAACGGGCTGCGGGGCGGCGCGAACCTCGCACCTCCGGCCGGGTACGGCGAGGACAGGACCTACTGCCGTTTCGGCATGTCCATCGCCACCGGCGACATGAACGGCGACGGCGCCCCGGAGGTCGGCGTCGGCTCGGGCTGCAACGTCGTGTCCTACAGCGGTCCCTTCACCCGCACCGGCCAGGCCGCCTCCAGCTACCTCGAGTGGCGGGAGAACGCCCGTGGCGTGGTGATGGGCGACGTGAACGGCGACGGCAGGGCGGAGCGCTTCTATCTGGCCGGCCCCACCGACGGTGACATCCGCGGTCCGGTGACCCTCGACGCGGGCGCCCCCGGCGCCGACGACCCCTTCGTCAACCAGGGCGTCGAACTTCCGTACGCCGACGGACACGCCGGACAGATCGGCGACCTCAACGGCGACGGCTACGGCGACCTGGTCACCGGCATCGCGGGCGACGACTCCCACTTCAACGCACCCACACCCGCGGCCCGCCGCGGCGGCGAGATCCAGGTCCTCTACGGCAGTGCCCAGGGCATCACCGCCGAGCAGAAGCCGAAGGTCTTCCACCAGGACACGGCCGGCGTTCCCGGCAGCGCGGAGTGGGGCGACTGGTTCGGCCAGTCCCTGAGCGTCGGTGACGTCAACGCCGACGGGTACGCCGACGTCCTCATCGGCTCCCCCGAGGAGGCCATCGGGTCGCGCGCTTCGGCGGGCTCCGCCGTCCTCCTTCGCGGCTCCGCCTCCGGCCTGACCACGGCCAAGGCGGCCGGATACACCCAGGACACCGCGGGCGTCCCCGGCACGGCGGAGACCGGCGACGGGTTCGGCGCGGCCGTCCACCTCGTCGACCTCAACAAGGACGGCAAGGCCGAGACGGTCGTCGGCGCCCCCACCGAGAACTCCGACGGCTGCGTCTGGGTCGCCCGCGGCTCGGCATCCGGCCCCGTCCTGAACGGCTCGGCCAACCTGTGCGGCAAGAGCGCCGGCATCACCGTACGCGGGATGAAGGGTTACTTCGGCGCCGCCCTCACCAGCCCTCACGTGGAGAACTGACCCGGGCAGAGGCATGATCGGGGTCATGGACGTCACCCTTCACCTCGCCCAGGACCCCGAGGCCGACGAACTCCTCGGCCGCAGCCCGCTCGCCGCGCTGGTCGGCATGCTGCTGGACCAGCAGGTTCCGATGGAGTGGGCGTTCAAGGGGCCCCGTACGATCGCGGACCGGGTCGGCGCGGACGACCTGGACGCGCACGACATCGCCGCCCAGGACCCGGAGGCGTTCTCGGCCCTGCTGTCGGAGAAGCCGGCCGTGCACCGCTACCCGGGGTCCATGGCCAAGCGGATCCAGCAGCTGTGCCAGTACCTCGTCGAGCACTACGACGGTGACGCCGAGCTCGTCTGGAAGGGCGTCGACGACGGCCGGGAGCTGCTGCGCCGCCTGGAGGAACTGCCCGGCTTCGGCAAGCAGAAGGCCCAGATCTTCCTCGCGCTGCTCGGCAAGCAGCTGGGCGTGCGGCCGACGGGATGGCAGGAGGCCGCCGGTGCCTACGGCGAGGCGGAGTCCTTCCGGTCCGTCGCCGACATCACCGGGCCGGAGTCGCTGGCCAAGGTGCGGGCGCACAAGCAGGAGATGAAGGCGGCGGCGAAGGCCGCGAAGGCGGCCCGCAAGTAGCGTTCCCCCCGGGACGCGGCCGCGTCCGGCGTCAGTCGAGTGGCCCGTCCCGGATGGCGGGGTGGGCGGCCTCGTTCCCAGCATGGAGCATGAGCGAGGCACCGACCGGTTCCCCCGGGGGCCGCGACTACGACGACCGCCGGGTCCATGCCGGCCGTCCACCCGGACCGGGCATATCCCGCGAGCCAGGGACGCCCCACGAGCCCGAGCCGCCCTTCGAAGGCCCCCTGCACGCCCTCTCCCGCGCCGCCTGGCAGGTCGTCCTGCTCACCGGCGTCGCCTCCCTGATCCTGGGCATCCTGATCCTGGCCTGGCCGGACGCCTCGCTCTTCGTCTCCGGTGTCCTGTTCGGCCTCTACCTCCTGATCAGCGGCGTCTTCCAGCTGATCGCCGCCTTCGGCACGCACAAGACGACCTCGCTGCGGGTGCTGGCGTTCATCAGCGGCGCCCTGTCGGTCCTGCTCGGCCTGTTCTGCTTCCGCCGCCCGATGCAGTCGATCCTGCTGCTCGCCCTGTGGATCGGCATCGGCTGGCTCTTCCGCGGCATCACCCAGACCCTGGCCGCCGCCTCCGACCGGTCCATGCCGGCCCGCGGCTGGCAGATCCTCCTCGGCGTCGTCACCATCATCGGCGGCATCGTGCTGATCGACTCCCCGATCGAGTCGGTCACCGTGCTCACGCTGCTCGGCGGTTGGTGGCTGGTGGCGGTCGGCGTCGTCGAGATCGTCACCGGCGTCCGGATGCGGGGACGGGCCCGTCAAGTCCCGCACGAACTGTGACGGGCGCGGCGCACCGGTACGCCGAGCGGGCGGATCTCACGCCCGCCGCGATGAACGCCGTACGGCCACCGGGGAGATGACCTCCCGTGAGCACCGCGCGCATCCTCCCGCGCAGCCGCACCTGGCTGCGGGTCCTCGTGCTGCTGCTCGCCCTGCTGGTGCCGGGCGCGCACACCCAGGCGCACGCCGTGCCCGCCGTGGCCGGGATCTCCGGCGAGGCCACCGAGCACGACGCCCTCGACACGGTCCTGCGGCCACCGGCCCGCGCCGACCGGCGCAGCACCGTACGACTGTGCCCCGCGCCCCTGCCGAAACCGGCACCGGGCGTCCCGGCCCGCCTCTCCCTCCCCGCCCCACGGCCGCCCCGGCCGCCGTACGTCCCGCACATCCTGCGCACCGTGGTCCTGCGCTGCTGACAGACCCCCGCGACGAGGCCAGTCAGTACGACACAAGGAGCACAGTCATGCCCACCGACCACTACGCCGTCCTGCGCGCCCTGCTGCGCGCCGAGGCCGTACGCAACGCCCCGAAACCGCAGGTGAAGCAGGAGAAGCCGCAGCAGTCCCCGCAGAAACGGGAGCGCGGCTGACGCGGGCGCGGCGGAGGAGACCGGACTCCCCCCGCCGCCCGGCCCTCCGCCGCGCCGCCGCCGACCTGCCACGTCCACCCGCGCCGCCCCGACGACCTGCCGCCTCGGCCGGTGCCGCTCCGAAGACCTGTCCCCTCACCAGGTACCGCCCCGAGAACCGCCACCTCCGCCGCCCCCCCGCCTGGCTACCGCCTCCGCCGCGCCGTCCCGAAGATCGACCGGGTGATCTCACGCCCGATCTGTGTACCGATCGACCGAGCCAGGGACTTGAACATGCCGCTCCCGACGACCTGCTCGACGACCGAGGCCTGCTCCTTCTGTTCGGCCTTCTGCCCGGCCCTGCGCGCGCCGGGCCCCCGCTCCCCGGCCCCGCGCTCCCCGGCCTTCCGCTCCCCGGCGGCCACGGCCTCGCGCATCTCGTCGGGTCCCTTCGCGCCGCGCATCTCGTCCGGCCCCTTCGCCCCGCGGGACGCCTGCAGCCTCTCGTACGCCGACTCCCTGTCCACAGCCTGTGCATATCGGCCGTACAGCCCGGACGCCGTCACCGCCTGCTCCAGCGCGTCCGCCTCGATCGGCCCCATCAGCGACTCGGGCGCCCGCAGCCGGGTCGCGGCGACCGGCGTCGGAGCGCCCTTCTCGCTCAGCACGGTCACCACGGCCTCGCCGGTACCGAGGCCGGTGAGGAGTTCCTCCAGGTCGTACGCCGAGTTGGGGAAGGTCCTCACCGTCGCACTGAGCGCCTTCTGATCGTCCGGTGTGAACGCGCGCAGCGCGTGCTGGACACGGTTGCCGAGCTGGCCCAGCACCTCGGCGGGTACGTCCTTCGGGGTCTGCGTCACGAAGAAGACGCCGACCCCTTTCGAGCGAATGAGACGCACGGTCTGGGTGATCGAGTCCAGGAACGCCTCGGACGCGTCGTCGAACAGCAGATGCGCCTCGTCGAAGAAGAAGACCAGCTTGGGCCTGTCGGCGTCGCCGACCTCCGGCAGGTCGTGGAACAGATCCGCGAGCAGCCACATCAGGAAGGTCGAGAACAGCTGCGGCCGGTCCTGCACTGCGGCCAGTTCGAGGACCGACACGACGCCACGCCCGTCCGCCGCCGTCCGCAGGAACTCGCTCGTGTCGAACTCCGGCTCCCCGAAGAAATCCGCCATGCCCTGCGCCTCGAACGCGGTGAGGGACCGCAGGATCACCCCGGCCGTGGCGGTCGAGAGCCCACCGATGTTCTTCAGTTCCGTCCGCCCCTCGTCGGAGGTGAGGAAGGCGACGACGGCTCTGAGGTCCTTGAGGTCGACCAACTCCAGGCCCTTGGTGTCGGCGTAGTGGAAGATCAGGCCGAGCGACTGCTCCTGGGTCTGGTTGAGCCGGAGGACCTTGGCCAGCAGGACGGGGCCGAAGCTGGTGATCGTGGCGCGTACGGGGATGCCGCGGCCGATGCCGCCGAGCGCGTAGAACTCGGCGGGGAAGCCGGTCCCCGCCCACTGCTGGTGCACCTCGGCGACGCGCGACCGCACCTTGTCGTTCGACTGCCCCGGCGCCGCGATCCCGGAGAGGTCGCCCTTGACGTCCGCCAGGAACACCGGCACGCCCTGCGCCGACAGCTGCTCGGCGATCAGCTGGAGCGTCTTGGTCTTGCCGGTGCCGGTGGCGCCCGCGACCAGGCCGTGCCGGTTGAGCACGCTCAGCGGGATCCGGATCTGCGCGTCGGGCAGGCACCGCCCCTCCCAGAGCAGGGCGCCCAGGTCGAGGGCGGGCCCGGTGAACGCGTACCCGGCGGCGATCTCCAGCGCCTCCTGCGGAAGCGCGGGAGCACTGCCACGCGCCTCCGGGGCAGCGGTCTGCGGCACGGTCCCGGAACCGCCCTTGGGCGTGCTCTCTCGATCCCTCATGTCAGGCCTCCGCCCGCTTCAGCTCCGATATGCGTCCTGTGCGCCGAGCGGCTCCCGGAAGCCGCTCGGACGTGCGGCCACCGGCCATGGGCCGACGCGGGTGCCTGTACCGCGGCCCACCGCAGGGTCCGCGCTGCGGCCGCCCGCCCAGCCCACGCGCCGGCGGCCGGCTCCTGCCCCGGCGCGACCTCCGGTCCAGTCCGTCGGCCTGTGTGCCACCGCGTGCCCGGCTCACCGCCGACTCCGGCCCCACCCGCCCGCCGACCGAGCCGACCACCCACCGACCACCTTCCGACCGCCACACCGACACCGCCGACCGCCACCCGGGCCGCCGCCCGGACCACCGCACCGACCCCCGCTCCGCCGCCCGGGCGACCACCCTTCCGCCGGCCGAGCGACCCCGCTCCGGGTGCCTGCGGACCGCCGATCCACCACCCGTTCCGACGTACGTTCGGTTCGGCTCCGGCCGCCACGCCCGCTTCCGTTCAGGTCCGTTGCGGCTTCCGATCCGGCCACGGTTCCCTCACACCTCGCCGCTTCGCCCGGATTTGCCCAAGCTTTTCCAGCGTCGCACTCCGTCGCCATGGCTGCGCCCGGAACGTCTTGACCGGTAGGCTTTCCGTGTGATCTTCAAGCGCATCGGAAACGGCCGGCCGTACCCCGACCACGGCCGGGAAAGCACCCGGCAGTGGGCGGACGTCGCGCCGCGCCCGGTCCGCCTCGATCAGCTCGTGACGACCAAGGGTCAGCTCGATCTGGAAACGCTGCTCGCCGAGGACTCGACGTTCTACGGCGACCTCTTCGCGCATGTCGTGAAGTGGCAGGGCGACCTGTATCTGGAGGACGGCCTCCACCGCGCCGTGCGCGCGGCGCTGCAGCAGCGTCAGGTGCTGCATGCGAGAGTCCTGGAACTGGACTGACGAACCGCCCCCCCGCCCCGGCCGAGCCCGCACGAGCCCGGCCGGCGCTTCCGCGCGTCAACCTTTGGCCCTTTCGGGTTGGACTGAGCGGTATCGAATGATCATCTGGTAGGCAGGGCCGCTCGGGCGCACTACGCTGCGCCCATGAGCATGCTGACTCCCCCGGGCATGGGCGGCCGGTACCGGATCAGGGGGAACAAGTACCCGCGGATGCGCCGTCCCCGGCGGCGCGGCAGGCTCGTGGTCATGGCCGTCGCCTCCGTCGCCGTGCTCGGCATGATCGGCTGGGGAACCCTGCAGCTCATCGACGTCTTCACGGGCAACGGCAGAAAGGCTTCGGCAGCCGGCGCGAAGGCCGACTGCGAGAGCAAGGTGACCCCCTCTGCCACCGCCACGGCGCCGCTGCCCGAGCCGGGCGGGATCACCGTCAACGTCTTCAACGCCACCACCCGAAGCGGGCTCGCCAAGCAGACGGCGGACGAGCTGAAGAAGCGCGGCTTCAAGATCGGCGACGTGGGCAACGCGACCAAGGAGTTCGACAAGAAGGTCAAGGGCACCGGGATACTGCTCGGCCCGGGCGCGTCGGAGACCACCTCGCTGCCCGTCCTCGCCACCCAGCTCACCGCGGCCGAGCGCCGCACCGACGCCGCCCGCAAGGGCAAGGACGTCGACCTGATCATCGGCACGGCCTTCAAGGGCCTGACGAAGAAGGCGGACGCCGACAAGGCACTGGCCGCGCTGGCCAAGCCCGAGCCGACGTCCGGCACATCAGAGAAGAGCTGCTGAGCAACGCCGATGACGGGCGCGGGGCCGTATCGAATGTGCGGCCCCGCCGCGGGGGCGCCACCAGCCACAACGGCCCCTCAGCCGCCCCACATCCGCACCCCTGCGACGAAGAGGCGTTCCGGACCGCCTTACTCGGCCGCGCCGTAAAGCCGGTCCCCGGCATCCCCCAGCCCAGGCACGATGTACCCGTGCTCGTTGAGGTGGTCGTCGACCGCCGCCGTCACCACCGTCACCGGCGTCCCCGCCAGCTCCCGCTCCATCAGCTCGACGCCCTCGGGCGCGGCCAGCAGCACCACGGCCGTCACATCGTCCGCCCCGCGCTTGATCAGCTCCCGGATCGCCGCGACCAGCGTGCCACCCGTCGCGAGCATGGGGTCCAGGACGTACACCTGACGCCCGGAGAGGTCCTCCGGCATGCGCGTGGCGTACGTGGACGCCTCGAGCGTCTCCTCGTTGCGGATCATGCCCAGGAAGCCCACCTCGGCGGTCGGCAGCAGCCGGACCATGCCGTCCAGCATGCCGAGGCCGGCCCGCAGGATCGGCACCACCAGCGGGCGCGGGTGGGAGAGCCTGACGCCGGTGGTGTCGGTGACCGGGGTCGTGATGTCGACCGCTTCGGTGCGCACGTCCCGCGTGGCCTCGTAGGCGAGCAGGGTGACCAGTTCGTCGGCGAGCCGACGGAAGGTCGGAGAGTCGGTGCGCTGGTCGCGCAGCGTGGTGAGCTTGTGAGCGACCAGGGGGTGGTCGACGACGTGGAGACGCATGTCCACAACATTAACCGGGCCGGATAGGCCCAGCGCCCTCACACGCAGCAAGCCATAGGCCATCACTTGACCCTTGCCCTGGCATCAAACCGCCCATCGGAGGGAAAGTGGGAGGGACGTACCGGGGGTGGTGACCCTATGCCCGATCCTGAGTCCCCAGCGGATCCCACACAGGACACGCAGGACACGCGGGACACGCAGTCGGAGACCGACGCCGCGCGCCGCAGGCGCCGCGCCCAGTTCCTGCGGGAGCTCGCCGAGGCCCGCGAACTGCGGGACCGCGTGCAGCCGCGCCGCGCCAAGGCGGCCCGCCTGCGGCACGCGATGCGCATGCGAACGTTCCGCTGGTAGGGCGAGCCGCAGGGGAAGATCCGCGGCTCTCGGGGGCGTTGGAGCGGCGGGCGTGCGTGGACAGCCGGAAAAGCCGCGTACGATCCGCAGGTGGCGGCAACGAGTGCGCTGGTGAGTCCTTTACGGACGCGCTCGCGGACCCCCTCGGGCCAACGCGATCAAAACTGCCGGACACAGGGTGCCGAAGACGTCCCCTGAACGCCTTGTTTCTGCCACGATTCCGAGTGGGTGGGGCTCGGACCCCGAGCCTCCCCGCCCGCAACCTCCGCCGGGGGGAAGCCCAACCGGCACGCCTATGACCAGTGGGAGAGTCACGGTGTACTTCGCCGCACTGCTCGCGCGCACCGAAGACGGGTGGGAAGCGAGCGACACAGAGCTCGACGATGTGGAGACCCTGTCGGATCTGGCCGAACTGGCCCGTGAAGCCTCTCCCGAGGACGACACGGTGCTGGTGCTCATCGAGCAGGAGGACGCCTGGTTCGGCGTCGTCCGGATCGACGGCGAGGACGACCCTCGTATCTACGTCTCGGACGCCGCCGCCGCTGCCCGCAGCAGTTACGGCGAGATCCTGCTCACCGACGAACTGCTCGGCAGGGAGCCCGGCGACGACAGCGCCGACCTGGACTCCCTGGACCTCGACGGCACCGAGGAGCCCGACGGCGACTCGGACGACGAAGAGGACGGCGGCGGGGCCGAGGCGGTCCCGCACAGCCCCGTCGGCGACAGCGAGATCCTCGACGACCTCGGCGTCAGCGAGAAGGAGCTGAAGGCCCTGGACGCCGAGGACGCGCTCGGGTCGATCGCCGAGGCGCTGGGCGCCTCGGAGGTGCTGGAGACCGTCCGCTGACCTCGTTCGACCAGGGGTCGGTGCCCGGGGTGCCTGCGGCGCCCGACCCCGTACGCGACCGCTGGCGGGCCGCGATGCGGCTCGCCCTGGACGAGGCCGGACTGGCCGTGCGGGGCGGCGACGTCCCCGTCGGCGCCGTCGTGCTGGCCGCGGACGGTACGACCGTGCTCGGCGTCGGCCACAACGAGCGCGAGGCGAACGGCGATCCGACCGCTCACGCCGAGGTCCTCGCGATCCGGCGGGCGGCGGCCGAGGTCGGCGAGTGGCGGCTGTCCGGCTGCACGCTCGTCGTCACGCTGGAGCCCTGCACGATGTGCGCGGGCGCCCTCGTGCAGTCCCGGGTGGACCGGGTCGTCTACGGCGCCCGGGACGAGAAGGCCGGCGCGGCGGGCTCCCTCTGGGACGTCGTACGCGACCGGCGGCTCAACCATCGCCCCGAGGTGATCGAGGGCGTGCTGGCCGAGGAGTGCGCCCGCCTCCTCACGGACTTCTTCCGGGACAGGTGACCGGCCCCGAATACCGATTTCGGAGCAGGGCCCACCGTGCTGTAAGGTCTCCCTCGGTAGCGTGTCCGAGCGGCCGAAGGAGCTCGCCTCGAAAGCGAGTGTGGCGCAAGTCACCGAGGGTTCAAATCCCTCCGCTACCGCTGAAGAAGGGCCCCGTCGACAGACGGGGCCCTTCGTGCTGTTGATCTCCGGAGAGGTGCGGAGGTTACACTCACCGCCGGTAACTGGGGGCCCTTTCGGCTCTTTCGACTCATTCGGCACACCAGACACAGCAGGCGTAGGGGAGGCCGCGATGGCGGTGAATTCGAAGAAGGTCGCCGTCTATGTGCTCGTGGTCTTCTTGCTCTACGTGATCATCACGGACCCGGCCAAGGCCGCCGACTACGTGCAGGTAGGGTTCGAGGGCATATCGGACGCCGCCAAGGCCATCGGCGACTTCATGACGTGGATCGCCAACGGGGGCGACAGCTAGGGCCTGACCCAGGGAGTACCCATGATCCGCCACCTGGTCCTCTTCAAGCTCAACGAGGGCGTCGAGCGCGACGACCCGCGGGTCGTGGAGGGTGTCGAGGCCTTCCGTTCGCTCGAGGGAAAGATCGCCGAGATCCGGCACTGGGAACTCGGCTGGAACATCAGCGACCGCCCCATCGCCTACGACTTCGCCATCAACTCCGCCTTCGAGGACCCGGCCGCCCTGCGGACGTACGCGGAGCACCCCGAGCACCAGGCGGGCGTCACCCTGTGGCGGGAGTTCGCCACCTGGGTGATCGCGGACTACGAATACTGAGCCTGTGTGCGCCAGAGCCCTCCGCCGGAACGGCGGGGGGCTTTCGCGTGTCTTGCGCACTGATCCATCCCCAACACGGGATTATGCGGTACTTGAACACAATGAACTGTCTTGTGATGCTATGACCGCTTTTGACCGATGAGTTGATGGATCACGAGGTGGAGTTGACCGTGCCGGCCAGTACTGCGCCTCAAGCCCCGAGCTCCCAGGCTCCCGGCCCCCAAGCACCCAGCCAGGAGGACACCCCCGCGGCCGCGCCGCCCCGGAGCCGCGGAGCCGACACCCGGGCGCTCACCCAGGTGCTCTTCGGCGAGCTCAAGGAGTTGCAGCCGGGCACGCCGGAGCACAACCGCGTGCGCGGGGCGCTCATCGAGGCGAACCTCCCGCTCGTGCGCTATGCGGCCGCCCGTTTTCGCTCCCGCAACGAGCCCATGGAGGACGTGATCCAGGTCGGCACCATCGGGCTCATCAACGCCATCGACCGCTTCGACCCCGATCGGGGCGTGCAGTTCCCGACGTTCGCGATGCCGACCGTCGTCGGCGAGATCAAGCGGTACTTCCGCGACAACGTCCGCACGGTCCACGTACCGCGCCGGCTGCACGAGCTGTGGGTCCAGGTCAACAGCGCGACCGAGGACCTGACGACCACCTTCGGGCGCACCCCCACCACCGCCGAGATCGCCGAGCGGCTGCGCATCACCGAGGACGAGGTGCTGTCCTGCATCGAGGCGGGGCGGTCGTACCACGCCACCTCGCTGGAGGCCGCGCAGGAGGGCGACGGGCTGCCCGGGCTGCTGGACCGGCTGGGCTACGAGGACCCGGCCCTGGACGGCGTCGAGCACCGGGATCTGGTCCGGCACCTGCTGGTGCAACTCCCCGAACGCGAGCAGAGAATCCTTCTCCTGCGCTACTACAGCAACCTCACCCAGTCGCAAATCAGTGCGGAACTCGGGGTCTCCCAGATGCACGTTTCGAGGCTACTCGCGCGTAGCTTCCAGCGGCTGCGTTCGGCGAACCGGATCGACGCGTAACCGCAAACAGGATCGACGGGTAACCGGCACGAGCGAATCGCTCACCAGGGCGGATCCCGACAGTTCTGCGATGAAAAACCGTCAGACCCCGTTTATCCAGGGCGGATTCAAGTCTCACATGTCGACATGTCACTACAGCGTGTTGCCGACATGTGACATTCTTCGGGAAGCGCGTTTGCCGTGGCCTCGGCTCCGGTATTCAGGTGAAGGTTGGCGTTCCTCGATCGGAGCGTTCGCCTCGACCGTCCCGCGACCCAAAGGGGGTGGCATGTCCGCAGACCAGGGCAGCTCGAAGGTGCTCACGCTCACGAAGAGCGAGTCCGCGCCCGACGCCGCGCTCGGCCCCATCGATGATGTGACGGCCCTGGCGGCCGCCGAGGCCCCGGCCCTCCCGGCAACTGATGTCCCGGCCGTGCCGGTCTCGGGGGACATCGACACCCGCACCCTGTCCCGCTCCCTGTTCCTGCGGCTCGCCGCCCTGGACGAGAACAGCCCCGAGCGTGCATACGTCCGGGACACCCTGATCGAGCTCAACCTCCCCCTCGTGCGCTACGCGGCCGCCCGCTTCCGCTCGCGCAACGAGCCGATGGAGGACATCGTCCAGGTCGGCACCATCGGCCTGATCAAGGCGATCGACCGCTTCGACTGCGAACGGGGCGTGGAGTTCCCGACGTTCGCGATGCCGACGGTGGTCGGCGAGATCAAGCGGTTCTTCCGCGACACGTCCTGGTCGGTGCGCGTCCCGCGCCGTCTGCAGGAGCTGCGCCTGGCCCTCACCAAGGCCAGCGACGAGCTCTCCCAGAAGCTGGACCGCTCCCCGACGGTGACCGAACTCGCCGCCGTGCTGGGCGTGTCCGAGGAGGACGTCGTCGACGGCCTCGCGGTCGGCAACGCCTACACGGCCTCCTCGCTGGACTCCCCGGCCCCGGAGGACGACGGCGGCGAGGGCTCCCTGGCCGACCGCCTCGGCTACGAGGACACCGCTCTCGAGGGCGTCGAGTACCGCGAGTCCCTCAAGCCGCTGCTGGCCAAACTCCCGCCCCGCGAGCGGCGGATCATCATGCTGCGCTTCTTCGCCAACATGACCCAGTCGCAGATCGGCGAGGAGGTCGGCATCTCCCAGATGCACGTCTCCCGACTGCTGACCCGGACGCTGGCGCAGCTGCGCGAGGGCCTCATCTCCGACTGACCCCTTCCGCCCCCTTCATATTTGACGGAGCGTCAGCCACCATGGCCCGATGCTTCGCTCACCATGGACGACATGGACACATGGCCGTCGGTGCGCCCTGATCGGCGCGTCGGCGGCCGTCGTCTGTCTGGGCGGGGTACTGGCCGCGTGCGGGGGCGGTGGGGGTGGCGAGGGGTACGTCGCGACGGGTGCGGCGGGCGGTCCGCCGAGGGTGTCCGGTCCGGCGGCCCGGCCGACGGGCGAGGTGACGCTGGTGCCGCTCGACGGACCGGCAAGCAGTGATGACGGAGGCACCGGCGGAGCCCGTGGATCTGTGGCCACTTCGGGCAACTCCGCCGAGCGGGACGGGAGTCAGGCGCCGCCCGCCTCCGACGGAACGGAGAGCCCGGCACAACTCCCGAGCGACACCAGCGAACCCGCGGGCACACCGGCCGACTCCGCCGCCCCGCCCGGCAGTTCACCCGCACCCCCGGCGGCCGCGACACCGCCGGCGCCCGCGAGGCTGGCCGTGAGCGACCCCGTACGGGAGCCCACGGACAAACGCTGGTGCGAAAAGGTGACTCTCGACTTCCACAACTCCGGCGGCACCGCCATACGCTCGGGCACCGTCACCTTCGGCACCCACATCATCGGCGCCCTCGGCATCGACTGGGCGACGGTGGAGTCGACGGAGGAGCTCCCGGCGCCGATCGGGGCCGGCGCGCGCAAGGAGAGGACCTGGACGGTGTGCGTCGACGCCTGGCGCGTGCCGCTGGGCATGCACATCGAGACGCGGGACGTCACCGTCCGGTGGGAGTAGGGGCCTGTAGGGCCCTTACGCCCGAGGGGAGCAGGAGCCGTAAGCCCTACTTGCCGAACGCCAGATAGGCCACCGCCGCAAGGACCGCCACGGCGGCGACGATGCCGAGGATCAGGCCGATGCGGGGGCCGCCGGAGGAGGCGGCCTGCTGCCGACCGCCCTGCGGGCCCTCGTCGACGAACGCGCGGAACATCTGGGTGCTGCCTGCGGGGTCGTGGTTGCCCTGGGGGCCCTGGGTGTTAGCCATGGCCTGAGACCCTAGCGAATCCGCCCGTTCGGCCCAAGTGCGGACCCCGCCCCTGCACAGGGGGTCACAGGACCCACCCCACCTGCACATTTACGGTCGCAATACTTGCCTTTGCCAAGTTTTTGCGGCTCACACCCCTCCATTTATTTGCCTGTAGCAACCAATCGCTTCTATGGTTGCCCAAAGCAACAAATACGGGAGGTGTGATGGCCGAGCAGGCGCAGTACGAGGAGCTGGTCCGCCAGTTCAGCGCCTTCGGCGTCGTGAAGCGGGAGATGGGACGGACGCTGCCGTCCGACTGCCCCGCGGCTTCCGCCGCCGTACTGACGTTGCTGGCCCGCCACGGAGAGATGCGCATGAGCAAGCTCGCCGAGCTGCTCGCCGTGGACATGTCGGTGACCAGTCGCCATGTCGCCCACGTCGCCGCGCGCGGCTGGATCAGGCGCTCCCCCGACCCGGCGGACAAACGCAGCCGCATCCTGCACCTCACCCCGGCCGGTGAGGACCGCCTCCGGGAGATGTCCCGGCGGACCGCGCAGCTGCTCGCCGAGCGGCTGAGCGACTGGACCGACGAAGAGGTCGCCCAGCTCACCCGGCTCATGGCCCGGCTGAGGGCCAGTTTCGACGACTTCCGTACACCCGCGATCACTCAGTAACAGCCCCCGAGCCACAGAGCCGGCGAGCCAGTAAGAGAAGGAAGCCCATGGCAACGACCACACCAGCCGGTGTGCGGGCCCACGCCAAGCATTCAGGAGGCCCGTCCGCCCACGGCGCTCCGATGTCGCACCGGCAGATCATGGAAGCGCTGACCGGGCTGCTGCTCGGCATGTTCGTGGCGATCCTGTCGTCGACGATCGTCTCCAACGCCCTGCCCGACATCATCAAGGACCTCGGCGGCGGCCAGAGCGCCTATACCTGGGTGGTGACCGCGTCGCTGCTGGCGATGACCGCGTCCACACCGCTGTGGGGCAAGCTCGCCGACCTCTTCTCCAAGAAGCTGCTCATACAGCTGGCCCTCGTCATCTTCGTCGCCGGGTCCGCGGCGGCCGGTCTCTCCCAGAACCCGGCCATGCTCATCACGTTCCGTGCCGTGCAGGGCATCGGCATGGGCGGGCTCTCCTCGCTGGCCCAGATCATCCTGGCCGCGATGATCTCCCCGCGTGAGCGCGGCCGGTACAACGGCTACCTCGGCGCCACGTTCGCCACCGCGATGGTCGGCGGCCCGCTGATCGGCGGTGTCATCACCGACACCGACTGGCTGGGCTGGCGCTGGTGCTTCTACGTGGGCGTGCCCTTCGCCGTGATCGCGCTCGTCGTGCTGCAGCGCACCCTGCACCTCCCGGTCGTCAGGCGGAAGGTCAAGGTCGACTGGGCGGGCGCCTTCTTCATCACCGCGGCGGTCTGCCTGCTGCTGGTCTGGGTGACCTTCGCCGGTGACAAGTACGACTGGCTGTCCTGGCAGACCGGCGCGATGACGGGTGGCGCGCTGGCGCTCCTGCTGATCTTCGTCTTCGTCGAGACCAAGGCGAGCGAGCCGATCATCCCCCTGCGGCTGTTCCGCAACCGCACCATCACCCTCGCCTCGCTGGCCTCGCTCTTCGTCGGCATCGCGATGTTCGCGGGCACGATCTTCTTCAGCCAGTACTTCCAGCTGGCCCGCAACGAGTCGCCGACCATGTCCGGCGTCCTGACGATCCCGATGATCGTCGGCCTGTTCATCTCCTCGACCGTCTCCGGCCAGGTCATCACCCGCACCGGCCGCTGGAAGGCGTGGCTGCTGGCCGGCGGTGTGCTGGTGACGGCGGGCCTCGGCCTGCTGGGCACGATCCGCTACGACACCGAGTACTGGCACGTCGCGATCTTCATGGCCCTGCTGGGTCTCGGCGTCGGCATGATGATGCAGAACCTGGTCCTGGCCACGCAGAACCAGGTGGACCCGAGCGACCTGGGCGCCGCCAGCTCGGTGGTGAACTTCTTCCGCTCCCTCGGCGGCGCCATGGGCGTCTCGGCCCTGGGCGCGGTCCTCAGCCACCGCATCACGCACTACGCCGAGGAGGGCCTGACCAAGCTCGGCGTGCAGGGCTCCTCCGGCCACGGCGAAATCCCCGACCTCGACGCACTGCCCGCGCCCGTCCGCACGGTCATCGAGAGCGCGTACGGCCACGGCGTAGCGGACGTGTTCCTCTACGCCGCGCCGATCGCCTTCCTCGCCCTCCTGTTCGCCCTGTTCATCAAGGAGGTCCCGTTGAAGACGAAGGGTGCCCTGGCGCAGGCCGCCGAGCCGGAGACTCCGGAGGCCGCCGAGGTTCCGGCGCCGGCCGCCGCGCAGGAGAGGGTCCCGAGCTGGGCCGTCACCTCCTCCGACACCCAGGCCGCTCCCGACGGCACCCAGAAGCTCGCCGCCGTCGCCACGGTGGCACGGCCCGAGGAGCCCGCCGGTTCGTCCGGTGGTGTCCCGGTGCGCGGCTTCGTGCGGGGCGCCGAGAGCGCGCCGGTGCCGCAGGCGGCGGTCACGCTGATCTCGCTGGCCGGACGGCAGCTGGGCCGGTCGGTGGCGCAGGCCGACGGTGCGTACGCCGTGGACGCGCCGGGCGCGGGCTCGTACGTCCTGATCGCCTCCGCCGACGGCTTCCAGCCGCAGGCGTCCACGATCGTGGTGGGCGGCGACGAGCCGGTGGCGTACGACATCCTGCTCAGCGGCACGAGCGGCCTGACCGGTCTGGTCCGGGCCGCGGGGAGCGCGCTGCCGGTCAAGGACGCCATGGTGATCGTCACCGATGTCCGCGGCGACCTGCTGGCCACCGCCGCCACCGGTGAGCAGGGCGAGTTCGGCTTCGCCGAGCTGGTGCCGGGTGCCGTGACCGTCGCGGTGAACGCCGCCGGGTTCCGGCCGCGCGCCCTGCCCGTCGAGATCGGCGGCACGGGGGTGACCCGGATCGAGGTGGACCTCGACGCCGGCGCCCAGGTCCAGGGCGTCGTACGGGCGCCGCACGGTCCGCTGGCCGACGCGCGGGTGACGCTGGTCGACGCGGCGGGCAACGTCGTCGGCACCGCCACCACCGGCGCGGACGGGGCGTACGCCTTCACCGACCTGGACGGCGGCGAGTACACGGTCATCGCGACGGGCTACCCGCCGGTGGCCACCGCCCTGACGGTCACCGGCCGCGGCGCCGACGACCACGACATCGAACTCGCCCACCCCGGCGAGTAGTCGGGCCCCGGCCCGTGGTGAGGCGGCGCGCGCTCTGAGCGGAGGCGGTGCCGCCCGCCACGGGCCGGTTTCTTTTGAGCTTGTGAGGAGTACGTGAGATGGGACTGACCGCGAGGATCCGTACCCGGGACGGATGGGCCGTGTCGCACGCGGTCGTCACGGTGACCGACATGACCGGGACGCAGGTGCTGCGGGCCGAGGCGGACGCGGAGGGAGCCGTACGGGACGCGATGCCGCTGGCGGCGGGGGCGTACACCGTCATCGTGACCGCCGTCGGATACGCCCCCGCCGCCGCGAGCGCGATCGTGACGGCGAGCGGCCGGGCCGAGGTCGGCACGGTGACGCTGGCCCGCCAGGGCGGCACGGAACTGCCGCCGCCGGGGCCGTGGACCATCGACCCGGCGCACTCGTCCGTGGCCGCCGTCGCCCAGCACCTGGGCATCTCCAGCGTCCGGGGGCGTTTCACGGAGTTCACGGGAGCCGTCGAGATCGCGCCCGACGACGTCACCAAGTCCCGGGTGGAGGCGGTCATCAGGGCCGACTCGATCGACACGGGCAACGCCATGCGGGACGGGCACCTGAAGTCGCCGGACTTCCTGGACGTGGAGAAGTACCCCGAGATCACCTACCGCTCGACGGGCGTCACGGCTGCCGCCGGCTCCGACCGCTGGACGGTGCACGGCGAGCTCGGCATGCACGGCGTCGTACGGCCCGTGGACCTGAACCTGTCCTACCTCGGCACGGGAGCCGATCCGTGGGGCGGGACACGGGCGGCGTTCCGGGCGACGGCGGAACTGCACCGGG
Organism: Streptomyces shaanxiensis; assembly: GCF_039537145.1. NCBI lineage: Bacteria > Bacillati > Actinomycetota > Actinomycetes > Kitasatosporales > Streptomycetaceae > Streptomyces > Streptomyces shaanxiensis. The sequence goes on from NZ_BAAAZY010000027.1 coordinate 50,085, forward strand.
ACGACTTCGCGATGAACTACAACCAGGTGGTGCAGGCGGGGATCGCGGCCATCGGGACGACGTTGAAGGTGGAGTTGGATGTTCAGGCGGTGCAGGGGGAAGGGCTCCCTCAGGCGTGACGCTGCGGGGCAGGACTGCTTGTTCTGACGTGGAGCGTGCCCGGCACGGCAACGTGGCTTGTGGCCAAGTACGAGTAGTCGGTGCCGTCGACTCGTAGTGCTGCGAGCGAGGCCGCCGCAAGGCTACGCACGGCAGGGTCACGCTGAGACGGACGCCCAGCGCCTACGCTGAGCCCATGGCACCGAACATCGCGACCAACACCCGCGTCTCGCTCGAAGAGTTGCTCGACTTCGTACGGCCCCGTCATCGCGCCATCCTGCTGACCCGGCGGGCCGACGGCAGCCCGCAGGCCTCGCCGTTGACCTGCGGGGTCGATGATTCGGGGCGGATCGTGGTCTCCACGTATCCCGAGCGGGCCAAGACGCGGAATGCGAAGCGGGACTCGCGGGTCAGCCTGCTCGTGCTGAGTGACGACTGGAACGGGCCCTGGGTGCAGGTCGAGGGGACGGCGGAGGTCATCGACTCGCCGGATTCCGTGGAGCCGCTCGTCGAGTACTACCGGAACATCGCCGGGGAGCATCCGGACTGGGACGAGTACCGGGCGGCGATGGTGAAGCAGGGGAAGTCGATCATTCGGGTGACGCCGGAGAAGTGGGGGCCGGTGGCTACGGGTGGGTTTCCTGCGCGGCTTGTCGAGGGTGACGCCTGAGACCTGTCGACACAGCCCCGCGCCCCTCAAGAGGCGCTGCGCTCCACCATCGCCTCGATGCCCGCCACCAACAGGTCCAGGGCGAACTCGAAGTCCCGCTGCCACATCTCCTCGACCGTGTCGCCGCCCCGCGCCTCCATCAGTTCGGCCGACTCCTGGACGATGTCGGCGGCCTCCGGGGACTGCGTCACCGTGCTCATGGCGTGCTGGAAGTAGTCGTCGGGGGTCATGCCGAAGGCCGCGCTGCGGGCGATGAAATGGCCCTCGATCGTGCCGAAGCCGTACACGAACTGGAAGACGGCGGAGATGGCGGCCACGAGGCCGTGCGCGGGCAGCCCGGTCTTGCGGATGATGCGCTGGACCAGGCGGGAGAAGGCGAGGCTGTTCGGGCCGATGTTGACGTAGGTGCCGATCAGCGGCGACAGCCACGGGTGGCGGACCAGCAGGTCGCGGTACATGCGGGCCAGCGCGCGCAGCTGGTCCCGCCAGTCCTCGTCGGCCTCCGGGTCGGGCAGCGTCAGTTCGCCGAAGGCGGTGTCCAGGGCGAGTTCGAGGAGGTCGTCCTTGGTGTCGACGTACCAGTAGACGGACATCGCGGTCACGTTCAGCTCGGCCGCCAGCCGCCGCATGGAGAACTTGGCCAGCCCCTCGGCGTCCAGCAGCCGGACCGTGGTGGCGGTGATGCGGTCACGGTCCAGGCCGGAGGGCTGTCCCCCGCCGCGTCCGCTTCGGCGTTCCTTGCCCTCCAGCCAGACGCTGGTCCGCGCGGACTCCCCGGCTGCCCTGGCCATGGCGCACCTTCCTCGACGTTCTGATGCTGGTCATGCTAAGCGCCCCCAATGGGGCGCGGGGAACTGCGCGACCAGCCACAATGAGGCCCGCAGTCGCACAACTACCCAGCGCCCCGAGCTCCTAGGCGCCGGCCCGCTCAGCCCTGCGCAGCAGACCCGCCGCCACCAACCCTCCGGCCAGCACAGCCCCCGCCCCCACCAACTGGCTGGTCTCCAACCCGGAGGCGAACGCATCGGTGATGCGTCCCTTCTCCTCCGCCGACCCCGCCGCCGCCAACGCCCCCGGCAGGGAACTCGCCGCCACCGGAATCAACGCCGCGAACCGCGAGTTCAGCACAGCGCCCAGCACCGCGACGCCCAAGCCCTGCCCGAACTCCGCCACCGTGCCGTTGATACCGGCGCCGACGCCGGCTTTCTCCGGCGGGATCGCGCTCATGATCGCGTGGGCCATCGCCGGGCTGGCGATCGCGGCGCCCACGCCGATGAGGACCAGCCCGAGCAGCGTGCCCGGATACCCGTGCTCGGTGAGCGTGGCGATCGAGACGAGGCCGGCGGCCATGGCCGTCATGCCCAGCCCGATGGCGACGGGTGTCCCGAGCTTGCCCGACCACTTCGCCGCCACTCCGGTGAAGTTCAGGGCGACGATCATCAACGCCAGCGGCGCCGTGCGCAGCCCCGCCTCCAGGGGGCCGTACCCGAGCACGAACTGCATGTGCTGGGTGAGCAGGAAGAGCGATCCGCCCATGCCGAAGGCGATCAGCACCGCGCCGGCCACCGCTCCCGTGAACCGGCGGTTCCTGAAGAAGTGCATGTCGAGCATGGGATACGGGATCCGGCTCTCCCAGTACGCGAAGCCGGCCAGCACCACGACCGCGACGGCCGCCGACGCCAGCACCCTGCCGGACGTCCAGCCGTGCTCGGGGCCGGAGATGATCGCGAAGACCAGGGAGGACATGCCGATCGTGGAGAGCACGGCGCCGAGGAGGTCGGGTCGGTCGCCCTGCGGGTTCTTCGACTCCGGGACCAGGATGACGACCGCCACCAGGGCGAGCGCCGCGACCGGCAGATTGATCAGGAAGATCGCCCCCCACCAGAAGTGGTCCAGCATGAAGCCGCCGAGGAGCGGTCCGGTCGCGAAGCCCAGCGAGTTCACGGCCGCCCAGATGCCGATCGCCTTCGGCTGCTCCTCCAGCGTGAAGATCTGCATCGCGACGGCGAGTGTGGTGGTCATCAGCAGTGCGCCGCCGATGCCCATGCCGGCCCGGGCGGCGATCAGTTGCCCGGAGCTGTCCGCCAGTCCGGCCACCAGCGAGCCGACGCCGAACAGGACGAGGCCCACGGCCAGCATCTTCTTGCGGCCGTAGCGGTCGGCGGCGCTGCCCGCGGTCAGCAGCAGACCGGACTGCACCAGTGAGTACGCGTTGATCATCCACTGGATGTCCGAGGTGGCGGCGCCCAGTTCGCTGGTGAGCGAGGGGATCGCCACGTTCAGGATCGTGTTGTCGAGCAGCACGGTGAGCTGCGCGAGACAGATGACACCGAGGATCAGCCAGCGTTGGGGGTGACCGCCCGGTGACTGGGGCTGCGGCTGGGGCTCCGGCTGGGCCGGGGCCTGTTCCTGGGGGGACGTCGTCATGCTGTACACCGTAGAACACTTCCTATACGGCGTACAACGGAGATACGAAGAGGGGGCGGTGGACCGAGCCACCGCCCCCTCACCAGAGACCGTCAGCTGCCGTCAGCCGGCGCTCTTGGGCTGCGTCAGGTCGTAGAACGTCGTGCCGTCGACCGTCACCGACTCGAAGTTCTCCTGGACCCAGGAGCTGATCTGCGAGGAGGTGCCGTCGCTGCTGCCACCCATGCCGCCGCCGCTGCCACTGGCGATGAAGTAGTGGATCTTGCCGTCCTCCACGTACTTCTTGAACTCGGCCGGCGTCGGGGACGGGTCGGTGCCGTTGAAGCCGCCGATCGCCATCACCGGGTCGCCGGTGGAGAGCTGGTAGCTCGCCGCGTTCTGGGCGCCGATGGCCGCGGCCGCCCAGGTGTAGTCACCGGCGTTCTTCTCCAGCAGCGCCTTGGCCTCGTCGCTGACGCTGGCGCCGTTGAGCAGGCCGCCCATGCCACCACCGCGACCCATGCCGCCGCCGTCGCCCATCTGACCACCGCCGGGCATGCCGCCCTGCTGGTTCTGGCCCTGGTTCTGGCCCTGGCCCTGGCCCTGGGTGTTGCCGTTGCCGTTCTGCTGACCCTGCTGGTTGTTCTGCCCCTGCTGACCCGGCATACCGCCACCGGGGAAGCCGTTGCCGTTCTGCTGGCCCTGCTGGCCCTGCTGGTTCTGGCCCGGCATGCCGCCCCCACCGGGACCGCCGCCCATGCCGCCGCCTCCGCCACCCGGGCCGCCCCGGCCGCCCGCGACCGCCGGACCGGCGGTGACGATCGAGCCGGTGTGGCCCTCGTTCACCGTGGTGAGGGTGTACGCGGTCGGGCCGGCCAGCGCTGCGGTGAGGCCCAACCCGACGACGGCCATGGTCAGTTGACGCCCCAGCTTGGAGGCGAAGATCAGGCCCAGCGCGGCGGCCAGACCGCCGACCAGGACGAGCCACTTCAGCCAGGGCAGGTAGTCGGTGGAGCGGTTGAGCAGGACGTAGCCCCAGACCGCGGTGGCCGTCATCGCGGCCGCGAGGCTCAGCGACGCCCACGCCGTGTCGCGCTTCTCCCAGAGCAGCGCCGCGCCCATGCCGATCAGCGGGGCGATGTACGGGGCGAGGGCCACCGTGTAGTACTCGTGGAAGATGCCCTGCATGTAGCTGAAGACCAGCATGGTCGTGATCAGCGCGCCGCCCCAGACCAGGAACGAACCGCGGGTCACCGACGTACGGCGCGCCTTGCGCGTGGCCACCAGACCCGCGACCAGCAGGATCAGCGCGGCCGGGATCAGCCAGGAGATCTGGCCGCCGATGCTGGAGCTGAACAGCCGGTCCCAGCCGGTCTCGCCCCAGTTGCCGCCGCCGTTGCCGCCGCCACCGCCGCCGACGCTGCCGGTCTCCTCACCGTTGAGCCGGCCGAGGCCGTTGTAGCCGAAGGTCAGCTCCAGGAAGGAGTTGTTCTGCGAGCCGCCGATGTACGGGCGGGAGGAGGCGGGCCACAGCTCGACGATCGCGACCCACCAGCCGCCGGAGACGACGATCGCGACCAGGCCCGCGGCCAGCTGACCGATCCGCTTCTTCACCGACACCGGCGCGCAGACCGCGTACACGATCGCGAGCGGCGGCAGGATCAGGAAGGCCTGCAGGGTCTTGGCGAGGAACGCGAAGCCGATCGCGACACCGGCCCACACGAGCCACTTGGTACGGCCGTCCTCCAGACCCCGGATGACGAAGTAGCAGGCCACGGCCATCAGCAGGGCCAGCATCGCGTCCGGGTTGTTGAACCGGAACATCAGCGCCGCGACGGGGATGAGCGCGAGCACGGCGCCCGCGATCAGGCCGGCCGCGGGGCTGAACCGGCGGCGCACGGCCGCGTGGACCACGGCCACCGTGCCGACGCCCATGAGGACCTCGGGCAGCAGGATCGCGAACGAGCTGAGCCCGAACAGCCGCACCGACAGGGCCATCGGCCACAGGGAGGCCGGCGGCTTGTCGACGGTGATGGCGTTGGCCGCGTCCAGGGAGCCGAAGAAGAAGGCCTTCCAGGACTGGCTGCCGGCCTGGACGGCCGCCGAGTAGAAGGAGTTGGCGTAGCCGGAGGCGCTCAGGTTGTAGAGGTAGAGGGCGAGGGTGGCGAGGAGCAGGCCGAGGAAGGCCGGGCGGGCCCAGCGCGGGTCCTCGGGGCGGCCGCGCCACAGCCGCCGTACGAAGGGCTGCTTGGGTTCACCGGAGTCGGGGGCCGGTGTGGCGGCGGACGGAGGTGCCGGGGGGCGCCCCCAGGCGCCGGGGCTCGTGCCTCTGCCCTGTGTCGTCGTCCGGTCGTAGTGGATGGTCATCGGGAGTCCCTCGGGTCGGTGTTGTGCGGGCGCACCGGCTGCAGTCGCACGGTGGTGTCCCGCCAGGTGCCGTCCGCGGCTTCACCGGCGCGGAACTGTGCGGTTTCGTCCGTGTGGTGCGGCGCGCCCTGCGCCACCGGGCGCTGCGGGAGCGGGCCGTAGTGGGCAGCGGGCTGCCCGGCCATGGAGTAGCTCGGCGAGGACGGGTCGGGGCCCGGCAGGTCCGAGGCGACGACCGTCGAGTCGGTATCGCGTCGGTCCGGGAACACCCACGCCCGGAAGAGCAGGAAGCGGAGCACGGTCGCCGCGAGGTTGGCGGCGATCAGGACCGCGAGTTCGGTGGAGTGCGCCGGGTTGCTGCTGGCCGCGTTGAGGGCGGCGAGCGAACCGCTGGTCAGGGCGAGGCCGATGCCGAAGACGACCAGGCCCTGCGCCTGGTGCCGTACGGCGCCACCGCGGCCGCGCACCCCGAAGGTCAGACGCCGGTTGGCCGCCGTGTTGGCGATCGCGGAGACCAGGAGGGCGAGCGCGTTGGCGATCTGCGAACCGGTGAAGACCCGGAAGCCGCTGTAGAGGAGCAGGTAGAAGAGGGTGGACAGGCCGCCGACGACACAGAAGCCGACGAGTTGGCGGGCCAGGCCCCGGGGGACGTCCTGGACGTCGCGGTCGCGGGGGTCGTCACCGAAGGGGCGGGTGAGCCGGTCCAGCGGCAGAGCGCCGGAGGCGAGGGCCTTGCCGACCCGCCACACACCCTTGAGGTCGTCGGTCGCCGTCTTCACGATGTGGACCGTGGAGTTGGGGTCGTCGACCCAGTCGACGGGGACTTCGTGGATACGGAGCCCGGCCCGCTCGGCGAGGACGAGCATCTCGGTGTCGAAGAACCAGCCGGTGTCCTCGATCAGCGGCAGCAGCACCTGCGCGACATCGCGCCGGATGGCCTTGAAGCCACACTGGGCGTCCGAGAAGCGGGCCTGGAGCGAGCCGCGCAGGATGAGGTTGTACGAGCGGCTGATGAACTCCCGCTTCGCCCCGCGCACCACGCGCGAGGAGCGGGAGAGACGGGAACCGATCGCGAGGTCCGAGTGACCCGAGATCAGCGGCGCCACCAGGGGGAGGAGCGCGTTGAGGTCGGTGGACAGGTCCACGTCCATGTAGGCGAGGATCGGGGCGTCCGAGGCGGACCAGACGGCCCGCAGCGCCCGGCCGCGCCCCTTCTGCTCCAGCCGGAAGGCCCTGACCTCCGGGAGCTCCGCCTCCAGCCGCTGGGACACCTGGGGGGTGGTGTCCGTCGACGCGTTGTCCGCGATGGTGATGCGGAACGCGTACGGGAACGTGCGCTTGAGGTGATCACGCAGTCTCAGCACACACGGCTGGAGGTCCTTCTCCTCGTTGTAGACGGGGATCACTACGTCCAGGACAGGCGTACCGGCGTCGCCGGCCGGGAGGTGCTCCCGCGCCGGCAGGGTGCCGGGAGAAGAGTCGGTTCGCATGGAGCCGACTTTCGTCAGGCGCCCTGTTCCGCCCATGTGGTGACGCTGTGCTGTGCCTGTGAGTGCTGTTGCCAGCTCATTTCGGGGCTCGGCGGCGTCGGGAGCGCCGGCAGATGCACCGTGAACACGGTGCGTCCGGGCACGCTGTCGACGGTCACGGCACCGCCGTGCGCGGTCGCCACGGCCTGCACGATGGCCAGGCCGAGGCCGGTCGAGCCGGTGGCACGGGAGCGCGCGGAGTCGCCGCGCGCGAAGCGTTCGAAGACGTGCGGGAGCAGATCCGACGGGATGCCCTGGCCGTTGTCCTCGACATCCACGCACAGCCACGGGCCCCGCCTCTGGACACGGGCCGTGACCGTCGTCCCGGGTGGGGTGTGGTTGCGGGCGTTGCCCAGGAGGTTGACGAGGACCTGTTGCAGGCGTGCCGCGTCGGCGGACACGAGCGCGGGCTCGTCGGGCAGGTCGAGGCGCCAGTTGTGGTCCATGCCGGCCGCGCACGCGTCGCTGATGGTGTCCACGACGAGCGGGATGAGGTCGGTCTGCTCGAACTGGAGGGGGCGTCCGGCGTCGAGGCGCGCGAGCAGCAGCAGATCCTCGACCAGCAGCGTCATCCGGCCCGCCTCGGACTCGATACGGCCGAGCGCGTGCCGGGTGTCGGGGCCGACCTCTTCTCTGCCGCGTCTGGTCAGCTCGGCGTACCCGCGGATGGAGGCGAGGGGTGTCCTGAGCTCATGACTGGCGTCGGCCACGAACTGGCGTACCCGCGTCTCGCTCTGCTGGCGGGAGTGCAGGGCGCCGTGGACGTGGTCGAGCATGCGGTTGAACGCGGCGCCGACCTGGCCGACCTCGGTGTGCGGGTCGGTCTCGGACTCGGGGACGCGTTCGCTGAGATTGACCTCGCCGGTGTGGAGGGGGAGTTCGGATACGCGGGTCGCCGTGGCGGCGACCCTGCGGAGGGGGCGGGTGGCCACACCGACGATCACCGTGCCGGCGATACCGGCGGCCACGAGGGCGGCGGCGGTGACGCTGGCTTCGATGAGGATGAGGGTGCTGAGGGTGTTGTCGACGCTCTCGGTGGGGATGGCGACGTAATAACTGCGGGTGCCGTCGGCAGTCGTCCGGTACTCGACGCGGTAGCTGCCGAGGCTGTCCAGGTCGACCGTGTGCTTCTGGTCGTCCTGAGCAACCTGGTTGAGTGCCGCTTCCTGGGCTTCGGTGAGGTTGTCGGCCTCCATACCGAAGTCGGCGGTGGAGCTGTCGTCCGTCTTCCGGCCGATCTTGGCATCGGTGATGCTGCCGTTCTGGACCAGGGCGATGATCGTGCCGGACGAGCCCGGGCCGCTGGCGCGCTTGGCGAACTCCTCGAGGTTGAGGGGCAGCGCGGTCCTGACGACCGTGTCGTCCTTGTCGGGGTCCTTCTTGCCGGGTTCGTCGCCGGGCGGCTTGCCGGTGGCCCGGTTGACGGCCTCGGTGAGCTGGGTGTCCAACTGGCCGTACAGATGGGTCCGCAGCGCGATGGTCGTGACCGCACCGATCACCGCACACACCACGGCGATCAGCAGCACCGACGCGACGACGAGCCGCGTCCGCAGCGTACGCGGCTGACCCGCCCGTCTCTTCTGCGTACGCGGCCGTCGTCGCCCGCTCATGACGCCGCGGGCTTGATCAGGTAGCCGGCGCCGCGCCGGGTGTGGATCATCGGCTCGCGACCGGCGTCGATCTTCCGGCGCAGGTAGGAGATGTAGAGCTCGACGACGTTGGCCTGCCCGCCGAAGTCGTACGACCAGACCCGGTCGAGTATCTGGGCCTTGCTGAGCACGCGCCGCGGATTACGCATCAAGAACCGCAGCAGCTCGAACTCGGTGGCGGTGAGGTGGATGCCCTCCCCGGCCCGCGACACCTCGTGGCTGTCCTCGTCGAGGGTGAGGTCGCCGACGACGAGGACGGAGTCCGAGCGTCGGTCGGCCGCGCCGGAGCGCCGGATGAGCCCGCGCAGCCGGGCCACGACCTCCTCCAGGCTGAACGGCTTGGTGACGTAGTCGTCGCCACCGGCCGTGAGCCCGGCGATACGGTCCTCGACGGCGTCCTTGGCGGTCAGGAACAGCACCGGGACGTCCGGCAGCTCCCGCCGCAGCCGCCCGAGGACCGTCAGCCCGTCCATGTCCGGCAGCATCATGTCCAGGACGACGGCGTCGGGCCGGAACTCACGCGCGGTCTGGACGGCGCCCTGGCCGTCCCCCGCACTGCGGATCTGCCAGCCTTCATAGCGAAGGGCCATGGACAGCAGTTCGGTGATCGACATCTCGTCGTCCACCACAAGCACTCGGACGGGGCTCCCGTCCGGCCTCAGCAGTTCGGTGCGCCCCTGGGGCGAGGTCGTGGTCATGCTGGAAACAATGTCGGGGCCCTCTTAGAACACGCTTTCCACAACCTGTGAATCTCCTAAGAAACGCACAGGAGACTCTCAGGGGGCGCTTGGGTGATCGATACGGGAGGCCTGTCGGCCGGGTGGTGGAGGTGGAAGGCCTTCTGTTGGAACTGGCAGGTCAGCGCGGGGGTGTGGGCGGCCCACACAGCGCACGTTCACGTCGCGGACAACGCTGCCCTTGATCTCGGGCCGGGGTCTCCGGCGCCGTAAGGAACCTGCCCCGTCCCTGTCAGGCAGCCGTACTGCCGACCATGAGGATCTGATGGCGATGCTGCCGCCGTCGATCTCGTAGGTCGCCCTGTAGGCGCCGACGCGCAGCCGCCTCAGGCTGGTGGTGCCGAGCTTGCTGCTCGCGGCGGGTTCGGGGTCGTGAGCGAGGACGTTGATTGCCTTGACGAGGGGCTTTACGGCGTCGCCATCCCGGGCCCGGAGCCGTTTGAGGCCTTCGGAAGCGGCCCGCTCCCAGATGATCGTGTAGCTCAACGGGCCCCGGCTCCAGCGATGATGGCGTCAATCTCGGACTGGGTGGACGTCGGGCCCCCAACGGCCCGCGCGAACAGGGACACGGCAACGTCGGCGAAGTCGATCGCCTCCTCGCGCGCACCCTCATCGGGGGCGGAGTCGGCCAGCGCCTGGGTCCACCAGTGGTTGAGGAAAGCCTCGAAACCGCCGGAGTCCGCGAGGGTGCCCAGTTCGGTGTAGAAGTCGGCGCGGTGGTCGAGGCGCAGAGCGGTTCCGATGCCGTCGATCGTGCGCTGGACGACGTCGCCAGTGAAGCCAGTGGCCTCCTTGGCCTCAGCCACCGCGCCCTGCCACTCGCCTGCCATCCACGTCTCCTTTCTCCGCGCGGTCACGGTACCGCCGCGGCGCCTCCGGAGACGGCTGAGCACGCTACCCATCGAGGCTCCTCGGAACGTCGAGTTCTACCCAAACGGCCTTGCCCACGGTGAGCTTCTCGACCGCCCATCGATCGGCATAGGTACGGACGAGGAGGAGCCCACGGCCGAACTGGTCGGAGGTCTCGGCGGTGCGGGTGATCGGGAGCCGTTCACCCCTCGGATCGCTGACGGCGATCCGGAGCGCCTTGCCGGTAAGGGACGTCTCGACGCGGAACAGACGGTCCCGCAGGCAGCCGTGAAGTAAAGCGTTCGTGCACAACTCGCTTGTCAGTAGCGCTACGTCGTCGGCGACGCCGGAGTGGCCCCAGTCGACGGCGAGTTGGGCGACGCGTCTGCGGGCGAGGGGGATGTTGCAGGGGTACGGGGTGTAGCTGACGAAGTCGTAGCGGTCGTAGGCCGTGCTCTTGACCTTGGGGTTCGGGTTTACGGGAGGGCAGGAGTCGGTCCCGGGGTCCTCCGGCGGATGGGGGGAGGTTGGGGTGGCTTCGCCGTGCAGGCAGCATGGTGCACTTCCGCCAACTGGTTTCGCTTAGTTGGCGATTGAGTACCGACGGTAGCCGCCTGACGAGGTAGACAGCAACACGGTTGGACAGAAATATCGCTGCCCCGTCTTTGTGGTTGCTGCCTTGTGACCTCAGACTGGAGCAACTGATCGGGAGGGAAGGCGACATGGCAGGCAGGAACCCCGACCGCGGGAAGACGATCACAACCGTTCTGGGACGGCGCCTCGGCGGGGAACTACTGCGTATGCGCGAGGCGTGCGGCCTGCGTCAGACACATGCTGCCGAGGCGTTGACTGCGTCGGTCACCAAGGTCGCAAAGATCGAGCGCGGCCAGGTGCCGATGCGTGACCCCGACGTCAGGGCTCTGTGCCACCTGTACGGCGAGAAGGACGAGGCGGTGATCGGAAAGCTGCTGGCACTTGCGAAGGCGGACCGGGACCGGCGCAAGGCCAAGGGCTGGTGGAATCAGTACCCACAGCTTGCCGCCATGGTCGAATACGTGGCCTTGGAGGACATCGCCACCAGCATGCGCACGTGGGAACTTGCTTTCGTTCCCGGGCTTTTGCAGACGCCGGACTACGCGCGTGCGGTGGCGGTGGGTGCCGGATCGTGGGAAGACCCGTGCGAAATCGAACCGTTCGTGGAAGCGAGGCTGACCCGCCAGGCACGGCTGCGGTCGGATCGCCCTCTGGAGCTGTGGGCTGTGATTCATGAAGGTGCGCTGCGTCAACTCGTCGGCGGCCGTGACGTAATGAGGCGGCAGCTGGGCCACCTGCTCGACATGGCCGCCTTGGACACCGTGAGGCTTCAGGTGGTGCCGTACCTCACCGGAGCCAACGCCGGCATGATCGGAGCCTTCAGCATCGTCTCGTTCGGCGAGCCCGGAGCACTGGACGTCGTACATATGGACGTACCTTCTTCTACTCTCTGGCTGGAGAGCGAAGAGGACGCCGCCAGGCACGGCCGCATCTTCGACCGCATCGCACGGGTCGGTTTGGCGGAGCGCAACGCTCTCGACCTGATCGAAACCATCCGCAAGGAGATGTCGTCCGGTGACTGACTTCGAGTTCGCCAAGTCCAGCTACAGCGGCGGAGACGCGGGCCAGCAGTGCGTCGAAGTCGCCCGCAACATCCCCGGCGCGATCGCCGTCCGAGACTCCAAAGACGCGGACGGACGAATACTCAAGCTCACGCCGGAAGCCTGGACGGTCTTCCTCAAGGAACTGTGAGCCGTGCCGTACTTCGAGTTCGTCAAGTCCAGCCACAGCAGCGGCAATGGCGAGTGCGTCGCAGTCGCCCGCAACGCCCCCGGTACCGTGGCCGTCCGAGACTCCAAGGAACCGGACGGTCCGATACTCCAGCTCATACCCAGCGCCTGGACCGCCTTCCTTCGCCTGGTCTCACCGCACCCCTGAAGCGCCCTCCGGCGAGGTCGGCATCTCACTGGGCAGGTGGCGACCCGGCTGCTCACGCACCCGCTCGAACCCATTGCTGTGCTCGACCCTGGCGATGTGCAGCGAGTACCGCTCGTACCAGTGCGCACGCCCGTACTCCTTGGCCGCACGGTGCTCCGCGTGCTCACGCCACCGCTCGATGCCGGCGAGGTCCCTGAAGTAGGCGACGGTGATTGACAGACCGCCCGGGGTGCGGGCGGAGTCCTCGCCGAGGAAGCCGGGGATCTCCTTGACGAGGTCGCCCATGCGCTGGGCGGTCGCGCCGTATCCGCCGTCACCCTCAGTGCGTACGGAGGTGAACACGACGGCGTAGTACGGAGGCTCATGAGCAGGGGCAGGAACTGGGACTGGGGCGACAGGTGCAACGCGGTGATCGCTCATGTCACCCACGGTCGGCTCCCGCACCCCACGGCGTCCAGGTTCCTTGCCAAAAGGGATCCGAGAGGGATCCAACTCTTTACTGTCACCACTCCCTCCTGCCTGCCTACCGGAAAGGGATGTTGAGCCAGGGACTGCCCGGGTCGGACATCAGGATCCGATGCACGGTGACCATGTTCCTCGTACCAGCTGCCGAACTTGTCTTTGTCGAACTGCAGACAGCGGCCGAGGATGAAGCCGGCCGAGAAACCCCTGCCAGGACTCGTAGCGCCGGGCCGCGAGTCGTCCGGCTTCGACGACGGCGGCTTCGGCCTCCGGCAGCTCGCAGTAGCGGGTGCTCAGGCCCCGGCGCGCCATGCAGGAGGCCCGGCCGAGGTCCCAGGCGTCGGCGGAGGTGACGTACTGGTTCTCGCCGAGGATGCCGTCGGCACGCATGCGGGCCTCGTAGCGGGAGATCCGGCCAACGAGTTGCTGGACGACCTTGACCCGCGCCTCTGTCTCAGCCTCGGGGACGGGCATGGTCCTGGTCACGCCGTCGGGGGTGAGGAGGATCTCGCCCTCCGCCCGCGCGCGCAGGACCCGGGCGGCTGCATCGCACCAGTGGCCGGTCTCTGCATAGCCGCCGAAGTCACGGGCGATGGTGCGGCGCTGGCCGAGGGCGAACTCCCAGACCGGGTTGGCACCGTCGGTGGCCAGGCGCAGGAGCTGCACGCCCGTCGGCTCCATCCATCCCGGAGCACCCGAGCCGGCAGACACCGACGCCCACATGTGACCCGACCGTACTGAAGATCAGAAAACCGCTCGACGCAAGGGAATCTGCATCCCATTATGGAAAATCGCTGAACTATCCTTCCTTTTCGACATTTGCAGCAATCCCAGATGCCCGCAAGGCGTTCGCCAGCCTGCTGAGCTCCACCAGGGTGCCGGATCGCCCTTCGCTACGCAGCTCATCGGCTGCCCGTTTGGCTGCCGAAATGGTCACTCCCTCGAAATCTCGCATCACCTTCATGATTTTCGCTGCCACATTTTCCGCGTGCGAAATTCGCAGGAGCGACTTTCCATTGGCTGCGATAATTGCGTTGCGAACGTAAGCCGGAGAGGGTCCGACCCCTCCCTCATGCCAGGCCTCGCCACAACCAGGGCAAAAGCATTCCACGTCCCATCGAAGCCTCTCGTCAATAAGGGCTTCCGTGGCCGTACAGCGGGTTTCTGCGCCGCAGTTACTGCACGTATCTCTGTACGACCCGCTCTGTGCGATCATATTTAGAATCCTTCCCACCCCCGCATCCGCCCATATCTCTTCACTGTTTCGTAGAACCTATCGGACAGTCCAGATCCATCCTTCGGATGATGGGATTCGAAAACTCCTCGGGACCACCAACGGTGGTGCAGCTCCTCGTGAACGATTGTATCGCGCAATTCTTTTCTAGAAACAAACGCGCTCGGACCAAGCTGTGTCCCGCCCTCGAATTGAGATACGCCATGACCGACGAATGGACTGTACTGCGGTTTATGAGTGAGTCGCAGATCGTCGAAATCTTCTTTGATAATGGCTTCAATCGCACGATTACGCGCCTGGGCAGTACTGCCTGTCACATGGCTCAGGTCTGCCGTCCACCGACGAGGTTTATCTTCGTGGCCCTTACCTTCGAGAGTTGCGGACTCTGAAGCCTCCCGCGGGTTACTACAAGGCGCCAGCCCGAGTGGGTCCACCCATGCGTGGGGGTTGTGGACGTAGGCGGTGGGGTTGGGTGCGGGTGTGAGGCCGAGGGGGTCGGGGGTGGTGTAGCGGGCGGTTTCGGGGTCGTAGTGGCGGAAGTAGTTGTAGTGGAGGCCGGTTTCGGGGTCGTAGTACTGGCCGGGGAAGCGGAGTGGCGTGTAGGTGGTGCTGTTCGTGGCCCAGGCGGTGGTGCCCCAAAGGGTGGTGCGGGTACGCCAGGCGACGTCCCCGTGTTCGTCGATGAGTTCGCTGGGGGTCCCGACGAGGTCGGTGATGATGGCGAAGAAGCGAGAGTCGATCTCCTCCTGTGAGGCGTCGGCTACGGTGATGCGTTCGGTCTGCGTGATGGGGTTCAGGCCTCGGTGGTCCCAGGTAAGGGTCACCGGGTCAGGTAGGTCGGCAGACACCGTGGTCTGTTCGCACAGTGTGGTGCCGTCCCAGGTGAACGTCACCCGCTCGACGACTGTTTCGCCGTCGGCGGCGAGGCGGAGTTTGGCGGTGCGGCGGCCGAGGGGGTCGTAGCGGTAGCGCCAGATGGTGCCATCGGGGGTGACTACCGAGGTGAGGCGGTCTTCGACATCCCAGGTGTAGCGCCAGGTGTCCGGCTTCCGCGACAGGCGGGTCTTCTGGCGGAGGGTGATGCGGCCGAGGGCGTCGTGTTCGTAGCGGACGTTGCCCGCGCGGGTGATGCGGGTGCCGACGTAATCGCGTGCTCCTACCGCCTCCTGGCCGGGGTGGTTGGCCGGCCAGGACGCCTGTGTCTGGTTGCCCGCCTCGTCGTAGGCGTACCGCTCCGTCCAGTTCGCCGCGTGCACCGCCGTCACCCGGCCTGCCGCGTCCAGATCGAAGCGCCGGGAGCCGGACAGGTGGTCGTCGATGCCGGTCAGGTTGCCGTCGGCTCGGTAGGTGTACGACCGGGACTGGACCATGCGCTCGCCCGCCCCGGTCACCGTCTGGGACGTCAGGCGGCCGAGTTCGTCGAAGGCGTGCTGGAGGGTGACCGTTTCGCCGATGTGGCGGGTCAGTTCGCGGCCCGCGGCGTCGTAGGTGAAGTCGATGGTCCGGCCCGATGCCACCATGCCGGTGCGGCGGCCTGCCGCGTCGTACGACCACGTCGTCGTCGCGCCGGTCGGAGTCGTACGGCCTGTTCGGCGGCCCATCTCGTTGTAGGTGTACGTCAGTTCGCGGCCGTCGACCGTCTCCGATCGCACTCGTCCGACGCCGTCCCGCAGCACCGTCAGCGTCGTGCCGTCCGGGCTCGTCGCCTGGGCCAGCTGGTCTGTTGTGTCGTATGCGTACGTCGTGATCCGGCCCGCCGCGTCCTTGCGGGTCACCCTGCCCAGCACGTCACGTTCGAAGGTCACGACCTCGCCGAGCGCGTTGCCACGGGCGGTCAAGCGGCTTGCGGCGTCGTAGGTGTACGTGAGCGTGCGGTCGTCGAAGTCCGTCTCCGCGACCAGGCGGCCGGCCGCGTCGTACTCGTAGCTCCAGGTCAGGCCCTGCGGGTTCGTGACCTTCGTCAGGTGGAGTTCGGTGTCGTGGGCGAACTCGTAGCGGACGCCGTCCGGGCCCGTGCGGGCCGACATCAGGTCGAAGTGGGTGTATTCGTAGCGGGAGACGGCGCCCATGGCGTCGGTGTGGCTGGTGCAGTTGCCTTCGCCGTCGTAGGTCCAGGATTCCGTGGTGCCGTCTGCGGCTGTACGACGGGACGGGCGGCCCTCGACCGTCCATTCCGTGCGGGTCACCGCGCCCGTCGGGTCCGTGATGGTGACAGGGCGGCCGAAAGTGTCTCGTTCGTAGCGGGTCACAGCGCCCAGCGGGTCCGTGATCTCCAAGGGGAGGCCCGCCGGGTTGCAGTGGACCGTGGTCGTCGCGCCTGTCGCGTCCGTGACCGCCGCCAGGTGGCCGAGGGCGTCGTACGTGAAGTGGGTCGTGGTCCCGGATGCGTCCGTTACGGCCGTGCGGTTGCCGAACTCGTCGAACTGCTGGGTGACGTGCGTGCCGTCGGGGCCGGCTATCGAGACCGGCAGGCCCTGGTCGTTGTAGCCGATGCTGGTGTAGCGGCCGTCGGGGCGGATGGCCAGGACCGTGCGGCCTGCATCGTCGTATGCGTAGCTGAGTGTGCGGCCCAGGGGGTCGGTGACCGTCAGCGGGCGGTCGTAGTGGTCGTATGCGGTGTGGGTCGTGGCGCCGTCGGGGCCAGTCTCGGCGATCACCTGGAGGTCGCTGTTGACCTGGTAGTGGGTGCTGTGGCCCAGGGAGTTGGTCGCGGTGATCGTGCGGTGGCCGGTGGCCGGGTCGATGTCGCCGTAGGTGAAGGTGTTGCGCAGGTGGCCTGCGTCGCCCGTCTGGGAGGTGCAGCGGCCCTCGTCGTCGTAGACGTAGTGGTAGGACGAGTTGTTGGTGTCGGTCCAGGCGGTTATGCGGCCCAGACCGTCGTTGCTGAAGCGGGTGGGGAGGCCGGAGGAGTTCGTCACTGCCGCCAGGTGGCCCTGGTCGTCGTAGCCGAAGCGGACCAGCTCGATGTCGCCGCCGTCGACAGCCGGGTCGGCAGCCGCGTCGGCCAGGCGCAGGGCGGTTATTCGGTCGCCGGTCGTCTCGATGGTGAGGTGGTAGCCCGCCGAGTGCACGATCGCCGTCGGGGCGCCGCCCTCGTGGTCGTACTCGAAGGTCAGCCACTGGCCGGAGCGGTCGGTGATCTGCTCCAGGAGCGCGATGCCGTTGCCGTCGCCGCCCGGGGCCGCGAAGTACCAGGTGCGGCCGGAGGCGGGGTCGGTGACGGTGTAGTCGCCGTAGGCGTCGATGGTCAGGGGGTAGGGGGCGCCGGCCAGGGGGAGGGTGGGCACGCCGGGCGCCGGGTGCGGGTAGGCCAGGAGCGAGCCGTCCTCGCGGATGCAGATGACACCCTCGGCGTCGATCTCCAGGCGCTGGTCGGCGGTGGAGGTCCAGCGGGGGCCGAACCAGCGGCCCGCCTCGTAGGACGACTCGAACTGCCGGGAGAAGGCCAGCGGCAGTTTGGCGGGCAGGGTCACGTCGGTGGCCGGCAGTGACATCCGGCCTGTGGCCATGTCGATCGGGTCGCCGCCGAACAGCTTGCACCACAGTTGCCTGGCGGTGTTGCGGATCGATGAGGTCACGCCATCGCGGGCCGCTCCCGTCGCCGCCCCCTTCGCAGCCCCCCGCGCCGCACCACGCGCCGCACCCGTGGCGCCCTTGCCGCCGATCAGATTCGAGGCCAGGTAGCCCATCGCGTCGCCCGGGTCGTCGCCCCAGCCGCTGCCGATGATGGCCTTGGGCAGGCGTTCGGGATGGGCGGCGGTGCTCACCAGGCCGGCCAGCACCATGTTGGCGTTCTTCTCGTACTCACCGGGGTGGGTGATGTTGTACGGGTCATAGGGGTTGACCATGCGGACCAGTTGCACCGCGTCCGCGGCGCCCTTGAGGAAGCCACCCGCGACGTGGGCCTGGTTCAGCGTGGTGCTGACGACGGCGTCCACGACATCGGCCTTCAGCCGTTCGGTGAACTCCGGCTTCGGCGGGGCCGTCTCCAGGGCCTCGGCCACCTTGCGCTGCGCGTCGCGGGCGGCATCGGTGCGCTGGCGGCGCGCCTCGGCCAGGATCTCCTCGGCCTCCCGCCGGCCCGCCCCACCCGGGTCGACGAACGCGGCCGGCTCGGTCGGTTTCGGTCCCGGGTCGCCTCCCGCCGATACGGCCGCGTTGTACTGATCGGCGGCCTGGTTGTACGCCTTCACCCGGGCGTTGTGCGCGTCCGTCGCCTTCTGGGACGTCTCCTGGGCGCGGCGGTAGGTGTCGATCGCCAGCTGCGCCTGCTGCTGCGCCCAGCGGACGGTGTCCGCGTACGTGCCCAGCGCCCCGGCCGCTGCCTCGCAGGCGTCGGCCGCCGTCAGCCACTGCTTGGGGTGCATGTCGAACTTCTCGCGGAAGGCGTCCGCGGCCTTGCCCTGCCAGCCGTCGCCGCCCAGCGCGCGCATGCCCTGGCCGACGTTCTCGAACGCCCGGGAGAAGTCACGCAGATGCTTCGCCCGCGCCTCCAGCGCCTCCACGCTGCCATGGACCAGTTCCTTCGGGTCCTCGCTCTCACCCAGGCCGCGCTCGGCGACATCACCGCCCAGCCGGTTGCTCACCCCCTCGCCGAAGTCGCGCACGCCCTCGGCCGCACTGTCCGCACCGACCGCCGACAAGCCGTCCGCCGCCTTGTCCGCAGTCCAGTCGACGGCCTCGCCGGCGGCCTTCGTCACCCCGTCGACGGCACTGTCCAGGCCGTCACTGAGGCCGTCGACGATGTCCCCCAGGCCCATCAGCGCTCACCCTCCCCGGACTCACCGGGCGCCCCCGGCTCACCGGACTCCGCGGCCTGCGAAGGGCCGATCCGCTGCCATTCCGCCCGCGGATCGGAGGCCGCGCCCGGGATCACCGTCGACGTCCGAACGTCCTCCGACGTCTGCGCCCAGGCCTGCCGGGCCGCCTCTTCGCCCTCCCGCATGGACTCCTCGCTGAAGTCCGCGTTCATGACGTGGGATACCGGGTTGTCCTTGAACGTCTCGGACCAGGAACGCCCTTCGACCTCCTCCGGCGCCAGGCCCGGGTTGCCCATGGCCGACGTCCACACCCTCTTGAAGGTGTTCGAGGCGTACTGCTCCTGCTCGTAGTACAGCCCCGCCGACAGGTTCAACCGACCCGCGAACTCATTGGCGTCCTGCACCAGCGAATACACTCCCCAGCCCCACCGCTCGCAGAAGTCGGCGAAGACGTCGCGCAGCGCCGAATCCCCCACCTCCAGACCCGCCAGCTCCAAGTCGTCGAAGCCGCGGCCCTGGCTCGCCTCGATGTCGAAGCCCAACTCCTGCAGCTCACCGATCGCCTGGTTGATGCCCCGCGTGATCCGCTCCAGCGCTTCCGGGTCGACCTGGTAGCCGTCACCGCCGCTCACGCGCCCGCCGTCCCTTCCCCGTCCGTTTCCGCCGCTTCCAAAGCCGCCGCTTCCAAAGCCACCGCATCCGGCACGATTCCGGGCACCGGCGGCAGCACCATGCCCGCCGCGCTCCCCGCGTCCACCGCGATCCCGACCGGCCCGCCCGACTTCGCCACCCTCGGCACCACCTGATCCAGCAACCGAGCCCCGTAGACCGGCATGCCTTCGGGCACGGCCTCACCACGCGCCTGGGCAAAGCGCTCCAGCGCCGCCTCATCCGTGAACGCAAACAGCCAGCGGATACCGCCCGCCTCGACCGACAGCAGCGAACCGTCCACCACCGGCACCAGCACCTCGCTGCGCCGGAACTCCCCTACGACCGCACGCAGATCGCCCTGCCCGCTCTCCGCCAGATCCGTCAACCGCAGCCCCAGCCGCGAGGCGTCGGCGCCCACGTCAACCCCCGTCGAAAATCCGACCACTCATCGCACAAGTGAACGACAACGCTAGTCCGTTGAGGTCAGGTGAATCCAAGAGGGCCCGGCCTCCGCGTTTCGGCCAGTCTTGGCCGAGCCGGCTGCTTGCGCCGAGGGAAGCCCACAGCGCGCTGCGGTTCGACCGAGCTCCCAGCCGGGCCGTCAGCCCTCCTCCGGCCGGACCGCCTCCCGCAGCCCCATGACATCCGCCACCGCCATCAGCCAGCGGGCCATCGCCTCGTCGCCGTCGACTCCGGGGTCGTGCGCGGCGGCCGTCGTCAGCCAGTCGAGGACCAGGGCGTTCGCCTGCGCGCCGGGGAGCACTTCGGGCAGCGCGGCGGCATGGCGGACGCCGCCCGCGCGGACCAGCTTGGCCAGATACGCGACCGCGCGCGGTCGTACGCCGAGGCCGTCGAGGGTGACGGCGGCGCCGACCGCACCGTCGCCGAACAGCGCGGTGCGCTGCGGGCCGGGGCGGGTGAGGCCGTAGCGGAGCAGCACCGTGAGGTCTCGTTCGGCGAGCTCGGCTTCGGTGCGGGGAGCGGGGGCGGGGGCGGGGGCGGGGGCGGAGTGCGGGGCCATGGCGGGTTTACCTCACGGTGACGGTGTAGGTGTAGTAGCGCGGCTGGGGGTCGGTGGTGGTCTGCCGAGGGCTCGCGACGGGTGAGGGGGAGACCGAGGCGCCCGAGCCGACGCAGGTGCCGACGGGGCAGTGCAGGATCCGGATCTTGGTGGTGCCGGGCCCCACGGCTTCGAAGTCGAAGGACTTGGTGCCGTCGGTCCCGCCGTCGAGGTCCGATCCGTCGAGGTCCTGGTGCTCGCCGCCGATACGGACGACCTCGTCGTCGGGACGGGGGTCCACGCGGTACCACCACTCACCCTGCCCGGGGGAGTACGGGACGGTGATGCTGAACTCCTCCCCGGCCTCGGCCTCGATGGTGCGCGTCTCGGTGTCGTACTCCGCGGGACCGGCCAGGCCGCAGCCGGTGAGCAGGAGTACGGCGGAAACCGCGACCGGCAGGAGGAGCTGTCGGGGGCGGGGCCGACGGCGTGGCGGTCGGAGGGTGCTGGTCATCGGGGGTCCTGGGCTCGTCCGGGGGGTGCTGGGCTCATGCGGGGGCTGCTGGGCTCAGTCGGCGGGGGGGGCTGCCGGGCTCAGTCGGCGGGAAGGTGAACGGCGTAGGCGTCCGGCATACGGTTGTCGGACGCCTTGCCCATCCGGCCGTTGATGAAGTCGTCCTCACTGATCCAGGTGGTGCGGCCCCAAGGGTTGTAGACCTGGAGCATGTCGCCCTCCTGGCCGACGATCATCATCGCGTGGCCCACTCGGTCGCCGTCCGGGTGCCCCTCGACGCCGATCGGCACCGGCTTTCCTTCGGCGACCGCCCGCTCGATGTCGGGCAGGACGTCACGGCGGGCGTCGGCGCTGCGGGTCTCCTGGAACTCGTACGAGCTGCCCGTGTGCGGGCTGATCTCCTCGTTGACGATGGTCGTCTTGCCGTCGTTGTCCATGCCGGAAGGAGAGCGACCCCAGGGGAAGTGGTACTCGTAGTTCCCGTCGCCCTCTTCGTGCACCCGTTCCTGCTCCGCCGTCAGGCGCTCGCGGAAGGCCGCGGGGTCGTCCTCCTGACCCGACGGACCACCGGTCAGCTCCAGTGCGTAGATCGGGTCGACCATGGCGCGGGCGTTCACCGTCGAGGACGGGACACAGGTGTTGCCGTCCTGGGACCACTTGTTCCCGTTGAAGGTGACCTCGTCGTAGTTGGTGTTCGCGCCGTCGGGGTTGAGGCCCTCGTTCTTCATGCTGTCGCCCTGCGTGACCACCGGGGTCAGATGGCGCTGCAGCCAGGCCGGGTCCTTGCCGTGGATCTTGTCGCGGAACTCGCCGAGTTCGTCCATGCCGTATCCGGCGGCGAGCGCCTTCATCAGATACGCGCGTTCCTGCGGCGACTTGGCCTCGGAGAGCATCCGCTCGAACTCCGCCCGGTCCTTCGCGTTCATGCTCTCCATGCGCTTCCCGGACCGCTCCAGATCGGTGGCGGTGAGCAGCTCGTTCCACTCCTGCGGGCCGCCGGGGACGGCGGTGTCGGCGAGGACGAGACGGTCGGCGGCGGATATCTCGTCGGTGCCGAGCCGGCCGGCGCGCGCTTCGGAGGCGTACTTGTTCAGCTCCCGGGCCGCGGCCCTGGCGGCGTCGTCGGCCGCCTCGGCGGCCTGGTGCATACGCTGCGCGCCGTTGTCGGCGATGGAGCGGGCGCGCAGCCGTTCCGCCTCCTCCTCGTCCTTCTCGATCATGTCGTCGAAGAAGCCGTCCTCCGCGCCGAGGATGGTCAGCGCCTCACGCAGTTGCCCGCGTCCGCCACTGTCCTCGCTGCGGGCCGACTCCAGCGCACCGGAGAGGCGGATCAGCTGGTTGCCCACGGCGCGGAAGGCTATGGCCATCTGGTCGGCGTCCCGGTAGGCGGCCGCGACGACCTCGGACGCCTGGGCGCCGGTCTGGCCCACCCATACGCTCGGCAGTCCCTTGGTGCCGACGGCCTTGACGTCGTCGTGGATCTTCTCGGCGTCGTCGGCCTTCTTCTGGTAGGTCACCCCGAGGTCGTTGAGGACTCCCGGGTCGCCGACGGGCGGGGAGATGCCCAGGGCCCTGTTGATCGCCCCGACGAGGTCGTTCTTGCTGTCCGCGCCCGCGATGTCCTTGCGGCAGGCGGCGAGTTCCTCGCGGCGGTCGGTGGTGGATTCCCCGGCGTCGGGCATGGCTGGCTGGTACCCCATCGGTGCGGTGGGCAGGAAAGTGGCGGGCGACGTCAGAGCGACGCCGTCCAGGTCGGCGAAGGCCTCGGGCGGCCTCGGGTGGGGATCCGGCGGTCCAAGGGCCTAGTGGTGTCCGGCGGTATCCGGCGGTCTGAGAACTCCGGCGGTATCCGGCGGTATCCGGCGGTCCAAGAACTCCGGCGGCCTCCGGTCGGATCCGGCGTTTACCCGAAGGGAGAACTCGTCGTCACCGGCACGCCCCCGGCCGGCGCCGGCGTCGGCCCCGCGCCGCTGCCGGCGACAGCCGACCTCAGCCCGGCCACGGCCTGCTGCTCGGCCCCGCCATAGGCCTGGCTGGAGACGCGGACCTTGTCGGCGAGCTCGTGCAGCGCCTCTTCCAGGACCTTCGCCTCGGCCTGCCAGGCAGCGGCGAAGCGGGTGTAGGCCGGGCCGCTGTCGGAGCCGCCGAGGGCGTCCGAGGAGTAGCAGGGGAGTGCGGCGATGGCGGTGCGAATGTTCCCGGTGTCATCACCGGCACGGTCGAGCTTGTCCGCCTCGCTGCTCATCCCGCTTCGCTGGACGTCGTATCCGCCCGAGCTGCTCATGCTGTGCCCCCGCTTCAGCTGCTTGATCGCCGGTGAGCTTAACATGACAAACCGCAGCTCAAACGCCCTTTGTCCGGCGCCATTTCGACCTGGGCGAGCGACCGGAACCACGGCTCACCGCGGCTCAGAACAACTCGTCCTGCACCCCCGCGTCCTCCCTCCTGAACTCCCGCACCGGAAGCGTGAGTTCACAGTCCTCAGCCACCGGCACCAGTTCCCACCCCGTCATCAGCCGCGTGTCGACCACGACCACCCCGCCGCCCGTCTCCACATGCAGATCCGGCCCGGCAGCCGCCACCAACCGCCCGCTCACCGCCCCGCCCGCGACGAGCCCGCTCACCTCACCGACAGCGGCCGGGAGGTCCGCGAGGCCGAACACCCCTGCATGGTCAACCGGTTGGCAGGGCTCGCGGTCGAGCGACTCGGGCCAGCCGGGAAGCCCCGCGGCCCGGGCGTGCAGGTCCACCACCTCGGCCGCCCGCTCCGCCGCCGACGCCGGCAGCGCGGAACGTACCGCCCGCTTGTCGCCGTACGGAATCCGGTCCGGCACCCGCAGCGCCGCGCGCAACAGCTCCTCGGTGCGGCGGGCCGCCATCAACGGGCCGGCGCCCAGCCAGCTGAAGCAGACCGCGCCCTGCTCCAGCAGCCGTGCCGAGCCGCGTTCAAGGGCGGTGATGCCGACCTTGGTCATGCCGGGGCCGAACCACGCCAGATATACGTGATACGGCCGCGGGTCGTCCGCGATCGTGTCGGCGGCCACCGAGTGCGCCCGGTCCAGCCGCGCACACTCCTCGCACCGCGCCCCCGTGCTCCGCCCCGGCACGACCGCCCGCACCGGACACGCATGCCCCCGCGCTCCCACGCATGTCCGCACTCCCCCGTCCGCGACCCCGAAGGCCACCCGCTTCCCCCAGGTCAGCGCCGAGCGCCGACCGCCGTCCCACGCCAGCTCGGGACCGCTCGCCGACCAGCGCAGCCCCTTGCATCTCCATGCCTGTGCCATCGCTCTTCGAGCGTAGAGGCCACCACTGACAACGGTGGTTCAGCGACCGGCCTCAACGGCGGCCGGCTCGGGCTCCTTGGCCACGGGAACCGCCGCCGGCGCCACCGCCACCACGGCCGTACGCCGGCCACGCCCCGCCAGCCGGCATCCCCAGCAGTCCGGATGCCCGTCCCGCGCGGTCAGGTCGCGCGCCCCCATACGCCACTGCCCCCGCGGCCGGACGCCCGGAGGCTTGCCCCACCCGGCGAGGTGCAGCGCCCAGGTGACGAGGACACTCACCGCCAGGATCCCGAGCCCGCCCGCCATCAGCACGCCCGAAACCGTGCATATCCCCGCTCCCAGCACAGTGGCACCAACGGTCGCGATCCCGGTTCCGGTCCAGCCCGCGATCGTGTGCCCCTCGTCATACTGGCTCACGTGCCTACCTCCCTCGAATCTCTCACCTTCTAAGAAGTTTAGACACTCAATCTCTCACTAGCTAAGGTAATTGGGAAGATGCAAGCCACGCCGCGCCCCTCCGCCACCCCGGCCCAGGCACTGGAGGCGATGGACTCCCTCATCGCGGCCCACCTGCTCGGCCAGCAGGAGATGGCCCAGCGGCTGGGCCTGAACATCACCGACCTGCTCTGTTTCGCCTGCGTCCTGAAGGCGGGCGAGAACCTGCTCACCGCGGGCGACCTCGCGGAGCACGCCCATGTCACGACGGGCGCGATGACCGGCATCCTCAACCGGCTCGAGCGTTCCGGCTTCATCACCCGCCGCCCGGACCCGACCGACCGCCGCCGCGTCCGGGTAGCCGCCGTCCCGGCCGCCGTCTCCCGGGTCGAGGGCCTCTACGGCCCCTACTACGCCCGCCTGAACGATCTCTTCGCGTCCTACTCCACCGACGAGATCGCCGTACTCACCGACTGGTTCACGCACACGACGGGCCTCGCCCAGGCATACATCGACGAACTCCGCGAGCAGGACAGCCCCTGATCAGCGACGGGCGTCGTACGCCACCCGCGCCCGCTCGACCTCGCCCAGATGGACGGACCACTCCGACAGCGCGGCGAACAACGGCGAGAGGCTGCGCCCCAGTTCGCTGATCTCGTACTCCACGCGCGGCGGGACCTCGGGGTAATAGGTGCGCACGACCAGCCCGTCCCGCTCCAGCTGCCGCAGCCGCTGCGTCAGCACCTTCGGCGTGATCGTGGCGATACGGCGCTCCAGCTCGACGAAGCGCTGACGGCCGTATTCGTGGAGCGCCCACAGGATCGGCGTGGTCCAGCGGCTGAAGACGATGTCCACGACGGGGGCGATCGGGCAGGCGTTCTCGGGATCGGCGCCCCGCGGGACCCGCATTCCTGTGTCCTCGGTCACAACTGCCCCCGTCCGCCAATACTTTCCTCTAGGTACCTACTACCCCCACAACAGTAGCGTCGCCGTACGAGACGAGACATGAGATCCGAACTCGGGACGGAGACCGAAGATGATCGTGGTGACCGGAGCAACGGGCAATGTGGGACGGCCACTTGTACGGGCCCTCGTGGACGCGGGCGAGCGGGTGACCGCGGTCTCGCGCCGGATTTCCGGGCGGGATGTGCCGGCGGGGACCCGCCACCACCAGGCCGACCTGACCGAACCCGAGCGCCTGGCGCCCGCACTCGACGGGGCGGGAGCCCTGTTCCTGCTGACGTCCGGCGACTTCATGGCGGCCGGCGGTGACCTCGGTGCCGTCCTGGACGTCGT
Organism: Streptomyces shaanxiensis; assembly: GCF_039537145.1. Classification (NCBI taxonomy): domain Bacteria; kingdom Bacillati; phylum Actinomycetota; class Actinomycetes; order Kitasatosporales; family Streptomycetaceae; genus Streptomyces; species Streptomyces shaanxiensis. The sequence continues at coordinate 76,001 of NZ_BAAAZY010000027.1, forward strand.
ACGGGACTCGGGCGTCCGGCGTGTGGTGCTGCTGTCGTCCCAGGGCGTCGGCACCGGGGACCACCCCCCGTTCCTGGAGGAAGCCGTCAAGGCAACGGGGCTGGAGTGGACGATGCTGCGCCCCGGCGGCTTCCACTCCAACACGCTCCAGTGGGCCGACATGGTCCGCACACGCCGGGAGGTGGCCGCGCCCTTCGGCGACGTCGCCCTGCCGACCGTCGATCCGGCCGACATCGCGGAGGTCGCCGCCGTGGCGCTGCGCGAGCCCGGGCACTACGGCGAGGTCTACGAGCTGACCGGCCCGGCACCCGTCTCGCCCCGGCAGCAGACGGCCGCGATCGGGGAGGCGCTCGGGGAGGAGGTGCGGTTCGTCGAACTGACCCGCGCCGAGGCCCGGGAGCGCATGCTCGGGTTCATGCCGGAGCCGGTCGTCGAGAGCACCCTCGACATGCTGGGGGCTCCGTCGGCCGCGCTGCGGCGGGTGAGCCCTGATGTGGAGAAGGTCCTCGGGCGGCCTGCGCGGTCGTTCGCGGAGTGGGCGGGGCGCAGCGTGGGGGCGTTCAAGTAGCGAGCGGCGTGGCGGCGTTCAAGTGGGGAGCGGCGTGCGGGCGTTCAAGCAGGGAGCGGCGTGAGGGCGTTCAGTAAGACACGGCGTGCGGGCGCTCAGTAGGGCGCAGTGCAGGAGCCGTGGTGGAGCCTGCCCCACCTTCCTTCCGGCAGGTCACTCCATCGTTTCCAGGCGCGGACAACGGAATCGTTGACCTCGGTTGATCCCGGCTGAAGCCCGACTGAGGCACCGCTGAAGCCGTGCCGGGGTGAGCTGTGGATCCGTCAGAGGTCCAGGTCCGCCCGGAAGGAAACCGCCATGGAGTCGCAGCTCCCGTCGAAGCCGATGCCGTCGACGCCAGGGCCGTCGAAGCCCGGCGCCCTCTCCTCCTTCGTCCGGTTCGTGGTGTGCGGCGGCGGTGTCGGGCTGCTCGCCGGGGCCGCCGTGCCGCTGCTGGCCACGGCGATGCCCTGGGCGCTGGCGAACGCCCTGATCACCGTCGCCTCCACCCTCCTGTGCACCGAGCTGCACGCCCTGTTCACCTTCGGCACCGGACGCCGCGCGGGACTGCGCCGGCACCTGCAGTCGGCGGGTTCGGCCACCGCCGCCTACCTCGTGACGACGGCCGCGATGCTCATACTCCACGCGGTCCAGCCGTCCCCCTCGCTGCTCCGCGAGCAGGCCGTCTACCTCACCGCCTCCGGGCTGGCCGGCATCGGCCGGTTCCTGGTCCTGCGGCTGTTCGTGTTCGCCGAGCGGAAGAAGGGGGCTACGGCTACGGCGACGGCCCCGGTTCAGCCCCGCGCCGGCCTGTCCGCCGACGCCCTCAGCACCGGTCCCCAGCGCGCCACGTACGCCCCGATGGTCCCGTCCGTCGCATAACCGCTGTCCCTCAGGACGACCACCAGGTCCGCCGCCGCGAGAGACCGTACGGCGTCGGACACCCGCTCGTCGCCCCGGCCGAGCAGCCCCGGGCCCAGCGTGATCACGTCGAGGACCGTGTCCGGGGGCTGTCCGGCGAGTTCCGCCGCGAGTCTCGTCCCCGCGTCGAGGGTGCGCGAGGCGGGTTTCGGGTTTCCCGCGACCACCGCTGTTCTCAAAGCCGCTCACCCGCCGCCGCGAGATAGCCCATGACCCGCTCCATCGGCCACACCTCCCCGATCTTGTGCCGGATGTCGAAGAGGTTCGCCGCGTGCACGTCCGGATCCCGGTCGCCGACCGCCTCCTCCACGACGACCGGGACGAACCCGTGCTGCATCGCGTCGAGCGCGGTGGCGCGCACGCACCCGCTCGTCGACAGCCCACCGATGAGGAGCGTGTCGATGCGGTTGGCGGTGAGGTACGCCGCCAGCGACGTGCCGAAGAAGGCACTCGGGTACTGCTTCGTGACCGTCAACTCCTCTTCCGCGGGGGCGAGTCCGTCGATGAAGTCGCCGTACGGACTGCCCTCGGCGAACACCCTCAGCGTCGGCACCTTGCGGAAGAAGACGCCGCCGTCGCCTCCGTCGGGCCGGAACCGCACCCGCGTGACGACCACGGGAATCCCCGCCCGCCGCGCGCCCGCCAGCAACGCCCTCATCGCCTCCACGGCCGGTTCGACCCCGGCGTACAGAGGGCAGTCGGGGTCCACATAGGCGCGGGCCGGGTCGACCAGGAGCAGGGCGGGGGAGGCGCCGGGGGTGAGACTGCCGTCCAGGCCGGCCCGCTCGTAGTCGTTCTCCTGCGACTCCTCCCGCGTGGCCCGCCGCCGTGACCCGCTCATGCCCGCCGGCACTTCATCAACGGCTGGATCCGCGTGCCGAAGTTCTCGATGCCCGCCAGGAAGTCGTCGAAGACCAGCATGATCCCCTTGGTGCCGTCGACTTCGGCGACCTCGTCGAGCATCCGCGCCACGCTCTCGTACGACCCCACGAGCGTGCCCATGTTGAAGTTCACCGCGCCCTCCGGCAGCACGATGGTCCGGGCCGTGGAGGAGTCGTCGGCGGTGGTGTCCGAGGCGGACTCGCCCGCCATGTAGGCGAGGGCCGCGTGGTCGGCGTTGTCGTGGTAGTCCCGCCATTTCGCCTGGGCGGCCTCGTCGGTCTCGTCGGCGATGACCATGAAGAGCGAGAGCGCCCCGACGTCCCGCCCGGTCTCGCGCGCCGCGTCCACGAGCGTGGCCGTGGTGTCGGCGAAGGCGAGCGGGGTGTTGACGCCGCTGCCCAGGATGAAGTTGTAGTCGGCGTGCTCGGCGGCGAACCGCATGCCGGTGTTGCTCTGGCCCGCGGCAACGATGTCGATGTGCCCGTTCGCCGGGCGTGGCGACAGCACGCAGTCGTCCATCTCGTAGAACTCGCCCTTGAAGTCGCTGACGCCCTCGCCCCACAACTCCTTCATGACGGTGACGTACTCGACGGCCCGGTCGTAGCGGTTGCCGAAGTGCTCGTCGCCGGGCCACAGGCCCATCTGGGAGTACTCGCCGGGCGCCCAGCCGGTGACGATGTTGATGCCGAAGCGGCCGGGGGCGATCGAGTCGACCGTCGTGGCCATGCGGGCGACGATGGCCGGGGGCAGGACGAGGATCGGCGTGGAGGCGTACAGCTTGATCCGCTCGGTGACCGCGGCCAGGCCCGCCATCAGCGTGAACGACTCCAGACAGTGGTCCCAGAACTCGGTCTCGCCGCCGAACCCCTTGAGTTTGATCATCGACAGCGCGAAGTCGAGACCGTGCTCCTCAGCCTTCTGCACGATGGCCTTGTTCAGCTCGAAGGTGGGCAGGTACTGGGGCGAACTCTTCGATATGAGCCAGCCGTTGTTGCCGATGGGGATGAATACGCCGATGTCCATGCCGCTCCTCAGCGGGTCGGGGGGTACGGGTGATGCTAAGCCGGAGGGGCCAACTCCACGGTAGGTACTGGCTGTTGACGGCATGTCGCCCGGCCGGGTGAGGGGCGTAAGGATCTTGCGAAGCACCGAATTGGTTGAGTCCGGAACGGTAAAGTCCGCAGCATGAACGCTCGGCTGGCACTGCTCGGCACGGTGGCTCCCGGTGTCGCGGAAAGCGAGGTCTTCCGGCTGGCCCTGCAGCATGCGGTGGGCGAGCTGGGCGCGCTCGGCGGGATGATCCATCTCCGTGGGCCGATGTCCGCGCTGCGCCTGGTGTCGACGGCCGGGCTGCCGCCCGCCCTCACCCGCTGCTGGGAGATCATCGACCAGGAGGGCCCGCTGGCCCCGGCCCGCGCGCTGCACGAGGGAAGCGGCGTCTGGGTCCCGCTGAGCCCGTCCGGGGCGGTCGACACCCCGGACGCCACATGGCCCGGCACCGGCCTCGCCGCGCTGCCGATGCACAGCGGCCACCGCACCACCGGCGCCCTCAGCGTCCTGATGGGCGACCGGGGCGCACCGACCCCCGAGCACTGGGAGTTCCTGCGCGCCCTCATCGCCTGGACCGAGGACCGTATGGTCCAGGCACCGCCGCCCATCGGACCCGTACTGCCGGAGCAGAACGGCGAGCGCCTGCGCCAGGCCCTGAAGGAGGTCAGCGTCGGCTCCTGGGACTGGAACATCCGCACCGGCGAGCTGATCTGGGACGAGGCCGCCCTGGAGCTCTACGGCACCCGGCCGCAGGACTACACCGGCAAGGTCGAGAACTGGATGCGATGCGTCCACCCCGACGACCTCGCGCCGACCCTGGCGGCGGCGGACCGGGCGATCGTCGACGACGGCGTCTTCGAGGCCGAGTACCGGGTGCGCAAACTGGACGGCACCTGGGGCTGGACGCAGGCACGCGCCAGGGTGACGTACGACGAGCACGGCGAGCCGCACCGGATGATAGGCGTGGGCTGGGACAGCAACGAGCCCCGCTCCGCCCGTGCCGCGCTCGGCCGGGCCCTGCGGCACATGAGCGACGGCTTCCTCGCGATGGACGACGACTGGCGGATCACCTTCGCCAACGTGGAGGCCGAACGCACCCTGGGCTACTCCGAGGAGGAGCTGTTCGGCCGTCTGCTGTGGGACCTGCCCGCCGCCGAGCAGGTGCCCGGCCTGGAGATCCGCTGCCGGCAGGCCGCCGCCGCGGAGAAGTCGGTCAGCTTCGACGTACGGCTGCCCAACGGCCGCCTGTGCCACCTGCGGCTGGTCCCCGGCCCCGACGGCCGCACGATCTACTTCACCGACGTCACCGAGAAGCGGCGCCTGGAGGAGGAGCGCCGATCCGCCGAGCGGGCCACCATCGAACGGGCCGCGCGAATAGCGGAGTTGACGGCCGCGCTCGCCAAGGCGACGACCTCGAAGGACGTGGTGGACGCGGTCGCCCGCCGGGTGCTGCCGCCGTTCGAGGCGACCGGCCTGGTGGTGCAGACCGTGGAGGGCGACCGGCTGCACACCGTCGGCTCCGTCGGCTACCCGGACGCCGTCCTCGCCGTCCTCGACGGCCGTGAGCGTACGGAGCCCAGCCCGCTGTGGGACGCGATACTGGCCGGCGCGCCTCTGTTCCTGTCCTCCCGGCAGGAGTTCATCGCCCGCTACCCCGACGACGCCGACCTGCCCGCCCGCGCCGACAAGCAGGCCTGGGCGCTGCTCCCCCTCACGGCCTCGGGCCACACCTTCGGCATCTGCGCGGTCACCTTCGACCACCCGCGCCGCCTCACCGACGAGGAGCGCACCCTCCTGACCGCGACCAGCGCCCTGGTCGCCCAGGCCCTGGAACGCGCCCGCCTCTTCGACGCCGAGCACACCCGGTCCCGCGAACTCCAGCGCAGCCTGCTCCCCCGCGACCTGCCCACCCTCCCCGCCTGCACGGCCGCGGCCCGCTACCTCCCGGCGGGCCAGGGCATGGACGTCGGCGGCGACTGGTACGACATCATCCCGCTCTCCGGCGGCCAGGTGGCGCTGGTCGTGGGCGACGTGATGGGCCACGGCCTCCCCGAGGCAGCGACGATGGGCCGCCTGCGCACGGCGGTCCACACCCTGGCCGACCTCGAACTACCGCCCGACGAGATCATGAGCCACCTCAACGACATCGTCGGGGCCATGGGCGAGGAGTCGTACGTGACCTGCCTGTACGCGCTCTACGACTCCACGACGAGGATCTGCTCCATAGCGAGGGCGGGCCACCCGCCACCCGCCCTGCTCCACCCGGACGGCACGGTGGTGTTCCCGCCCCTGCCGGCCGACCCGCCCCTGGGCGCGGCGGAGCCCCCCTTCGAGACAACGGAGATCCAGGTCCCCGAAGGCAGCGTGCTCGCCCTCTACACCGACGGGCTGGTGGAGTCGTCGAAACGTGAGATGGACGAGGGCATGGCGGCACTGGCCGACGTCCTCGGCACCTCCCACACGGACGGCACGGCGAAGGACCTGGAGCTCCTCTGCGAGCGGATCACGTCCGCCCTCCTCCCCACCGACCACCAGGCCGCCGACGACGCGGCCTTCCTCCTCGCCCGCCTCCACGCACTGCCCGCCTCCCGCATGGCCTCCTGGCCCCTCCCCCAGGACCCCAGAGCAGCGGGCCAGGCCCGCGCCCTGATCCGCACCCAGCTGGCGACCTGGGGCCTCGACGCCCTGACCCCCACGACCGAACTGCTGGCCAGCGAACTCGTCGGCAACGTCATCCGCCACGCCAGAGGCCCCCTCCGCCTCCGCCTCCTCCACGGCGCCGACCTGATCTGCGAGGTCTTCGACGGCAGCCTGACGATGCCGCGCATCCGCCGGGCGACCGAGACGGACGAGGGAGGCCGGGGGCTGCAACTGGTCACGGCGCTCTCGCAGCGGTGGGGGACGCGGTACACCCCGACCGGGAAGTTCATCTGGACGGAACAGACGGTACGGGGGGAGGCGGGGGCCGATCCGCTGGAGAGGATGTTCCTCGGGGTGGCGGGGTTGGGGGAGGACTTCGACGGGGACCTGGACGGACTGGGCTTCGGGGACGAGGAGTTGTTCGGGGACGACCGGGAGTTGTAGGCGGGGCTGGGCGCTGGGGCTGGCGCTGGGCTGGGGATCCGGGCTTGGGCGCGGGGGCCTACCCGGCCGTCGAACGCCTACCGGCCGTCGAGCGCCCTATCCGGCCGTACGCCGTTGGGCCAGCTCCCTGATCTCCTCCGGCAGTGCGTCGGCGGCCAACAGCAGCGGGAGCAGGTCCGGTTCACGGGTGACCGCGCGGAAGGAGACGGCGACGGTCACGTCGTGGTCGGGCCGATGGACGATCTCGACCGGATCGCCGGCCCGGATGTCACCGGGCTCGATCACGCGCAGATACGCGCCCGGCAGGGCGGCCTGCGTGAACCGCTTGATCCAGCCGTCCTGCTCCAGCCACCCCTGGAACGTCCCGCACGGGATCCGCGCGCACGACACCTCCAGCACCACGTCGGACCCGATGCGCCAACGCTCCCCGATCACCGCGCCGTTGACGTCCAGCCCGACGGTCGTGAGGTTCTCACCGAAGACACCGTTGGCCAGCGTCCGCCCCAACTCGGCCTGCCACCCGTCGAGGTCCTCGCGGGCGTAGGCGTACACGGCCTGGTCGGTACCCCCGTGGTTCCGCACGTCATAGACACGGTCACCCGCAAGCCCCACCGCACCGGTGCCCTTGGGCCCGGGAGCACTGACGGCGACCGCCCCGTCCACGGGCCGCTTGTCGATACCTGTCGCGCCGAGCCCCTTCCAGGGGTTGGGCCTGGGATTGCCGACGTTGACGGAAAGCAGCCTCATCCGGACGACGGTACGGGCCTGCCGCGGCTCGCGGCGACATGTTTTTCCCACCTGGCCGGCGTCTCCTGCGTCTCCGGAGTCTCCGGGGAGTGAGACCGGTCGGGAGTTCAGAGGAGCGGTGGGTCCGGATGGGAAGGCGAGCGATTGGCACTCTTCAGTAAATTGATCACCCGCTCGTGAGCATCGCCCACCCGGTCGAGCACGCGGACTCTGACGAACACGTTGTCCACCTCGCGCATGGCCTTCTCCGTGAACCATCCCATGTACCGGGGCGTCTGCGCCGAGAGCGGATGTCCGGCCCCTGAGGCGGTCAACGCGAAATCCACCCTGTTCACAAGACCACTCTTCTCGATGGACGCCACCGCCGCGGAATGCGTCAACCATGCCGAGGAGTCCGCGGCCCCGCTGTCCCGCCCGGCGTCGGTATAGGTGATCCAGTAGCTGACGTCCGTCATGACGGCGGACTCCTGCCCACCGTTGAACAGATGGCACACCCATGCCAACTGACCGTGCGGACCGTGCTCGGTGGTCACGCGTCCGAAGTATCCGATCAGCGGCTTGACCGTGCGCGCGTACTGCTCACGGGCCAGTGACGCACCTCCGGTCGCCAGCACGGCCGCGACCGCACTCTGGAGATCCAGGAGCTGGAGCCGCCAAGGCCAGCTGCGGGTCGCCCCACCGGGCAGGTTCTGCCGGACCAAGCTGTAGATCAGAAGAAGCAGCGCCAAGCACCACAGCACGAAGAGCAGCCTGGAGAAGAGGCCACTCCGGCGAATCACCCGCTGCGCCGTCTCCATGCCCGCCCCCGGTATGACCGCCCCGACCGATCGGCGCATCGCCGACCCAAACTGTAGGGCGGCGCGTTCGAGGCAGACAGAGGGCAAAAACGCCAAAGGCCCCGGATCTCTCCGGGGCCTTTGATCGCTGTGCACTCGGCAGGATTCGAACCTGCAACCTTCTGATCCGTAGTCAGATGCTCTATCCGTTAAGCTACGAGTGCTTGTTCTGTTTTCTTCGCCGCTCCCGGCCCTTCCGGCCCGCTCGCGGCGACAGGAAGAACATTACATGACCGGCGCCGCCATGTGAAATCCGTTAGCCGCACCCCTTGTGACCTGCGGAAACACCTCTGAGGCGGTAGTCGGCAGTGAGCCGTCGAACGGCAGCCGTCAACGACGAAGCCCCGGTCCTGTGGACCGGGGCTTCGTGATCGAGCGCGGAGGCGGAGGGATTTGAACCCTCGATGGGCTTTAAGGCCCAAACCGCATTAGCAGTGCGGCGCCATAGACCGGACTAGGCGACGCCTCCAGCACAGCCGCTCGCGCGAGCGCGATTGGTGCGTGCAGATGATGACACAGTCGAGCGTGGTGTCACCAATCGACGTCCACGGTACTAGGCAGGGAGGCCACAGGGCAAAGCCCTTCCCGGCGCGCTGCGCGGGGTGCGTCGCGGGGCGCAACGTCGGGGGGCGTACGGCGTTAGTCAGGTCATGTTGCAGGTCAACCGTTCCGCCGCGGCCGGGCGCCTCCGGCGGCTTCTCGTCGTCGCCGCCGGATCCCTCGTCGCCGTCGGCTCCGCCACCGTCGCGCCCGCCTCGGCGTACGCCCAGGCCGCGCCCCTCCCCCTCCCGTCCCTCCACGAGCCCGGCCGCTCCGGCGACCACCTCACCATCACCGTCCGCGACGCCGGCGACGGCCACGACGGGACCTACGAGCTGTACTGCCACCCCGACGGCGGCGACCACCCCGACGTGGCCGACGCCTGTGCCGCCCTCGATCGCGGCACCCGGTGGGGCAAGGACGCCTTCGCTCCCGTACCGCAGGGCACCCTGTGCACCATGCAGTACGGCGGTCCCGCCACCGCGCATGTCACCGGGACCTGGGCCGGGCGGCCCGTCGACGCGCGGTACGACCGCGGTGACGGGTGTCAGATCGGGCGGTGGGACCGGCTCGTGCCGGTGCTTCCCGATCTGAGGCAGGAGGGGCGGGCGTAGCCCACCTCTCACGGCCCACCTCCCACGGCCGACGTCCCGCCACCCACCGCCTCCGCCCCTCGCCGGAGCCGGGAAGCAGGGGCTCCGGTACGCGGTCGTACAGCCTTCGTACAGGCTTTCCAAGGGGGAAGCACCGGGTCCGTAAATGTCCCGCGAAGGTCTCGCGAAGTCCGAAGGGTGCTGGAAGGGCGGCGGGCAGGACATCTGCACAGGCGGTCATACGTTCTGGGTCACTTCGCCGTGCGACGTCCCTCTCATCCGGCGTCGCGAGCGCAACCCCAGCCCTTAGACTCCCTCGCGTGACACGTCGCGGGCCGGTTGGCAAGATGGCCCGAGCGGTCGGCAAGGTGCGGTAACAGGGAGGAAGCGTCTCGTGAGCAGCAGGCCATCCCGAGGCGCTGCTCGCCTCGCAGCCATACTCGACGCGCTGCCCGATGCGTTGGTGCTGGTCAACGCCAATGGGACCGTCGTCAACGCCAACACCATCGCCCTGGAGACCTTCGAGGCGCCGGGGACCGCTCTGGTGGGGCGGGGGCTGTTGGATCTCCTGCCGCACTTCGACTCCAAGCTGATTCCCGGCTCCATGCGGCGGCCCGATCACATGGACCCGCAGGGGCGGACCAAGCCGACCCGGATGATGGCGCGGCGGACGGACGGGAGCGGGTTCCCGGTCGAGGTCACGTCCGCGAATCTTGAGAACGGGCAACAGGCCTACGACGGCTACGGCTACACGGGCGACGAGCTGCTGATGCTCGTCGTGCGGGACCTCTCCGGGACCGTCGACACCGAGGCCGAGCTGGCGCGTTCGCAGCGGCAGACCGAGATGATCCTGCGGGCCGCCTCCGAGGGTGTGGTCGGGACCGACACCGACGGGCGGATCGTGCTCGTCAACCCGGCCGCCGCTCAGATCCTGGGCTATCGGGCCAGTGACCTCGGCGGACGCGAGCTGCACACGCTCGTCCTGCATTCACGTGCCGACGGGTCGCCCTTCCCGTACGAGGAGTCCCCGCTCGCCGACACCCTGCGCTCCGGACGCAAGCACCGGGTGCGCGGGCAGGTGCTGTGGTCCAAGGGCGGGGACAAGGTGTCCGTCGACCTGACCACCGCGCCCGTGCGCGACGGCGAGCAGCTCGTCGGCGCCGTGATGACCTTCACCGACCGGCGGCCCTACGACACTCTCGCCGAGGAGAAGGCCGCCGCCGACAAGCAGCACGCGGAGGAGCTGGAGCGGCTCGCCGAGGAGCACGCCTCCGAGCTGACCGCGCTGCGGCAGAAGCACGTGACCGAGGCCGAGGAGCTTCAGGAGCGGCACCAGGAGGAGCTCGCCGCCGGCGAGGAGCGGTACGCCGCGCTCGGGGAGCGGGAGAAGGACCGGTACGAGGCTCTGGCGGGCCGGCACGAGCAGTTGCTGACACTGCTCGGGGGCTCGTTGCGCGGGCCGCTCGACGAGCTGCGCCGTGAGCTGGCCGCGCTCGCCGCGGACGACGCCGGGCAGTTGTGGCCCGAGGCCAACCAGGTGCTGCATCACCTGTCCGCCGGGTACTCGCGGATCACGACCCTGATCGACAACGTGCTCCAGTACCAGCGGCTCGACTCGGGGGGCGACGGGGTCTCCCGTACGAAGGTGATGCTCGACGCCGTCGTCGCCGCGGGTGTCGACGGGGCCGTCGAGCTCATCGGGCCCGGGCGGGTGCAGTTCGCCGTGCACGCGCCGCCCATCGAGGCCGAGGTCGACCCACAGCGCCTCGCGACCGCGCTCGCGCATCTCGTCGCGGATGTCGCGGGGGTCGACGCGACCGGCAACTCGCCGGTGTCGGCGGGCGGTTACATGGACAACACCGTGGTCGTCGCGGCGGCGCAGCGCGGTGAGGTCGTACGGATCGAGGTGCGCGGGCCGTACGCCGGGGGAGACCCGGTGCACGAGCCGATCGTGCGAGGGATCGTGCGGGCTCACGGTGGCGTGCTGCAGACGCACGAGGTGCCGGGGATGAGCGGCAGCGCGTTCGTCCTGGAGGTGCCGATCGGGGGTGGGGCCGGGGCTGTTTCCGCCGCTCCCGTCGACTCCCTCCCGACCGAGGCCGGTGACGTCACCGAGGGTGCCCCCGCGGGGGACGAGCAGGCTGGCGGCGGTGGGCGGCGGCGGGCCCGGCGGGCCTCCGTCGACGCCTTCCTGGAGAGCGACACGCCCGAGGCCGACGGTGCCGAAGCCGAGGGTGCGGCGCCCACCGGACGGCGGCGCAGGCGCGCGGCCCCTCCGGAGCTCCCCCAGGGGGCACAGGACGGTGGCGGCGAGGCTTCCGGCGGTACGGGACGGCGCCGCGGACGACCGGCCGAGGACGGCGGGGACGGTGTCTCCGAGGGCGCCGTCGTGACGGCCGCCGAGCATGCGGCGGGCACCGCGGCCGCCGGGAACGGCCTGGGCGGGACCGTACCGCCGCAGGGAGTGCCCGCGCCCGGTGGGCGACGTGCCCGGCGGGACGGCGGGGAGCAGCACGCGCTGCCGCCTGCGCTGCCCGCGGGCGGTGCCGGCGGACAAGCGCCCTCCGGGGCCGGTACGGCCGACTCGGGTGAGGGTCCTCAGCCGACCGGGCGGCGTCGGCGTGCGCTGGCCGCGGCGTCGGAGCGTGCGGCTGAGCAGGCGAAGGCACAGGAGGCGGGGCCCCGGAAGGTGTTCGCGCTGCCGCCCGCCGAGGCGGACCGGGGGGTCGCCCCCGGGGCGGAGGTGCCGGGTGGCACTGAGCCGACTTCGGCTCCGGCTCCGGCTACGACTCCGGCTGCGGCTGCGGCTGCGGCTGCGGCTGGGATGCCTGCGGGTGCGGCTCCGGCTTCGCCGATTGCTCCGGGGGCGGTTCCAGGGCAGGGCAGGGCTTCCGGGCAGGGCGCTCCCGGTGACGTACTCGTGGACGAGGGGCGGCACGACGCCGTACCGCACGATCAGGCCGAGGACCACACCCCGCCGCAGCCGCATCCGACCAGCGCGCCGACCGGGCGTCGCCGACGGGCTGTCGGCCAGCCGGCGGAAGCGGCCGGGACGGCTGCGCAGGGGGCGCCCGTGCAGGGCGCTGCGGGGCAGGCAGCTCCGGGGCAGCCTCTGCCGGTGCCCGGCCAGGCCGCGTCCGCGCAGCCGGTTCCGGGCGGGCCCCTCCCCGCCGAGACCCCCGGTCACGGTGTCCCCGCGCATGGCACGCCGGCCCAGGGCGTACCGGCCCCGCAGCCGTGGCCCGCTGCCGACGGCACCTCCGGAGACGGGACGGCCGTACCGGCGAACGGCGCCACCACCCCCGTACCGCCGAACCCGAACACCCCTCAGCAGGCCCAGCCCCAGTCCGCCCCCGGCACCCCGGCTGCGGGCACCCCGCTGCCCCCCGAGGCCGCGGCCGCCCAGCAGCGTGCGGCGCAGCCCCTCCCGGCCGAGGCCGCCGCTTCGGGCGCACCCGTGGACCCGAACTCCACGCAGGGTCGGGCGATCAGTGTGCGGACGTTGGGGCAGGGCGTGCCGTTCACGCGGCAGGCGGCGCAGGTGCAGCAGCCCGCACAGGCCTCGCAGCCGGCGCAGCTGGCCCAGGCATCTCAGTCGTCTCAGTCGTCTCAGTCGACGGCCACTCCTCCCCCGCATCAGACCAACGGCGGACGGCGCCGCAAGCTGGGTACGCCGCCCGACCCCGCCGCGCGGGCGTCCGCCTCGGCGGAGCAGACGGCGCGGCCGCATCCGCCGACCGAGAAGCCGGTGCCCGCGCAGCCGGTGCCCGCGCAACCGTCGCTCGGCGGGCAGCCCCAGCCGTCGCTGGCGGGGCAGGCGCGGCCGGCGGCGATGACCGAGGGCGCCGGGCGGTCGTACGCCATAGGCGCGCCGGACGAGAACGCCGCCGAGGGGCCGGAGCCGTTGGACGGGCCGGGCGGCGCCATCGAGGTCGCCGACACGCCGCGCCCGCAGCCGATGGACGACGAGCTTCCGCCGGAGCCGCTCGACAACCCGCGGCGGCTGCTGGTGTGGCCGGCGCCGGACGTGACGACCCAGCAGGCGCTGAGCGACCGCGGCTACCGGCCGGTCATCGTGCACTCGCGCGAGGAGGTCGACGCCCAGATCGCGGCGTTCCCGGCCGCGCTGTTCGTCGACCCGCTGACCGGGCCGATCACGCGGACCGCACTGCAGTCGCTGCGGCAGGCCGCCGTCGCCGCCGAGGTGCCGGTGATGGTGACGGCGGGTCTCGGACAGGCCTCGCGAGAGGCGGCGTACGGTGCCGATCCGGCCGTACTGCTGAAGGCGCTCGCGCCCCGGGACACCGAGCAGCACCCGCCGCGCGTGCTGCTCATCGAGGAGCACGCGGAGATCGCGCTGGCGCTGACGGCGACGTTGGAGCGGCGCGGGATGCAGGTGGCGCGGGCCGCGAGCGATGCCGACGCGGTGACGCTGGCGGGCGACTTCCGGCCGAACCTGGTCGTGATGGACCTGATGCAGGTGCACCGCCGACGGGCCGGCATCGTCGACTGGCTGCGCGCGAACGGGCAGCTCAACCGCACCCCGCTCGTCGTCTACACGGCCGCCGTCGACCAGGCCGACCTGCCGAGGCTGGCCTCCGGCGAGACGGTCCTGTTCCTCGCGGAGCGCTCCACCAGCGCCGAGGTGCAGTCGCGGATCGTGGACCTGCTGTCGCGGATCGGGACCAACTGACGTACGTCCCTCATGACGTACGGTCCTCATGAC
>NZ_BAAAZY010000027.1:89951-168810 GCF_039537145.1 Streptomyces shaanxiensis
TCGCCTCGTCCCGGCCGCCGCGCGTATGTCAGGGCCGACCGCCCGCTCGACGGGTCAGAGCTGGGTGACGTCCAGGCCGCCCTCGGCGTACTGCCTGCGCAGCACCTTCTTGTCGAACTTGCCGACGCTCGTCTTCGGCACCGCCGTGATGACCGTCCAGCGCTCCGGGAGCTGCCACTTGGCGATCTTGCCCTCCTCGGCGAGGAAGGTGCGCAGGGCCTCGAAGTCGGTGCTGGCGCCCTCCCTGAGGACGACCGTGGCCAGCGGGCGCTCGCCCCACTTGTCGTCGGGGACGGCGACCACGGCGGCCTCTGCGACGTCCGGGTGGGACATCAGCGCGTTCTCCAGCTCCACCGAGGAGATCCACTCGCCGCCGGACTTGATGACGTCCTTGGCGCGGTCGGTGAGGGTGAGGAAGCCGTCGGGGGAGATGATGCCGACGTCGCCGGTCTTCAGCCAGCCGTCCTCGCTGAACTTGTCGGCGGGGCGCAGGGGTTCGCTGTCGGGACCGTTGTAGTAGGCGCCCGCGATCCAGGGGCCGCGCACCTCCAGTTCGCCGGCCGACTCGCCGTCCCAGGGGAGGCGTTCGCCGCCGGGGCCGGTGAGGCGGGCCTCGACGGAGGTGGGGAAGCGGCCCTGGGTCAGGCGGTACCCGAACTCCTCCTCCGTGCCGACCGCGTGGGCCGGCGGACGGGCGACCGTGCCGAGCGGCGACGTTTCCGTCATGCCCCAGGCGTGACAGACCCGCATGCCCAGCTTGTCGAAGGCCTGCATGAGGGAGGGCGGGCAGGCCGAGCCGCCGATCGTGACCTGGCCGAGGGTGGAGACGTCCCGTGGCTTGGCGGTGAGCTCGGCGAGCAGGCCCTGCCAGATGGTGGGCACGGCGGCCGCGTGGGTCGGCTTCTCGCCCTCGATCATCTCGGCGAGCGGCGCGGGCTGGAGGAAGCGGTCCGGCATCAGCATGTTGACGCCGGTCATGAAGGTGGCGTGCGGCAGGCCCCAGGCGTTGACGTGGAACTGCGGGACCACGATCAGCGACGTGTCCTGGTCGGTCAGGCCCATCGACTGGGTCATGTTGACCTGCATGGAGTGCAGGTAGACGGAGCGGTGGGAGTAGACGACGCCCTTGGGGTCCCCGGTGGTGCCGGAGGTGTAGCACATGGCGGCGGCCTGCCGCTCGTCCAGCTCCGGCCAGTCGTACGTGATCGGCTTGCCGGTGATCAGGTCCTCGTACTCGTGCACCTGAACGTCGGCGTCCGCGAGTCCGGAACGGTCACCCGGCCCCGACACCACCACGTGCTTCACCGTCTTCAGGTGCGGCAGCAGCGGGACGAGCAGGGGCAGGAGCGACCCGTTGGCGATGACGACGCGGTCGGCCGCGTGGTTGACGATCCAGGCCAGCTGCTCGGCCGGGAGCCGCAGGTTGAGGGTGTGCAGCACCGCGCCCATGGAGGGGATCGCGAAGTACGCCTCGACGTGCTCGGCGTTGTTCCACATCAGGGTCGCGACCCGCTCGTCGGCGGCCACGCCCAGGTCGTCGCGCAGGGCGTGCGCCAGCTGCGCCGCACGCGCACCGACCTCGGCGAAGGAACGGCGGTGCGGCTCGGCCTCGCCGGTCCAGGTGGTGACCTGCGATGTGCCGTGGATGGTCGACCCGTGGGTCAGGATCCTAGAGATCAGCAGCGGTACGTCCTGCATCGTGCTCAGCACGGCGTCCTCCCGGGGGCGACATTGCCTACGCGGTAGTAAGGGTTGCGGAGATTCTGCGCGCATACCGCGCGGTATGTCACTAGGGTCGGGCGATCGATCATGTCACGTTGCGTTCACGAGGCTGTGACGCTAACGGGGTACAGGGCGATCGAGGGGTGGCCCCCACACCCCGATGGCGCCGATACCCCCAGGTCAGAGCAGGTTCGGCGGCTGCCTCACCGTCGGCCCTGCGCCGCCGCTACCGGGCCAGCACCAGCTCAGGGTCCTCGCGCAGCTTGCCCAGCGCCCGCGACACCGCCGACTTGACCGTGCCCACGGACACCCCGAGTACCTCGGCCGTCTGGACCTCGCTGAGGTCCTCGTAGTAGCGCAGGACGACCATCGCCCGCTGCCGCGCCGGCAGCCGCATGATCGCCCGCCACATGGCGTCGTGCAGCGCCTGCTGCTCCGCGGGGTCGTCGTGGCAGCCCGGCCTGGGCTCCGGCTCGGGCAGCTCTTCGCAGGCGAACTCGTCGACCTTGCGCTTGCGCCACTGCGACGTCCGCGTGTTCAGCAGTGCCCTGCGTACATAGCCGTCGAGAGCGCGATGATCCTCGATGCGCTCCCAGGCCACGTATGTCTTGGTGAGCGCGGTCTGCAGCAGGTCCTCCGCGTCGCTCGGGTTCGCGGTCAGCGACCGGGCGGTACGCAGCAGCACCGGCTGGCGGGCCCGCACGTACGACGTGAAGGAGGGGTACGTCGCGTTCGGAAAGGACCGCGTCGCGGCGTCGGAAGCGCTGGTGCAGACGGGTGTGGTCATGGCTCCACGCTATGAGCGGCCCCTCCTTCAGCGGATCGGCCGCAGGTGCCGAAGCAGCGTCCGCCTCAGGTTGTAGGGGTGGGGCTGACTCCACCTCCTGAAGGTGGACGAGTGGGGGACACGTACTGCGGGATTACCCCTGGGGGTCACCCGTCGGCGGCGAGGTGGAGTGCCGTCCGTCGGGCGCGAGGCTGGGGGCATCTGTCGGTGGCGAGGTCGAGGTCGGTCCGTCGGAGGCGAGGCTGAGAGCCGTCCATCGGCCGCGAGACTAGGGCACCGCACCCGTCGGCAGACGGGGGACAACCCCAGGCGGCACGACCAGAGTCACCCATCAGCAGCCAGGACCAGCCCCGACGTCGGCACGCCCGTACCGGCCGTCACCAGCACCCGCCCCGCCCCGGGTATCTGATTCACGGACGTCCCCCGCACCTGTCTCACCCCCTCCGCGATGCCGTTCATGCCGTGCAGATACGCCTCCCCCAGCTGCCCCCCGTGCGTATTGAGCGGCAGCCGCTCCTCGGCCACGAAGTCCCCGGCCTCCCCCTTTCCGCAGAACCCGAACTCCTCCAGCTGCATCAGCACGAACGGTGTGAAGTGGTCGTACAGGATCCCCACGTCGATCTCCCCCGGTCCCAGCCCCGCCGTCCGCCACAGCTGCCGCGCCACCACGGCCATCTCCGGCAGGCCGGTGAGGTCGTCCCGGTAGAAGCTCGTCATCTGCTCCTGCCCTCGGCCGGCGCCCTGGGCCGCCGCCGCTATGACGGCCGGCGGGTGGGGCAGATCACGGGCCCGGTCGGCGGACGTGATGACGAGCGCCTGGCCTCCGTCCGTCTCCTGGCAGCAGTCCAGCAGCCGCAGTGGCTCGACGATCCAGCGCGAGGCCGCGTGGTCGGCGAGGGTGATGGGTCTGCCGTGGAAGTACGCGGCCGGGTTGGTCGCCGCGTACTTGCGGTCGATGACCGCCACATGCCCGAAGACCTCCGGCGTCAGTCCGTACGTGTGCAGGTACCGCTGGGCCGCCATCGCCACCCAGGAGCCCGGTGTGAGCAACCCGAACGGCAGCGACCAGCCGAGCGCCACGCCTTCCGCCGACGGCTCCCGGTGCTGCACGCCCGAGCCGAAACGCCGCCCCGACCGCTCGTTGAACGCCCGGTAGCAGACCACCACCTCCGCGACCCCCGTCGCCACGGCGAGCGCCGCCTGCTGGACGGTCGCGCAGGCCGCGCCGCCCCCGTAGTGGACGCGGGAGAAGAAGGACAGCTCACCCATCCCACAGGCCTGGGCCACGGTGATCTCCGGGCTGGTGTCCATCGTGAACGTCACCATCCCGTCCACGTCGCCCGGCGTCAGCCCCGCGTCGTCCAACGCGGCCCGCACCGCCTCCACGGCCAGCCGAAGCTCACTGCGCCCCGAGTCCTTGGAGAACTCCGTGGCCCCGACACCGACAATCGCCGCCCGGCCGGAGAGGGAGTCCCTTGTGCGCGTGCTCATACGGCACCTCCCGAGGGAGCGGTGGCCGTCGGCACGGTCACCGTCACCGTGCCGGTCACATGTCTGCCGATGCCGTTCGCCCCGACGACCCGTACCGTCGCCGTGTCGCCGTCGAATTCCTCGACCGTGCCCGTCAACACCATGGTGTCTCCCGGGTAGTTGGGCGCCCCTAGCCGTATGGCCACGCTGCGCAGTACGGCCGTCGGTCCGAAGTGGTCGGTGATGTAGCGGCCGACCAGGCCGTTCGTCGTCAGGATGTTCATGAAGACATCGGGGGAGCCCTTTTCGCGAGCCAGCTCCGCGTCGTGGTGCACGTCCTGGTAGTCGCGTGAGGCGATGGCGCCGGCAACGATCAGCGTGCGGGTGATCGGGATCTCCAGCGGCGGCAATTCGTCCCCGGCCTTCATGGGCTTCTCCGCTGCCTGTGCCACTTCCGCCGTCTCCGCCGCGTTCGTCGCGTCCCTCGCCTCCGTCGTGTCCGTCGCCTCCGCGCCGCCCGTCATGCTCCAGCCCCCTTGATCTCCCGGGACCTCTGGATCCCCTGGATCTCCTGAACCTCCTGCGCCTCCTGAGCCTCCTGGATCTCCTGAACCTCCTGCGCCTCCTGAGCTCGCCAGACCGGCAGCACCAGTTCCTCGTCGCAGTCCTGGAACTCGAGCCGTACCGGCAGCCCGATCCGCACCTTGTCGTACGGCACACCCACCACGTTGCCGATCATCCGCACGCCCTCGGCCAGTTCGATCAGGCCGACCGCGTAAGGAGGGTCGAAGGCCGGGAACGGCGGGTGGTGCATCACGACGTACGAATAGACCGTCCCCTCGCCGCTCGCCTCGACCGTGCCCCAGTCCAGGCCGCCGCAGGTGTTGCAGCCGGGCAGCCAGGGGTGCCGCAGAGTGCCGCAGCCGGTGCAGCGCTGGATGAGCAGGGTGCGGCTACGGACGCCCTCCCAGAAGCCGGCGTTGTCACGGTTGACGACGGGGCGGGGGCGTGGAGGCTTCTCACGGCGGCCTGGCTGACGTATGGGCGCGTACTTGAGGATGCGGAAGCGGTGGGTGCCCGCGAGGTCGGTGCCGACGCGGACGTCCATGCGGGTCGTGACGAAGTACCCCGTGCCGAGCTTCGTCGTCTTCTTCTCCGACACCGACTCGATCACCGAGTCGAAGGTGATCTCGTCCCCCGGCCGCAGTGGTCGTAAGTACTCCTGCTCGCAGTCGGTGGCGACCACCGAGGTGTAGCCCGCCTCGTCGAGCAGGCCGAGCAGTTCGTCGTACGCGTGCGTGCCTCTCGTACGGCCGGAGAGGCCGCTCATGGTCCACGCCTGGAGCATGGTGGGCGGTGCGATCGCGTCCGGTCCCGAGTACGCCGGGTTGGTGTCGCCCATCGCCTCGCACCAGTGCCGGATCATGGGCGCGTTGACGGGGTCCTTGCCCGCACGGGCCACGGCGGCCGACCGCCCCTCGTAGACCTTCAACCGCGCTGCGAACTCGCTGCCCGTCTCCGCGAACTCGCCGCCCGTCTCCACTTCATGGCTCACCGCCGACTCGTGGCTCACTGTCGCCCCCTCGTCTCATCGACGTCGTCGCCCCACAGCGCATCGCACTGACACTTCTGGTACACCGCGACCGCCGATCCGGTTCCCACGAGTTTTCGGGAACGTCCACGAGGCCCCACGAAGGTTTCTGACTGTCCGTCAGATACGACTCACTGTCAAGGCTGCCGATGAACGCCCGCGCGACAGCGGCAAAGGCCTCGCGCAGCAGCGTCGAAGCGCCCGCATGACAGCGCCGGAACGCTCACGCAACGGCCCCAGGACACCCGCGCACGACAGCGCCAAAACGCCTGCGCGGCGGCACCGAAGTACCGCCGCGCAGACGCGTTACACCCCACAGAGCACACCCGACACAATCCGAGGGGGCCGATGCCTGAGCACCGGGGCACCGACCCCCTCAGCTCACCACCAGAGCGGCGTGAAGTTGACGGCCGCGTTGTCGTTGCCCTGGTTGATGGCCGTGAACGCGGACCCGTTGACCTGGGCGGTGTTGCTCTGGTTCGAGGCGCCGGAGCCGGTCGCCTGCTGCTGGGTGGTGGACGAGGTGCCGTAGTTGTCGCCGCCGCCCCCGCTGCCGATGAGGCCCTGGACGGCGTTCGTGACAGCCGCGCTGGATCCGTCGTCCGCGAAAGCGCCGTTGTCCGCCGCCGCGACGCCGGTGAACAGAGCGGCGGCGAGCGGGAGGGCGGAGACGGCTGCGATGACGCGGGCGGTACGGATGCTTGCCATGTTTGTTCCTCCAGAACAGGTGCGCCCAGGCTCCCCGCCGGACGCATTGGTGGTGCATGAAGTACTGCTCTTTCCAAGGCAGTTGGCCGACCACCCCGGAGTTCTGCACGACGTCGCGAGATCAGAGTTGCCCACCGAATCCCCGGCGAACCACCCCGGAAGCCCCCATTCGCCCTCAAGCGTGATGACAAGTCGATAAACCCCTTTCGCCACTCCTAGCTCGCGTGTCAGGGCAGTACGGACAGGTCAACCCCAAGCAGCACAAGAGGTGAAGCGTTCCTGCATGCTTCCGGCCAATCCCCGCCGACCGGCGAGTCGCCGACCGGGGACACCTCTAATCCCCTTCCCTTTTTCGAACACTCGTACGAACATAGAGGCATGGCCACCACCGACCGGCAGGCCACGACGCTGGCCCTCGCACACGCCCTGTCAGCCGCCGAGCGCGGACTGGCCGTCCTCCCCCTGTCCCGGACGAAGCTCCCGGCCCTGCGTTCCCCGCACCGTGACGAGCCCGACCCCGACCCTGCCCCTTGCCACGGCGAGTGCGGCCGCTTCGGGCACGGCGTCTACGACGCGTCCACCGACCCCGCCCGCATCCGCGACCTCTTCGCGGCCGCACCCTGGGCGACGGGCTACGGCATCGCCTGCGGCCTGCCGCCACACCATCTGATCGGCATCGACCTCGACACCAAATCCGGTACGGACTCCTCGGCCGCCCTGCGCGAACTGGCCCTGCGCCACCTGTTCACGATTCCGCCCACCGTCGTCGTCCTGACCCCGAGCGGCGGCCGCCACCTCTGGCTGACCGGCCCGGCCGACATCGTCGTCCCCAACTCGGCGAGCCGTCTCGCGCCCGGCATCGACATCCGGGGCGCCGGCGGCTACCTCGTGGGCCCCGGCTCCCGTACCGACCACGGCGTCTACAGCACGGCGCCCGGCACGTCCCACATCGCCCCCGCGCCCTGCCCGCGCGCCCTCCTGCGCCTCCTGCTCCCGCCACCCCGCACACACCACCACGCGCCCCCGTCGACCGGCGGCCACGGCCAGGGGCTCGTCCAGTTCGTGCTCGCCGCGCACGAGGGACAGCGCAACACCCGCCTGTTCTGGGCGGCCTGCCGCGCCTACGAGGACGGCATCGGCCCCGCCCTCGTCGACCCCCTCGTCGAGGCGGCCCTCAACACCGGCCTGACCGAACGCGAGGCCCGCGCCACGATCGCGTCGGCGGCACGCATGACAGGCCACCGGCCCTGACACGCGCCGTCGCCCCACAGGCCCCCGGCCCCCAGGCCCTGTACAGGCCCCTGAACAGACCCCTGAACAGGCCTTGAAATTCACGGGAGCTCGATGCACCACCGCCCTAGAGTGCCGACCATGTCGCTGACCCGTGTCGTCCTCACGTCCGGCCGCTCGCTCGACCTCTCCGAACTGCGGCTCTCCTCGACGTACGGCGGAATGCTGGAGGGCTATCCGTGCAAGCCGGTCAACGAGATGAAGATCAAGCGCCTCGTCCTCGCCGCCGAGCGGGCCGACCCTGCCACTCCGGTGCACCTCGTCGCGCCGCCGCGCGAGTATCCCGACCAGTACGCGGGCGCCTTCGGCCCGGTCGAGGTGCTGCCGCCGGTGGCGTGCGTCGGCGCCTTCCGTTCGACCGCCCTCGACCGCGACCACGACCCGGTCCTCCATCGCTCCGCCCTCACGATCGTCTGGTTCCAGCCCACCCCGTACGTGCCGTCCGGCTGTGACGCGGAGGAGGCGTTGCGGGAGGTCCCTTGGGAGGAGCTGGCGCGGGACTACGAGCTCTAGCGGGACAGCGGGGCCGTGGGACAGCGGGACAGCGGGGCGCCGGGGCGAGGGCCGGCGTTGGGCCTCGGCATGACAAAGGGTTCGGCGTGTCGGCGGCTCGAAAATCGGCTTGTCCCTGAGAGGGGCCCCTATGCCAGGGTCGGCCGATGAGCGTTTCCCGACGTGACCTGATGCGCTGGCAGTTCGATCTCACGTGGGCGTTGTTCGAGTACCACCTCGAGCGGCTCCAACCCGAGGACTTCGTGTGGGAACCGGCGCCACACTGCTGGACGGTGCACCGAGACGCCGACGGCACCTGGGTTCCGGACTGGGCGGAGACCGAGCCCGACCCCGTCCCCGTGCCGACGATCGCCTGGGTGAGCTGGCACATCGGCTGGTGGTGGAGCGTGGCCACGGACCATCTGCGGGGCCGCCCGCCCCGGGAGCGGACCGACGTCACCTGGCCCGGCGAGGGGACTGCGACCGTCACCTGGCTGCGCGACCTGCGCACCGACTGGCTTGCGGCACTGGACCGCCTCGACGACCGGGACCTGGACGCCGCGGCCCCGTTCCGCTGGCCGAACGACCCCGAGTACACCGTCGCCCACATGATCGGCTGGGTGAACGCCGAGTTGATGAAGAACGTCGCGGAGATCGGGCAGTTGCGACTACTGCGGGCCCAGCGGTCTTGATGTCCACGCGCGGGGGGGGATGTCTCTGCGCGAGATGTCCAAGCGGACACAGAGCGACAAAATGGTCGTTATCTCCCGTTTGCTCTGCTTGCGCCGGATCGGAGAGTGCCATGAAGGACCTCAAACTTGAGCAGAAGCGCTCGCTGTCCCGCCTTGAGGCGGCTGATCAGCTCGAGGCGCTCGCGGCCGCGCTGAGGGAAGGCGGGGAGGCCGAACTGGAACTCGACCCCTGGAAGCTCAGCCTGCGGATCCCCGCCGACCTTCACAGCGAGATCGAGGTCGAGGTCAGTGACGGGGAGATCGAGCTGGAGATCGAGTTCAAGTGGCCGGCCGCAACGGCTGCCCGGACAGCGTCACCGCAGGCCGCGACAGGCGCGGAGAAGGCCGTGAGCGGGCGGAAGAGCACGGCTGCCGCTTCCAGGCGAAGCAGTACCGGTGGAGGCAGAACCTCGAAGCGGACCCCCGCGAAGAAGCCCTGAACCGCGCCGAGGCACGGCCTCATGACCCACGCAGCGCGAGAACCGATTCAGCCACACAGAGCGGCCGGACTGCGAAAAGGGGCGCCCGGAAATCCGGACACCCCTTCCCACCTGGCCTTACGTCGCCTGGTAAGCGGTGGGTGTGGGATTTGAACCCACGGTGACTCGCGCCACGACGGTTTTCAAGACCGTTCCCTTAGGCCGCTCGGGCAACCCACCTCGCCCCGGCCCACCAGGGGCGGAGCGGGTACAGCGTACCGGCCTCACGCGTGGTGCGGGGTTCCTGGTCCGGATGGGGTCGGTTGGCCCGTCCTGTGTCAGGTGCCGTCGCCCACGCGGACACCGTTGACGGCGGTGTCGAAGGCCGGGCGGTATTCGTGCCATTGGTCGTCCGGCGCGGACAGGTAGATCACGTACTGGGTTCCGTCGGCGCTCGCGAAGGCCAGCTCCGCGGCCCGGTACTTCCGTGCCCTGCCGTCGAAGGTGAACTCCCAGTACCCGGCGGGCCCTCCCCGGAAGGTCGTCTCGGCCATCCTCACCCGCTCATAGCCGGGATTGTCGCGAGCGGTCTGTTCCTCCTCCGTCTCGCGCCAGTGCTGCAGCGGATCGGTGCCGGCGAACTCGATGACGTTGACCCTCAGGCCCACGAGGCCCGACGGGTCTATGTAGCCGACTTCGCCGCCGGAGAGCGTCTTGCGGGTCCAGCCGTCCTGCACGGGCACGGAGATGCCGGTGTCCGGACTCTCGAGGTGGTATCCGGCCGGTACCGGCGGCACGGAGGAACTGGAGCCGGGGCCAGAGCCGGCGCCGGCGCCAGGGCTGGTGCTCGTCGTGGGCGTGGTCGGCGTGGTGGGCGTGGACGCCTCGGAGCCGGACGCCTGCTTGCCAGGCCCGTCGGTCCTGCCGTTGAGCCACCACACCGTGCCGCCCGCCAGGCAGGCGGCGAGTGTCACGGCCAGGGCCGACAGCACCACCGTACGGCGACGGTTGGCGCGGCCCTTGGGCGCGGGAGGCGCGAGGGCGTCGGTACGGTCCGGTCGCGTGGGCAGGTCCAGGGGCTCGGTCCGGGTGCCGGTCACGTCGCCCAGGCGGCGTTCGACCTCGTGCACGTCCATGCGTCGGCCCGGGTCCTTGACGAGCAGGCCCTCGATCACCGGGGCCAGCTCGCCGGCGTTGCGCGGCGGCTCGTACGGGTCCGTGGCGATGGCGTACGCGGTCTCGATCGCGGTGTCGCGGCGGAACGGGTCCCGCCCCTCGACCGCCTGGTACAGCGTCGCCCCCAGGGCCCACAGGTCACTGGCCGGACCGGTCTCCGGACGCGCGCCCCGGAGCCGTTCGGGCGCCAGGTAGCCGATGGAGCCGATCAGCTCGCCGGGCTTGGTCAGCGAGGACGTGCCCGACTCCATGGCGATGCCGAAGTCGGTGAGGATGATCCGCCCGTCGTCACCGAGCAGCACGTTGGCGGGTTTGACGTCCCGGTGCTGCACTCCGACGTCGTGGGCGGCGCGCAGGGCGGCGGCCATGGCGCGGCCGATCCGGGCGGCTTCCTCGGGTGGCAGCGCACCCCGCCTCTTCAGTACGTCGCTCAGCGTGACCGAGGGCACGTACTCCATGACGATGCACGGCAGGCCCTCGTCGTCGACCACGTCGTGCACGACGATCACGTTGGGGTGGGTGATCCGGGCGGCGCTGCGGGCCTCGCGGCGGGTGCGCTCGTAGAGCGTGCGGACCTCGTCGTCCTGCAGGTGCGGTGGGATGCGCAGTTTCTTCACGGCGACATGGCGGCCGAGCATCTTGTCCTCGGCACGCCAGACGGTGCCCATGCCGCCGCTGCCCACCCGGTCCACCAGCAGGTACCGGCCGGCGACGAGCCGCCCAAGATCGGACACCGCGAGATTGTCCCCTTGTCTGCTTGCCATTCGCGGCTCTGCTTCCCGTTCGCGAAGAGTCGAGGTCGAGAAGGCACGATAGCCCATTCGATTGCATGGACACGGTCACCGGACGATCGGCAACTCCCGGCGCGCATCGCGCAGTCCACACCTGTGTGTGAACGAGGGCCACCCGGTGGGTTGGGACGCGGTTCGTCGTGTCCTGGTTCCCTTCACTTCCCGGAAGCCTGGTTCCCCTCGCTTCGCAGAAACCCGGATTCCCTCGCTCCCCGGAAACAGACACGCGCGCGTGGTCGGCCCCTCACACGGAGCCGGACCTACGCGCGCGTGGCCGTCGAGCGTCAGCTGTCGCCCGTGCGGGAGCCCAGGGTCAGTTCGACGGTGCGGGACTTGCCGTCCCGTTCGTAGGTGATCGTGACCTTGTCGCCGGGCTGGTGGGTCCAGATCTCGCCGATCAGGGTGGGACCGGAGTCGATCACCCTGTCGTCGAGCTTGGTGATGACGTCGCCGGGCTGGAGGCCGGCCTTGTCGGCGGGGCCGCCCGCCTCGACCGCGTCCGCGCTGCTGTTGCCCTGGTCGACGATCTTGGCGCCGTCGCTGGTGTCCTCCGTGGAGACGGAGGCACCGATCTTGGCGTAGACCGGCTCACCGGTCTTGATCAGCTGCTGGGCGACGTACTTGGCCTGGTTGATCGGGATGGCGAAGCCGAGGCCGATCGAGCCGGACTGGCTGGTGCCGCCCAGGCCGTTGGCGGCGGACTGGATCGCGGAGTTGATGCCGATGACGTTGCCCTGCGCGTCCAGCAGCGGGCCGCCGGAGTTGCCCGGGTTGATCGAGGCGTCCGTCTGCAGGGCGCTCATGTACGAGGCGTTGCTGCCGGTGCCGTCGCTGGAGGCCACCGGGCGGTTCTTGGCGCTGATGATGCCCGTGGTGACCGTGTTGGAGAGGCCGAAGGGGGCGCCGATCGCGATCGTCGAGTCGCCCACCGCCACCTCGTCGGAGTTGCCCAGCGTCAGCGGCTTGAGGTCCGACGGGGCGTTCTTGAGCTTGATGACCGCCACGTCGTAGCCCTGCGCGTGGCCGACGACCTCGGCGTCGTACTTCTTGCCGCTCGGGAAGGTGGCCGTCAGCTTGCCGCCGTCGACCGCGTCTGCCACCACGTGGTTGTTGGTGAGGATGTGGCCCTCGGCGTCGAAGACGAAGCCGGTGCCCGTGCCGCCCTCGCCGCTGCTGCTCTCGGCCTGGATGGTGACGGTGCTGGGCAGCGCCTTGGCGGCCACGCCCGCGACGGTGCCCGGGTCGCGCTTGACGGAGCCGCCGCTGTCGGGGGCGGAGACGGTCGTGGAGGAGGTGGTGTCGTCGTTCTTGGCCAGGGTGTAGCCGAGGCCGCCGCCCAGGCCGCCCGCGACCAGCGCGGCGATGAGGACCGCGGCGAGCAGACCGCCGCGGCCACGGCCGGACTTCGGCGCAGGCTGCTGGTACGTGGCACCCCAGCCGGAGCCCGCACCGGCACCGGCACCTCCGGCCGCGGCACCGCTGTCGGCGTACGGCTGCGTGCCGGGCGGCGGCGGGGGCGGCCAGGAAGCGTCGGGGGCCGAGCCCTGGGTGACGGGCGGCTGGGGGACGGGCGGCTGCGCGCCGACGCCGTTCGAGGCGACCGGGGCGGCGGGCGGCTGTGGCCCGTCGGCGGCTCCCGGGGCTGCGTACGGCTGCGTGCCGTTGGAGTTCGCCGGGGCGCCGCTCGGCACCGGCGGGAGCGGCGTGGTCGGGGCGGCGTCGCCCTCTGGGGCCGGGTGCTCCTGGGAAGCCGGAGCAGCGGGAGTATCCACCGGCACGGGGGGTGCGGACGGGGCCGGGGGTACCGCGGCGCCCTCGTTCTCGGTGCTCACAGCTTCTCTCCTCGATCCACGGCTGTTGTCTTCGGTCGCACTCGGTCACGCCCGTTCGCTTGCCACTGCTTGTCGGCGGTCGGTGCGTTTCAGCTGTGCATGCCTTTATGTATGCCGTCAGCTTTTCCCACAGGCCGTCAGAGCACCATAAGCGGTCGCTGTGGGTCCACGGCCAACCTTTATATTGCCCATGTGAGACTAAACGGGCGCAATCCCTGCGCACCCGCTACACCTCCGGTCGCACGCTCGCCCTCGTGCGGTGGCACCATGACGCGGTGACCCACGCACGGCAGCAGCAGATCCAAGTCGTCGCCCATCGCGGAGCCTCCGAAGACGCTCCCGAGCACACCCTGGCCGCGTACAAGAAGGCGATCGAGGACGGTGCGGACGCCCTCGAGTGCGATGTACGCCTCACCGCGGACGGTCATCTCGTCTGCGTCCACGACCGACGCGTCAACCGTACGTCCAACGGCCGCGGCGCGGTCTCGGCCCTGGAGCTCGCCGAGCTCGCCGCTCTGGACTTCGGCTCCCGCAAGAACCGTGACTCGTGGAAGAACCGGGCCGAGGAGCCCGACTGGGAGTTCCGGCCGGAGGACCCCGAGGACACCTCAGTGCTCACCCTGGAGCGGCTGCTCGAGCTCGTCGCCGACGCCGGGCGGCGGGTGGAGCTGGCGATCGAGACCAAGCACCCGACGCGCTGGGCGGGACAGGTCGAGGAGCGGCTGCTGCACCTGCTGAAGCGGTTCGGGCTGGACGCGCCCGCCTCGGCCGAGGAGTCCCCGGTGCGCGTCATGAGCTTCTCGGCGCGCTCGCTGCATCGCGTGCGTGCCGCCTCGCCGGCGCTGCCGACGGTCTATCTGATGCAGTTCGTCTCGCCCAGGCTGCGGGACGGCCGACTGCCCGCGGGCGTCCATGTCGCCGGCCCCTCGATCCGTATCGTGCGCAATCACCCGGCGTACGTGGAGCGCCTGAAGGGGGCCGGGCACCAGGTGCACGTCTGGACCGTGAACGAGCCCCAGGACGTCGACCTCTGCGTCGAACTGGGCGTGGACGCCATCATCACCAACCGCCCGCGCGCGGTGCTGCACCAGCTCGGCCGCTGACACGCGCGCGTGCTCCCTGCGCCGCGCACTCGAAGCACGCGCCAGCGCCCCGGGCAAACCGCACACCGGGAAACCCCTAGAACCTCATCAATCCCTGCACAACCTCTTGACCCTGAAGTACCACCAGCCTCATCCTCCACTCTCGGCCACACCGATAATTTCCAGCCATCTCGACTACGGGGAGTGCTCCGGCGCGTTCGGTCCGTATTCGATCGTTGTGAATGCGTCGCAGGACATTGATTGGCCGGTTTCCGGTACAGGCCAATGGGGCATCCACACCGTGGCGTGGGGCAAAGGAGGTCTCGGGGGTGGCGTTGGTGGTGGCACAGGAGGTGCCCACGTCGTCGAGCATGGCCGTACCCCATGGCCCTGCGGGCGTGGGGGAAGCGAGACACCGTATGCGCTCGCAGTTGCGCAGGGGCGGGGTAGCGGAATCGGTCATCGACGATGCCGTACTGATTCTTTCCGAACTCTTGAGCAACGCGTGCAAACACGGCCGACCACTGGGTGAGGCACTGTCCGGGGACGGCGACGTCCTGGCCTCATGGCGCGTGGACGCGGGCGGCAGGCTCACCGTGGAGGTGACGGACGGCGGCGGACCCACCCGCCCGGCTCCGGCCACGCCCTCGGTCACCGCGCACGGCGGCCGCGGGCTGAACATCATCACCGCGCTGGCCGACGACTGGGGTGTACGGGACGACGCCCGCGGTGAGGTCACGGTCTGGGTCGTGGTCCACGACGACGTTCATGATCCCGATGCCGGGCACCGCCGCGACGACTTCGCTACGCGCGTTGCGGCGCCGCCCGTGAGCGCGATACCCGGCCTCGACTTCGCGGACGCCTTCGACGACCTGGATTGACGGCCACACGGACCCGGAGGCCGCACCCGGCACGAACCGTGGGTTGTCCACAGGCTCCCGTCGGCCATGGCCTTAAGGGCTAGGCTCGCGCCGTACGAGACGAGCCGTAACCGGGAGACAACTCACGATGGCCAAGAAGCGACCCCAGACCCAGGCCAAGCGCCCGCAGCTCAGCGACGGGGAGATCCCGGTTGTCGGCGCACGCGAGCCCTGCCCCTGCGGCAGCGGCCGCCGCTACAAGGCCTGCCACGGCCGGGCCGCCGCACAGGCGGTGACCGAGCTCGTGCACCGCCCGTTCGAGGGGCTGCCGGGCGAGTGCGACTGGGTGGCCCTGCGCGAACTGGTGCCGGCCGCCACCGTCGAACTGCCCCTGAAGGGCGGCCTCCCCGAGGGCGTCCCGTCCGTCACCCTCGCCACCGTCCTGCCGATGGCCTGGCCGGCCCTGCGCCGCGACGACGGCTCGGTGCTGCTCGGCCTGCAGAACGACACGGCGTCGGGCGACATCAGCCGTGACCTCGCCGACACGCTGCAGCAGGCTCTCGCCGCCCAGCCCGGCACCCCGGTCCAGGGCCGCCGCGCCCCGGCCGACGGCCCGCGGCTGCAGGATCTGCTCGACCCCGAAGGCGCGTTCGAGCCAGTTGTGCACCCGGGCTTCGAGTTCTGGGTCCCGGACGCGGAGAACGCCACTCCGGAGGTCGCCGCCTCCCTGGAGCGGGCCAACGCCGCGGCCATCCCGACCGTGAAGCTGACCGGCGTGGACGCCGCCTACTGGTGCCAGACGCCGGAGAAGAACCACCTGCGCTGGGTCATGCCGCACCCCGAGGAGCAGCTTCTGGACGCTCTCGCGCGGCTGCACGCGGCGGGGAGGTCGAGCCTCGGCGAAGGCACCCGGCTCGTCGGTTCCTTCCGCGCTCACGGCCTCACCGTGCCGGTCTGGGACCTGCCGAGCGAGGTCGGCGCGGAGGACGTGGAGAAGCCGGCGGCCGAGTTCGCCGAGCGCCTCGCCGCGGCCCTGGCCACGGACGCTCCGCTCACCGCGGACGAGCGCCGCGCGCGTGGCGGCCTGACCAACCGGCAGGTCACGCTCAGCTGACGCACAGGACGGAGATGGGGTTCGGCTGAACGGCGGTTCAGCCGAACCGGCCCTCGTGCGAGGGGTGAATCCGATCACAACTCCCAAGTGGAGCAAGGGAATCCGTGACTGGAAAGCCCAGATCGAATTTGCGAACGGCCGATCTCTTGTTACCGTTCCATTAGCCCGGTTGCTGGTGCATCCCCCGTCGCCAGCAACCGGGTCTTTCCATGTGTGCAGTCCTTTACGGAATGACGCCGTGTGTCAACGTCCCGTGGACGCCTCGGAATTGTCCGGCACGGAGTTGCTCGCGGCGCGCAGCAGCAGCGGACCGTTCCCGGCCCGCGCGGCGAACTCAGCGACCGCCGTGTAGGCGTCCAGGCCTCCCCGGGTGGGCCGCCGGGGCGTCTCACACGTCCCGGGCTCGTCCTCGGCGCCCCCGGCGCAGCGCATCTGCACCGTGCGCCCGCCGGGCCCCATGAGGCTCAGTACGGAGTCCAGGGCGCCGCCGGTCGCATTGCGGAAGTAGGTGCGCGCCCAGGTCTCCTCGCCCTGCGTGAGGACACAGGTCTGCGCCTCGATGCCCTCCGGGGAGGTCAGCTCGGGGCCGCAGCGGGCGGCGGTGACCAGGCCCAGGCCGAGCAGCAGCGGCGAGTCGCCGGGCTCGGCGGAGGGCCCTTTGGCGTCGACGGCGGGGGAGGGGCGTACCGAAGGGCGCTCGGACTTGCGTGACGTATGGCCGAGGGCGCGCTCCTCCTCGCCCACGGGTCCCGCGGAGGCGACGGCCAGCGGCAGCGCGACCGCGCCCACCACGACGCCGGTGAGGGCGAACAGACGGATCTTTCCTGAGCCTGAGCGGCGTGTCTCAGCGTGACGGGGCATACACGGAATGTAACGACCGCGCACGGGTGTCCCGTTCCGCGCGCGCCGTACACCCCTACAACTCGGGTGCGCTCACACCCGTACGAGTGAGGGCCTCGACCACGGCGTCGACCACGGCCTCCACATCGGGCACCCACGGGGAGGCCGAGCCGGGCAGCGGGGCGCGCTGCCAGCTGATGGGACCCTGGCCCGTCTCGGACGGGGGCAGGGCGAGATAGCCGCCCTCGCCGTGGAAGCGCAGGGAGCCCGGGACGAAGTCCTTGGCGTACAGCAGTTCGCCCAGCTGCTCCATGGAGTACGGCTTCACCAGGATCGCCCAGCGGGTGGGCGAGGCGACGACCGGGCCGAGGCGCATGCCCATGCGGTCGAGCGCGGTGAGGGCGTGGGCGGCCGGCAGGGCCGGAAGGCTGACCGCGCAGGGCGCCTGGCCGCCGGTGGCGAGGACGATCGGGGCCGCGGGCCGGTTGGACCACCACCAGCGCACCATGCGCTCGTCGGTGGTCGCCGCGAGGAGACCGGGGTCGAAGGGGTGAGCACCGGGCACCGTGCATTCGGGGTCCGGACAACCGCAACGGTCCCGCTTCTGCGGATCCGCCGCCACACCCGGGAGTACGGGCCACTGCCATTGAGTCGCGAAGGTCAGGGCCGCGCTGATCACCTCAGGCCTCCCGTCGCCGCGCAGGAGCCTGCGTCGCTTTCCGAGGATCTCGCGCATGAGCGCTCGTTCCTTTCCGTTGCACCGCTGGCAACACCGTGGGCCACATCACACCATGTGTCGATCACTTCACTGTGCGTACCTAATGGCGCATCACACCCCTGCCCTGGGCAAGGGAAACCCCTATGGGTCGAGCGTTGGCTGCTTCCGCGGCAGCCCCGTCCATACTGCGTCTAGCAAAAGCATGGGCGTGGCGTGGGGTGGCGAAGTCTGGCGTTTTGCTGTCCCGCGTATTTCTCTTCGCCTCCGCCACGGGAGGATGGGGCACGGCCGTCGGTGGCTAAGACGCCCGGGTCCGTCACCAGGTTCCGGGTGGTTGTCAACCGCCCCTGGCCTTCACCGAGTACGTACCCATCACGACCGCTGTGACGCTCCGTGGAGCGAAACCAGTCGACCGCAATACCCCGTTCCCTGCGACAGTTTTAAGCCAACTTTGCCTTTACGCAAGAGATCTACGACGACTGCTCTGGTTGCCCACGGACACCAGGAATCCCGGCAGGACAATGCTGGACATCCCCTCACGAGTGCGTGTACATGTGGAGACACTGCTAGCGGCGCAGAATGACATGGGGGTTTGCGATGCTTTTGAGCAATACGCACCGGTCGGAAAGCCGGACGCCATGAACGCTCCCCACCCTCCGAAAGTGGCCGGAATCGATTCGACGGTTCCCTCGCCCGCACACACTGTCGCGCCCGCGCAAGCGGCCTCCGGCGCCTCAGCGATCCCCCCACCGAACCCACCGGGAGTGGTGCTCCAGGACCGTCTCGCCGGCTGGGTGTCGGACCTCACCACGCTCCACGAACTCACCGAACGCCTGGCCCGCACGGACACGCTCGCCGAGGCCCTCGAGGAACTCCTGCGCGCCGGATCCGCCCTCGTGGGCGCCCGGCGTGGTCTCGTCGTGCTGGAACCGGCGGACAGGCTGGGCCCCGACACGACCATCGGGCTGGGCCTCGCCCGCGCCGACCTCGGACACATCGAGACCGTGCCGCGCAGCGCGATGTCGTACGGCAGGATCCTCGACGGTCTCCCGGGCGGCGACGGCGAGATCGCCGAGCCCGACCTGCTCGCCGAGGACAAGCTCGACCCACGCCACCGCGAGGTGGCCGCCCGCCTCGGCTACGCCGCGAGCTACGCCCTCCCCCTGTCCTCCGACGCCGCCGGGCGCCTCGGCGCCGCCGTATGGCTGTACGACGAGCCCGCCGAACCGGCCGAGCGCCAGCGCCACCTCGTCGGCCTGTACACCCGCTACGCCACCGAGCACCTGGCCCGGCTCCTCGAAGTAGAGCGCACGCGCGCGTGTCTGCGGACCATGGCCGAGGAACTGCTCCCCTCCCGGCTGCCCCGCATGGCGGGCGTCCAGCTCGCAGCCCGGCACCGTACCGGCCCGCGCGGGGGCGGCGACTGGTACGACGCGCTGCCGCTGCCGGACGCCGCGCTCGGCCTCGTGGTCGGCTCGGTGACCGGCTCCGGGCCCAGCGCGATCGCCGCGATGGGACGGCTCAGGGCGTCCCTCCGGGCGTACGCCGTCATGGAGGGCGAGGACCCGGTCGCGGTCCTGTCCGACCTGGAACTGCTGCTCAGACTCACCGAGCCCGCGCGTTCCGCCACCGCCCTGTTCGCCTACTGCGAGCCCGCCCTGCGCAAGATCACGCTCGCCGGTGCCGGGCACACCCCGCCGCTGCTGATCGGTGACCGTCGCACGGAGTTCGTGGAGACCTCCGTGTCCGCGCCGCTGGGCATGCTGGCCTGCTGGGAGGCGCCGAGCGTGGAGCTGACGGCGGAAGCCGGAGAGACGGTTCTGCTGTACACCGACGGACTGCTGCACCGCACCGGCGACCCCACCGACCGCGCCTTCGCCCGGCTGCACGCGGCGGCGGCCGGCGTGCCCAGGGCCATCCGGCACGACCCGGACGCCGTCGTCGACCGCGTCCTGCGGACCGTGCTGCCGGACGGGCTCGACCGGTCGGACAGCGAGGAGGACGTCGTCCTGCTGGCCGCTCGCTTTGAGTAGTTGCCGCTCACGCGCGCGTAGTGGCCTTCGAAAGCTCCCATAACAGGCGAGTGACCTCGGCCATAGCAGCGGCGCCCGAGCGCGGGCAGCAGGCCTTACGGCCCTGGGTTCCCTTCTGTACGTCCGTACGATGGACGGGGTCCAGTGCCGTATCTAGGAGGATGACCGTGGCCGACGAGCTCACCCCGGCTGAGTCCAATGCTGCTACCGCAGCGGGCCCGGAAGCTGAGTCTGAGGAGCCCATCAAGCAGCGCAAGAACGGCCTGTACCCGGGCGTGTCCGACGAGCTTGCCGAGAACATGAAGTCCGGCTGGGCCGACACGGAGCTGCGTGACCTGGCGCCGGTCCCCCAGGCCGCCGAGACCGCCGCGCGGCGTGCCGCGCTGTCGGCGCGGTTCCCGGGCGAGCGTCTGGTGATCCCCGCGGGCAACCTGAAGACACGGTCGAACGACACGGAGTACCCCTTCCGGGCGTCGGTCGAGTACGCGTACCTCACCGGCAACCAGACCGAGGACGGCGTGCTCGTCCTGGAGCCCGTCGCCGGCGGCCACAAGGCGACGATCTACCTGCTGCCGCGCTCCGACCGCGAGAACGGCGAGTTCTGGCTCTCCGGCCAGGGCGAGCTGTGGGTCGGCCGCCGGCACTCGCTCACCGAGGCGGAGAAGCTGTACGGCATCCCCGCGTCCGACGTGCGCGAGCTGACCGACAAGCTCCGCGAGGCGACGGGCCCGGTGCGCGTCGTGCGGGGCTACGACGCCGGCATCGAGGCCGCGCTGACCGACAAGGTCACCGCCGAGCGGGACGAGGAGCTGCGGGTCTTCCTGTCCGAGGCACGGCTGGTCAAGGACGCGTTCGAGATCGGCGAGCTGCAGAAGGCCGTCGACTCCACCGTGCGCGGCTTCGAGGACGTCGTGAAGGTCCTCGACAAGGCCGAGGCGACCTCCGAGCGCTACATCGAGGGCACGTTCTTCCTCCGCGCGCGCGTGGAGGGCAACGACGTCGGCTACGGCTCCATCTGCGCGGCCGGCCCGCACGCCTGCACGCTGCACTGGGTGCGCAACGACGGTCCCGTGCGCTCCGGTGATCTGCTGCTGCTCGACGCGGGCGTCGAGACGCACACGTACTACACCGCCGACGTCACGCGCACGCTGCCGGTCAACGGCCGGTACAGCGAGATCCAGAAGAAGATCTACGACGCCGTGTACGACGCCCAGGAGGCCGGTATCGCGGCCGTGCAGCCGGGCGGCAAGTTCCGGGACTTCCATGACGCGGCACAGCGTGTGCTGGCCGAGCGGCTCGTCGAGTGGGGGCTTGTCGAGGGGCCGGTGGAGCGGGTGCTGGAGCTCGGGCTGCAGCGGCGGTGGACGCTGCACGGGACCGGGCACATGCTCGGCATGGACGTGCACGACTGTGCTGCCGCGCGCGTGGAGTCGTATGTCGACGGCACGCTGGAGGAGGGCATGGTGCTGACCGTCGAGCCGGGGCTGTACTTCCAGGCCGACGACCTGACCGTGCCGGAGGAGTACCGGGGGATCGGGGTGCGGATCGAGGACGACATCCTGGTGACGGCCGACGGCAACCGGAACCTCAGCGCCGGGCTGCCTCGGCGGTCGGACGAGGTCGAGGCGTGGATGGCGGGTCTGCAGAGGGACCACAGCTGATCTGCCGTCTGCGGGTCGTTCGTGGTTGATCGCGCAGTTCCCCGCGCCCCGTTGGGCGTTGGGGTCGACCTGCATCTGGAAGCCGACGTCGGTGAAGGGCGTCGTGTGGGGCTTGAACGCGCCCTGCGCGACGCCGTTCGCGACGGGCGGCTCGCCCCCGGCACGCAACTGCCCGCCACGCGACGCCTCGCCGACGAGCTCGGCATCTCGCGGAACACCGTGAAGGCGGCGTACGACCAACTCGTCGCCGAGGGGTACCTCACTGCCCGGCAGGGGTCCGGTACCCGGGTCGCCACGCTTCCCTCCGCCGCCGCCAGACCGCTGGAAGCCGCCGCACGCGCGCGTGTGCCGCGTTTCGACCTGCGCCCGGGAAGCCCGGACGTGGGGGCGTTTCCGGCGGCTGCCTGGTTGCGGGCGTTGCGCAGGGCGATCGCCACGGCGCCCTCCTTGGCGTACGACTACGGCGATCCGCGTGGCCGTGTCGAGTTGCGGACCGCGTTGTCGGGGTATCTGGGGCGGGCGCGCGGGGTGATCGCGCCGCCGGAGCGGATCGTGATCACCTCCGGGTATGTGCAGGGGCTGGCGCTGCTCACGCGCGTGCTGGCGGGCGGCACGATCGCCATGGAGGACCCCGGGCTGCCGTTCCATCGGGAGGTGGTGCGGCGGGGCGGGGGCGCCGTCGTGCCCGTGCCGGTTGACGAACGGGGTGTGCGCGCCGGGGAGTTGAGGGACTGCGAGGCCGTCGTCGTCACGCCCGCGCATCAGTACCCGACCGGCGTGACCCTGCACCCGGAACGACGGCGGGCGCTCACCGACTGGGCACGCGCGCGTGGCGGCCTGATCGTCGAGGACGACTACGACGGGGAGTTCCGCTACGACCGCCAGCCCGTGGGCGCGCTGCAAGGGATGGCGCCGGGGCAGGTGGCGTATCTGGGCACGGCCTCGAAGACGCTCGGTCCCGCGCTGCGGCTGGGCTGGATGGTGCTGCCGCCGCACCTGGTCGACGCCGTCGCCGACGCCAAGCTGCACAGCGACCATCACACCGAGTCCATCGGCCAGTTGGCGCTCGCCGAGCTGATCGACAGCCATGCGTACGACCGTCATGTACGGGCCTGCCGGCTGCGCTACCGGCGGCGCCGGGATCAGCTCCTGGAACGGCTGGGGACGGGTCGGGCCGTGCGCGGCATCGCGGCCGGGCTGCACGCGCTGGTGGAGGTCGACGACGAGGCGCGAGTGCTGGCGCGGGCCGAGGCGGAGGGGCTCGCGGTGGGGTGTCTGGGGGAGCACTGGCATGCGCCCGGCGGCGGTGACGGGCGGCCGCAAGGGCTGGTCGTGGGGTACGGGACGCCTCGGGAGCGGGCATATCCGGAGGCGTTGGACGTGCTGGGGAAGGTGTTGGAGAGCGGCTGAATTGGGCCGGTGAAAAGGTCGCTGATTGGGCCTGATGAAGGCTCCATTGCGTCCTTAGTGTCATCTGCATGACGAACTCCCCCGTCCCGCCCGCCGGCCCGCAACGCGTCCTGGCCCTGGCCCAGTTGAGCAACTCGATCGGCGACGGCGCCTACTACACGACGTCGGCCCTGTACTTCACCCAGGTCGTGGGCCTCGCCCCCGCGCGCGTAGGGCTCGGGCTCACCGTGGGGTGGGCTATCGGTTCACTGGTGGGGGTGCCGCTGGGGCAGCTCGCCGACCGGAGGGGGGCGCGCGGTACGGCGGTGCTGCTGGCGCTGGCGACGGGACTGGCGGTGGCGTCCTTCACGGTCGTACGCGGCTTCTGGCCGTTCGTGCTGGCCGCGTGCGTGTACGCCGCGGCGCAGTCGGGGCTCGCGGCGGCCCGGCAGGCCCTGCTGGCCGGGCTGGTGTCCGCCGGGGAGCGGACGAGGCTGCTCGCGCATCTGCAGTCGACGCTCAACGCCGGTCTGGCGGTGGGCGCGGGGCTCGGCGGTCTCGCGTTGCATGCCGGGACGCGGACGGCGTATCTGACGGTGTTCGTGCTGGACGCGGTGAGTTTCCTGGTGTGCGCGTTGCTGCTGCTCCGGCTGCCCTCCATGACGGCTGTGGCGAGCCGGCCGCGGCACGGTGGGCTCGGTGTGCTGCGCGACCGCCCGTATGCGGTGGTCGCGCTCCTCAACACCGTGCTGCTGCTCCGGCTGCCGCTGCTGAGCCTGGTGCTGCCGCTGTGGATCACCCGCAGGACCGAGGCGCCGGCCTGGCTGGTCTCCGCGCTGTTCGTGCTCAACACCGCTGCGGTGATGCTGTTCCAGGTGCGGGCGGCGCGCGGCGTCACGGGACTTGCCACCGCCACGCGCGCGGTGCGCCGTGCGGGCTGGGTGATGCTCGCCGCGTGCGTGGTGTTCGCGTTGTCGGCCGGTGCATCGTTGTGGGTGGCCGTCGGGATCCTGGTGGTGGGTGCGGTGCTTCAGGTGGTCGCCGAGATGGGGCAGTCGGCGGGTTCCTGGCAGCTGTCCTTCGACCTGGCCCCGGAAGGCCGCGTGGGCGAGTACCAGGGCCTGTTCGGGACCGGCGTCACCATCGCCCGCACTCTCGGCCCGCTCCTGCTGACGGCCCTGCTGGTGGAGTGGGGGACGCCGGGCTGGCTGCTGCTGGGCGGGGCCATGCTGGCGGCGTCGTACGCGATGGGACCGGCGGCTCGGTGGGCCGCCGATCGCCGGGCGCAGGAAGACCGCGTCAGGCAGCCCGCGCTCGTGCCGTGACCGGCAGGGCGTCCAGGAACAGCGCCCCCGCGAGCAGCCCCGCACTCCCCCGCGGGCTCCACGCGCGCGCGTGCAGGTCGGCGTCGAGGGCGGCCAGGGCCTCGGCGCCCGCGTCGGTGGCCGTACCGCCCGCCTCCAGGACGCCACGGGCGCCGGCCTGGACCTGCCGTAGCCCGATGGGGCCCGCGGTGTAGAGGAGTTCGGTGTCCTGGAGGGTGGACATCACGGTGAGCAGGGCGTCCAGACGGGCCTGCTCCTCCGTCGCGCCGGCCGAGCGGGCCTTGGCGAGCGCGTCCAACGCCCGCCGCACGTGCGGGAATCCGGCCCGTGCCTCGCCCCGTGCCCCGGCGGCGCCGTACTTCGCGGACACCGAGGAGCCCCGGGAGGGCCTGCGCGGGGCACGCTTGTCGGTGTGGGCGGCGATGCGCTTGGCGGTCGCCGCGACGTCCCGTGCCCCGGCCCGGGGGTCGAGCGCGGCCGCGGCGACCAGCAGGCCGAGCGCCCACAGCGCGCCACGGTGACCGCCGCCCGCGAGGTGCACCGAGTGCTCGGTGCACCTGCCGATGGCGCCGAGTTCACTGCGGAGCGCGGGTGTCGGGTCGCCCGTGCGCCGGGCGGCCGCGGCCATCGCCGCGAGGCCCGGCGCCAGCGCCTTGGCGGACCAGCGCAGCATGCGGTGGTCCCGGCGGGTGACGCGGGCACCGAGGTCGCGCGGGTCGGGCAGGCCCGGCTTGGGAGCCAGGGCCAGCTGCCCGGTCAGCGCGGTCACGGCGGCCTGCGCGAGCGTGTCGTCCTCGCGGCTGCTCATGGCCGTCCCCCCTACGAGGACGACGAGGACGCCGAGGCCGACGGGGCGTCGCTGGGCGGGGTGCCCGTCGGGGCACCGCTCGGCGGCGTACCGCCCTCGCCGCCACCGCCGCCGCTGCCCGCGCCGGTGTTCTCGGCGTCGGGGTCGACACCGATGGTGAGGAAGCCCTTGTAGCCCTTGGAGGGGTCCTTCTTGTGCACGGCCTTGAGGGTCAGCAGGCCGCTGGAGGCGCCGCCGCCGTCGTAGACCATGTCGTTGTCGAGGGTGGTGTAGCTGCCGGAGTGCTTGGAGTAGGGCTCCAGGGTGAAGATCTCCTGGGCGATCTCGTCGTCGAAGAACAGCTGGCCGGTGTAGTTGACCTTGCCGCCCTCGTAGGTGCCGTCCTCCTTCTGGCCGCCCGTGTGCACCTTGAGGTGGATGTGGCAGGTGCGCGGGGTGTACCAGCCCGGGAAGATCGTCTCGAACTTGACGACCCCGTTGGCGTTGGCGATCTGGTAGCCGCGCAGGTAGGTCTTGTCGTCGGCGGTCGAGCCGTCCTCGCTCTCGGCGGGTGCGGAGCCGCCGGGGTTGGCCGTGGTGTAGCCGGAGTAGTAGCCCCAGGCGTCGCAGTGCCAGATCTCCACGGCCGCGCCGGGAACCGGGGTGCAGCCGTCGGTGGCGTCGACGACGGTGAGGCGCAAGGTGAGCGGGACGCCGCTCTTGCCCTCGGTGATGTCCTTTCTCACCAGGGCGCCGTCGAGGTAGTACGGGCCCTCGGTGACGCTCGACATCAGCGTCATGCAGCTGGAGCTCTCCGAGGCGGTCGCGCCGGCCGTCGCCGCGGCCTCGGTCGTGGTCGTGCCGGTGTCGGCGAAGGCCGCCTGATAGCCCGCGGCGGCGAGCCCGCCCGCCGCGATCGTGCCGCCGGTCACCGCGAGCGCACGGCGCCGAGTGATCGACTTGTCCTTGTGGTTTCCCGTCATGGCCAGGAAGTTAGGGACGCCACCCGTCAGAAGCTTGGGGTGGCGCTGTGCGGTGGCTGTGAGTCCTGAGGAAGCTGAAGTCGACGCCTGTCACCGTCCATTGGGGGTCCCTCACCCGTAGAGCCCACTGATTACCCCAAATGCCCCCGTTCCGGTGACTTTCTCCCTCTCCCGGGCAAAGTGAACTGGCCACTTCCGCGATCATGCCCCGCCCAGGAGAGCGAAGACGATGACCCGTTCGCCAGTACGCCCGGTGCGCCCGCGTCCGGCCCGGTCCCTCCGTTCGGTGCTGTCGGCCGTCGCCGCTGTGCTGTCCCTGGTGAGCGCGCTCCTCGTCGGTGGGGCGACCCCGGCCGCCGCACTGACCAAGCCGGTCATCAACGGGCCCGTGTTCAACGACCCGCTGGGCACGGCCGCGCAACAGAAGGCGATCTTCACCCAGCTGGTGCGGCTGATCGACGCGACGCCGTCCGGGGCACAGATCCGCGGCTCGGTCTACGAGTTCCTCGACCAGGAGGTCGCGAACGCGCTGATCGCCGCCCATACGCGCGGCGTCGACGTCAGACTCGTCGTCGACGACTCGACCTACGTGGGGCCCGGCGGCGCCGAGTTCGACAACCCGGCCTACCGGTCCCTCAGGACAGTGCTCGGGACCAGCACCGCCGCCCGCTCCTGGATCGTCGTCTGCGACGACAGGTTCGAGGACGCGGACGGGGTGGACGACGTCCAGCGCGGCTGCCTGGCAGTGGCCCCGCCCGTACCGGCGTACAACCACAACAAGTTCTTCGTCTTCTCGAGGATCGGGCCCTTCGACGACGGCACGAGCTATTCCGGGGTCGTCTTCCAGACCTCCTCCAACCTCACCGACTGGTACAAGGTCGAGTCCTTCAACGACGCCGTCACCTTCACGAACAGCACGGTGTACAACGCCTACGTCTCGTACCACGAGCAGCAACGCCAGGGCCGCACCCTCGCCCGCGGCAACAACAACGCGTACTTCTCCACCCCGACCGGCTCGGCCTACCGGGGCTTCTTCTACCCGCGAGGTGACGCGTCGTACTTCAACCCGGCCACCGACACGATCGTGGGCGCGCTGAACGAGATCAGCTGCGCCTACACCGGCGCGGACGGGCTGCGGCACCAGACCGACATCCGCATCGTGACGCACAGCTTCTTCGGCTCCCGCCGCCAGGTCGCCGACAAACTGGCCCAGCTGCGCGGCCAGGGCTGCTGGATCGACATCGTCTACGCCGACAGCGACTCCGCGATCACCAGCCGGCTGAACGCCGCCGGCATCCAGCACCGCAGATGCCGCATCCCCAACGGCCCCGGAATCGACGTCCGCCCGCACAACAAGCAGATCCTGATCGACGGCGACTACAACGGCGACATCACCCCGCGCGTCTACACGGGCAGCGCCAACCTGACCGGGTCGTCACTGCGGTCGGCGGACGAGGCGATCGTGCGGATCACCAGTGCGTCGTACCACGCGCGGTACCTGAGCGCGTTCTACAGGATCCGCTCCGCTTGCGGTGGTTGATGCCGGCGGTGCGGCGGGACGGCCGTCGCGGGTGCGGCGGCGCTACACCGCCACCAACGGCGTGCCCTCGCGCCACTTGAGGATCTTGTCGAAACTCACCACCGCCCCGCTCCGCCCCGGCTTGTTGCCGATCTGGACGTGGTCGGCGAGTTCCGCGATGAGGCAGAGGCCGCGGCCGTGCTCGGCATCGGTGGAGACCGGGCGAGGGGCGCGAAGTGGCGCCGTGAAGCCCGGGCCCGAGTCGGTGACTTCGATGTGGCACTTCTCGCCGTCCAGGTACGCCGTCACGCGATACGCCTGGGGAGAGCCGTCCGGCGTACTGTCGCCGCCGTGCTCGACGGCGTTCGCACACGCTTCGCTGAGGGCGACGGAGAGGTCGTACGACACGTCCGGGTCCACGCCCGCGGTCTCCATGGTGCCGATCAGCAACCGCCGGGCGAGCGGCACGCTCGCAGCTTCCCGCCGCAGATGGAGTGACCACCAGATGCTCATGCTCCAGCCTCCTGGCCGCGGCTCGACATACCGTTACGTATTGCCACGAGTGCGGGGGTGTAAGCACATCCTTGACGTGATGCCGCCCATATGGTCGATGCGCCCACGCGTGAATCGGTGTATGTGGGGTCGGCCCACACCAGAAGGTGATCTTCCGGTTTGTACGGTTCCTATCCCCCTGTAAGTCCCGAAGCACTCGTACGTCATCTTGCGGACCTGCCGTATGGCGGTCATAAGGCCAGTGCGATGATGAGCCCGCCATGACTGCCCCCCACCCGCGCACGGTGCGCTCCGGAGGAGATCTCCGGATACTGCGGGCCGCGGTGTTCGCCGCGGTCTGCGTCGTGCTGGCCGGGGTCGGGCACACGCTGGGCTCCTGCGCCACGATCCCGCTGTGGACGCTGGGCGCCGGGTTCCTGGGGGTACTCCTGGTCACGGTGCCGTTCGCGGGGCGGGAGCGCTCGCTGCCCGGTATCGCGGCGCTGCTCGCGGCAGGCCAGACCGTCCTGCACACGCTGTTCGGGCTCGGTCAGCACGGGGCG
Source organism: Streptomyces shaanxiensis (assembly GCF_039537145.1). Taxonomy (NCBI): domain Bacteria; kingdom Bacillati; phylum Actinomycetota; class Actinomycetes; order Kitasatosporales; family Streptomycetaceae; genus Streptomyces; species Streptomyces shaanxiensis. The sequence goes on from NZ_BAAAZY010000027.1 coordinate 118,327, forward strand.
GCCACCGGGGTCTCCGGCACGGTCTCCACCGGGGCCTCCGCCTCCGACGCCGCGCTCGTCGAGCAGGCCGCACGGCTCGTCTGCGGGACCGCCGCGGCGGCCATCAGCCCCGCCCAGGCCCAGAAGCTCCTCACCGAGGCACGGCTCGCCCCGACCGCCGGAACGCACACCCCGCACCCGTCGGCGGACGCCCTGTCCACCGTCACCGGCTCCGCGTCGCTCCTGCCGTCCCTGCCCATGGTGCTCGCCCACCTCCTCGCGGCTCTCGTCGCGGGATGGCTGCTGCGCCGCGGGGACCTGGCCCTGCTGCGCGTCGCCGAGATGTCCGCCCTGACGGCGCACTCGGTCGCCGAGGGGGCGTTCGTACGATCCCTGCGCGGGGCGCTCGCGCTGGTGCGCGCCCTGCGTGCCGGGCTGCCAGGCGCCCCCGAGGCGGGCCCGCTCGTCCAGTGCGCCGACTGGTCCGGCCCGCCCGAACCCCGCACCCTCGCACTCCAGCACACGGTGATCAGGCGCGGCCCGCCGGCCGGTGCCGCACTCGTCCTCGCCGCCTGACACGACGCGACCGCCACTCCACCGAAGTGGGGCTGAGGGGCCGCCGTCGTGCGGCACGCGCGCGTGCCCGGTTCTCCGATCGAGGGACAGCTCCTTCCTGCTGTGCCCGCCCGATCGGGCACCCCTGCGCACGCGTGCTCCTCACCACCACCGGAATCCCGATCACCACCGGGATCCCGAATCTCACCCACAGTGGAGTGCTCCGTATGAAGACCTCTCGCCTCGCCGCCGCGGGCGCCCTCGCCGGCACGGCCGTGCTCGCCCTGTCCGCGCCCGCGTTCGCCCACGTCAGCGTGCAGCCCGAAGGCACCGCCGCCAAGGGCGGTTACGCGGTCGTCGACTTCAAGGTGCCCAACGAGCGCGACAACGCCTCGACCACCAAGCTCGAGGTGACCTTCCCGACCGACCATCCGCTGGCCTCCGCGATGCCGGAGCCGATGCCCGGCTGGAAGATCGAGGTCACCAGGTCCAAGCTCGACAAGCCGATCGAGATGCACGGCGAGAAGATCTCCGAGGCCGTCTCCAAGATCACCTGGACCGCCGAGGACAAGGGCGTCGAGCCGGGCTACTTCGAGAAGTTCCCGGTCGCCATCGGCCAGCTCCCCGAGGACGCCGACGAACTCGTCTTCAAGGCGATCCAGACGTACTCCAACAAGGAGGTCGTGCGCTGGATCGAGGTGCCGCAGGAGGGCCAGGAGGAGCCCGAAAACCCGGCACCGGTACTCGAACTGTCCGCCGCCGAGGACGGCCACCACGGCTCGTCCTCCTCCGACCAGGCCTCCGACTCCGACGACGCCGAGGCCGCCTCCGCGAAGACCGAGGCCACCGAGCCCGCCGACAGCAGCGACACCACCGCCCGCGTCCTCGGCGTGGTCGGCATCGTCGTCGGCGCGCTGGGCGTGGCGTACGGCGTGCTCGCCGGCCGTCGGCGCACCGACGCCTGACCCAACTCCGTACACCCACACCTAGGGACGCCTCCGTGTCCCGGCCCACCGGTCTCTGGGCCGGGGCCGGGGGCCGTCCCCCGGGAGATTGCAGCAGCATGCGTAAGACAACACTCGCCGCGGCCGCCCTGCTCGCCGCCGCCACCCTGACCCTCTCCGCCTGCGGCAGCGGTGACGACAGCGACAAGCCCGTCACCGTGGTCTCCGAGGAGGCTGGCTCGGACAAGGCCGCCATCGTCCTCGACAAGCCGTTCGAAAAGCCGGACCTGGTCCTCACCGACACGAACGGCAAGAAGTACGACCTCCGCAAGGAGACCCAGGGCAAGCCGACACTGATCTACTTCGGCTACACCAACTGCCCCGACGTCTGCCCGCTGACGATGAGCAACGTCGCCGTGGCCAAGAAGCAGCTGCCCAAGGCCGAACAGGACGAGCTGCGCGTCGTGTTCATCACGACCGACCCGGAGCGCGACACCGCGTCCGCGCTCGGCAAGTGGCTCAAGGGCATCGACCCGCAGGTCGTCGGACTGACCGGGGACTTCTCCACCATCCAGGCCGGCGCCCGCACCCTCGGCATCACCATCGAGCCGCCGCACAAGGACAAGAACGGCAAGATGGTCTCCACCCACGGCACCCAGGTCGTCGCGTTCTCGCCGAAGACCGACGCCGGGTACGTCCTCTACACCGAGGACGCCCAGGTCGACGACTACACCAAGGACCTCCCCAAGCTGATCAAGGGGGAGAAGCCGTGAGGCGGTTCGCCCCGGTGACCGCGGTGATGACCGGAGCCCTCGTCCTGGCGGGCTGCGGCTCCGGCTCCGACTCCGGCGACTCCCAGGTCGAACTGTCCGTCAGCGGCGCCTACATCCCGCAGCCGGTCTCCGACTCCATGGCGGCGGGCTTTCTGACGATCACGAACAAGGGCGGCACCAAGGACGAGTTGACCTCCGTCACCAGCGACATCGGCGAGGTGACCGCTCACGAAACGGTCGACTCGTCGATGCGGGAGGTCAAGAACGTCGCCATCCCCGCGCACGGTCAACTCGTCTTCAAGAGCGGCGGCAGCCATCTGATGTTCGAGAAGCTGAAGCGGAAGCCCGAGGAGGGCGAGAAGGTGACCGTGAAGCTCCACTTCGCCGAGTCCGGCACGGTCACCGTCGAGATGCCGGTGAAGTCCGCTACGTACAACCCGAAGACCGGACACTGAGGGAGAGATCGCCTTGACCCAGACCATCGCCCCGCGCGTCCGGACCCTGGCGCTGTCGCGTGTCCGGCCCTTGGTGCTGCTGCGTGTCCGGACCCTGGTGCTGCGGCGTGTCCGGACCCTGGTGCTGCTGCTCCTGGCCGCCACCGGACTGCTCCTCGCCGGTGCCGGGCCGGTCTCCGCGCATGCCGCGCTGACCGGCAGCGACCCGCAGCAAGGGGCGGTGGTGGACAAGGCCCCGACGCAGGTCTCACTGACCTTCTCCGAGAAGGTCGCCCTGTCCGACGACTCCCTGCGCGTGCTCGACCCCAAGGGCCAGCGCATCGACCAGGGCGCCCCGGCCAACCTCAGCGGCACGACGTACGCCGTGAAACTCCACAGCGGCCTGCCCGACGGCACGTACACCGTCACCTACCAGGTGGTGTCCGAGGACAGCCATCCCGTCGCCGGCGCCTACACCTTCTCCATCGGCGCCCCCTCGCAGACCAGCGTCTCGGTCTCCGGCCAGGAGGCGGGCGGCGGGGTCGTCGGCTGGCTCTACGGGTTCGGGCGGTACGTGTCGTACGCCGGCTTCATCGTCCTGGTCGGCGGCGCCGCCTTCGTGCTCGCCTGCTGGCGGCGCGGGTCGAGCGTGCGGGCGCTGCAGCGGCTCGTCGTCTCCGGCTGGCTGGCCCTGACCGCCGCCACGCTCGGCCTGCTGCTCCTGCGCGGCTCGTACACCAGCACCGGGAAGGTCGGCGACATCTTCGACCTGGACCTCCTCGGCCAGGTGCTGCAGACCAAGACCGGTGCGGCACTGGTGTCGCGGCTGCTGCTGCTCGCGGCGGCGGCGCTGTTCATCGCCGTGCTGTTCGGCGCGTACGACAAGCGCGAGGACGAGGAGAAGCGGGACCTCACCTTCGGGCTCGCGATCGGCGGGAGCGTCGTGGCGGCGGGGCTCGCGGCGAGCTGGGCGATGTCCGAACACGCCTCGACCGGGCTCCAGGCCGGCCTCGCCATGCCGGTCGACATCGTTCACCTGCTGGCCGTCGCGGGCTGGCTCGGCGGGCTCGCCGCGCTGCTCGTCGCCCTCTACTGGACGCCCACGGACACGCCGCTCGAGGCGTCCGCCGTACGACGGTTCTCCCGTGTCGCCTTCGGCAGCGTGCTGGCGCTGGTCGCGACCGGGATCTACCAGTCGTGGCGACAGCTGGGGTCGTGGTCGGCGTTCACCGGCACGCGGTACGGGCAGTTGCTGCTGGTCAAGATCGGGCTCGTACTGCTGCTGGTGGGGATCGCGTGGATCTCGCGGCGGTGGACCGCGCGGTTGGCCGACGCGGTCGTGGTGAAGCCGCGGAAGGCCAAGGAGCCGGCCGACGGCGAGGCTGTCGAGGACGAGGCGGCCGACAGCGAGGCAGCCTCAGGCGAGAAGGAGCACGCCACCGCCCAGTCCCGCACCTCCGCCGCCGCCACCTCGGCCTCCGGCAAGAAGGGTGCCTCCGCGGCCGTGGCCGACAAGGGTGCCTCCGCGGCCGTGGCCGACAAGGGCGTCTCCCCATCCGACCAGGGCGACTCCAAGCGCGTCGCCCAGCTCGCCCGGCAGCAGGCCGCGATCGACACGGCACGGCAGAAGCAGCAGCGGGACGCCGACCCGAACCGGTTCGGACTGCGCCGCTCGGTGCTCGCCGAGGCGGGCGTCGCCGTCGTCCTGCTCGCCGTCACCACCATGCTGACGTCGACCGAGCCGGGGCGTACGGAGGAGGAGGCCAGGGCGGCCACGTCGTCGTCCGCTTCCGCCGACGGGTCGACGGCCGGGGCGCTGACCCTGGACATGTCCTTCGACACCGGCGGCGAGGACGGCAAGGGCGTCGTACGGATCGACCTCGACCCCGCGCGCGTGGGCGGCAACGAGATGCACGTATACGTACAGCGGCCCAACGGCCGCGCCTTCGACATCCCCGAGGTGAAGGTCGCCTTCACCCTCGAGTCCCAGGACATCGGGCCGCTGCCCGTCGTCCCCGACCACATCTCCACCGGACACTGGTCGGCGAGCGGAGTGCAGATCCCCATGGCGGGCGAGTGGAAGATCGCCGTGACCGTGCGGACCTCCGACATCGACCAGGCCACCGTCTCCAAGAACGCGCAGATCGGCTGAACCTCACCATGGCTGACCAGTCCATTCCGGAGGCCCGTACTCCTCAGACGCCACGCAAGGGCAAGACACGCAAGGGCACGACACCGCTCAACGGCGAGGCGCCACTTAATGGCGAGACGGCGCCTAATGGCGAGACGGCACTTAATGACGGCGTTTCCGAAGGCTCCGCCAAGGGCGCCCTCAAGGAGGGCGTTTCGCGGCGTCGGCTGCTCGGGACCGCCGGTGCCACCGGGCTGGTCCTCGGTGCGGCCGGCGGGGCCGTGGGATACGCCGCCCGGCCCGCCGAGGCGACACCGCTCACCTCGCTGGGCGCCGATCAGGTGATGTTTCACGGGAAACATCAGCCCGGCATCCTCCAGGGGCTCCAGGCGCGCGGCCACGTCATCGCCTTCGACCTGGCGGCGGGCGCGGGCCGCAAGGAGGCGGCGGCACTGCTGCGCCGCTGGTCGGAGACGGCACGGCGGCTGATGGCGGGCGAGGGGGCGCAGCAGGACGACACGGATGTCGCCCGGGACTCGGGGCCGTCGTCGCTGACGATCACCTTCGGCTTCGGGTACGGCTTCTTCGCCCGGACCGGCCTGGAGAAGCAGCGCCCGGTCGCCCTGGACCCGCTGCCCGACTTCTCCTCCGACCAGCTCGACAAGGCACGCAGCAACGGCGACCTGTGGGTGCAGATCGGCGCCAACGACGCCCTGGTCGCCTTCCACGCCCTGCGCGCGATCCAGAAGGACGCGGGCAACGCCGCCAAGGTGCGCTGGCAGATGAACGGCTTCAACCGGTCGCCGGGCGCCACCGCGCACCCCATGACGGCCCGCAACCTGATGGGCCAGATGGACGGCACGCGCAATCCGAAGCCGACGGAGGCCGACTTCGACGAGCGGATCTTCGTGCCGGAGTCCGGCTCGAAGGACCCGGCCTGGATGGCGAACGGCTCCTACGCCGTCGTACGCCGCATCCGCATGCTCCTCGACGACTGGGAGCAGCTCTCGGTCAAGGAACAGGAGGACGTCATCGGGCGCCGCAAGTCCGACGGGGCGCCGCTGTCCGGGGGCACCGAGACGACCGAGATGGACCTGGAGAAGACCGACAAGGCAGGGAACCTGGTCGTCCCCATCAACGCCCACGCACGCATCACAAGGCCCGACCAGAACGGCGGGGCGGCGATGCTGCGGCGCCCGTTCTCGTACCACGACGGCATCGACGCCGACGGAGTACCCGACGCGGGCCTGCTCTTCATCTGCTGGCAGGCCGACCCGCTGCGCGGCTTCGTCACCGTCCAGCGCAAGCTCGACCGGGGCGACGCCCTGTCGAAGTACATCCGGCACGAGGCGAGCGGGCTGTTCGCGGTGCCGGGCGGGGCGGCGGAGGGCGAGTACGTGGGGCAGCGGTTGCTGGAGGGGTGACGGTGGCGGGTGGGGTGACGGTACCGGCAGGGTGAGGTGGGGAGGGGTGACGGTGCCGGGAGCGTCGTACGGGTTCTGCACGGTCGTACGACAGTGAGGTCGCTCTCGGGGGTGGCTCACGGCCCAGAGTCGTGCACCGCCTTTCGCAAGGCCCATTAGGGTGAGGTCATGCCAGCGAGCTACGCCTATCTCGGCCCCGAGGGCACCTTCACCGAAGTCGCCCTGCGCACCCTTCCCGAGACCGCGACCCGGGAACTGATCCCCTACGTGTCCGTGCAGTCCGCGCTCGACGCGGTGCGCGCCGGCGAGGCCGAGGCCGCGTTCGTGCCGATCGAGAACTCGGTCGAGGGCGGCATCACGACCACGCTCGACGAGCTGGTCGCGGGCGCGCCGCTGATGATCTACCGCGAGGTGCTCCTGTCGATCACCTTCGCGCTGCTGGTCAGGCCCGGCACCAAGCTGTCGGACATCAAGACGGTCTCCGCGCACCCGGCCGCCCAGCCGCAGGTCCGCAACTGGCTGAAGAAGAACCTGCCGGACGCCCACTGGGAGTCGGCCGCCTCGAACGCGGACGCCGCGCGCCTGGTCCAGGAGGGCCAGTACGACGCCGCCTTCGCCGGCGAGTTCGCGGCCGCCCGGTACGGCCTCGAGGCCCTGGAGTCCGGCATCCACGACGCGGAGAACGCCCAGACCCGGTTCGTACTGGTGGGCCGGCCGGCCCGGCCCGCGGCGCCGACCGGCGCGGACAAGACCTCCGTCGTGCTGTGGCAGCGCGACGACCACCCCGGCGGGCTGCGCGACCTCCTGGGCGAGTTCGCCACACGCGGCATCAACCTGATGGTGCTGCAGTCCCGTCCCACCGGCGCGGGCATCGGCAACTACTGCTTCTGCATCGACGCCGAGGGACACATCTCCGACCGCCGGGTGGCCGAGGCGCTGATGGGGCTGAAGCGGATCTGCCTGGAGGTCCGGTTCCTGGGCTCGTATCCGCGGGCGAACATGAAGCCGGGGGATGTGCAGCCGCCGCGCCTCGGGACGTCGGACGAGGAGTTCGTGTCGGCGTCGGACTGGGTGGCTCGGTGCCAGGACGGGCGGTTCTGAGCGGTTCCGTGCCAGCCGGTTCCGACTGGTTCCGAATGGATCCGGCATGGGTTTCACGCCAGTACTACCAGCTGATTGTCGTTATCCACAGGAGTTATCCACAGGTACTCTTCTCGACCTGGGGACAAGTCGACAAGGAAGCGTGAGTCTGTCGACAAAGCGCTCCCCAGGGCCCTTCGGCGTCCACCGTCACGCAAGTCACCCTTCGTCCACTCTTTTCCTTTGAGCAATCCTTTGGGGCGACCGCTTTCCACTCGAACGTGGGGATACAGAGGGTTTGTCCTGGGAATCCTCGACTCGCGCGACGCGTTACGGAGTGATCAATTCCGACGTCCACAACCCATCCACACACCCTGTGGATAACTCTTCAGGGGGCTGGGGATTCCTGTGGACAACACGGCCCCAAGTCCCGTTCTCCACAAGGGAATCGAGTCAACCGGGCGCCGCGCCCCTGCCCCGTTCCAGGGAGTGAGACACCTTTTATTGACACGTTTCGCAATTCACCCATAACGGAACGTAAGCCACGGTTCGGAATAGCGAGTCGTGGGCTGTCACCCCGCCCCGGTAGCCTTGAGCGCGTGATTGACCTTCGCCTGCTCCGTGAGGACCCCGACCGAGTGCGCGCCTCGCAGCGCGCCCGTGGAGAGGACGTCGCGCTCGTCGACGCCCTCCTGTCTGCCGACGAGCGGCGCAGGTCGTCCGGCGTCCGCTTCGACGAGCTGCGTTCCGAGCAGAAGAACCTCGGCAAGCTCATCCCCAAGGCCTCCGGCGACGAGAAGGCCGAGCTGCTGAAGAAGGCGAGCCAGCTGGCCGCCGACGTCAAGGCGGCCGACGCCGAGCAGAACGAGGCGGACGAGGAGACCAAGCGCCTCGCACTCCAGCTCGGCAACCTCGTCCACCCCGACGTCCCCGTCGGCGGCGAGGAGGACTTCGTCGTCCTGGAGACGCACGGCACCATCCGCGACTTCGGTGCCGAGGGCTTCGAGCCCAAGGACCACCTGGAGCTCGGCGAGGCGCTGGGCGCCATCGACGTCGAGCGCGGCGCCAAGGTGTCCGGTTCCCGCTTCTACTACCTCACCGGTGTCGGCGCCCTGCTGGAACTGGCGCTGGTCAACGCGGCGATCGCCCAGGCCACCGAGGCCGGGTTCATCCCGATGCTCACCCCCGCGCTGGTCCGCCCGCGCGCCATGGAGGGCACCGGCTTCCTCGGCCAGGCCGCGGAGAACGTCTACCACCTGGAGAAGGACGACTACTACCTGGTCGGCACCTCCGAGGTCCCGCTCGCCGCGTACCACATGGACGAGATCCTCGACGCGGAGAAGCTGCCGCTGCGCTACGCGGGCTTCTCGCCGTGCTTCCGCCGCGAGGCCGGCACCTACGGCAAGGACACGCGCGGCATCTTCCGCGTCCACCAGTTCGACAAGGTCGAGATGTTCTCGTACGTCGCCCCCGAGGACGCGGAGAACGAGCACAAGCGGCTCCTGGAGTGGGAGAAGCAGTGGCTCACCGGCCTCGAGCTGCCCTTCCAGGTCATCGACGTCGCCTCGGGCGACCTGGGCGCGTCGGCGTCCCGCAAGTACGACTGCGAGGCGTGGATCCCCACCCAGGGCAAGTACCGCGAGCTGACCTCCGCCTCCAACTGCGACAGCTTCCAGGCCCGCCGGCTGTCGGTGCGTCTGCGCGACGGCAAGAAGGTGCAGCCGCTGGCCACGCTCAACGGCACCCTGTGCGCCGTCCCGCGCACGATCGTGGCGATCCTGGAGAACCACCAGCAGGCCGACGGCTCCGTCCGGGTGCCCGAGGTGCTGCGCCCCTACCTGGGCGGCCGGGAGGTCCTGGAGCCGGTGGCCAAGTGAGCGGCACGGCTCCCACCGGGGATCCCGAGGGCTCCTCGGGAGACTTCCCGGACAACTCGGGCGGCTTCCCCTACCGGCTGATCGCGACCGACCTCGACGGAACGCTCCTGCGCTCCGACGAGTCGGTCTCGCGCCGCACCCGTGAAGCCCTCGCCGCGGCCACCGCGGCGGGCGCGGCGCACATCGTCGTCACGGGGCGCGCGGTGCCCTGGACCCGCCACATCCTCGACGACCTCGGCTACCAGGGTCTGGCCGTGTGCGGGCAGGGCGCGCAGGTGTACGACGCCGGCGAGCACCGCCTGTTGACCTCGGTCACCCTGGACCGCCAGCTGGCCGGCGTGGCCCTGGCCAAGATCGAGGCGGAGGTCGGCCCGCTGTTCCTGGCGGCGAGCCGCGACGGCCTGGACGGCGACGTGCTGGTGGGCCCCGGCTACGCGGTCACGGGCAAGCTCCCTGCGACCCCCTTCACGGACGCGTCGGATCTGTGGACCGCCCCGCTGAACAAGATCTACATTCAGCACCCGAGCCTGTCGGACGACGAACTGGCCGAGGCCGCCCGCCAGGCCGCCGGCGGTTTCGTCACGGTGGAGATGGCGGGCGAGGGCATCGTGGAACTGCTGCCGCTGGGCCTGTCGAAGGCGACGGGCCTGTCCCTGGCCGCCCGTCGGCTGCGCCTGAAGTCCGCCGACACGATCGCCTTCGGCGACATGCCGAACGACATCCCGATGTTCGCCTGGGCGGCCCGCGGGGTGGCCATGGCCAACGCCCACGAGGAACTCAAGGCGGTGGCGGACGAGGTGACGGCCTCCAACGAGGAGGACGGGATCGCGGTGGTACTGGAGCGGTTGCTCGGCTGAGGCTGGGAGCGCCTCGGCTCGTCGAGCCGGGGGCTGCCTGCCAGGCTCCGGGGGCCGCGGGCTGGGGGCTGGGGGCCGAGGGCTGGGGCCGCGGTTTCGGCGAGCGGCCACGGGCCGACCGGGTAGCGCCGGGACGCCCTTCCCAGGGGCAGTCCGCATCCGCAATCGCCGTGGGCAACCGCCGTGGGCAGACGTTCCGCAGGGCGGAACGGGTGGGCACGGCCTGCAGCGCCGGGCGCCTCGTCAAGGCACCCCAACCCCTGCAGCCCGGCCAAGCCCCAGTGGCAACGTCTCGCGGAGGATGCACGAATCGAACGTGCGCGGGCTTTTCAGACCCGACCACGGTTTAGCAAACCGGTGCCTTACCACTCGGCCAATCCTCCGGGTGGGCGGCCCACGCGAGAGCGACATCGCGTGCTCGAAGCGGCCGCCCCGGGCAGCTCCCCGTGCGGTACGAACTCGTCGGAGGGGTAGCGATTACTCCGGAGTCCGCCGCCGGCTGCCCTGAAGGGAGCTGGACGTACTGCCGTGCATGGACATCGTCCGGCTCCTCTCCCAGAATGTGGCGCCGGACTCACCGTCCGGCGATGTGGACACAACCACTGTGCCTGTACGGCGAGTTGGGCGCCACAGATTAAAAGGCCCTGGAAAGCGGCGTACGTTCCTTACCGGCGGCGCCACTTGCGTCGGCGCCCCTTGCTGAAGAACCATCCGGCCGGCGGTTCGTCGGAGCGCCACGGCTGCGGCTCGGGCTCCTCACGGCGCCAGCGGGCGGCCAGCATGCGGGCGCGGGCGGACGGTTCTGCGGTCTCGGCGGACCGTATGAAGTCCTCGTCCAGGACGAGGTCGTCCCAGTCGTCTGCCATCCCCGTTCCTCTCAGCCCTCTCAGCAGGACGTCCCCCTTTTGCCCAGTGTGCCCGGACAGAGGTGAAGCCGCCGTCAGGAGCGAGCCCGGTCAGGGGCCCGCTCCTTTACTTCTCACCGGCGCCCCTACTCCTCACCGGCGAGCGTCAGCGACCGCAGCTTCTGGCCCGCGTACCAGGTGGCGACCACGGTGACCACGGCCAACAGCACCGTCGCCGTGGTCAGCCCGACGTCCGACGTCACCATGTCCCCGCCGGCGACCTTCTGCGCCACCGCCAGCGACCACTGCTGGACGCTCAGCGTGCGCGCACCCGCCACCAGGGAGCCGAACAGGGCCTCCCAGACGAGCGCGTAGACGAGCCCGAAGACCACCGCGTGCCGGGACACCGTGCCGAGCAGCAGGAAGATCGCCGCGTACGCGATGGAGGCGACCAGCGCGGCCACCGTGTAGGCGACGGCGATCTGCTGGCCGTTGCCGTTGAGGATGAAGCCGGCGATGAAGGTGGGCAGCGCCGAGAACACCATCGTCACGGCGATCGCCACGATCAGCTTGGTGAAGATGATCGTCGGCCGTTTCACCGGCTTGGACAGCAGGTACACCACGGAGCCGTCGTCGATCTCGGGCCCGATCGCGCCCGTGCCCGCGATGACGCCGATGATCGGCACCATGGTGGCGAGCGCGAGCCCGCCGAGCAGGTCCGACGCGGTCTGGTCGTCGGCTCCGGCAAGGACGCGCACCAGCACGGAGATGACGATGAGCAGCAGCGGCAGCGCGCCCAGGATGAGGGCCCGGCGACGGCCGAGCAGGGCCCGGTAGGTGAGCCGGGCGACTGTGGGGTCGTACATCTTTCGGCCTCCTACGCCGCGACGAGATACGAGAAGACGGACTCGAGGGACTCGTCGGACGGCGAGACCGTGAGCAGGCGGATGCCGTGGTCGCGTGCCACCCTCGGCAGCAGGGCGGTGAAGCGGCCGAAGTCGACGGCCTGGATGTGCAACGCGCCCTCGGCCAGGTCGACCTCGATGCCGGACGTCGACGGGTCGGCGATCAGCGCGGCCGCGAGGGCGCGGTCGTCGCTGGAGCGCACCAGGTAGCGGTGCGGGCGGTCGGTCATCAGGCGGCGGATCTTGCGGAAGTCGCCGCTGGCCGCGTGCCGTCCGGCGACCACGACCTCGATGTGCCAGGCGAGTTGCTCGACCTCTTCGAGGATGTGGGACGAGAACAGCACCGTGCGTCCCTCGTCGCCCATGCGGCGCAGCAGGTCCATGAGCTGCATGCGCTGGCGCGGGTCCATGCCGTTGAAGGGCTCGTCGAGCAGGAGCAGTGACGGGTCGTGCACCAGGGCGCTCGCCATCTTCACGCGCTGGCGCATGCCCTTGGAGTACGTCGAGATCTTGCGGTCCTGCGCGTACTCCATCTCGACCGTGGCCAGTGCCTTCTGGGCGGCCTTGGCTCCCAGGCCGTGCAACTCGGCGTTGGCGACGACGAATTCGCGTCCGGTGAGGAAGTCGTACATCGCCTCGCGCTCGGGGACGATGCCGATGTGCCGGTAGATGGACTCGTTGCGCCACACCTGCTGTCCGTCGAGGGTGACGGTGCCGGTGGAGGGGGCCAGGAAGCCGCCCATCATGTTGATGAGGGTGGACTTTCCGGCGCCGTTCGGGCCGAGCAGGCCCGTGACGCCGGGGCCGATCGTCATGGTGATGTCGTTGACGGCGACCACGTTGCCGAACCAGCGGGAGACGTGGTCGATGGAGAGCGTGGTCACAGTCCGACCTTTCGGTAGCGGCGCATCAGGAGGCCGTAACTGGCGGCGATCAGACCCAGGGTGAGGAGGACGTAGACGACTCCTTCGCCGTTGCTCGGGCCCACCCCGCCCGGGAACGCGGAGCTCGCGCCCAGGAAGGCGGACTGCACACCGTCGATGAGCGTGATGGGCGAGAACAGGCCGATCCAGGCGATGGCGCCGCTGCTGCCTCCGCCGTCGAGGGACTGGGCGTCGGCGATGGCCTGGAGCGTGGACACCGAGCCGTAGGAGATGGTCAGTACGGCGATCACGGCAGCGATGCCGAAGCCACGGCGCGGGGTGAACGACGCGATGACGAGGCCGATGCCGGCGAACAGCAGCGAGAGCAGTGCCACGGAGACGAGCCCCTGTGCGAATCCCTTGGTCTGGTCGGCGAAGTCGAGCTTGGCCAGCAGCGCGCCCACATAGAGCACGAGCAGCGGGGCCGCGGTGAGGAGGAACAGCGCGGAGGCCAGCGCCGCGAACTTCGCCCGGACGTAGTCGGCGGTCTCGATGGGCCGCGAGAAGTACAGCGGCACGGTCTTGAAGCGCAGGTCGCGGGAGACGGACTGGGGCGCCTGCGAGGCGACGTAGAGGCTGATCACGGCCTGCATGACGATCGCGTAGCGCGTGTAGTCCACGGGCAGGTCGCTGGCCTTGGTGGCGACCGCGACGGCGACCATGATGGCCGCGGGCACGCACATCACCACGAACAGCAGCATCGGCAGCACCTTGGACTTCACCGAGCGGCCGAGGCCGTAGGCGCCGCGCAGGGACTGCGAGTAGAGCGAGCGGGTGGCGTAGGAGCGGCCGAGGCGGGGGCCGTCGTAGGTGCGGTAGCCGATGTTGTGGATGCGGGTCTGGTCACCCGACTTCGTGGCTACGGGCTGCTCAACTGCCATGGCCGACCGCCTCCTTCCGCTGTGCGTCGGTGCTCTGCTCGCTGCCCTGGTCGTTGTCGGTGAAGACCTCGGAGATGTGGTGTCGGCGCTGTTCCATGCGCACCAGGCCGAGGCCGAGGTCGGCGACCACGTCGCGCACCAGGTCGTAGGTCTCCTCGCCCTGCGCGGTGAGCAGCAGGATGTGTCCGGCGCCCGGGAGGCCGCCGCTGCCGTCGAGGACGTCCACCCCGCGCGCGTGGAGCGCGTCGCGCACCGTGCGGGTGCCGTCCGGGTGGTCGTCGGTGTCGGTGACCTCGATGGCGAGGGTGGTCGTGGTCTGGGTGAAGTCGGTGGTGGAGCTGGAGCGCAGGAGCTTGCCGCCGTCGATGACGACGACGTGGTCGCAGGTGCGCTCCAGTTCGCCCAGCAGGTGCGAGGTGACCAGGACCGAGATGCCGAAGTCCGTGTGGATGCGGCGGATCAGGCCGAGCATGTCGTCGCGGCCGACCGGGTCGAGGCCGTTGGTCGGCTCGTCCAGGAAGACCAGCTGTGGGTCGTGGACCAGGGCCTGCGCCAGCTTCACGCGCTGTTTCATGCCGGTCGAGTAGCCGCCGATGGGGCGGTATCGCTCCTCGTACAGACCGACGTGGCGCAGGGTGTCCGCGGTGCGCTCGCGCGCGGCGGCGGGCGGCAGGCCGGACATGCGGGCCATGTGCACGACGAACTCGGTGGCCGACACGTCGGGCGGCAGGCAGTCGTGCTCCGGCATGTACCCGACCCGCTCGCGGATGGCGGCGCCTTTGGTGGCGACGTCGAGTCCGAGCACTTCGGCTCGGCCCTCGGTGGCGGGGGACAGACCCAGCAGGATCTTGATCAGTGTGGACTTGCCGGCTCCATTGGCTCCGACGAGTCCGGTCACACCGGGCCCGACGTCCACGGAGAGCCGGTCAAGCGCGGTCACCCTGGGGAACCGCTTGCTCAGGCTTTCGGTCGCGATCACAGTCACGCTTCGAAGGTAGTGACGCGGACCACGCCGGTCGTCACCCCGCAGAGCTGTCTTGAAGTCAGACTCCAGATGTACGGGCACCTAGGGGTCACCCTGAGGTCGAACAACGATGTCCACGTTTTCCACATCGGCAAGGTTTTCCACAGCCCGAGGCAGGCCTATTGACGCAGCCTCTAACAACTGTCACATTCGCCAGTGTCAAGTTACGGACACGTACCGCAGTCAGTGTGGACAAAGTGGGGCGGTGGCATGACTACGGCGGTGACAGGCGAACTCCGTGCGGAATCCGCGGAACTGCAGGGATTCAGACGGGTCCAGCGGCTGGCGTACGAGTGCGCGGAGGCCGTCGCGGCGCGGCTGGAGCCGGGCATCACCGAGGGCGAGGCGGCGCGTATGCAGCGCGAGTGGCTGCGTGAGCGCGGGGTGCGGGACTGGTTCCATCTGCCTTTCGCCTGGTTCGGGGACCGCACGGCGTTCGTGAATTTCCGGGTTCCGCTGCAGTTCTTCCCGACCAACCGCCGTCTGGAGCCCGGGATGCCGTTCATCCTGGACATGGCCCCGGTGTACGACGGCTACACGGCCGACATCGGCTACTCGGGCTCGCTCGGCATCAACCCGGTGCAGGACAAGCTGATGGCCGACCTGGAGGCGCACCGGGAGCTGATCCTGCGCGAGGTGCGCGAGCGACGGCCGCTGCGGGAGATCTACGAGAACGTGGACCGGCTCATGGTCCGCCAGGGCTATGCCAACCGGCACCGCGCCTATCCCTTCGGCGTGATCGCGCACAAGGTCGACCGGGTCCGGCAACGCCGCTGGTCGGCGCATGTCTTCGGGTTCGGCACACAGTCCCTGAAGGGCCTGGCGAGCGACGCGCTGCACGGCCACCGCGAGGGCTGGTCCCCGCTGTGGTCGCCGTACCGCTTCTCCGACCATCCGCCGCAGCCGGGCCTGTGGGCGGTCGAACCGCACCTCGGATTCCGGGGTACGGGCGCGAAGTTCGAGGAGATCCTCGTCGTCACCGACTCCGCGGATCCCGAGGAGAGCGCCTTCTGGCTGGACGACGATCTGCCGCATGTGCGGCGCTGGGCGGAGGAGAAGTGACGGTGCCGGTATCTCTTCAGGACGCGCGCGAGCGGCGGGTGCGGACCGGCGGGGTCGAGCTGTGCGTCGCCGAGCTGGGCGACCCCGGACAGCCGACGGTGATCCTCGTGCACGGCTATCCGGACAGCAAGGAGGTGTGGTCCGAGATCGCGCCACGGCTCGCCGACCGCTTCCACGTCGTGCTGTACGACGTCCGGGGCCACGGCCGGTCCACCGCGCCGCAGCCGCTGCGGGGCGGGTTCACGCTGGAGAAGCTGACGGACGACTTCCTGGCCGTCGCAGACGCGGTCAGCCCGGACCGGCCCGTGCATCTGGTGGGGCACGACTGGGGCTCCGTGCAGGCCTGGGAGTTCACCACGGTCAAGCGCACCGAGGGGCGGATCGCCTCCTTCACCTCGATGTCCGGGCCGTCCCTCGACCACTTCGGTCACTGGATCAACAGGCGCCTGAAGCGCCCCACCCCCCGCCGGGTGGGTGAGCTGCTCGGACAGGGCGCCAAGTCCTGGTACGTCTACGCGCTGCACACGCCCGTACTGCCCGAGCTGGCCTGGCGCGGCCCCCTCGGCAAGCGCTGGCCGAGGCTGCTGGAGCGCTTCGAGAAGGTGCCCGGCGACGGCTACCCGACCTCGTCCCTGCCCACGGACGCGGCGCACGGGACATGGCTGTACCGCGACAACGTACGGGCCCGGTTGCGCCGTCCGCGCCCGGACGCGTACGCACACGCGCCCGTGCAGCTCATCACGCCCCTGGAGGACGCCTTCCTGTCGGAGCGGCTCTACGACGAACTGGAGCGGTGGGTTCCGCAGTTGACCCGCCGCACGCTCGCTGCGAAGCACTGGATCCCGCGCAGCCGCCCCGACCAACTGGCGGCGTGGATCACGGAGTTCGTGACGTCCGTGGAGGGCGGGCGGCCGGAGGGGGTGACGGCGACCGGGAAGTACGCCGATCGCTTCGGCGGGCAGCTCGTCCTGGTCACCGGCGCCGGCAGCGGCATCGGCCGGGCGACGGCGTACGCGTTCGCCGAGGCGGGCGCGCGCGTGGTGGCCGTCGACCGGGACGCCGAGGCCGCCGCCCGCACCGCCGAGATGTCCCGTCTGATCGGCGCGCCCGAGGCCTGGGCGGAGACCGTCGACGTCTCCGACGAGCAGGCCATGGAGAAGCTCGCCGAGAAGGTCGCCAGGGACTACGGCGTGGTGGACGTCCTGGTGAACAACGCCGGGATCGGCCTGTCCGGCTCCTTCTTCGACACCACGCCGGAGGACTGGAAGAAGGTCCTCGACGTCAACCTCTGGGGCGTCATCCACGGCTGCCGGCTCTTCGGCAGGCAGATGGCCGAGCGCGGACAGGGCGGCCACATCGTCAACACCGCGTCGGCGGCGGCGTACCAGCCCTCGAAGGCGCTGCCCGCCTACAGCACCTCCAAGGCGGCCGTGCTGATGCTGAGCGAGTGCCTGCGCGCGGAACTGGCCGGTCAGGGCATCGGCGTGACCGCGATATGCCCCGGCTTCGTCAACACCAACATCACCTCCACCGCGCACTTCGCCGGGGTCGACGCCGAGGAGGAGAAGCGGCGCCAGAAGAAGTCCGCGCGGCTGTACGGGTTGCGGAACTACCCGCCGGAGAAGGTCGCCGACGCCATCCTGCGGGCGGTGGTGCGTGGTGAGGCCGTCGTTCCGGTGACGCCTGAGGCGCGCGGGGCGTATCTCATGTCGCGGTTCACGCCGAGGGCGCTGCGCAGGATCGCGCGGTTGGAGCCGCCGCTGTGATCGCAGACGACGAAGGTCACGAGGGGCACGCGGCCCGCACGCAGCCACCACCGTGGGCGACTTGGAACTGACGGTACGACAGCGGGCGGAGGCGGCCGAGCGTGGAGCAGGCGTACCGGATCGAGGATCTCGCGCATCTCAGCGGGGCCACCGTCCGCACCATCCGTGCCTACCAGGACCGCGGCCTGCTCCCCCGTCCCGTGCGCCGTGGCCGCGCCAACGTCTACTCGGACGCCCACCTCGTCCGCCTGCGCCAGATCGCCGGCCTCCTCGACCGCGGCTACACCCTGGCCTCCATCAAGGAACTTCTGGAGGCCTGGGACGCCGGTCGCGGCCTCGGTGGTGTGCTCGGGCTGGTCGCCGAGGTGGACGGGCCGTGGACCGACGAGGAAGCGGTACGGATCT
The DNA here is from genome assembly GCF_039537145.1 of Streptomyces shaanxiensis. Classification (NCBI taxonomy): domain Bacteria; kingdom Bacillati; phylum Actinomycetota; class Actinomycetes; order Kitasatosporales; family Streptomycetaceae; genus Streptomyces; species Streptomyces shaanxiensis. Next base: position 136,192 of record NZ_BAAAZY010000027.1, read on the forward strand.
CGCGCGCCGAGCTGGACGAGCGCTTCGGCGGCACCCCGGACGACGCGGCGGTGGCCGATGCCGTGGAGCTCGGCGTGCTGGAGCCGGTCCCCGGAGACCCTGATTCCTTCCTCGTGCCGAGCCCTCAAGAGCTCGCCGTGGCCGTCGAGTTGCACGCCGCCGGGGTCCCCCTGTCCGCGATCTCGGGCCATCTAAGGGAGTTGAGAGGCCAGGTCGAGCACATCGCCGCCCGTTTCCTGGAGTTCACCACCGAGCACGTCTTCGCCCGCTACCTCGACGGACCGCACCGCCCCACGGACGCCGAGGCGGCCGAGGCAGCCTCACTCGTACGCCGGTTGCGCCCGCTCGCCCAGCAGACGGTGGACGCGGAACTCGCCCGCGCGATGCGGCTGTTGGCGGTCCGGCACCTGCGTCAGCGTCTAGGAGCGGACGAGAAGCCGGATCCTCGCAAAAACACTCGAAACGTGTCGATCTCCGTGGAGACAATGCAGGCCGTGGAGAGACTGGTTGGCCCGAAGCAGGCGGCGGAGTTCATCGCGCTGGCCGCCGAACGGGAAGTACAGGCCCGGTCCTTGGACCGTCTCGCCGCAAATCACAGTTCATCAGCTGATCTTGACGAAACCCCTTGAAACGACGGCTCGTTGTCCACAGAATCGCCAATTCCCCTGTGGATAACCTTACTTGGTTGTGGATCAAACATCGGGTGCGAAATCATTCGCGTGATTCGTGCCGCTCCCGGCAGGCTGGTGGCATGGACGAAAGACGCACCGTGAAGGTGTCGAAGTACCTCTCGAAGCACCTGCGCCACCAGCCCGAGCGCATCGGGCTGGTCCTCGACGAGGGCGGCTGGGTCGAGATCGACACGCTGATCGCCGCCGCGGCCGCGCACGGATTCCGCTTCACCAGGGAAGAGCTGGACCACGTGGTCGCCGCCAACGACAAGAAGCGCTTCGCGATCGAGGGCACCCGCATCCGCGCCAGCCAGGGCCACAGCATCGAGGTCGACCTCGGACTGTCCCCGGCGACACCGCCGCCGTACCTCTACCACGGCACCGTGGCGCGCAACCTGGACGCGATCCGCAGCGCGGGCCTCAGGCCCATGAACAGGCACGATGTGCACCTCTCGGCCGACCGCGAGACCGCGACCCGTGTCGGCGCACGGCGCGGCCGCCCCGTCGTGCTCTCCGTGGACGCCGGCGCCATGCACCGCGACGGCCATGTCTTCCACGTCAGCGCGAACGGGGTGTGGCTGACGAAGGCCGTGCCGCCGGAGTACCTGCGCTTTCCCGAGTCGCGCTGATCACCGTCGAGCGCGTCGAGCGCCCCGATGATCGGCCTCACTCCGGTGATCGGCCTCACTCCGTGGCTGAGCAGCCGCGTGCGGTGACCGTTTCATGTGAAACCCGTTCGGCCGCTTAGGCTCGAAACATGAGTCTGCGCCTGAGCACCGTGATCCTCCCGTACCGCCGCTGGTCCGAGGGGGGTCGCGAGGCATGGCAGCGCGCGGAACAGCTCGGCTTCCACGGCGCGTACACCTACGACCACCTCTCCTGGCGCAGCTTCCGGGACGGCCCGTGGTTCGGTGCCGTGCCGACGCTGACCGCCGCCGCGGCCGTCACCGACCGTCTGCGGCTGGGCACCCTGGTGACCTCACCGAACTTCCGGCATCCGGTGCCTTACGCCAAGGAGCTCATCTCTCTCGACGACGTCTCCGACGGCCGCTTCACGCTCGGCATCGGTGCGGGCGGCGCCGGGTTCGACGCCACCGTGCTCGGCCAGGAGCTGTGGACCCCACGCGAGCGTGCCGACCGGTTCGCCGAGTTCGTCGCGATGCTGGACCGGCTGCTGACCGAGGAGTCGGTGTCGTACGAGGGTGACTTCTACTCGGCGCACGAGGCGCGCAACATCCCGGGCTGTGTGCAGCGCCCCCGGCTGCCCTTCGCGGTCGCGGCGACCGGGCCGCGCGGGCTGCGGCTCGCGGCGCGGTACGGGCAGGCGTGGGTGACCACCGGTGACCCCAAGCTGTACGAGAACGGCACTCCTGAACAGTCGGTTCAAGCCATTCGTGGACAGGCCGAGAAGCTGGCCGACGCCTGCGCCGAGATCGGCCGGGAGGTGGACGGGCTCGACAAGATCCTGCTCACCGGTTTCACCCCGGACCGCACCCGCCCCCTGGAGTCCCTCGACGCGTTCGTGGACTTCGCGGGGCGCCACCAGGAGCTGGGATTCACCGAGATCGTGATCCACTGGCCGATCCCCGACTCGGACTTCGCGGCCGACGAGAAGGTCTTCGAGCAGATCGCCATGGACGCGGCCGCACAGCTGCGGTGAGGCGGACAGGTGCAACGGTGCTGGTGAAGGGGCTGACGGCGGTGTCCTCAAGGGCGTTTTCTGCTCAGGTGCCGCCTCAGATGTGCGGACTGCCGCACGGCCGTGCAGGCATATGCGGGAGAATGACCCGGTGACCTCAGCGACTCGACAGCCCCAGACCCCGGCTTCCTCCCAGCTCTCGACTTCGCCCGAGCAGGGCGGTACGCCCGTGGTCCGCCCGCGCCTCATCGCCACCGACCTGGACGGCACCCTGCTGCGGGACGACAAGTCGGTCTCCCCGCGCACGGTCGCCGCGCTGGCCGCGGCCGAGGAGGCGGGCATCGAGGTCTTCTTCGTCACCGGCCGCCCGGCTCGCTGGATGGACGTCGTCAGCGACCATGTCCACGGTCACGGTCTGGCGATCTGTGGCAACGGCGCCGCGGTGGTCGACCTGCACGGCGGCCCCGGCACCCACAAGTTCGTGAAGGTGCGGGAGCTGGCGCGGGAGAACGCGCTGGACGCCGTACGGCTGCTGCGTGAGGCGGCGCCGGGCACCGTGTACGCGGTGGAGCAGACGTACGGCTTCTACCAGGAGCCGGACTACCCCAAGCTGCACATGGAGATACCGGACGAGCTCGCGCCGGCCGAGGACCTCCTGGCGCCGGACGCCCCCGGGGCCGGCGAGCCGGTGCTGAAGATCCTCGCCTACCACCCCACCCTCGACCCCGACGGCTTCCTCACCCTCGCCCGCCTCGCCATCGGCGACCGCGCCAATGTCACCCGCTCCAGCCCCAGCGCCCTGCTGGAGATCAGCGGGCCCGGCGTCTCCAAGGCCAGCACGCTCGCGCTGTGCTGCGCCGAGCGCGGTATCTCGCACGAGGAGGTCGTCGCCTTCGGCGACATGCCGAACGACGTGGAGATGCTGACCTGGGCGGGCCAGTCGTACGCGATGGGCAACGCCCACCCGGATGTCATCGCCGCCGCGTCGGGGCGGACGGTCGCCAACAACGAGGACGGTGTGGCGGTCGTGATCGAGCAGCTGCTGGCGGAGCGGCGCTAGCGCCCGTCCGGCGGATCAGCCCCGGCCCTACCCGAGCCGCACTCCCCGTTCCGTCAGCCACGGCACCGGATCCACGGCAGAGCCCAGCTCCGCGGTGACCCGCACCTCGAAGTGCAGGTGCGGGCCGGTCGAGTTGCCGGACGTGCCCGACTGACCGATCCACTGACCGGTGTCGACCCGCTCGCCCTGGTCGACGGCGACGGCGGCGAGGTGGGCGTACTGCGTGTAGTAGCCGTCGGCATGCAGAAGCACGACCTCCATGCCGAAGGCGCCTCCGCACGACACCCTGACCACGTGCCCGTCCCCGACCGCCCGCACCGGCGCGCCGATCGGCACCGCGAAGTCCTGTCCGGTGTGCAGGTTCGCCCACCGCAGCCCGCCGCTGCCGAACGCCGCTGACAGCTCGTACGACTCCAGCGGCGCGACCCACTCGCTCGTGAGGTCCCTCTTCGGCTGGTCGAGCCGGACGGCACCACTGCAGGACCCGGCGGCCACGGAGGCGTCGGCCTGCCCCTGCAACTGCCACCGCGCCTGTTCGAGCTTCTGCTCGATGCCCTCCTTCAGCTCGGCGAGTTCGGCGTTGCGCTTTTCCAGGTTCTGCCAGGCCGCCGCGGCCTTGGCCTCGTCCTTGGCGAGCCGGGCCTCGGCACGCCGGCTCTTCTCGATGGCGTTGCCGACGGCCATGTTCGTCTGGGAGAAGACGTGCTGACCACGCATCAGCTCGTCAGGGTCCTTCGCGAGGATGATCTGTGCGGTGAGCGGCATCCCACCGCCGCTGCGGTACTGGGCGCGTGCGATCCGGCCCAGGTCCTCGTGCAGCACGCCGATCTCCCGCCGCTCACGTTCGAGCAGTGCCTCGGCCCGCTGTGCCTTGGCCCGCTGCACCTCGGCCCCCCGCCGTCCCTTCTCGTACCGCTGCGTCGCCCGGGCCGCGTCCGCGTACAGCTGCACCACCTGCGCGCTGAGAACGGAGTCACCACCGGTCCCGGTGCCGTTGCGGCCCTGAGCGCCCTTCCGGTCGCCGACGGCACCGGCGGGCAGGGCCGCAAGGACGGCGAGCGCGCACAGCAGCGCCGGAACGAGGAGGAAACGTCGGCGATATGAGCGCATGTCAGCGATCCTGGCCCGCGGGTCGGGTCAAGGTCCTGTTCAGGTCGTACGCCTGGGGGACGGGTTGCTGCGGACGGGTCAGTACTGGTGTTGACGCGGGCGCCCACAGGGGGCGCTACGCCGTCCCCACCAGAAGATCCGCCTGCTCCTCCCGCGCCAGCATCCCCCGCAACGGCCCGTCCGCCGCGGCCAGCTCCGCGAACGTGCCCCGCTGCACCACACGCCCCTCGTCCAGGACGACCACCTCGTCCACGGCCTCCAGCCCGGCCAGTCGGTGGGTGATCAGCAGGGTCGTTCGGCCCTCGGTTGCCGCCAGCAGGTCGGCGGTGAGGGCGTCCGCGGTCGGCAGATCCAGGTGCTCGGCGGGCTCGTCGAGGACGAGGACGGGGAAGTCGGCGAGCAGGGCGCGGGCCAGCGCCAGCCGCTGCCGCTGCCCGCCCGACAGCCGTGCCCCGTGCTCGCCCACGAGCGTGTCCAGCCCGTCGGGCAGACCGTCGGCCCAGTCGAGCAGCCGGGCACGCTCGAGGGCGTCGCGCAGCGCGTCCTCGGTGGCGTCCTTCTTGGCGAGGAGCAGGTTCTCCCGTACGGAGCTGTCGAAGAGGTGCGCGTCCTGGGCGCACAGCCCGACGAGCCGCCGTACGTCGTCGCCGTCCAGCGCGTACGCGTCCACGCCACCCAGCGTGTACGAGCCCGCATCGGCGTCCAGGAAGCGCAGCAGCGTCTGCGCCAGCGTTGTCTTGCCGGACCCGGACGGCCCGACCACGGCGATCCGACGGCCTTCCTCCAGGGTCAGGTCGAGGTCGGCGAGCGCGTCCCGGTCCTGCCCGGCGTGGCGGGCCGTCAGGCCCCTGACGGCGACCGGGAAGGGCGACGCGGGCGCCTGCCGCGGCCGCTCCGGCTCCCGTACGGGCTCGGGGGCGTCCAGCACCTCGTACACGCGCTCCGCGCTCTTGCGCACCCGCTGCCGGTACTGAACGGCGAGCGGCAGGCCCAGAACGGCCTCGAAGGCGGCCAGCGGGGTGAGGACGACGACCGCCATCGTGACGCCGCCCAGGCGCCCGTCGGCGACCGCCTGGGCGCCCACGAGGGCGGTGGCGGCGACGGTGAGCCCGGAGATCAGCGCGGTGAGTCCGTCGCCGAGCGCGGTGGCCGTGGCGGCCCGCGAGGCGATCCGGGTGAGCGTCCCGTCGGCGCGCTGCGCTTCAGCCGTACGGCCGGGCAGGGCACCGGCCACGGTCAGCTCGGCGGTGCCGGTGAGCAGATCCGTCACGCGTGTCGCGAGCACTCCCCGGGCGGGGGCCAGCCTACGCTCGGCGCGGCGGGCGACGGCGCCGGTGACGAGCGGGACTCCGGCACCGGCCGCCAGCAAGCCGGCGGCAAGCACGGCACCGGCCTCGGGCAGCAGCCAGGCGGTGAAGCCGACAGCCCCGGCGGACACGACGGTCGCGGCAGCGGCGGGCAACAGCCACCGCAACCAGTAGTCCTGCAACGCGTCCACATCGGCTACGAGCCGTGAGAGCAGATCGCCCCGCCGCGTGCTCCGCAGTCCCGCGGGCGCCAGTCGCTCGAGCCGCCGGTACACGGCGACCCGGGTGTCGGCCAGCATGCGCAGCACGGCGTCGTGCGACACCAGCCGCTCCGCGTACCGGAACACGGCCCGTCCGATGCCGAAGGCCCGCGTCGCCGTCACAGCCACCATCAGGCACAGCACGGGCGGCTGCTGCGAGGCCCGCGAGATGAGCCACCCCGAGGTGGCCATGAGCCCCACAGCGCTGCCTAGCGCGAGGCTCCCGAGCAGCAGCGCGAGGGCGAGGCGGCCACGCCGGGGACCGGACATGGCGCGGATGCGGGCGAGGACACCCTGTGCGTCCGTCGTGAGCGACATGGCCTCGGTGTCATCCGCGGCGGAACCGCCCTGCACGCCCTGCTCGATCGGCGGGGCAACGGACACCTTGGGCAGGCCTTCTGCCGGCGCAGGTGCCTCGGCTTCCGCGAGCCGCACGACCCGGTCCGCCACCCCCAGCAGTGCCGGCCGGTGCACCACCAGCAGCACCGTGCGCCCCACCGCCAGCCGCCGCACGGCCTCCACGACCTCGGCCTCGGTGGCCCCGTCGAGCGCGGCCGTCGGCTCGTCGAGCAGCAGGACAGGCCGGTCCGCGAGGAACGCCCGGGCCAGCGCGAGCCGCTGCCGCTGCCCCGCCGACAGCCCGGCCCCGTCCTCACCCAGCACGGTGTCGACGCCCAGAGGCAGCGCGTCAACGAACTCCAGCGCCCCGGCGTAGTCCAGCGCCTGCCGTACGGCGGCGTCGTCTGCGTCGGGGCGCGCCAGCCGTACGTTCTCGGCGATCGTCCCGGCGTACAGGTGCGGCCGCTGCGGCACCCAGGCGATCCGCGAGCGCCACTGCTCCAGATCGACCTCGGCGAGATCGGCTCCCCCGACCAGCAGACGCCCCTCGGTCGGCCGCACGAACCCCAACAGCACGTTCAGCAGAGTCGACTTGCCCACGCCACTCGGCCCGACCAGTGCGACCGTCTCCCCGGGCTCGACGGCGAAGGACACGTCCGACACGGCCTCGACGGACCGCCCGGGGTAGCGGACCGAGACGCCCTCGAACGCGAACGGCATCGCCCCGGCCGGCACCGCCGCGGTACCCGCCACCGGCACCGGAGTCTCCAGCACCTCGAAGATCTCCTCGGCGGCCGACAGCCCTTCGGCCGCCGCGTGGTACTGCGCACCCACCTGGCGCAGCGGCAGATAGGCCTCGGGGGCCAGCACGAGGATGACCAGGCCGTCGTACAGATGCATCTCGCCGTGGACGAGCCGCATGCCGATGGTCACGGCGACCAGTGCCACGGAGAGCGTCGAGAGCAGCTCCAGGGCGAAGGAGGAGATGAAGGCGATCCGCAGCGTCCTCATGGTCGCCCTGCGGTACTCGCCGGTGATCCGCCGGATCGACTCGGCCTGCGCCTTGGCCCGCCCGAACACCTTCAGGGTCGGCAGCCCGGCGACCACGTCCAGGAAGTGTCCGGACAGCCGGGACAGCAGCCGCCACTGGTGGTCCATCCGGGACTGCGTGGCCCAGCCGATCAGCATCATGAAGATCGGAATGAGCGGCAGGGTGCCGACGATGATGGCCGCCGAGACCCAGTCCTCGGTCACGATCCGCGCCAGCACCGCCACCGGCACGACCACGGCGAGCCCCAACTGCGGCAGATAGCGCGAGAAGTAGTCGTCGAGGGCGTCGACTCCCCGCGTGGCGAGGGCGACCAGCGATCCGGTCCGCTGTCCGCTCAGCCAACCGGGCCCCAGCTCGGCCGCCCGCTCCAGCAGCCGCCCCCGCAGTTCCGACTTCACGGCCGCGCTGGCACGGTGCGCGGCGAGCTCGGTGAGCCACGCGATCACGGCGCGTCCGACCGCGACAGCCGCCAACAGCAGCAGGGGAGTGCTCAGTTCAGCGGCGGACATCCCGTGCTGGAACGCCCCCACCACCGCCTCGGCGATGAGCATCGCCTGGACGATGACCAGCCCCGCACCGACGGCGCCCAGGCCGACGACCGCGATCAGGAAGAGGCGAGTGGCGCGGGCGTAACGGAGGAGACGCGGATCGATCGGTTTCACGTGAAACATGCCCTTCGGTCCAGGGCGGGGTGTTTCACGTGAAACAACGTGAACCACCCCGCTACAGCGGACTCAGTGCGCGGATCCCGCAGCGGCGTCCGCGGCGATGTGCTGCGTGCCGATCCGCTTGCGGAACACCCAGTAGGTCCAGCCCTGGTAGAGCATGACGATCGGCGTGGCGATGACCGCGCACCACGTCATGATCTTCAGGGTGTACGGGCTCGACGAGGCGTTGGTGACCGTGAGGCTCCACGCGTCATTGAGCGAGGACGGCATGACGTTCGGGAAGAGCGCCAGGAACAGCATCGCCACGGCGGCCACAATGGTGACTCCGGAGAAGGCGAACGACCATCCCTCGCGCCCGACCTGGTTCGCCGCCAGGGCCGCCACCAGCGCGGCGACGGCCACGACGAGCGCGACCAGGCTCTGGCCGTCACCGTTCTCGACCTGCGTCCAGAGCAGGAAGACCAGCGCCAGCACCGCGGTGGCGAGGCCGACCAACAGGGCCAGCTTCCGCGCCCGCTCCCGGATCTCACCGACGGTCTTGAGTGCGGTGAACACCGCGCCGTGGAAGGTGAACAGCGTCAGCGTCACCAGACCGCCGAGGAGCGCGTACGGGTTGAGCAGGTCCAGGACGGTGCCGACGTACTCATGGCTCTGGTCGATCTTCACGCCCCGCACGATGTTGGCGAAGGCCACGCCCCACAGGAACGCCGGGATCAGAGAGCACCAGAAGATCGCGTGCTCCCAGTTCCGCTGCCAGTTCTCCTCGGGCCGCTTCGCCCGGTACTCGAAGGCGACGCCCCGGACGATCAGGCAGACCAGGATGAGCAGCAGCGGCAGATAGAAGCCGGAGAAGAGCGTGGCGTACCACTCGGGGAAGGCGGCGAAGGTAGCGCCGGCCGCCGAGAGCAGCCACACCTCGTTGCCGTCCCAGACGGGGCCGATGGTGTTGATCAGCACCCGCTTCTCGGGCCGGTTACGGGCAAGCAGCTTGGTGAGGACACCGACCCCGAAATCGAAGCCCTCCAGGAAGAAGTAGCCGATCCACAGGACGGCGATCAGGACGAACCAGACGTCGTGAAGTTCCATGACTGTGCAGCTCCCTCGGCCTAGTACGAGAAGGCCATCGGCTTGTCGGCGTCACGGGAGTCGCCGCCGATCTTCGTGGGCGGGTTCAGGTCGGCTTCCGTCAGCTCCGGCGGGCCGGCCTTGACGTACTTCGCGAGGAGCTTGACCTCGACGACGGCGAGGATGGCGTAGAGCGTGGTGAAGACGATCATCGAGGTGAGGACCTCGCCCTGGGAGACGCCGGGGGAGACCGCGTCACGGGTGCGCAGGACGCCGTAGACGACCCAGGGCTGACGGCCCATCTCGGTGAAGATCCAGCCCCAGGAGTTGGCGATCAGCGGGAAGGCAAGCGTCCAGATCGCGATGCGCCAGTACCACTTGGTCAGCTTCGGGCCGAGCGCCTTGTTCGGGAGCAGGACCAGATGCGGCACCTCGTCGTCGCCGACCCTCAGGTGCTGCGGCAGCATGAACTTCTTGCGGGTCAGCCAGAGTCCGATCAGGCCGATGGTGAACGACGCCATGCCGAAGCCGATCATCCAACGGAAGCCCCAGTAGGCGACGGGGATGTTGGGCCGGTAGTCGCCGGGGCCGAACTTCTCCTGCTCGGCCTTGTTGATGTCGTTGATGCCGGGGACGTACGAGGTGAAGTCGTCCTTGGCCAGGAAGGACAGCAGGCCGGGAATCTCTATGGCGACCCTGTTGTGGCCCTTGTCGACGTCGCCGACGGCGAAGACCGAGAAGGGCGCCGGCTCCTCGCCGTCCCACAGCGCCTCGGCCGCGGCCATCTTCATCGGCTGCTGCTCGTACATGATCTTTCCGAGGACATCGCCGCTGATCGCGGTGAGCATGCCGCCGATGACCACGGTGACCAGGCCGAGCCGCAGCGAGGTCTTCATGTCGCCGATGTGCTTCTTGCGGAGCAGGTGGAAGGCGGAGATGCCGACCATGAACGCGCCACCGGTGAGGAAGGCCGCCGACAAGGTGTGGAAGGCCTGGGCGAGCGCGGTGTTCTGGGTCAGCACGAGCCAGAAGTCGGTGAGCTCGGCCCGCCCCTTCGCCTCGTTGATCCGGTAGCCGACCGGGTGCTGCATCCACGAGTTGGCCGCGAGGATGAAGTACGCCGACAGGATCGTGCCGATGGAGACCATCCACATACAGGCCAGGTGGATCTTCTTCGGCAGCTTGTCCCAGCCGAAGATCCACAGGCCGATGAAGGTGGACTCGAAGAAGAAGGCGATCAGAGCCTCGAAGGCGAGCGGGGCGCCGAAGACGTCGCCGACGAAGCGGGAGTAGTCGGACCAGTTCATGCCGAACTGGAACTCCTGCACGATGCCGGTGACCACACCCATCGCGATGTTGATCAGGAAGAGCTTGCCCCAGAACTTCGTCGCTCTGAGGTACTTCTCCTTCTCCGTGCGCACCCACGCGGTCTGCAGCCCGGCCGTGAGGGCGGCCAGGGAGATCGTCAGGGGGACGAACAGAAAGTGGTAGACGGTGGTGATACCGAACTGCCAGCGCGCCAGAGTCTCCGGCGCCAAAGCCAGGTCCACGTCGCCGCTCCTTACCTACGCTTGTGAAAGCGTTCACATTCACAAGCAATTATGCAGTACCGGCATTCCGGCCTTCGAAGGGGGGTCCCTCCCCGACGCCGACCCCTTGGCGTGAACTTCAACATATTGTTGAATCGAGGGCATGCAGACACACCGACCACAACAGATCCGGATCTCCTGGCCCGCGGGACACCTCACCGCAACCCTCGACGACACCCCGACCACGCAGGCCCTCGCCAAGGCCCTGCCTCTCGCCTCCACCGCCCGCACCTGGGGCGAGGAGGTCTACTTCGACACGGGCGTCGCCGTTCCACGTGAAACCAACGCCCAGCAGGTCGTCGACCCCGGCACGGTCGCCTTCTGGACGGACGGCGACGCTCTCGCCCTCCCCTACGGGCCCACGCCGATCTCGCGGGGCGACGAATGCCGCCTCGCGAGTCCGTGCAACGTCCTGGGACGCCTCGACGGCGACCCCCGCCTGCTGGCCACGGTGCGCGACGGCGACCCCGTACGCGTGGAACTCGTAGACGCCTGACCCTGCGCGCGGAGCCCTACAGCTCCTTCCGGAACCCTTCCGCCACCTTCAGGAAGATGTCGTTCGCCTCGACCTCTCCGACCGTCACCCGCACACCCACGCCCGGGAACGGCCGGACCACCACGCCGTGCTGCTCGCACGCCGCCGCGAAGTCGACCGTGCGCTCCCCCAGCCGCAGCCACACGAAGTTGGCCTGGGTCTCGGGCACCGTCCAGCCCTGGGCACGCAGCCCGTCGACCACGCGGCTGCGCTCGCCCACCAACGAGCCGACCCGTCCGAGCAGTTCGTCCTCCGCACGCAGTGAGGCGATGGCCGCGTCCTGCGCGAGCTGGCTCACCCCGAAGGGCACGGCCGTCTTGCGCAGCGCCGCAGCAACCGGCTCCTGGGCGATCGCGAAGCCGACACGGAGACCGGCGAGACCGTACGCCTTGGAGAACGTCCGCAGGACACACACGTTCGGCCGCTCACGGTAGATCTCGACACCGTCCGGCACCTCGGGATCACGGATGAACTCGCGGTACGCCTCGTCGAGCACCACCAGCACATCGCCGGGCACCCGGTCGAGGAACCGCTCCAGCTCGGCCCGCTTCACGACGGTGCCGGTCGGGTTGTTGGGGTTGCAGACGAAGATCATCCTGGTGCGGTCGGTGATGGCGGCGGCCATCGCATCCAGGTCGTGCACATCACCCGGCGTCAGCGGGACCTTCACCGAGGTGGCACCGCTGATCTGCGTGATGATCGGGTACGCCTCGAAGGACCGCCAGGCGTAGATGACCTCGTCGCCCGGCCCGGAGGTGGACTGAATCAGCTGCTGGGCGACGCCGACCGAACCCGTGCCGGTGGCCACATGGGAGGCCGGGACGCCGAAGCGCTCGGACAGCTCGTTCATCAGCGCCGTGCACATCATGTCCGGGTAGCGGTTGAACGACGAGGCGGCGGCCGTCACGGACTCCATCACGCTCGGCAGCGGCGGATAGGGGTTCTCGTTGGAGGACAGCTTGTAGGCCACCGGACCACCCGCCGCGGCAGGCTTGCCGGGCTTGTAGGTGGGGATACCCTCCAGCTCGGCGCGCAGCTTGGGGCTCGTCTCGCTCACCGCAGTCCTCCTCGCGACCACCGGCGGCCCGTCATCACCGCCGGCTCCAATACTCCTCACCTTATGAGGATTCCCCGCCGATGCGTACAGGTGAGGCGCCCTCGACTGCGGACCCCTTCTGTCACACCTGCATCAGGGGCATCACCGTACGAAGCTGTACGAATTAGGGGGCGCATCACACATATATCTACGCGCCGGTGGCTCACTCCGTGGCGCGCATCCCTCGTGAAGGTGAGTTGAGACCTCTTCGAAACATCGGGCACTTGGCAGGCCCGTACGTGCCGACAAGTCAGGTCCTACTATTGGATCGTTCAACTCCCTTGCTTTCCAAGGACTTTGACGCCCCATGACCTTGCAGAAACGTGCCTGTCAACGAGTGCATATGCGTCCGCACTACCCCACCGCATGAGCCCTACTATCGGCTCGCCATGACAGCAGCAGGGAAGCACCAGGTGAGCCGCGCGGAAACCTCACGCCGAGGCAGTCGGCCCGGGCGGGCGGGGATCAGAGACGTGGCCGCCGCTGCCGGGGTCTCCATCACAACCGTCTCCGACGCCCTCAACGGCAAGGGTCGGCTGCCCGACGCCACCCGACGCCACGTCCGCGAGGTCGCCGACCGACTGGGCTACCGGCCCTCGGCCGCGGCCCGCACGCTCCGTACCGGCAAATCAGGCCTCATCGGCCTGACCGTGACGACGTACGGGGATGAACCTTTCACCTTCACCGAGTTCGCGTACTTCGCCGAGATGGCCCGTGCGGCCACCTCGGCCGCGCTCGCCCGCGGCTACGCCCTCGTGATCCTCCCCGCGACCTCGCGCCACGACGTGTGGTCGAACGTCGCCCTCGACGGCACAGTCGTCATCGACCCGTCCGACCAGGACCCCGTCGTCAGCGAGCTGGTCAGACAGGGTCTGCCGGTCGTCTCCGACGGCCGCCCGGCCGGCTCGCTCCCGGTGACCGCCTGGGTCGACAACGACCACGAGGCCGCCGTACTCGGCATCCTCGACCACCTGGCCGACGCGGGCGCCCGCCGGATCGGTCTGCTGACCGGTACCACGACGGACACGTACACCCATCTGTCGACCACCGCGTATCTGCGCTGGTGCGAGCGGGTCGGCCAGGACCCGGTGTACGAGGCCTACCCGGCGCATGATCCGTGCGCCGGTGCCGGTGCCGCCGACCGGCTGCTCGCCCGCCCGGACCGCCCCGACGCGGTCTACGGCCTGTTCGACCCGAACGGCACCGATCTGCTCGCCGCCGCGCGCCGCTACGGTCTGCGCGTGCCGGACGACCTGCTGCTGGTCTGCTGCAGCGAGTCGGCCGTCTACGCCAACACCGAGCCGCCCCTCACCACGCTCTCCCTCAAACCGCGCCGCATCGGCACGGCCGTGGTCCAGCTCCTCATCGACGCCATCGAGGGAGCGGACTCGGACCGGCCGGTCGAGCAGGTGATACCGACCGAACTGATCGTGCGTACCTCGTCCCAGCGACGGCCGCCGCGCACGACGGTCAGCCCGCCGCGATCGCCCGAGGAGCGCTAGCAGCAGGCCGGGGGAGTCGGCAGACGCAGGTCGGGCGAGGACGAAACGCAGGTCCGAGAGCGCCGGAAACGAGTCAAGGAGCTACGGGGGAGCACGGTCATCGGACGGCCGAAGCCCGGCCCAATCGGGGCGAAAGCCGCGGTGAACAGGAGTCCTGCCCCGATTCACCACCCCTGGGTCATCACATGGCGCGATCGGCATTCCTATGATGGGCCCACGACACCCGCGGGCCGCTGCGACCAGGCAGTCCGATGCGGTGCAGCTGCGGCGCGATGGTGGAGGGGTCTGATGACTCAGGGGGCCGGTCAGGGACCCGAGGTGGAGCGGACGGCGACGTTGCGCGACTTCCGGGTGCCCGCTTACGTCCACGAGACCGGTCCGTACGGCCACAGCACACACCCGGGCGATGTCGCGCCGCCCGTCGGCGAGGCCTATCCGGAGGGATACACGCCGACGCAGCGCGACCTGCCCGTCATCAATCGCGGTGACACGGTTCAGGTGCAGGTCGACCCCGCCTCCCTGCCGGCCCCGGCGTCCGGGGGCGGTGTCGGCCCGCTGTTCGTCGTCGGCGACGTGCACGGCTATCTCGACGAGCTGGTGGCCGCCCTTCAGGAGAAGGGCCTCATCGACTCGGCGGGGAACTGGAGCGCGGGCACCGCACGGCTGTGGTTCCTCGGCGACTTCACCGACCGCGGCCCGGACGGCATCGGCGTCATCGACCTCGTGATGCGGCTCTCCGCGGAGGCGGCGGCCGCCGGCGGCTACTGCAAGGCCCTCATGGGCAACCACGAGCTGCTGCTGATCGGCGCCAAGCGGTTCGGCGACACCCCCGTCAACTCCGGCGCGGGCACCGCCACCTTCCAGGCGGCCTGGCTGCTCAACGGCGGCCAGAAGACCGACATGGACCGCCTCCAGGACCACCACCTGCAGTGGATGTCGCGGCTGGACGCCGTGGAAGAGGTCGACGGCCACCTGCTCGTGCACTCGGACACCACCGCCTATCTCGACTACGGCGACTCGATCGAGGCGGTCAACGACACCGTCCGCGAGACGCTCGCGCGCAACGACGCCGACGAAGTCTGGGATCTCTTCCGCAAGTTCACCAAGCGCTTCTCCTTCCGCGACGAGGGCGGCGCCGACCATGTGCGCTCCCTGCTCGATACGTACGGCGGCACCCGCATCGTTCACGGCCACAGCCCCATCCCCTACCTCCTGGGGGAGGTCGGCTCCGACGAGGGCGAGGACGACAGCAGGCCCTTGGTCGAGGGACCGCACGTCTACGCCGAAGGCCTCGCCATCGCGATGGACGGCGGCGTGACCATGGCCGGAAAGCTGCTGGTCCAGCAACTTCCCCTGGATATCTGACCGTTCACGGGGCAGACGTCGCCCCAGGAAGCAGTGACGGAAGACGGCGCAGGCCAGGGCCCAATTTTTGGAAACCCCCTGTCACCGTGTGCCGTCACCGCTCTACCATCGGCTTATCCGTAGCAGGCTCCCCTCCGTTTCTGCCCGACGGCTCGTTGCCATGCGAGCCCCAAGCCCTACGGAGCATCGGGGGATGCACATGAACAGCGTTCCGCAGCACCTGTACAGCGAGGACCGCCAGGATTACGAGCGGATCCTCGACGAGGCGCTGCGCTCCGCACCACACCGCCCGGAACTGACCGCTGTCGGACAGCGGCTCAACCCCGAACAGCTGCGCACCATGGCGCTCAACGCCACCGCACTCATCACGGCGGCCGCGGCGACCGAGTACCAGCACTACGTGAAGGTCCGCGAGGAACTGCGCCAGCCGGCGCCGTCCACCCCGTCGTCCGCCCGCGAGTCCGGCTCCACCGAGTCGGGCACGGGCGCGATGGGGCTCGCCACCACCATGGGAGAAGTCGCCGAGACAGCCGGCCCGGGCGTCGTCGCCGTGCTCGCCGTCCTGGCACCCGTCCTCGCCGGCACCGCCGCGGCGATCTTCCTGCTCGTCGGCTACATCCTGAAGATGTTCGACCCCGAGCCGGCGTTCGCCACGACGATGCTCACCACCGGATGGGTGTTCGGTGCCGTGGCGGCGGCCGCGATCCTGGTCGCCGCCGTCGGCCTGCTGCTCACCGCCCTGCGCAACCGGCCCGCGTTCGACGCCGGACCGTACGGCGAACTGAGCGAGGAGGTCTCCCGGGCCAGGGAAGCCTGGCGCCAGGCCCTGCTGGAGCGCGGCATCCTGCCCTTCCTTCGAGAGGCACTCGCCGACCCCGGCACGGCATCGGCACTGCACCGCACGCCACCGTCGACACCTGCCGGCCGCATCCCGAACCTCGGCTACGCCCGCCCGGGTTTCAGCAGCCCGGACGACGGTGCCTCGCGGGGCGCACGGCCGAGCTTCTCCAGCCCGGACTACACCAGCCCGGACTTCGGAGGGCCGGAACACCAGCCGGAGTAGCCCCTCGGCTTGCGCCCCCGCCGTAGGAGAGCCCCGCCAGGGGACCTCCACCTCGACGGAGCCCCGAGGAAACCCCTCGGGGAGGCGCAAGCCGAACAGCCGGGCAGCACGCCGGGCGCCCGGTCGTGCGCCGGACAACCGGACACGTGCCGGACACCGGGGCATGGCGCCATGGGTCAGGACGTCGACGTCAGTCCGCGATCGGCAGGTACACCCGGTTGCCCGCCGCTGCGAACTCCTTCGACTTCTGAGCCATGCCCTCCTCGATGTCCTCCCGGGACTCGCCGTGTTGGCGGCGGATGTCCTGGGAGATCTTCATCGAGCAGAACTTCGGCCCGCACATGGAGCAGAAGTGAGCCGTCTTGGCGGGCTCGGCCGGAAGGGTCTCGTCGTGGAACTCCCGTGCCGTGTCCGGGTCGAGGGCGAGGTTGAACTGGTCCTCCCACCGGAATTCGAAACGGGCGTCGGACAGTGCGTCGTCCCACTCCTGCGCGCCGGGGTGCCCCTTGGCGAGGTCGGCCGCGTGGGCAGCGATCTTGTAGGTGATGACGCCGGTCTTGACGTCGTCACGGTTGGGCAGGCCCAGGTGCTCCTTGGGCGTGACGTAGCAGAGCATGGCCGTGCCCCACCAGGCGATCATCGCGGCGCCGATGCCGGACGTGATGTGGTCGTACGCCGGCGCGATGTCCGTGGTCAGCGGGCCGAGCGTATAGAACGGAGCTTCATCGCAGATCTCCTGCTGAAGGTCGATGTTCTCCTTGATCTTGTGCATCGGGACATGTCCCGGGCCCTCGATCATGGTCTGTACGTTGAAACGCTTGGCGATCGTGTTGAGTTCCCCGAGCGTCCGCAACTCCGCGAACTGAGCCTCGTCGTTGGCGTCCGCGATCGAGCCGGGCCGGAGGCCGTCGCCCAGGGAGTACGTGACGTCGTAGGCCGCGAGGATCTCGCAGAGCTCCTCGAAGTTCTCGTACAGGAAGCTCTCCCTGTGGTGCGCCAGGCACCACGCGGCCATGATCGAGCCGCCGCGCGAGACGATGCCGGTCTTGCGGTTGGCGGTGAGCGGCACGTACGGCAGGCGCACGCCGGCATGGACCGTCATGTAGTCCACGCCTTGCTCGGCCTGTTCGATGACCGTGTCCTTGTAGATCTCCCAGGTCAGCTCCTCGGCGCGGCCGTCCACCTTCTCCAGCGCCTGGTAGAGCGGCACCGTGCCGATCGGCACGGGGGAGTTGCGCAGCACCCACTCGCGGGTGGTGTGGATGTTGCGGCCGGTGGACAGGTCCATGACCGTGTCGGCGCCCCAGCGGGTCGCCCAGGTCATCTTCTCGACCTCCTCCTCGATGGAGGAGGTGACCGCGGAGTTGCCGATGTTGGCGTTGACCTTCACCAGGAACCGCTTGCCGATGATCATCGGCTCGATCTCCGGGTGGTTGACGTTGGCGGGCAGCACTGCCCGGCCCGCCGCGATCTCGTCGCGGACCACTTCGGGAGAAACGTTCTCCCGGATGGCCACGAACTCCATCTCGGGTGTGATCTCGCCACGGCGTGCGTAGGCGAGCTGCGTGACCGCCTTGCCGTCGCGGCTGCGACGCGGCTGGCGCGGCCGGCCGGGGAAGACCGCGTCGAGGTTGCGCAGGCCGCCCCGCGGCGACGTGTGCTTGATCCCGTCGTCCTCGGGACGCACGGGACGGCCCGCGTACTCCGCGGTGTCGCCGCGGGCGATGATCCAGTTCTCCCGTAGCGGGGGCAAGCCCCTGCGGACGTCCGTCTCGGCCAATGGATCGGTGTACGGGCCCGACGTGTCGTACAGCGTGACCGACTGCCCGTTGGTGAGGTGCACCTGGCGGACCGGCACCCGCAGATCGGGGCGTGAGCCCTCGACATACGCCTTGTGCCAGCCGATGGACTTTCCGGCCTCCTGGGACTTCTCGCCCTGAACGGAGGCAGGCGTGCGTGCGTCCTCGTTGGTCATGAGACCTACTCCCTACGCCGGCATTACCCGGTAACAGGTTCGGCGGTCGACGCAGCGGTTTCCGTCTGCCGACGTTTCGTGTGAAACATCACTCGTGATGGGTGATGTTTCATGTGAAACATCGCTGGGACGGAGGTCAGCGCCCTCTCAGCCCGGTGCTCCGAGCTCCCGCGTGTACAAAGGTGGCACCACGCTAGCGTCAATTCGGGCGCGGTGAACAGGGGGCCCCGGTCGTTCTTGCGATGATCGGTCGGTGACCTCGACGCATGAACCTCCGTACCCACCGCCCGAGCGGCCCCGTGGATCCGGCGCCGGAAGCGGCCCCGAGCAGGGCAACGGCCGTACCGACGGCCGGGGTTCGGGGGTTCCCGCGAGCAGATACGACGGTGGGTACGGCGGTGGTCCCGCAGGCGGCCAAAACGATCACACGGCTGGAACCGGCGGTTGGCACGAGCACGGTCCGGGGGCTGGTGGCTCGCACGAGCACGTCCCCGGATCCGGATCCGGTGGCTCACGGGGGCAGGGGCCCGGCCCGGGTGACGGGCACGGGCACGATTCCGGTGGTGATCATGGACACGGCCACGGGTCCGGCGGCTCGCGTGGCGGCGGTGACGGTGGCGGGTACGGGCACTCGCACAGTCACGCCCACGGCCCTGCGGCCCCCGTCTCCCAGCACCTGCGCAAGGTCATCGCGGCGATCCTGATCCCGTTCGCCGCGGCAGTGGTGGTGGGGCTCGTGGTGCTGTGGCCGGGCGGTGCCCCGTCCCACGAGCGCACGGGCGTCGGCTTCGACCGGCAGACACAGCAGGCCACGGTCACCAAGGTGGTCGAGGTGAGCTGCAAGGACGTCGGCGCCTCGGGGGTGCCCCCGACCGGCAACACCTCCACCGCCGAGGGTTCCTCCGCCGTGCAGCAGGAGAACGGCACCTGCAAGAAGGCGACGATCACCGTCGACACGGGCAAGGACAAGGGCCGTACGTTCACGGAGATCGTGCAGCCCGATCAGTCGCGGCAGTTGGAGGAGGGCCAGAAGGTCGTGGTCGCCTATGAGCCCTCGGCGCCCAAGGACCTGCAGTACTCGGTCACCGATGTGAACCGTAAGTTCCCGATGGCGCTGCTCGCCGGCATCTTCGCGCTCGCCGTCGTGGTGGTGGGCCGGATGCGCGGTGTCATGGCACTGGTCGCGCTGGCCATCAGCTTCCTGGTGCTGACCTTCTTCATCCTGCCGGCGATCCTGCAGGGCTCGAACCCACTGGTCGTGGCGGTGGTCGGGGCCAGCGCCATCATGCTGATCGCCCTCTACATGTGCCACGGCCTATCGGCCCGTACGTCCGTGGCGGTACTCGGCACGCTGCTCTCGCTGCTGCTGATCGGGCTCCTGGGCTCGGGGTTCATCGACTGGGCCGCCCTCACCGGCAACACGGACGACAACACCGGCCTGATCCACGGGCTGTACCCGTCGATCGACATGAGCGGTCTGCTGCTCGCCGGCGTCATCATCGGTTCGCTCGGTGTCCTCGACGACGTGACGGTCACCCAGACGTCCGCGGTCTGGGAACTGCACGAGGCCAACCCGACGATGGGCTGGCGCGGCCTGTACCGCGCGGGCATCCGCATCGGCCGCGACCACATCGCGTCGGTCGTCAACACGCTCGTCCTCGCCTACGCGGGCGCCGCGCTGCCGCTGCTGCTGCTCTTCTCGATCGCGCAGAGCGGCGTCGGCACGGTCGCCAACAGTGAGCTGGTGGCGGAGGAGATCGTGCGCACGCTGGTGGGCTCCATCGGCCTGGTCGCCTCGGTACCGGTCACCACGGCACTCGCGGCCCTGGTGGTCTCGGCCGACCGGCCGGAGAAGGGAACGGCGCCGACAGGTGCCCAGCCGGTCCCGGCGGGCGCACAGCAGACGCCTGGGCGCGGAGGACGGGGACGACGGCGGAAGCGGTGAGACGACGGCGGAAGCGCTGAGGTGACGGGCGAGGCGTTGAGGTGACGGCGGTGGCGTTGCGGCGGCTGCGGACAGGGTGAGACGGCTGCGGAAGGGGTGAGAGGTACGCCCGCCGATCCGACACGGCCGACCTCGCCCATTCGGCGCAACGCGGAGCCCGCCCGGCGAGGAAGCGCTCCCACGCACGCCGTTTGCGCCCGGCGAAGCGTTACGCCACTCCCACCCTGGCTGCCGTGACACCTCACCCCGCGCTCTGCTCCTCGGCCAGGATGCGGTCCAGGGCCTCGTCGAGATGGGCGTCGAAGTCGGCGAGCGCGCCCTCCTGCCCGAGCGGCACCAGCTTGTCGGTGCGGTCGAGGAAGGCCACGAGCGGTGCCACCGAGGAGCGGAACAGCGCCTGGTCGGCGCCGACCTGAAGCCGGATCAGCACATCGCCGAGTGTCTCGGAACCGGCCGGCGAGACCCGTACGTCGCCCTCGCCGCAGGGCCTGCCCACCCCGTCGACCAGCAGCTCGCGGCCGAATGCCCAGGTCACCGGGGCATCGCCGGGCAGGTGGAAGGTCAGCCGCACGGCATAGGGATCGCAGGTCTCGTAGCGCAGCTCTACCGGGATGCGGAAAGACAGCTCCTCGGACACGAGGAAGCTCATCATGACCTCTGCCTGTACGGACTCGCGCATCGCCTACCCCGTCGTTTGCCGGTCGACTGGCCGGGAACGGACCCCGACACTGGTGGAATCTTGCTGAACGTACACGAGAGATCACAAGGAGTGAGTTTTCACATACTGATAGAGATCGAGAGTGACCCCAGGAGTCGCCCGACCTCGTCCTGCAGCTGGCGTGCCGCCGACAGCAGCCGGTCGGCCTGGTGAACGGGCAGGGAAATGGCAATCGTCGCGGCCGTACTGCCCACCGTGATCGGGATCGCGGCACACACCGTGCCCAGCGCGTACTCCTGGCGCTCGGTCACCGGCTCCATCCGGCGGATCCGTTCGATGCGGCGCAGCAGGGTGCGGCTGTCACGCACCGTGTACGGGGTGATGGCCTGCACGGGATGGCGGTCGAGATGGTCCCGGCGGGCGTCCTCCCCCAGCTGGGACAGCAGGCACTGGCCGATGGCGTGCGCGTGGCCGGTCTCACGGAAGTCGGCCCATTCCTCGACCGCCGGATTGCCCGGGGTGTCGGAGACGCCCATGACCTCGATCTCGCCCTCGCGGTACAGGGCGTAGTACACGGGCAGGCCGAGGGCGTCACGGCAGTGGGCGAGCGCGTCGGCGACCGTGCTGCGACGTTTCTGCTCGGCTCCGCTGCTGCTCAGCCGCACAGCGGCGTCACCCAGGAAGAACAGTCCTCTGTCGCGGCGCAGATAGCCCTCGTGCACCAGGGTGCGCAGCAGGTGGTACGCGGTGGGCAGCGCCAGGCCCGTCTCACGGGCGAGTTGCTTGGCGGGAGCGCCGTACTCGTGCCCGGCGACGCATTCCAGCAGGCGCATCGCGCGTTGGACGGATCCGATGAGCGTCGCGGAGTGCGGCTGCTCGGGGGGTGTCGGGGACGCCTGCCGCGGTACCTGGGGACCGGAGGAACGCGGCCGTCCGACGGATGCGTGGGGGTCTGAGGGTGCGGTGTCAACCGTGGCCAAGGGTCACTCCCTGAGCGCGAGGGGGGAGCCCGTGCGGGGGAACACGGGAGGGGTGCACGCCGCTCGCGGGGGCGTCCCCGCGTCGATTTCCGGACTCTATTGGCCCGTCACCGCTCGCTGGCGCCCTGCCGGGAAAACTTCCCTCGGCCGAGGGAACCGGTGATTCCTGTTACCGCCCACCGGTCCCCACAGTCCCCACGGCCCTCACCAGTCGCTGCGCGACGAGGAGCTCGAGGTGAACTTCCTTACGACGTAGATCAGTCCACCGACCAGTGCCACGAAGACCAGCACCTTGAAGAGCAGTCCGATGACGAACCCGACGACGCTGGCTATCAGCCCGCCGAAGACGACCAGAGCGATGACCGGCACCGCGATCCACTTCACCCACCACGGCAGTCCTGCGAAGATCTCACGCATCGCCCTCGTCCTTACCTCTCCGGCCCGTCACTGTGCCCGGTCCTGATCCTTCGAACCTGCCGATTCATTCGAATCCGCTGATTCCCTGCACTCGATGCTAGGGCGGGCAGGTGCCCGTGCGGGGGCCTCGCAGCCCTTGTCCTCCCCTGATCGATCCCCTAGGGAACCCTGAGGCCAAGGGTCAGCTCTCGGGCGGAGAGAACACCACGAGCACCCGCAGATCCTCGCTGATGTGGTGGAACTTGTGGGCGACCCCGGCCGGCACGTAGACGACGCTGCCGCGCGCCACCTGGGTCGTCTCCATGCCGACGGTGATCTGGGCCCGGCCGCTCACAACGAAGTAGACCTCGTCCTGATTGTGCGGCTTCTGTGGATCATGCTCGCCGGCATTGAGCGCGTACAGCCCGACCGACATGTTCCGCTCACGCAGAAACTGCAGGTAGGCGCCCTCGTTGGCGGCGCGCTCCGCCTCCAGTTCGTCCAGCCGGAATGCCTTCATCGCTGTTGTCCGCCCTCATCCCAGTGCTCATGGCCGATTCCGTCTGCCACGATCAGACACATGAAGAATTTCGTAGTCAAGACGATCGCCAACGCGGGCGCCCTGGCGGTCGCCGTCTGGCTGCTCGACAAGATCACCCTCACCGGTGACAGCACGGGCAAGAAGGTCGGCACCCTGCTCGTCGTCGCGCTGATCTTCGGCCTGGTGAACTTCCTGGTCAAGCCGATAGTCAAGCTCCTGAGCCTGCCACTGCTCATCCTGACGCTCGGGCTGTTCACACTGGTCGTCAACGCGCTGATGCTGCTGCTGACCTCGTGGCTCGCCGACACGTTCGACCTGAGCTTCCATGTCGAGGGCTTCTGGACCGCGGTGCTCGGCGGCCTGATCATCTCGATCGTCTCCTGGGCGCTCAACGTCGTCCTGCCCGACGGGGACTGAGTACCTGATGACCTACCGCGTCTGCTTCGTCTGCACCGGCAACATCTGCCGCTCGCCGATGGCGGAGTCCGTCTTCCGCGCCCGGGTGGCGGAGGCCGGGCTCGACGGCTTGGTCGAGATCGACAGCGCCGGCACCGGCGGCTGGCACGAGGGCGACCCCGCCGACCCGCGCACCGTCTCCGTCCTCGAGGAGCACGGCTACGACGGCGGCCACACGGCCCGCCAGTTCCAGCCGTCCTGGTTCGCCCGTCTCGACCTCGTCATCGCGCTCGACGTCGGCCACCTCAAGGCCCTGCGCCGCCTCGCGCCCTCGCCGGAGGACGCGGCGAAGGTGCGCCTGCTGCGTTCCTACGACCCCGCCGCGGGCGACGAACTGGACGTGCCGGACCCGTACTACGGCGGCCGGGACGGCTTCGAGGAGTGCCTGGAGATGGTGGAGGCGGCAAGCACGGGCCTGCTCACCGCGGTCCGCGAGCAGGTGGAGGGACAGGCCGCATGAGCGACGCGCGGGCGCAGGGGCTGCCCTCCGGTGACGGGGACGGCACGCGCGCGGTGCGGGCCGGGCTGCCCGAGCCGGTCAAGTACGAGCCCACTCTGCCCGGCCCGGTGTTCGCCGCCCACTACCACCTGCCGGGCGAGCCCACGGGGCCGTACACCTACGGACGCGACGAGAATCCGACCTGGTCCCACCTCGAGCGCGCCATCGGCGAGTTGGAGGCGCCGGGGGAGGACGGCGTCGAGACGCTGGTCTTCGCGTCGGGCATGGCCGCGACCTCGTCGGTGCTCTTCTCCCAGCTGCGCGCCGGGGACGCGGTCGTCCTGCCCAGCGACGGCTACCAGGCGCTGCCCCTGGTGCGCGCGCAGTTGGAGGCGTACGGCATCGAGGTGCGCACGGCGCCGACCGGCGGGGACGCACAGCTCGGCGTCCTGGACGGCGCGAAGCTGCTGTGGATCGAGACCCCGTCGAACCCCGGACTCGACGTGTGCGACATCCGGCGGCTCGTCTCGGAGGCACACGCGCGTGGCGCCTTCGTCGCTGTCGACAACACGCTCGCGACGCCCCTCGGGCAGCGACCGCTGGAACTCGGCGCCGACTTCTCGGTGGCCAGCGGCACCAAGCAGCTGACGGGACATGGCGACGTGCTGCTGGGATACGTCAGCGGCCGCGGCGCCGAGGCCATGGCCGCCGTACGGCGCTGGCGCAAGATCGTCGGGGCGATTCCGGGGCCCATGGAGGCCTGGCTGGCGCACCGTTCCCTCGCCACGCTCCACCTGCGCGTCGAGCGGCAGAACGCCAGTGCCCTGGCGGTCGCCGAGGCGCTGCGGGACTGGCCGGAGGAGCTCGGCGTGCGCTATCCGGGGCTGCCCGGGGACCCGTCGCACGCGATCGCCTCGCAGCAGATGCGGCGCTACGGGTGCGTGGTGTCCTTCACGCTGCCCACGCGCGCGCGTGCCGAGCGTTTCCTGGGGGCCCTGCGGCTCGTCGACGACGCGACCAGCTTCGGTGGTGTGCGGTCCACGGCCGAGCGGCGCGGACGCTGGGGAGGCGACGCCGTGCCGGAGGGCTTCATTCGCATGTCGGTCGGCGCGGAGGATCCCGAGGACCTGGTGGCGGATGTGCTGAGTGCACTGGACGCTTCAGCGCAGTGACCGGAGTTTTGTCTGCGTCCGTTGCCGTCGATGGTGTCCGCATACGTAGAACGGGCGGTCCGAGCCTCCCCCCTCGTGGCTCGGACCGCCCCCGGTTCCGCGCGCGAAGAACCGCGCGAACAAGGCTAGTTGACTCTCTGTCAGTGTCCAATCACAGTAGCGACAGCGACCTATCGACTTATTTATAGTTGGGCCCTGCCTGCCCTGGGGGTGAGGAGAAGGGCGGGGAACGGGAGGGTGTCGCATGGATCTGGCCTTGTTGCGCACCTTTGTGACCGTGCACCGGGCCGGTTCCTTCACTCGCGCCGCCGCGCTGCTCGGACTGTCCCAGCCGGCCGTGACC
The DNA here is from genome assembly GCF_039537145.1 of Streptomyces shaanxiensis. Classification (NCBI taxonomy): domain Bacteria; kingdom Bacillati; phylum Actinomycetota; class Actinomycetes; order Kitasatosporales; family Streptomycetaceae; genus Streptomyces; species Streptomyces shaanxiensis. The sequence goes on from NZ_BAAAZY010000027.1 coordinate 161,417, forward strand.
TCACAGATCCGCACCCTGGAACGGCAGTTGGGCCGCCCTCTCTTCCTGCGCCAGGCCCGCGGAGTGACGCCGACGACCATCGGCGACGAACTCGCCCACAAAGCCGCGCCGCATCTCGACGCCCTGGTGGAGATCGCCGAGACCGGTCTCGACGACGAGTCCTCGTTACGAACCCTGCACCTCGCCGGCCCTCCCGAGTTCACCGCCGAGCGAGCGCTTCCCGCGCTCACCGAGCTGACCGGCGAGGACAGCCAGGGACTCGCGCTGCGCGCATCCTTCGGCAACGCCGAGGAGACCTTGGAAGGGCTGGCCGCCGGGCATCACGATCTGGCCATCAGTACGGCCCGTCCGCGCGGCGGTCTGCTCACCGCGACTCCGCTCTGCGACGAGGAGCACGTACTCGTCGCCGCTCCCCGCTGGGTCGACCGGATCGGCGCGGGGCAACTGCGCCACAAGGGAGCGCACGCGCTGGAGGACGTTCCGGTGGTGGAGGTCCACGAGTCCCTCCCGTTCGTCTCCCGGTACTGGGCTTCGGTCTACGACTCCCGTCCCGTCGCCCCGGGCACCGCGATCGTCCCGGACCTGCGCGCGGTCCTCGCCTGCGCGGTCGCGGGGGCAGGGCTCGCAGTGCTGCCCCGCTATCTGTGCGCGGACGCGCTGGAGCGCGGTGACGTCGTCGCCCTGCACGATCCGCCGGTGCCACCACTGCGGACGTACTTCCTGGTGGTCCGCACAGGCACGCTGGCGATGCCGCATATCGCGCGGGCCCACGAGTGGCTGCTGAGAGCGGCTTCCGACTGGGCTTGAGCCCGGCTTACCGCAGGGCCTGAGCAGCCGCTTCCGAGCGGGCCTGAACTGGGTGTTCGGGGCCGTCACGGCCTGAGCTCGACCGGTGACGTTTCGCGATGTTTCACGTGGAACCAGCCGGGCCACATTTCTCCCATGACCGTCCGACCCGTGGTCAAGCGCACCGCACGCGCCGTTCTGCTGGATGGCGACGACCTGATCCTGATCAAGCGCACCAAGCCCGGTGTGGATCCCTACTGGCTCACTCCCGGTGGTGGGGTCGAGCCGACGGACACGACTGTCGTCGACGCCCTGCACCGTGAGGTGTACGAGGAGCTCGGCGCCAAGATCATCGACGTCGTGCCCTGCTTCGTCGACACCGTCGAGCACATAGGCGAGGACGGCGGCGCGACCGGCGTCAAGGTGCAGCACTTCTTCGTCTGCCGCCTGGAGTCGATGGACACGTCCTTGCGGCACGGGCCCGAGGTGGACGAGCCCATCGGCGAGTACGAGATCGTGCGGGTGCCGTTCACCCGGGTCGGGATCGCCTCTGTCCATCTCGTACCGCTGTCGCTGCGGCACTACCTGGACGGCAACATCGAGGGCGTCCGCGCGATGCACGCCCCCGACCTGGGCTGATCCGCCCGAAGGTCAGCTCCCGGTGACGACGAGTTCCTCCACCGAGTCGTGCCGTATGCGCTCGGACGGGATGCCGATGTCCCTCAGCGCGTCCACGCCGCTGCGGATCATGCCGGGCGGTCCGGAGACGTAGGCGTCGTACTCCCTCCAGGGCTGCCCGTACTCCCGTATGGCGTCGGGTAGCTGGAGGAGTCCGTGCCGGTCCACCACCGGGCGGACATCCAGCCAGGGGTGGGACTGCTGGAGGCGGAGCATCGTGTCGATGTCGTAGAGGTCCTGATTGCTGCGGGCGCCGTAGAAGACCTCGACCGGTCGGCGTTCGCCGTGTTCGGCGACGTCCTCGACGAGCGCCTTGATAGGCGCTATGCCGGTGCCTCCGCCCAGACAAAGCAGACCGCTGTCCGTGGTGTGGTCCACGGTCATCGAACCGGCCGGCGGGCCGAGCCGGATGATGTCCCCCGGCCGGGCGCGGTGCACCATCGCGTTGGAGACCCAGCCGGCGGGCACGGCCTTCACATGGAACGTCAGCAGGCCGTCGGAGCGAGGCGCCGAGGCGAAGGAGTAGTGCCGCCAGATCCTCGGCCACCAGGGCGTCTCCAGGCTCGTGTACTGCCCGGCTAGGAAGGGATAGGGCTGGTCGGGACGGACGGTGACGACCGCGATGTCCGGGGTCCTGAGATCGTGCGACACGACCTCCGCGTACCACCAGGCCGGGGCGCGTAGTTCGTCCGCCGCAGCCGCGTCGATCATGACCTGCGAGATCGTCGTGTACGCACGGACCCAGGCGGCCTCCATCTCCCCGTTCCAGACACCGGCGCCGTACTTGCTCAGCGCGCCGATGAGGCACTCGCCGACCGCCGGGTAGTGCTCGGGCCGGGTGCCGTACTTGCGGTGGCCGCGGCCGAGGTTCTGCAGGTAGTCGACGAGGACGGGCTTGTTGTCGATGTGCTCGGCCGCCGTGAGCAGGGCCTTGAGCAGCCGGTCCCGCTGGGTGTCCATCGCGGCCGGGAACAGGGACCGCAGGTCGGGGTGGCGCACGAAGAGCAGCGCGTAGAAGTACGAGGTGACCTTGTCGGCGACGGGGCCCACCTCGGCCATCGTCCGGCGGATCAGGATGGCGTCCGGAGAGGCGGCTTGAGACGGGGCGGGGCGCTGGGTCGGGACGTGCACTTGGGGGGAGGCCGGGGATACGGGGGTGCTGCTCGATATCGCCGGGTGGGCTGTGGCCTGGGTTGCGGCGGCCTGAACGGGGGTGGGGGGTGCCTGGCCTGAGGGCGAGGCGAAGGCGGGGACGAGCGGCTCCTGGCCTGGAGCCGGGGCACCGGCCGAGGCCCCTTGGCCTGTGGCCGAGGCCGGCTGCCCGGACAGCGGGGGCGATATGTGACTCGGGGCGGGAGCGGCTGGAGTCGGTATCGCGGCCGGTGCGCCTCGTCCCGGGGCGGGATGTGCGACGGGGTCCGGCGCGCCTGGACCGGAGCCGACGTCCGCGGGGGCCGGCTCCGCCGGGCCGTCCGTCGTGGCGGGCTGCGTGCCGTCCTGGGTCGGCGGGGCCGTTCCCGCGCCCGTCGCCGTCCTGCCGACCGGGCGCATCGCGGCCAGACGGCGGCCCTCGGCCGTCTCCTGTTCGGTGCCCGGTGTCGCCGCCGGCTGCTTGCGCGGCGTGAACCAGCCGCCCCCGCCGCCGGAAGTGCCGTTGTCGGCCGACGTGGTGGTCGGAGCGTCCATGGTGTGCCTCGCCTCGAACATCTTTCGGTCGGTCTGCGCACTTCCTCGGTCGGAATGTGCCTGCTTCCCCCGCGACGGCTTGCTCTTCCCTGTTCGTTGCCGTGGCCAATGCGGCCACATTCAACCCGTATTCACACTCAGTACGGACAAGTAACGCGAGAGTGTGACATTGGCCGCAGTACCCCCACCGAAGCATCCCACCGCGTGTGGGCGCCTTGGCCGCATACCCGAGAATGCGGGTCTTCGATCTCTCCGTCCCATTAGGCTGCTTTGCCTTGCGGCCGGTCCGCGCTGGGAGTCTGCATCACAGCTCGGATACGAACCGGAGTCGACCCTACCGGCCGAAGCCCCGATCACAAGTCCCCCCTTCCTCTCTCACGAATTGGGCGAGGCGGCGAACGAGCAATTCCTTCAATTACCGGCCGCTGCGCACCAATTCATAGGCTTCCCACAGATCCATCCCCATGTAGGAGTGGGTCGCGAGTCCGGTCAGATGGCGATCCGCGTTGACTGCGACGGAAACCGGGACGGCTCCGAACAGGTCCTTGTCCGACAGTGAATCGCCATAGGCGACGCAGTCGGCCCGCGTCACCCCGAACTCCTCACAGAGCCGGTCGGCGATCCGGACCTTGGCCGCGGCGCTGAGCACTCCCGCCGGGTCCACAGGCTCGGTGAACGGCACGGCTGGAAAGCGGGACCCGTACGCCGCATGCGCTCCCCAGCCCGTCAGCCGCTCCACGAAGAAGGACGGTGAGAGGGATACGACGGCGCAGTAGTCGCCCTGTCCCCTGATCTCCGCCCAGACGTCACGGATCCGGGCCAGCCAAGGAGCACCGTCGAAAGCGGCACCCACATGGGCCTCGGTGAGACCCGCCCAGAGCGCGTGCACCCGCGTCGCGTACTCCGGTGGCCCGATCAGCCCCGCTGAGATCTCCCGGTCGAGCGCCACGGTCTCCGCTTCCAGCCCGAGTTGCCGTGAGATCTCCACGGGGGCGGAAGTTCCGTGCAGGAGCGTGCCGTCGAGGTCGAAGAGGTGAAGTCTCGCCATGGGCCTTGAGGCTAATGGGACGACTGTTGCTCCCCTGTCTCGGCATGAGCGCTCACCTGTCTCGGCATGAACGCTCACCGAAAGCTCTTGATGGCCGCCTACTGATGGACGCTCGCCGTTCGTCCATGTTTCACGTGAAACACCCGGCGTCAGTCGGCACGCTGTGCGGTGGGCCCATGACATGGCCAAAAGCTCGTAGGTCTCCCCGGAAACGGCTGGACGATCAGGGCAGTCGTCAGACAGCCTGACCTGCGTGCCGACTCCTTCCCTCGCCGCTCTGCCCATCCGCCGTCTGACGCCTCGCGACCTCACCGCCTGCGCCGACTTGTCCGAGGATCGAGGTTGGCCCCGCGAGGAACACAAGTGGGGGTTCCTTCTCACGGCCGGGAAGGGTTACGGCATCGACGACCCCGAGGGCGGTCTCGTCAGCGCCTGCGTGGTCACGGAGTACGGATCTCACGGCCGTCCCGATCTGGGGGCCATCGGCATGGTTCTGGTCGCCGAGCGCCATGCCCGACGGGGCATCGGCCGCCGGCTGATGCGTCACGTCATCTCCGCGATGGGCACGACGCCGCTGACACTGCACGCGACGCCGAACGGCCGACCGCTCTACGAGGAACTCGGCTTCAAGGCCACCGGCCGGGCGGAGATGCTGCGCGGACACTTCCGCCCCGGCCCCTCGGCGCCTGGTGTCGCCACGCGCGCGGCCACCGCCGAGGACCTGACCGCGATCGTGCGGCTCGACGAAGAGGTGTTCGGCGCGGACCGCACGCACATCATCACGCGGCTCCCCGCTTTCACCGACCAGCTGCGTGTCGCCGAGGCGAGCGGCCGGATCGTCGGCTACGCGGGAGCCTGGCCCAACATGGACACGCAGGTCGTGGGCCCGCTGATCGCCCGCGACACGGAGACCGCGAAGGCGCTCATCGCCTCCCTCGCCGCCCACACCGACCGCCCGCTGCGCACCGACATCGACGTGCGCCATGAGGAGCTGCTGGCGTGGGCGATGGAGCACGGTCTGGGCTCCGTCGCCTTCAACGCCGTCATGACGTACGGCATCGCGGAGCTGCCCGGCGACTGGACCCGGCGGTTCGCCCCGCTGACGGTGGCGGCGGGCTGAGGCACGCGGGGGCGGACCAAGCACCTCACCGCACGAAGCGCCGGTCCCCCGTCAGGAATCGACGGCGAAGCGCCGGTTCGGGACAAGGACCGGCGCTTCGTCAATACGAGGTTGTTGTCAGCGTCAACACAGGGTTGCTGTCAGCCGAGTGCCTCGATCGCAGCCGTCGCGAATCGGTGGTCCTGCTCGGGCGCCCCACCGCCCACCCCGATCGCGCCGACCAGCCGGCCGTCCCGATGGATCGGCACACCGCCCGCGATGAAGAGCAGCGGCCGATCGAGCGCGGTGGGCAGGGTGTGGAAGAGGCCACCAGGCTGTACGGCGTCGACGAGATCCGCGGTGGGGGCGTCGAGTTGGAGTGCCGTGTAGGCCTTGCGGGTGCTGGTCTCCCCGGAGATCAGCACGGCTCGGTCGTCACGCCGGAAGGCGAGCAGATGGCCTCCGGCGTCCAGAACCGTGACGCTGACGGTCACCCCGGCGGCCTCGGCGGCTTGGTGGGCGGCGGCGACGAGGGCGTCGGCGTCCTGGGTGGTCAAGGGGGCGATGGCGGTGGCGGTGCTCATTGAGGGTTCTCCTTGCGGTGTGGTGCTGAGGTGGCCGGTCGCGGGCCGTAGGTGCGGGGGCGGCCCTGACCCCGCACACGGATCGGCTCAGTGGTGAACGGCAGCTCGCTGCCCGGCGGGCGCGGTGCTCGTGACGACGGTGCTGGGGGATGCTCCGTCGCGGCGCTCCAGCGCTGCCGAGACGAAGGCGAGCAGGAGCGCGGCCGCGGCGAGGGCGGCGCCGACCCAGTTGGGGGACGTGTAGCCGAACCCGGCCCCGATCACGATGCCGCCGAGCCAGGCGGACAGGGCGTTGCCGAGGTTGAAGGCGCCGATGTTCACGGCCGAGGCCAGCGTCGGGGCACCGTGTGCCTGGTCGAGGACGCGCTTCTGCAGCGGTGGGACGGTGGCGAAGCCCAGGGCGCCGATCAGCGCGATCGTGATCGCCGCGAGGATCTTGTTCTGCGCGGTGAGCGTGAAGAGCGCGAGCACGACGGCCAGGGCGCCCAGAGAGACGTACAGCAGGGGCATCAGCGCGCGGTCGGCGTACTTGCCGCCGATCAGGTTGCCGCCGACCATGCCGAGCCCGAACAGGACCAGCAGCCAGGTGACGGAGCCGTCGGCGAAGCCGGCGACGTGGGTCATCATCGGCGCGATGTAGGTGATGGCCGCGAAGACGCCGCCGAAGCCGAGGACCGTCATCGCCATGGCCAGCAGGACCTGGGCGTTCTTGAAGGCCGCCAGCTCGTGGCGCAGGCGTACACCCTGTGGCTTGGGCATGTCCGGGACGAGCTTGGCGATGCCCGCCAGGCCGACGACGCCGAGTGCCGCGACGATGCCGAACGTGACGCGCCAGCCGAGGGACTGCCCGACGAACGTGCCCAGCGGGACACCGACGACATTGGCGACGGTCAGGCCGGTGAACATCATCGCGATGGCCCCGGCCTTCTTGTCCGGGACGACCAACTCGGCCGCCACGACCGACCCGATGCCGAAGAAGGCACCGTGGGCGAGCGAGGCGACCACACGGCCGATCAGCATGACGGCGAAGGCGGGAGCGACCGCGGACAGCAGGTTGCCCGCGATGAACAGCCCCATGAGCAGCATCAGCATCCGCTTGCGGGTGACCTTGGTGCCGAGCACGGTCATCAGGGGAGCGCCGAGGACCACCCCGAGCGCGTAGCCGGTCACCAGGAACCCGGCGGTGGGGATGGAGACCCCGAAGTCGCCCGCGACCTCGGGCAGCAGGCCCATGATCACGAACTCGGTCGTCCCGATTCCGAAGGCCCCGATCGCGAGGGCCAGAAGCGCGAGAGGCATGTAGGGGTACACCTTCCCAGAGATTGCAGGAGCGCTTTACACGTCACGACAATACTTGCAGACGCTGCATACTTGCAAACGCAGACTATTTCGATCCAGCGCTACTCTTGCTTCAGTCGCTCCGGGACGGAGGAACGCCATGACAGCGACGGATCCCGCGCTGACCGCCCTCGCCCAGGGCTGGTGCGCCCTCTCCCTGCTGCACGGCAGGATC